>NZ_JABWSY010000010.1:0-43420 GCF_013396335.1 Bacillus sp. EB106-08-02-XG196
GATGGTAGTTGGGACTTTGTCCCTGTGAGAGTAGGACGTTGCCAGGCAAAACGAAGCACAACCTGATAAGGGTTGTGTTTTTTTGTGTTATCCGAAAGGACAACAGGTTGAAAATAAAAAATGGATTGAGAATCGTGCCCGTGTGGTGGTACTTTTAGAGAAAACGGTAACGAATAGGAGTTAATCGTGCCCTTGAAGCGTTTTTTTAGAGAAAGCGGTAACGAATAGCATCTATTCATGCCCGTTCAATGCCATTATCAGTGATAACGGTAACGAATAGCGATTAAACGGAATCAAACGCTATTTTTTTACTGATAATACAAAAAACGCATTAATTAAAGCGTTAAGAAGGATAAAAAAAATAGAATAGAGAAATCTGTTGGTAAGGAAGCTCAAATCAAGGAGGATAAATATTCAATGAAACTAGTAACGATTAAAAAAGAAGGCAAGTATGTGTTAGGAGTTAAAACTGAGAAAGGTCTAATTGACCTTGAAGAGGCGTTAAAAAAAAATCCTACTAATCAAGTACATACAAATATCATGGAGGTAATCGCGGGCGGAAAAGAAGCTCTTACTGCAATCAAGGACTATATTGCAAATCTGCCAATTGATAGCAAACCAAAGTATATAAAAGACGAAAAAGAAGTGGAGTGGGGACCTTGTGTCACGCAACCGAATAAAATTATTTGTATTGGATTAAATTATCGGAAACATGCTGACGAAACAAAGTCTCCCTATCCGGAAGTACCTATATTATTTAGCAAATTTAATAATGCATTAACAGGACATGAATGTGAGATAGCTGTACCAAAAGTGACCCAAAGGCTGGATTACGAAGTAGAATTAGGGGTAGTAATTGGGGAGGAAGCGAAGTATGTAAGTAAGGAAAATGCATTAGATTATGTATTTGGTTATTGTACCGCTAATGATTTATCAGCGCGTGACCTTCAAAAAAAGACACATCAATGGTTACTTGGAAAAACATGTGATGATTTCAGCCCTATAGGTCCATATCTTGTTACAGCAGATGAAATAACTGATCCTAACAATTTACAATTAAAAACATATGTGAACGGGGAAAAACGTCAAGATTCCAATACCTCGGATATGATTTTTTATGTAGATGAAATTGTCAGCTATATTTCTCAGCACATGACTCTCACACCGGGAGATGTCATTCTTACTGGAACTCCAGAGGGGGTTATCATAGGTTATCCACGGGAAAAGCGAGTTTACTTGAAGCCAGGTGATGTCGTAACGGTTGAAGTTGAAAAATTAGGAACACTAACCAATAAGTTGATTGAAGAATAACATTGAGGAAAGAGCCAGGCACTAAAACCTGCCTGGCCCTCCAATCAATTAGCGGCCCGTATATAAACTAAATACCTCATCCCAGCTCCATTTTTCATAATAGGAGCTCCCCAAACTAATATCTTTAAGCCAAATTGTTTTTCTCATTTTATAGGTTGGAGAAACCATCACATTTGCATTTTTTCTATCAGTTCTAATCCAAAATAGGTTATTCCTGACGATTTCTGGTCTGAAATCGCCATCCTTTTCTGAAGGAACAGTGAGTGGAGTTTGAGTGTTATCTGAAAGGTTTATCCTATATAAGCTTGGCAAGGCTCTTTGCTCCAAGTCCGCTGATCCATTTTCCATTGAACGCGAGACAACTATGGTTCGATTATTTTGCCAGGTAAAGTCACGATCTACATAGCCCCTTGGTGTATACAAGACCGTTTTCATAGATGGGAGTTTGATAACCTGCATTCTTTTATTGATGGTTGCTTCTCGGCCAACACCACTTACATATCCTAACAGCCCATTAAAGGGAGCCCATTGGAACCAAGCAGGTTCATTTAACATTTCATCTGCCATTTGAAATATTTTTCCGTTAGAGGAGAGGATACATAAAGTATTCCCGTCAGCCGATAGGGATGCGGTAGGAATTAACAGAAAGCTAATCCACTTCTTATCATTTGACCATTTAAATTCACTTGTAGAGGCAAAGATTTCATTTTCATCAATCTTAATGGTATAAAAATGGTTAATAATAGGCTTTTCTTTTTTTCTCAAGATAACTTTTGATAAAATAATATCTGAATCAAGTTTTGGACTTTTCTTTGTTGACACAAGCAAACCACTGCCAGTGGGCTGCCAAGAGAAATTTTCAATGTTTTTGGCTATAGGGATGAACAAGCCTAATTGGCTGGAATCTAAAATAAATAAATTCTTTACAACTTGGAAACCAATTTTATTTTCGTTCGGTGACCATTGGAAGTTATCATCAACATTTTCTTTAACCTTAAAATGTCGATTGCTCTTACTGTTGTAGAGCCAAAGGTCCATAACATCCCCTTCCTTGGCTCCCTTCAAATAGGCAACCCAGCTGCCATCGAATGACCATTTTGGATATCGTATATAGCCAGCATCAGAAATTCTCATTTCCTTATCCCTTATTTTTAGCCATAAATGATCTTTTCTTACAAAAGCTGCTTTCAGATTTTCCTTTGGTTCTGCTGATGCGGAAACTGGAAGGAAGATAAATATCGTAAAAATCAAGAAGAGAATCTTTTTCATTCGTACACCCGCCTAAAATATCTTTAAATCTAATATTTCCTAAAATAAGGAGAAAAATATGTTCAAAATTTTTATTGTTGAGGATGATAAACAACTTGTAACGCTGCTTGATGAACATTTACATAAGTTTGGCTTTGATACCCAGCCAGTGAATCAGTTTGATACGGTTTTAGAGCAATTTGAAAGGTATTCCCCTCACCTTGTCTTACTTGATGTTAATTTACCTAAATACGATGGCTATTATTGGTGCCGGCAAATTCGCAAAATATCCACCTGTCCGATAATCTTTATTTCTGCCCGAGAAGGTAAGATGGATCAGGTGATGGCGCTTGAGAATGGTGCTGATGATTATATTACAAAGCCATTTGATTACGATATAGCGGTAGCCAAAATCAATAGCCAGCTTCGTCGTGCATACGGGGAGTTCGCTAGTTCTCAAGGTGATCGATTCATCGATGTAGAGGGATTAAGACTAGATATAGAAAGACTAACTTTGAGTTATCAAAATCAAAAGATAGAAATCAGTCATACAGAGGGCAAGATTTTAGAAGAATTAATGAGGAGGTCTGAGAGAGTCGTAAGTCGTGACCGTTTGCTTGAAAAAATATGGGATGATCAAGTTTTTGTTGATGACAATACGCTAAATGTATACATTACACGCGTACGAAAAAAGTTGATAGAATTGAATATTGTGGATGCTTTGCAAACGATTCGTGGACAAGGATATCGTCTTTCACCTAATTGGGGGACACACTTTTGAAACTTTTCTTAAAGGAACAAATTCCCCTTATTATTATCTATATCACTCAATTAGTTCTTATCTTATTTGTTTTTTGGCTGGATGGGTACCGAAATTTTTCGATTAGCTTGTATGCAGGAATCCTCAGCGGCTGTTTGTTTATCGGGTATCTGATTTACAGGTATCTAACCCATCGAAACTTTTACAAGCGTTTAGAAGAACCACACACCCCTTTGGATGAAATTCCCGAGGCTGGTTCTAGGGCTCCATTAGCAGCAAGTCTACAACTGTTATTGAAAAGCCAATACCGTCAGTATCAAAATGGTTTACATCATCATCAGCATAAATTAAAGAATCATATTCAGTTTATTAATCAATGGGTGCATCAAATGAAAACCCCCTTGTCTGTTATTCATTTGATGATACAGGATGAAGATGAACCACGCTTCACGGCAATCGGTGATGAACTGGACCGTTTGAAAAAAGGGCTGGATATGGTGTTATATACAGCCCGCCTAGATGAATTTGAACATGATTTTTATGTAGAAATGCTCCCTTTAGAAAAGGTTGTACGCTCGGTTACCTCCAATCAAAAACGATTATTTATCCGAAATCGTGTTTTTCCTTCTGTAGAGGTGGATAAGAGTTTGATGATTGCCTCCGATGAAAAGTGGCTGAGCTTTGCCATCACTCAGATTGTTACGAATGCAGTGCGTTATACATCTGGAGATAATCGAAAAATTCACCTTAAAGGCTACAAACGGAGTACGAACGTTGTGTTAGAAATCGAGGATGAAGGAGTCGGAATTCCTAAGAGTGACCTACCAAGAGTCTTTGATCCCTATTTTACAGGTGAAAATGGCCGGAACTTTCAAGAGTCAACCGGAATGGGGCTCTTTCTAGTTAAGCAGATATGCGATAACCTCGGACATCAAGTGGAGATAGAGTCCACGGTAAATAAGGGAACAACTATCCGGATTATTTTTTAACAATCTACCTTACAATCTTGTAAGCTAACTGTAAGTTTAGGAAATGGTTAGGACCGCCTTTACAAGCTAGAATAAAGACAGGAAATAAAGAGCAGGGAGTGAAGGTCGTGTCTATCTTAACTGTAAAACAATTAGCAAAGATATATGAGGGAAAAGTGGCGCATAAAGCTTTAGAAAATATTAATTTTTCAATCGAAAAAGGTGAATTTGTCGGGATTATGGGGCCGTCAGGGAGCGGAAAAACGACACTGTTAAATCTAATCTCAACCATCGATCAGCCCAGTTCTGGTGAGGTATTAATCACCGGTAAAAATCCACATCAATTAAATCGAAAGGAAACAGCTCTTTTTCGCAGACATGAACTTGGGTTTGTCTTCCAACATTTTAATTTACTAGATACGTTAACCGTAGAGGAAAATATTGTCCTTCCACTAACGCTAGATGGAGTGAAGGTCAGTGAGATGGATAAAAAGCTTAATTATGTTGCGCAAAAGCTCGGGATTGATTCAATCTTAAAGAAACGCATATACGAGGTTTCTGGAGGGCAGATGCAAAGAACGGCAATCGCTCGGGCGATTATTCACCAGCCTTCGCTTATCTTAGCGGATGAACCAACTGGTAACTTAGATTCAAAATCTGCTAAGGATGTCATGGAAACCATTTCGACGATTAATAAAGAAGATAAGGCGACGGCCTTAATGGTAACCCATGATGCCGTTGCAGCGAGCTATTGTCACCGTGTTATTTTCATAAAAGATGGACAGCTATATAATGAGATTTACCGGGGAGACAATCGCCAGGCATTTTTCCAAAAAATCATCGATATGCTGGCACTGTTAGGGGGGAACAGACATGACCTTTCAACAGTTCGCCTTTAGAAACGTTATCCGCAATAAACGGACCTATGCCGCCTATTTTTTAAGCAGTGCATTTTCTGTGATGATTTTCTTTGTTTATGCTCTGTTTATCTTTAATCCGGATATTAATAAGGGTGTAACAGCTGCTGCAGCGATTGAATTAATGACAGCAGCTGAAGTGATTATGTATATTTTCTCCTTCTTATTTGTCCTGTATTCTGTCAGCACCTTTTTGAAATCTAGAAAGCGCGAATTTGGGATATTGATGATGCACGGCATGACGAGAAGCCAGTTGAACACTATGGTTTTTTTAGAAAATATGCTGATTGGCGTTGCCGCCATTATTACGGGGATTGGTACAGGAATCATCACAGGTAAATTGTTTTTGATGATCGGCTCGAGAATGATTGGGATTGAGTTACTGCCATTCTATTTATCAGGTAAAGCACTAGGATGGACAATCGGAGCCTTTTTAGTATTATTCCTATGTATTTCTATTTTTACCACTGCCTTGGTTAGGGTTAATAAGTTAATTGATTTATTTCAGGCAGGAGAAAGGCCTAAAAAAGAGCCAAAGGTTTCTAAGGTGCTTTCCATTTTGTCTGCAATATTATTAATCACCGGTTATTATTTAGCAGCAACAACCACGCTTCAAACGATGTTTATGCGAATACTTCCTGTTATTACAATGACCATTATCGGAACCTACTTCTTTTATACCCAGCTGTCGGTGTTTCTTACAAAATTGCTCCAGAAGAACCGATCATTATTTTGGAGAAAGACAAATATTATTACCTATTCAAGTCTTGCATACCGATTAAAAGATAATGCCCGGATGTTTTTCATGGTCACGATTGTTTCCACAGTCGCTTTTTGTGCGGTGGGAACACTTGCATCCATGAATGTGATGACTAAGGAATTTCGCGAGAATTATCCCGCAGCAATAAGTTATATTGCGAAGGGTGAACATCCTATCCACCAGCAAAACCTAGAACAAATCGAACAGGAGTTAAAAGAGAAGAAAGTAGATTATTCTACACTAAAAATTCCTATTAAATTTGTTGAAATAACTGATTCATCTGACGAATATGCACGCGAGTGGGTACCTGTAGTAGCTTTTTCTGACTATAAAAAGTCTTCAGAAATGGCTGGTTATACTTTTACGGAACAGGAGTTAACAGGGACTGAAGGCTTAGCCTTGCTAACATCGTCACTAGAGACCTTTGATCCGCAGACCTATACGTTAAAACAGGAGAAGATTAAGCTTCTTCAAAATAAAGAAACAGAACATGTTGTTTTTCCTTATCAAATTTTATTTAGTGAAGGTCTTGTGATTAGTGATGAATTGTTTCAAAAACTTTCAGCGGTAAGCACGGATACATTTACCGGCTTTTATACAGATGAGTTTGAAAAAACAGAGGGGATCGCCAATCATCTTGTAGAAGATGGAGCTGCTTATGCTCCTAGAGATGATGAGGCTATTGATTCAAAAGAATTCGCCTTAACCGTTAGCGGCACCTTATATAATCTTAAAATGAGCATGTATCGGATGAGTTTGTTTGTGGCCTTGCTTATCGGTGCAGTCTTCTTTATTGCAGCCGGAAGCTTCCTCTATTTCCGTCTGTATGCAGACCTAGAATATGATCGCCGCTTATATTTAACGATTAAGAAGGTGGGATTGACAGACGGGGAGCTTAACAAGATCGTAACGCAGCAGCTTGTCCTTCTTTTCTTTGTTCCCATCATCGTAGCAATGATTCACAGTGTTTTTGCATACATGGCATTGCAAAGCCTTTTCACGATGTCGATTGCAACGGAGATGATCATAGTCCTTGCATGCTTTTTTATTGCGCAAGTCATTTATTTCTTTTTCATTCGCCACAATTATTTAAGAAACCTGAAAAAAACGTTAATTTAGAAGGAAGAAGTGGGGGACCTGTCAAATTGGCAGGTCTTTTTTTAAATTAATGAAAAAGTTAATAAAAAGGGTTAAACTAACAAAAACGATATTAAATATGTGGAAGAGGAGGGTATTTGTGTTAGAGAATAGCTTTATGATGGTTGCGATTATCTTGGTTATCAATATTGTATATGTATCTTTTTTTACAATAAGAATGATTCTAACGTTAAAAGGTCAGCGGTATTTGGCGGCTTTTCTTAGTATGATTGAGGTCGTTATTTATGTGTTAGGCCTCGGTCTTGTTTTAAATAATCTTGATGAAATCCAAAATCTGATTGCTTATGCGATAGGTTATGGAATTGGGGTTATAGTCGGTATGAAGATAGAAGAAAAGTTGGCATTAGGCTATATTACGGTAAATGTGATTACAAAAGAATATGATAAAGAATTGCCTAAAGTGTTAAGAGAAAAAGGTTATGGTGTAACAAACTGGGAGGCGAATGGTCTAGAGGGGAATCGGATGGCCTTACAAATCTTAACACCTAGAAAATTTGAACTGAAATTATATGACTTGATTAAGTCGCTGGATCCAAAAGCCTTCATTATTGTCTATGAACCTAAGTCAATCCATGGGGGATTCTGGGTGAAATCTGTGAAAAGAGGGAAATTATTTTCATGAGTAAAAAGAAAATGCAATTCGAAGTACAGGAAAATGAAAGTATCGAAGCTTGTTTGGAGAGGATGAAAAAACAGGGGTATGTTCCGGTGCGCCGTACGGAAAAACCTATCTTTCAGGAGGTAGTTAATGGAAAAGAAACTTCCTACGAACCGGTTGGAAGGCAGATTGTATTTGAGGCTGTTAGTCCGGAGTAAAAACGAACGTTATTTTTAAAAGAAATAAAATCGTTCGTTTTTATTGACCATTTGCGCCTAAAATTGTAATATAAAGGTGTCAAAAAAATATATAACGTAACACCCTCGTATAATAATGGGAATATGGCCCATAAGTATCTACCCAATTACCGTAAATGATTGGACTATGAGGGGAAGTGGAAATGCCGGAAACGTTCACTCGTTTCATGGTCATTTACTGTGCCGATTTCAGCCCGGACAGACTACTTTCTCTCATTTCATGAAATTGGGGAAGTATCTGTTTTGGGCTTTTTATATTGGTAAAGTAAGAAAAGCGTACACGCTAAACAAAGGGGAGAGAACATGAATCCGATTGTGGCGGTAATTATGGGAAGTAAATCAGATTGGGAAACGATGAAGCATACCTGTGAAATCCTTGACAAGTTAGAAGTTCCTTATGAAAAAAAGGTGGTTTCAGCCCACCGTACACCTGATTTGATGTTTGAATTTGCTGAGAATGCTAGAGCAAGAGGCATCCAGGTAATCATTGCAGGTGCAGGCGGTGCCGCTCATTTGCCAGGTATGGTTGCAGCCAAAACCACATTGCCAGTGATCGGGGTTCCTGTTCAATCGAAGGCATTGAATGGAATGGATTCATTATTGTCCATCGTACAGATGCCAGCAGGCGTACCGGTGGCGACGGTGGCCATTGGAAAAGCTGGTGCAACAAATGCAGGGTTATTAGCAGCCCAGATTGTATCGATTAATGATTCGAAACTAGAAGAAAGACTAGAACAAGTTCGCTTGGAGTCTAAAAAGACGGTAATAGAAAGTAGTGATCAGCTTGTCTAATAAAACTATTTTACCGGGTCAGACAATAGGAATAATCGGCGGCGGCCAGCTGGGAAGGATGATGGCCCTTTCCGCTCGTGCAATGGGTTATCGAATCGCAGTCCTTGATCCAGTAGAGGATTCACCATGCGGGCAGGTAGCAGACTATAAGGTAGTTGGCGACTATGATGACTTAGATGCGATTAGGAACTTAGCCGCAGTAAGTGATGTCATTACCTACGAATTTGAAAATATTGATGCTGAAGCACTTGAATGGCTATGTAATCAAGCCTATGTGCCACAGGGTAAGAGTTTACTTGAAGTTACTCAGGACCGAGTGAAAGAAAAAGCTGCAATTGAAAACGCAGGTGTTCAAGTGGCACCCTATGCCGTGATCAACTCGCTTAATGATCTTAATGAAAATTGTGAACGTCTTGGCTATCCCGTTGTATTGAAAACAGCGCGAGGCGGCTATGACGGTAAAGGGCAATTTGTTCTTAAAGGACCTGAGGATATTGAAGAGGCTCAAGCGCTTTTAGTTAATGGCCAATGTATCTTGGAAAAATGGATTACTTTTACAAAAGAAATTTCGGTTATTATCGTTAGAAATTCAAATGGTGAAACAGCCGTATTTCCGGTAGGAGAAAATATTCATCGTGATAATATTCTCCACCAAACCATTGCGCCGGCACGTATTAGTAAACAAGCAGAGAACAAGGCAATTCAATCAGCAATACAGCTTGCGAATGCATTTGAGTTAGTTGGGACACTGGCGGTTGAAATGTTTTTAACAGCGGGGGACATCATTTACATAAATGAGCTCGCTCCTAGACCGCATAATTCAGGGCATTATACAATTGAAGCTTGTGAAACGTCACAATTTGAACAGCACATTAGGGCTGTGTGTAACCTGCCCCTTGGTAAGACAGAGCTATTAAAACCTGCGGTTATGGTCAATATATTAGGAGAGCATGTTCAAAACGTGTTAGAAAATATAACAAACGTAACAGATTGGAAAGTTCATTTGTACGGAAAAAAAGACCCAAAGGTAAAAAGAAAGATGGGGCATGTTACGATACTATGCGATTCTCTTGAGAGTGTAATCGAAGAAGTTGAAAAAACCTTAATTTGGGAAGAAAAAAGTTTGGAGGCCAAAAGATGATTGATCGTTATACAAGACCTGAAATGGGTGCGATTTGGACGGAGGAAAACCGCTTTAAAGCTTGGCTTGAGGTTGAAATCCTTGCCTGTGAGGCATGGGCAGAATTAGGTGAAATTCCGAAAGAGGACGTAAAGAAGCTTCGTGAAAATGCATCCTTTGATATTGAACGGATTAAAGAAATCGAAGAAGAAACAAGACATGATGTGGTTGCCTTTACTCGCGCAGTTTCCGAGACGTTAGGGGAAGAGCGGAAGTGGGTGCATTACGGTTTAACTTCAACGGATGTAGTTGATACCGCACTTTCTTACTTATTAAAGCAAGCCAATGCGATTATCCGTAAGGACCTTGAAAACTTTATTGAAATCCTAAAGAACAAAGCAATACAACATAAATTTACCGTCATGATGGGTCGTACACACGGCGTACATGCGGAACCGACCACCTTTGGATTAAAGCTCGCTCTTTGGTATGAAGAAATGAAACGAAACCTGGAGCGCTTTAATCAGGCAGCTGCTGGTGTTGAGTTTGGGAAGATTTCCGGAGCTGTAGGAACCTACGCTAATATCAACCCATTTGTTGAGCAATATGTGTGTGAAAAGCTGGGTACCCAGCCTGCACCAATCTCAACCCAAACCTTGCAGCGCGACCGCCATGCACACTATATGTCAACAATCGCTTTAATTGCAACTTCAGTTGAAAAGTTTGCCGTTGAAGTCCGCGGTTTACAAAAAAGTGAAACGCGTGAAGTGGAAGAGTTTTTTGCAAAAGGACAAAAAGGATCCTCTGCGATGCCGCATAAACGCAACCCAATTGGATCCGAAAATATGACAGGTTTAGCGCGTGTGATTCGCGGCTATATGATGACAGCCTATGAAAATGTTCCACTATGGCATGAGCGCGATATTTCACATTCTTCTGCAGAACGGATCATTTTACCGGATGCAACAATTGCCTTGAACTACATGTTAAATCGTTTTGGCAACATTATTAAAAACCTAACTGTCTATCCAGAAAATATGCTTCGTAACATGGACCGGACGTTAGGATTGATTTACTCCCAGCGTGTCCTCTTAGCGTTGATTGATAAGGGATTATCACGTGAAGAGGCTTATGATACGGTTCAGCCAAAAACAGCGGAATCATGGGATAATCAAGTACCATTCCGCGGTTTGATTGAAGAAGAGCCGAAAATTACAAGCCTGCTTTCAGCGGAAGAAATTGCAGACTGCTTTGATTACAACTACCACCTGCAGCATGTCGATACCATCTTTGGCCGATTAGGGTTAACCGATTAAAAAATGAATAGGGGGTGCATTAGCACCCTTTACTTATCTTGAAGATTCCCAATATTGCAATTTTAGGAGGCATTCTTTATGAGAGAACTTCTTTATGAAGGAAAAGCGAAACGAATTTTTAGTACCGATGATGAACAGACTGTTTTAATTGAATATAAGGATTCGGCCACAGCTTTCAACGGGCAAAAGAAGGCAGATATCACGGGTAAAGGCCGTTTAAACAACGAAATTACAAGTTTGCTATTTTTAAAGCTTAAAGACCAGGGAATTGAGTCGCATTTCATTAAAAGAATTTCTGAAACGGAGCAGCTGGTTAAAAGAGTAAGGATTATTCCGCTTGAGGTTGTCGTTCGTAATGTCGCAGCTGGAAGTCTTTCAAAGCGATTAGGAATCGAAGAAGGTAAAGAACTAACAAAGCCGCTCGTCGAATTTTATTTAAAAAATGATGATCTTGGCGACCCATTACTAACCACTGACCATATCTACGAATTGAACATAGCAACAAAAGAGGAACTAACCATCCTAAAAGAAAAAGCACTAAAAATTAATACAGTTTTATTAAGCTTTTTTACAGAGCTAGGCATTAATCTCATCGATTTCAAGCTAGAGTTTGGTAAGGACAATGAAGGCAAGATCCTATTAGCAGATGAGATTTCACCAGACACCTGCAGATTGTGGGACAAAAAGACAAATGAAAAGCTCGATAAGGATGTATTCCGTCGTGACCTTGGTAGTTTAACAGAAGCCTATGAAACCATTTT
Source organism: Bacillus sp. EB106-08-02-XG196 (assembly GCF_013396335.1). GTDB lineage: Bacteria > Bacillota > Bacilli > Bacillales > Cytobacillaceae > Neobacillus. Next base: position 11,967 of record NZ_JABWSY010000010.1, read on the forward strand.
AGCCAGATTAGGGGGAAAACAGCATGTTTAAGGTAAAGGTATATGTCACGTTAAGAGAAAGTGTATTAGATCCACAGGGTAAGGCAGTAACTCATTCACTCCACTCATTAAATTATCCGGAAGTATCCGATGTTCGAATCGGTAAATATATGGAACTAACCCTTGAAAAATCAGAGCGTGACCTTGATGTAGTGATCAATGAAATTTGCAGCAAGCTATTAGCAAATACAGTCATTGAAGACTACCGTTATGAAGTAGAGGAGTGTGTTCCTCAGTGAAGTTTGCAGTCATCGTTTTTCCGGGGTCTAACTGTGATATCGATATGTACCATGCGATTAAGGATGAACTTGGTGAACAGGTTGAATATGTATGGCATGACACTGAGAGCTTAGATGAGTTTGATGGAATCTTACTTCCTGGCGGCTTTTCATACGGCGATTATTTACGTACAGGCGCCATTGCCCGTTTTAGTAAGGTAATGCCAGCAGTCGTAAAAGCAGCGGAAGCAGGGAAACCGATTCTAGGTGTCTGCAACGGATTTCAAATTTTATTGGAAGCAGGATTACTGCCTGGGGCCATGAGACGAAATGAAAGTCTATCATTTATCTGTAAACCGGTTGAATTAAAGGTAGTGAACAATCAGACGATGTTTTCAGCCGCCTACCGTGAAGGGGAAACCATTTCAATCCCTGTCGCTCATGGTGAAGGAAATTACTATTGTGATGAAGAAACGCTCGTTAAGCTCAAAGAAAATAATCAAATCGTTTTTACTTATCAAGATAACCCGAACGGAAGTTTAGAAGATATCGCAGGAATTATTAATGAAAAAGGAAATGTCCTCGGGATGATGCCGCACCCGGAAAGAGCCGTTGATGAGTTATTAGGCGGGGCAGATGGATTAAAATTATTTCAATCGATTGTAAGAAGCTGGAGGGAAGCAAATGTTGTTAAAGCATGAACCAAGACCAGATCAAGTAAAGACAGAAAAACTTTATCAGCAAATGGGCTTATCCGATGAAGAATTTACCCAGATTGAAAACATTCTTGGCCGGACACCGAATTACACCGAAACAGGCCTTTTCTCCGTAATGTGGTCTGAGCATTGCAGTTATAAAAATTCTAAACCAGTCCTAAGAAAATTCCCAACAACAGGTGAGCGTGTTCTTCAGGGCCCTGGGGAAGGGGCAGGAATTGTCGATATCGGCGATAACCAAGCGGTTGTGTTCAAAATCGAAAGCCATAACCACCCATCAGCCATCGAGCCATATCAAGGGGCGGCTACAGGTGTTGGCGGCATTATTCGAGATATCTTCTCAATGGGTGCTCGTCCAATCGCATTGTTAAACTCACTTCGATTCGGTGAACTTGATGAATCTGCACGAGTGCGCTACTTATTCAAAGAAGTTGTCGCTGGAATCGCTGGCTACGGTAACTGCATCGGAATCCCGACAGTTGGCGGCGAGATTCAATTTGAACCATGTTATGATGGCAATCCATTAGTAAACGCCATGTGTGTCGGTTTAATTGATCATAAAGATATTAAAAAAGGTCTTGCACAAGGTGTTGGCAATACAGTGATGTATGTTGGGGCGAAAACAGGCCGTGATGGAATTCATGGAGCTACCTTTGCTTCTGAAGAACTAACAGAACAATCCGATGAAAACCGCCCGGCGGTTCAAGTGGGCGACCCGTTCATGGAAAAACTTTTACTAGAAGCCTGCCTTGAGTTGATCCAGTCAGATGCGCTTGTAGGAATTCAAGATATGGGTGCAGCTGGTTTAACAAGTTCTTCAGCAGAAATGGCAAGTAAAGCTGGAATGGGTATTGAAATGAATTTAGACCTGGTTCCACAGCGTGAAACTGGTATGACTGCATATGAGATGATGCTTTCGGAATCACAAGAGCGAATGCTGATTGTTGTTAAAAAGGGAAGAGAGCAGGAAATCAAAGATCTATTCACAAAATACGACCTTGAAGCAGTAGCAATCGGTACAGTAACAGATGATAAAAAACTTCGTTTGCTGCAGCATGGCGAAATCGTCGCAGATGTCCCGGCAGATGCCTTAGCTGAGGACGCACCTGTTTATCATAAGCCATCAAGAGAACCCATTTATTATCAGGAATTCCAAGCATTAGAAGTAGAAGTCCCACAGGTTGCAGATTTGAATGAAACATTGAAACAAATTCTCAGCCAGCCAACAGTGGCAAGCAAGGAATGGGTATATAATCAATACGATTATATGGTGCGTACGAATACAGTCGTTTCACCTGGATCGGATGCTTCTGTTGTCAGAATCCGCGGAACTCGTAAAGCATTGGCGATGACGACTGATTGTAACTCACGCTATGTATTTTTAGACCCTGAAGTAGGCGGGAAAATTGCGGTAGCAGAAGCAGCACGTAATATCGTTTGCTCAGGTGCAGAGCCATTAGCCATTACGGATAACTTGAATTTTGGAAATCCAGAAAAGCCAGAAGTGTTCTGGCAGATAGAAAAAGCAGCAGATGGAATCAGCGAGGCTTGCCGTGTGCTGGAAACTCCAGTTATTGGCGGTAACGTCTCTTTATATAACGAAACAAGCGGAACAGCGATTTACCCAACACCGGTAATTGGAATGGTGGGCTTAGTAACAGATCTTGATCATATTACCACACAGAACTTTAAAACAAGTGGTGACCTTATTTACTTAGTTGGAGAAACTAAAGACGAGTTTGGAGGCAGTGAGTTACAAAAACTGCAAAACGGACGGATTTTTGGTAAAGCTCCTGAACTAAATATTCAACTAGAAAAAGAAAGACAGAATCAAGTGTTGGCAGCTATTCGTGCAGGAGTTGTTCAATCGGCACATGACCTTTCTGAAGGTGGTCTAGGTGTTGCGGTTGCTGAAAGTCTTTTTGGTGATGCTCAGCTTGGGGCGACTATCACGATTGAAGGTAACCCAGTAACTGCATTATTTAGCGAAACACAATCACGTTTCCTAATGACTGTGAAAAAAGAACATCAATCAGAGTTTGAAGGTATAGTAACTGCCAAATTGATTGGTGAAGTCAATGATACGGCCACATTAAAGGTAAATGCAGAGAATAACACGATTTTAGAAGCTTCAGTTAATGAATTAAAGGATGCCTGGAAAGGAGCTATCCCATGCTTGCTGAAATCAAGGGATTAAACGAAGAGTGCGGAGTCTTTGGTGTCTTTGGACATCCAGATTCTGCACAGCTTACCTATTACGGGCTTCATAGCCTGCAGCACCGTGGCCAAGAGGGTACAGGTATTGTTGTTTCTGACGGAGATAAGCTTAGAGTTGTGAAGGGTGAAGGGCTAGTTTCAGAGATCTTCACAGCGGACATGATGGAAAAATTAAAGGGTACTTCTGCGATTGGGCATGTTCGTTATGCGACAGCAGGGGGCGGCGGTTATGAGAACGTCCAGCCCTTGCTGTTCCATTCCCAAACTGGAAGTCTTGCTCTTGCTCATAATGGTAATTTAGTAAATGCCAATTTCTTAAAACATCAGCTTGAAGCACAAGGAAGTATTTTTCAAACAAGCTCTGACACAGAAGTATTAGCTCATTTAATTAGGAGAAGTGGTTATCCTCATTTGAAGGATCAGGTAAAAAATGCGCTTTCGATGTTAAAAGGAGCCTATGCCTATTTAATTTTAACAGAGAAGGAATTAATGGTTGCTCTCGATCCTCATGGATTAAGGCCACTTTCACTAGGCTGTCTCGGTGATGCCTATGTGGTTGCTTCTGAGACCTGTGCCTTTGATGTTGTGGGAGCAGAATACATCCGCGATATCAGACCTGGTGAATTATTGATCATCAATGAAGAGGGAATCACCTCAGAACAATTTGCGTTCAATTCAACTAAGTCGATTTGTACAATGGAGTATGTTTATTTTTCAAGGCCTGATAGTAATATCCAAGGAATCAATGTTCATACAGCCCGTAAAAACATGGGGAAAAGATTAGCGGTAGAAGCACCGATTGAAGCAGATGTAGTAACGGGAGTTCCAGATTCCAGTATTTCTGCAGCAATTGGATATGCGGAAGCTGCGGGTATTCCGTATGAGATGGGATTAATAAAAAACAAGTATGTAGGCAGAACCTTTATTCAGCCAACCCAAACGTTACGGGAGCAGGGAGTAAAGATGAAATTATCTGCTGTTCGTGGGGTTGTTGAAGGAAAACGTGTCGTAATGGTTGATGACTCAATCGTTCGAGGAACGACGAGCAGACGAATTGTTAACCTGCTAAAAGAGGCAGGAGCGAAAGAGGTACACGTTGTTATCAGTTCTCCGCCGATTAAAAATCCATGTTTTTATGGGATTGATACATCATCGAAGGAAGAATTAATAGCCTCAGATAAATCAGTGGAAGAAATTAGAGAGCTGATTGGAGCAGATTCCTTAACATTCCTAAGTAAAGAGGGGATGGTAGGAGCGATTGTCAAAACGGAAGGAACAGAAGGTTTTTGCCTCGGCTGCTTTACAGGTAACTATCCAACAGAAATTTATCCAGATACACTCCAATATTATTATCAAAAATAGGAGGGACCATCATGGCGAACGCTTATAGAGAAGCAGGGGTAAACATCGAAGCAGGTTACGAGGCTGTTGAGAGAATGAAAAAGCATGTACAAAAAACAGCCAGATCTGGTTTGTTAGGCGGGTTAGGTGGATTCGGCGGAATGTTTGACCTATCAGCGCTTAACCTAAAAGAGCCTGTTCTTGTCTCAGGAACAGACGGTGTAGGTACTAAGCTTATGATCGCTTTTTGGATGGATAAGCATGATAGTATTGGTATTGATGCTGTTGCGATGTGTGTCAATGATATCGTCGTCCAAGGGGCAGAGCCTTTGTTCTTTTTAGATTACATTGCTTGCGGGAAGGCTGAACCTGAAAAAATCGAGGCAATTGTAAAAGGAATTGCAGACGGTTGTGAGCAGGCAGGCTGCGCACTCATTGGCGGAGAAACAGCTGAAATGCCTGGATTATATAGTGAAAGTGAATATGACCTAGCTGGATTTACGGTTGGTGCTTGTGAGAAATCCCAATTGATTACGGGGGAAAATATCAAGCCAGGCGATGTGCTGATTGGCTTAGCTTCGAGTGGAATTCACAGCAATGGTTATTCACTCGTGAGAAAGGTATTTAATAACTGGGCGTTAACAGAATACGTTGACGAGCTTGGCTGCAGTTTGGGCGAAGAATTATTAAAACCTACAAAGATTTATGTGAAACCGGTTCTGTCCGCTTTAAAAAAGTTTGAAGTTAAAGGAATGGCACATATTACCGGTGGTGGTTTTATTGAGAATATCCCTCGGATGCTTCCGAAGGGTCTTGGAGCAGCGATCTATGAAAAAAGCTGGGAGATTCCACCGATTTTTAATCTAATCACTACGGTTGGACAAATTGAACCGCAGGAGATGTATAACATCTTTAACATGGGTATCGGCATGGTGATGGCCGTTGATAAGAATATCGCCGCAGATTTAATGGATCATTTAAACCAATCAGGGGAAACTGCTTATGAAATTGGAGTGGTGACAGAGCAAGAAGGAATTGACCTAGGTGGCCGCAAATGAAAAAAATAGCTGTTTTTGCCTCGGGAAGTGGAAGCAATTTTCAAGCAATGATTGATGTTGTGAAAACTGGAGAACTAGAAGCGGACATAGCTCTGCTCATAAGTGACAAACCTGGAGCCTTTGCGATCAAGCGTGCAAATGCTGCGCATATTCCTGCTTTTACTTTTTATCCAAAAGAATATAGCTCAAAAGAAGCCTATGAAGAGGTTATTTTGGAGAAATTAACAAGCTTTGGTGTAGAATTTATTGTACTTGCAGGCTATATGAGGCTAATAGGTCCAACATTATTAAGGAAATTTTCTGGAAGAATTGTTAATATCCATCCTTCGCTTCTTCCTGCCTTTCCTGGTAAAGACGCGATTGGTCAGGCGCTGGAGGCAAAAGCGAAATGGAGTGGAGTTACCATTCATTTTGTTGATGAAGGAATGGATACTGGACCCGTTATTGTCCAAGAACGAGTCCAGCTCAGTGAAAAGGAAACAAGAGAAAGCCTGCAGCAGAAAATACAAAATATCGAGCATAAGCTTTATCCATCTATCTTGCAAATGCTGTTAACGAGAGGGGAAGTTAAAAGTGACGAAAAAGCGCGCACTTATTAGTGTTTCTGATAAAAATGGTATTTCTGAGTTTGCTAAAGAATTAGTCAGCTTAGGGTTTGAAATTATTTCAACGGGCGGAACGAAGAAAGCACTTCAAGAACAAGGTATTCCTGTCCTTGGTGTTAGTGATGTAACCGGCTTTCCAGAAATATTAGAAGGACGTGTAAAAACGTTAAATCCGTTCATTCATGGCGGCTTACTTGCAAAGCACGATGATGAACAGCACCAAAAACAGCTTGAAGAGCACAGCATTGATCCCATTCAAATTGTTTGTGTGAATCTTTATCCTTTTCAACAAACGATTGCAAAGCCGGATGTAACAACTGAGGATGCAATTGAAAATATTGATATCGGCGGTCCAACGATGTTACGTGCTTCAGCAAAAAATCATCAATATGTAACCGTGGTCGTTGATCCAGCTGACTATAACCAGGTAATTGCGGAATTAAAAGCAGAGGGTAGTACAACGCTTGAAACACGCAGAAAGCTTGCGGCAAAGGTTTTCCGTCATACAGCAGCATATGATGCCCTAATTGCTGAATATATGACAGAGCTTGCACAGGAAGAAACACCTGAAAAATTAACCGTTACATATGAGCTGAAGCAGTCGCTCCGTTACGGGGAAAATCCACATCAAAAAGCTGCTTTTTATAAAAAACCACTTGGTTCAACGTTCTCCATTGCGAATGCAAAGCAGCTTCACGGAAAAGAGCTTTCTTATAATAATATTAATGATGCAGACGCAGCTTTGCAGATTGTAAAGGAATTTACCGAGCCTGCAGCTGTTGCAGTAAAACATATGAATCCTTGTGGCATCGGTACTGGAACCAATAGTTTTACTGCCTTTGAAAAAGCATTTGCTGCAGATCCAGTTTCTATTTTTGGTGGAATAATTGCCTTTAACAGCGAAGTGGATGCAGAAACTGCTGTCAAACTCTATGGGATTTTCTTAGAAATCATTATTGCTCCTTCCTTCACAGAGGAAGCATTATCCATCCTAAAGGCGAAAAAGAATCTGCGTTTATTAACAATTCCATTTTCTGGAGCAAAGAAACCAGAGATGAAGCTGACTACAATTGAAGGCGGACTGCTTGCACAAGAGCAGGACACATTTACGTTAGATAATGCGGAGATTAAAGTAGCTACGAAAAGACAGCCGACTGAGCAGGAATGGGAAGCATTAAAGCTGGGCTGGAAAGTAGTCAAGCATGTGAAATCGAATGCTATTGTCGTAACGAAAGAAGACATGACAATTGGAATCGGTGCAGGACAAATGAACAGGGTTGGCGCTGCAGAAATTGCTTTAAAACAAGCAGGTGAAAAAGCAGCAGGAGCGGCACTCGCCTCTGACGCCTTCTTCCCAATGGATGATACGGTAGAAGCCGCAGCGAAAGCAGGAATTACCGCGATCATTCAACCAGGCGGTTCCATTCGCGATGAGGATTCCATCAAAAAAGCGGATGAATATGGAATTACGATGGTATTTACCGGAGTCAGACATTTTAAACACTAAAATGATGAGGTGAGATGTGTGAAGGTTCTAATCATTGGTCGAGGCGGAAGAGAACATGCTCTGTGCCGGAAGGTAAGTGAAAGCACGCTGGTTGAAAAAGTATTTGCAGCTCCTGGTAATCACGGAATGGAAGATGTTGCAGAACGTGTTTTGATTGACGAAAGTAATCATGAACAACTTATCCAATTCGCAAAGGAACAGGAAGTTGGTCTTACCATCATCGGACCAGAAGTTCCCTTGCTAGAAGGATTAGCCGATAAATTTGAAGCTGAAGGTCTAGCTGTATTCGGACCGCGAAAATTGGCAGCTGAAATCGAAGGAAGCAAATCGTTTGCAAAGGAAATCATGAGAAAGTATGAGATTCCTACTGCTGATTATGCTGTATTCACTAATTATCAAGAAGCAAAGCAATATATTGAAGAAAAAGGTGCTCCTATCGTTATAAAGGCAGATGGATTAGCGGCTGGAAAAGGCGTTACGGTTGCCTTAACTTTAGAAGAAGCCTTACAAAGTACCGAAGAAATGCTGGTTGGTCAAAAATTTGGTGAAGCTTCAGCACGCGTGGTAATTGAAGAGTTTTTGGACGGTGAGGAATTTTCCCTTATGGCGTTTGTGAATGGGGAAGTGGTGATACCGCTGGAAATCGCTCAAGACCATAAACGTGCCTTTGATGGTGATAACGGTCCAAATACAGGTGGAATGGGTGCTTATTCTCCAGTTCCTCATATTCCGAATGAGACAGTTGAGACCGCAATTGAAACCATCCTTAAGCCTGCTGCGAGGGCTATGGTTCAAGAGGGAAGAAGCTTTTGTGGAATCTTATATGCAGGTTTAATTGCTTCAGATAAAGGTCCAAAGGTCATTGAGTTTAATGCCCGCTTTGGAGACCCGGAAACACAAGTGATTTTACCAAGATTAAAATCCGATTTGGTTCAGACCATTTTAGAGGTTTTAGACGGCGGTACACCTGAGCTCGTTTGGGATGAACAAGCAATGGTTGGCGTTGTAGTGGCAGCCAAAGGATATCCAGAGCAATATGAAAAAGGTGCTGTTCTAAAAGGATTAGCGGACTTTTCAAATGAAGTATATACCTTTCATGCAGGAACCAATAAAAACGAGTTAGGTGAATTTGTTACTGATGGAGGCAGGGTTCTCTTGGTAGGTGCAAAATCTGAAAGTTTGAAGGATGCGCAGGATACTGTCTACAGGGAGCTCGAGAAATTATCATGTGACGGTGTTTTCTATCGTAAGGATATCGGCTCGAAGGCTATCGGGCGCGTCTCTTATTAGAGCGTCGGATAAATACAAATAGAAGTGCAACAATACCGCCGATAAAGCTGATTAGACATACCTGGTAAATATTACCAATATATGTAGCGTTACCTTCCTTTTAAGGGCTGACCAACTAAGGTCAGCCCGCTTTTTTTATGCTAATCGTTACCGTTGCTCCCGAAAAATTGAGGAAAGGGGCACGAATAGCGACTATTCTTTACCGGAAACCTCAAAAAGTCGAGGAGAGGGGCACGAATAGTGATTATTCGTTACCAGAAACCTCAAAAATACGAGTAGAAGGGTACGAATAGCATTCAAGCTAATCTTTATTGCGAAATTAAGATGGATTGTATGGCAAAACCTCATCACCATCAATATTGCTTGAGCCGTCGCCAAGGGCAAGCGGTGTTTGCTGTTCCATTTCTTGATATCTTTCAAATAAAGCGGTAACCGGGCAGAAACGAACAATTCCCTCAGCAACCTTCATCGCACCACAAATGGCTATGAACAAATAAGAGTCTCTCCATGGAAACTTCACCATTTTGGCCGTACTCCAAGAAAGCACTGTAAGACCAATCGTAATCCTGATTAATGCGTTCAAAATTCCAATATTCTTCGTTATATTCATTTTGTTCACTCCTTCACAAAAATTTTACAGTCATTATCCAATTCTTTAATGCTTTAAACAGTAATATATGATAGTATAAAGTTAAATTCATTTTTGTAAGGGCTTTCTTTACTTTTAAATCAACATTCTTAATAGATAGATAGCTTCTAAGAAAGGGAGGGGTATCGTATGCTGGAACAACGTTATCGATGGAAAAATAAACATTTACGCATGCATGTATCCGTTTTAGATGGGAAAACTTCACCAACCATTTTGTTAAAAAATGCCTTATATTTAAATCAAATATTTCGCCAGTGGATGCGCGCAAATATTTGGATATATGAAGACCGGATTGTATATGTTGGCGAGAATTTGCCGCCGAAATTGGATAACTGTGAAATCATTGACTGTACAAATGAAATTCTGGTTCCAGGTTATATCGAGCCGCATGCCCATCCTTTTCAATTATATAATCCCCATACTCTGGCGGCCTATGCATCCCAGTTCGGAACAACAACCATCATTAATGACAACATGTCGTTGGTTATGAATTTGAAGAAAAGGGAAGCGTTTTCTTTATTAAAGGACTTACGTTCCATCCCAACAACTATGTTCTGGTGGTGCCGGTTTGATCCGCAAACTGAAATTTTAAATGAAGAGGATGTTTTTTCACATAGCAATATTAAGTCTTGGTTAGAGCATGACGCAGTTCTACAAGGCGGCGAGCTGACTGGCTGGCCTAAATTGTTAGACGGCGATGATATGATGCTGCACTGGATTCAAGAGACAAAAAGGCTGAATAAAAAGATTGAAGGGCATTTTCCAGGGGCATCGGAGAAAACATTAGCTAAATTGATGTTGTTAGGAGCAGATAGTGACCATGAGGCAATGACAGGTGAAGAAGTATATAACCGCTTAATGCAGGGATATATGGTTTCATTGAGATATTCCTCCATTCGTCCAGACCTGCCGGATTTACTTGATGATATGAAACGATTAGGAATACAAGCCTATGATCGGTTAATGTTTAACACAGACGGTTCAACATCTACTTTTTATGAGCAAGGAATCAATGATCAGATGATTCGGATTGCCATTGAAAAAGGTGTACCGGTAATTGATGCCTATAATATGGCCACAGTTAATATCGCCCGTTACTACAACATTGACCATCATCATGGGAATATTGCAACTGGCCGTGTAGCGAATATCAACTTCTTATCAAGTATTGAAAATCCAACACCTCATTCTGTACTAGCAAAAGGGAAATGGGTAAAACGGGACGGACAAATGGTGGACGCTTACCACTCCGTTAATTGGAATGATTATGGACTTAAGCCTATGGAACTGGACTGGAACTTAAGCGTTGACGATTTACAATTTTCCATGCCATTTGGGATAAAAATGGAGAATTCAGTTATTACCAAACCATATTCCATTGCGATTGATGCTTCAGGCGAAGATTTGTCAACCGCCCACGATGAATGCTTCTTCACGCTGCTAGATCGGAATGGCAAGTGGAGGATTAATACATTGTTAAAGGGATTTGCAACCAATCTTTCTGCACTCGCAAGTTCATTTTCCAATACAGGTGACATTATCTTAATTGGAAAAAATAAACGTGATATGATTGCTGCCTTTGATAGAATGAAGGAATTGGGCGGTGGTATTGTCATGGTTGAGGAAGAGCAGGTTGTATGTGAGGTACCGCTCCGGCTTAATGGAATTATGTCAAACCTCCCGATTAAGGATTTAATAGAGGAAGAAAAGAAATTGCTTGTGGAATTAAGAGAGCGTGGATATTCCTTCTCAGATCCGGTTTACAGTTTGTTATTTTTTTCGGCTACTCATTTGCCCTATATTCGAATTACCCAACAGGGAATGTATGATGTAATGAACAAAACTGTACTCTTTCCGTCGATAATGCGTTAAAATGTAAAAGTAAAAAAGAAAAGCGAATGCGCCTTGCCCCGAGCCTCTAGGCGCTGCAGCTAGACAGATATATATAAGATAAACTCGATTTCTTAGAGAATAGAGATAGGAGTGTACGCGAAGATGAAGAAATGGGCTGTTGCAGCAACAGCAGTTCTTTTACTGCTCTCTGGGTGCAGCGATAAAGAAAAGGCGAATGGACCAAAAGAGCCTGTAAAAGAAGTGGTACAGGAAGAAGTAGAGAATGAAATACCCTACCATTACCCATTAACTGGAGTGGGTTCAGACACGGAGACAGATGGCAGGGCAGTGGCGGTTATGGTAAATAATCATCCAAAAGCAAGACCGCAATCTGGCTTACACAAAGCCGATATTGTTTATGAAATTCTAGCCGAAGGTGATGTTACCCGGTTCCTTGCTGTTTTCCAAAGCGAAAAACCCGAAAATATTGGACCTGTTCGAAGTGCAAGAGACTATTACATTGATCTTGCAAAAGGTCTGAATGCTCTTTTTATAGCGCATGGCTCCAGTGAAGAGGCACAAAAAATGCTCGAACGTGACTATGTTGATAATTTAAATGGAATGGTCTATGACGGTACACTTTTTAAAAGAGCAAGCTTCCGGAAAGCACCCCATAATTCCTATATTACGTATAAAAATGTTTTAAAAGGTGCAAAGGAAAAGAAGTACTCGATGGATCAGACTCCACCTGAATTTACATTTTTAACAGAGGATGAAAGTAAATCGTTAACGGGGGATGAAGCGAAATCGGTCAGTATTTCATATTCCGCCAGTGGTGTTTTCAATTCGATTTACGAGTATGATGCTTCAATTGGAAAATACAAACGCTATTCTGATGGGGAGCAAACCATTGATTATGAGACGAAAGAGCCCATTTTGTTAGATAATCTGTTCATTATTGAGACTACTCATCAAGTCATAGATGAAGTTGCTCATAAAGAAATTGATTTAGAATCAGGTGGATCAGGTTATTTACTGCAAAAGGGTAAAGTAATGGAAGTAGAATGGAAAAATGATAACGGAGTAATCGTTCCAGTAAGAAATGGCGAAGTTGTACCGTTTGTTCAAGGAAAGACTTGGGTCAATGTGGTTCCAACGAATCCTGGTCTTCAATCAAGTGTTTCATTTAATGTAGACTAATACTTAACAATTAAAGGGGTAAAACATATGCAAATTAATAAATTACGCGGGAAAGAGCTTGATCAGTTATTCCAAGCCGTTCTTTCCTTGAAGGATCTTGAAGAGTGCTATGCCTTTTTTGATGACTTATGCACCATTAATGAAATTCAATCATTAGCACAACGTTTAGATGTTGCGAGAATGCTTCGCGAGGGAAACACCTATCATAAAATTGAGACAGAAACTGGTGCAAGCACGGCAACAATCTCACGAGTAAAACGCTGCTTGAATTTTGGAAATGATACCTATGAAATGGTATTAGAGCGAATTAAAACAGAACAAACAACTGAAGAAAAATAAAAAAAGCCGAAGACATAGCTCTTCGGTTTTTCCTTTTTGGGTAACATTTCAATTAGTGTTTTCTTTTTTTATCGAATGTGCTAATGCTATAATAGTTTAATGTAGGATGAATGGGAGGATCTTGGATGTATGATTTTCGCGAGTGGCGCCATGTGTTTAAACTCGATCCAAATAAAGAGATAGCGGATGATAAGTTAGAAAAAATATGCGAATCCGGAACAGATGGTGTTATGGTTGGAGGAACAGATGGGGTAACCCTGGAAAAGGTTCTTGACCTTATGGCTCGAATTCGCCGCTATACTGTTCCTTGTGTCCTCGAAGTTTCAAGTATTGATATCGTTACCCCTGGCTTTGACCTTTATTTTATTCCGACAATTTTAAATAGCAATGATCCAAAGTGGATAACCGGACTTCACCATCGGGCAGTAAAAGAATTTGGTGAAATTATGGATTGGGAAGAGATTGTCATGGAAGGCTACTGCATATTGAATGAAGAATGCAAGGCAGCTAAACTGACATCTGCACTTGCAGATGCTACAGCCGAAGAAGTAAAGGCGTACGCGATAATGGCTGAGAAGATGTTCCATTTACCAATCTTTTATCTTGAATATAGTGGTAAATATGGAGACCCTCAATTAGTTTCAGAAGTGAAAAAGGTACTTGAGAAAACAGTTCTGTTCTATGGCGGGGGAATTTCATCAGTTGAACAAGCAGTTGAAATGGCCGAGCATGCAGATGTCATTGTGGTTGGAAATGCCATTTATGATCATTTTGAACAAGCGTTAGCAACAGTAAAAAGTGTACGATGAAAATTTGCTTAATTGGAGATAAAGAGTTAAAATAAGAACAAACGTTTGGTTTGGTGGTGAAGGAATGCAATATTTAACAGACAAGCTTTTAAATGGGTTAAACCCAGAGCAGCAAAGTGCAGTAAAAGCAACGGACGGTCCGCTTTTACTAATGGCAGGTGCAGGTAGTGGAAAAACGAGAGTACTAACACATCGTATAGCCTATTTAATTGTTGAGAAACGTGTAAATCCTTATAACATTTTAGCGATTACCTTTACAAATAAGGCAGCTCGCGAAATGAGAGAGCGTATCAGGAATATGATGGGCGGTACAGCCGAAGATATTTGGATTTCTACTTTCCACTCGATGTGTGTAAGAATACTGCGCAGGGACATTGACAGAATGGGCTTTAGCCGGAACTTTACGATTTTAGACACTGGTGATCAGCAATCAGTGGTTAAAGGAATTCTTAAGGATAAAAACCTTGATCCGAAAAAAAATGACCCGCGGGCAATTCTGGGGGCTATCAGTTCAGCGAAAAATGAATTGATTGGTCCTGAGGAGTATGAAAAAACAGCTGGTGGTTATTTTGAACAAACGGTCAGTGATGTTTACAAAGAATATCAGAAACGGTTACGGAAAAATCAGGCTCTCGATTTTGATGACTTGATTATGATGACGATTCAGCTGTTTCAGCGTGTACCTGAAGTACTTGAATATTATCAACGGAAATTTCAGTATATTCATGTGGACGAGTACCAGGATACAAACCGAGCACAGTATATGCTGGTTAAATTTCTCGCCAATCGTTTTAAGAATCTATGCGTTGTCGGGGATTCTGATCAGTCGATTTATCGCTGGCGGGGTGCAGACATTGCCAATATCCTCTCATTTGAGAAGGATTATCCGAATGCTGCGGTCATTCTCTTAGAGCAAAACTATCGTTCTACAAAGAGAATTCTACTAGCTGCAAATAAAGTGATCGAAAATAATGCAACTCGTAAAGCAAAGAACCTTTGGACAGAAAACCCAGAGGGAAACAAACTGGTTTACTATCGTGCAGATAGTGAGCAAGGTGAAGCACAGTTTGTTGTGGGTAAAATTAAAGAATTAACAAAGGGCGGCAAGTACAAGAATTCTGACGTTGCCATCCTTTACCGGACGAACGCTCAATCCCGTGTAATGGAGGAAGTGCTGTTAAAGTCCAATATTGAATATAGCATTGTCGGCGGAACGAAGTTCTATGACAGAAAAGAAATCAAGGACATGCTTGCCTATTTGAGACTTATTTCTAATCCTGATGATGACATCAGCTTACAGCGTATTATTAACGTGCCAAAACGCGGTATTGGGTCTAGCTCAGTAGATAAAATGGCTGATTTTGCTGCCATGCATGATATTTCTATTTTTCAGGCACTCGACTCCGTTGAGTTACTAGGATTAAGTCCCAAGATTACGAAGGGTGCTAGAGAATTTAGAGATTTAATTAAAAACTATACTCAAATGCAAGAGTTTCTATCTGTAACAGAACTGGTAGAGGATATTTTAGATAAGTCAGGTTACCGTGAAATGCTGAAGGCAGAGAAATCAATCGAAGCCCAAAGCAGACTTGAGAACTTAGATGAATTATTATCTGTTACGAAGAACTTTGAAGATGCGAGTGAAGATAAGAGTTTAGTTGCCTTCTTAACGGATTTAGCATTAGTTGCCGATATTGATTCGTTAGATGATGACGGTGAAAAAACAGATTCCATTACTCTTATGACCTTGCACTCTGCAAAAGGGCTGGAATTTCCAGTCGTCTTTTTAATTGGATTGGAAGAAGGAGTTTTCCCTCATAGTCGATCATTAATGGAAGAAGCAGAAATGGAAGAAGAGCGGCGCTTGGCATACGTAGGTATTACTCGGGCAGAGCAATCTCTTTTCATCACCAATGCTCAGATGAGAACGTTGTATGGGCGTACAAGCATGAATCCTGCATCCCGGTTTATCAGTGAAATACCAGAAGACCTTTTAGAGGGTGTGGAAAAAGAAGAACGGATGAATACTCCTTTCGGCTCTAGAGGCACTTCTTTTGGAAGAAGCACTTCTGGATCGCCAGGGACTTCTTTTGGAAGCCGTACTTCTGGAACAACAGGAACCTCCTTTGGAACACCGGTACCTAGAAAACCAGTCATGAGACCTTTAGCTGCTTCAACTAGCGGGGATACTGTCGGCTGGAGGGTCGGCGATAAAGCTGAACATGGTAAATGGGGAATTGGAACAGTGGTAAGCGTTAAAGGAGAAGGCGAAGGAACAGAGCTGGATATTGCTTTCCCTAGCCCTACCGGCATCAAGCGCCTGCTAGCAAAGTTCGCTCCCATTACAAAAAAGATATAAATAAGTTTTAAAAAAAGAATTGCCCCTGTTATGGGGCTATTCTCGTATTATTTTACAATGAAAGGGCTGGATATATGGACCTTCAAACAGCGGAATTGAAAGTCAATGAACTAAAAAGCCTGTTAAATCAATATGGCTATGAATACTATGTTCTGGATAAACCTACAGTGCCCGATGCAGAGTACGATCGATTATTACAGGAGCTGCTAGAGATTGAGGCAAACTTTCCGGAATTAAAAACACCAGACTCACCATCTGTTCGTGTTGGGGGTAAGGTACTAGACTTATTTGAAAAAGTAGAGCACCGCACACCTATGCTAAGCTTAGGTAATGCTTTTAATGAACAGGATTTAAAGGACTTTGACCGCCGTATTCGCCAGGCGGTGGGAGATGATTTCACTTATGTTTGTGAATTAAAGATTGATGGTCTTGCTGTTTCCTTACGTTATGAAAATGGTTTGTTTACCCAAGGAGCAACTAGAGGGGACGGCACTATTGGCGAGGATATTACGGCAAACTTAAAGACAATCAAATCGATTCCCCTCCGTTTGCGGGAAAGTGCAACATTAGAGGTTCGAGGCGAGGCTTACATGCCGAAGAGCTCTTTTGAAGCATTAAATAAAGCAAAGGCTGAACGCGGGGAAGAATTAGCAGCAAACCCACGTAATGCGGCAGCGGGGTCGCTAAGGCAGCTTGATCCAAAAATTGCGGCTTCACGGAACCTTGATGTGTTTTTATATGGAATAGGCGGAGGCAATGAGGTAGACGCTGCTTCACATAGTGAAGGACTCGATTATTTAGATCACCTTGGCTTTAAGACAAATAAAGAGCGACGAAAGTGTCCATCAATTAACGAGGTCATTGAATATGTAAATAGCTGGGTTGATAAACGCCCAAATTTACCCTATGAAATAGATGGAATTGTTATTAAGGTAGATTCCTATGAACATCAAAGCAAGCTTGGAACTACGGCGAAAAGCCCACGCTGGGCAATTGCCTATAAATTCCCTGCCGAAGAAGTCGTTACAACTCTTTTGGATATTGAATTAAGTGTTGGGAGGACAGGTGTTGTCACGCCAACTGCCATTTTAAAGCCGGTTAAGGTAGCTGGCACTACGGTTCAGCGTGCATCCTTGCATAATGAGGACTTAATTCGAGAAAAAGATATAAAGATTGGCGATCAGGTGGTTGTAAAGAAAGCTGGAGATATTATTCCTGAAGTCGTTAATGTCCTTCTCGATCAACGAACTGGGGATGAACGTGATTTCCAAATGCCAACGCATTGTCCAGAATGCGAAAGCGAGCTTGTCCGTTTTGAAGGTGAGGTTGCATTACGCTGTATTAATCCGAAGTGTCCGGCGCAAATTCGTGAAGGACTTATTCATTTTGTATCACGGGATGCAATGAACATTGATGGCCTTGGTGAAAAAGTTATCAGTCAGCTTTTTTCAGAAAAATTAATCTCGGATGTTGCCGATATTTATAAACTAACCTATGATCAGCTGATAGCCTTAGAAAGAATGGGCGAAAAGTCAGTTACGAATCTGTTAAAAGCGATTGAAGCATCGAAGGCTAATTCATTAGAAAAGCTTTTATTTGGCCTGGGTATTCGCCATGTTGGTGCGAAAGCAGCTAAAACACTTGCACAAAGCTTTGATACTATGGACAAACTAGCATCTGCAACAAAAGAAGACTTGATTGGAATCAATGAAATCGGCGATAAAATGGCAGATTCGATTGTTGCCTTTTTTGAACAAGCAGAAGCGGAAGCTCTGCTAAAGGAATTAACAGAGGCCGGAGTAAACATGCTATACAAAGGAGCAAAACCAGTTTCAGTTGAAGAATCAGATAGTATTTTTGCTGGAAAAACGGTCGTTCTGACAGGTAAATTGGAACAGCTCTCTAGGAATGAAGCGAAAGAGAAGATTGAGGCTCTTGGAGGAAATGTTTCAGGAAGTGTCAGCAAGAAAACACACCTTGTTATCGCAGGTGAGGATGCGGGTTCAAAGCTTACGAAGGCCGAGGAGCTGGGAATTGAAGTTTGGGACGAGGAGAAGCTTTTGGTAGAATTAAATAAATAAGAGGTGTATCGATGTGAGAAAACTCTCATTGCTCGCTCTTTCTTTTGTCATTCTGCTCAGTGGATGTGCACCAAACTTTCAAAAACAGGAGAATGTTGTGCAAACAAAAGAAGAGGCGGAAGAGAAAGCAATTATTCCGAAATATAATATTTCCGATAATTATTATCGGACGATTTTACCGTTCGAGCCTGGGGAAGCACGCGGATTAATCGTTGGGAATATTAATACTAGATATGACATTAATGAATTTGAAACAGGTTTGATGAGGATTGCGCAGCATCAATTTGACCCTAAAACCTATTTATTCCGTGAAGGACAGGAGTTAAAGCGTAATACCGTAAGACTATGGTTAAATCGTAAATTTACAGAAGCGCAATTGAAGGAAGAGGGTTTAAAAGCAGATGAAAATATCGGCTTAAACCCGCTTATGGAAGACAGCGCAGATTTTCAGGAAGGAAATAGTAATAGTCCTATCTACTTAGCCCACATCTTAGAGCATGATTACCTAATCAAAGGAGAAAATGAAACAGTCAAATTGGGTGGTGTCGTTATTGGACTGGCACTAAATTCCGTCCATTATTATCGTACTGCAGTAGGTGAACCTTACTTTGAGAGGGAAATTGAATTTGCCGAAATGGAACGGGAAGGGAAAAAGATTGCGGAAGAAGTCCTTAAACGTCTCCGGGCAACGAAAAATCTAAAGGATGTTCCGATTACCATTGCTCTATTTGAACAGCAAAGCCGATCATCTGTAGTCCCTGGCACCTTTTTCACCTATGCCAATGTTGATAAGGGAAGCTCAACGATAAATGCTTGGGAGCCTGTTTCTGAAAAGTATTTCCTATTTCCATCAACCGAAGCTCAAGAGGCACACCGCGATGATGTAACAGCCTTTTTAAACTTTAAGCAGGATGTTGAGGAATATTTTCCAAACTTTAACGGGGTCATTGGCCGGGCCTTTTATATTGGAGATCAATTTACTGATTTAGATATTACGATTCCGATTCAGTTCTACGGGAAATCCGAGGCCATTGGGTTTACTCAATATGTAACCGGTCTTGTCCTCGAGCATTTTCCAGATTATATATCCGTTTCGGTAAGTGTTACTTCGGTTGACGGACCAGAAGCATTAATTGTCCGCAAGGCAAACGAAGCTGAACCATTTGTGCATATTTACTAGCCTGACTTCTTGGTCAGGTCTTTTTTTACCAAAATTTGCCCTCTAAGGCTACCCATTGATAGCTACAAAAGAAACATGTTAGAATGTACAAGGATGTAATGTTTTTACTACATAGGAGGTTTTAGACATGGTACAACCTTATAAGCATGAACCATTCACAGATTTTACAAATGAAGAAAACCGACAAAACTATTTAAACGGCTTAAAGACAGTTGAAAGTTACTTAGGCAAAGATTACCCACTTGTAATTGGCGGGGAAAGAATAACAACTGAAGATAAAATCGTTTCTTATAATCCATCTAATCACAAAGAAGTAATTGGCAGTGTATCCAAAGCCAGCAGGGATCTTGCGGAACAAGCTATGCAGGCAGCGGTTGAAGCATTCAAAACATGGAAAAAAGTGAAAGCTGAAGTACGTGCGGATGTATTATTCAAAGCTGCGACTATCATTCGCCGCCGTAAGCATGAGTTCTCAGCCCTTTTAACAAAAGAAGCAGGTAAACCATGGAGAGAAGCGGATGCAGATACAGCGGAAGCGATTGACTTCCTTGAATATTATGGCCGCCAAATGCTGGCACTTAAAGATGGCGTTCCAGTAAATAGCCGTCCAAACGAATTTAACCGTTATAACTACATTCCACTAGGCGTTGGTATTATCATTTCACCTTGGAATTTCCCATTAGCGATTATGGCTGGTACAACAGTCGCAGCGATCGTTGCTGGTAACACGGTTCTTTTGAAACCGGCTTCTACGACTCCTGTTGTTGCAGCAAAATTCGTTGAAGTAATGGAAGAAGCAGGTCTTCCTAAAGGCGTATTAAACTTTGTACCAGGAAGCGGTGCAGAAGTTGGGGACTACTTAGTAGACCATAAAGATACTCGTTTCATCAGCTTCACCGGTTCACGTGATGTTGGACTTCGTATTTTCGAACGTTCTTCTAAAGTAAACCCAGGTCAAGTTTGGATGAAGCGTTTGATCGCTGAAATGGGCGGTAAAGATACGATTGTAGTTGACTCAGAGGCAGACCTTGAGCTTGCTGCACAATCAATCGTTGCAGGAGCATTTGGTTTCTCAGGCCAAAAATGTTCAGCATGCTCTCGTGCGGTTATCGTTGAGGATGTTTATGATACCGTATTGAATCGTGTGGTTGAATTAACGAAAGAATTAACAGTAGGTGACCCAACTGAGCAAGGAACATTCATGGGTCCTGTTAACGACAATAACGCGTTTAAGAAAATCATGGAATATGTAGAAATCGGCAAGCAAGAAGGTAAGGTATTGACTGGCGGCGAAGGAGACAATTCAAAAGGCTACTTCATTCAACCAACAGTGGTTGCAGACCTAGCTCCAGATGCACGAATCATGCAGGAAGAAATCTTTGGCCCAGTGGTTGGTTTCACAAAAGCGAAGGATTTCACGGAAGCAATTGAAATTGCGAACAACACAGAGTATGGCTTAACGGGTGCTGTTATTACAACTAACCGTGAACACCTTGAGCAGGCTCGTGAAGACTTCCATGTTGGTAACCTATACTTCAACCGTTCATGTACAGGCGCGATTGTTGGTTATCAGCCATTCGGCGGCTTCAACATGTCTGGAACGGACTCCAAAGCAGGCGGACCTGACTACTTGTTGCTTCATATGCAAGCTAAAACAACATCTGAGATGTATTAATACCCAATTTTTTAAGCCCAACTCATATGAGTTGGGCTTTTTAATTCATTGATTTATGGTAAATAATGTCTAATAGTCCATAACCCCTTGAAAATAGTCCAAAACTATTAAATAAAAGTCCAAAACTCCATCAAAATAGTCCAAACCTTCCTTCCGCCCCTACAATTCCGTACTGATATTTGACAATAATGTGAAATGATTCACAAACTAACGGTGAATTGTGAAGTACGTCACAATCAATCAGCCCCCTCAACATTTACAATGTTTTTATAGAGAAAAACATCATTAACGTAAATTCATAGATAAACCACTATAAAGGAGCGAATCCAATATGAAAAAACTAGTGATGATCGGAAACGGGATGGCGGGAGTTAGAACAATAGAGGAAATTCTTAAACTTTCACCAGAGCAATTTGAAATTACTATATTTGGACAAGAGCCACACCCAAACTATAATCGCATAAAATTATCAAATATTCTTCAAGGAGATACGAGCTTTGAAGATATCATAATAAATTCATTAGACTGGTATAAAGAAAATAATATTCAGTTATTTACTGGTGAAACTGCAACCAAGATTGATACACAAAAAAAGCTTGTACTATCCGACCAAGGCCGTGAAGTAGTGTACGATGAACTCATTTTTGCCACAGGTTCCAATTCTTTTATCCTGCCAATTCCGGGTGCGGACAAATTAGGCGTTACCGGGTTTCGTGATATAAAAGATTGTGAAATGATGATCAAGTCAGCTAAAAACTATAAAAAAGCAGTGGTAATCGGCGGCGGACTACTTGGTCTTGAAGCAGCAAGAGGATTACTGAACCTTGGAATGAAGGTCGATGTTGTACACCTTATGCCAAGTTTAATGGAGCGTCAATTGGATCCAATTGCTTCCTCGTTACTAAAAGCTGAGCTTGAATCACAGGGTATGAAATTCTTAATGGAAAAGGAAACCGTTGAAATTATCGGCGATGAGCGCGTTGCTGGTCTGCGTTTTAGAGATGGTTCCCTCGTTCCAGCGGACCTTGTTGTGATGGCAATCGGAATAAAGCCGAATACCAGTGTTGCGAAAGACAGCGGAATTTATGTAAATCGTGGAATTGTTGTTAATGACTTTATGGAAACAAGTGCACCGAATGTCTATGCTGTGGGCGAATGTGCCGAGCATAGGGAAATTGTCTACGGTTTGGTTGCGCCATTATACGAGCAAGGTAAAATTCTGGCGGAAAGAATCTGTGGGAAAGAAGCAGCGCCATATGAAGGCTCAGTAACAGGAACTCAACTAAAAGTGGCTGGGGTGGACCTTTACTCAGCAGGTGAAATTTTTGAAGATGGTACCACTAAATCGATTATGGTCTACAACGAATACGAAGGAATCTATAAAAGGGTATTAGTCCGCAATAATAGAATTGTTGGGATTGTACTATATGGTGATACAAAAGATAGTACAAGATTGTTCCGAATGCTGACCAAAAAAGAGGATATCACTGGGGTGTCCATTTTTGAATCACAATGTTCAGCCGAAGTCGGAAGCGGCGACATTGCTTCGATGCCAAATGATGAATTGGTATGCGGATGTAACGGTGTTACGAAAGGTGCAATCGTTGAGGCAATCAAAACACAAGGTCTTACCACTCTCGATCAAGTAAGTCATTGTACAAATGCCGGACGTTCTTGCGGTCGCTGTAAGCCGATGGTGAATGACATTTTAGCCTATACACTTGGTGACCAATTCGATGCAGCTGCGGCGCAAAAAACAAGCATTTGTGGTTGTACAACCATCAGCCGTGAAGAATTGATTGCTGAAATTAAAGAAAAAGGCTTAACAAGCGTTAAAGAAGTCATGAACGTTCTAGAATGGAATAACGAAGAAGGATGTACGAAATGTCGTCCGGCTATCAACTACTACCTAGGAATGATTCATATGGACGAATACAAGGATGACCGTGACTCACGCCTTGTAAACGAGAAAATGCATGCGAATATTCAGAAGGACGGAACATACTCAGTCGTACCAAGAATGTATGGTGGTGTGACAAGTGCGGCTGATTTGAAAAAAATTGCCGAAGTTGCTGAAAAGTATGAGGTACCATTAGTAAAATTAACCGGAGGGCAGCGGATTGGCTTGTTCGGAGTGAAAAAAGAAGACCTGCCAAGCATGTGGGAAGAGCTTGATATGCCATCAGGTTATGCATATGGGAAAACACTGCGTACGGTTAAAACATGCGTAGGAGCTCAATTCTGCCGCTATGGCACACAGGATTCAATGACACTTGGGATTGAGCTCGAGAAGAAATTTGAACGTCTTGATACCCCGCATAAAGTAAAAATGGGTGTGTCTGCATGTCCAAGAAACTGCTCAGAGGCTGGAATTAAAGACATTGGCTTTGTTGGAATTGATGGAGGCTGGGAAATTTATGTGGCTGGTAACGGCGGTGTCGATCTTCGTGCGGGTGACCTATTAGCTACGGTAAAAACAGAAGCGGAGGTCATGGAAATGACCGGTGCCTACCTTCAATATTACCGAGAAAAAGCGAATTACTTGGAGCGTACTTCAAAGTGGGTAGAACGTATTGGCCTAGAGCATGTCAAAGAGGTCCTTGCTAACGAAGAAACGAGAAAAGCATTAAATGAGCGTATGGATCAAACATTGAAAAAGTACATTGAACCTTGGAATGAAGCAATCGAAAGTGAAAATATTAAAGATAAATATTATGCCGTACACACTGTCAAGGCAGGGGAGTGATTATAAATGATTTTAACAAAAACTCGGACTCTAGTTGCTAGTTATTCTGACCTCCCAGTAAGGGCAGGATATTCTGTGAAAATACATGATAATGATGTGGCGTTATTTAAGGTTACAAACGGTAAGGTATTTGCGATTGAAAACCGAAGTCCGCATCCAAAAGGCGGTGTTTTAATCGAAGGTTTAGTGAGCGGTGAGTTTGTTTTCTGCCCAGTTTATGATTGGAAAATCTCATTAGCGGACGGAAAAGTTCAAGCCCCAGATGAAGGCCAGGTAAAGACCTATCAGGTGGAAGTAGAAGGAGATAACGTTTATATTATAATATAAGAGCTTTTTATAAAGCGTTTGGAAGGATGGCTGCAGGATGAAAACAGGAAGAGTATTTCTAGTAGGAGCAGGGCCGGGGGATGTTCGCTTAATCACGGTAAAGGGAATGGAGGCAATCCAGCAGGCTGAAGTTATTTTATATGACCGGCTTGCCAATCCAAAGTTATTGGAGTTTGCTCCTGATGATTGCGAGTTGATTTATTGCGGCAAATTACCTGACCGCCATATTTTACGCCAAGAGAATATCAACGACCTTTTAGTTGAAAAGGCACTGGAAGGTAAAGTGGTCGTCCGATTAAAGGGCGGAGATCCTGGGGTATTTGGACGAGTTGGCGAAGAAGCCGCAGCCCTTGCCCGCTATCAAATTCCATTTGAAATTGTTCCTGGCATTTCATCGGGGATTGCAGCCCCCCTTTATGCAGGAATTCCTGTTACCCATCGTGAGTATGCAGAATCGTTTGCAGTCGTAACGGCGCATGATAAATCAGTCGATGGCAAGCCGATGCTTGATTGGGAAGGCCTTGTCCGCGGCGTTGACACAATTGCTTTTTACATGGGTGTTGGAAATCTGCCTTATATCTGTGAAAATCTTATCGCGCATGGCAAACCAGCTGCCACGCCAGTCATTTTAATTCAGTGGGGAACATTCGGGCGCCAGAAGACCCTACAAGGCACTCTAACAGATATTGCAGCAAAGGTACTACAGGCTAAGTTTAGCAACCCGTCCATTATTCTTGTTGGAGATGTCATTTTCCTCCGTGAAAAAATCAGCTGGTTTGAAAAAATGCCCTTGTACGGCCGTCAAATAGTACTTGCCCGTACAGGAGGAAGTGTTAGTGGCATTGCGAAGGAATTGATGGAAAAGGGCGCAGATGTTATCGAGTTCCCAAGATGGAAAAAGACTATATTGCCTGTTGAATTAGGGAATATTACGGACTACGATAAAGTTTTGTTCTCATCTCCTGAAAGCGTCGGTGAATTTTTTAATGCAGTTATCGAAAAAGGGATAGATATTCGGAGAATACCTGCTGATTTCTATGGATGCTCCAGCAAATCTATTAACGCATTAAGAGAGCGTGGTTTTCTTGGTAGACTCATCGAAGACATGCCAAAGGAAGGAAGCTTGCTGGTTGTCGGAGAGAATAATAAATATGATTTTGAAAATGCCGACTTCATAGTTACGAGTAAAAAATCGTTAGACCGGCAGTTTCTGCCTATTTTTCAACGAATGCTAGAGGAAGCTGATATAAATACGATGGTATTTCCAAGCGCGGCATCTGTTGAGGTATTTATTGAAGGCCTGATGGAATGCGGTATAGACGTGTTTGACCTTTTAAAAAGTGTACAAGTGGTATGTTTGGGACAGCAGACAAAAGAAGCGGTTGAACGTGCGGGCTTAGTGTTAGATGGAATGCCTGATTCCCCAACAAGAAAAGCTTTGGTGGAATACTTAATCAGCCTGGAAATGCCTGAGGAAAGGTAGGGTGTTTACTTGAATTCGAACTATCCGATTATGTTAAAGCTCGAGGGGAAAAAAGTAGTGGTTATAGGCGGCGGCAGGGTTGCAGAGCGGAAAGTAACCGGACTGCTTGGTACGGGCCCGCGTATCACCGTGATTAGTCCTCAAGCTACAGATAAACTAAAAGGCCTTGCTAGTGGTGGATTGATAGAGTGGCTCGAAAAGCCCTTTTCAAAAGAAGACATTGAAGGTGCGTTTTTAACTTTTGCTGCTACGAATGACAATGAGTTAAATCAGTCTATTAAAATGGCAGCGGGCAACCAAC
This sequence comes from Bacillus sp. EB106-08-02-XG196, assembly GCF_013396335.1. Classification (GTDB taxonomy): domain Bacteria; phylum Bacillota; class Bacilli; order Bacillales; family Cytobacillaceae; genus Neobacillus. The sequence goes on from NZ_JABWSY010000010.1 coordinate 37,940, forward strand.
AGCTGGTGACCATTGCCGATGACCCAGATGGATCCGATTTTCATGTTCCCTCACAGATTCAACGAGGACGATTGAGCATTGCTGTATCAACAGGCGGTGCTAGTCCAACACTGGCAAGGAAAATTAGGGAACAGCTAGAACACCAATTTGATGAACAGTATGAAGAGTATCTAGAATTCCTATTTACTGCCAGGCAGCGAATATTAAAAGAAGTGAAAGACCCCTCTAGAAAAGGAAAAATATTAACAGCAATCGTAAATGAGGAGTTCTTGAAAAGTCCAAATCGCGAAGCTGATTTTGCAAGGCTTTTGCAAAACATAGAAAATGACGTGTGAATTCGCACGTCATTTCTTTTTATAAATTAATAGGGTTGTTATCGTACTCCTCTAATTGTTCCTGTAAATTCATAATGTAATTCATCATCGCAACTCTCACTATCGAAGGGTAATATCGACTATTAAGCTCTTGTTCACATTCCTCTAAGTCCATCCTTTTAACAGCAATAATTTTATTTAATTCATCCACGCTCATTGCTATTTCCCCCTACTATCAAAACCTTCATGTTTCTCCACTCTCCTAATCTATTTTTATAGTAGTAAGCATAGACAACTTTTTCATAGTTTATACACGTTTTTTTTTGTATAAAAAGGCTGCAAACGGGTTAAAAAGAATGGTAAAAAGTAAACGGGGTTGAAATGATGAATGAGAAAATATTTCATAGCTATCAAATTTTAGATCAATTACGTTTGCCGCATGGATTGTATTTGGCCTCTTCGTCAAAGGACTATCATTATGTTTGGTTACGAGATTCTTTCTATATGTCCTTACCTTATTTAGAAAAAAACAATCAAATTTATGAAATGACCTACCACCGGATATTGGACTTATTTAGAGAATACGAATGGAAATTGGATATTCATACCGTTCAAAGGCCAAGAGAGCAATGGGAGTACATTCACGCTCGATACTCTGCTTCTGAAGTAAGGGAAATAGATACACCTTGGGGACATGCTCAGCATGACGCTATAGGAGCCATCCTTTGGGGGATTGGGATGGGCCAAAAGAAAGGTAAAAACATCCTAAGAGATGAAAAGGATCACGAGATTGTACAAAAGCTGGTTGGTTATTTAGGCTGTGTACAGTACTGGGAAGACGCAGATAATGGTATGTGGGAAGAATGGAGGGAAATCCATTCAAGTTCTGTTGGGGCGTGTGTAGCAGGCTTACAGGCTGTAAAAGATTTAGTATTTGTGCCAGGAGAATGGATTACGAAGGGCAGGCAGACCCTGGCTAATCTTTATCCACATGAAAGCAGTGACCGTCCATTTGATTTAGCACAATTGAGTTTAATCTTCCCATATGGGGTTTTAATGGGGGAGGAAGCGAGCGTGGTAGTTGACCAAATTGAATCAAACTTATTGCGTGAACGCGGGGTTATCCGCTACAAGGGTGATTCCTATTATTCCACAGTTGAACATGAAGGAAGGCATCACGATTTTCCGTTTTATTATGGTACGGAGGCAGAATGGACATTTGGGCTGCCGTGGCTGGCGCTTTGCCATTTAGAGTTAGGCAATGTTGAAAAAGCAAATCATTATATAAAACGAACAGAAAAGGTAATGCTCAGTGACGGGAGCTTGCCAGAACTGTATTTTGCAAGAACAGATAGCTATAATTCCAATACACCGCTAGGATGGGGAAGTGCCATGTATATCCTAGCAAAAGAGCGTTATGAACATATTTTATAAGTGGAGGGCTGCCCGAGAATGTCGGCAGCCCTTTTGGGTTAGTTCAGCATTTATTCCAAAGGAGAGGTTTTTGCTGAATTTTGTGCTTGAGTAACAGCCGATAATGCGGAAGATATTTCGTTGGAAGCCTGTTTCATTGCTTCCTGTGCTAGGGTTGGATCAGAATTTGCTTTTTCAATTGCTTGACTCAGCAGGGTTTGTGTCAGTGTAACATTAGCTTTCGCTTGATTTAATTGATTGACATCGATTTGTGGCATAACTTCTATTCCCCCTTAAAATTTAATTTTGAATCACCTCTATATAATGACCTTCCATCTGCTAAATATTATTGGAAAAATTCACCTTTCAACTGAACGAATCAGATTGAAAATAATACTTAAGGAAACTTCAACAGGGAATTTATACCTATTTTTGAAAATTTTCTGAAAAAATAGTTCCATTTTGAAAATCATTGTTATATAATACAACACATGGATATACACTGTATTATAACAAAGAGGTGAATACGTTCATGTCGACGCAAACAACAGGAATTGAAGTAGTTGGTGCTAAGAAAGCGCGATACGATGAGGTTTTAACACCAGAAGCGCTGAAATTTATTGAGGAACTCGAGCAAAGCTTTGGGGCAAGGCGAACTGAACTGTTGCAGTACAGGCAAAAACGCCAAGAGGAATTGAATCACGGAAATCTTCCGGATTTCCTTCCTGAAACAAAGCAAATTCGTAATGGGGACTGGACAATTGCTCCATTGCCAAAAGACCTCCTGGATCGCCGGGTAGAGATTACTGGGCCGGCGAATAGAAAAATGGTCATCAACGCACTAAATTCGGGTGCAAAGGTTTTTATGGCAGACTGTGAAGATGCTACTTCACCAACCTGGGAAAATATCGTCGAGGGACAAATCAACCTAAGAGACGCAGTAAATCGGACGATTTCTTATGAAAATCAAAATGGAAAAAGATATGTGCTGAATGAGGAAACAGCGGTTTTATTTGTAAGACCACGTGGACTTCATTTTGAAGAGAAACATGTGCTGCTTAATGGCAAGCCTATTTCTGGAAGCTTTTTCGATTTTGGAATGTACTTTTTCCATAATGTAAAAAACTTGCTGGCCGGGCGAACAGGTCCTTATTTTTACCTGCCGAAGCTAGAAAGCCATTTAGAAGCGCGGCTTTGGAATGATGTCTTTATTTTTGCGCAGAAAAAACTTGGGATACCACAAGGAACGATTAAAGCAACAGTCTTAATTGAGACCATTATGGCAGCATTTGAAATGAATGAAATTCTATTTGAATTAAAGGAACACTCAGCAGGCTTAAACTGCGGCAGATGGGATTATATTTTTAGCTATTTGAAGAAACTGCGTAACCATGAAAATATCATTCTGCCGGATCGATCCCAGGTAACGATGACGGTACCATTTATGCGTTCCTATTCATTGCTTACCATTCAAACTTGTCACCGACGGAAAGCACCTGCAATTGGCGGGATGGCGGCACAAATACCGATTCGCGACAATCAGCAGGCTAACGACGAAGCATTCGCAAAGGTCCGTGCTGATAAGGAACGGGAAGCATACGATGGTCATGATGGTACATGGGTCGCACACCCGGGTCTGGTACCGGTAGCTCTAGAAGTATTCAATCGAGAAATGCCGCTGGCTAACCAGATTCATACAAATAAACAACAAAAAATTACGATAACAGCCAGTGATTTACTCGAGACACCAAACGGTAAAATTACCGAAGAAGGTGTGCGCGTAAATATCAATGTAGGAATTCAATATATTGCTTCATGGTTATCTGGAAGAGGAGCAGCACCCATTCATAACTTAATGGAGGATGCGGCAACTGCAGAAATCTCTCGGGCTCAAGTTTGGCAGTGGATCCGCCACCCAAAAGGTGTACTCACGGATGGGAGAAAAATAACTGCCGATCTGTATGAGCAATTTAAATCTGAGGAATTAGAGAAAATACAGGCTGAAATTGGATGCCGTGCATATGAGAATGGCCGATTCACTGAAGCGGTTGAGCTATTTGACAGCTTGATCCTAAATGATGAGTTTGTAGAGTTTTTAACATTACCTGGGTATAAGCTTTTATAAAAAAATAATAGATTAATAGGAGGAATTTAAAATGACAAATTCAAGAGCGAAGGAATTACAAGAAAGCTGGGAGTTAGATAAACGTTGGAATGGAATTACTAGACCGTATACAGCTGAGGATGTTATTAAGCTTCGTGGTTCTATTGATATCGAGCATACATTGGCTAGACGTGGTGCAGAAAAGCTTTGGCAGCAAATGAATGAAGAAAGTTACGTTAATGCACTAGGGGCGTTAACTGGGAATCAAGCGGTACAGCAGGTAAAAGCAGGGTTGAAGGCAATTTACCTAAGTGGCTGGCAGGTTGCAGCGGATGCCAACCTTTCTGGAAATATGTATCCGGACCAAAGCTTGTATCCAGCAAACAGCGTACCGAATGTGGTAAAGCGAATTAACCAAGCACTTCAGCGTGCCGATCAAATTACCCATTCAGAAGGCGATGATTCTATCGATTGGTTTGTTCCAATTGTTGCTGACGCAGAAGCGGGCTTCGGCGGACAGTTAAACTGCTTTGAATTGATGAAGGGAATGATTGAAGCAGGAGCTGCAGGCGTTCACTTTGAAGATCAGCTTTCCTCTGAGAAAAAATGCGGTCACTTAGGGGGTAAAGTCTTACTTCCAACTCAAACAGCGGTTCGGAATTTAATCGCAGCTCGTTTGGCGGCAGATGTTATGGGTGTTCCAACTGTTTTGGTTGCCCGCACGGATGCAAATGCTGCTGATTTAATTACGAGTGATATTGATATGAACGACGCACCGTTTATTACTGGCGAGCGGACGGCAGAAGGCTTTTTCCGTACAAACGCAGGACTTGATCAGGCGATTGCCCGCGGCTTAGCCTATGCACCATATGCTGATTTAATTTGGTGTGAAACAGCTGAGCCAAACATTGAGGAAGCGAGACGTTTTGCAGAAGCGATTCATGAAAAGTTCCCTGGTAAAATGCTTGCCTACAACTGCTCACCATCCTTTAACTGGAAGAAGAAACTCGATCAAGAAACGATTGCAAAATTCCAGCAAGAGCTTGGAAAAATGGGCTACAAGTTCCAATTTGTAACTCTTGCAGGCTTCCATGCCTTGAACCACAGCATGTTTGAATTAGCTCGAGGCTACAAAGAGCGCGGAATGGCTGCATACTCCGAATTGCAGCAGGCTGAGTTCGACAGCGAGCAATACGGTTACACAGCAACAAGACACCAGCGTGAAGTAGGAACAGGCTACTTTGACCAAGTTTCCATGGTCATCACGGGTGGAACATCCTCTACGACCGCGTTAAAAGGGTCAACTGAGGAAGAGCAATTTACAAAATAATCTTACGGCAAATCCCCCTTCTCCGTAATGGAGAGGGGGATTTTTGGCTTGGCAGGAGGAAATACTTGCGGATGGCGAGAAACACTGGCGGATGGCAAGAAATACTGGCGGATAGCGAGAAATACTGGCGGATGGCAAGAAATACTGGCGGATGGCGAGAAACACTGGCGGATGGCGAGAAACACTGGCGGATGGCAAGAAACACTGGCGGATAGCCAGGAACACTGGCGGATAGCCAGAAACACTGGCGGATAGCCAGAAACACTGGCGGATAGCCAGAAACACTGGCGGATAGCCAGAAACACTGGCGGATAGCCAGA
>NZ_JABWSY010000010.1:43516-271696 GCF_013396335.1 Bacillus sp. EB106-08-02-XG196
CTGGCGGATGGCGAGAAATACTGGCGGATAGCCAGAAACACTGGCGGATAGCCAGAAACACTGGCGGATAGCCAGAAACACTGGCGGATAGCCAGAAACACTGGCGGATAGCCAGAAACACTGGCGGATGGCGAGAAACACTGGCGGATGGCGAGAAACACTGGCGGATGGCGAGAAATACTGGCGGATAGCCAGAAACACTGGCGGATAGCCAGAAACACTGGCGGATAGCGAGAAATACTGGCGGATGGCAAGAAATACTGGCGGATGGCAAGATTTACTATCGGATAACTGCAACTTTTTTGGAAATGAACATTTTTTAGGGTATTATCATACATAATAGTAGCCCTTTTAATGGAGTTGATCTGTTTGAAAAAGCCGAACGTGGAGGAAGTCCTTCAACAGGGAATACATGGACCTTTGGAGACGAAGCCGGATGAAAGGCGGAAATTTTTAGGTACCTTACGAGAACGCATCATTCTTGCTCTTAAGAAAAGCCAAGTGGCAGAAGCAACGATTTATCCCCAAGTGGAGAAGGAAATGAAGAAAAATCCTCAGGTAAATCTCTTGCTAAATGGAAATCTGGACTATACCGTCTTATCCAAATATGTAAAATTAGCAGCCAAACACAATATTGAGCATAAAATTGTAACCAACAAGGAACATGATACTGAAGTGGGCTTATTGCTTGCGATGGACGAAGCGATTGATAAAGAAGATATTTACATCACCCAAAAAGAAATCAGTCCACCTGAACCTCAAAAAAGCAAAGGACTTTTTGCGAAACTTTTTAAACGATAAACACAAAGGAAGCAGTCTATCCCGACTGCTTCCTTTGTTATTCACAAGGTTCATTAGGAGGAGGTATTTTGAACTATATTTGGGTATAACTGGAATTTAACAAAAAATTAGAATATTATACTAGTAAGGAGATTACCATTTAAACCACTAATAAGGAAGGGAGTGCACTAAATAGCAACCTCATAATAGGAACGAAAAGAAAAATGGTCAGGTAGAAAGTAGGTATTACATTACCTTTTCCTTTTTACTAGAGATTACTAGAATGCTAACCTCTGACCAAATCTAGGAGGAGAATTATGAGAAAATGTAAATTACTCTTTATTGTGATTGTTCTAATGATTATACTTTCAGGATGCAAATATCCAACTCTGGAAAAAGCCATCGCAGAAACGATTCCCTTTGAAGTACAAGAAGTTTTATACAAGAAGAAAGTTGATGGAATCACTATAGTTCTGTACTCTACGAAAGCAGAAGGGGAAGAAGTTAAACACTTAAAAGAACCGGTACTGGGCGTTTCTTTCTTTGAAGGGAACGATGAAGAAGGATGGAAAAATGATGGTCCGAATGGGTGGGAGCATGCGGAGAGCGAAACCTATTCCATTTATCATGAGAACTACACCAAGTACGATGACAAAGGTAATGTTCTTAAAGATATTTACGTTGTGTTTGGAGAAATCAATAATGAGAATATCACTGCCATTGAAATAGCCGATCAGGATAGTGAAGAATACAAAAAGGCAAAGATAATTAAAGAAGGAAAAAAACGATACTATGTAGGAGTAGGCTACCGGCCAAAGGTCAAGGCTTTAAATGGTAATGGCGAGGAAATTCCACAATAGTTTAATGCATATTGAAATTCTGGGGATGGATATATGCTAGAAAATAAATCACTTTTGACTTCATCATTGATTTTATCGATCGGTATCATAATAGGCTGTTATCTGCTTGCTTCAAAACCAGTCTCAGAAGTAATTGATTCTTCCAGTAAATCCGAGGTACAAGGCAGCATACTACTGAATATAAAAGAAACATCTGTACTTTTAGGGATATCAGAAGATGAATTAAAAAAGATTATGGCTGAGGAAAAAAGAATATTAAATACTACAGGTTCTTATGATGGCCCCATGCTTCCATATATTGTTATTGAGGGAAAGCAGTATTTTGAAAGAACACAATTATTATTATGGGCACAAGAATCAGCGACACTGCACAAGGAATATGGATTGTAGATAGGGAGGTCTTCGAGCTGGATGGCAAAGAAAAGTTTCTTTAAATTGTTTGCTAAGAACTTAAAAAAGTCATTAGGTCCAGGGCAGTACCAAGCAAATGGAATTAATGTATCATGTGTACATTGTAAATATGATTGGTTTGAGGAAGGGAATGCTCAATTGAATACATCCTTAGCGACCTTTTTTAATCTTGACTTTGCCAATCCAACCGCAACGATACTTACCTGTCGTCAATGCGGGTATGTCCATTGGTTTTACAAAAAGGTTAATAGAATCGATTGAACAAAATCATGGAGCTGCGGCTCTTTTTTTTATGCTATCAATCTAAAAAGCGATGCTTTTGCCAATACTGATGAGGGAATCATTGCGGTAAAGCGGAAAAGTTTGGTATTATCAATAATAAAATGATTATGACAAAAAGAATTGGGGGTAAAAAAATGACACGAATCTCAAACGAGCAAGTGAAACATGTAGCAAACTTGGCTAGATTAGCGATAACTGAAGAAGAGGCTGAGAAGTTTACGAAACAGTTGGACGCGATTATTACATTTGCAGAACAGTTAAATGAATTAGATACGGAAAACGTGGAACCAACCTACCATGTGCTGGATATGAAAAATATCTTCCGTGAGGACATCAAGCAAACAGGACTGCCACGTGAAGAAGTACTAAAAAATGCGCCAGACCACCAGGATGGACAAATTAAAGTCCCAGCAATCATGGGGGAGTAGGGGGAAAGATAAGTGAGTTTATTTGATTATAAAGTTTCAGATCTTCATGAACTTTTACATAAAAAGGAATTAAAGGTCACTGATCTTGTTGAAGAGTCGTATAAAAGAATTGCTCAGGTTGATGACAAGGTACAAGCATTTCTAACGTTAGATGAAGAAAAGGCAAGACAAACTGCAAACTCACTCGATGAGAAGCTTATTGCCAACTCCACAAATAACTTGTTATTTGGGATGCCGATTGGCATAAAGGACAATATTGTCACAAAAGGACTTCGGACAACCTGTGCAAGTAAGATACTTGAAAACTTTAATCCTATCTATGATGCTACGGTTGTTCAAAAGTTGCAGCAACAGGAAACCGTAACGATTGGAAAGTTAAATATGGATGAGTTTGCGATGGGGTCTTCTAACGAAAATTCCCATTATCAAAAGACCCGTAATCCATGGGACTTAGAGAGAGTACCAGGCGGTTCATCAGGCGGTTCAGCGGCTTCTGTTGCCGCAGGCGAAGTACTGTTTTCTTTAGGTTCTGATACAGGGGGATCTATTCGCCAGCCGGCAGCTTTTTGTGGAGTAGTAGGGTTAAAGCCAACATATGGCCGTGTGTCACGTTTTGGGTTGGTTGCATTTGCATCATCCCTTGACCAAATCGGACCGATTACAAGAACGGTTGAAGATAATGCTTATCTTTTGCAAGCGATATCCGGTCTAGATCCAATGGACTCGACCTCAGCGAACGTGGATGTACCGAATTTCGTCTCTGCATTAACTGGAGATGTTAAAGGGTTAAAAATCGCCGTACCTAAAGAGTATCTTGGCGAGGGCGTAAATGAAACAGTCCGTCAGTCTGTATTAGATGCTTTAAAGGTCCTTGAAAAACAGGGGGCAGTGTGGGAAGAGGTTTCCCTGCCGCATTCTAAATATGCTTTAGCGGCCTATTATTTGCTTTCTTCTTCAGAAGCTTCTGCCAATCTAGCTCGCTTTGATGGCGTTCGATATGGCTATAGGACTCCGAATGCTGATAACTTACTTGATTTATATAAGAAGTCTAGATCTGAAGGCTTTGGTGACGAGGTTAAACGCAGAATTATGCTCGGTACCTTTGCATTAAGTTCTGGTTATTACGATGCTTATTACAAAAAAGCACAACAGGTTCGAACGTTAATTAAGAAAGACTTTGAAGATGTATTTGAAAAATATGATTGTCTAGTTGGTCCAACCACACCAACTCCAGCGTTTAAAATTGGTGAAAATATTGATGACCCATTAACAATGTACGCAAATGATATTCTAACGATTCCCGTTAATCTAGCAGGAGTGCCGGGGATTTCCGTTCCGTGTGGATTTGATAATGGATTGCCGCTTGGCTTGCAAATTATCGGCAAGCACTTTGATGAAGCGACCATTTATCGCGTAGCACATGCATTTGAACAGGCAACAGATTTTCATAAACAGAAGCCAGGATTATAGGGGGTGAAGACGATGGAATTTGAAACGGTGATTGGACTTGAAGTGCATGTAGAGTTAAAGACAGATTCGAAAATCTTTTCGGCCAGCCCAAACCATTTTGGGTCCGAGCCAAATACGAATACAAGTGTGATTGACCTTGGTTATCCAGGAGTGCTGCCGGTCCTTAACAAAAAGGCAGTGGAATTCGGAATGAAGGCAGCAATGGCCTTGAATTGCCAGGTAGCTACTCACACGAAATTTGATCGAAAGAACTATTTTTATCCAGATAATCCGAAGGCCTATCAGATTTCTCAATTTGATAAACCAATCGGGGAGCATGGCTGGATTGATATTGAGGTAAACGGCTATACAAAACGGATTGGAATTACAAGGATTCATTTAGAAGAAGACGCAGGGAAACTGAGTCACGGGAATGGCTATTCATTAGTGGATTATAACCGCCAGGGAACTCCGCTTGTGGAAATCGTTTCTGAGCCAGATATCCGTACTCCAGATGAGGCCTATGCCTATCTTGAAAAATTAAAATCCATCATCCAATACACAGGTGTTTCTGACTGTAAGATGGAAGAAGGATCCTTACGTTGTGACGCCAATATTTCGATTCGTCCAGTTGGACAAGAAGAGTTTGGAACGAAGACAGAATTAAAGAACTTAAACTCTTTTAATTTCGTCCGTAAAGGTCTGGAATTTGAGGAAAAGCGTCAGCGTGAGGTTGTCACGAGTGGCGGGACAATTGATCAAGAGACTCGGCGATTTGATGAAGCTACAGGAGCTACCTTACTAATGCGTGTCAAAGAGGGATCGGACGATTACCGGTACTTCCCAGAACCAGACTTACTTGATATTTATATTGATGAGGAATGGAAAGCACGAATTGCTGCTGAAATTCCTGAACTTCCAGACCAGCGGCAAAATCGTTATATAAATGAACTCGGATTACCTGTTTATGATGCCAAGGTGTTAACAGTAACAAAAGAAATGGCTGATTTCTTTGAAGGAGCTGTGGCAGCAGGTGCAGAGGCGAAATTGGCTTCGAACTGGATTATGGGAGATGTTTCTGCTTACCTGAATGCTGAGGGGAAAGAACTTCACCAAATTGCTTTAACACCTGAAGGCTTAGCTAGTATGATTAAGCTTATCGAGAACGGAACCATTTCTTCCAAAATCGCAAAGACTGTTTTCAAAGAGTTGATTGAAAATGGCGGCGATGCTGAGAAAATCGTTAAGGAAAAAGGGCTTGTACAAATTTCAGATGAAGGAACACTGTTGAAAATCATTTCAGAGGTCCTCGACGGTAATCCACAATCGGTAGAAGACTTTAAGAATGGAAAAAATAAGGCAGTTGGTTTCCTCGTTGGCCAGCTAATGAAGGCAACAAAGGGGCAGGCAAACCCACAAATAGTAAACAAATTATTAAATCAGGAATTAAGCAAACGATAAAATAAGAAGCTGGCAGATATTATTCTGCCAGCTTTTTTGTCGAAAAAATCTCGACATATTTTTTTGAAGTTTTCCCGGGAAAACCCATTAACTATAGGGACTTGAATAAAACTAATCAAACGTTTAATTAGACGACATAATTCATCCCTTTTTTTTATGGAAAGCTTTTAATAATTTGGCTTGAAGTATTTTTTAATCAAACGTTTGATTAGTCTTGGCGCTGGGGATTATTGTCGAGTGGTTACCTGTTGGCAGCCAATAATGATAATGGACTGAATTCGGACCGATAAATCGACAATCATTTTAAAACAATTTAGGCAAAAAGCCTTTCGTTGAAGGGTTTTACCGCTATTTAATCAAATGATTAGTTACATGACAGGATTCTACCCTTTTTTTATAAAAAAACCTATAATATCAGGGGTTGAATCAAAACTAATCAAACGTTTGGTTAACAAGAAAAGGAGGGAATTGTCGATCGGTCAGATTGAAAAAAATACCCGGATATTGATATCCAGGTATTTCTAAAAATTTCTATTCCTTCGTTAATAAGCGAACACTTTCATCAAACTCTTTTTCAATCACTTCATTTTTCTTATAGGTAACGAAGCTTACAATAACAGAAACGATAAGGTTAAGGACAAAGCCCGGAACAATCTCGTAAAGTCTGTCGCCAAGTCCAACATTTTTCCAAACAATGACGGTGACAGCACCCACGATCATTCCAAAAAGTGCTCCCCAATTGGTCATCCTTTTCCAGAATAGACTTAAGAGGATAACCGGACCGAAGGCAGCCCCAAACCCAGCCCATGCGTAGGCAACAAGGTCTAATATCGTACTGTTTTGCTTGAAAGCTAAAGCAGACGCAACGACAGCGACAAGAAGGACAGCCATTCTCCCTAAGAAAACAAGATGTTTATCCTTTGCTTCTTTATTCATTACCACTTTGTATAAATCTTCAACCAATGCACTGGATGTTACGATTAATTGAGAAGAAATCGTACTCATAATGGCCGCAAGAATCGCAGCCAGTGCGAAACCAGCAAATAGCGGGTGGAATAATATCTGACTCAATTCTATAAATACGGCTTCAGGGTTTTCTAGTACATGTTGAGGATTCTTCTCAAAAAAAGCAATCCCAATTAATCCTGTGAAAATTGTCCCGATAAGGGTTATAATCATCCAGCCCATACCAATTCTGCGGGCGCTCTTTGTTTCTTTAATCGTCTTAATCGCCATAAAGCGGACAATGATGTGAGGCTGACCAAAATAGCCGAGTCCCCATGCCATTGCAGAAACAATTCCTAAAAAGGTTGTTCCTTTTAACATATCAAGTTTAGTTGGGTCGATAGCACGAATCGTTTCAAACGTTTCTGCAGGACCACCCGTACTGAAGATTCCAATAGCCGGAACAAGCAGTAGTGCTACCAGCATCATTAGTCCTTGAATAAAGTCTGTATAACTTACGGCTAAGAATCCTCCGAATAATGTGTAGGCCACTACAACGCCGCCAACGATATAAAGACCTGTATGGTAACTCGTACCAAAGGAACTCTCAAAAAAGACCGCTCCAGAAACCATCCCAGAAGAAACATAGAAAGTAAAGAAAATAAGGATAACAATACCAGAAACAATACGGAGCAATTTCGTATTATCTTTAAAACGGTTTTCTAGATAGCTTGGAATCGTAATTGAATCATTGGCAACCTGTGTATAAGAGCGTAGTCGTGGTGCAACCAATAACCAGTTGAGATAAGCGCCAATTGTTAAACCAATGGCAATCCAGGCATCAGCTAGACCGGTTACATAAATTCCACCAGGCAAGCCCATTAACAGCCAGCCGCTCATATCTGCAGCCCCAGCACTTAAAGCGGTTACAGCAGGTCCTAAAGACCTTCCCCCAAGCATGTAATCCGTTAGATTGCTAGTTTTTCGATAAGAATACCAACCGATAAAAAGCATCATGGCAATGTAAATTCCAATCGATACTAGCTGAAGTGTTTCATTGGACATAGATTTTCCCCCTATTGTAGAAAAAAATTAAAATAATATTATCTATATATAAAATATTCTATCAACTAAAGAATACTTTTTCCATTGTTAATTTATTACTTTCTTAAAATAGGAAAATATAATAGTAGGAAAGGGATAATCCATATGTTTGTACGGAAGGATTGAAAGGATTATGATAATAGTATGTTGAAGGGAGTGTTAATGTTGGAATTAAATTCTTGGTTTCAAAAGGGATTAACAAAAGATCAGTACATTAATGCAATGACACGGAACAAAGAAGAAATGCTTTCCATTTATGAACGCTTTGAGTTAGGGGAAGAGGACAAACGAAAACTTGAAGCAGTCCAATCAAAAAAATTACGAGCTATTGTTCTAACAGAGGATTGGTGCGGTGACGCCATGCTTAACAACCCAGTATTATTAAGATTAGCGGAAGCAGCTGGCATGGAAGTGCGATTTGTTCTACGAGATCAAAACCTTGAGTTAATGGACCAATATTTAACGAATGGTACTTCTAGAGCCATTCCAATTTTTATTTTTATTGACCAAGAAGGAAATGAAGTTGGAGTTTGGGGTCCGCGTGCACCTGAATTGCAGGCTCTTGTAGAAAAGGGCCGGGCTGAACTGCCTGATAAGGATGCATCGGATTTCCAAGAGAAGCAAATGGCATTATATAAAACTCTTGGGACATCTTATCAAAATGATTCATCTATTTGGCAAACCGTTGCCAACAGCATCATGAAAGCCTTTCTATAAAAATAAATCCCTGGCATTTCAAGCCAGGGATTTTTTACATCTTTAAACCATTATTCTTTGGTGGAATTCGGTCGTTAATTAGGCTCTTGTCATTTATTTTGGGTTCGATCCCAAGAATAAGGTTACGTATATTAGAACGGTGAAGATAAATCAAAAATAAAGTAAAAAATAAAAAGATAAGTTCAAATTTAACTTCTGGTGAAATATAAGAATAAATAAGCAAGCTAAGTCCTACAGATATAGAGCCGAAAAATACGTATTTTGTTAAAAATATTACCAAGAAGAACGTTGCATAAGCAATTAAAGCCACTGGGAAATTTGCCACTGCTAAAGTTCCTGCAGTTGTAGCGATGGCTTTTCCACCGCGAAAACCGGCAAAAATAGGATAGCAATGTCCTACTACTGCCATCAGACCAAAGTAAAGTGGTGCAACATCAAGGTTGAAGTATAAAGGAAGGTAAGCAGCGAGTGCCCCTTTACCAATATCGACGAGTACCACGATAATGGCGGATCCTTTTCCAAGAACCCTTAACGTGTTGGTGGCACCAGGATTTTTGCTTCCATGGTCGCGAATATCAATCCCGTAAACCAGCTTGCCCACAATTAAAGCAGTAGGAATACTCCCAATTAAGTAAGAAGCAATGAGCAACAACCAGAGCATAATGATCATTCCTTTGTTAGAGTATCTACAGTATAAATAGCATTTTATCAAAGTTCAATGGTATTATTTTAATGAGTTCCTAATCTAGGAAAATTAAAAGGGGCGACAGACATGAGACCTATCGATTTTGGGCAAGTTGCTAAAAGTTATGCACGTTCAAGAGAAGATATTCCCGTAAGTTTAATGGATAGCTTATATATTCGAAATATTATTTTTGCTGGAAGGAAAGTTGCTGATCTCGGATGCGGTTCAGGTGCATTAACGAGAAAAATGGCAATGAGAAAAGCAGATGTTATCGGGGTAGAACCCTCAAAAGAATTACTCGAACAGGCGGGAATTTTAAATAAGGCAAAAAATTATATCATTCCTTACGTACAAGGGACCGCTGAGGATACTAAATTGCAAGATTCACAGTTTGATATGGTAACTATCATGCGAGCTTGGCACTGGTTCGACCGCCCGAGGGCGCTGCAAGAGATAAAAAGAATTTTGAAGGCAAAAGGAATACTGCTTGTAATTGATTCTCGATTTTTGCCAGGATCTGAAGTTGTAGAAAGAACGTTTAATGTATTAAGAAAATATGTGGATGGCGGTTTAAAACCTGCAGGGGCAAAAGCGGAATCTAAACAGCGGATTAACGGCTTTCCAGTTGAGTGGTTTGATGAATGGCAAATGAATGGTTTTGATTTGAGTGATTTCTATAAACTTAACTACTCGGTTACCTTTTCAAAGCAGGCTTGGGTAGAGAGAATGGAATCCGTCTCCTGGCTTGCAGGATTAGAAATGGATATAAGGGAAAAAGCACTTAATGAACTATTTGAATCTCTGTCGGATCTGAGCGAGCCATTCGTAATTCCACATGATTGCAATGTTTGCATATTAAGGCTGAAAGAATAGAAAAAAGAAAAGATATACCTAAGACGTGCGAATCACCGCGCGTTTTTTTGTGCTACTATTTTATTTATGGGAAAAATATTTTTTAAAAAAGTGTAGGGGTTTATAACAATCATCTCGTCTATTAAGGTGAAGGTCGCAAAAGAAAGGGGGAGAGAGCGATTAGTGATTCAGTTTTAATAGAAAAAGTAATGGACGGCAGTGATCATGCCTTTCGCCTTTTGGTTGAGAAATACCGCAATGATGTGTTCCGGACCGTCTTTGCTGTTCTTCGTGATCAAAAGGAAGCAGAAGATGCCGCTCAAGAAGTATTTATGAAAATATATAACTCTCTCTCCCAATACGAAAGTCAAGGTTTTAAGACTTGGATGACCAGAATAGCTGTAAATCATGCAATCGATATAAAGAGAAAGCAAGCACGAAGGAAAGAAGAAGTGATGGAGGCTTTGGAGCAGCAGGCACTAGGCACTCCTAAGGATGGTGTTGAGAAAGAACTAATCGTTAATGAAAGGCAAAGGCTCGTAAGAAAAAGACTTGATGAGCTTCCTGAGAATTATCGAGATGTCATATATGGTTTTTATATAGCTGAAAAAAGCTATCAGCAATTGGCACAGGAACAAAATGTACAGGTGAAAACAATTGAAACGAAGCTTTATCGGGCGCGTGTATGGATGAAAAAGAATTGGAAGGAGGACGATTTTTCATGAAGCATTTTAGTTACGATGAGTGGTTGAATTACGTGAAAGATGAAATAAATGAAAAGACCCGTGAGGAATTTGAAAGTCACTTATATACATGCGACCAATGTCTGGAGCTTTATTTAGAAGCAGTAGCTGTCCATGAATCATCACTTCCAATCCTTTCGAATGAGTCCAGCTTTACAGACTTGGTGATGGCAGATATATCGAAACAAAAGGCAGCCGGTAAAAAAACTTCGGCACCAAAACAAACGGTAAAGGCTAAAAAGCCATTTTATCAACAGGCGGCGTTTCATTATTTATTAGCCGCAGCAGCTACTTTATTGCTTACCTTTTCAGGTGTGTTTCAGTCGCTGGCTACGTATGCAAGTGCTGTAGAAGCACCACAGAATATGAAGGAAAAAAAGCCTTCGGTGACAGAAGGCGTTATTGATAAAACTTTTGCATGGATGGATTCTTTGGAGAAAAAGGAGGCAAATAAAAAATGAAAAGTTCAACGAAGGCGTTAACACTATCGCTATTCCCAGGCCTCGGTCATATTTATTTCGGTAACATGATACGGGGAGTACTTTATTTAATGTCTGTGGTGGGTTTAGCATTCATTACCGTCATAGCGTTATTTTCCAACAATGGTGAAGTAGCCATATTATGCTTTATGGTGGGTATCTTCATTTATTTAGTTAGTTTTATTGACTTGGGTGTTCAAATTTCCAAACAAAAGAAAGCAATAAGGACAACAAATCCCGATGAACCTCAAGCACAGGCTACTCAGGAATCAGAACGGTTCTATACAATTGTGTTGTCGTTTGTCCCAGGCTTAGGCCATTTCCAGCTGGGACTGATGAATCGTGGACTTACCTTGTTAGCAACATTTTTAGGACTTGGTGTTATGGTGATTTTCATAACGGCTCTTAGTAGTCGCTCAGAGTTTCTCGTTTTCTTAGCAGGGTTGCCGATTATCTGGGTGTACGGCTTTTTCGACTCAGTTCAACAGCTGAATAAAAAACAGCGTGGCGAGGAGCTTATTGATCGAACTATTTTTGAAGACTTTGAAACACGCAGAGAAGATGGAAAGAAGAGCAAATCCATTGCCACTTTCCTTTCCATTTTCCCTGGTGCTGGACACTTGTATTTAGGCTTACAACAACGCGGGATTCAGTTAATGGCAGCCTTCTTGTTTTCTATCTATATTTTAGATGTGTTACGTCTAGGAATATTCTTGTTCTTGATACCAATTATCTGGTTTTACAGCTTTTTTGACGCCATGCAAAAGGTATCTAAATACGGTGAGGAAGAAATTGACGATATTCCGATTATTTCTTACTTAATTAATCATCAGAAGTGGGTTGGAATTGGATTAGTTGTTATGGGGCTTTACTACCTATTAATGAATGTGGTGATTCCTGTTTTCTCTCCAATGATCTCTAATATCATCCAAATTGATTTAATGTTTTGGCTACAACGATATTTTCAAACGGGTCTCGTCTGTTTGCTGTTAATTGGCGGGGGTATAAAGCTGTTATCCGGAAGCAAGCAAAAAAAGGAGGAAGGGAAATCATGAAAAAATGGAAGCATACACTAACAGGAGTTCTTTTGATCGGAGCTGGAATTGGTTTTCTTTTTAGAAAAAGGAAGGAGGGGCAGGCATGAGAACATGGCGTGTTGGTACATTTTCAATGGGGGCCTCACTTGTTTTCCTTGGCCTTTTCCTTTTTCTCTCGCATTTTCTAGGTTTTGATTTAGTCCATGTGATGACGGCATGGTGGCCGATATTATTAATTGTCCTTGGAATAGAAATTCTCCTCTACTTATTTTTCTCGCGGCAGGAGAAGCCAGTGTTAAAATATGATTTTTTAAGTATTATCTTTGTTGGTTTGTTAGGAACAGTGGGAATTGTGTTTGCGATGCTTAGTGCAACAGGAATCATGGAGAAAGTAGAAGATGTCGTTGCGAGGGAAGAACGGTCTTTTGAATTGCCTGACTTTTCCTATCAAATGGATGATAGTATCAAACGGGTTGTATTAAGAACGGTAGGCTACCAAACAACGATTGAAGCAACCGAGGAGCAAGAGGTCTCTATGTTTGGAACCTACCGGATACAGACACCGAAAAAAGAAAAGCTCATAGCAAGTGCAGATGACTATGTGTATGCCAATAAAAAGGGAGATACACTTTATATTAATATTAAGACTCTTCCTAATCAATTGGGACCATTTTATAGCCACCAGGAAATGGCCTCCACCATTCTAATTCCAAAGGGTGTGAAGCTTGAGGTAATAGGTAACGGAAATGAAATAGCGTTAAACCCGCGGTCACTTGAAAATGACTGGAGTATAAATGGAGCTGGATCAATAGATGTAAAGGTTGAAGAAGACAGCAATTTGAACATTGCAGCAGTTGGTGTAGGTGAAGTCAATGGTAAAGATGGAGCATGGAAGGTAACAGAAAAAGTAGACCCGAATGTGGAAGGTGTAGAAAGAAACGCTGTATTCCAGTCAGGCGAAGGTCAATATCATATTAATATCACGAATACTTATAATGTTAGTTTAAATACGAATTAATTCACATCTTATTTTTTGCAAAAAAATAAAAAAAGGTTATGATAGGAGACGGTAGCAATATGGATAGAATAAGATATATTGCTTGGGTTAATAATTGTAAGCCAAAGGGTAAATTGGTAGAATATAGGATGGACCCATCATATGCCATTATTGATTTCAAAGAAATAGGATGATGAAAATGAAACGAGCACGATTGATATATAATCCCACTTCAGGACGGGAAATTCTAAAGCGCCATCTAGCGGAGATTCTGGAAAAGCTTGAAGCTGCCGGGT
The DNA here is from genome assembly GCF_013396335.1 of Bacillus sp. EB106-08-02-XG196. GTDB lineage: Bacteria > Bacillota > Bacilli > Bacillales > Cytobacillaceae > Neobacillus. The sequence goes on from NZ_JABWSY010000010.1 coordinate 57,043, forward strand.
ATGAAGCTTCTTGCCATGCGACGACGGGTGCAGGTGATGCAACGTCTGCTGCTAGGATAGCAGTTGAACGACAATATGATGTTGTGATTGCTGCAGGTGGCGATGGTACCATAAATGAAGTGGTCAATGGCCTTGCAGAACAGGAGTACAGACCAAAGCTGGGGATTATTCCAGCAGGTACAACGAATGATTTTGCCAGGGCTTTGCACATTCCAAGAGACATTGGTGCCGCGGTTGATATTATCACCAAAGGCGAACGGATTCCAGTGGATATTGGTCGAATCAATGACAGGTATTTTATTAATATTGCTGGCGGCGGCAGGATCACGGAGCTTACATATGAAGTTCCAAGTAAATTAAAAACGATGCTGGGGCAGCTTGCCTACTATTTAAAAGGGATGGAAATGCTCCCTTCCATTAAGCCCTCAGATGTTAGTATTGAGTATGATGGAAAGCTTTTTGAAGGGGAAGCAATGCTATTCCTTGTGGGGCTGACGAATTCAATCGGCGGCTTTGAAAAGATTGCGCCAGATTCATCGATTAACGATGGTTTATTTTCATTGCTGATATTGAAAAAAATTAATTTGGCTGAGTTTGTTCGGGTAGCAACTTTAGCGATTCGCGGTGAACATGTTAATGACCCTAATGTCATTTATGCGAAAGCGAGCCGAATTAAAGTTCATTCTACTGAAAAGGTACAATTGAATCTTGATGGTGAATTCGGTGGATTGCTTCCTGCTGAGTTTGCAAACTTGTACAGGCATTTGGAAGTATTTGTACCACTCGATGACATTCGTCCGCTCGATAAACCTACTGATTGGGTGCCGGGAACAAGATACAGTTGACATAAGTTCGTTCCACTATGGAGCGGGCTTTTTAGTTTAGAGGAATAAATGGTTTCAGCACAGAAATAGTTATTGGATATAAATGTGAAGGGGAGGCAGCGTAATGGAAAAGAAGGCATTCATTAATATCGATTATACGTATGATTTTGTTGCAGATGCGGGGGAGTTAACCTGTGGTGAACCAGGGCAGGCAATTGAAGAGAAGGTTGTTCAATTAACGCGTGAGTTTATTGAAAACGGTGATTTTGTTGTTTTTGCAATCGATGTTCATGATGAAGGGAATTCCTTTCATCCAGAAACAAAACTATTTCCACCGCATAATATTCGTGGAACGGCAGGAAGAGATTTGTTTGGTAAATTGCAAACACTTTTTGAAGAGAAAAAAGAGCGAGAAAATGTATATTACATGGATAAAACACGGTACTCCGCTTTCGCAGGCACCGACCTTGAAATCAAGCTGCGGGAACGAGGAATTACGGAGGTACATCTAGTTGGAGTTTGCACGGATATTTGTGTTCTTCATACTGCTGTAGACGCATACAATAAAGGCTTTAAGATTGTGATTTATAAAGAAGCCGTTGCTTCCTTTAATCTAAAAGGCCATGAATGGGCATTAGGGCACTTTGAACAATCACTTGGAGCGCTGGTTAAATAGTTTTTATAATGGTAAAATTATTTAATATGTTGAAAAAGTAGTGGTTCGGAGGGTTAGAATGAAAAACATTTATCAGGATGATAGCTTAGCATTGCATACTGATCTATACCAGATCAATATGGTAGAAACGTATTGGAGAGACGGAAGATATAATAAACGCGCAGTGTTCGAATTGTTTTTCCGTAAGCTCCCTTTTGGGAATGGATATGCGGTGTTTGCTGGTTTGGAAAAAGTCATTCAGTTTATCCAGGGCTTCCGCTTTTCAGAGGATGATTTGGAGTATTTAAAAAACGAAGTCGGCTACCAGGATGACTTTTTAGACTACTTAAAGGGCTTGCGCTTTACGGGTACGATTCGCTGTATGAAAGAAGGCGAGCTTGTTTTTGGAAATGAGCCAATTTTAAGCGTAGATGCTCCGCTTTGTGAAGCACAGTTGATTGAAACGGCACTATTAAACATCATTAATTATCAAACATTAATCGCAACGAAGGCTTCACGTATTAAGCAGGTGCTTGGAAGTGAAATTGCAATGGAGTTCGGTACTCGCCGGGCTCAGGAAATGGACGCGGCCATTTGGGGTACGCGAGCCGCTTACCTAGCCGGTTTTGATGGAACAAGTAATGTTCGGGCGGGTAAATTATTTCAAATCCCTGTTTCAGGTACACATGCTCACTCGATGGTTCAAGCCTATAAGGACGAATATATCGCATTCAAGAAATATGCTGAATCTCATAAGGATTGTGTCTTTTTGGTTGATACATATGATACTTTACGTTTGGGTGTTCCGAATGCGATTAAAGTCGCCAAGGAGATGGGTGATTCTATTAATTTCATAGGAATCCGTTTAGACAGCGGGGACTTAGCCTATCTTTCAAAGGAAGCACGAAAATTGCTTGATGAGGCAGGGTTTAAGGACGCAAAAATCTTTGCTTCCAGTGATTTGGACGAGTATACGATCCTGAACTTAAGAGCACAGGGCGCGAAAATCGATAGCTGGGGAATTGGGACTAAACTGATTACGGCCTACGAACAAGCAGCACTTGGGGCAGTTTACAAAATTGTTTCGATTGAAGGCGAAAACGGTAAAATGGAAGATACAATAAAAATCTCTTCCAATCCGGTGAAAGTAACGACTCCGGGGATTAAGAAAATTCTCCGTATTATCAATAATAAGAATAACCATGCAGAAGGGGACTACATTGCGCTCGAGGATGAGAAATTGCCGGAGAAGCGCCTGAGAATGTTCCACCCAACGCATACCTATATGAACAAGATCGTGACAAACTTTACCGCAAAAGAGCTTCATGAAGTGATTTTCTCTAAAGGTGAGCTTGTCTATGAAATGCCATGTCTGGAAGAATCGCGTGAATATGTAAAGCAAAATCTTGCTGCCCTCTGGGATGAGTATAAACGTACGATGAATCCAGAGGAATATCCAGTTGACCTTAGTCAAAAATGCTGGGATAACAAGATGAGAAATATTGAAGAAGTAAAAGAGAAAGTGGCTGAAATGAAGGCTGAATAGTATTTAAAAAAAGTAAAACTCGCCGCAGTGATGATTGGCGAGTTTTTTTATTAGGAATACAAAAACCCTTACTTTCTTGTGATACGGGTCACCGTAATGTAACAGAATGAGGTTCTCATTGATTTTTGAGATAAAGCTCATTCCCTTTTAATTAGAATGTTTTGTCCTTAATCGAGTAACCCGCAAAGGGTAAAATAAGCGGAGGTTTTCCGGTTAAATGCAGAATGGAGTTCATTTCGAGTTATATAAGCGGAAGTTTTCCGGTTATGCAAAAGAAATTCATCATTTTTCACGTTTTTCAAGTCTATAGGCGGAATCTCTCCGTCTATTTAAGCCCCTTTTAATAATCATTAGCAATTAAGCGGAATTTCTCCGCCTATTAGTCAGAACAGATGCTTAATCTGATTTCCCAACATTTCGCGGGCTTAATCCATTTTCACGCGGGATAAATATGAAATCCCGCGGGAATATTTCTAAAACCCGCGGGATTCCTGATTATTTTTGTTTAAAGAAATCCATAAAAGCATGGTAGATTTCTATGCCTTGAAAGGTTAGCATTCCTGCTGCTGTTAATGAAAATACACCAATCATTAAAAAGCGAATCCACATTTATTTTTCCTCCCTTTTTGTAAGTTTTAACTTATCAAATCAGGGGAGGAGATAACATAATTCGACTGATGAAAAACGGGTAGAAGGAAGATAAGACTCTTCGTGTATATCCTAGGAGAAATTCTGTGAATGGTGACTACGAGCTGTGAAATTAAGGTAAGTACTCCAATAAGGTAAAGATGGTGTAAATGTTTATCTTCATCATCGGAAGTTGATTTCGTATTCCAATCATCAATTGTTAGAACTGCTTTATGTTCATGATGTAGATGAGTCATTACCTTAGACTGATGAAGAAAAACTGTAAAGAATATGAAGGCAAGGAGCAATGCGATGGGAAGTATTTTCACCTTCTTTATCGTAATCACCTCCTTTCGGGAATGTTTTAATTATAAACACTTTTGTTATGTTGTTAAATTAAAATGCTCCGACATTTTACGCGCGAAGGTAAAGAGGTTAGTTTCAATTTATGGCTGTTTTCGCAATTAGATTGGGTTTATGATACAATCTTGCTAGTCAAATCGGAGTAAAGGAAGTAAAAAATGAAAAAAACAATACCGGTTAATAAAAATGATTATATAGATGTGGTATTTGAGGATTTAACCCATGATGGTGCTGGGGTCGCGAAGGTGGATGGATTTCCAGTGTTCGTACCGAACGGGCTTCCCGGCGAAAAAGCGCAGGTTAAAGTGATTAAAGTGAACAGGGGTTATGGCTTCGGACGTTTGATCGAAATTTATGAAAAAAGCCCATACCGCGTTGAAATTCCTAACAGTGAATTGCATAAGTATGGCGGCTGCCAGCTTGAGCATATCAGCTATGAAGGACAGCTGAAATATAAGGAAAATCAAGTCAAGCAAGTGCTCACCCGTATTGGTAAACTGGAGAATGTTATCGTGCACCCGATTCTAGGGATGGACAACCCATGGCATTATCGAAATAAAGCACAAGTCCCAGTCGGTGAAAAGGATGGGAAGCTGATTGCTGGATTTTTTAAACCTAGAAGTCATGAAATTGTTGATACAGATGAAAGCTTGATCCAGCTCCCAGAGATAAATGGGGCAGTCCAAGCTGTAAAGGAAATCTGCAATGAGCTAGGGATCGCTGCTTATCAGGAAGAGTCACATAAGGGAGTACTCCGCCACATCATGGCCCGTTTTGGAAATCAAACTGGCGAGCTTATGGTTGTGCTCATTACGAGAACGGCGGATATTCCGAATAAAAACAAACTGGTCGAAGAGATTATCGCGCGGCTGCCGAAGGTAAAGTCGATTGTACATAACGTGAATTCAAAGCGAACAAATGTGATCCTTGGCGAAAAAACCACCGTCCTTTGGGGCAATGAAGTAATTTATGACTTAATAGGTGATGTTAAGTTTGCCATTTCTGCTTTGTCCTTCTATCAGGTGAATCCTGTTCAAACGAAGATTCTTTATGATAAGGCACTTGAATATGCAGGGCTTAATGGGGAAGAGTCAGTCATCGACGCCTATTGTGGGATTGGAACCATTTCCTTATTTTTAGCACAAAGGGCAAAGAAGGTTTTCGGAGTAGAAGTCGTTCCTGAGGCGATTGAAGACGCAAAACGGAATGCAGAGCTCAATGGAATGACGAATGTTGAATTTGAAGCTGGGGAAGCAGAGGTTGTGATTCCAAAGTGGTATAAAGAGGGGAATTCTGCTGATGTGCTCGTGGTGGACCCGCCGCGCAAGGGCTGTGACGAAACCTTCTTGCAAACGATTATTGAAATGAAGCCGAAAAAGGTTGTCTATGTATCCTGTAACCCAGCCACACTTGCACGGGATTTACGGATTTTAGAAGACGGCGGATATAAAACGGTTGAAGTTCAACCGGTTGATATGTTTCCACAGACTACACATGTGGAGTGCGTGGCGCAACTCATATTAAATTTTTAAAATACATACAAGCTCTCTAGTTAAACTAACCTCAATTTCGTTAGGATTCGCTTTCGAAATGGGGGTTCTTTTTTTCTCTCCCCTTGGCTAGTGAATCCCTGTTTATTTTCTTGATTTTTGATGATATGATGTGAATAAATACACCTTAATCGGCGGTGATGAAGTGAATAAAGTTTTATCTTCAGAAGAACTCATGAAACATATTGATGATATGGATCGCGAAAATTCAGTCATGCAATTTTCTATCCCAGGTAAAGGGAGGTTTACCCTTGTTCTTCAAGAGGAAGACGATCATTCAATAGAAGCTGATGTAAAGAAAAATCCGCAGCTTGAAATTATGTTTAAGGAAAGTGAAGTGCAATACAAGGAAGGACTTGGAATTACCACCTCAGACCTTTTAAAGTCACTTTCAGAAAAGGATTTCAGGTAATGGGAATCCGTAATGTAATTTGGACTCCAGCTGTGAGAGAGAAACTTATTGAATTTAGTAGTTCAAGATTTACTCTAGAAGAAACTCTCGATTTTATTTCTCAACTTGTATTAGAAACAGAGGATTTATTAACAAATCCTCTTATAGGAAAAGCATATACTGAGGAATTCGGAAAATACAAAGGGATTTCAAGAATTGTTATTAAAAAGTTTCAAATTTATTTTAAACAAGTTAAAAATGATCTTGTTATTATTGCGATTTTGTTTCCAGGTGAGAATAAATAGAGATAAAATTTAATTGAAAAATTGGAAGGGTCAGTCCTCCATCACCTTAAAAGAGTGGGGGTCTGACCCTTATTGTACATTTTGTACAGCAATTTATTCAATATCTTCCATTTTCTCCATTTCCTCTTACGTTATTCCAAAAGGGGCAGCTAGTTATAATGACTAACTGCCCTTTTAATTGTAATAAATTCGACACAACCAAAACTATAAAACTAGAAAATTAGTTTTATAATATTACATAGGGGGGATGAAAATGAACTTAACTTGGAATATAAAGTCAAATGAGAATATGTCTGAGATTCGGGCAAAAGCTGAGGATCAATTTCCAGTCATGACAGACAAGGAAGCACTGAAGAAAGCCGCCGATTTCTTCAAGGCTATAGCAGATGAAACACGCATGAAAATTATAACTTTGCTATACATCGAAGATTTGTGTATGTGTGAAATTGTAGCTGCATTAGGCGGAGCTTCTTCAACGATTAGCCACCACCTAAGGATTATGGAAAAGGGAAATATCATTCAATCACGTCGTGAAGGGAAGTTTACGATTTATAGTGTAAATAAGGATAAATTAACACCTTTATTGCCGTCCTTACTAAACGGCAGCTCCTTTTTGGTAGGTTAGAATAATCAGTCTGGAGATGACTCTTGTGAGTATTTTTGAATGGTTAAATAACCAATTACTTAAGATGGACTGGCTAAGTAACTCGGTTGCTTATCTAGTTGAAGATGTATTCGGGTTAAACGTAAATGAACCTGTTGGAGGAAGTATTTACTTCTTTATTTATGATGTAATAAAAATCTTTATCTTACTTTCAGTTCTCATTTTTATTATTTGTTATATTCAAAGTTATTTTCCACCTGAAAGAACGAAGAAAATCTTAGGCAGATTTAATGGATTTACCGCCAATATATTAAGTGCTTTACTAGGTACTGTTACCCCGTTTTGTTCCTGTTCATCGATTCCTTTGTTTATAGGTTTTACAAGCGCGGGATTACCAATTGGGGTTACTTTTTCATTTCTAATATCCTCTCCCCTTGTTGACATAGCCTCTGTTATCTTGCTAGCTAGTATCTTTAATTGGAAAATTGCGTTTGCCTATGTCATTGTTGGTCTCGTCTTAGCTGTTTTAGGTGGGACGATTATGAGTAAGCTAAAACTAGAAAAGTATATTGAACCGTTTGTTTTTAATAATAAAATGGTGGATGTTGACCCGGTGGGGTTAACTGCTCATGAGAGAGTGGGATTTTCAAGGGAACAGGTTACGGATATTATTAAGAAAGTTTGGTTATATATTTTCATTGGTGTTGGTATAGGTGCAGCCATCCATAACTGGATTCCTGAATCTGTGATAAGCGCAGTACTAGGTCAAGACAAATGGTACTCTGTTCTATTAGCGACTATTGTTGGAATACCAATGTATGCAGATATTTTTGGGACACTTCCGATTGCAGAAGCTTTGGTTGGTAAGGGTGTAGGCATTGGAACGGCACTTGCATTTATGATGGCAGTAACCGCACTCTCACTTCCATCGATCATTATGTTAAAAACGGTCGTTAAACCAAGGCTGTTGGCGATATTCGTAGTTATTGTTTCAATTGGTATTCTCATTATTGGATATATTTTTAATATATTTAGTCACCTATTCTTGTAAAAATGATCTTAAAGATTTTAAAAACAAGGAGTGATTTATTATGTTGATTAAGATTTTAGGTACTGGGTGCAGAAACTGTGTTACTTTAGCGGAAAATACAAAAAAGGCACTTGAAGAGTTAGGTAAGGTTGCGGAAATAGTGAAAGTTGAAGACATCAAAGAAATTATGAGTTATGGAATTATGTCTACCCCAGCTTTAGTCATTGATGAAAAGGTAGTCTCTTATGGAAAGGTTCTAAAGCCTAAAGATATTGCTAAATTAATTGAAAATGCACAGTAAATGGAATTGGAGTTACTACCTCGGATCTATTAAAGTCACTCTCAGAAAATGATTTTAGCAACAAAGACCTTAAATTTGAAAACTACCAGCACCCACTGTGCTGCCACATACACTCTAAGTGGAACTACTGCCCCGCAATCGTTATACTCAACTAACGACGACGGGGGTTTTTTACCCCCAAGCCTTTTTTAAGAGCTCGACACCAAGCTCAATTTCATCAGAAGAAAGATGACTAAATCCAAGTTTAATGATTGGGTTATCGGAATTATTGTTAATAAAGTAGAGTGAGGTGGGATACACTTTTACACCATAAGAAGCAGCACGCCCGATTAACCATTCTTCTGAACGGTTTAGGTGTAATTTGATTAATAAGTACAAACCAGACTGCTCACCTATAATAGAAATAGTTTGGCCGAATTGGTTTCTTAATTCAGAAACTAAGTGCAGCATTTTTCTTTTATAAACAAGACGCATTCGTTTAACGTGGCGATTCCATTCTCCTACTTCCATAAATTTCGCCATTGTGAGTTGGCTGAGAAGCGAAGTGGGACTCTCAAAATGAATAAAACGCTTTTTATAACGAGTTAAAACTGGCTCTGGCAATACCATATAGCTTAAACGGATTCCTGGAAGAAATGACTTTGAGAAATTCCCTAAATAGATAACTCTTGCTGAATCTATGGAGGCAAGAGCAGGAAATGGTTTTTGTGTATAGCGGAACTCACTATCATAATCGTCTTCGATAATAATCCCGCGCATCTCGTTAACCCAATGAATAAGCATTTGCCGTTGTTGAATGGACATGCTTACTCCAATTGGACTTTGGTGGGAAGGGGTTACATAGATTAATCGTGATTGCGTTTGTTCTAATTGTGAAAGGTCAGCACCTGTTTCATAAACCGGCAAAGTTTCAAACCTAAAATGATGGAATTGAAAAGCTTCCCTAGCCCCGTCGTAACCAGGGTCTTCAACGATAATACTCTGGAATTCATCCTTCAATATATGTCCAAGGTATATAAGCATTTGTTGGGTGCTGCTTCCGATAATAATTGCATTCGGATTTGTTTTCACTCCCCGTGATTGGAATAAATAGGTGGAGATTTGTTCTCGCAAGGCTATTTCCCCAAAGGGTTCTCCGTACCGAAAGCTATCCTGTAATGTTAATACTTGATTGGCAATTCTCCTCCAAATTTTCACTGGGAAGTGTGTTTGATCTACGGCATCTGCCCTGAAATTAACTACCGGAGGTTTCTTAGACTCTGTTTGCTTTTTATTATGTGAGATTGAAGCCTTCTGAAATATTACGGGTTCTAACTCATTTACCAAATAACCTTTGCGGCCCTCTCCACGAATATACCCTTCAGCAACAAGCTGTTCATATGCCATTAAAGTTGTATTACGGCTTACATGTAAGGACTCTGCAAGTTGACGAATGGAGGGCAATTGCTCATTCGCCAAAATGTCTCCTTGTTCAATAAATGATTTAAATTTTTCGTAGATTTGTTTGTATTTTGGGGAGTTACCTTTAAAAGTAAAAATAGTATTATTCAATTGCATTCCCTCTGACATGTATATTTGTTTATTATTGTACCTTTTTTTATGTCAGTTTGTATAATACTATTTCTTTATTGGAAGTTTATTCATTAAAATTCATTTGCTAGTTGAAAGGGTGATTATTGTGTACATTCCTAAGCAATATCATATGGATCAAGATGAGGCAGTTCAATTTATGAAGTCTCATCCGTTTGCATTATTAGTTACTGTCGATAAACATCGTCCCATTGCTACACATATCCCCTTAGAGATTCGTGAAGATGGCGGGAAAGTCTATGCAATAGGGCACATCGCCTTTGGAAATTTGCAGAAAAAGACTTTGGATAATAATGCTGATGTGTTGCTTATTTTTCAAGGACCGAATTCTTACATATCATCAAGTTGGTATACGGTCGAAGAGGTACCAACATGGGACTATCTAGCCGTACATGCGTATGGAACAGCACGCATTGTTACTGGCGATGAGTTGATTTCGGATTTGAAAATGCTGCTCAACCGTTACGAGGCTCACCGGGAAAAAGGGAGGCTGTGGGATACATTCGATCCTGAGTTGCTTGAGAGCGAAATGAAAGGCATTGTTGGTTTTAGAATAGAGATTACCTCAATTCAAGCTTCAGCGAAAATGAGTCAGAATCGAAGCGACACAGATTACAAAAATATCGTTACAGAACTTGGAAAATCAAAAGAACAAGGGGAAACTCAGGTTGCCAAGTGGATGCGTGAGCAACGGAAAGGGTTGTTTGAATGATTTGTAGAAGAGTATGATGTGTTGTGTCGTATTTTGGCTCTTAAGACTGGTGCCAAAGTGATCTCTGTTGGGAAAATGCGATGGGGATGAAAGTGGGAAAATGTTTATTGGAAAAATAGGTAAGACATGGCATCAACATAAAGTTGTAGATTTTTTTTTGTGAAAAAGTGTTAATTGGAATACCGGGTTGCTCTTCAACCAATTTAGATACGGACTTATACGAAGAAATCGGGCTTATGCTTGATCTAGAAAATGCCATCACCACTCAAGCTGCGTCGAATGCTGCCTGTTGCTAACCTTACGATAATTAATAGCAGATGGGAACGAGAATCTATAAAAGATTCACGCTCAGTGTGTTTCTCATTTAAAGAAAGGCAACCCACCCTAGCGGGGGAGTTGCCTTCTACTGTTTTATGCTTATTTTAAATTGCCTGGGACTGATTTCATTATTTTTCCAGTGTTCTGGTTGTTAACTGGAGATATAGCTGGGCGTAATACACGCATGTAACTCACCACCTTTCCATATTGATTAATTGTTAGTCACCTAGCAATTGTTTAGATGTTTTCTTTACTCGATATTATTTTTCCATATTAAGTTTAATACTTTTTTGATATTTCTTTTTTCATAAGGGCAAGGTCTTTCTCCGGTTCTCATCCGGTATAACGGACAATGGTTGCCTTGGCATGCAGGTCGGTAGAAGCAGGATTGGCAAACAGTATCTGTTTCCTCACCTGATGTTACCCAACTGGCGATTTTATCATAGTCAAGTTCTAGAGTACCATCTTCTTGTAATATTCCAACTTTATTAAACTCCTCATTTAGTGAGAGGGTACATTTATATAATTGTCCATCAGAGCCAACTACTAATGAGTGTGGTTTTGCTGCGTAGCAGACCGATGCGGATGGCATCAAGGACTCTGTTATCATGGAACTCATTCTGAATCCTTGTGTTATCGCTTCATCCGTCAGTTCCCAAATCTTTTTGTTTGCCATCGTGCGGCTGCAAACGGGGATGTCATCATCGTTTTTTCCACCCCATTTTCCAACAGGTCGAAACATAATTCCAAAACGGCCGTCATCTGCAAAATGATCTTTTAAGAAACTAGTTAACTTGGATGCCTCTTGTAAGTTTTCTTCATCAAAATTAGTTCGAATTGTAATATCGAATGAACCGGTGACATCTTTTATGGCCATTAGATTATCGATGATTTTATCAAATGTTTTCCCGCCGCTTGTTAAGTGTCTTCTACTATCGTGAACCTCTCCAACTCCATCGACCGTAATCATAAATTGGTTAATGTTCCAAGAGAGCAATCGATTGAAAACTTCTTTTGTTAATAAATAACCATTTGTAACAAGGTCACAAGAGTAATGGATATTGTTTTCGTTTGCAATCGAAATAAAGCACTCGGAAAGTTCCTCAATGACATCTAATGAGGTTAAGGGTTCACCGCCAAACCAACTAATATGCAGGGCTGATAAATTAGTTGCCTTCTCTTGAACAAAAGCTTTTAAGCCGTTTATTATTTTTCGATTCATTTTTCCACGTTCAAACGTTTCGTAACAATATGTACATCGGAAATTGCAGGCTTCGGTAGGCATTAGGACAAGATGCATGATATCTGTTCGATGCAACGACTGATGAAGAAACTGTGCCCTTCTCATTTCATCCACACTACTAGAAACTAAAAAACCATTAGTATATAAATCTTTTTGTATTTCGTTTTCTAAACAATCGGTACCAAATCTTTTTAAAGAAGATATAACAGCTTGCTTTTCTTTATCAGAGAAATAAGTAATGGCACCAGTATAACTATTAAATAACACAACTCCATTGTCATCTGTATGAGATAGAGCATTAAATCTAGATGGAACATATCTGTTTTCGTTTTCCATATTTTCACTAACCTTCATTGAACATAGTTTGATAGACTAAAATATTATAAGGTTATCGATTGTAATGGTCAGTGAGTTCTATCACTAAGTAGAGAATGAGGAAAGATGTAAATGTATTTGAGAATGAATTAAGTAAAAGAGAGGTCTCTAAATATTAATAAAAGGGGTATCCAAGTCACTGGATACCCCTTAATCTTTATTTAAAACACTTTCGTTGTCCAATCCTCGCAATTCCAAATATCAGTCGCAATTTCACGATAGAAATCAGGTTCGTGGGATACCATCAAGATACTTCCGCGATATGCCTTTAAAGCACGCTTCAATTCTTCTTTAGCATCCACATCCAAGTGATTGGTAGGTTCATCTAGAATTAATAAATTCGTTTCTGTGTTTAAAATTTTGCACAAACGAACTTTTGCTTTTTCGCCACCAGAAAGGACTTCGACTTTACTTTCAATATGTTTCGTCGTTAATCCACATTTTGCAAGCGCAGCACGGACTTCAGCCTGATTCATACTTGGGAACTCGCTCCAAATCTCTTCAATACAAGTGTTGTAGTTGGATTGTTTAACTTCCTGCTCGAAATAACCGATGTGTTGATACTCACCACGTTCCACTTTACCCGAAATGGGATTAATCAACCCAAGAATACTTTTTAAAAGAGTAGACTTACCGATACCGTTTGCACCCACGAATGCAATTTTTTGTCCGCGCTCCATTTTCAAATTCAGAGGGCGGGAAAGAGGTTCATTGTAACCTATAACAAGATCTTCAGCCGTGAAAATCCAACGACTAGCTGCTCGAGATTCTTTGAAATGAAACTCTGGTTTCGGCTTTTCTCTCCCCAATTCAATAACTTCCATTTTGTCGAGCTTCTTCTGACGAGACATAGCCATATTACGAGTCGCCACACTTGCCTTGTTACGAGCAACGAAATCCTTCAAATCAGCAATTTCTTGTTGTTGACGCTTGTAAGCAGACTCTAGCTGCTGCTTCTTCATTTCATATATTTTTAAGAAGTTATCATAATCCCCAACATAGCGATTCAACTCTTGGTTTTCCATGTGATAGATCAAGTTAACAACATTGTTCAAGAATGGGATATCATGCGAAATCAAGATAAATGCATTCTCATATTCCTGTAAATAGCGCTTCAACCATTCGATATGCTGTTCATCCAAATAGTTTGTAGGCTCATCCAGTAATAGGATTTCAGGCTTTTCTAGCAAAAGCTTAGCTAGCAACACCTTTGTACGCTGCCCGCCGCTGAGATCATCTACATCTCGATCCAGTCCAACATCGTCTAATCCTAGACCACGAGCAACTTCCTCCACTTTTGAATTAATTTGATAGAAATCATTACTATCTAACGTTTCTTGCAGCTCCCCAACTTCAGCAAGCAGTGCATCGATATCAGCACCATCATCACCCATTTTTGCATAAAGTTCATTAATCTCTGCTTCAGCATCAAATAGATATTGAAATGCAGTGCTCAAAGCTTCACGCATCGTTGTACCTTTTTGAAGAACAGCATGCTGATCTAAATATCCAACACGAACCTTTCGGGACCACTCTACTTTCCCCTCGTCGGGTTGCAGCTTTCCAGTAACAATATTCATGAAAGTAGACTTACCCTCACCATTTGCTCCAACTAGTCCAACGTGTTCACCTTTTAAAAGGCGAAAAGATACATTATTAAAAATTGCACGATCACCGAAACCGTGGCTTAAATTTTGTACGTTTAATACGCTCATTTTTTTAACCCCTTATCTAATGTCACATGTAGATATCTTACTAGATTTTGGCTGCTTTTTCTATCTTGAACTTTTTGTAAAAAATGTAATTCGATTTTTAACTGACAGAGGAACCGGTTGGGGAATCATGTTAAGTATGCTATCATAGTTTTTCACGAATGATAAATGTCCATATGTATTTGTGTTTGATAAAAAGTTATGATGCATGATATAAGTGTAAAATAAGTGAAACATTTGGCTTTATATTTTTTGACCGAGAGTTTGAAGTTGTATCCATAGTGAGAGGATTTGAGTTTGAAATGATAGATAATTTTTGGCGTGATTTACCACGGCCATTTTTTGTACTTGCCCCAATGGAAGATGTGACAGATGTTGTTTTTCGTCATGTAGTAAGTGCAGCCGGCCGACCGGATGTATTTTTCACAGAGTTTACAAACTCGGATAGCTATTGTCATCCAGAGGGCATGAAAAGTGTGCGCGGCCGTTTGACTTTTACAGAAGATGAACAGCCAATGGTGGCACATATTTGGGGGGATAATCCTGAATATTTCCGTCAAATGAGTATTGGAATGGCAGAGCTGGGTTTTAAAGGCATCGATATTAATATGGGCTGCCCTGTACCGAATGTGGCTTCGAGAGGGAAGGGCAGCGGTCTAATTCTGCGCCCAGACGTTGCAGCAGAACTTATTCAAGCAGCAAAAGCGGGCGGCCTGCCTGTCAGCGTGAAAACACGACTTGGTGATAGGGAGGTTCAGGAGTGGGAGGAGTGGCTGACGCATATTTTAAAACAGGATATTGCGAACCTTTCGATTCATTTACGTACAAGAAAGGAAATGAGCCAAGTAGATGCGCATTGGGAGCTCATTCCTGAAATCAAAAAATTACGTGACACTATCGCACCAAATACGCTACTAACCATCAATGGAGACATTCCTGACCGTCAAACGGGGCTGCAGCTTGCGGAACAATATGGTATTGATGGCGTTATGATTGGGCGGGGTATTTTTAAAAATCCTTTTGCTTTTGAAAAAGAGCCAAAAGAGCATAGCAGTAAAGAATACCTTGACCTTTTAAGACTGCAGCTTGATCTTCAGGATCAATATGCGGAAGTACTGCCACGTTCAATCACAGGGCTTCACCGCTTTTTCAAAATTTATGTCAAAGGATTCCCTGGGGCTGCGGAATTAAGAAATCAATTGATGAACACAAAATCAACAGATGAAGTGCGTGCATTGCTGGATAACTTCGGAAAAGAATGTTGACGGATGAAAAAGCTCAATCAAATTTTTGATTGAGCTTTTTAAAGATCATTTCTTATTTAAGCATTGTGTTCCATTAATTTAGGCATAGTTCGAGGTGTCAAAGTCCCCTTGATTAATGTTGTCTTACCTCTAAATTCAATATATTTGCAGCGTCTAAATAACCATTGCCTTGGATGTAGGAGGCTTGTCCCATATCTTCACATGCCCTAATAAGCTGTAATTTGATGTCGTCGGGAGATTGGTTGGGGTTATTTTGCAGCATTTGTGCTACTACGCCTGCACATATCGGAGTGGCCATTGAGGTCCCGGATAATGAAAAATAGTTTGTATCGACACGTGATGATGAATTTGTTTTATCAAGAAAAGATCCCGGTGAACGCAATGAAATAATATTTACGCCAGGCGTTACAAGATCTGGTTTCATAAGCCCATCAATGGTTAGACCGCGGCTTGAAAAATCGGCTACAGTATCGTCGGAACGATCTATTGTATTATAATCGTTGGCTGCTCCCACTGTAATAACCTTTGGGCTTATCCCAGGGCTGGCAATCGTTTGCTGTGAAGGGCCTGAATTACCGGCTGCCACACAAACTACCATACCATTATCCCATGCTTTTTCAACAGCTTTTACGACAGGATCATCTTTGGCAGACTGTTGTGCATCGCTGCCAAGCGATAATGAAAGAATATTGATATTTAATTGTGCTTGATTTTGGATGCACCAATCAATACCGGAAATGACAGTTGAAAGTGAACCAGAACCCATTTTATCGAGAACCTTTACTCCCACTAAATTCGCTTCAGGTGCTGGACCTTTATATTTTCCACCGGATAATGATCCGTTGCCTGCTGCATCTCCTGCACAGTGGGTACCGTGACCATTATCATCATATGGAGCCGTTCTATTATTAATAAAATCTTTAAATCCTTTGATCCGCCCTTGTAAATCTTCGTGTGGATGGATGCCTGTATCAATGATTGCCAGGGTTACATCCTTACCTGTTAAGCCATTTTGCTGTAATTGGTCTGAGTGAATGGAAGGAGTGGCTTTATCGAGGAGGGTTGTCACTTTTCGATCATAGTATACTTTTTTTATGTGGCTACAATTATCGAGTAAATACTCTATTTTTTCGATGGATAATGTAGTAGAACAACAGGAAATGGAAGGGTGCTGATTTAGTTTCCTGGAATTTGCATTTTTAACATCATCAATCCCCTGCTCAAAACAGTCTGCCTCAAACTCAATGACTAATGGTAACTTCTTTGCCTTCTTGCTTAAATATTCAAGGGGTCTGTGCAAAAAACATGGAATATTCCGAAATGGGGAATAGATTTGAATTAATTCCTTCCGTAAGTTTCTATCAAGTTTATGTCCATTTCGCCGAACCAGTTGAATAATTGAAAAACCTAACATGAACATTCATTCCTCTCTTAAAAAATTTTGAAACAAGATATTCTATGCAATTTTTTAATAGAGGGAATGATTAAAACGTTTATAAAAAGATAAAAAGGGCAAAAAACTAGAAAGAAATTAGCCTTTTAGGTCTTTTAAGACATTTTCTAGATTTTGCCTTGCCCCATTAATCATTCTTTCATATAGACCTAAAATAGATTGACCATAATTAGTACCCGGTACAGCCCATTTTCCATTTAAACCAACCCATGTTGGAGCAGACCCTCTTGCTACAAGGTCAAAACGGGGATCCACTAATGGATATTCATCTGGCAGTGGTTTAGTAGATGCATAGGCAAATAAATGTTGCAAATGGGCGAGTACTCCTTCCCTTGGGGTATCAAAGCTTGCACCAGGATTATCCGGTCCAGTTGCGCCTAACCCGCAAAAATTGTTCTGCTCAGGCTGCACGACCCCAGTAAATCGAAGATAGTCTGTTTCGTGCATGGCTTGTGCGAAGGCAATGTCACCTCTGATTCCGTAATATTCTCCGAAGGTTAAATAATAAATCCCTAATTCAAGTGCAGCTGGATTGATAGTTTTAACAAATAGATTCATATGTTCGGGTGAGAGAAAGGTTTGCCCTTGGATGGAATACCCCTTTGGAGCTTCTTCATTAGAAGTGCCGCTTGTGTTCTCAGCAATAATAAAGGCATCTTGAATCCCCGCATTTTTAACTTCAGTCAAACGGTTTTCAGCATTTTGACGGTTTGAAAAGGCCCCTGCTTGAACCCGATACCACGTCTCACCTGAGATCAAAACGGTATTAACAAACGATTCAATCCCTTTAGTGCGAAGAAATGCAACACGTTCATCTGCATTATCTTTTGACTTGAATGAACCGGCTATTACTTTGTAAATCGTTCCGGTATCGGGATTAGTTGGTTTACTTTTAAGATTAAAGGCTTTTGCTACCCCATTTGCATGACCTTGGGCTACTTGTTGACGCCATGATGACTGTTTCATTAGTGCGGCATCTTGTGCATTGTCGATAAAACCATTTTCCGATAAAAGGGCAGGCATAGCAGATTCGCGTAGAACATGGAAATTTGCTTTTTTCTGTCCGCGGTCCTGGAGCTGGTTCAATTTCATAACCTCTGCATGGATAATGGTCTGATATTGCCCAGTTACGGAAGAGCTGGATTGGCTGGTGTGAATATAGTCTTCGTACCCCCTCGCAGCGCCATTAAAAGCATTGCAGTGAATCGACAAATAAAAATCGGCGCCCCAAGAATTCGCCTCATTTGTCCGCTGGCTTAAAGTCTTACTTGTATCGCCTGTACGGCTCATCATTACTTGAACATTTTCATAATTATTCGTTAAGATTGAACGTATTTTCAGCGCAATATCTAATGTAATATCCTTTTCTCTTAGTCCGTTGCCTACCGCACCGGGGTCTGAGCCGCCATGACCTGGATCTAAATAAAGTTTCATCAAATATCCTCCAATCTTTTTAAAATTAATCTTCCATTTATATTTATATGGTAATATTCAGAAATGGAATGGGACAAAGTGTTATTTTATTACGATATAATGTTTTTTCCGCTTAAGCATATATATAAGGTTAAAGCTTTTTAAAATGCGAATGAAATCATCAATACGCCAAGATTACAAATATTAGTTATTGTGTGTAAAAAGGCACATCTGATATTCTAGTACTGTGTTATTTTTATTTATATAAAACATTTGGGGGTTAGATGAACTATGCAACTAACTTTGGAAAACACCAAAAATACCAAAGGCGACAAACTTCCATTTTCAAGGACTAATCCATTTTCAAGGACTAATCCATTTCAAGCGAAGGTCCTTAAAAATATTAATTTAAACGGATCAGGTTCTACCAAGGAAACAAGACATATTGAATTATCATTAAAAGGTTCAGGTCTTTCTTATAACCCTGGGGATGCACTTGGAGTTGTTCCTTCTAATGAACCAGAACTTGTGGCTTCCATTCTCAAAGAAATGCAATGGGATGAAGAAGAGGTTGTAGTTGTCGGAAAACAAGGGGAAACAATGCCGCTGAAGGAAGCGGTAACAAATTATTTTGAAATTACACTGTTGACTAGGAAGATTTTGCAACAGGCGGCTGCTCTGACAGAAAACGACGAATTACAAAAGCTTGTATTGGCTGAAAATGCGGATGAACTTAAGGAATACTGCTATGGGCGTGATTTGCTTGATATGCTTCGTGATTTTGGCCCTTGGAAGGCATCTGCACAGGATATCGTTTCATTATTAAGAAAAATGACTCCGCGTCTTTATTCGATTGCAAGCAGCAATGCAGCTAATCCAGATGAAGTTCATCTTACCATCGGTGCTGTACGGTACACGGCGTACGGCCGCGAGCGAAAAGGCGTTTGCTCCGTTTTATGTGCTGAACGAGTTCAGGAAGGGGATATGCTGCCGGTCTTTGTTCAAGCAAATAAACATTTCCATTTGCCGGAGTCCCAAGATAAAGATATTATCATGGTGGGGCCAGGGACAGGCATTGCACCATTCCGTTCTTTTATCCAGGAACGTGCAGTAAATAAAGCGGCTGGCCGTTCGTGGTTATTTTTTGGGGATCAGCACAGAGAGGTTGATTTCCTTTATCAAAATGAATTTGAAAAATATCAGCAAGATGGGATTTTGACAAGGATCGATACAGCATTCTCCCGTGACTCAGATCAAAAGGTATATGTACAGCATAAAATGCTTGAAAATAGTAAGGAATTATTTAAGTGGTTTGAAAATGGAGCTTACTTCTACGTTTGCGGAGATAAAGAACGTATGGCGAAGGACGTTAACGAAGCACTCATTAACGTGATCGAAAAAGAAGGCGCCATGTCACGAGAAGCAGCCGAAGCATATCTAAAAGATATGCAAAAGCAAGGACGCTATCAACGTGATGTCTATTAAGACCGTGGAAAGACCTTGGGGACGGTTCTTATGGCTTTAATAGATAAGATCCCAAGTTATAATATGACCATGAGAACTGTCCCCATGACAAACATCTGCATAAAAGTGCAGGTGTTTTTTGTTTGATTAACATTTGCAGGGTTAGTTATTCCTATTCTCTTGATGTAAATCAAGTTAAAGGGTTTAGAAGTATGATTGAATGATAAGTAAAGAATATATATATGATGGAGGGAATAAAAATGGCTGCCATACGGATAGAGAAAAATGAATTAATTCTAGAAGCTGGATTAGAGGATTTAAAAGAAATTATTGATGAGGCAACTGCTAATATCGATTTATATAAGGAAGAGATTGCAGTTATATACGAAAAGATGCCCAAATTTGATTACAAATATTTCTGTTTTTATGCCTATGCTACTTATCGTCTTTTGGAAAATTCATTGAAGTTCAATACAGATGAAGTCGGACATTTTCGTCTAATTGCACCAGAATCCTTTTATTACGCTTTTTACGGAATGATTGCTGCTTTGCACACCAGCCAAATGTAAATAAAGGATGAATTTCCTTGTAGCATTAAAAGGCAACTAGCCCAATCTAGGAGTTGCCTTTTTTTTGTTACCCCATTTTCTCTTTAATGAACGGACCTACGCTCAAAATGATTCATATCTGTTAGTTCAATGATATATTCATAATTATCAATAGCATGTATTTTCCTTAACAAGATACGGAAGATTCCAAATGAATGGTTGTTTTTTTTATGGAAGTATAATAAAATAACCTACAATACAGAGTAAACTAATGGGGATTTAATGATTTTATGAGACCATCGGTGAACCATCGGGACGGTTCTTATGGACTTATCTAGTTATAGTATGACTATAAGAACCGTCCCTATGACACCCATGATACGAAAGGCGGAAGGGCATTGAAACTTTACAGCTCCATTCTAGATTTAATTGGAAAAACTCCGATTGTTAAATTGAATAAATTACCTGATTCAGCAGGTGGGGAAGTTTATATAAAATTGGAATCGTTTAACCCTGGAGGAAGTGTAAAAGACCGTGCGTCCATTAATATGATTGAACGTGCAGAAAAAGAGGGTCAATTAATTCCAGGAAAGAGTACCGTTATTGAGCCTACTTCAGGTAATACTGGGATTGGAATTGCTATGGTATGTGCGGTAAAAGGGTATCGATGTATTATTACGATGCCTGATAATGCTACCTTAGAGCGTGTGAAAATTTTAAAAGCGTATGGAGCGGAAGTCCATCTAACTCCAGCAAGTCTGCGAATGCAAGGCGCTATAGATGAAGCAAACCGATTGGCTGAATCCATTAATGATAGTTTTATTCCTATGCAATTTGAGAATCCTGCAAATGCCGATGCTCATCGTGAAACGACTGCGGTTGAGATTCTAGAAGCCTTTGATGGGAAATTGGACGCCCTTGTGTTGACAGCAGGAACAGGTGGAACGGTAACAGGTGTAGGGGAAGAGCTGAAAAAGCATATCCCTAACTTAAAAATATATGTAGTAGAACCGTTCGGATCGCCTGTGTTATCAGGTGGTGAACCTGGGCCGCATAAAATCCCGGGAACTGGTCCTGGTTTCATTCCTAACATTTTAAATCGTTCTATTTTTGATGAAATTTTGCTCATTAAGGATGAAGATGCCCAAGTGACGGCACGCCGGCTTGCTGCAGAAGAAGGGATCTTTGTAGGTGCATCAGGAGCATCTTCTGCGTATTTTGCTGTCGAGGCAGCAAAAAAACTTCCATCTTCAGCAAGAGTACTTTGTTTAGCACCGGACACAGGAGAACGTTATCTGTCCTCTGACTTATTTCTGGCTTGATTTTACATAAAAAAGGCAGCTTCCCTCGAAGGATGCTGCCTTTTTTTATGCTTTTTTAAAACTGTGTTTCTACACTTATAGGAAACCCATATATATAAGAGTAAAAGCTAACAGGAGTAGATAGCATGGACAAACAAAGTAGCAAATTTAGATGGATTGTATTTGCTTCTGTATTGTGGACTTATGTATTAATGGCGAGCCAGCGAACTGCTCCGGGATTGATTACTGACCAAGTGATGATGGAGTTTAGTGTAACAGCGTCAACGATTGGGTTACTGACTAGTATTCAATTTTTTGTATATACTGGTTTGCAAATCCCGATGGGTATACTGGCTGACCGATATGGACCAAATCTCTTCTTAATCGCAGGTGCAATCTTAACGGGGTTAGGTACAATGATATATAGTTTAGGAACGCATGAATTTGTCCTGTTTTTTGCCAGAATCCTTACGGGGATAGGGGATGCGACGATTTGGGTTAATATGGTGTTGATATTGGGCCAATGGTTTAAAGTAAAGGAATTTGTTCGTTTAATTGGTTTTGCGGGAATGGCCGGAAGTCTTGGATTCCTCTTGGCAACTGTCCCGTTTACGGCATGGATTAGTTTACTAGGCTGGAGGCCAGCATTTTTTTCAGTAGGATTATTATTGTGCCTATGCGGGATACTTCTTTATTTCGTCCTCATAAAAAAACCAAAACAGCTTAATGACCCGGCAGGAGAAAAAATTAAGATTCACCGTGAAAAAACTTTGGCTTTACTTCGTAGAATCTTTTCGAATCGGCAGGCATGGGCCTTATTCTTTTGTCATTTTGGTATTGTAGGCGCATATGTAGGATTTATCGGTTCATGGGCTGTGCCATATGGGATGACTGTGTATGAAATGACCCGTTCAGATATGAGCCAGCTTATTATGATTGGTATGATTGGGGCACTTATGGGCGCTCCGCTGACTAGTTGGCTTTCAAGTCGTTTGGGAACAATTAAACGGCCATATGTTGTTGTTCATATCACTATTTTATTGTGTTGGGCAACCTTTCTTTTATTTAAAGGAAATCCCCCATTATTCATGCTCATTATGCTGTTATTCATTATTGGCTTTGGGTATGGAGCGAGCGCTTTAACCTTCGCGATCGTCCGTCAATCATTTTCGATAATAGATTCTGGTGTTGTCTCTGGTTTTGCGAATACGGGCGGTTTCCTAAGTGCGGTTCTGCTGCCAAGTATCTTTGGAATAGTATTGGATCATTTTCATGCTTCTCCAGGAAGTGTGGGTGATGGATACTTCTATGGTTTCATTACTCCAGTTATCTTCTCTATGATTGGCTTGATAGGAGTAATTTCTCTTAAGGAAAAACGTCAGGAAGCTATAGAACATTAAGGTAAACAGTACTCCATTTCGATAAAATTCTGCTGGCCTTTAGCGCTAGAACCATTGATATAGAGAGGTTTATTATAAAACTAATCAAACGTTTAATTGATATCAAATTTGGTCGGATAGTAGGAAAGAATGTATTTATCTAGTTTTTACAGAAAGAATGATCGGTTGTTTAATAAAAAGTAATTATTTCCTCGACAATTATTGCATGGGAAATTAGCCGGGAACTACTTTAAAAGAAGAGCTTCACCTGTTTTTAATCAAACGTTTAATTAGTGACTTTCATTAACAAATAAGTAGATTTATAGGAATTGATGTAGAATTTAATGTTTTTATAAAAGAGATGAACAATTAACTGAGATGTAATCGACAAGTTTTTTTCTTTTTAAAAAGGTAAATCCAGTTATGACGCGAATAGAGGCTGTTTTAATCAAACGTTTAATTAACAAATAATTGCAATGAAATTTGTTGATATATAAGTGTTAGTGATAGTACAAGTTTTTTTATCATCGAAATTTGCTAACAAAGAGACTGGGTATTTATAATAGGATAAGAGTACGCTTGTTTACAATCATGATTGAGTTAGAGTAGAATGATTACTTCTACTCTAATTTTTTTGAAATTTGTGGCCAGGAGAACCGTCCCCATGGTCTTGAGGTGATAAGATGATTCATACTTATTTAGGTCAAACGATTAGCTTTGAGCTAAGGTATAAAAACCGGACATCGATGAGCATTCATATAGATAGTAATGGTTATGTTGAAGTCCATGTTCCTAAAGGGATGTCGGATGAACGTGTGATTCTAGCATTAGAGGGAAAATGGGATTGGATTCAGCTAAAACTAAAAGAAATGAAGGCTAGAACCCTCGGACCAACGGTGAAAACCTATGAACATGGCGAGAGCTTTCTTTATTTAGGAAAAGAATATCCCATTCAGATTACTCAAGATACGGAAATCCAGCAAGACTATGCCGTATTTGAAGAGGAAAAGTTACATATATTTGTGAAACAACATGAAGATGAAAAAATAAAACAAGCTTTGAAACGATTTTACTATCAGCAGTGCAAAATGTTAGTAGAAAGAAGTATTAAATCCTATCAAAACAACTTCAAAATAAAACCAAGATCAATCAAAATTACAGATAATAAGACCAACTGGGGAACATGTGATTCCAAACTGCAGTTAACCTTTAATTGGAAACTGGCGATGGCACCACAAAAGGTGATTGACTATGTAGTCGTCCACGAAATGTGCCATATGGTTCATCTGAATCATGATCGCTCCTTTTGGCGTCTTGTGGGTAAAATAATACCTGATTATGAGCAGCAGGAGAACTGGTTAGCTTTATCAAGCTGGAAAATGACTGTCTAACATTTGAAACGGATATACTTGTGCTAGGCAAATAGCAATCATATTGGAGGATTATAAAAATGGAGAATAATGATATATTAATTCGATTACGGTATGCACTGGATATAAAAAATACAGATGTGGTAGAAATATTTAAACTTGGCGGAATTGATGTAACGAAAGATGACGTACTCAAAATACTGACAAAACCAAAAGACAGTTACGATGATGAAGATTACTATTATGATGATTTAACGGAGGATGAAGAGTACATTAAATGTACGAATAGTATGTTAGAGTCATTTCTCAATGGTTTTATTACTTTTAAAAGAGGCAGACAGGAACCAAGACCAGGACAACCTGATGCACCAGCGCCCACAAAGAGTAAGGAAAGTGTAAACAATATCCTGCTAAAGAAAGTGAAAATCGCATTATCATTAACAAGTGAGGATATGCTCGATATATTTGAAAAGGCAGGAATTACAGTAACAAAAGGGGAATTAAGCGCGATATTAAGAAAAGAGGGGCATAAGAATTATAAGCAGTGCCTTGATAAATACGCCAGAAATTTCTTGAAAGGCTTGGCTATTGTATATAGGTGAGTTCCATGAAGAGTATTCTAGTTGTTGATGACGATCAGCATATCCGTTATTTAGTTAAGGATTTATTAATGAAAGAGGGCTACAAGGTTTTAGAGGCAGCGGATGGAGCAGCGGGAATAAGGCTCGTTGAGAAGGAATTATGCGACTTGGCTATCATAGATATCATGATGCCGAAAATGGATGGGTACAGCATGACCGAAGAACTCCGTAAATTCAATGATATCCCTATCATTTTGCTTACTGCCAAAAGTCAAATTGAAGATAAGGAAAAGGGATATCAATCAGGCACAGATGACTATTTAGTAAAACCTTTTGAGCCGAAGGAATTGCTTTTTAGAGTAAATGCGCTGTTAAGAAGATACGGAAGATTAAATGAATCCGATATAAAAATAGGAAATCTTTTTATTAATAAAAAGAGCTATGAAGTGGAAATCGCTCAAAAAACGTATATGCTGCCTTTAAAGGAATTCGATCTACTGTATTTCCTTGCCTCGCACCCTAATCAGGTTTTCAATCGAAATCAATTGATTGAGCAAGTATGGGGATTGGAATATGAAGGAGACGAAAGGACAGTTGACGTTCATATTAAACGTTTAAGAGAAAGGTTTAAGCATGTATCTGAAGCGTTTTCCATCAAGACTATAAGAGGTGTAGGCTACTCCTTGGAGGTCCATTAAATGAAATCTCTTTATGGAAAGTTTGCTCTTACGACCATATTTATCATGGTGCTTAGCGGAGTTTTATCCTTTGTTATTTCAAATGTGTATTATCAACATTCGCTTAAATCCCAAAATGACCTTAAAATCACAAATATTGCATTGGAGATTTCGGAATATATTCAGAAGGATCCAAACATTGATTTGAATGATTACTTGGATCATATTGGGTCCATTGGTTATCAACTATATATCGTGAATGATCTTGGAAGGGAACAGTTTCATGGGACTCCATATCGGGAAGAAAACCTTCCAAAGAAGGCAATTGCCGCTGTTCATGCTGGTGATATCTATCATGGTATTGAGCATTTTCCACATAAGACATTTGTTACTGGATTCTTTGCCAATGAATTAAAGAATACTGTAGGAGTTCCTTTTACATACCAGCAACGAAAATTTGCCCTATTTATCCGTCCGGATATTAAAATGATGTTTAATGAGATGCATTTATTGTTTGCCTGGCTATTGCTTTCTTCCATTTTATTAAGTATTTTATTTGTTTTAATAAGCTCGAAATACTTAGTAAAACCGATAGTCAAATTAAATCAGGCAACCAAAACACTTGCTGAGGGAAATTTCACGATTCATTTGGATATTAATCGCAAAGATGAAATAGGTGACTTAGCCGGAAGCTTTATGAATATGTCAAGAAAGCTGGCTAAGGTAGATCAGTTACGAAAAGAGTTTATATCAAATGTCTCCCATGATATCCAATCTCCGATCACGAATATAAAAGGGTATATGAACTTATTAGATGATGAGGAAATTTCCTATGAGAAAAAGCAAAATCACATAAAAGTCATCCATTCGGAACTCAATCGTTTATCTACTCTTTCAAAACAGCTGCTACTTCTCTCTTCGATTGAAAGCAAGAAGGATTTAATGGACGTAAAAGAATTCAATGTGGCCGAACAAATTAAAAGTGTTATTCAGCAATATCGCTGGAGAATAACTGAAAAGGAACTTATGCTAAGCTATTCCCTCCCAGAGACAAAAATGAAGGGGGATCCTTTTTTGTTATATTCGGTGTGGGAAAACCTATTAACCAATGCAATAAAATATAATGTGGAGAATGGCAGTATTGATATTATCGTAACGAGTCTGAATGACTCCATTGAAGTCCAATTTAAGGATTCAGGAATCGGATTGGCAGTTGAACAAATAGAGCGAATCTATGACCGTTTTTACCGTGGAGACCCTTCAAGGACTAAAGCTGTGGAAGGGACAGGATTGGGTCTATCAATCGTTCAAAGTATTGTACAATTGCATCAAGGAAAAATAGTTGTGGAAAGTGGTAAAGATAGCGGCACTACTTTTACAGTAAATCTTCCATCCAAAGATCCAGACACAAGTAACCTTTAGAATTAGCAGCTATTCTATGTAACTAGAATTTAGGGCCATTCCTCGTGAATGGTCTTTTTGCGTAGAACAGAAAAGATTTTAGATAAAGTTGCAAACAGTTTAAATGTAACTTCCTGTTCATCGTCAGTTCACATGGCAATTATATACTAAGGATGTCAAAAAGAGATCGGGAGGAATTAAGATGAACATGGCTTGGAAAGAAATTAAAAAAAATAAAGTAAGGTTTTTGATTTTAGGTTCAATCGTTTTTCTCGTTAGTTTATTAACGTTTATTATATCTGGTTTAGCAAATGGGCTATCACAAGACAATGCTGCATTAATTAAAGATTTACCAAGCGGGCAATTTTATATGAATGAAGATGCAGACGAAACCTATAATCTGTCAAAAATAGATACCCGTATACAGGATAATATCTTAAACAAAAAGAAGGATGCTGTAGCATTATCCATTCAAATGGGCTTCTTAAATGACGAGAAGGGTAAGCAGCGAAGCGTCGCCTTTGTTACATCGACAGATTCAAGGTTATTTAACAATGTTAAAAATGGAGAAATTGTGCTTGATCGCTCATTGGAGGATGAAGGTATAAAGATTGGAGATACCTTAACGAATAATCAATATAGTGGAAAGTTTGTTGTAAAAAGTTTTGTCGACCAAAAGAAATACAGCCATGCCCCTGTCGCTACTATCAGTATCGAGGACTACAGAGAAATTTACAGAGTCGGAGAAATGCAATTGGTTTTCGTACCGGGTGGGGATTCCCCGCAGGAAATCGCTGGATTACAATCTTTCACGAAAAAAGATTTTCTCAATACCATTCCGAGTTATAGTGCAGAACAAATGTCTTTAAATATGATTGTTTGGTTTTTAGTTATCATTAGCGGAATGTTGTTTGCTATATTTTTCTACATGATGAATGTTCAAAAAGTTGGCTTATACGGTATTTTAAAGGCAATCGGTGTAAAAACAAGTACGTTGTTCAAAATGATGTGGACACAAATGGTTTTTATTACAGTTATTGCGCTTGCCCTATCTGTTACATTGAGTCAAGTTTTTAATTTGATTGCACCTGAAGGAATGCCTTTTAGTTTAACCCCTGAAACAACATTTCAATTATCGGTAGTCTTCCTAATAATCGGATTTATTGGAGCTACGCTATCAGGTGTACAAATAAGAAAAGTAGAGCCATTACAAGCGATTCAACAAGGAGAGGTTTAATATGGCAGTATTTACGATTAATGAAGTTAGAAAAACATTTACGAATGGTGAAGTGAAGGAAGAAATACTAAAAGGGATTAATCTATCTCTTAGAGAAGGGGAGATAACAGCATTAGTGGGTGCATCAGGTTCGGGTAAAAGTACACTCCTTACAATCGCTGCAGGGCTTCAACCTGCATCAGATGGACAAGTAATATTCGAAGGTGAAAATATGATGACCATGGGTTCAGAGCAGGTTCGGAAGATACGAGCAAGTAAATTCGGTTTCGTCTTTCAATTTGCCCATCTTGTTCCTTTTCTCACGGTAGAAGAACAACTGCTGCTTATACTGGATGTTTCTGGATCGAAATTAAAGAAACATGAACAAAAAAAAGAAATTGATAAAATACTAAAATTAGTTGGAATGGAGCATCGGAAAAATGCTTATCCGTCTTCCTTGTCAGGCGGGGAAAAACAACGCGTTGCCATTGCTCGTGCAATCATCCATAAACCTAAAGTTCTCTTCGCAGATGAACCAACGGCAAGTTTAGATTCAAAAAGGTCTAAGGATGTTATGTCGTTAATCCGAGATTTAACGAAAACGCTGAACATTACGACCCTAATGGTTACACATGACGAAGAAATGCTGGCATTTGTTGATCATGTAATTAAAATGAGCGATGGACAGGTTTTGCAAAGTGCAGGTGAAAATCTATAGATTTCTTACCAGTTTAAATGTAAAACCTCTTACCTGCGGATTTCTGTCGCTTACCTGCATAATTCTCCTCTTTACCTGCGGAGATATCCTTTGTTTACCTGCCTAATCAATTCCTCGGTCAAACTTGGTGATGAAATAGCCATGCCACGGCCTGGCTTAGGTAACTAAATTCCCTGTAAATGGTTAATCTGTCTGTTTTTTGAAACCAACCGAGTCTGAATGCGCCTGCGCTAAACAATAACATAGCCACATAATAAAGCAAAGCCCTGTAAAGTGACATTGTCATCTTACAGGGCTTTTAGATTAGTCTTCTACAATATCTTTACGATTTTTCTTGAAAATCTTAGATAGTACTTCATAAACAATTGGGACAACAATTAGTGTTAATAAGGTTGAACTTGCTAAACCGCCGATAACGGTTATACCAAGACCCTTCGAGATTAAACCGCCGCCGCCTGAGCCAATGGCTAATGGGATTAGTGCTCCAATGGTTGCGATAGCAGTCATTAGGATTGGACGCAAACGAGTTGCGCCAGCTTCTAGTACAGCTTCTCGCATCGTCATGCCATCACGTTCCATATGAATAATCCTATCAACGAGTACAATCGCATTCGTAACAACGATACCGATTAACATCAACAGACCCATCATGACAGATACAGAAATGGTTTCACCTGCGATTAATAAACCAACAAATGAACCAATCACTGCAAATGGTAATGAGAAGAGGATCGCAAACGGTGCGACACCTTCACGGAAGGTTACAACTAGGATAAAGTATACAATCGCGATTGCTGCAAGCATGGCCATACCAAGCTGTGTAAAGGTCTCGGTCATATCTGCCTGGACGCCGGCAACGCCGATCGTAACACCTTTCGGTAAATCTAATTTATCAATTTCCTTATCTACTTCAGCTGTTGCTTTTGAAATATCCTTATCAAGGATGGTTCCTGAAACCGTTGCATAGTATTCACCTTTGCTGCGTGCAAGGGTATTTAATGTTGTACCTTTTTCAACGGTTACCAGTTCTGATAGCGGCATGGTCGTACCAAGCGCTGTCGGTACTTGTGTTGCTAAAATATCGTCAATGGATTTTGGCTGCGCAGCTTGTTCCTGCTGAACGATAACTTCTAATTCATTACCATCTTTTTCAATCGTTGTTAATACATCTAGAGTTTTTGTTGGGTTTAACATCATGACGATTTGACCGGTTGTTAAACCATATTGGAGTAATTCATCTTGTTCTACTTTGAATGTATATTCCACGTAAGCTTCCTCAGCACTTGAAGAAACATCTTCTAGGCCGTCATTTTTACTCAGAACGCCTTCCACCATTTTTACAGCTTCATTTAGTTTATCTAAATCTTCACTGTAGAAAGTGTAGCTAACTTTATTTGTAGACATCGACATAGCAGCGAAATTTTGACTCTTCCACTCGCCAGTCTGACCTATGTTAAATACATATTCTTCAATTTCTTCACGGACTTCCGGGAAGTTATCCATTTCTGGGTCAAAGATTAGGTACATTAATGCACCATCTCCGCCGCCGCCCATCATTGCGGCCATCGGGTCTCCAGCTTCGGTTACAGATATCTGAACGATATCAATATCATCACGTTTTAGCATTTCTTCCTCTACTGCTTCAACGTTTGCTAATGTTTCATCCTTTAGCTCGCCAGCTTTTGGTGTGTACGTTAAGTACATAACCTTTTCTTCTTCACTGCCCATAAAGCTAAAACCGATTAATGGTGTTAACGCCAAGCTGCCTGCTAACAAAACAACTGCAATAACAGAGGTAATCACTTTATGGTTAAGTGTCCATCCAAGGATGCCTTTGTACCAGTTTGCTAATTTACCAGCTTCTTTATGGCTGCTTTCTGTTTTTTCACTATATAACTTTTTCTTAAATAAGAAGTGAGACAACGCAGGAACAATTGTAATCGCAACAATTAATGAAGCGCCAAGAGCAAATGTCATCGTTAATGCGAACGGCATAAATAGCTCACCAACCATACCGCCAACAAAGATAAGAGGTGCAAATACTGCAACCGTTACTAATGTTGAAGACAGGATTGGTTTGAACATTTCGATTGTCGCTTCACGGACAAGCGCACGACCTGATAATTTTTCTTCTTTTAAATGTAGACGTCGATATATATTTTCAACTACTACGATTGAGTCATCGATTACACGGCCGATGGCAACCGTAACGGCGCCGAGCGTCATGATATTGAGTGTAATTTCCATCCAGTTAAGCAATAGGAATGCCATGAAAATGGAAACTGGAATTGAAACGATTGAAATAATGGTTGATTTAAAATCGCGTAGGAATAAAAGTATAATTAGTACCGCAATTAAACCACCAAATAATGCTTTTTCAACCATCGTTTTAACGGATTCTTCAATTGGTGCACCTTGGTCAAGTGATACATCGATGACCAGACCATCAATTTTTTCCTTTTGTTCCTTGATTAAATCCTTTACACTGTTTACAACATCTACAGTGTTTGCTTCTTGACCTTTGACAATTTGAATGGCAATGGCATTTTCACCATTTGTACGTGAAATCGATTGTACTTTCCCTACTAATTCAATTTCAGCAATGTCACTAAGCTTCACAAATGGTAAAGGCTGTGCTGCTGATGGTGTTACAGGAATAAGCATTTCCTTTAATTCATCAGCGGTCATGAACTTACCATCTATGGCTACAGCTTGTTCGCCTTCTTCAAATTCGTACAGACCTAATGAAACCGCAAGGTCACTTGCTTGAATCATTTGTTTTACCGTATCTTCTTTCAAGCCAAATTGAGCCATTTTTGCTTCGTCATACGTAAGCTGAACTTCCTCAATATGCTGACCTGTAATGGTTGCAGAAGCAACACCAGCAATTTTCTCGACTTTTGGAAGAATAATTTCCTCAACGGTTGACGTTAATTCAACGATATCCTCAGTTGTGCTGCTAATACTTAGTGCCATAACTGGCATCATGTTCATGCTAATCGCTGTAATGATTGGTTCTTGTGCATTTTCGGGCAGCTTCACGGACTCTAATGCAGATTTTAATGCACGATTTGCTTCGTCCATATCTTCACCGTATTCGTATTCCACTTGAAGACTAGCCATGTTAGCATTTGAATTGGAATATACGGATTTTACACCTTTTAAGTTTTCTATCGCTTTCTCTAAAGGTTTGGAGACATCTTCCATTACTTGCTCTGGAGTTGCCCCAGGATATACATCCATTACCATTAGATATGGAATTGAAATATCTGGAATGGTTTCCATATTCATTTTTGTACCTGAATAAATACCAGATACCGTAATGATGATTGTAAGTAACCATACTGCTAGTTTGTTTCCAAGAACAAAGTTGACTAAACCTTTCACGATTACACCTACCCTTAATTGACTTATCTAACCCATTTACTTATAATACTGACTAACCGGTCATCTGTCAATGATTGAACCTAGGAGTGAAGAATGAAGTATGAAGAAACAGTTAATAATGGAAAAGGCAATAGAACTCTTTGCTAAACAGGGTTTTGAAGCTACATCTGTCCAACAGATAACAGAACATTGCGGCATTTCCAAAGGTGCCTTTTATCTATCTTTTAAGTCAAAAGATGAATTAATTATCGAGATAATCGATCACTTTATGATTCAGTTCACCTCTGAAATTGACTATCTAGTCAGAAATGCGAAGGATGGAGAAAATCTACTGTATAAATTTTATTATGCGATATTCAACTCATTTCAAAAGCATTCTGATTTTGGAAAAATACTAATCAAGGAGCAATCTCGTTCTTTTAATGAGGATTTCATCGTGAAAATGCGTTACTACGACAGATTGATGGATAAAACGATTCTTTCGATGGTAGAGTGTTTGTATGGAGATGATGAAGTAAAAGAGATAAAATATGATTTAGTATTTTGTATAAAAGGCTTTATGAGTATGTATTCTCAGCTATTTTTGTTTTATAACGTACCATTAGATCTGGATTTGTTGTCAAAATCGTTGGTGGAAAAAACAAATCTGCTTGCTAGGAACTCCACCATTCCTTTTATTTCAAAAGGGCTGATCAATGTGATGGAAGAACCGACATTGGAGAATTTTACAAAAGAAAAGATTCTCTTACTAATGGATCAAGAAATAAAAGAAATGGAAGAGTCTATAGAAAAGGAATCTTTAGTACTGTTAAAACAGCAGCTGCATGAACCAACATTTGGTAGGGCGATTGTTAAAGGGTTACTAAAAAATATCCGAAATCATCCTCAAACCAAATGGATTTCATATTTACTGGGTAGTTTTTTTGATATGTAGACTTAAAGGTGGGCTAAAGGTGTTTATTTTAACAGAGGCTGCAAAAGCAGAAATACAAAATCGGTTGGAGTTATCAGATTCTGCTAAGTTTATCCGATTACAAATGCGTAAAAGTTGTTTTATGAAGGTGAAATTGACATTAGAAGAAACGATTCAAGAAAATGATAGTGAGATAGTTAAAGATGCCTTAAATTTCATCATCGACAAAGGTGAATGTCATTATTTTCGTGATAAAAAACTAGATTTCATCCCGGATCAAACAGGTTTTAAACAGTTTGAAGTAATTTAATATTCTCTAAACGATAAAGAGCTCATTCTAAAAAAGATGAGTTCTTTTTTATTTTGCAATAGAAATGCAACTCACTTTGTAGGGATAATGAAGTCAATTTTATTGACATACTAATAGTTGCGAGGTAGTATAAGTACATCGATTAGATATTTACGAACGCCGTTCGACAATGGCGAATGAAAGAAGGAAGATGATGTCTGAACGTTTAATTCAATCGATAGAAAGGGCAGCGGATGTCCTAGAATTGTTTTTGACTACAAGTCCAGAGCTAAGTGTTAAAGAGATAAGTGAAAAGCTTCAATTATCAAAAAGCACTGTTCATGGAATTATTAAGACTTTGGAACATAGAGGTTATTTGCAGCAGAATCCAGAGGATTTGAAGTATAAGCTGGGGATTAAACTTTTCACATTAGGTAACTTTGTAGGTAAACATCTCGATATTGGAAATATAGCAAGACCTATTATTAGAGATTTGGCGGATGAATTAAATGAAACCGTTCACCTAGTTACATTACAGCGCGATGAAGTTGTTTATATTGAAAAAGTAGAAGGGCCAAGAGCTCTTACGATTTACTCCCATATTGGAAAACGAGCACCTGTTCATTGTACAGGTGTGGGGAAGGCAATACTTGCTCATCTAAGTGAAAAAGACGTTGATAGGCTGTTATCAGAAGCAAGTTTAAAAGCATTTACAGAGTATACAATGACAGATGTTAAAGAAATAAAAAAACATTTAGTTTCTGTTCGTGAGACTGGCTATGCTGTTGATGATGAAGAAATCGAGTTGGGGCTGAAATGTATCGCCGCACCGATATTTAATCATAAAGGAAATGTAATCGCTTCAATTAGCTGTGCAGCTCCTAAAATGCGACTGGATGAAGAAATGCTCCCTAAAGTCATAGCGGGGATTAAGAGAGCTGCATCTGAGATTTCAAGTTCGTTAGGGTACAAAGGGAATTCCTATTAAAAGGAAGTTAGAGTAAAAAACATACAAAAATAAAGTAATTTCTAGGAGGAGAATTATTTTGTCAAAAGTTAAAGTTGCTGTTCTTGGCTCAGGTAACATTGGTACAGATTTAATGATTAAGCTTGGTCGTTCTGAATTACTAGAATTGACTGCAGTAATTGGGATTGACCCACAATCAGACGGTTTACGCCGTGCAAGAGAAATGGGGTATGCAGGGGTTGCAACTGGGATTGATGGTTTTCTAGCAGATCCTGAACTAGAAGCCGATATCGTTTTTGATGCTACTTCTGCAAAAGCTCATCTTTATAATGCAAATGTGTTAAAAGAAGCGGGGATTAAAGTAATTGATATGACACCAGCTGCGGTGGGTCCATATGTCTGTGCGGCAGTTAATATTGACGAGCATTTAGAAAAAGATAATATCAATTTGATTACATGCGGCGGTCAGGCTACCATCCCAATGGTTCATGCTGTAAACCGTGTAAGTCCAGTAGAATATGCTGAAATCGTTGCGACCATTTCTAGTAAAAGTGCTGGCCCGGGTACTCGTGCTAATATCGATGAATTTACCGAAACAACTTCCCGTGCGATTGAAGTAGTCGGTGGAGCGAAAAAAGGAAAGGCAATTATGATCTTAAACCCTGCTGAACCTCCAATCATGATGCGCGATACAGTCTATACCCTTGTAGAAGAAGGAAAAGTGGACGAAGAAGGTATTAGAAAATCCATTGCGGAAATGACAGAAGTTGTTCAATCCTATGTTCCGGGTTATCGGCTACGTACCGAACCTATTTTCGAAGGTAATAAAGTAACGATTTTTATTCAAGTAGAAGGTGCTGGTGATTACCTGCCAAAATACTCAGGAAACCTTGATATTATGACAGCTGCTGGTGTGAAGATTGCCGAAGAGTTTGCTAAAAACCTATTAAAGAAAGAAACAGTTTAAGCTGTAGAAAGGGGAAAATAAAATGACAAACGAAAGAGATATTTTAATCACTGAGGTTGCATTAAGAGATGGGAGTCATGCAGTCTCTCACCAATTTACAGTAGATCAAGTTCTAAAAGTGGCTAAAGCATTGAATGATGCAAACGTCCCATTTATCGAAGTATCTCATGGTGATGGTTTAGCGGGATCTTCCTTACAGTATGGACTTTCACACACAAATGAAATGGAATTAATTGAAGCGGCCGTTTCAGTTGCCGATAAATCAAAAATTGCTGTCCTCTTATTGCCTGGTATTGGTACATTGCATGACTTGAAAGAAGCAGCTAATTTAGGAGCAAAGATGGCACGTATCGCAACGCATGTAACAGAAGCGGATGTGGCTCCACAGCATATTGCTTATGCGAAAGAACTAGGCATGGAGACGGTTGGATTTTTAATGATGAACCATATGGCTCCAGTTGAAAAACTAGTGGAACAAGCTAAATTAATGGAAAGCTATGGAGCAGATACAGTCTATGTAGTAGACTCAGCAGGATATTTGCTGCCAGGTCAGGTTCGCGAACGAATTCGTGCACTTAAACAATCTGTAGGCATTAACATTGGTTTCCACGGTCATAACAACTTATCTCTTGCAATGGCGAATACACTTGTTGCGATTGAAGAAGGAGCTACGCGTATTGATGGAAGTGTTCGCTGCTTAGGAGCCGGTGCCGGTAATACGCAAACAGAAGTACTTGTAGCCGTTTGTGAACGGATGGGAATTAAAACTGGAGTGGATTTATATAAAATGATGGATTTAGCTGAAGACATCATTGCACCACTATTACCAGTACCGCAAGAAATTACTAAAGACAGCCTCACACTAGGGTATGCAGGCGTATACTCAAGCTTTGCCCTTCATTCAAAACGTGCGGCTGAAAGATATGGTGTAGATTCTCGTGATATTTTAATTGAACTAGGCAAACGTAAAGTGGTTGGCGGTCAAGAGGATATGATTGTAGAAGTAGCAGCGGAAATTGCAAAAAACAAGAATCGCTAATAAAAAATAGATTAGTAGATTTAAAGAGGGACAAAAATACAATTAAAAAATTAGTGAAGCAGGAACACGATTTCTTGCTTCACTAACAAATTGATATGTTTGGAAACGCTTTAGGATTTGTTCAAGTAGTTCCTTCATGTAGAGTTAGGCATCCCAGGGGTAGAGGAGAAATATTATGGAATTAGTCATTATACTTTTAGCACTCGGAATGCTGATGTTTATCGCATATCGAGGATTCACCGTTATCATTTTTGCACCTATTTGTGCATTATTTGCCGTACTTTTAACAGAACCAGGATGGATTCTTCCTTTTTACTCGAATGTATTTATGGGGAAAATGGTTGAATACATTCAGCTATACTTTCCAATCTTCTTATTAGGAGCGATTTTTGGTAAAGTAGTAGAAATGTCAGGACTTGCTAAAACCATTGCTTCTACTATTGTCCAAGCTGTTGGTCAAAAAAGAGGAATGTTAGCCATCGTTTTACTTGCAGCTATCTTAACATATAGCGGAATTAGCTTAGTAGTGGTGGCATTCGCAGTCTATCCATTTGCTGCACATCTTTTCAGAGAATCAAATATTCCAAAGCGGTTAATTCCAGGTACAATTGCACTTGGTTCATTCACCTTTACAATGGACGCATTACCTGGTTCGCCGCAAGTACAAAACGTAATTCCAACAAGCTTCTTTAAAACAGATCTTTATGCTGCACCTACGCTTGGGATTATCGGAGCTATTTTTATCTTCATACTTGGAATGTGGTATTTGAACTCTCGCCGTATTAAAGCGGAAAAAGCTGGTGAAGGTTATGACAGCTTTGGTACCATTAAAGATAACGATGAAGTAACGATTAATTTAGAGGAACAAGAAAGTATCGGCCGTAAGATCTTTGCTTTTGTTCCTGTTCTATTAGTAGCAGTTTTAAACAAAGTATTAACAACGGTTATTCCGAAATGGTATCCGAATGGTTTTGACTTCGAAGCGATCGGAATGAGTTTTCCAAGCATTGAAACTTCAAAGGTTATCGGAATTTGGTCGGTTGAAATCGCTCTTTTAGTCGGTATTATCGCGACTATTCTTTATAATCGCAAGCCTGTTATCATGAATTTCAAAGATGGAATGAAAGTCGGAGTAGCGGGTGCGCTTCTAGCCATTATGAACTCAGCGACAGAATATGGATTTGGGGCTGTTATTTCCAATTTACCTGGTTTCTCTATTGCGAGAGATGGAATTGCCAAAGTGTTTGGTCATCCATTGCTAAATGGAGCTGTTACAACTAATATTCTTTCTGCTATCTCTGGTTCAGCGTCTGCTGGTATTGCTATCACTCTTGGGATGATGTCAGAAAAATATATTGAACTAGCAAATCAATTTGATATTCCGCTCGAAGTAATGCACCGTGTCATCTCAATGGCTTCCGGTGGTATGGATACACTGCCGCATAATGGGGCGGTTATTACCTTATTAGCGATCACAGGTTTAACACATAAGCAATCATACCGTGATATTTTTGCTATCACCATCATCAAGACAATTGCTGCTTTCTTCGTCATTGCCGTTTATCTGTTAACTGGAATTGTTTAAGTGTTATAAGCAAGTAGATCAAGTCTATCTTTGGACGAGTCTACTTGCTTTTTTATTTATTCAATTACACCAGACTCTGCGATTTTGACATCCGCTTTTATCTTTACGACAAGGTCTTTATATTGATTTTCTCGCCAATTATTAAAGTCAAAGTTCCTTGTCTGTGTTTTTACGAAATGGCCGAATCCTACTGGGTCAATTTTTTTATCTATAAAACGCCGTATCAGTTTAAGGGATTCCTTCTGAATGTCCTTTTCGAATTGTTTTTGTAATGCCTTTATCGAGTTTGGGGTCAGCTCTTGACCGGTAAATTCATTAATGTTTCCGTCAACTTTTATATGAATGGTGATTTCAGTTGGATTTCTTTTAGTCAATTCAAAATTATGGGAGGAATGAATGCTTCGGACGGCTGCTTCACCACTATCTATTTTGACTAGGTGCATACCTTCGCTATACTTGTCTACAAGCAGCTTGAAAAAAAACATTTCTTCCGGTGAAATAAGATCAACCATTTTTCCGTGTTTAAGCAAGGATATCCCATTAATTTTCAGTTTATCTTTTCCAATTTGCTTTAGCTGCGGTATAAAGGGGGTTTTTCCTTCTTGATAAAAATCCGCAAGAAACAGTTGTAAATTCGTTTTTGGAAGATCTTCATTTTTGATATTATGTTCCATTAAATTAGAGATGTAGGTGGCATTACCCCTTATACCATAATTCCCTGATAGTAATTCCTTCGTTTCTCCATCTACCACCGCTAAATATAGACCAGATCCTACACCTGGATCTCTTTGAAAGGGATCTACCAAAGGGAGAATACCTACCTTTTCTGATAATGTCTTACTAAATAAGACGACCTCAAGGCTTCCTGTTACAATCGGGTCAGCGGATTGCCGTTGAACCTCCTGTAGAATTGACTTTTTAATCTCAGCTTTAGCAGAGTATGTATTATTTTTAGGTGGCTGGTCAGGCAGGTAAACGGGAATGATTACTGTCCCAAGGATGTTTTTTTTATCAACATAGTCGAAACCGATTCCTTCAATTAAGCTAATATCATCTAATACCTCTTTCTTGACGCAGCCAATTAAACCGAAGGCTACAAATACAGAAGCAATCAACTTAAGTATGCGTTCCACGATTTCTCACCTTCTTTGCTATTAACGTACCTGCAAACAATAACGGAACATAAATGATATTGAAGTAAAAACCAACCTTTGCTGTATAATCAGTCAGTAAATCAATTTGTTCTCTTGTTGATACCAAACTGACGGCTATTAAACAAAGAGTGGCGATGGCCAGAGACGATGTCTTTTGACGAATGGAAAAAACCTTCTTGGCTATTCGACTTGCACACCATAGACAAATACATACATTGGGTAATATCACTAAACCCCAGTTTGTAATTCCGATATATTCAAAGCGTTCGACGAAGGGTAATTTAATAATTTTCCACATTGTTAATGTTGGCCAGACGTTTTTTTGCAATTGTGCCTCCGAAAAAAAGCCAAAGGCTAGAATAGCTAAATAAAAACAAAGTATTGTTGTAAATAATGCACCAAAGTGAGCCCACTTCTTGCTCTTTTCAGGGTTTTGTATAAACGGATAAAAAAATAATAAGGTTTCAAATCCTAAGAGGGTAAACGTCATATCACGACTAGCAAGCAATAGCTCCTTTACCGAATGATCGAAAATAGGCAGGAGATTGGTAAAGTCAGCATGCGGTATGATAATAACAAACAGTACAGCAATGTAGAATGGTAAGATGACTGAAAAAAAAGCAATCCCTGTAACCGTCCTAAAACCCCCAAACACAATATAGATAACTAAAATAAGAAAGGCAAGAGCAAACCAAAAAGTTCTTAGTTCTGGAAACATCCATACTTGAACAATTTCTATATAGCTGCGCAGGACGGTTGTGGCGAATAAACTAAGGTAAAGAATAAAAAAGCTGCTAAAGATTCTCCCGATTTTTTTTCCAAGTACGAAGGTATGAATCGAAGTAATGTCGCCATCTGCTATTTTTAACATTCTAAACATCATCCACAAAATGATATGGATAAGTATTCCGCTTAGAATGATGGATATCCAAGCATCATATCCTGCCGTTTTTGCAATAAATCTTTGAAATCCCAGAATTCCTACCCCTGACTGCGTGGCTTGAATAAGAAAAAATACGAGAAAGGGGGATATCTTTTTACTATCCGGAACGTTAGAATTCATAATGGTCCCTCTATTCATCTTCTATATCTTTCTTTTCTTTTACAGCCTTTTTATGAAAACGGTTGGGTTGCTTTGTATTTAGAAGGAATGGCCGTTTTCTTTGTTTATCAAAAGATAACCGAATAAAAGCATCCTTAAGGTCTTGCATCCTAGGAGGGTACAAAGGTTCTAAATAAGGCCTTCCTAGTGAAGAAAGACGAATAAGATGGGTCAATAAAAAACAAAAGCAGACTAGTATTCCCAGCAGTCCCCAAACTTCCGCAAAAATTAAAAAGGGAAAACGCAGTAATCGAATCGTGTTGCCTATTCTGTAGACAGGGGTTGTAAAGGAAGCGAGTGCTGCTAATGCAATGAAAATTAAGAGAATGTTACTCGTAAGCCCTGCTTCGACACTTGCTGTCCCAATAACAATCCCGCCAACGATACCAATTGTCTGACCGACCTTTGTCGGCAATCTAGCTCCAGCTTCTCGTAAAAGCTCAATTGTTAATTCAAGAAATAATGCTTCCAAAATAGGAGGGAAGGGTATAGCTCTTCGGGATGCTACTAAGGTACCCATTAAGTCTTGCGGAATTAATTCATAATGATAACTAAGTGTTGCGACATATACGGGTGTAACTAAAATAGAAAACACAACGGCGAATAGTCGAATCAAGCGAAAGAAGGAAGAGAGAATCCAGTTTAGATAGTAATCCTCAAATGAACTGAAAAATTCTACCAGTGTAGTAGGTCCAATTAATGCATGTGGTGATCCATCAACAAAAATCGCTACTTTGCCTTCAGCGAGAATGGCAGAAATTCGGTCTGGCCTTTCCGTATCAAGGAGCTGAGGAAAAGGTGAATTTTGATTGTCAGAAATAATTTGGACGATATAGGAGCTATCAGTAATTTCATCAAATTCAATGTTTTTAATTCGCTGACGGACAGTATTTACATTCTCAGGGTCTGTAATCCCATCTAAATAAAGAATTGCTACTTTTGACTTAGATAGTGTTCCAACCGTTAATTTCTCCATGATTAATTCTTTAACAGGAATCCTTTTTCTAATAAGATTTAAATTCTGGTCAATTGATTCTACAAAGGATTCCTTAGGTCCGATTACACTGAATTCAACCTCCGGGAGACTCACATTCCGCCCGATTTCTTTCTTAGCTCCCAAAAAACAAAACTTATTATCTTTACCGTTCACAATTAATAAAACAGAACCATTAAAAAGCTTTTGTTCGATTAATGAGATATCCTCTGAAAGCTGTACATCAGCCAGTGGAATAATTTGTTTTACATCTTCTATTTGTTTAAAATTTTCATCTAATAAATAAGGAAGGACACTTTCTTGGATGGTTTTTTCATCCACAAGGGTGGAAAGGAATTTCAAGGTAAAGGAAATGTTTGTTTTATTGTTAACATACTCAACACATTTAAAATCGTCGGATTTTGCTAAAAGTTTTTCTAAACCTTCTCTTTCTTTGTTTTTAAAAAGTTTAAACATACTTCTTTCTCCTTTTTTGGAAGAGACTAAGAGTAGTGTTACCAATATTGGAAAGATTATGTTTCAGAAGGAGCTTTGCTGCAATAGATAGTAAATCCTTATTATTTGAAAATTTGGTCAAAATAGTATATTATAAAGGTGGATATAGGGATATATGCTCTAATCTCCTTATTTAAACTCTTTTTACTATTGAGATTCGCTTATTATTAATCGGTAATGATTTTCTAGATATATAGATGCTAGAATTTAAGCCAAAATAAGCCGTAGGGATAACTACGCTTATTTTGGCTTTTTTTATTAATCTAAAATGGGAGGGCAGGTACTAACATGGATAAGGATGAACTGAAACGATTAAACTCCTTACTTGAAATATATGTCGATGTGAATGTAGATAAAGACTTCTCAGTACTATCAAAAGGCTCTGATTCATTCTTTATATTAAACATGACTGGTCAATTAATTTATGTCAATGAAGTCTGTGAAGAGCTTTTGCAATACTCTCGAAACGAACTAAACAATATGAAACTGAGTGATATCTTCATCTCTTCTGCTTTAAGTGTACCTCAAACCTTTTTTATTGAAAAACAACGGGAACAACTCGTGAATTTTGATTCAAAAGTCAATAGTAGATTAGGAAATCCTATTGAAGTTAATGTAACAACCTTTCCAATCCTTTTTAATAATGAAGTGGTAGGGAGTTACGTGGTGTTGAAAGATATAACATTGCTTAAAAGGGAAAGACAATTACTGGCGGAAAAAAGAGCAGCGGCAGGTCAATTAGCCGCTGGGATTGCACATGAAATTCGTAACCCAATGACCGCAATAAAGGGCTTCCTGCAGTTAATAATGGGTGAGCATAAAGGAGAAAAGACATACTTTAGAATTGTGGAATCAGAAATAAACCGGGTGGAAA
Organism: Bacillus sp. EB106-08-02-XG196; assembly: GCF_013396335.1. GTDB lineage: Bacteria > Bacillota > Bacilli > Bacillales > Cytobacillaceae > Neobacillus. The sequence continues at coordinate 99,741 of NZ_JABWSY010000010.1, forward strand.
TGATTCTAAAAGACCTAATGGTTCTCGCAAAGCCAACAAAAATAGATTATAAAAAGCTGGATATACGTTCTCTCTTAGACAAAGTCCTAACGTTGATGGAGTCGCAGACGCTGTTAAAAAATATTGAAGTGATAAAAAATTTCCATGCTTTAGAGGTAACGATAGTAGGGGACGAGAATCAAATGAAACAAGTGTTTATAAACTATATAAAAAATGCAATTGAAGCTATGAAGGATGGCGGAAAGCTAATCGTTGAAGGGATTCACCAAAATGAAAGTGTTCATGTTCGAATTATTGACCATGGCAGCGGAATTCCGCCAGAGATTTTAAAACGAATAAATGAACCATTTTTTACAACGAAGGAACAGGGCATGGGGCTTGGGATGCAAGTAAGCAATGAAATCATCGAGGAGCATAGTGGAAAAATTAATATTATCAGTAATACGGAAGGGACCTGTATTGAAGTGATATTACCGACCGCTACCTAAACAATTGCAGTATAGTAAAAACAATGGTAAGATAATATAGTCTAATGTCTTGCAGTCATTAGTTTTGCATTCTTATATTTTACATAAAAAATAATACTCGTAAACTGTGTGGTAAATGGAAGAAACTATTAATAGTCGTCTGAGCCGTGGCCTAACTTCTTTTTGAAGTTAGGCCATTTTTTATTTGTAAGGAGGAGTACATATTAAATCTAAACATGAAAATTTGGTCTATCTTAGCAGTACATTTAGTAAATTGCTCAAACGAAGATTCGGAAAAGGTCCAGAAGCCTGTAATGTTATCTTAAAAGGTAATAGACTTTACGTGTATATGCGAAATTTTATTACCCCGGCTGAAGAAGTATTAATAAAACAGGACAAGTTAGAATTGGCGGTGAATTTTCGTTCTGCCATAATCAATGCAGTAACGGAGGAATACTTACCGGAAGTATCAAAGGTTTTGGGGATATCCTTTGATTACTTTTTTCATGACTGGAATTATGATAGAAATACAGGAATTCTTCTATTAGATCATTCTCAATTGGACCATGAGGAGAATATAGATAACAGTTTTGAAAGGAATCTTTTTAGCTTAATAGAGAATGTTGGGTCAAATTACTATAAGAAACCTGCGAGCTTAAAGATTGTAAAGCTCACACAAAATATTTGTGCAATTGAATCCAAAGAAGTATTGCTGCCACTCGAGAGATTAGTTTATGAAAAAGGGAATGCGGAATTATTGATCCATCAGGCTTGGGAAATCAAAAAAGGATATTGGAGGAACAAGGTACTATTTGAAGGTCTCTTTAATCGTTTGATTGAGGATATGTTTATCATGTGGGATTATAAAAATAATCGAAATTATCTTGTGTTTATCTTTAACAAATTATATACAATGAAGTAATTGAAAAAAACATGTTGTAAGAAGGACTTCCTAAAATACAATGTGTTTTTTTTATGTCTTTATTTTAATAAAGCATGCTTTCGTACATACTAATTGGATATAACAGCCACCTTCCAAATTAGGAAACGAAGGAGTTAAACATATTGATGGATCTAAAAAAGGAAGAGTATATTAGCAGTTACATAAGCAAGTTGTTAAGAAAAAAATTCGGCAGGGGTCCTCGAAGCTGTCAAACTACCGTATCCCAAAATTATCTTGTCACTTATATAGGTGGATTTTTATCACCGATGGAGGATGTTTTATTACAGCAAGGGCAGAACAAGTACGTCGATTATGCAAGAAATGTAATTATTACCCACCTGCTGGATGAAATAAAAGGAGTAATACAAATAACTTTTGATCTTGAAGTGGAGGAATACTACCATGATTGGAATTTGCCAAATAACTCAGGCATTCTTACTTTTGTTTTAGATAGTGAAGCAGGTCAGAGAATCAAAACCGATATTGATATCCAAAGATTAGAATTGGAAGTGGGAAGGATAAGCTTACTGGTGGAAAAAGTACCAGATAAAATTAATACCTGCCCAATTTCGCCCTCCATCTTCGTCATTGAAAGAAGAGGTATTCTTATTCAAATAGAAAAAGCATTAATTGATAAAGGTTTTGAAAACGAACTTAGATTCACAAAAGATGAATTGGAGAAAAGTTACTTTCACCGATATGGCAGGTTTGAAGAGATTTTTCATAGATCTGTCAGAGATATTTTTATAGACTGGAACTTTAAGGAAGATAAATCGTTAATGGTTTTCATCTTAAATCCTTAGGCAGCCTCCTGTCCGTTAATGATCATATAAAAGGGAGTCTTTCATTAAGAAAGACTCCCTAAGATTTAAAATGGACATTTACCGATTATTAAAGTAGACAGACAAGGCATTTGATACTTCATCGTCTTGATGATCGACGGTAATCGTATAATGGTCACCGTCAACGGAAGAGGTGAAATCACTGAATCCTTGATTTCGCAAAAAGTCGTCAATATCTGATAGATCTTCTCCTTGGGTTTTAAGTGTTTTGCGCCCAACAAAACTCCCATTCACATATACCTCGTATTGATCTTCATTTAATTTCACATCACTGTTTGAATCAAAATCTACACTAATAAAGGGTAACATATTATTACCATTATTATTTCTATCAATCATTTAAGAGCCTCCTTCTGTTTAATAATGTTACTATTTCCTTAAACTGGTTGGGGTATGAGCATTTCTGTTTAATAAATGAAAGCTGTCCAAATTTAATGGACAGCTTTTTTGTGCGAAAAAATAAGTTATAATCTTCTTTCTTTAATTTTATTCTGTAAAGTATTCAGCTGCTTCATCAACTGCTCATAGTCTTCAAGCTCTATCTGACAGGATTGAATAACCTTTGCTACCTTACTGGTGATGGTTAACTTTTCTGTACGAGCTTTCTCTTCTAAATAGATAAATACCTTTCTTTCATCTGCTTTAGAACGTTCTTTCCTAAGCCAGCCATTTACTTCCATTCGTGCAGCCATAGGAGTTAATGTACCAGTGCCTAAATTCAATTTCTCTCCTAGTTCCTTTACCGTTACTCCGTCCTCTTCCCATAAAGCCAATAAGACTAAATATTGCGGATAGGTTAAACCAAAGGGCTGAAGAACACTAGAATATAACTTATTAAATTCTCCAGCGGTTTCATAGATTGCGAAGCATAGTTGTTTCTTTAACGTCATAAAGTCTTCCATATAGACCGCCTAACTAAGAAAGTAACTTTTCTAAGTCATCTTCCATTTTCAGTGGTTCAGTGGTTGGTGCATAGCGTTCTACAACCTGTCCGTTCTGGTCGACGAGAAATTTAGTGAAGTTCCATTTAATATTTTTGGAAAGAATCCCTTTTTTCTGCTCCTTTAAAAAAGAAAATAAAGGGTCACTGTTTTCGCCATTTACATCGATCTTCGCGAAAATCGGAAAGGTAACACCGTAATTTAATTGGCAAAACTGGGTGGTTTCATCAATATTATCAAATTCTTGATTATTGAACTGATCACAGGGGAATCCTAAAATTTCTAAACCTTGGTCTTTGTATTTTTCATATAACTCTTGTAGACCTTTAAATTGAGGAGTCAATCCACATTTGCTGGCGGTATTAACGATTAGTAAGGGTTTGCCTTCGTATTCCTTTAGTGATTTTTCCTGGCCATTCGTCATTTTTACAGTAAAATCATATACAGTAGTCATTGTAATTTCCTCCTAAAATAGGGTGGTAGAAATAATGTTTTTAACTAAATCGTGTACGATTAAATCTTACACGATTTAGTTAAAATTAGCAATAAAACAAAAAACAGTATCCCATTTATGCTGGGATACTGCTTTAGTATCATTTAGCGAATACCTTTCATTAGGCCCTGAATTTTCGGAGCTAATGCAAATAGAATCATACTTAGTACGATAGCTGCACCGCCGATAAAGCCAAAGTACGCCATTTCATTCTCAGGTGAGTAGAATTTAACGACTTGTGCATTAAGGGCTTGAGCTGCAGCGCTTGCTAAGAACCATAAACTCATAGTTTGTGCTGAGAATGCAGCAGGAGCTAATTTTGTTGTTGCGGATAAACCAACTGGCGATATACATAATTCACCAAATACAACAATTAAATAGCTAAGAACAAGCCACATTGGGCTAACCAATGTATCAGTACCGCCAAGGTAAGCTGGCAAAAGGATAACAAGGAATGATAATCCAGCAAATAATAGCGCTAATGAGAACTTTTGAGGTATTGTTGGCTGACGTTTTCCTAATTTAACCCATAGGCCGGCAAAAATTGGTGCAAAGATGATTATGAATAAAGGATTTAAAGATTGGAACCATGCTGGAGAAATGTCAATCCCCATCCAATCTAATTGAGTGCGTTTGTCTGCATAACTCGCAAGAATTGTTGAGCCTTGTTCTTGAATCGACCAGAACATAACAGCTGCAATAAATAATGGAATGTAAGCAATAATTCTTGAACGTTCCACAGTTGTTGTTTTAGGGCTGCGGTACATAACAAAAAAGTAAAGAGTAGGAATTAAGATACCTAAGAATGTAACGATATTAATAAAACTTGAGAACGTTAATATTCCTATTGGAATTAAAACAGCACATAATACAGCAAGAACCACTACACCTAATCCGATGAAAGTAAAAGTCTTTTTCTTTTCAGCTTTTGAAAGCGGGTTTGGAACAGTTGTACCTGCGAGACCAAGATTTTTCTTTTTAGTCAAAACAAACATTACAAGACCAAGGAACATACCAACGGCTGCAATACCAAAGCCTAAATGGAAGCTATAATCCATAACACTTCCGACGATAAGTGGTGCTAAGAATGCACCGGCGTTAATTCCCATATAGAAGATTGTGAAACCAGCGTCACGACGATCGTCTGTTTCGCTGTACATTTCACCAACTACAGTAGAAACATTCGGTTTTAACATACCTGTACCCAGAACGATCAACACCATGGAAACAAAGAACATGGTAACGCTGCCAGGAACCGCGAGAACAATATGGCCGAGCATAATCAATACTCCACCGTAGAATACCGCTTTAGATGTTCCAAAGATCCGGTCAGCTAACCAGCCGCCAATGATACCAGACATATAAACCAGTGATCCGTAAATGGACATAATGGAAAGAGCTAAGTTTTCATCGAGTCCTAATCCGCCTTTTGAAACCTCGTAGTACATATAGTAGACTAGGATAGCTCTCATACCGTAGTAAGAAAAGCGCTCCCAGAATTCTGTGAAGAACAAAGTGAATAATCCTTTTGGGTGTCCGAAGAAACCTTTCTGAGGGACACTATCCACAATTTTCTGCCTATTATAATTCGACATATTTCTACCTCCCTTTATTATATTATAATACTTTCGATTGTTTTCAATTGTCAAAAACTATTTTTAGAGAATAAAATACGAATTGATATAAACGTTGTTATAACAGGGATTGTAGCGGTAATTAAGGAAGTAAAAAGTTTTTTTAAAATAGTATTTATATTTGGATAAAACAAATTATTATGAAAACGCTTTACTGATGATTGAGATAAATATTTTAAAAAGATGTTATCGCTTTCACTTGTATTTTACCGGTTTAATGGTATGATAGTATTAATAGCAAATATTGATCACATGTTACTGATACTGTTCAGGCATGGTGGTAAATAAAAAGGCGTTTCTGCCCTTTTATTGTACCCCCATGCCTTTTTTTATTTATTCTTTCTGTAACGGGGGTATTTCGATGGTATTTAATATTTTTAAAAAGGAAAGGTTATTAATATATGCACCAGTGAATGGAGCCATTGTTCCACTTGAGGAAGTACCGGATCCTGTATTTGGTGAAAAGATGATGGGGGAAGGGATTGCGGTAAATCCTAGTGAAGGAAATATTCATTCACCAGTCAGCGGAACGATTATACTCACTGCAGCTACAAAGCACGCTGTTGGCATTCGAGCAAAGGATGGAACAGAAATTCTTATCCATGTTGGGTTAGAAACTGTTGCTTTAAATGGAAAAGGTTTTACATTAGCAGTTAATGAAGGGGAAAAGGTTTCAGTTGGGCAGCTGCTAATGGAGGTGGACTGGGAATATATTAAGGCCCATGCAAAAAGCATCGTAACACCCATTGTCATTACAAATAGCCAGGATGGGAAAAAACATTATTCTCTCACAGACGAAAAGAGTGCTGTTCAGGGGAAAACAGTTATCATCTCTGGTACCTAAAATTAATCTTCTATAAAGGGGGTGGTTGACTTCCAACAGTGAATGATTAGCATTAATAAGAGTTTTGGCCACTGAAGTACTCAATTTTGCTTGAAAAGGTCCAATTATTAAAAATTCCATGCTAAAGAACTTATTATTCATTTTTTTCATCAATCTAAGATGGAATGAAAATCATTGAAACTTGTTAAAGTTTGTTGAGTTAACCGGGGCAGTAAAGCTTTGTTCACTTTTTATAAAAAAGATAGGGGGAATAAAAAGATGATGAAATATCTTCAAAGACTAGGCCGTTCCTTAATGCTTCCAGTAGCAGTATTACCTGCAGCAGCAATACTGATGGGTATCGGGTACTGGATTGACCCTACAGGCTGGGGTGCTGGAAATCCAGTAGCGGCTTTCTTAATTAAAGCAGGCGGTTCGATTATTGATAACATGGCAATCCTCTTTGCTGTTGGTGTAGCACTGGGAATGTCAAAAGACAAAGATGGTTCAGCGGCACTAAGCGGTCTAGTGGCTTATCTCGTTATTACAACTGTGTTATCCACAAATTCAGTGGCTTTGCTGCAAGGGGTCGACCCAGAAGCGGTAAACGCGGCCTTTGGAAAAATTGGAACACAATTTACAGGGATTCTTTCAGGTATTATTGCCGCTATTATGTATAATCGTTTCAGTCATGTAAAGCTTCCAGATGCGTTGTCCTTCTTTAGTGGAAAACGACTCGTTCCGATTATGACATCGGTAGCGATGTTAGCTGTATCATTAGTGATGTTTTTTGTTTGGCCAGTCGTTTTCTCCGGACTAGTTTCTTTTGGTAAAGGAATTAGTGATTTAGGTGCGATTGGTGCGGGTATATACGGTTTCTTCAACAGACTATTGATTCCAATCGGACTACACCATGCCTTAAACTCTGTATTCTGGTTTGATGTTGCAGGAATTAACGATATCGGTAATTTCTGGTCAAGTAAGGGTGAACAGGGCGTCACTGGTATGTATCAGGCTGGTTTCTTCCCAGTTATGATGTTTGGTTTACCGGCAGCAGCTTTAGCAATGTACCACACAGCTAAATCTTCAAAGAAAAAAACAGTTGCGGCCTTAATGATGGCAGCTGGTGTAGCTTCATTCTTCACAGGTGTTACGGAACCTCTTGAATTTGCATTTATGTTTGTTGCACCCGTATTATATTTTGTTCATGCTATTTTGACTGGTATTTCATTAGCTGTTGCTGCTGCATTCCATTGGACAGCAGGATTTGGCTTTAGTGCAGGATTAGTTGACTTTGTGTTAAGTTTAAAAATTCCAATCGCCAATCAACCATATATGTTACTCGTACAAGGTCTTGTGTTTGCGGTGATCTACTATTTCTTATTCCGTTTTATCATTACAAAATTCAACTTAATGACTCCTGGTCGTGAAGATGATATTGATGAAAGTTCGGATGAAGGTGTTGCAGCAGGAAATAAATTTGCTGTAATGGCTGCTAATATTTATGAAGGTTTAGGCGGGGACGCCAATGTAACATCTGTGGACAATTGTGTAACACGTTTACGCTTAGAAGTTAAGGATATGGAAGCCGTTGACCAAAAGAAAATTAAATCGACGGGTGTTCCGGGTATTAATGTTGTTGGTAAAAACAGCATTCAAGTCATTGTAGGAACAAATGTACAATTCGTAGCTGATGAGATCGCGAAAATCCGTAAGCAAAAATAATTTGTTAATGAAAAACCGCCTGGATACCAATGGTCCAAGCGGTTTTTATCGTTTAACGGTTTCTGATTCTTTCAATGTGAATGGTTATATAACCGAGTTCTTGTTCAGGAAGTTTGATACCATGGTTTTTCGCGAGAAGCTTGGCTACCTTCTGTGAAATTTTGTAGGAAGCAGTGAATTTTTTCTTAAGCATGTTCAGCATTTCATCATCCATGATTGGCTGCGATTCATCTTGGAGTCTGGATAGAGTAAACCGAAGATGGGTCATTAACCGCTGGTAAGAAAGATCATCTTCCTCTATCGATATTTGAAGTGAATCTTTAATGGTTTGAATCATTTCACCAATGATGGCGGTTTGCCTTAATGTTTGTTTCATGTCGCCGCTTTGAGGCTTTGAGGTATGGATATGCAAAGCAATATAGGCAGCTTCATCTACAGGCATTCTAACCTGCGACTTTTTTTCAATATGTCTGATTGCCCACATACCGATATCAAATTCTTTTTTGTATAGGATTTTTATTTCATCAAAAAGCTTATTTTTAAGGTGAATTCCTTGTGTAGCTCTTTCGATGGCAAAAGACAAGTGATCGGTAAGACCAATATGGATATGCTCATTTAATTTTAAACCCAGACATTCTTCTGCATAAGAGATGATTTCTTCTGAGATGGAAAAGTGTTCTACGGGTATTTGCTGCAAGAGCTGCTGGAATTTTTCATTTTCTTTCATAACAAATAGCTTTTCAATTTTACCTGGATTAATAACGTCATTCTTCCGTTTTTGAAAGGCAATGCCAGCGCCAATTGCTATTTTTTCTTCATTGTTGTCTGAAACCACAACAGCATTGTTATTGAGGATTTTTTTGATTTTCACAAAACGCCAACTCCTTGTAAAAGCCCTTACTTCCATCTTACATTTTAAAACAAATTGGGTCTACCTTTTAAAAAACAAAGCTATACAAAACGGCATAAAGAAGGTAAACTGAAATAATAACCAATAACTCCGATAAGAAAGGTGGGTTTTATTTGTCTGATAAAGTACGTTCTGTACCAAGACCACTTGTGAAAACAAACCAATGGGTGATTGTCATTAGTGCCGTATTAACCCTGGTTTTCGCTGAAGGATGGTTTTTAATAGTCCCATTACTTGCAGGAATATCAGGAATTGTCTTTAAATATAATCCCGTAATGAATATTGCAAGGCTTTTTCTAAAGAAAAAGCCAGAAGAGTATATCCCGGAGGACTGGGAACAGCAGCAATTCAATCAAAAAATAGCTGTATTTTGTTTGGCAGCTGGGTTCATAGGTTTTCTGCTTGGCTGGAACACGGTGGGGTATGTTTTCACAATTATGGTTGCGACCGCGGCATTTGTAGCAATCCTCGGATTTTGCATTGGCTGTTTTATTCATTATCAGTGGAAAATGTTTCAATATAAAAGAGCAAATTAAACATAAGAAAGGACTGATGCGATCATGCCGCATCAGTCCTTTCTTTACTATACAACTGCTTTAGTTTTAAGTGAACGTTTTTGCCAAGTAAAGGTAATAAATAAGGTAATGATTAATAAAACAAATCCTAAGATAAATGGATAGGTAATTTTGACATCATATAGCAATCCTGCAAGTGTTGGCCCAAGTACGTTGCCAATACTCATATAAGCATTATTCATCCCCATCGCAAAGCCCTGTTCGTTTCCTGCAAGTTTAGAAATCAACGTATTCAACACCGGGCGGAGAATAGAGGTTGATAGGAAAATGAAAAGTGAGATGACAAAGAATAGAGAGTAGCTGGAAGCGAATAGCGAAAATAAAAATCCAGCTGCAGCTACAGCAATAAATACATTCAACACAGATCTTTCACCGTACCGATTTACAATTTTATCAACAACAAAGAGCTGAACAATAACACTGACAACTCCAGTTGCCGTAACCATTATCGCGATATCTTTCGCAGATGATTGAAATTGATTATCAAGATATAAACCAATAACCGATTCGTAGGCAATTAATCCAAAACTCATTACGAGTGTAATAATAAGCGGAATAAAATAAGGCATATTTACTGAGCGAGCTATTTTGCGTACCATGGACTCATCGGGGACCATTTCTGCCGAATCTCCAGCAGGAGCTGTTTGACTCTCTTTTAAAAGAAAAATGGAAAACAATACAGAGACTAGAGATACAAGTGCTGAAACTAAAATAGGGAATTTCAAGCCGAACCCTGCTAAGAATCCACCAATTCCAGGTCCTACAACAATACCAAGAGACATCGCTGCCGATACTAAGCTATTCCCTTTCGCCCGTTGATCCATCGTCGTAATGTCTGCGATATAAGCGAAAATGGCTGGTACCAGCATAGCACAGCCAATGCCGCCAACCGCACGAGAGGCGTAAAGTAGCCAGATTGAATTAGAAAAGTAAAAAATGAACATCGACAGAGTAAGACCTGCTAGTCCGTATATAATCATCTTTCGGCGGCCATATTGATCGGTCCATTTACCTGCAATCGGAGAAAAGATGAACTGTGCTCCAGCAAAGATAGCAATGAACAGTCCTGCGGCAGTTCCGCCTTGATTAATCGACTCTAAATAGGCTGGTAATATGGGAATGATGATACCAAAACTCCCTATTGCTATAAACATGTTGATCATCAACATGATGATTTTTTTTCGTTGATCTCCGGTCATATAAAGCCACCTTTCTCATAAAGATTACACACTCAAATATAGTGTTAACCTTTTGCACTGCTTACTATCATATATAGGCATACAGGCTTTTGTCAAAGAGAAAGTTTATTTTGAAAAGATATGGATTGTGACTTGTTAGGAAATTGTTATAGATTAGTGATTTTTAGGGTGAGATTCTGTGATATGTTCTAAGTAGAAACACATTTGGGGAGTAGATCTATCTTGTTAAAGGGGGTTTACGTTCAATGATTAGGCAATTAAATACGGGTCTAAACATTCAGAAGGAAAAAGAAATGGTTACCAAGATGATTGAGTTGTATTGTCGGAGAAAGCATCAACATCGGGATGAACTATGTAAGGAATGTCAGAATTTAAAAACCTATGCACATATGAGACTTTCACTATGTAGATTTGGAGAAGAAAAAAGTGCCTGCTCTAATTGTTCTGTGCACTGTTACAAACCAAAATATCGGCTAAAAATGAAATCGGTCATGCGTTATTCAGGACCATGGATGCTGTTGTACCATCCGGTTTACTCCGTAAAGCATTTGCTCAATAAATCCAAGAAACAAATGAAAAGTGTGGAATAGCATGTTCCACGCTTTTACTTTTTGACAAATCTGTACAAAATAATGTTAGGATTTGGTATTATTTTACTAAGGGTTTCTTAATAAGGGAGGGAGTAAAATGACGGGGACAATCGCAGTTATTATGGTATTCTCGATTCCGATCATTGCTATTTTAACGACCCATTTTCAAAAGCAGAATAAATTAAAATACAAAATGATTCAAGGGGAACTTGAACTAGAAAAACTAAAACATCAGAATTATTTAATTGAAACAGAAAGAATGAGACTCGAACTTGAGCAGATGAAGCTAGAAGAGCCGAAGGATAAAATAAATATTAGCTAAAAAAATAGTGTGGAATCATCGGTATACGGTGATAACACACTATTTTAAGTTAAACACGATTGAGGCTAAATGAGACTTTTGCATTCAAGGCCTAACCTCCAATCTTTGTTCTATTGGGCTTTAAATGGGTGATCAAACCGTCATAGTCGGTGAAATACAAGTCAATATCAGGCTTTTCGTCAAGATAATGCCCTTGCAAAAGCTGATAGTAGTTTACCCGATGAAGGGAATCATATGGTTTAATCGGAAAACGATTGTTGACTTTATAGTATAAATGAACAGCTTTTTGGACTTTGTCGATGAGAGGAGCCAGCGTTTTTTCTTTTTCTTCAAATAACTCGTACGTTTCTTTAGACATATAGTAGGGCTTATCAGGGATACCGCCGATATAAGGAGCCAGCTGTTCAAAATCGATACTGTAGTCCTCCTTAATAAGGATGGTTCTATTAATGCCATTTGGCAAATCCTTTGCAAAGCAGGTGATGGCTTCGTGAACATCATTGATAGTTACCTTAATTGCAGGCCACTCGACGGAATCGCCTTGTTTTTTCACTTTTGAGATCAATTTTGGTTTATCCAGTGACTTCTTAGCATGGCTTCCAAAGAAGTTATAAATCATGACGTATCCGATTAACCCGCCAATGGCAATCCCAAAAAGGACGCCAATCACAGTAAAGGCGGGAGCAATGTTAGTAACGGAGTCTAACCATTCCCCCAGCTTAACGCCGCCAAAAATGGACATACCAAGGGCAACCCCAATCATTAGGTGTAGAGACAAGGTTGTGACTAAGAAGCTAAGAAACTCCTGGAAATGTGATTGGGCAGTACGTGTTTCCTGGCTAAGATGCTTTCTTACTTCTTCCTGCATTTCTGCTGAAACATTGTATTCATTAAAGAACTTTTCAATAAATTCATTCGTAGAGTCAGGGGTATTTATTAAAATGTAACTGGATTTTTCAAAATTCCCCCTGTGATAATGGATGTAAATCCATTTTTCTTCATTGTCCAAAATAAACCTTTCCACCATTTTTCCATGCTCTTTAATAAATTCTTTCTTCATGATGCACCACGCTCCCTCATTCTCCTAATATCTTCATAGGCCTGAGAACGAATGACCAAGGCATCTTTTCTAGCTTCTTTCACAATAGACGAGGCTTCTTGCCGGGCCTGTAAAATAAGTTCCTTTGCCTCACGTTTTGCCTTTTCAGTCATTTCGCGCTGCTCCATTAAAAGCCGATCACATTCTTGTTTTTGGGCTTCTGCGAGCTTAAGCTTATGATCAATCGAATCCCTCCGATTCTCCAATGCACAAAGAACCTTACCGAGAAGTTTTCGCTTTAGGATGAAAATAAGAACCGTAAATAAAATAGCTTGATAGATCATGGTGCCGAGTGAAATTTGCATCCCAAAGATTTCAATATCCCCCATTTTTTACACCTCATTCTACGCCTTTAAGCGGCTTCTTTTACTCTTATGCCGATATAGACCATAAAAAGTGTCACAAAAATGTATGCCTGGATACCACCGATGAATAAGCAAAATGCCTGCCAAATTATGACTGGCGCTGCTGCGAGCAATCCGGCCCCAATACCAGTGAATAGACCAAAATCAAACCCTTTTAAGACGGCTCCCATAAGAATAACGAGCATTACCTCTCCCGCATAAATATTACCGAACAACCGGAGACCAAGGGTAAGGGTTGTTGCAATCTGCTCTAGAATGTTAATAACGACAAGTGGTTTAAAGGGCTTAAAGAAACTTAAAATAAACTTTTTAAATCCATGGGTGCGGATGGCAATAAAATGTGTGTAAACAATTAACATAATCGCCATTGTCATCGTAACATGGGCATCAGCAGTCGGCGATTTCCACCAAACGGCATGGTTTTCACCGGCGATAATGGAAAAAGGAATCCCCATTATATTAGCGATGAATAAATAAAGCATAAGCCCTATGCCTGCTGAGAGAATGAAGAAGTTTTTTTGGCTTCCCATTGAATTATCCATGATAGCTTGTACGAATTCCATGAGCCATTCGATCATATTTTGAAGTTTACCCGGCTTTTTTTCGGTAATGTTTCTGGTACATACAAACACGATGAGAAGGACAGCAATTGCTGCAATTGTGCTGGTTAGGATAATAGATAGATCAAATGTCAATCCAAATAACTGTACGAGAGGACGGGTGGAGTGCATATGGTTTAACCTCCTTTCTGTTATAGGATATGTACAGAAAGCGGCGGGGAAGAAGTGGATGAATATGTAACTTACACTTCTATTATACAATAATATTTTTAAAAAATGGGACTATTTGACTAAAAACGCAAAAAATTCAGAAATTATTTAATAAATCCCTAAAAAAAGGTTCTATCCATTAGATAGGACCTATTCTTATTTAGAGGGCTTGGATTCAGGATCTATCTTCAAAAGAGTCTCTTTATCGCATATAACAAAAAGCTGGGCATCCTCCGGAATTGGTTCATCGAGTTTTTGATTGATATGCAGGTTCCCGCGGTCAGCTACGAGTGTTGCTCCCTTATTGAGCAAATCCCTAAAGGCATCTCGGTACGTTTTCCATTCGGATTGTTTCGATATTTCATACATGGATTCTTCATACTGACTGCTCATTAGCTCCGAATACATATTTGTGACTCCATGAGAAAACAGTGACCGAACGGCTGCGTGAGAAATCATTTCCTGTGTCGGAATAAATTCATCCACCTTTACCTGTTGGAATAACCGGATATGCTTTTGGTATACAACCTCTGCTGTTACATGAATAGGGGTATTTAGTTTTCCTTCAATCGATGTAATGGCTGTTGCAATTAGTAAGGTTTTTCCATCAACGAGAAGAGGGTCTTTTGCGCCAATGTTGTCTTGAGTTTTCTGATCAGCAAAGATAATAACACCTTTGGCTTCAGGTAAATTTGCTTTGTATAGTGTTTCTTCATCGGTTGCATCACCACGAACATAATACAATTGTTTCTCGACCATTGGTGCTTTCTCTAATTCGTCAATGATGACGATATCAATGGATTTATCTGATTTTAGGATTTCTTGGATGGCAAGCTGTGATTTGTCGCTCCAGCCAATCAGAATGATATGATTTTTGCCTGTATATTTCATTTCCCCACCAACTTTAAGTTTATCGAACAGATAGACTATTTTTAACACTTTTCCAATAAAGACACTGACAAGTCCAATACCCGTAATATACATAACAATTGTAAATGCCTGACCTAGCTGCGTGACGGGAGCATAGTCTCCAAATCCAACCGTGGCAAGGGTGGTCAGCACCCAGTAGATAGCAGTGAGGTAGGTTCCAAATGTCTCAGGCTCAATATATAGAACAATATAGGCTGCAAATAAAACGTACAAAATGAATAGTGGGAAAAAGATTCTGTTACGCAGCTTTGTTAGGTAGTACAGTAATTTTTTAAAAGGCATTCCCATAGTATCTCCTAGCTTTCGTGTCATTGAATAAACTTATTTTCCCAATTAACCCTAAAAAATAACCATGATTGGTTTTATGGATTAGAAAGCTTATAATGGTATCAATATTATTTGCCTGTGGGAGATGAAAACCGTTGTCATTAAGAGAAAAGAATATTGTCTTTATTGGGTTTATGGGTGCTGGGAAAACGACGATTGGGAAGCTGGTTGCAAAAAAACTTTATCGAGATTTTATTGATATTGATGAAGAAATTGAAAAAGAGTATAACATGCCAATTCCGAAAATTTTTGCTGAAATTGGTGAGAAAGCCTTTAGAGAAAAGGAAAAAGAATTCATTCAGAATCTATGTCACTATAAACTAAAGATTATTTCTGTGGGCGGCGGAGCATTCCTTCAGGAAGAAATTCGAAAGGTATGCCTTAATTCTAGTATCGTATTTTATTTAGATATTACCTGGGATGCTTGGAAGAATCGATTAAGTTTGATTATTGACAGCCGTCCAGTCCTGCAAGGCAAGTCTATGGATGAAATAGAAGAGTTATTTTATAAAAGAAAAGAAATCTATGAAAATAACTATCACTCAACGATTGAAATAAGCAATCAAAATATGGATGAATTAGCTGATAGCATTGTAAAAACCCTGAAATTATCTTGGGAGCTGCATGAAACCAGGTAAAAAAGGTTTGAGCGGAGTGGAGGAGAAGATGAAAAGAAGTGTTACCGTTAAGGGGATAAGTATTGGAGAAGGAGCACCTAAAATTTGCGTTCCTATGGTGGGAAGAACGATTGAGGAATTAACAGGGGAAGCAGAGTTTCTTACTACAGTAGATTTGGACATAGTAGAATGGCGTGTCGATTTTTTTGAGCATGTAGAGGATTTGGAGAAGGTTAGAGAAGCACTGAGTGAAATTCGTTCCATCCTAAATGATACACCACTAGTTTTCACATTCCGCAGTGCAAAAGAAGGCGGAGAAAAGGAAGTTAGCACGGAGTACTACTTTGAATTAAATAAGGTTATGGCCGAAAGTGGTCAGATTGATATCGTTGATGTCGAGTTGTTTAATGATGCCGAAGAGGTCAAAAGGCTCGTTGCCACTGCACATGGATACAATGTGTTTGTTATTATTTCTAATCATGATTTTGATAAAACACCGGAAAAGGAAGAAATTGTGTCTCGATTATGTAAAGCACAAGAATTAGGCGGCGACTTACCTAAAATTGCCGTCATGCCAAAAAGTGCAGCGGATGTTTTAACCCTTTTAGATGCCACCAATACTATGAATGAGCAATACGCGGACAGACCGATTATTACAATGTCAATGGCAGGTAATGGGGTTATCAGCCGGATAGCAGGTGAAATATTTGGTTCTGCTCTGACATTCGGTGCTGCCAAAAAAGCTTCTGCACCTGGCCAGGTGCCTGTCACCGAATTAAGAAGAATTCTTTCGCTGATAAATTCTAGTTTATCATTGTAGTTTTTAGGAAAGTACCTGCTATCGGTATTTTCCTTTTTTAGGTAAAGTAGAATTAGAAGAGGATACAGATTCATTATTAGAACAACAGCATCCTAAAAAAAGGAGGAAAAATGTTTGCCTCATAGACTCTGGATTGCAGTAAATAGTATTTTAATTGTATTTTCGTTTATTTATATCTGGTTTTTCCGACCGCATGACAGTAATTTGGTGATACTAGCTCAGTTTCTGGCACAAATAGCGATGATTCTGTTTTTAGTTAATATCAATATGTATTTCATCTTTTTAGTCATACGAAAATCTTCGGTAAGGCAGATAAAGATACGTCTTGCGAAATTTTCAAGAGCCATGATGAAGTGGCATATTAAGATAGCGATTACCGCTACAACGATTATTGTCGGTCATGCTGCTATCAATTTATATGAAATTGCACCTGCAGTCGGCTATGGAAACTTAAAACTAGTCAGCGGCTATCTAGCTCTTGCTGTACTATCAATTACATTATCTGCAGGCTATCTGCGTCATAAAAAGTCTTCTGGGTTTAGACGCAAATTCCATCTATTTACTGCAATGGCCTTTTTCCTCGCTTTCCTCATACATATGATCTTACCAATCTAGGAGATGGAAGGTATAAACTAAATCAACATAAATGGGACCAAACTTTCCATTAGGGTAATGAAAAGCTGGTCCCATTTAATGTATGTTATGATAATTCATCCTTTTGCTTCCATATATAGAGCTTGGATGAATTTTTTTATATTGATGCGGCTGTGATAATTGTCGTCGCGTTTTTTACCTTCTAGTTCTAGCATTTTGATTCGGATTTGGCTGTAATCAAAGAAACGCGATGAGTAGTTTTCAAACTTTGGGTTGGTATAATCTGTAAGTCCAAGGGAGGCAACATGTTCTATTGCTTGATGGATCGCTCGGCGGATACGCTGCTCAGCTGCTTTTATTTCCTTTTTGATAACTTCTGGAGAAGCAGACGCTCCATACCTTTTTTCGATAACCTTTTCATACAATTCCTTTAATGGAGGGATTTCACGGATCCCATCTTTTTCAAACTGATCCAAAATCGTTAAAATATCAAGTAAGTCTTTATTTCCACTCTCGCCAATAATTCCAAGCTCAAAGAGGGTATTTTTTCCGGAACTGACAATTACATTTTGGTGAGTGGAAAAAAGCTTTTTAGGTTCTTGCATTTGCCTTTGATTACTTAAAAAGTTTAATGATCTTTGAATGTCATTAAGCGATTTCTCCATTCTTAGATGATTGGAAACTTTTTTAAGGATACTTACCACTTCAAGACGATTTATTGGCTTTGTTATATAATGGTCAACTCCAAGTGCATAAGCTTCACCAATCATATCCTTTGTTTCCACCTGAGAAATCATAATAATCTTCCCCTGGAAGGAGGGGGAGATTTCCCTGACAGTTTCAATTCCATCACGATTTGGCATGAGTAGGTCAATAAGTAGAATATCGATACCCTGATTGGCTAGAATATCAGAGTAGACCTCGGAACCATCCCCCACCTCTCCAACGATTGTACCTAGACCTTCTTCTTCAATGATATTTGAAAGCATCACTCTAATTGTAGCGGAATCATCGACTATTAAAAATTTCAAAGCCCTCATCCTCTTTCTGTTAAGCATGCTTCTGGCAGTTGAATGCCAAAAGTGGTTTCCCCAGTTGTGTCTAGCAACTCCATTTCACCACCAATGGTTTCAATCACATTTTTTATATGTGAAAGACCAATTCCGTTGGATGGGTTACCGGTTTCATCAAATTTTGTGGTAAAACCAGGTTCAAATATAAATTGTTTATTTTTATTGGAGATTCCCGAACCGTTATCACTAACAATAATTTCGATTGTATCTCCAGTTTTTGTGACGGAAAGCTTAATCTGTCCTTGTTTAAGGATAGCTTCAACTGAATTTGCTATAAGATTATTGACTAGCGAAAAAAGTATAAAGGTGTTGTAATGTTGGTGATTACCCGATATATGTACCTGATATTCAATCGACTTTTCCAACATTTCTCCATAGCTTTTATTGGCTGAAATGATAATAGAAACAATATCATCTATATGCATAAATTCATTCAAGTTCTCTTTAACCATTAACTTTGAGAGACCGGCATAAATACGCTGATGGTCCTTTTTAATTTCATGCATTTGCCCAGCAACCTTAAGGACCGCTTTTGCTTCTTTATTAATCTGGGCCGCCTTTAAATCCCGATAAAGTCCGTAACAAGTACTAGTCAATTCTTCTGCATTCTTCGCTGATTTCTTAAGCTGAATCATTTCTACATATAAATTTGAAATCAATAATAATATTTCTTCATTTCTTTGTCTCTGTTGCCCTTTAGCAAGTATTGTTTCCCTTAAGATAAGAATATTGAAAAAGCCGAGGACGAAGAAACTACGGATAAATGCAATTCCACCAATCATTAAAAAGGTAGTTACAGTAATAGGAACATGAGAAGTAAAGGTGCGAATGGTGATTTCAACCATACTTGCAATTACTTCCGTCACTACACCCATCAAACCTATAAAGAAGGGCTTTTCATAAAATGTATAGATTTTAAAAAAATAGAATAATGATGCGTATACAAAATAATAGAAGAAAACTGGGATATTGAGGAAAAACCCATCTGCCAGCTGGAGGAAATCAGTTTGAATGCAATACAGCAACATACGAAAAAAGACAACGGCTAATCCTGCTGCAAATCCCGCAGGTATAGGATGAATCTTTCGTAACCATAATAAGGTAAAGAAAAAAAGTGGCGTACCTAAACTAACTCTAATATCACCATCAATTGGATAGAACTTTAATTCTCCTGCAATTGGTACAGCGATAATTATGAATAAATAGGCCAATAGTTTTTCACGCAAGGTATCACTTCCAATAAGTCTATTTGGTCACATACATCTTAAACGTTTTTTAAGAGATATTACTCTGTTAAAAGTGTCAATTTTATTAAGGTTTTTCCTGCATGTGTAGTCTTTAGTAGTTTTTAGTAGGCCTGACATTATGCTCAATTTAAGCAGAGGAAGTAAGGATGATATTACTTTTCCAGCTAGCTTGGCAATTATATTCTATTTTAGAACACGCACCTTAGACGGGTTTCACAAGAAGAAGGATGTATGTGAAGTATTTCACAATTACTCTGGTATAAAGGCGGGTGAGAGATTTCATAGTTAAATTTTAAAAATTTTTGAGAAAAATCAATTTACCGTATGGAGGTAATCACGAATGTTTTGGATTCAATTTGCGATAGTACTAGCATGTATTTTCATTGGGGCCCGGTTGGGCGGGGTTGGACTTGGTGTAATGGGAGGAGTGGGTTTAGCCATTCTCGTTTTCGTATTTGGATTACAGCCAACATCCGCTCCTATTGATGTTATGTTAATGATTTTAGCGGTTGTAACTGCAGCAGGTGCATTGCAGGCTTCTGGTGGTATGGAGTATCTTGTCTTTCTTGCTGAAAAGGCGTTAAGAAAAAATCCGAAGTGGATCACATTTATTGCCCCAATGGTAACATATGTCTTCACATTTTGTGCAGGTACTGGACACGTTGCATATTCCGTTTTGCCAGTAATTGCCGAGGTATCACGTGAGTCAGGTATTCGGCCTGAAAGGCCAATGTCAATTGCGGTTATTGCTTCACAGCAGGCGATTACAGCAAGCCCTATTTCGGCAGCAACGGTAGCCCTTCTTGCCTTGTTGGCAGACTTTAAGATAGATTTACTTGATATTTTAATGATTTGTATTCCGTCTACTTTTATTGCCTGTATGATTGCAGCATTCGTATCAAGCAAAATGGGTAAGGAACTTAATAATGACCCTGAATACTTGAAGCGTTTGGAAGCAGGATTAGCACCAATTAGAAAGGACAAAAAGGAATACCAAGCTAATACAGGTTCAAAGCTTTCAGTAGTGTTCTTCTTATTAGCAGCTGTTCTCGTTGTATTATTGGGATCCTTTGAGGAATTACGTCCAGCATGGACGATTGATGGAGTGCTTACCCGGATGACTATGCCGGCAGCCATTGAAATAGTAATGCTCACGATTGCAGCCTTGATTATCATTTTCTGTAAGCCAAATGTTGATGAAATCGTATCTGGCAGTGTGTTTAAAGCAGGTGCCGCAGCGGTTGTTGCCATTTTTGGTATTGCTTGGATGGGAGATACGTTCTTCCAAGGAAACATGGCATTAATATCAGGTTCAATCTCAGATTTAGTTACGGCAGCTCCTTGGTTGTTTGCTGTTGCTCTTTTCGCACTTTCTATCCTGCTTTATAGCCAGGCAGCAACAGTTCGTACCTTAATGCCTCTTGGTATAACACTAGGAATTAACCCGGTATTACTTATCGCAATGTTTCCGGCGGTTAACGGATACTTCTTCATTCCGAACTATCCTACAGTGGTCGCAGCAATAAACTTTGACCGCACTGGTACTACTAGAATAGGTAAGTATATTTTAAACCATAGTTTTATGGTTCCAGGTTTAGTTGCTACAGTTGGTGCAGTTGCAATTGGTATCCTGCTTAGCACAATTATTCTTTAATTGATATCAAAAAATGAATTTTGGAGATGACAAGAATGAGTTGTTCAGATAATTTCCGTATTGAAAAAGACTTCCTTGGTGAAAAAAGGGTTCCAATTAATGCATATTATGGTGTCCAGACGATGAGAGCGGTCGAGAACTTTCCAATCACTGGATATCAAATTGATGAGGCCTTGGTCCGAGCTATGGCAATGGTCAAGAAAGCATCAGCATATGCGAATGCGGAAATAGGGCAATTGGACAAAAATGTAGCAAATGCAATTATGGCTGCAGCCGATGAAGTAATGGAAGGAAAGCTGCATGACCAATTTATTGTTGATCCTATTCAAGGTGGTGCAGGTACCTCTATTAACATGAACACAAATGAAGTTCTAGCGAATCGTGCTCTTGAGATAATTGGGGAGATAAAAGGAAATTATAAAGTGATTAGCCCCAATTCTCATGTAAATATGGCGCAATCAACTAATGACGCCTTTCCAACTGCTATTCATTTGTCAACTTTAATGACATTGGAAACATTAATCAAGGTCATGGAAGAGCTTCACAACGAATTTATGAAAAAGGCAAATGAATTTGATGGCATTATCAAAATGGGCAGAACACACTTACAGGATGCTGTTCCAATTCTATTGAGCCAGGAATTTGAAGCTTACGCAAGGGTATTAAGAAGAGATATCAAAAGGATTAAAGCAACACGTGATAATTTATATGAAGTAAATATGGGAGCAACAGCTGTTGGTACCGGTTTAAATGCAGAACCTGATTATATTGAAAAAACAGTTAAGTTCTTAGCGGAATTAACCGGTTATCCAATAAAAGGATCAGAAGACCTTGTGGACGGAACTCAGAATACAGATGCTTACATTGAGGTATCAGGTGCACTTAAAATCTGTATGCTAAATATGTCTAAGATAGCGAACGACTTGCGAATGATGACCTCTGGTCCTCGTTGTGGATTAGGCGAAATCAATCTTCCTGCTCGTCAGCCTGGATCCTCTATAATGCCAGGAAAGGTAAATCCTGTAATGGCAGAAGTATTAAATCAAAGTGCCTTCCAAGTAGTCGGAAACGACTTGACAATTAGTATGGCATCTGAGGCAGGACAATTTGAATTAAACGTAATGGAACCAGTAATTGTTTTTAACCTCTTGCAATCTATTAAGATTATGAAAAATGTTTTTACGGTATTCCGTGAACATTGTATAAGCGGAATTACAGCTAATAAAGAAAGAATGGAAGCTTACGTAAATAATAGTGTTGGAGTCATAACAGCAATTAATCCGCATGTTGGCTATGAAACAGCCGCTAGTATTGCAAAAGAAGCCATTGATTCTAACCGGCCAGTCAGAGAAATTGTTCTAGAAAGAGAAGTTTTAACAGCAAGTGAATTGGATATTATATTACATCCATTTGAAATGACCAATCCAGGTATAGCTGGTAAGGAGTTACTTAATAAAAAGCGTAATCAAACAGAAGCCAAGGAACTTGTTTTAGTATAGTTATCATTTGCTGGGTGCCAAGCATACCTGCTAGGCACCCAATCTAAAAAAAGCATCACTGGGAGGTTTACAAAAATATGGAGCGTGGAAATCATCAGCATTTTTACCGAAAGCTGCATTCTCTTTCTGGGATTATTCCTGTTGGGGTGTTTATGACAGTTCATTTATTCGTCAACTATACCGCTACATGGGGAATCGATTCCTATAACAAAGCAGCTGGATTTATGGTGAATTTGCCTTTTAAATATTTTCTTGAGCTATTTATCATCTTTATTCCTCTATTATTCCATGGGGTATATGGTCTCTTTATTGCCCGTCAATCCAAAAACAACGTAAACAGATATGGGAATTTACGAAATTGGAAGTTTTTCTTACAAAGAATCACCGGTTTAATCGCATTTGTTTTTATCATTTGGCATGTTTGGGAAACAAAGGTACAAGTCGAGTTTAGCGGAGTAGAAGCAGATTATCATTTAATGGCTGGAATTGTTGATAATGGCATCTCGTTATCACTTTATATCATAGGAATTCTATCCTGTATCTATCACTTCGTAAATGGTATTTGGACCTTCTTGATTACATGGGGAATCACGGTATCTCCGCAATCACAAAAAGTTACACAATACATTTCTTTTGGATTATTTATAGCATTATCATTTATCGGGATCCGTGCAATCCTTGCATTTGCTTAAGTACTAGATAGGGAGGACAGACAGATGGGCAAAGGTAATATTGTAATTGTAGGAGGCGGCTTAGCCGGATTAATGGCTGCTATTAAAATAGCAGAAAATGGTACAAAGGTAGATTTATTTTCAGTTGTACCTGTTAAACGATCCCATTCAGTTTGTGCACAAGGCGGCATTAATGGAGCGGTTAATACAAAAGGAGAAAACGATTCTCCTTGGGAACACTTTGATGATTCGGTATATGGCGGGGATTTCCTGGCTAACCAGCCTCAAGTAAAAGCTATGTGTGAAACAGCACCGAAAATTATCCATATGTTTGACCGTATGGGGGTTATGTTTAACCGAACCCCGGAAGGATTATTAGACTTCCGCCGTTTTGGGGGAACACAGTACCATCGGACAGCATATGCCGGGGCAACAACTGGACAGCAGCTCCTTTATGCACTTGATGAACAAGTCCGCAGCTTTGAAGTACAAGGGTTAGTGACAAAGTATGAAGGCTGGGAATTCGTTTCTTCAATCATAGATGATGAAGGTGTTTGCCGTGGAATTACTTCTCAAAATTTGCGGACGATGGAAATAAAGGCATTTTCAGCTGATGCGGTGATTATGGCGAGCGGCGGGTTAGGAATTATTTTTGGAAAATCGACAAATTCGACAATAAATACTGGTTACGCAGCGGCTAGACTCTATCAACAAGGTGCTTTATATGCAAACGGTGAATTCATTCAAATTCACCCTACTGCGATTCCAGGAGATGATAAGAACCGCCTTATGAGTGAGTCAGCTCGCGGGGAAGGAGGCAGGGTTTGGACATATAGGGATGGGAAACCATGGTATTTTTTGGAGGAAAAGTATCCCGCATATGGAAACCTCGTTCCGCGTGACATTGCAACCCGTGAGATATTCGATGTATGTGTGAATCAGAAGCTTGGTATTGATGGGGAAAACAAGGTATATCTTGATCTCTCCCATATTGACGCAAAACAATTGGATATAAAACTCGGCGGAATAATGGAAATCTATGAGAAATTCATGGGTGATGACCCACGGAAGGTGCCGATGAAAATTTTCCCTGGGGTGCACTATTCGATGGGTGGTTTATGGGTTGATATTGACCAGAAAACCAATATTCCTGGACTATTTGCTGCCGGTGAATGTGATTACTCCCAGCATGGTGCAAACCGGCTTGGGGCAAATTCATTATTATCTGCAGTATATGGCGGGATGGTAGCGGGTCCCAAGGCTCTAGAATATATAAACGGACTCCAAAAATCTACTGATCAAGTTTCTAGCTCAATTTTTGAAAAACAAGTTAGAGAAGACGGTGGAAAATACGAATCTATTTTATCGATGAATGGAACGGAAAACGCATACCTGCTCCATAAGGAGTTAGGTGAGTTAATGACAGCGAACGTTACCGTTGTGCGAGAAAATAAGAAACTA
Source organism: Bacillus sp. EB106-08-02-XG196 (assembly GCF_013396335.1). Taxonomy (GTDB): domain Bacteria; phylum Bacillota; class Bacilli; order Bacillales; family Cytobacillaceae; genus Neobacillus. The sequence goes on from NZ_JABWSY010000010.1 coordinate 124,332, forward strand.
AAATATACGTATGAAAAACTTCAGGAATTTACTGAGCGTTATAAAAATATTAACATTGAAGACACTGCAAAATGGAGCAACACAAGTACGTCGTTTGTCCGCCAGCTAGAAGGAATGATTAATTTAGCACATGTCATCACAAAAGGAGCATATAACCGGAATGAAAGCCGTGGTGCTCACTACAAACCGGAATTTACAGACCGTAATGATGAGGAATGGTTAAAAACAACAATGGCTAAATATAATCCGGTATCAAATTTACCAGAGCTTTATTATGAGGATGTTGATATTTCCCTAATTAAACCACGGAAGCGAGATTATACTAAAGCAAAGAAAGGAGCTAAATAAGATGGCCGGAACAGATAAGAAAATTCATATCATCATTACTAGACAAGTAGATTCTCAGTCCGCTCCCTATACTGAAGAATTTATGGTTCCCTATCGTGCGAATATGAATGTCATCTCAGCCTTAATGGAAATTCAGAAAAATCCAGTGAATGCCAAAGGAGAACAAACCACTCCGGTCATCTGGGAATCGGTATGTTTAGAGGAGGTCTGTGGTGCCTGTTCTATGGTTATTAATGGAAAACCTCGCCAAGCTTGTTCGTCATTGATTGCTCAGCTTGAACATCCTATTCGGTTATCACCACTTTCAACGTTTCCAATCATCCGTGACTTAGCGGTTGACCGCTCACGGATGTTTGACGCCCTAAAAAAAGTAAAGGCATGGGTTCCAATTGATGGTACGTATGATTTAGGACCAGGGCCTCGAATGCCAGAAAAAACCCGGCAATGGGCCTATGAATTATCGAAATGTATGACATGTGGGTGCTGCCTTGACGCTTGTCCAAATGTAAATGAAAATTCACGATTCATCGGACCGGCGCCATTGTCACAGGTTCGCTTATTTAACGCTCATCCAACAGGCGAAATGCATAAGGAAGAGAGGCTGGCAGCACTGATGGGAGAAGGGGGAATCACCTCCTGTGGGAACTCGCAAAACTGCGTAGTGGTATGTCCCAAGGGAATTCCACTCACCACATCAATTGCAGCCTTAAACCGTCAAGTCACTCTTCAATCATTCAAAAACTTCTTTGGATAATTGCGTGTCCTGTCACAGAAAGACTATGTACGAATAATTATCTAAAATAAGATGAAACAATAAAGAGCAGCCCGGAAAAATTATTCCCGGCTGCCTTTTTATTTTGGTAAGATTAGGTAGAGGTGATCCTTATGAAGCCAACTGAAAGTAATATACGTATTGATATACTCGATTATTTACGAGGCTTTGCGCTCCTGGGAATAATCCTTGTAAATATCCTGCCTCTCTTGGCGGTTAAAGTACCTGACCCTGGCACGGCGGATGCTTCCTACCAGCAGTTTCTATTTTTATTTGTTGAGGGCAGGTTTTATACACTATTCTCGTTTTTGTTCGGTGTTGGCTTTTATCTATTTATTTCAAGAGCGAACTCGAAGGGGAAAAATGGCTATGTTTTGTTTTTAAGAAGAATCGCAGCGTTATTTATCTTAGGCTGGTTCCATGTAAAATTCCATCCTGGTGAAGCGTTAACGGTTTATGCGGTTACTGGGCTCCTATTACTACCATTTTATAAAGTGAAAAAAGAAATTAACCTTGGTATTGCTCTTATTCTGCTGATTGCCTTGAGTTTAATGGCATTTAAACTGTTTATGGTGGTACCGTTAATGCTGCTTGGGATTACGGCTGGTCAATATCGAGTGTTTGAAGGAATCGCAGAGAATATAAAAAAGGTATCAATATTTACCGCTATTTTTCTACTAGTGGGCATAGCTGGGCTAATTTATCAGTATCAATATGCCCCTTCAAATCCATTTGGTTTTTATACAGGGGTAGATGAAGCGACTTACACGTTCTTAAGTATCGGAATTATGATTGGTCCGCTTATTTCAGCTTTATACGTTGGAGTACTGATCCTGCTTTTGCAACACCCGTTTGTTCAAAAGCTGTTATCCCCCTTGAAAAGCTATGGGCGGATGGCGTTAACAAACTATATATTTCAAACTGTCTTTATCTACTTGGCTGGTTATCTATTCAACTTGTTTGAGTCATTAACCTATCTCCAATCTCTAATTCTTTGTCTAACGATTTATGTTATCCAGCTTTTCTTTAGTGTTATCTGGCTTCGTTTTTTCCAATATGGTCCTCTAGAATGGATTTGGCGTATTGTCACGTACTTAGAGGTACCGCCAATGAGGAAAATAGTAAAAGAAGTACATTAAATGAGAAGGACCTGCATGACACTCATGCAGGTCCTATACTCATTCTTCTGTTTGTTCTTTGCGGATATAATCCGAGTACTGCATGATGGATAAGGTATTATCAATACTTTTTTGAAGGCCATTCGTATTCTTTGTTTTCTTCATTGTTTTTCGATCATAGATTGATGCAGGAAGTTTTGCACTTGGTGCTGTGTAAAAGGTTTTATCGCTGATAAACGAACCCCCAGGCAGGTAATAACGCATTCCTAACAGATTCTTTTTATAGTGAAAAAGATTGTGCCCAATCATTTGTGAATCATATTCAATGCCCAGCAAGTTTAATAGAGTCGGCATCAGGTCAATTTGACCCCCAAGATGGGAATAGGTTTCACCTGTAAAGAGACCAGGTACCGTGAATAAAACCGGTACAACAAAGCGATCCTGCATATTGTACTCATGTCCTAGTACTTCTTTTAACAGAACTTTATCGTTATCGGTAACGGGTGCACCGTGCAGGCCAGAGTGATCACCGTAAATCAGAATAACCGACTCTTCGTAAATACCAAGCTTCTTTAACTGTTTAATGAATAACCCGATTTGTTCATCACTATAGCGAACAGATTGGAAGTAGTTGCCGACGTAGGTATCCTTATAGTTGTCAGGCAAGTCTAGAAACTCATATTCCTCTGGCATATCAAACGGTGTATGACTTGTGAGCGTAATGATATTGGAATACATCCTGTCGTGTGACTTCAACTGTTTTGGCAGCTGTTCCTCTACATAGTTAAACAACACTTCATCTGCTGGACCAAAGCCAATTTCCTTTTCGGCAGGAATCTCATTACTCGTGTAGATATAGTCAAATCCCAGTGCTGGATATAATTTATCGCGGCTCCAATAGGTAATATCATCAGCATGGTAGGTTGCAGCACCATAGCCGTTCTTCTTTAGCGTCCAAGCAAGTGATGGAATCTCTGTACTTTCAAGGGTATTAACCGTTGGATCCATGCCTTCTGGATATAAGGAAGTATGCATAAGCCATTCTGCATCTGATGTGTTACCAGCTCCAATTTGCTGATACACGTTATCGAAATAAGCACTTTCCTTTAAAAGAGCATTTAAATTTGGCGTGATTTCCTGTCCATTAATCCTTTGATTGATGGTGAATTCCTGCAAGGACTCCACTTGGATAATAAAAACATGACGATTTTTTGCAAGTCCAAAGCTGTCGTGTTTATCGGCAGGAACAAAGGTATTGCCTTTTAGCTTTTCGAGCTCCCTTTCAGACAGGTGCTCTTGACTGGCAAAAGCTGTTCCAAGGCTGTTTTCATAGGCTTGAACGAATTGTGATTGGATATAGCCATGCTTCTTTGCAAAATAAGAAACATCAATCAATGGATAGCGAAAAGCGATAATCGTCATAATGAGTCCAATACAGCCAAAGCCAATGGCAAATCTTTTTGCAGAATCAAAGGATGATGCGTTTTTCTTGAAGTACCAAATTAGTGGAAGTACTAAGACAACATCTAAGAAGAATAAAAAGTCATATGGACTTCCGAGCAGGGCAAGTGTTCCCCCAACGGAGTTTGATTGATAGATTTGTTTGACGTCGTAATAAGAAGGAACGGTTGAGAAATAGCGAGTATAATAAACGACGACAATAAACAGAACCGATAAGAAAAAGTTATAAAGCCAAATAGCGAACCAGGTCCGTTTTTTAAAAAAGATCATAAGGGCTGATAATATAAGAGCCCACATGGGAAACTCAACAAGTAAAACATGGAAAAACGATGTGTTTTCAAAAACCACAACCTGAAAGGCATAAATTTTTATAAACAAAACAACCAATAGAAATACAATTGGATGATGAAAATTAGCAACAGAAATCTTATTCATAAAAAACACCTCTAAATGATACTCTTCTCTTTTAAACTTATCAAAACAACTACCATTCTATCAACTAATAAAGGGGAAAATATTAATTTCCAGTAAACTTGGTTTTGAAGCTGAAAAAATTTTTTCGATATGATATGATTATGCAACATTTTGGCAAAAATAACTTTATAACGTTCGAAAGGGGAAATAGAATGGAAGTTTACAATAATGAGGGAGCAGCGTCTGTTCCAGCAGGGAAGCCTTCAAGAAATATATTTGCAAATCGAATTGTATTGGCGATTATGTCTTCGAATTTTTTACTTCAGTTAGGTATTTGGATTAGGAATTTTGCGATTTTACTGTACGTGACAGATATTACGAATAACAATCCGGTCTATGTTTCCTTAATTTCTGTAGTTGAATTTGCACCAATTTTTATCTTTTCTTTTATTGGCGGGACATTTGCAGACCGTTGGAAGCCTAAACTAACGATGGTTTGGTGCGATATGTTATCTGCGGTATCCATTGGGCTGGTGTTGTTAGCCCTTCTATACGGATCGTGGCAGGCAATCTTCTTAGCTACACTCGTTTCAGCCATTCTATCACAGTTTTCCATGCCTTCGGCAATGAAGCTATTAAAGCAGCATGTTCCTGGTGAGCAATTACAATCTGTTATGGCCATGTTCCAATCGTTGATGGCTATATTTATGGTTATTGGACCTGTTATTGGAACACTTGTTTATCAAAACTATGGAATTTACGTATCTATCGGCGTCATGGGAGCAATGTTTTTACTTTCTGGGCTTGTATTAATGTTCCTTCCCCGTGATATAGAGAAGGAAACATCAGCGGTCGAGAATAATTTTAAGAAAGAATTGGCAGACGGATTTCGTTATGTGATGTCAAAGAAAATACTGAAATCAATGGGTGGTATTTTTGCGGTATGTGGTCTTGCCGTTGGGCTTATTTCGCCGTTGGCGATCTTTGTAGCCATTGAAAAACTTGAGGTGCCAAAAGAATTTATCCAGTGGTTATTAATGGCAAATGGTGTTGGAATGTTAATTGGCGGCGGAATCGTTATGGCTTTTTCAAAGAAAATTTCACCACAAAAGCTGCTTGCCCTCGGGATTTTCGCTAGTATGGTTTTTACAGTTGGTGTAGGTTGGTCTACAAGTGTTGTGCTAACTCTTGTATTCCAGGTATTAAACGGAATTTTCTTCCCGTGCATCCATATTGGGATAAATACGATTATTCTTAAGTACTCAGAGGAAGCATTTATCGGACGTGTAAATGGTGTGCTAAGTCCTCTGTTTATGGGAATGATGGTTATTGGAATGTCAGTTTCAGGTGTTGTGAAAATTCCGCTGACGTTATCTGGTGTTTATACCGTCTCAGGTATATTATTTCTGATTGGATCGTTACTGGTAGTACCGCTTTTCAAAGTAAAAGAGGAGGGGGCAAATCTCTCAATGACAGAGAAGCAGCCTCAGGTTTAGGATAAGAAAGGTGCATTAAGCTCAGCTTAATGCACCTTTCTTAGTATTTTCTTGACTCGTTAATTGTTGTTCTGCGAATTCACGGTATAAATCATGGGATTGTGTTAATTCGTGATGGGTGCCGATTCCAGTTACACGTCCTTTTTCGATAAAAATGATCTTATCTGCATCCACTATGGTTGATAAGCGATGAGCAATGACAAAGGTAGTACGGCCTTCCATTAATCGGGATAAAGCCTGCTGAACAATTCCTTCTGATTGGCTGTCTAAGCTTGCCGTTGCTTCGTCCATCATTAAAATCTTAGGGTCGCGTAAAAAGGCCCGTGCGATGGCAATGCGCTGTCTCTGTCCTCCAGAAAGTTTTACCCCGCGTTCACCAACCTCTGTGTCTAAGGCTTCCGAAAAGGATTTAATAAATTCACTTGCATACGCCATCTCTGCAACTTCCCAGAGCCGGTCGTCAGAAATAGATTCATCATCAGGCAGCCCGTAACATAAATTTTCGCGGATGGTTCCCGCCATCATAGCGCTTTCCTGTGAAACATAACCAATTTGATTGCGCCAGCTTGCAGCCGATAAATCAGTGATTGGAGTATCGCCCACCATAATTTTGCCGGAGGTCGGCTCGTAAAAGCGCTCAAGTAAGCCGAACATGGTGGTTTTTCCGCCGCCGCTTGGGCCAGCAAATGCAATCATTTCCCCAGGCTGTGCCTCAAAGGACACATCTTCAAGGACAGGTTCATCTTCACTATAGGAAAAAGAAACATTCCTGACCTGTATAGGTTTATTACCGATGTCTAATTCCATTCCTTTTTGGCCTTCTTCTAAAGGGAGGTTTAAAATATCAATAATTCGCTCGGTAGCTCCTTTTGCTTTTTGTAACTGTGTAAAGAACATGGCGAAACTTGTAATGGGGAAAATAATTTGAAATAGATATAGTAAGAAAGCAACAAGTGAACCGGTGGACATCGTTCCATTTGCCACCCGCATGCCCCCGTATCCAATGATCATCACGATTACAATCATGACAACAAGGTACATGATGGGAGCGATTAAAGCGGTAATTCGTGCTTCTTTTAAACCAAACCCCAGTAATTTATCGATTCCAGATAAACCCTTTGTCTCTTCATGCTTTTCTGCCGTTGATGCTTTCATTAATCGAATTTCGCTCAATGTTTGTTGGATGTTACCGGTAAAGGCTGCCGTTTCATCCTGTAAACCACGAGAGATCTTTGCCATCCTCCTGCCAAGCGGCATCATAATAATGAAGGTGAGGGGAACAGATATTAACATTAATAAGGTCATTTTCCAATCCATAATAAGGAGGATAACAATGGCGCCGATGATGGAAATAATACCTGTAATGAATTGTGGAAAGTGGTTTGAAATTAAATCACGGACAATACTTGTATCGCTGATGACACGGCTGACGGTTTCACCACTCGATTGTTTATCAAAATAACTTACAGGTAACCGGATTAATTTGACCCACATCCGTTCACGGAGCCGGGCGACAATCTTTTGACCAACAAAACTTAGCAGGTAAATGGAAACGCCGCTGATGATTGCTTGAATAATAAAAGCCGCCCCAATTCCAATCATAAGCGGAACACTTAGGGAGGACACGGAGAAGCCATCTACTAAGTTTTTCGTTAGGACAGGAACAAGGAGACCGGCAAGTGTTGTGATAAGACTTGCTGTCAATCCAATACCTAATGCAAGCTTTGGGATTTTGGCAGATAAAATAAGTGAAATAAATGGTTTTAAACCATCTCGTTTAGGGTTCATTTGTACGACTCCATTCCAAAAAATCACTTCAATAAGCATGATACTTTCATATGAAGTGATATGCAAATGATATTTTGATAAGATGGAGCAAGGAAAAGAAAGAGAGGAATTATAGGTACGATGAATGAAACAAAAGTGATAACAAATTCAAATCCAGCGAGTGAATCCAAAGCATGGTTGTATGTTATTCTTGCGGGATTTCTTGAAGTGGTCTGGGCAAGCGGGTTTAAATATGAAGAAGTTCCTTCCCTCGTTGTTCTTATAGCCATTTTAGTAAGTTTTGATTTAATTATTAGAGCTACAAAGGTTATTCCGGTTGGGACGGTATACGCTGTATTTGCCGGGATTGGTACCATTGGAACTGTCATTGTCGAGGTTATCTTTGAAAATGGCTCTGTCAGTCCATTTAGAATACTCCTTATTTTATTACTGTTGGCTTGTATTATTGGCTTGAAATTAACAAATAAGGATGGTGAGGTTTAATGGATTGGCTGATGCTTATTTTTGGAGGATGTTTTGAAGTTGTTGGGGTTATCGGTTTAAAAAGAACGGCCGATAAAGGTAACATTGTGAATTATCTCATTCTAATTGGAGGATTTATTATGAGTTTCCAGCTGCTCGTTCAGGCAATGGAAACGATACCTTTATCAACTGCCTATGCCGTTTGGACAGGGATTGGTACGGTAGGAGCAGCAATTGTTGGAATGGTGTTCTTTAAAGAATCGAAGAGCTGGCTTCGGATTGCATGTATTCTAGGTATTATTTTTTCAGTCGTTGGTTTAAAGCTCGTTCATTAGTTATATCCAAGGAGGACAAAAGGGGGTTCTGAAAAAAGTATTTGATAGGATGGTTGTAATTGGGCCAAGGTTAAATGGCTGGTCATATGCACATTTCCAGATAGTAGCACACTTAAAAGACAATCCTTCATAATATAAACATATAGAGAAAAAGACAAAAATAAAAGGAGGATTGTGGGTAATTGCTGACTAGCATGCAAGATATACGTAAAATTCCTCGGGGGATTCCGGTCTTACTTTTTCTAAAAAGTAATGGCCGCGGTGTAAACGGAATTTTTAGTACTAAGTTTTTATTGCTAAACCAATTTGATGATGATAAAAAATGTGTTACGGCAAGAGAATTAAAAAAATGTAAGGTTTGTCGGGACGAATTTGTTCTTGTACCTACTGATGTATGCATTACATTTGAAATTGGTTGTATTTTTGGCTTCCAGGTATTCCCTGATACCTGTGTTAGAAACTGCAAACATCCCCCGATTGAGTTTGAAGATAGTATCTGTGGGAATTTTGCAATAACGCGGGGGTTTCAAGAAGCGGTCATTTGGCAATCCAACATTAGAGGTCATCAAATTAGTCGAATTTGTATAACAGTTGAAAAAGGGGAAATGATTGGTTTGGAATTAAGAGCGTACAATAAATTCACAGATATGTTCGAATCATATCCTTTATTTGAAGCACCTTCCAACCCATTTGATTTAACCAATTGTTCTTCCTTAGCGATCTTTAAATCAAATTTAGACACTGAAGTCAGTGGTCAATACAAAATTGATATAATTAGTGAAATTGAAATAAATTAGGACTTGGTTATTACTGTATGTATGGTAGAAAATTACCAATATAGTAATATCTAAGTTTTTTTAATAGAGCCATACTTTAAAAAAACATGATTCACTGCCGTATAAAAACGATTAAATCCAGCAATGAAACTACTCCATAAAACAGGTTCTAAAGGAAATAAATCCTCCTTTGGACCTGTTTTTTTTATTTATCCCTCATTAATTTAATGACAAATTGAATTTGAGTCATTAAAAGCCTGACCAATATGAGCAAAATGCCGTTTCACAACATGTCCCTTATTAATATTCTAAAACATAACTTTAATTTTTTTTAAAATAGGAGATGAAAGATTTGAAAAAATGTCGAAAGAAAAACTGGCATGATGATGATTCTTGTTCTCACAAAAAGAAAAAAAAGGACAAAGGTCTAGAGCTAATCAAGGATTGCATATGTGTTGAATGGACTGTGCCGAATGGGGAAACACAAACTGTGTTTCAGACAGCAAATTTTGATCCATTTTTCGCATCTGGTTTCGTCAGTTTTGACTGTGGTAGTCCTGATTTTGTCAGAGTAAGATTCTTCTTAGGAAATGATCTGGTTGGAGAGGTAGTCAGAGTTTTTGAAGATAGCAGTGTAGCATTTACCCTTACTGAATTTGACCGTATCACAGTGGAAAGCCCTTCATTTACCGGAACACCTGACCCAGATTGCCCAACTGCATCTGAAGGTGAAATTTGTATTACAGCAAGATTCCCTGTCAATAGAAATGATTAATTAACACTAGTTTATTAGACCGTTTTTTTTAGGTCACCCGATTTAATAAAAATTTTTTGATTTGAAATTGATGTAAACGCCGTTGCCAAGTATCTAAAGTTTAATATTTTGTAGGTATATAAGAAATGAGGTGGAAGTTCTTGTCTTGTAAGAAATGTAATGGGCATGACGATGGTTGTGAATGTCATGATCATCATTGTGATTGTAAAGGTGACGATTGTTTAAGAAGAAAGAGAAACAATAAAGTTAAGCGAGGAGCAACAGGAGCAACAGGAGCGACAGGAGCGACAGGAGCGACAGGAGCAACAGGAGCGACGGGAGCAACGGGAGCAACGGGAGCAACAGGAGCGACGGGAGCAACGGGAGCAACAGGAGCAACGGGAGCCACAGGAGCAACGGGAGCGACGGGAGCAACGGGAGCAACGGGAGCCACAGGAGCAAGGGGAGCAACGGGAGCAACGGGAGCAACGGGAGCAACGGGAGCAACAGGAGCAACGGGAGCAACAGGAGCAACAGGAGCAAGGGGAGCGACAGGAGCGACAGGAGCAACGGGAGCGACAGGAGCAACGGGAGCAACAGGAGCAACAGGAGCAAGGGGAGCAACGGGAGCAACAGGAGCAACAGGAGCAACGGGAGCGACAGGAGCAACGGGAGCAACGGGAGCGACAGGAGCAACAGGAGCAACAGGAGCGACAGGAGCGACAGGAGCAACGGGAGCAACAGGAGCAACGGGGGCAACAGGAGCAACAGGAGCAACAGGGGCAACGGGAGCGACAGGAGCATCATCCAATTCGCCATTTGCATATGTTCGACGTAACTCAGATCAAGTTATACCAGACGAAGGTTATGTAAGTTGGGAATCTATCACAACTCCTGGAGGCATATCCATTGGTGTAGATACAACAGTAATTACCATTACAACTCCTGGTTTCTATTTAATTCATGCTTTTACAAATTATAATGGTACAGGTGCGTTTGTTTTGGAAGTTAACGGTGTTGAGATTACACCATCAACACTTTATTCACAAAATGATGGTACAACGATGACGCTTATTATCAGTATTCCGCAAAATGCAAGCTTGAGATTGAAAGCAAAGGATTCAGAAACAATTCTTTCGGACCCAATCGATGGTAACAATTCAATTTCAGCGGCAATAACCATCTTCAGAATAGGAGATAATTAAGCAGCTGTTATTTGTTAGTAAGGGGGATGTGTACATGAGTATACATCTCTTTTTTTATGAATGCTTATCCTTTTTAGTCATTATAATGCTATTACTATTTTGGGATGACAAAATACTCACACCCTCTCTTTCGAAACATAAGATGTGAATAAATCAAAAACCTTATTGAATTTGTTAGTCACCTATTAGACATGCTTTTTTCTACCTAAAGTGAAATCAAAGGTAATCAATGAAAATAAATCCTTCAACCCGGAACTAAAAGAACTAAAGCATCAAGGAGTGGTCTTTTTGCATCTCATCTTATTATCTGGTGGATCAGGCAAACGTCTTTGGCCGTTATCAAATGATTCACGTTCTAAACAATTTCTAAAATTATTGCCATCTAATCAAAAGTTGAATAAACCAATCTCCATGCTTCAACGGATTTGGCAGCAACTTCAAAAAGCCAATCTTGCGGATTGTGCAATAATATCTACAAGAAAATCACAGATTGACATGATTCATAGCCAATTAGGTCCTAATATACCATTAGTTATAGAGCCTAGTAGGCGTGATACCTATCCAGCTATTACATTATCATCTATTTATTTATATTCAGTTAAAGCTATTCAGCAGGATGAAGTAGTCGTGGTTATGCCAGTTGATTCATATGTTGAGGACGAATTCTTTCATAATGTAAAGATTTTGGAAAAGGTTATACAATCATCAGATGCTGACCTTGCGTTAATTGGAATAAATCCTACATTTCCTTCAGAGAAATACGGATATATTGTTCCTGATATTTCACCAAAAACGATTTCTGATGAAGCCTATTGGCCAGTCTGTTATTTCAAAGAAAAGCCTAATACTGAAATTGCAAATCAATTACTTAGTGAAGGTGGGCTTTGGAATAGTGGCATTTTTGCGTTTAAATTGGATTTTTTACTAAAGAATCTGAAGTTGAGGGACCTTCCCTTAAACTATGATGAAATGGTGAAAAAGTATAACGAACTGCCAAAGAACAGTTTTGATTATGAAGTGGTTGAAAAAACAAATAGTATCGTTGTCGTACCCTATAACGGGGAATGGAAAGACCTTGGTACATGGAATACACTTACGGAAGAAATGGTAACTCCTTTAACTGGCAAGGGTAGTATGAGTGCTGATTGTAAAAACGTCCATATCATCAATGAACTGGATATTCCTGTTTCTGTTCTAGGTTTATCTGATTTAATTGTAGCCGTTAGTCCAGATGGCATCCTTGTTTCGGACAAAAAGGAAAGTCCGCGAGTAAAGGAAATTGCTACTCAGTTTGAAAATAGACCGATGTACGAAGAACGTCGTTGGGGAAGGTATCGTGTATTAGATTACGTCAAAATAAATGACGAAAATGAAGTCCTTACAAAACGAATTAGTGTAACAGCCGGAAAAAATCTCAGCTATCAAAAACATCTTCAACGGCGAGAGGTTTGGGCCATTATTAGTGGAACGGGTTTATTTGTACTTAACGATAAAATGTGGGCAGTCAAGCCAGGTGATGTACTCAAAATTCCTCTCGGTGCCTTACATGGTGTTAAAGCCATTACGGACTTAGAATTTATCGAGGTACAGTCTGGTACTGAACTTATTGAGGAAGATATTGTCCGGATTTTTTTGACATGGGATGAAGTTGAAGCCCATTGTGAACAGGTTACAAATGATGAATACTAATTTTTTTCCTTTAAATAATTAACAGAAATTCTTATTCTATCAGTCAGTTACAATTAAAGAACAATTTACTGAGACCAAAGTAGTGAACGAACATAGAATAAAATGATGTTTAAACAGAAGGGATGTAAATTGATGAAACAAACTGACATGGTTACCATTGCCATTCTGGCAAAAGATAAAGCCCATGTTCTGCCTTTATATCTTCAACTAATTGAAAATCAAACGTACCCTGCTTCCAAAATCAAGCTTTATATACGGACGAATAATAATAATGATAATACCGCAGAGATACTCGAACAGTGGATAGAAAAAGTCAAGGATTGGTATTCGGAGATCTATTATGATTCAAGTGATGTGGCGGAGCGCGTACAAGAATATAGTCCACACGAGTGGAATTTTATCAGGTTTAAAGTGGTAGGCCGTTTACGTCAAGAATCAGTAGATTGGGCGAAAGAAAAAGGTACACACTATTTTGTCGTTGATTGTGATAACTTTGTCGTGCCTGAAACCATTGAAACGCTTGTAAAAACTGGATTACCTGTAGTAGCTCCTCTGTTGCGGAATGGTGATCTGCCATGGCATCCCTATTCCAATTACCATTTTATTGCGGATGAAAATGGTTATTACAAAGAAGTAAGCCTCTATCACGATATTTTGCACCACAAAGTTAAGGGTTTGATTGAGGTGGAGGTAGTCCATTGTACGTATTTTATCAGACAAGAAGTGTTGGAATATGTCAACTATGATGATGGCAGCGGAAGATTTGAATATGTCATTTTTAGCGACGTTTTGAGAAAGTGGGGGATTCCCCAATATCTCGATAATCGTCGCATTTATGGAAAACTCACTTTTGCTGATACGGAAGAAGACTTTAAAGCTAAAAATATTAACGTAGATAACCTGGCTTATTAGTGGAGGGAGAATATGTGCAAACTATAAGTCTTTGTATGATCGTAAAAAATGAAGAGGAAGTTTTAGAGCAATGTTTGAGCAGTGTAAAAGAAGCCTGTGATGAAATTATCATTGTCGATACAGGCTCAACCGATAAAACGAAAGAAATAGCTTCTAAATTTACAGATCGGATTATTGATTTCAAATGGGTTGATGATTTTTCTGCCGCTCGGAATTTTGCATTTAGTCATGCAACAATGGATTTTATTTTGTGGTTAGATGCAGATGATACCTTAAAAAAAGAGGATCTTGACAAATTAAAAGCTTTGAAGAGTAACCTTGATCCAGCTATTGATGCGGTTTCCATGTTCTATCATTATGGATTTGATGAAAAGGGAAATCCCAATTTCATCTTTAGAAGAAATCGACTGGTTAAACGTTTAAATCAATTTAAATGGCATGGACCTATACATGAATATTTGGAGGTATCGGGAAATATCGTTCAATCAGATATAGCGGTCACCCATAATCGGGATATGAAACAAAATATCCCTTCACACAGGAACATTACCATTTATGAGAATCGATTGAAAAAAGGAGAAGTGTTCACACCAAGAGATTTGTATTATTACTCAAATGAATTGAGGGATCATCAAAAATATAGGAAAGCAATTAGATATTATGATAAATTTCTTGGCACCAAGAAAGGCTGGGTCGAAGACGAAATAAAAGCCTGTTATAGTAAAGCGGAATGCTATCAAGCACTAGGAGAGAAGGATAATGAATTGAATTCATTACTTCAAAGCTTAAAATTTGATTGGCCTAGACCTGAATTTTGTTGCAAAATGGGTGATTTTTTCATGGAGAAGAGGGAGTTTGAAACCGCAGCTAAGTGGTTTCACTCTGCCTTGGAGAATCAAAAAACAGACACAGGGGGATTTCAAAATCCTGATTACACAACCTGGTATCCTCATTTGCAATTATGCGTTTGTTATTGGGAAATAAGGGATCTTGAAAAGTCTTGTGAACATAATGAGAAGGCAGGAGAATTTCGTCCAGATCATCCAAGTGTATTATCTAATCGTACTTTATTTCATTAATTCTTCTACAAATTCCCCATAGATAAAAAATATTTACTTATTTGAAATAAAGTATAAAGGATGATTTCAATGTTAGACTATCAAATTGTCTGGAGAGGACCGGTAATGGATGCTACCGGTTATGGTGGAGCTAGCAGGGGATATGCTTTGGCATTAGACCGCTTAGGTTTCGATGTAAAAATAGAGACGTATACATGGAATGTGCCGTATAAAGATATGGATAGCAATGAAAAAATAAGGCTAGAGCAGTTAATAGAGAAAAATTATGATGATTCAAAAAAGAAAATATTAATTTATCATGCACCTCCTAGTATTGTTCGGTTAGAGGAAGAGGTAAAATTCGAACGACGCATTTTGAATACGGTTTGGGAGACTGAAACATTACCTTCATATTGGACGTCCATTATCAATAATTTTGACGCTGTGTGTGTTCCATGCTCTTTAAATGTCAGGGCAATGGAAAATAGTGGTGTAGAGATTCCAATCTTTCTAGCTGCACACGGGGTAAATACAGAAAAATTCAATCCGGAAAACAAAAAATTTTCAATAAGGGGAACCGAAGGTAAATTTGTGTTCATCTCGGTATTTGATTTCCAGCATCGGAAAAATCCTGAAACTTTATTAGAGGCTTATTGGAAGGAATTTAATAAATCAGATCAAGTAGCTTTAGTCATTAAAACCTATTCAGATAGTCAAAGTCTGGTATTGGAAAAAATTTCTGGATTAAAAAGGAAATTAGGAATTGGAGATGAAACAGCACCACTATACGTTATGACAGGAACTCTCGAGGAAATGCACTATCTAGGCCTTTATACTCTTAGTAATGCATACGTTCTCCCTACGAGAGCAGAAGGAGTCGGAATGCCATTCATGGAAGCTCTTTCAAGCGGAATTCCCGTAATTACTACGGGTTGGGGAGGACAAATGGATTATCTAAACGAAAACAATTCATTTTTTGTCGATTATGAATTAACACATCCTAGGAATAGTACTGTTAGCCATAAAATGATTGCACACTTTTATTACAACTTATTTCTAGAGGATACACAAATATGGGCTGATGCAGATGTAAAGGATTTAATGAAAAAGATGAGATATGCATTTGAAAATCCAGATATTTGTAAACAAAAAGGACATCAGGGAAGAGAGGATATGTTTCAATTTTCTTGGGACCATGCAGGTTTGGCACTATTACAAGCAATTGAGAAGACTATTGGATAAAGCTGCGTGCATTAACGGTATAATTGTTTTAAACCACGGATAAACTCTGTGGTTTATTTTTAAATAATGAAAGGATGAGCAAAAAATGCATAAGGTAAAAAAAGCAATTATCCCGGCAGCTGGACTCGGAACAAGATTTTTACCAGCTACAAAAGCTATGCCAAAAGAAATGTTGCCGATTGTAGATAAACCAATGATTCAATATATAGTTGAAGAAGCAATCGAATCTGGAATCGAAGACATTCTTATCGTTACCGGAAAAGGGAAACGTGCCATTGAAGACCATTTTGATTCTGCCTTCGAATTAGAACAAACCCTATTAAAGAAAGAGAAGTTCGACCTATTAGAAAAAGTTAAGGAACCATCAAGAATGGTTGATATACATTATATAAGACAAAAGGAACCAAAAGGGCTGGGGCATGCAGTGTGGTGTGCACGAAAATTTATCGGTAATGAACCATTTGCCGTTTTGCTAGGTGATGATATTGTTCAAGCAGAAACCCCTTGTTTAAAACAATTAATCAATGAATATAATCGTACACATTCCTCTGTTATTGGTGTGAAAAAAGTTCCGGCCAACCTGACACATAGGTATGGGATTATAGAGCCCTTTGAACAGATAGGCCAATCTTTTCAAGTAAACAATTTTGTTGAAAAACCAAAATTAGGTACCGCTCCATCAAATTTAGCGATTATTGGCAGGTATGTTTTTACACCAGAAATTTTTATGTTTTTGGAAAACCAAGAAATTGGTGCCGGTGGGGAAATTCAACTTACAGATGCGATTCAAAAATTGAATAAAATACAACGGGTATTTGCTTATGAATTTGAAGGGGAAAGATTTGACGTCGGAGAAAAACTTGGGTACATTCAAACAATTATTGAATTTGCACTTAGGAAAGAAGAATTAATGGAAGATTTATTAAAATTTATGAAGGATAAAATAAATAGTAAATAATAGAAAACATCTCTCGAATTCAAATCGGGAGATGTTTCGCTTAAGTTAATTAGTTAATTTTTCAAGTTCAGAGAAAACAGCTTCATAATCTTCTTTCTTGTCTGCTTTAAAGGAGGTGTTTATATAGGTAATGATACCATCTTTATCGACAACAAAGACCGAGCGGATGGCGACTTCACCTTTTTCATTAAACACCTTATAGTCTTTGATGGTCTGCCTGCGCCAATCGGATGCTAAAGGATAAGGCAATGTCCCCATACTGGCGGCAAAAACTCGGTGCGAGTGAATATGATCGGCACTGATTCCAATTACTTCTGCACCTAACTGTTCAAATCTTTTGTAGTCCTCTTTCCAAGAGGCGATTTCTTTAATTCAGCCTGGAGTAAAATCCATTCCATAAAAAGCAACGACCAGATTCTGTTTTCCTCTATAATCTGAGAGTGCAAGCGGGTCCTTTGTTGTTGCAGGCAGTGAAAAATCAGGGGCTGTATCCCCAACCTTTAAGGTTGCTTCCAAGAAAACTCCTCCTCTTTTTGAAACATTACATCTTCGGTAGGGTTTCCATTTTTAGCATGAATTAGACAAAAAAAGATGTCTTTTTATGACATCTTTCATATAGGATATAGCCTGGCTTCCAAATTGGGCCCAGCTAGTTACAAAGTCTTGAAAATCCGCTTACTTTGTAATCACAAAACTTCATCCCATTGAGATTTACGAGGTTAACACCATATTTATGTCACAAATTATTCAGAAATCAGTGAAAATAGTTCTCACTAACCTGTTGACTTGAAAATTTTAACTGTTTATAATCAAAACATTGATAATGATTTTCAGTCTCATTTATTTTTGTTTTCGAGTGATAATTATTCTCAATTAGAATGAGAATGAGAGAATAATAGAAATGTTGGGGACTGCCATGATGAAGAAAAGATATTTACTACTAGGATTAATACTCTTATCTGCTGTTTCCTTGTTTGTTGGGGTTAGCAGTATATCACCATTGGACTTGTTAGATGTCCAATCTGAGGAGACCCAGATTTTCCTTATCAGCCGATTGCCAAGGCTAGTAGCAATCCTGCTTGCAGGAGCTGGAATGAGTATTGCAGGTTTGATCATGCAGCAGCTTAGCCGAAACAAATTTGTCTCACCGACGACAGCGGGAACGCTAGACGCAACTCGTCTTGGTATCCTTGTTTCCATGCTGTTGTTTGCAAATGCAACCATGCTGGAAAAAATGGCAGTAGCCTTTGCTTTCGCACTTGTTGGTACATTTTTGTTTATGCAGATTCTTGACCGAATTAAGTTTAAGGATGCTATTTTCATCCCGCTTGTTGGGTTGATGTTTGGGAATATTTTGTCCTCTGTAACAACCTTTTTCGCGTATCGTGCTGACGTCATTCAAAATATGTCTGCTTGGCTTCAGGGGGATTTTTCGATGATTATGAAGGGCAGATATGAACTCCTTTACATAAGTCTTCCAATCTTAATCATTGCTTATTTCTATGCTAATCGCTTCACTGTTGCTGGTATGGGTGAGGATTTTTCAAAAAATCTTGGGCTTGCCTATCGCCGGATTGTAAATATCGGTCTGATACTGGTTGCACTGGTGACCACTACGGTTGTTTTGACAGTGGGGATTATTCCGTTTTTAGGCTTGATTATTCCGAATATCATATCGATTTTTAAAGGCGACCATTTGCAAAAAACATTGCCGCATACGGCACTCCTAGGAGCTATTTTCCTTCTGATTTGCGATATATTGGGCCGGGTGCTCATTTATCCATATGAGATTTCGATCAGTCTCATGGTTGGTGTAATCGGAAGCGCAATTTTCTTATACTTACTGTTCCGGAGGAAGGCCTATGCGTAACTCAATAAAATTGGCTATA
The DNA here is from genome assembly GCF_013396335.1 of Bacillus sp. EB106-08-02-XG196. Taxonomy (GTDB): domain Bacteria; phylum Bacillota; class Bacilli; order Bacillales; family Cytobacillaceae; genus Neobacillus. The sequence goes on from NZ_JABWSY010000010.1 coordinate 143,009, forward strand.
CTCGCATTGATCGCTGCGGGAGCTTGTGCCATCTATTTATTTCATGATTTAAATGGCAGCTTTGGATACGCCCTGCCAAAACGAACGATAAAAGTGCTGGCAATGGTTTTAACAGGTGTCACGATTGCCTATGCAACAGTTGTTTTTCAAACCATTACCCATAATAAAATCTTAACACCGAGCATAATGGGGCTAGATTCACTTTATATGCTGTTACAAACATTGATTATCTTCTTTTTAGGCTCCGGCCACATGATGATTGTTAATAAGCAAGTGAATTTTTTACTCTCTGTTGCTGTAATGATTGTATTTGCACTCATTTTATATAAGTTTCTATTTAAAAAGGGCAATCAGCCAATCTACTTTTTATTACTAGTGGGAATCATTGTCGGGACATTTTTCTCAAGTATTTCTACCTTTTTTCAGGTATTAATCGACCCAAATGAATTTCAGATTGTTCAAGACAAAATGTTTGCGAGTTTTAATAATATCAATTCAGACTTAGTCTGGCTGGCCATTGCAATTGTCTGTCTTGTAATGATCTATGCATGGCGCTTTTTAACGTATTTAGACGTATTATCCTTAGGTCGTGATACTGCCATTAATTTAGGAGTTCCTTATGATTCAATTGTCAAAAAAATGCTAGTGATTGTGTCAGTTTTTATATCAATCTCGACTGGATTAGTAGGACCGATTACTTTTTTTGGCTTAATTGTTGCCAATTTGTCCTATCAATTTTTCAAAACCTACAAACACACGGTACTAATAACGGGTGCGATTCTCATGAGCATCATCGCCCTTGTTGGCGGGCAATGGGTGGTTGAAAGAGTCTTTACTTTTTCGACAACGTTAAGTGTCATTATTAACTTTATCGGTGGAGTGTACTTCATCTATTTACTGTTAAAGGAGAGGAAAGCTGCATGATACAAGTCCGAGCTTTGTCAAAGTTATATGGTAAAAAGTCGGTTGTTGAGGATGTAACCGTTGATATTCAGCCGCGAAAAATTACGAGTTTTATTGGTCCCAATGGAGCAGGTAAATCGACGTTACTATCAATGGTAAGCCGTCTTCTTGATTCAGATACAGGTGAAGTGCTTATCGACAAAGCTGATGTGAAAAAGATGAAATCTAATGATTTTGCTAAGAAGGTATCCATTTTAAAACAGTCAAATTACATGAATGTTCGCTTGACGATTCGTGAACTAGTATCCTTCGGACGCTTTCCTTATTCGAAGGGTCGGTTGACGGATGAAGACGAACGGATGGTTGATCAATCGCTTGAATATATGCACCTAACCGAAATGCAGGACAGTTTTTTAGATGAATTATCTGGAGGTCAAAGGCAGCGCGCGTTTATCGCGATGGTTATTGCACAGGATACGGAGTACATTCTGCTTGATGAACCATTGAACAATTTAGATATGAAGCATTCCGTTCAAATTATGAAAATACTGCGCCGTCTGGTTGATGAGCTTGGTAAAACCGTTGTCATCGTGCTTCATGATATCAACTTTGCGTCTGTTTACTCCGATCGTATTGTCGCGATGAAGGATGGTAAGGTTGTGAAAGATGGACCTACAGAAGAAATTATTGACTCAGCCGCATTAAAAGAGATTTACGATATGGATATTCCCATTCAGAAAATGGATGGCTGCAGAATTTGTGTTTATTTTAGCGCTTAATTAAAGGAGAGATTTAGGAATGAAAAAGTGGAGTTTTTTAGCATTAATGGTTTCAATGATATTATTATTAGCAGCATGTGGGTCTAAGGAAGAAAGCAAAACAGAAACAGCCGATGCAAAACAAGCTGCGACTGAGAAAATGACGATTGAACATAAGTATGGTGAAGTAGAAATTGACAAAAATCCAGAAAAAGTAGTTGTATTTGACTTTGGAATTTTAGACACTTTGGATGAATTAGGTGTCGAAGTAACTGGAGTTCCACAAGCATCTGTCCCTGCATACTTAGAAAAATACGCTGGTGAAGGATATACGAACGTTGGCAGCTTAAAAGAGCCTGATTTTGAAGCAATTCATACGATTCAGCCGGATGTTATTTTCATCACTACTCGCCAAGCTGAGTTATACGAACAGTTCGCAGAAATTGCTCCAACTGTTTATGTGGAATTAGATTATACAAAATACTTGGAGTCATTTGAGAAAAACATGAACCTTGTCGGTGAAATTTTTGACAAGAAGGATGAAGTAGCAAACTCTGTAGAAGAGATCAAAGCAAGCGTTAAAGAGGTAAATAAAAAAGCTTCTGCACTTGATAAAAAAGGATTAATTGTTTTAGCAAATGAAGGAAAAGTTAGTGCTTATGGACCAAGCTCACGTTTTGGTGTCATTCATGACGTGTTTGGTTTTGGAGCAGCAGATGAGAAAATTGAAGTATCCACCCATGGCCAAAGCATTACAATGGAATACATTATGGAGACAAATCCAGACGTATTGTTTGTCATCGACCGTAACACAGCAGTAGGCGGCGAAGCTGGTGCCGAAAAAGTAATCGAAAATGAACTTGTTAAAAAGACAACAGCCTTCCAAGAAGATAAAATCATTTACCTAGATCCAGACGCTTGGTATTTAAGCGGCGGCGGATTACAATCTGTAAAACTTATGGCTGAAGAAATCGAAGCTGCATTATAAGATTACAAGCCAGGTTTCCTGCCTGGCTTTATTTATAGGGAGGGATCGTTTATGTTTTATCAAGTTAGAAGAATTGTTGTAAAAGAAGGATTTAGTGAGCAGGTAGTCGAGAACTTTGCAAATCGGGGCGGTCTGATGGCTCAGCGACCTGGATACATTGGAAAACAGATTTTAGTGAAAAAGGTTCGCCGCGGCGAAGAGGAAGTTATGGTTATGGTTCAATGGGAATCTGAAGAGGATTGGAAAAATTGGGAGAAGAGTCCAGAGCATATCGCCGCTCATAAGTCGAAGCCAAAGGCAGAGAAGCCTGAGTATCTTGTTGAATCCAGTCATGATCTTTATTATGTAAAAGGATAAGTTTAATAGAGAGAGGCTGACGCGAATGATCACTTGGTGTGATCTCAACGTGTCAGCCTCTATTATTTATTCCTTTTCAATTTCTACGTTATGCTCTATTGCCAGTTCATCTAGCTGATCATTGTAGTCTTCGATTTGCAGGCGTCCTTCTTCTAGAAGTTGATTGGCTTCATCAATCAAATTTGAATCTTGTTTCTCGAGTGCTTCAATAATTTTCTCAAAGGCACTTAATTGAAGCTTAGCTCCGGAAAGGTAAAGGTCATGAATCTCTTTAAGTTCATCTGTTTCAATTGGTACATCCTCAAGTTCAGTAATTAATTTAGTATAGTTGGGAATGACCACGTTTACTACGGCATCATACATGGTTTGATCATCCTTATAATTGACCCCGGCAACACCCTCATAAGCAGAAACAGCCTTATCCTCCAGTTCCTGTGCCGTCTTCATCTCCTCATTTATATAATTCAAAATGTCATCCTGAACAGGACCGCCGCAACCAGCCAAAACAAGAAAGAAACTAAATACCAACACAGCCAACACTCGCTTTTTTAGCATAACCCCACCCCCATCGACCATTATATGAACAAATGGAAGTCCACTATGTATGAACAAAATCGGAATAATTTTTAAAAACAATTGAATGCCTAACAATCTTTATGCAAGTCCATCATTAGATAAAGAAACAAGAATAATTATGGAGTGGGATGAATGAAATGGCAAAGAGAAACAGAGGAAAGACAATAAACTACCTGCCATCGAGAGGCCGAGGGACATGTCCTTTGTGTGGAAGGACAAGAATAAAGCTGTTATATCCACATAAAACAGAAACAAACCAAACCATCAAAGTATGCAAAAACTGCCTTATTAAATAACTAGAGTCAATGATGGTGATACAATAATGGTGACAGGCACCGCCCGTGGACACTGTCCACCTCAGGCGGACACCTAACTCAAAAAAAGGATTGGGTCCAAATCTGGCGCCCAATCCTTTTTATTATTGAGAGTTTTTAGCTGCTTTTCTTGATACTCTTACTACGTTAAAGAGGCTGGCTGCTAAACCGCCCCAGAGTATGACCATACCGACAATCATCATTGTGAGTGCACTTGCTGACATGTTAAGCACCCTCCTTTTCAAGTTCTGACTTTGTAGTGGTTTTCCAGCCTTTTAGTGAGAGGAGGATTCCTCCAACAATACTAATCACTACTACTAGTAACCCTGCATACATGATTAGGTCTGTAGGATAGCCTTCATAATTTTCCTTAAGGTTCTGACGGATGTTGTCAAACATCATATACCCAAGAACGATTGGTGTTACGACGCTTAAGCAAATCTTCCACCATGCTCCTACGCGTAAGTCAGAAATGGCATTTGCATGAGATTGCAAGCCGCCAAGCCCTTTGAAGAACCAAGCAATTAAAACTACCTCTACCAATCCTGCAGTAACAACCCCGAAGTTATTGATGAAATAATCTACAACATCTAGGAAGTATAATCCGCCGTTTGTTGCAAATAGTAAAGAAATTATTGTTGCTGCTAGGCCGCTTGTTAAAACTGCTTTTGTACGAGAAACATTGAATTTCTCTTGAATACCCGCCACAAACGTTTCTACAATTGAAATCAACGATGTCATTCCAGCAAATACAAGAGATAAGAAGAACAATACTCCAAAGAATCCATTCATTCCTGGGAATTCGTTAATGATACTTGGGAAGACAACAAACGCCAGTCCAATTCCACTGCTTACTACTTCGTCGACTGCCACTCCTTGTTGATTAGCCATAAAGCCAAGAGCAGCGAATACCCCAATACCAGCAAGTAATTCAAATCCTGAATTGGCAAAAGCGGTAATGAATGCATTATTATTAATATCTGATTTTTTTGGCAGGTAACTAGAATAGGTAATCATGATGGCAAATCCAATGGATAATGAGAAGAAGATTTGTCCGTAAGCTGCAATCCATACCTTACCATTAAAAATCATATCCCAGTTTGGTTTAAAAAAGGCGTCTAAACCTTGAACTGCGCCTTCTAGTGTTAAAGCGCGAACAACGATGATTAAAAACATAACGATTAAAGTAGGAAGGAATATTTTATTAAGCTTTTCAATTCCTTTTGAAACCCCACGATATAGGACAAAAATTGTAACTGCCCAAATGAATAGCAATGGAATCACTACGCCTGGAACTAAACCACCGATTTGACCAGGTTTTTCAGCAAGTTTCAATACATCACCGAATAAGAAACTGCCAGGGTCGGAGCCCCATTGAGTACCAAAGGAAAAAATTGTATATTTAACTGCCCAAGCAACGATGACAGCATAATACGTACAGATTACAAAAGAGATTAACAGCTGCCACCATCCAAGCCATTCTGCTTTTTTATTTAAGCGGAAGAGTGAGAGAGGTGCTGAACCTCTATATTTATGACCAAGAGTGAATTCGAGTATTAAGATGGGAATTCCGGCTGTTAAGATTGCGAATAAATATGGTAGAAAAAATGCTCCCCCGCCATTTTCATATGCTACTGCTGGAAACCTCCAGATATTCCCTAAACCAACTGCGGAACCTACTGCTGCCATAATAAAACCGTATCTTGAACCCCATTGCTGACGTTTTTCCATTTTATAAACCCCCAAGGTTAAATCTATCTATTCTATGTTTTGTAAAAATTCAGATAACTATTTTGTTATATTAATATACCTATTATTTTTCGGAATGTCAAATAATTTATTAAAAATTTTGTCGAAAAGAGTATTTAAAGGATAATTTTAATAGCATCTAACCATAATAAATACATTTCATTTATTTGGAGGGAATTGACTTATGAAACTGTTGGCTAAGGGGATTTTTACATTGGCAATCAGTTTATCTATTATGTTGACAAGTACTAGAGGAAACTGTGAAGCCACTGTGAATGATGGGAATGGGAATATTAAAAATATTATTTTTCTAATTGGTGATGGCATGGGGGTTTCCTTCACTTCAGGGTATCGTTACTTAAAGGATAATCCGGCCACCATAGAACTTGAATCAACAGAGTTTGGCCAGTACCTTGTTGGTCAACAGACGACCTTTCCAAATGACCCAAGGCATAATGTGACGGATTCTGCTGCTTCGGCAACAGCGATGGCAACTGGTATAAAGACCTATAACGGGGCAATTGGAATTGGAAATGATCACTCGAAATTAAAATCAGTTCTTGAAGCAGCTAAGGAAAAAGGGAAAGGAACAGGACTCGTTGCCACTGCCCAAATTACCCACGGCACGCCTGCAGCTTTTGGGGCACATGTTACTCAGCGGAAAAACATGAGTGCGATAGCTGATGATTATTTTCAAGATCGAGTAAACGGTGATCATAAAATAGATGTTTTATTGGGCGGAGGGGCTGATTGGTTTATCCGCAGCGATAGAAACTTAGTTGATGAGTTTGTTAAAGACGGCTACAGCTATGTATCTAACCTTAATGAGATGAAAGAGGACCATAGTACTCAGGTGTTAGGGTTGTTTGCCAAAGGCGGGCTTCCAAAAATGATAGATCGACCTAACGACGTTCCTTCCCTAGCAAATATGACTGCCTCGGCACTCGAACGGCTAAATAAAATCGATAACGGCTTTTTTCTGATGGTGGAAGGAAGTCAGATTGATTGGGCTGCACATGACAATGATATCGTGGGAGTAATGAGTGAGATGGAAGACTTCGAGAAGGCGTTTAGGGTTGCCATTGACTTTGCGAAAAAGGATGGACATACATTGGTGATTGCAACAGCAGACCATTCAACAGGGGGATACACGATAGGTGCCGGGGGACAATATAATTGGTTTAGTTCAGTGGTAAAAGCAGTGAAGCGGACACCAGATTATATAGCTATGAAAATAGCTAAGGGTGCAAATGTGAAAGATACGTTAACGAAATATATCGACTTTCCTTTAACAACTAAAGAAATTAATTCAATTCAGACTGCGGCCAGAACCCACAAAATTAGAACCATCGACAATGCAATAGAAGAAATTATCAATACCCGTTCCAACACAGGCTGGACAACGAAAGGACACACAGGCGAAGACGTAAACGTCTATGCCTACGGACCAGGAAGTGAACGCTTCAAAGGGCAAATCGACAACACCGACCACGCCAAAATCATCTTTGACATTCTTAAATGAAGTATTTTTGGTGCCTGTCACCGAGCGATTTTACTCGGTGACAGGCACCGTCCGTGGACAGTGTCTACCCTAGGTGAACACTTCCCGCCTAGGAGGACAAAAGGGGATAATTCGTTATGCTTTTGTGTGTTTGATTGAATAGGCTGCGAGTTGTACACGGTTTTCTAGTTCTAGTTTTTCTAGTAGTTTTTTTATATGGTTTTTTACTGTGTTTTCTGCAATAAAAAGGTGTTGCCCGATTTGTTTGTTGGTCAAGCCTTCCGAAATTAAAAGCAGGATTTCCTTTTCTCTAGGTGTTAATGCTTTTAAAGTTTGAGAATGCTGCAGGTCTTTTTCTCTAAACTGATAGAGCAGTTTTCCTGCCATTCCCCGAGTTGTTTCGATGGAACCGTCGACTACCGAGTGAAGATATTGGAGCCATTCATCTGGATCCATATTTTTGAGCAGATACCCTTGTGCGCCATATTGAATAGCGGTAAATAAATCAGCAACATTATCTGAGACACTTAACATAATGACTTTTATGAAAGGGGAGGTCTCTTTAATAATTTTTGTAGCCTCTAACCCATTTAAAATCGGCATTTCAATATCCATTAAAATAATATCAGGAATCAATCGCTGACTTAGTTCGATTACTTCTCTTCCATTTTTTGCCTGACCGACGATTTTGAAATAGGGGTCATCCTCAAGCATTTCACTAATGGCTAGACGTGCGTGGGGATGGTCATCCGCAATTAAGATACGAAATGGATTTGTCACCTTACTTTTCTCCTTTCAAAATTATTTTTGTTCCAAGTTTCTCTTCTGAAGTGATTTCTAAAGAAGCCTCTAATCGCTCTGACCGTTCCTTTACCATGGAAATTCCATATTTATTTGACTGTAGTTCGGTAATATTGAATCCCTTCCCATTATCTTCTATTATCATTTCCCAATGTGAATCACTTGTTTGCAAAGTGAAATTCACCCTAAATGCCTCTGAATGCTTTCGAATGTTTGTAAATGCCTCTTGGATAATTCCAAATAATTGCACTTCGTCAGCAGGAGTGAAGAGAGAATCCTTAATAGAAATATCAGTGAGTATATCAATCCCTGACACAATACTCCAATCTTCAAGCCAATTCTGAATCCGCTTTGAAAAAGAAACATGTTCGCTTGGACTGATACGTAAATTGAAAATTGCTTGACGTAAATGCGTGTCAATCGAATTAACAAGTGCTCCAGCTTCGTCTATTTTTCCTTTTTTTAAATGTACCTTAAGTAAAAAAAGGGTTTGGGCAATGCTATCATGTAATTCCTTTGCCAGTCTTTCTCTCTCTTCATAAATAGCGTGCATTTCTCGTTCCTTTGTAATCCGTTGGTTTTTCAAGTCAATCGTGCGAAACATCCAAGTGGAAAAGATATAAGAAATGATAAGGGTTAGGATGGTAATCACAAAGTTACCTGCCGTCATTGAAAGATTATGAAGCAGTACACTATGCCGAAAAAACTCAAATCCACCAATTAATACAGTTGGAATAAAAATGCTAAAAAACTTTAATGTACGATAGGACATGATTATTGCTCCCTTTTCACTTGTTCAGTCTTTACAATAGGCTGTTTTCGTAAAGAGTCTTACAAAAAATCCAAGATTGCTCTTGGATTTTTGACAGTAGTTCGTTCTTATTGCTGTTTACGATACAAGTGTAACAAATCAACCATGAATTTATTAGTGTTAATATGGTCATTTTTTAGCATTGTGACCAATTTCCCGTCTTCCATAAATAAAACACGGTCCGCCACCTCTGAGGCAACATCCATCATATGAGTTGAAAAAATAATGGTTGAGCCGCTATTTTTAATATCTTTTAGAAGCGTAATAAAAACATCAATCCAATAAGGGTCTAGACCATTAGTTGGTTCATCGAGAATCAAAACAGCGGGTGTCGCTGCCCATGCCTGTCCAAACAGCAGCCTCTGCCGCATCCCTTTGGATAAGTGCTTGACCATTTCGTGTTTTTTTTCTTCCAGCCCAAGAATTCGAATCACTTCCATTATACGGGTTTGCGGAATATTTCTGAAAGACCCATAAAAACATAAAAACTCCTGTACGGTCAGGGTCTCTTGGGCATAAAATTCATCTGGCATATACCCAATTAGGGATACATATCTTTTTCTATTTTTAAGCAAATCTACATCTTCGATGATGACTGTGCCCTCACCTGGAGAAGAAATGCCGGCAAGGATATGGAGTAATGTGCTTTTCCCAGCGCCATTTCCTCCACAAAGGGCAATGCATTCCCCGGCTGCTACTTTCAATGAGAAGGGGTGAAGGGCAATTTTCTTTTTAAAAACCTTTGAAGCACTTTTAATTTCTAGGCGATTAGTCATTGCACCAGTCTCCTTCTCAAAATGAAGAATGATAGTGTTAATAATAAGATAAGGTAACAAAGTAGATAAACCAAAAGAATGAACCAGCTGGCATTAGATTGAATGAGTTGAACAATAGAATCATAGGATTGACCAAATATCGCCCCGCTGTCCCACTTAATGATTAGAAAAATACGTAGAAACTCAGAAGGATTTAAGACCATCGCAGGCTTCATTAACGCATCAATCATCGTGTAAGGGACCAAACCTAACACCGCAATAAGTGCTGTGGGCCAAATCATTATTAGAAAAAACCAGATGGCTACCGTTAACGTTAATGCTTTCCATCTTGTTCGAGCTAAGGTACCGAGAAAGATGCCTAGAAGGAGAAAAGTAAAGATGAGAAGCAGTGAAAATAGATGGATGCCAAGCAGCCACTTTATTGATAGCTCGATTCCTGCCGCCAAACCAATTGCCATACTGATTCCATAACTAAGTGTGAACACAACTGTTTGTGCAGTAAACAAGCCAATAAATTTTCCGAATAAATAAGTAGGAATACTAATAGGATAGGTACATAATAAAGCCCATTGTCCGTTTTCAAATTCATTTGTAATGGAAAAAGAGCTGATAATCATCATAAATAGGGGGAGTAAATATAAAATAATATTTACAATGGTCCCTGTAATATTGGTAAAGCCAGAAATACTATCATTTGTCCCTTCTAGCAAAAAGAGGAGTGAAAATACTGAACACCAAAGGAGTAAAAAAGAATAATAAGAGCGTTGCCGTGTCATTGTTTTCCATTCAGAGAACCATAAATTTCGCATAGGTTGACTTCCTTTCAAGTAAAAAGACAATCTTGATTGACTGCCTTTTTGACTTCATCTTCTTGATGCCTTTGGGTAGACTCTTAGTGAGCACTAGCTTTCGTATCTTCCTTTTCACTATGGCCATCCATTTTCATTTTTTTCATTTCTTCCATCATTTCTTTATTTTTTTCCCATGAATGCTTCTCTAAGTCGGTATAGGTTAATAGGCTGCCTTCATTTTCAACAATGAAATTTTGCGCATCATCTTTGGTTGTAAAAGAGATTATATTGTAGGCCATTGGGGTTTTGATGGCTTTACCATACACATAAGTGGCATTTTCCATTTCAATCCACTCACTTGTGGAATAATCTCTTACAAACTTGGCATCAACTTTTTCATTCTCGTTTTCCTTCATCCATTGATTCATACAACCAATATCATCAAAGACGATTGCTTTCCCGTTTTTAAGGATAATTTCAGTAGCAAATTGGTTATCTTTTACCTGCATATTGCAAATTTCACATTTAGCCGTTTCTTCATGAATAGCCACAGGGTTTATTTCTTTTTTTCCACAGCCGGTGATCATCAATAATGCAAGGATTGTAATTAGAATTATTTTTAAGATATAGCGGTTCATATTTTTTTCCTCCCTAAATAGATAAATAGTAGACTACTAATAATCATGAACATACTGATCATCCATGCGATAGAACGGCTAGTTTCCTGTTTGATATCAAAATGGATATTGTTCTTCATTAAAGGGCTATTATCCTCTACAAGGACACTTTCCGGACTCTTTAACATTTTTTGCAGCAATAACATTCCAGGGTGTTGAAAAAATAGTTGATAAGCCGGAACATCCTTTGATAGATTAAGAAAATATGGATCGGCCCGGTATGGAAGGTTACTTAACCTATCCCCATCAGTATCAAGCTTCAAAGCTGCATCCCAGTAGTTATTTTCGATGATATTATGGGTCTCTTCTTTTGCTTGTATCTCATTTACATTGCTAGAAAAGGAATTGTTTGTGATTCGATTATTTTCAATTTTGGTTATTTGGGCTCCGACAAAGTTGGCAGTAAAATTGTTGCTGACGATTTCATTGTTGTTTGAATCCTCCATATACATTCCAACTCGATTCGTTGATATGGAATTTTTGCGAATGGCAGATTCATGAATATCATAGAGTAGAAGTCCCTGTGCATTCACATTCTGGTTATTATCCGTTAATTTATTTGCCTCAATGAGGGAACCTTTGGTGCCCATAATCATTGCACCTGTAAAATTTTTCCTAGAAATGTTATCTCTAATAGTTATATAATTTGAAAACATAATGTGAAATCCGTATCTTGAATTCTGAACCGTATTTTCTATAAAGGTGTTGTGGTGGCTATTTTCCATATAGAATCCGTCTTCGACATGTTTCATTTGAATACGTTCAAATCTATTAGAATTTGATTGCCACAAGTCAACCCCATTTTCACTGCCTTGCCCCGAGATCGTTATATTTCGCACCATCGATTTTTTTGTATTATCGAACTGGATTCCTCGTATTGGAGTTACGATTGTTAAATCCTCAAGTAAATGATTTTGACCGCTGACTAAGATAGCTGCGGGGCTTTCGTCTTTAGGACAGCTCACTATTGCAATCCCTATAAGGCTTACGTCTTGACCAGTTACAGTAATCATTGGCTTGGTGGAACAGGATTGGAAAGTGGCTCCCTTTTCGCCAACTAGTACAATGGGCTTATCTAGAACGATCGGTTCGTGGTAAACTCCCTTTTTCAAATAAAGAGTACCGCCTTCCATAGTTGAATCAATTCTTGATTGAAGTGTCTGATCAGCAAAAACCTCCCTGCTATTTAGTAAAGACATCAAACCAAAAATAATAAAAAACGACATAATAACCTTCATAATAAAAAAATTCCTTCCTGAGAAAGACCTTTATACTACTAAATTAGTTAAAATCACCATTATTTCATATGACCCTTTGGGGCTATAATTCCTATGAATATGAACTTTTTTTGAACAAAAAAATATCAGAAATTGTTTGCTAATTTCTTCACATTCGGGTGCTCTTTTTTATTAAAACCAATTTTATAATGGTGATAAGATAAATAAACCAGAGGAGCACTCTAATATGAAAAGAAGGATAGTGAAGGGCGCAGTTTTTACTTTATTAATATGTATTGGATTGTCGGCATGTGGAGAGAAGGAGAAGGTAAAGGCTCCGACAAATCTTCAATCAGAGAACCAGGAGGCAGCACAAAACAGTGAGGTTACTCCAAGGGAGCTTCTAGACAGCCTTCGTAATCATACGACACTTGTACCTATAGGAGATATACCGATTCCTGAGGAAAATCCAATGAAGCCGGAAGTGCTTGAACTTGGTCGAGCGTTATTTTTTGATCCGAGACTTTCAGGGAATAATCAGGTTAGCTGTGCTACTTGTCATGACCCAAATTTGGGTTATGGCGACGCAAAACCGACTTTTGATAAATATACAGGTGGTAATGGTGAAAGGAACAGCCCAACTGTCATTAATTCCGGTTATTACACGTCCAACTTTTGGGATGGCCGAGCGGCTTCTCTAGAGGAGCAAGCACTGGGACCGATTCAAAATCCTGATGAAATGAACCAGCCGATTGATGAACTTATTAAAGAATTATCAGCCATAAAAGGCTATCGAGAACGTTTCCAAGCGGCATTTAATGAAGGAGTAACAGAACAAAATATTGCAAAAGCCCTTGCTGCTTTCCAAAGGCAAATTGTTGTAAACGATACTCCTTACGACAGGTTCCTGGAAGGGGAAACAGAGGCATTAACGAAACAAGAGATCAGAGGACTCCGATTGTTCACAGGAAAAGCCTTTTGTGTGACCTGCCACAATGGCCCCAACCTATCTGATAACAATTTTTACAATATCGGACTCAATACTGAAGACGAAGGCCGAAAAGCGGTTACAGAGCAGGAAGGGGATTTAGGCCGAATTCGTACGCCTGGATTATATGGAATAACTCATACTGCTCCATACATGCGGGATGGCAGTCTTACTACACTTGAAGAAGTAATTGATTACTATGACCGTGGCGGCGATGACCACCCTAATAAGAGCTTTTTTATCCAAAAATTTATGAGTCCTATTGGCTTAACAGACCAAGAGAAAGCAGATTTATTGGCTTTTCTAAAAACCTTAGGTGGAGAGCCGCCGATATATGCAAAACCAGAGCTTCCGTAAAGTAATAAATGCCTGAGCCCCTATAAGCTAGGGGCTCAGGCATTTATTTTATGGATGTTTCCAACTTTTTAATGACCTTTTTATAGTGTTTAATAGAGGTTAGTTTGCCAGTATAGGAAACTTGGTTTTTATCATCTAAAGATATGAACGTGATTGCAAGCTTCGGAAAAAATTTCTTGGACCGAAAACGAAGGTCTTTCCAGTAAATAAAATAGCCGTTTTTTCTTTTTTGAACAAAAGGGTAGGCAAAATGGGTGCTCCTAAGGAAGCTGTCAACCTGCTGATCCATGCTGCTGTTTAAAACCAAACCAGGGTAGTCTATTTTCTTTAAAAAGGTATGCTCTATCCATAAGCCTCCCTTCGAGTAAGACCCGAATAAAAAGTCTTGACTGGTTTCAATCATAATATTCCAGTGGAAAGCAGCTGTTTTAGGAATCATTTTTATCTGAAGTGCATTTTGAAAATGCTGTTTAAGCTTCCATTTCGTATAGTGAGTAGATATCATCCGAATGAAAAGGTAAAGGACAATTCCTAAATAAACGAAAGAAAAGACTCTCCCTGTATCAAAAAAAGGAAGCAAACTAAATCCAAGGACATGGAGCATAATGATATATGGATCAACTAATGGGAGGAAATCTAAGGATAGCCATTTTGTAGAAAATGGGCGTAATGCCTGTGTACCATTTACATTAAACAAATCTAAAAGAACATGTAAAATAACGGCAAGCAGGACCCATAAGAATAAGTGTGAAATAGAGCTGACTTGGAGGAATGGCAAAATGGCTGAAGTAGTAAGCATGCTCCATATAGGGATGGCTGGCAGTGAGTGTGACCACCCCCGATGATTTTTTAAATAACTGCTTTTCCCCTTCAATCGATACATAAAGTCAAAATCAGGTGCGTTAGAACCGACTACAGTTCCGATGAGGACGGCGGTCGATAAGGCACTATTGTTTGAAACCACAGGGTCAATTTGAGCAAGAGCGCCAAGGCCGAAGCCAATAATAATGTGAGAAAATGTATCCATTACCCTTCCTCCTTAGCTTCAAGCATATATTTTTTTTGCGGTTTCATTGATAACACTAGAATATTGGTGTATAACGTCTTCAAAAATCTGATCCCATTTTTGTGTAAGTGCATACTTCCTAGCATTGCCCGCCATTTGAACACGTAAAGATTCATTGTCTAACAAGTGAATGATATTAATGATAAAATCCTCTGCATTCCCCGGTTCGCACAAGTATCCAGTAACGCCTGTCGAAATAATATTTTTCACTCCGCCCGCATTCGCCCCAATTACAGGTGTCCCGCTTGCAAGAGCTTCAAGAACAACATTTCCAAAGGTTTCAGTGGGAGAGGGGAAAACAAATAAGTCTGTTGCTGAATAGGCCTCGGCTAATTCAACGCCTTTCAAATAGCCGGTAAAGGTCATATTTGGAACATCAGACATTTTGAGCTCGTCGAGAAGCGGGCCATCCCCTGCAATGAGCCAATGTACTTGATCATTTATTTCAGGAGGTAAAGAACCAGCGACTTTCATGAGCGTTTTTAAATCCTTTTCTGGCGCCAGTCTGCCAACATAAGTAAGGATGAATTTTTCAGAAATGGCATATCGATTGCGAATAATCTCTTTCTCATAAAATGGATGGTAGAATTGGCAATCTACACCTCTTGGCCAGATTTCTAGATTCCTGAAACCTCGGTTATTTAGTTTTTCAAAACTATCCATTGAAGGTACAAAGAGTTTTTCAAAAGAACGATGAAACCATTTCATATATTTCCAAAGAGGTTTAGCTAGGAATTGCAGGTCATAAAAGTGTAAATAGTCATTGAAGTCGGTATGATAGGAGCCGACAAGGGGAATATTTAATTTCTTAGCAAAATATACACCGGAAAGACCAACAGTGAAAGGAGTTGCGACATGAATCAGATCTGGAGAAAATTGCTCAATCTCTGCCTTAAGCTGCAGGATGTTAGGAAAAGCTAATCTACATTCAGGATAAAGGAAAAAGGGCAGGCTTTTTAATCGGTGAATATGGTCTGAAATATATTCATTTGAAACGGAAATAGGAGCAAAAACCTTATAGGAAATATCTTGAGTTTCAAGATAGTCAGTAAATTTTTTGAGTGTATTTGCAACCCCGTTTACTTCCGGATAAAAGGTATCTGTGAAAATAGCAATTTTCATATTAGCCCCTCCTGTTGTTAAATCGAATCATTTCTAATATATGAAATAAAAACAGAGACTTCCGAAGCACGCTCCTAGAATCCCCCCTGCAATAACGTCCGAAGGATAATGAAGCCCTAAATAGATTCTCGAAATCCCTACAGATAGCCCTAAAGGAAAGAGAATAGCAGCTAATGAGGGTATTTGAATCATAAAGGGAACAATAACCGAGAAAACAGCTGTTGTATGACCTGATGGAAAAGAATGATCTTTCAAAGGATTAGGTAAGATTTTTGTTGTTTCGATTTGTAGATAGGGCCTTTTTCGCGGGAAAAGCTTTTTAACCAGTTGAACAGGTATATGACTTAGAGCTAAGGCGGCAGCACTTGAAATGGCTGTAAGTCTAGTTTGATTTGATGAAAAGATGACGAGTAACAATGTTGTTACACTGATAAAGAGAGCACCGCCAATTTGAGTTATCGTACGGAAAAAGAGATTCATGATCCTTTTATCAAAATGGCTATTAATCTGTTGAAAAACTTTGCATTCAAATTGATATAAGGTTTGAATTTTTCTCATCATGACTGTGTCTCCCTTTAATTAATGTAGTGGGGTAGAATTTACATTTACAATAGTTGGTCTGCCAATCGAGACGTAGGTAATCGGGTACCGCTCTATATCTTTAAGGGAATAGCAATTTCGGCCATCGAAAACAATCGGTTCCTTCATATAGGAAGCGTAAGCATCCAATGGAAGGTGCTTTATTTGGTCCCATTCTGTTGCAATGACAGCAAAGTCGGCATCTTTAAGTGCTTGCCGAATATTCGTAGTGTATTTAATTGAATCTCCTATAAGCTTATGTGCTTTGGGAATTGCCATCGGGTCATAAGCAGTAATCATTGTGCCTTCATCGAGTAATTCCTTAATAATTGTTAAGGAAACAGCTTCTCGGATATCGTCAGTTTCTGGTTTAAAAGCAAGACCAAGCAAGGCTGCCTTTTTCCCTTTTAGTGATCCGACTATTTCTTTTGCCTTCGACACTAGAAGGGAGTGCTGATACTGATTGACCTTAATGACGGACTGCAGCAATTCAAAGGGATGATGGACATTGCCTGCCAGCTGAACGAGCGCTTTCGTGTCCTTTGGAAAACATGAACCACCATAGCCAATTCCGGCCTGAAGATTGGAATTCCCAATTCGTTTATCCATTCCCATTCCGTAAGAAACTTCCTCAATATTTGCCCCCACTTTTTCGCAAAGATTGGCAATTTCATTAATAAAGCTTATCTTTGTTGCAAGAAAGGCATTGGAAGCATATTTAATCATCTCTGCACTCCGAATATCTGTGAAAAGTATCGGAATCTTTGATGGAAGGTAGAGCTGTTCCATGATTGATGCTGCTTCAGGATTATCAGCGCCAATTACGATTCGATCCCCTAAAAAGAAATCCATTACCGCTGAACCCTCGCGAAGAAATTCAGGATTGGATACAACATCAACCATGAGGTGACGAGGCTTGCGCTGTTTAAAAATTTGCTTGATCATATCGTTTGTTCCAACGGGGACGGTGCTTTTAGTACATACAATTACGTCTTTCTTTATTGAGTTAGCAATGGTATAAACAGCCCCGTAAATATAAGATAAATCAACTGCACCATCTCTCTTTTCAGGAGTACCAACTGCAATAAAAATGATATCGGCCTCTGCGTATGCTTGGTTTTGGTTCGTAGTAAAACAGAGTTGACCGTTCGAGAGGTTCTTTTCTAATAAAGGTTCCAGTCCAGGTTCAAAGAAAGGGATGTGTCCTTTTTCGAGCATTTCTATTTTCTCTTTTTGAGTGTCTAAACAGGTTACTTGATGTCCAGATTCAGCAAAACAAACTGCTGTAACTAACCCGACATTTCCTGCTCCTGCAACTGTAATCTTCATCATATCCCTCCAAATAGTAGTGGTTTGTTCTATTTTATCTGAAAAATTTGAATTCTTTCTTAACCTAGTGTTAAGAGAGTGTAAAGACTTTGTATAGTATGAAGGGACCTAGCGCTTGTTTGCGTGAATAAAGTAAAGACCTGAGCCCTGGTGCGTTTTTTAGTGAACGCAACATGGCTCAGGTCCCTATTTTGTGTACCGATTGGCGTAACTTGAGGCTACGAAGGCATTGGGTTTAATTTTCGGTTCAACCCCCATAGATTCCATCCGTGCTACCATTTCTTTCACAAATTCCCTTGTTTTATTGCGTTTTCCGGCGCCAATATCAATATGGCCTTCCATGGTAAAGGTTGCTCCCTGGTAGACAAAGGGAAGGACGATATTGATTAATCGAGTTTTTCTTTCGTCGGTAAACAATGCGACAATGTCCTCAGTTAAGGAGAGCTCAAAAGAAATTCTTTCATGCAGCTGCGTCATCTTTCTTGGGATTATAATCTTTCTAATACAAGCCCAAGCACCTTTACCCTGATTTTGAATAACAATTCCCGTAATAAAAATGGTATGTCTTTTATGGACCTGTGAATCCGTTCCGACCATTAACCGATAATTCCCGCTTGGCGCTATGTTCATGAACTTTACAATGTTTTCGAATACCTCTTCAAACGACATACTTTTCTCACGAAGATTCTGAAACGAATAATCAAAAACCTGATAATTTTTCATTTAAAACACCACATCTTTCCTTTCTGGAAGTAATTACACTTACAATTCTTAATATTATTTTATGGAATAAGAATTATTCTTGTGCAACAGGAAATGGACAGACAGCAAACAAAGTTGTCCAAACACAAAATCACTATATCCAACAGGTTTTGAAACCAATATGGAAGGACGTTAAATTTTTGTAAATGAGAGAAAACTGTAATTAATAATCCAGCAAACTATTAAACAACTGTCCGCCTGGGGTGGACAATGTCTTTCTGTGGTGCCTGTCACCGAGCAGTGTCACCGAGCAGGTGAGAGGTGTCACCCTAGATGGAAGGATAATACATTGCCTGGATTTTGAGTTTTTGTTAAATTAGAGCTTTAAGTATAGAAAGAAGTACGTTATGAGGAGGGATTTTAGGATGAAGTTAATAGAGAGTTTTATGAATGGAGCTAATACGCTGCTTTGGTCTTATGTGCTTATTGTTATGTTGGTAGGATTAGGGCTTTATTTTACTTTCCGAACTAAATTTGTTCAGTTCCGGATGATTGGGGAAATGTTTCGGTTAATGGGTGAAGGCAAGACGAAGGGCCAAAAGGGTATATCGTCATTCCAAGCCTTTTGCATTAGTACAGCTTCACGTGTCGGTACTGGGAACCTTGCGGGGGTAGCAATTGCGATTACTACCGGTGGTCCGGGTGCGGTTTTCTGGATGTGGCTCATTGCCCTTATTGGTTCAGCATCGGCTTTTGTAGAAAGTACACTGGCACAAATTTATAAAGTAAAAGATGGTGACACCTTCCGGGGCGGACCTGCTTACTATATGGAAAAAGCGTTAAAAGCACGTTGGATGGGGATTACGTTTGCAGTCTTAATCTCAATTACTTTTGGACTAGCATTTAATTCTGTTCAAGCAAACACCATTACTAGTTCTTTAAACAATTCTTTTGGAATGGATAAATCCGTTATTGCTTTAGTTTTAACACTTATTACAGCCGTGATTATTTTTGGCGGGCTAAAAAGGATTGCTAAGGTTGCTGAGTGGATGGTTCCAATCATGGCAGGGGCTTATATTTTAATTGCCTTATATATTATGGTTACGAATTTTTCAGAAATTCCTGCTGTTTTTGCATTGATATTTAAGAGTGCTTTCGGGCTTGAAGAAGTGGCAGGCGGAGCGATTGGCGCTGCGATGATGAACGGAATTAAGCGCGGATTGTTCTCAAACGAAGCGGGTATGGGGAGTGCACCGAATGCAGCTGCGACAGCTGATGTCAGCCATCCCGTTAAACAAGGTCTAATTCAGTCCCTTGGTGTATTTGTAGACACACTTGTTATCTGCAGCTCTACGGCATTCATCATTCTATTATCTGGTCTATATACGTCTAATGAGGCAGATGGAATCATCTTAACTCAAAATGCTCTCGAGGGCTCATTAGGATCTTGGGCAGGTATTTTCCTTGCCATCATCGTATTTTTATTTGCCTTTAGTTCGATTGTTGGGAATTACTATTATGCACAATCGAACATTGAGTTTATTAAGAATAACAAACTGTTGCTAAATGGATTCCGTCTGCTTGTAGTTTTCATGGTTGCGTTTGGTTCATTAGCTGATTTAAAGTTTGTATGGAGCTTAGCTGATTTATTTATGGCACTCATGGCAATCATCAATTTAATCGCCATTACTCTCCTTGGAAAAATTGCTTTTGCGGCATTAGCTGACTATAAAAAGCAAAAAGCAAGCGGAAAAGATCCAGTCTTCTATGCATCTAATATTGAAGGACTAAAAGATTTAGATGCTTGGGAAGATGCGCCGCTGAATATCAAATCCAAGAAAAAAATAGGTTAATCATTTGGGTGACAGGCACCACTGCGGTGCCTGTCACCTTTTTAAAAACCTTGTAAGAACAAGTTCTTTTGATGTAATATGACTTTATTAGTTTTTTGTGGATAGGAGTGCGTAAAGTTGGCGGAAAATTTCGAAAGACAGATTTTGACATGGTTTGAACATTTCCATGCTCACCCCGAGGTTAGCTGGAAAGAGGTTAAAACAACACAAACGATTGCTGATATTTTAGATAATCTTGGCATAGAATACCGTCGTTTTTCCGATGTAACCGGACTTATAGCGGAAATCGGCGAGGGAGAAGAAGTGATAGCTGTCCGTGCGGAAATAGACGCTTTATGGCAAGAGGTGGACGGAGTTTGGCAGGGGAATCACTCCTGTGGTCACGACGCCATTATCTCAATGGTGCTTGGTGCACTTCTTTACTTGAAGGATCAGCGTCTCACTAAAAAGCTGCGTTTTATTTTTCAGCCGGCAGAGGAAAAAGGAAATGGTTCACTTGCGATGATTGAAAGGGGAGCTATCGAAAACGTCAGCCACTTATTCGGTATCCACCTTCGTCCAATAGAAGAGCTTCCTATCGGACGAGTTTCAGCCTCTATTCATCATGGAGCGGCTATCTTTCTAGAAGGTAAAGTCCTCGGTGAAGACGCACATGGTGCCAGGCCGCACCAAGGTAAAAACGCTCTTGACGTAATTGTTGGACTGCATCAGTGCGTCAAATCTATTTATCTATCACCGTTCGAAGCCTATTCTGCGAAACTTACAAAAGTTATCGCTGGCGGAGAAAGCTTAAACATTATCCCAGGTTCAGCGGAATTTGCCATTGATGTCCGAGCGCAAAAAAATGAAGTTTTAGAAAAACTGAAAGACCAAATAGACCACGGAATGAACAGCCTAAAAGACCTTTATGGGGTCGAAATCGAATGGAAATGGAGCGATTTTACGCCTGGTGCTGAGGTTTCTCCTGAAGCCGCAGCGATCGCCGAAGAAGCTATTCTGAGTGTTGCGGGCCATGAGGCGCTTTCACCGCCAGTAATCACTTCCGGCAGTGACGATTTCCACTTTTATACCATTAAAAATCCGGAATTAAAAGCTACGATGATTGGTGTTGGAGCTGACCTTCAACCAGGTTTACATCATCCCAAAATGAACTTTAATACCTCGGAACTAGACCTTGGTGCACGGATACTTGCTGAAACACTGCTTAGGGCATAAAAATAGGATTGCGATGCATATCATGCATCGCAATTTTTTTGTCTAAATTATGAAAAATTTTGATTGACGAAAAATTAACCTATGTATAAAATGTAATTACCGACTATTTAACGACAATTACCAATTTTCTAACAAGTAAGCGCTAACAATATTTACTATCTAATTTGGGCGGGGGAATGTGTATGAAAAAAGAGATGAGTTTTAAAATGGCTATGCTACCACTTTTAGTCATGATCGTGGTAATGGGGATTACGATTATCGTCCTTGAACAAGGACCACATATTCCATTAATAATCGGAACATCAATTGCGGCCATCGTTGCTTGGCGCTGCGGTTATAAATGGTCAGAAATTGAGGAAATGATGTATAAGGGGATTCGCTTGGCGCTGCCTGCAATCGTTATCATCATTCTCGTTGGCTTAACAATCGGTGCCTGGATTGGCGGCGGAATTGTAGCAACCATGATTTATTATGGATTAAAGATCATTACCCCTTCACTATTTCTTGTTTCCATTACAGTCATCTGTATGATTGTATCCTTGGCAATTGGCAGCTCATGGTCAACAATGGGAACAATCGGTGTAGCGGGTATGGGAATTGGCTTAAGTATGGGAATTCCAGCACCAATGATTGCGGGTGCTATTATTTCTGGATCTTATTTTGGCGATAAAATGTCCCCATTATCTGATACTACTAATCTTGCATCCGGTTTAACGGGAACAGATTTATTTGTGCATATACGTCATATGCTTTATACTACCATTCCTGGTATCGTCATCACTTTGGTGATATATGGATTTATGGGCAGGAAGTTTGGTAATGAAGGAATGGATTCTGCTAGTATTGATAAAACATTAGGCGTTCTCCAAGACAGCTTTGTCATTTCACCATTTTTATTAATCGTTCCATTATTGGTTATTATTTTAGTCGCGAAGAAGGTTCCGGCCATTCCAGCACTGATTATAGGTATTACACTTGGATTTCTCTCGCAGGTAGTTATTCAGGGCGGAAACGTTTCATCTGCAGTCGCAGCTCTGCAAAGCGGCTTTGTCATTGATACCGGAAATGAAATGGTGGACAACCTCTTTAACCGTGGCGGCCTTGATTCGATGATGTACACGGTCTCTATGACAATCGTTGCGATGACCTTTGGGGGGATTTTAGAGAATTCTGGTATGCTGCAAGCAATAGTGAATCAGATATTAAAATTAGCAAAGTCAGCTAGAGGTGTTGTTGCTTCAACAGTCGTTTCCTGTTTCGCAACAAATGCAACATGCTCTGAACAATATATTTCGATTGTTATTCCTTCACGGATGTATGCAAAGGCTTATCGTGATAAAGGCCTTCATTCAAAAAATTTATCGCGGGCACTTGAAGATGGCGGGACACTTACCTCTGTGTTTATCCCTTGGAATACCTGTGGTGTGTTTATCTTTGGTACCTTGGGTGTTCATGCGTTAGACTACGGTCCATATGCGATTTTTAATTTCATCGTGCCAATCATATCGGTGATTTATGCTCTGACTGGAATTACGATTACAAAATTGACTGATGAAGAAATGCTTCAGATTAAAAAAGAAGACGAAACCGTCTCCGCTTAAAAAAATAAGGAAAGTTCACCATAAAGGGAACTTTCCTTATTTTTTATTAATAGGCTGGCATGTTAAGTTCATAAATTGCCCTTGGGCGCCCTTGGTGGTACACCATTTCTTCGCCGACAACCTTTACATAACCGTTATCAGCGAGCTTTTTTACAATTCTTTCGGTGGAACGGCGGGTCACCTGAAGATAGTCGGCCAGGTCAGCAGTTGTAAATTGTAAGGATTGCCTTGATTTACTGAACTCAATAATTTTAGAAAGATTGCCAGGACTTAGTTTTGTTTCCTTTGCAATGTTTAAAAGCTCGGGATGGTCATTTTTTAAACTATGTTGTTTATGCTCATATGGGAAGGGTCCAACTAATTCCTTGTCTTCGGTTAGAATATAACCACATTTTGAGGACAATTCTTTTTCTGCAAAACGCAGGGCAATTTTAGCATGTTGATCTGCTTCTTTCAACGTTAATCCGTAACCAAAACCGACTAGAAGAGGACCTTTCCATTTTTCTAAAAAATCAATGACGCGATTTCTATCTATTTCCCCCCGAGTACTATATAGGGCAAATAGGGTTCCGTTTAATGGTTGAACATATGCGTTAAGCAGGTGAGCAAGGGTATTAATTTGGTCCTGCTGATGGTTTTGGAGTGAAAGGTAACCAACAGCGACTTGAGCAGCTTTACTCTTAATAAGCTCCCCTTGAGCTTTTGCTGATTGCAAACCGCGAATCAAGGAAACCTGCGGATCAGCCATTCGAATAGCAGGAACACCAAGAGAGTGGAGTCGATCATAAACCGCATGTACACTTGTTAATGCAATTTTCGTTATGCCTTGCTCCCAAAGATTGTAGTGAAATTGGACAATACTATCTAAATTGAAACAGTCTTCAAGCATTTGTTGTTTAAAATCCATAATCTTTAGGGATTCCATCCTAATTTCACTTTCAGAAAGAACATTATTAATAATAGAAGCATCATACAAATCAATAGATATTCTCTCAAGTGGTACATTCCTGTTTTGTGTGATAGCTAATAAAGAAGCAGCAATTGTTATTTCATCCTGAGTTAGAATAAGGGTTGGATAGGGCAGGTTGTCGAGGTGCTTTTTTGAAAAGTAGTAAGGGAGAGCCCCTGAGAAAAAAACAACATCACAAGCCTTTAATTTTCTAATAAGCTCGGCGGCTTCCTGTGGATGTTGATATATATAAGGATCAATTATAATATCAGTCATTTGACTGGAGGCGCTTACAATTTTATGTAAAAATTCACTCGAGCCGAAGACCGCAATTTTCGTAGCCATGTTTGAACACATCCTAATTAACGTCTGTATAACGACAACTATATCATATTATTGTTTGGAAAGGAATGATTATTATGAAAATTACGTCAATTCAACTTTTTGCTATCCACTTACCGTTAAAAGAACCGTTTATCGTTAGTTATCAAACCTATAACTATATGCCTTCCATTATCGTAAAAGTAACTACCGATGATGGATTTGTAGGCTATGGAGAAGGGGTACCGGACGAACATGTGACAGGAGAGACTTTTGAAGGGACATTTGAAATAATAAAGAATACTCTGGGTCCTGCTATAATTGGGAAAAATCCAATGGAGATTGAAAGGATTCACGAAGTGATGAACAAGACAATATATGGAGCACCAACGGCAAAGGCAGCTATTGATATTGCTTGTTTTGATATAATGGGGAAAAAGCTGCAACAGCCAGTTTATCAGCTTATTGGCGGGCGTTATCACGAAGAATTTCCGATTACCCATGTCCTTAGTATCGCCGAACCTGAAGAAATGGCTGCTGAAGCTGCTTTAATGATGGAAAAAGGCTATCAATCTTTTAAAATGAAGGTAGGAACAAAAGTCAGCAAGGATGTTGAACGTATTAAAGCGGTTCGTTCGCAAGTAGGTGAGGACATTGCCATCCGTGTTGATGTGAATCAAGGCTGGGTAAATAGCGCCACCACCATTACTGCAGTGGAGCAGTTGAAGAGCCTTGGGCTTGATTGGCTGGAACAGCCGGTTGCAGCAGATGACATCGATGGAATGGTCGAAGTAAAGTCAAAGACGACTATTCCCCTTATGATTGATGAGGGTATAAAGGGAAAACGAGACATGAGGGAGATTATACAAAAGCGTGCCGCGGATAAAGTGAACATTAAACTGATGAAATGCGGGGGGATTTATCCGGCTGTAAAGCTTGCACACCAGGCGGAGTTAGCGGGAATGGAATGCCAGATTGGTTCGATGGTCGAATCCTCAGTCGGTTCGGCGGCAGGGTTCCATGTTGCTTTTTCAAAAAAAATCATTACAAGCGTCGAGCTGACCGGGCCATTAAAATTTTCTAGAGATGTTGGCAATTTGGAATATGATGTACCGTTTATCCGGTTAACGGAGAAGCCAGGGTTAGGGGTAGAAGTTAACGAGGAAACGCTGAAAGAGCTAACCGTTTTTCAAGGTTTTGTTCAATGAAGGAGGGACCGTTCTTGATGTGGATATATGAAGGAAAACTTAGAAATGGGAATTTGCCCTTTAAGGTCCGAAAATTGGGTGTTGAAGACTTGGAAGAGATTTTAGAGGTGCAGAAGCAAGTTGTACAAGCAATGCAGGGTCCAGGAATACTTCAGCCCCTGACGAATGATGAGTATCAGTATATCTTAGAGGGGAAGGGCTTGATGATTGGTGCATTTACAGGGAATGAAATGATTGCCTTTCGAGCTCTCCTCATTCCGCCAATCGATGAAGGACACTTAGGATGGGATATTGGTTTGCAAGAAAATGAGCTGCCAAAGGTTCTCTATCAGGAGATTTCAAATGTAATGCCTGCATTCCGTGGAAATCATCTGCAAAAAATACTGGCCGGTGTAATTATGGAAGAGCTAAGTAAGGAGAATTACCGCTGCCGCTACATTTGCTGCACTGTTGCACCATTTAATATTCCAAGTTTAAAGGATAAGTTTTCTCAAGGAATGGAAATCGCAGCACTTAAAGAAAAATACGGCGGCAGCTTACGCTATATTTTTGTAAAAGACCTAGAAGAAAACAAAGAGAAAGCAACTTTAATCCAGGAAAGCACCCGAATAAAAATGGGGGATACAGAAGGTCAAAAAAGGTTAATCCTTCACGGCTGGCGCGGTGTAAGGATGGAGGAAGAAGAAGGAGAACATTGGGTGGTTTATGTGCATGATGGTGACAGACAATAATGGTGACAGGCACCACTAATGTACAATTGTCCGCCTGAGGTGGACAGTGAAAAAGAGCTGACAATCGTCAGCTCTTTTCGTTTTATAATTGGGATTTAATCTCTTTGATTTGTTCGATATGCCGTTTTTCGTGGAGGTAGATTAATTCGACCCATTGGTCTAGCGGCGTGTAACCAAAGAGTGGGTGCTTGGCAGACTTTTCTGCTAGCAGGGACTTATTTTCTAGTTGATTATAGAATTCCAAAAATTGGTTTCTTGAATGATTTAAGAGTTCTTTAATCTGCCCGGAATCCAACGGATCATCGTCAGGTGCTACTATATCTGGTGCTTGAGCCTTCTGGGTGCGGTCAACTGCCAGCTGAACAGGCTTCGTCTCTGCCTTTTTTCCATTGACTTTATTAAGTCCGTAAATTATTGCTTGTGTAGAGGCACTTTCTGTTAAGTACAAATGATGGCATACCTGGGCAACACTCCATGTAACCTCATCAGGCTTTTTATTCAGCCTTTCATAGCTTAAACCAGAAATCTCATTTAACAACCTATTCCTTGTTGCAATTAGTTCCTCCACTACATCGATACTCATGGCATATCCCTCCTCAAATAGACATTCAATATTGTTTATATTCACCTTTATAAAAAATATTCCTTCTATCTAACAATAGAAAAATATTACTGATTTTTAATTGTTGTGTGAACAACAATAATGTATGATACATAGTATAAAGTATAGTGTATGACGTACAGCATGATCAAAGGAGTTGGGATGGATGAGTACCTTATTAAATTCATTAACTACAGAGCTAAGGAGAGGGACATTGACATTGGCGGTGTTAAGTCAGCTGCGTACACCTCAATATGGATATTCCCTTGTCCAATTATTAGAACAATGCGGGATTTCAATCGAACAGAGTACACTATATCCATTGCTGCGCAGACTGGAAAAACAAGAGTTAGTCACAAGCAGCTGGGATACAACTGAAAACAGACCACGAAGGTATTATGTGTTAACACCATTTGGAATCGATATCTATCAACAATTAAAGCAAGAATGGGAAAAGACCGCGCAAGAACTTTCCCTACTATTAAAAGGAGAGGATAACGGATGAGAATAATTGACCTTTATATTCAAGAGGTTACTCGCAGGCTCCCAGAAAAAAGTCGAGAGGATATTGCACTTGAACTTCGCTCAACGATTGAGGATATGCTTCCAGTTGATTACACGGAGGAAGATGTTAAGACTGTTCTTGAAAAAATGGGAAATCCGTCAATCCTGGCGAGCGGATACCTAGATCGTCCCATGCATTTAATAGGGCCGCGTTACTTTGATGTCTATATCAATTTATTAAAAATCATTCTGCCGATAGCTGCAGTGATTTCCCTTATTTCATTGATCGCTACGACGATTGTTTCCTATTCTGGTGAAAAAGCGGTACTAAACGTTATTTTAGACTTGGCAGGTCACGGAATTTTGGGGATACTGAGCACTGGAATTCAATTGTTTTTCTGGTTAACCGTGGTGTTCGCCATCATAGAACGAACAGATCATAGGCAGGGTCAGACGCCATTAACAGCATCTTTTAAAGAGTGGACGCCAGATGATTTATATAATATTCCTTACATTCCAAAGGAAAAATCCATTTCAAAGGTGGAAGTGTTTCTAGGCTTGCTATGGACGGCTATCTGGGCAAGTGTCTATTTCAATGCAGCCAGCCTTTTAGGAATCTATGAAAAAGGAAGTAATGGTCTCGAATTTGTAACGCCGACATTCAATCAAGAAGTCCTGTTTTCCTATTGGCCACTGGTGATTATTGTAATTGGGCTTGAGATTGCTGTAGCAGCATATAAGTTGCTCAAAGGACAATGGACTAGGAAGATTGCTGCTCTCAACACTGTCATGCACGGTGTTTCCTCGATTGTATTTATCATCATCATCAGTAACCATCAGCTAATTAATCCAGCCTTTATCTCGTATTTGACAGACTTATTTAGTATCAATGGTGATATTGATAACGAGTTATTCTGGGGAGCGGTATTTACATTCCTTTTATTCGCATCAATAGATATTTACCAAGGCTTTCGAAAAGCTAGTATAAAGAAATAACAAAAGGCATCATCCATTTTGGATGGTGCCTTCACCTTTAATTCTCCTGTTGTACCGTACGGAGTTGATTGTTTTTTAAATAGAATATGATAGTGATAAGAATAGTTAGCCCGCCATATAAGACGCACATTAGCTGTAAACCGATAAAATCCAGAAAGAATCCAGTTAAAAGCAGCACGATTTGGAAGCCAATCCGGTCAAGCATATTACGGAACGAGAAAAATCTTCCGTGGAAATCCTTTGGTACTTTTGTTTGAAATACGGTGGATGCTGTGGGATAGAAGCAGCCAACTGAAAAACCAAAAACTAGAAATGCTGCAATCGTTACAACCGTAACATCTGCAAAATAGAGCAGAAGCTGGGACAGACCGACGAGGATTGAGCTGGTAAATAAAATGGTGTAAGAAGATAGTTTGTCACTTATTTTTTTAATGAAGAAAGCTCCAATCATAAAGGAAACTCCTTCGGCAGTATAAATCCAGCCTTTGATCGCAGAACTATCCTGCAGTTCACTAATGTTAATGACCAAAAGGTTGAATCCGCCTAGAAATAAAAGTGGAACCAGTGTCATCAATAGGGTCATGAAGACAATCGGCAGACCCTTTATCACAGGTAATACATCTTTAAAATTAGTTTTTTCATTGGTATTCTTCGTTGTTGAAGAACTATTATTATTTTCCTCAAAGTTAAGGAACCAAGTTAGGATGAGTAATCCAAGGTAGGCTACTAGTGAACCGATATAGAGCATGGATAAGGGAAGAAGTACCAAGAGAATCCCTGCAACTGCCGTACCGATGATCCGTGAAAGGGTGGCTACGTTCATATGAACTCCATTGAGCTGGAGTAAATCCTTATCGTTAACAATAAGAGGAATCGCTGCTTGTAGTGCTGGAAAATAGAAGGCAGCAGAAATTTGAATCGTAACGAAAAAGACAAGCATCCA
The DNA here is from genome assembly GCF_013396335.1 of Bacillus sp. EB106-08-02-XG196. Classification (GTDB taxonomy): domain Bacteria; phylum Bacillota; class Bacilli; order Bacillales; family Cytobacillaceae; genus Neobacillus. The sequence goes on from NZ_JABWSY010000010.1 coordinate 172,293, forward strand.
CCAAACAGATCCTGTAGCTATCGCAATCAGCATAAAGACGACACTTATCGTACGCAATAACCCTGACCATAGCATCACTGTTTTTTTACTTTTTTGGTCCGTAATTTTGCCTGCATAAGGGCCAACGACTATACCTGCTACCAGCCCGGCAGCCATAAGAAGTGATTTTAAGAAATCTGAGGGTATTTTTTCTTGCATGAACTCTAAATTTCCAATAATCCCAAGCCATAACCCAAGACCAGCGATAAATTCCCCTGTTAAAATAATCCAAACATTTCTGTTGTTCCACATAAGCTGGCCTCTCAATCATTTAAATTATTTTTTATCCAAACACTATCATAATCTAATTGTTAATAGATTAGTATAACTACTTTTACATTTGTAGAAAGGAAAATTCTATCAAAAAAAATATATTAACTGTCCTCCTTTCACCAAGTTTTCACCATTGTCCTCTAAACTTCAAACTATCAAGAACGAAAGGAGGAAAAATAGCAATGAATACTAGAGTTAAACTAGCCATTTTCTGGGGTGTGATGATTACTGCTGCACTGGTTGTAATTAATTTCTTCCTGCATCTTTTAGGAGGACATCAAACCAATGTGGTGTTCCGAAATGGGTTTCGACCTGAAGAGCGGGGGCACCATGGCGGAAGGGGACCCCGCCAGTTTATGAATGGTCCTCATCATGGAGAAGAATTTTCTTGGCTTGGACTTTTATTCTTTCTTATTATTGGACTAGCCATTCTGATTCTAATCGTGAGATGGGTTAGAAGGAAAGCAAGAAATTCTGCTATGCAGCAGTTCATTGATACACCCGTAGTAGGTTCACATAGTCCAATTATCAATCAAAATGCAAGCATGTTAGACAAGTGGGAAAAAAATATAACAAAAAAAGGAGAATAGCGAAAATGGGTATTTTTAAAAGAGTAAAAACGATTACGAAAGCTGAAATTAATGGATTATTAGATGGGATGGAAGACCCAATTGCGATGTTGAATGAATATTCCCGCGAATTGGAGCAGGAAATACTGAAAGGTCAAAAAGCATTATCACAGCAATACCTGGTTGAGAAAAAACAAGCTGCTTTACTGCTAGAAACAGAAGAATTGATCGCAAAAAGAACGCGTCAGGCTAAGCTGGCAATTGAACAAGAAGAGGATACAATTGCAAAATTAGCCGTTCAGGAAAAGCTGCTTCATGAAAAACAGTTTACCCTTTATCAGCAGCAATTGGAGGCAATCAAAGAGCAGACCCAAATCTTAGTAGAAAAATTGAATCAGTTGAAGGAAACCTATAATGAATTGCAGCATAAGAAAATTTTATTAGCTTCCCGGGCAAATGTGGCTCAAACTATTAAACAAATTCAAAAAGCGACAGTCTCCTTCCAAACAGATAACATTGCAAGAGGTGTTGCACGTGCGGAGGAACGAATTATGTTGATGGAGGCACAGGTACAAGCTGGCAGTCAGTTTTCCAGTCCTTTAGCGCAGCATGATGCTGTTTTCCAAAACTATGTAAGAGAAGAAGAACTTGAAAAGGAACTTGAAAAACTAAAACGTGAAAAAGTGGCGTTATTAGGATAAAGAGAGGAAGGAAGCACACTTTGCAGGATTGGTGCTTCTTTTTCTTTATGGCTATGTTAATGACAGATGTTGACTTTTCTCACGGAAATCCTTATGAAGGACTAATCTCACTGAGTAATCTTCTGATTTGTCTTTCATCATGCTTATGAAGGACTAATCTCACTGGAAACTCACCTGATTTGTCTTTCATCACGCTTATGAAGGACTAATCTCATTGGGAATTCTTCAGATTTGTCTTTCATCGACCTTTTATCGTTGTACTAATAATCAAAAATGAAATTTAACAAAGCTTTCTTTATAAAAATGAAAAGGAGAATTCATCGTGAGTACTACAAGCCTCATACTGATCTATTTGGCCGCAGCACTGGCTATTAGCAGGCTTCCTATGTTTAGAGTTTATTTTTCCCTATGTAATACATTAATTGAGAAGATCATTCATGTTTTAGCAGTTGTGGTTACGAGAGAAGGAAAATCAAATAAGATTAAATTGTACAAAAACGGCTCAGGCGAGACAACAAGCATTGTCAATTCGAAAATTCAAAAGGTAATGATCGTTTATATTGGATATACGGGTACATTGTTACTAGCAATGGGTTTATTTTATTTACTATCATTTAATCAGTTTCATTTCGTTATTTATTTCTTTATCGGTCTAATGGTAATCTCTATTTTACTTTGGATTCGCAACCTTTTTGGGGTTTTGTGGGCACTATCATTTGTCGTGATATTAGCTTTACCACTGTATTTCAGAAATGATTTAGCAATCATGCATATTAGTATCTTTTTATCCTCATTTATTCTCATTCAAGCTATCATAAATGCCTTCCAAGTAATAAGACAAAGTTTTAGGACTGGAGGAAAACTGGGCGCTCTAGCAAAAATCTCAAGGGCACCAGCTATTATTTGTGGAATCGCTTTACTTGGCCAGTCGCTCTATGCAGCTTATTTTATTTTCAATGAAGTTCTAAATTACAAGGCAGCTATGATAAGATTTGAATTGTTAGAGATCATCCAGATAATGGAGAAGTTAATCACCTGATTAAAGGGGTTCTAAATCATGAAAATCTTATTAGCAGAAGATGATTCACAGCTAGGTGAATTAATTGTATATATGCTAACGAAAACCGGATACAAGGTAGAGTGGGTGATGGAAGGGGAGGATGCGTATTATTACGCTTCCAATGCACACAATGATGTCTTAATCCTGGATTGGATGATGCCAAACGGTGATGGAGTCGATGTCTGCCGCCGGTTACGGAAGCAAGGATATTCAGGTGCCATCCTGATGTTGACGGCAAAGGACACTGTAGAAGACCGGATTGAGGGATTAGATTCTGGGGCGGATGATTACCTTGTAAAGCCTTTTGAAATAGGAGAATTGCAGGCGCGGCTGCGAGCTCTCTCACGGCGTAATTATGCACCAATTTTAGAAGAGGAAATTATGGTACAAGGTTTGGTTCTGAATCGGAATAGTCATGTGGTACGTATGGGGATTGTGGAAATCCAGTTAAGCCCACGGGAATACCAGCTATTAGATTTATTAGTCCAAAATAGGGGACAAGTTATCCCTCGTGAGGTCATTTTGGAGCGGATTTGGGGTCTTGATTCGGATGTAGCCCTTAAGACAATAGATGCAACCGTTAAACTTATTAGGAAAAAGTTGGACATAGTCGGAAAACAGGAGTTGATCCAAAGTATAAGAGGGGTAGGGTATAAGCTTGAAAACTAACATTCTTTCTTTCTTCAGCTTATTAACAAACCTTGGTGAGAAGGATGTTTTTAAAAGTACCCAGGGTCGCCTTACTCGTATTTATAGCGGATTGCTGATTTTATTTCTCATCCTCTTTATTATGATTGTTTATTCAGTACTTTATTTTAGTATTTTAAAGAATCAGGAGACCGAACTTGAAACATTAGTGAATCAGGAAGCGGGATTTTTAGAGGATTATTTAACGACAAATGAAAAAAGTGATTTCCGCGGGATTCAGAATCAAGAGGTAGTGTTTGCTGGAGTCAATCAACTATTTTATTATGTTGTGAATTCAAATGGAGAATTGATTATGGGAAATGAAGCAGATCAGCGAACCAGATCTGCTATATTAGGGATTTTGAATAGGAAGGTTTTGGACAATGGAGAAATTATTAAGGAAACCCTACATCTAGAAGGAAGCGAGAAAGGCAGAGGAAAACCTGGCGGATTTTTTCAGCGTGAGCCCGAGAGAGATATCCGCCTAATGATTGCCAGCCAGTCGATATACGATAAAGGTCGTTTTGTAGGTAAATTGTTTATTGGTAAGGATATTACCTTTGCCTATCAACTTTTCCATTGGTTATTAATTATCCTTTTAGTAATTGGAATTGTGTTTGTAGGTCTGGCTCTGCTAATTAGTACTGCCATGTCTAAAAAAGCAATGATTCCGATTAGCAAGGCTTTTGCTAGACAGCGGGAGTTTGTGGCAGATGCATCCCACGAGCTGCGAACGCCCTTAAGTGTGTTGTTATCTTCTTTAGACGCAATAGACATGACGATTGATACGAAGGATGAGGAATTCGCCGGTAAGCTGCTATCCAATATGAGGCAGGAAGTGAAACGGATGACAAGCTTGGTGAGTGATTTATTGACACTAGCGCGTTCCGATTCAACTATCATCGAACGGAGAACAGAGACGTTTGACTTTCTTCCTCATACTGAAAAAGCAATTGAATCTGTCCAGCCACTAGCAGACTCAAAGCAAATAAGGCTCCATTTTGAGGCTCCGGATTCACTGATGGCAACGGGAGATTCGGAGAGATTATCTCAACTGCTATATATACTTTTAGACAACTCTATTAAATACACACCAAATAATGGTGAGGTATGGCTCTTCCTTTCAAGGGAAGGGAATGAATTGTGTATGAGAGTAAAGGATACGGGGATCGGAATCAAAAAAGAGGATTACCATCGCATTTTTGAACGATTTTATCGAGCTGACAAATCTCGTTCGCGACAAATGGGAGGGCATGGATTGGGATTGTCCATAGCAAAATGGATTGTAGAAACACATAAAGGAACAATTAACATTTCAAGTGAATTAGGAAAAGGAACTATATTTACAATTCGAATCCCACTTAATCAGTAATAAAATTGGTTCCCAAATTGGTGCCTGTCACCGCTCGTGGACACTTTCCACCTGAGGCGGACAGTACCCAGCCCCAAAATGCCTGATCCTTCATCGAGGGTCAGGTATTTTTGGATAGACCACTTGAAAGGTGTTTCCCCATGGAGACGGTTAATTTCAATAAGATAACTGATAAAATTACATAATACCAAGGATCCCACCAGACCTGGCTGTGAAGGATTCCTGCTTTTTGCAAGAGAACGTTCACTGTATACATCAAAAGGGGAGTTAACACATATTTCAACCATTTTAACTTCCAATGTTGTTTGGCTATCCATACGTAGAAAAGACAGGCGCCTACATAGAAGATGGCACTGAAGGCAGTGGTATCTTGGGAGTGACTTTCATACCAGCCGAGCTCATAATATCTATTGGACAAAAACATAATAGGCATAATGTGCAAAGAACCAGAGAAGGGACCAACAATTAAAAAAAGGAATATTGTATGCAAAAATCCTTTTAACGGATTCGATAACAGTTGATGGAACACTTTTGCTAATGGAAAGTAAACAAGTAATCCCAGAGATGTGTAACCAATCTTCCACCAATTGTGGGAATAGATATTTAGCTTTAGAAATGTCCATTCAATCCCTGCAATCAGGATAACTAAAACGATAATCCATATCCAATTTTTTCTGAGAATAGCAATGAAAGTTGCTATAGCTGGTAAGGTTAGAGCATTCGAGGCAATGGCACCCAAATTACTATCATAGAACGAATCGTGCTTAATAAGTTTGGGATAATACTGATAGCTATGAGCAAAGTTATAAATCACTGCTTCTATGAGATACCCTAGACCGACCATGGTGACAAAAAGCAATAAACTCCTGCTGTTTCTTGTTTTTATATATACATAAATTAACAGAAGAATACTTAAGATACCTAATCCCAGATACATGTAGGAATTAAACTCCATTTTTATATCTCCTTCTGTTTTTATTGTTAGCAGGTAGTTTTTATCAAAGTGGAGAATTTATGCAAATTGTTTGAAAAAAAAATATACTATTCCGACTTGACTGATAGGAATATGTATATTAGTATTTTCATAGACTAATTTACGCAAGACAAAATATATATTAATAAAAGGGGGAATTAAGATGAATGCAATTCTTATCATTGTGAATGTTGCAGTATTGCTGTTACTCATGGTTGGTTTGCGCATCATGGCAAAGAAACATGTATCATTCTCAAAACGTGTATTCGCTGGTTTAGGTTTAGGACTTATCTTTGGTTTTATTATTCATTTAATTTACGGTACAGAATCTGAGGTTACAACGGAATCAATCGCATGGTTTAATATTGTAGGATCAGGTTACGTTAAGTTACTACAAATGGTGGTTATGCCGCTTGTATTCATTTCAATCGTAGGAGCTTTTACAAAATTAAAATTAACGAAGAATATCGGAAAAATCAGCATCCTTGTAATTGGAATTTTACTTGGAACAACTGCTATTTCTGCAGCAATTGGAATTGGTACATCATTAGGATTTGGTCTTGATGGTATCGAACTGACTGAAGGTGAAGCAGAAGCGGCTCGAAATGCTGCGTTAGAGGAAAGAGTTGTTACGGTTGAAGCAATGACCATTCCTCAACAAATCCTTGAGTTATTCCCAGCAAATCCGTTTGCAGATTTAACAGGTGCACGTGCAACTTCAACGATTGCTGTGGTTATCTTTGCGGCTTTTATCGGGATAGCTTACCTTGGAGTAAAACGTAAAGAGCCAGAACATGCTGAACTTTTTGCGAAAATTATTGATTCTCTATATTCAGTAACGATGAGAGTTGTTACGTTAATCCTTCGTTTAACGCCATATGGTATTTTGGCAATTATTACAAAGGTTGCAGCAACAAGTAACTATGACGCAATTGTAAAATTAGGGAAGTTTGTCATCGCATCATATGTAGCACTTATTCTTGTGTTTATCGTTCATTTATTATTATTGTCAATCGCAAAAATCAACCCAGTTAATTATGTGAAAAAGGCATTACCAACCTTAACATTTGCCTTCACTTCACGTTCAAGTGCAGGAACATTACCTTTAACGATTAAAACGCAAACGAAAGACTTAGGTGTTTCTGAAGGGATTGCAAACTTTGCAGGTTCATTTGGACTAACAATCGGTCAAAACGGATGTGCAGGTGTGTATCCAGCGATGTTAGCGGTTATGGTTGCACCAGCAGCCGGTATTGACCCGCTTAGCCCAGGATTTATTATCTCACTAATTCTTGTCGTTGCCATTAGCTCATTCGGTGTAGCAGGAGTTGGCGGCGGTGCGACATTCGCAGCACTAATCGTATTATCTGTTATGAACCTTCCAATTGCAATTGTGGGTCTCCTAATCTCAGTAGAACCACTAATTGACATGGGACGTACAGCCCTAAACGTAAGTGGAGCCATGACATCCGGAGTACTAACAAGCAAAGCAACAGGTGAATTCGAACAAGAAGTATACCAACAGCCCAATATTGTAGAAGCATAGGGTGAACACCTTTTAGGTGTCACCTTGGTGACAGGCACCACTCGTGGACATTGTCCGTGTGGTATGGACACTTTGGGATTTACTGGATAGTCGTGAGGACTATCCAGTTTTTTTGTGGATAAAAAACTAATTAAACGTTTGATTAAAACGGATGGTAAACTAATCAAACGATTGATTAAAAGGCTATAAACCGTTGGTACTATTGGGTTTGTAAATTGTCGTAATATAGGTTATTAATGTAATTGTTTACCATTAATTTTGCTGTTATGATTGAAGTAGTTATAGAGAAATGGAGGTTTTCCACATGAAGTATCGCAGATTAAGATTCCAAATTTTGAACCGTTAACTAAATAACGTTCAAGCTCTGCCATGCGTGCGGAGTAAATGGGATGGGTCTGCCTTATTTTTAAGGAAACCTTTATTTTACGGTAGGTAAAAAAAGATTGCTGTCTTTAAAAATAATAATGAATACGAATAATACCAATATTTAAACAGTGCAGGTATTTTCAAGCAGGAGTCCATACAAAACCAGATAAGCAATTATCGGGTATTTTTTGTATTGTCTTTTCCATTTACGAAAGCACAGGCAGCAGTCTGTGTTTTTTACTTTTCCAAAAGGAATGGAGGAAGAAAAGATGAGAGAAAAGGCTATTTTAATAGGAGTGAATGTAAATCATCAACCTGACTTTCATTATTCAATGCAAGAATTGAAGAACTTAGCCGCTGCCTGTCATATAGAAGTTGTTGGGGAACTGACTCAAAGTTTAAGTCGATTCAATAAGACTCATTATATCGGTACAGGGAAAATAACCGAAGCCATTCAGCTCCTTGAGAAGCTGGATGCAGATGCTGTCATCTTTAACGATGAATTAACAGGTTCGCAAATTCGTAATTTGGAGAAAGAACTCAACAGAAAAGTAATCGATCGGACAATGTTGATTTTGGATATATTTGCGCAGCGTGCCAAAACAAGAGAGGCACAGCTTCAGGTCGAAATGGCAAATCTTCAATACATGCTTCCTCGTATCGCTGGTCAACGTGAATCCCTAGGCCGGCAAGGTGGTGGAGTTGGCTTAATAAATAGAGGATCTGGTGAAACAAAATTAGAGCTCGACCGGAGGAAAATCGAAGAAAAGATTACTGCTTTAAAGAAGGAATTAGAAGGAATTGTTACAAAAAGGGAAACGTTGCGAAATCAGCGTAAGAAAAGTGGTATCCCGCTCGTTTCCTTAGTTGGCTACACAAATGCAGGCAAGTCAACCATCTTAAATGCTTTGTTAAAAAAATCTAATCATTCCTTTCATAAACAGGTATTTGAGAAAGACATGTTATTTGCAACCCTTGATACATCAGTGAGAAAAATAAAACTATCTAATCATCAGCCCTTCTTACTATCTGATACTGTAGGGTTTGTAGATAAGCTTCCACATCATCTTGTTAAAGCCTTTCGTTCAACCTTGGAAGAAGCAGCAACTGCCGACGTACTGATACATGTTGTCGATTGTTCGAGTCCGAATCATCAAAAACAGATAGAGGTAACCAATCAAACGCTAAGAGAAATGGGAATTGAGAATATCCCAACCATCTATGCATTTAATAAGGCTGATTTGGCAGGAGAGGAATTTCCATCAGTCAAGGGGAATAGGGTCTATCTTTCTGCCAAACAAAACATTGGATTGGATGAATTAGTTGAAAGGATTAACCAGCAGATTTTTAAAAATCCGATTCATTGTGAAATGCTTATTCCTTTTGATGATGGGCGATTAATCTCCTATCTTAATGAGAATGCCAATGTGCTCTCCACAAAATATGAATATAACGGCACTTTATTATCGCTAGAATGTAACAGCAATGATTTTGAAAAATACCACCAATATGTCATCTAAAAAGGAAACCCCTTCAATGACGGATTCATTGAAGGGGTTTTAGAAATCTTAAAAAGCTATTCCTTTTTTCCAAGACCATGCATGATAAATTGGATGGTCCGTTCAATTTCAAGCTCATCATCCCAGTCCAAATGAGGAAATAGGATATAACGGGAAAACAAGAAGCCGAGAATATTGGTGATCGTTAACCTCGCTATACTTTCTGGAGGCATATCAATGAGCTGCCCTTTTTCTTGATAGCCGACGATTACTTTTTCAACCCGGACGAATATATTTTCTACAACGAGATGAAAAAATTGTTCACGCAATTCCGGTTGAAAAGGAATTTCTTGCAACATGATTTTCACGACTGGGAGCATTCGGATAAGGAGATCTCTTCTATTTTCAATGGTTGCTCTCAAAAAATCCTCGACTGTTTCAAATTCCCGTTCAAGCACTTTATTAAAGTCCTTTACCACTAAAGGGGCAATGAATTTTGTCATCAAGGGGGCAACAATGGAAACCAACAATTCCTTTTTGGTTTTATAATGCCGAAAGATGGTTCCTTCGGCTACACCCGCCTTTTTGGCAATCTCACTCGTCGAGGAAGCAGCATATCCTTTTTCAGAAAAGGTTTCAATAGCGGCGACAATGATTTTCTTTTGCTTATCCGTTAATTTATCTTCATCAAATAACTGTTGGAGCATTAATTCTTCTTCAGTCATTGTTAACTCCTTTTTTAATACCAAAATCAAAAATTATATCTTCCTATATTTCTTCAATGCTACTACATTTAAAACAAGGAAGACAAGGGCGAAGCCCAATAGCACCAAAAGTTCGTCCGTGATTGCACGTAATCCTAACCCTTTATACATGACGTCCACTAAGGCACTGCCGCCATAATACATCGGCATACATTTAGCAAGAACCTGCATCCAGCCTGCCATAGACTCAAAAGGGAAGATACCTGCAAAAAAGACCTGTGGAATGATCGCAATCGGAATAAATTGCATCATCTGAAACTCTGAGTTCGCGAATGCAGATAGAAGTATACCGAGTGACAACGCCACTAAAGCTAGAGTTAAATTAATGATCACTACATTCCAGAACGAACCTACAAGCGTTATATCTAATACTTTTACGGCATAGGTAACAACAATAATCGTTTGCACCACCGCGAATAAACCGTATCCTGATAGATATCCAAAAACAATATCTCTTCTAAGAATAGGTGTTGCAAGTAATCGTTCAAGTGTACCTGTGGTCCGTTCCCGCAGCAAAGCAATCCCTGAAATTAAGAACACGAAGAAAAAGACAAAGAATCCAACTAGGATCGGGCTTAACTGATCAAAAAAGATTGTATCTTTATTTCCGTATATATAAGAAGTATTTATTTCAGGGGCTTTTACCTGCTCCATCTTAACTGGAACTCCTGGAAGCTGACTCTTAATACTTTCCATAAAGGTGGTTAAATTTGTGGCTTGTTCTTTAGTCTTTTCAGCTGAAATGGCTTGTTGAACTTTGACTTGTAATGCTTTTGCTGCAGTAGGCTGGTCATTTGTAAGGGTCAACGAAATTTCTTCTCCAGCAATTTCAAGGATTCCATCTAAGTCTTTATCGAATAAGAGGTCTTCTGTATTTTCTTCTACCAGCAGGACTGTGATGTCCGTATCTTTTAATCTCTCGACTAGCTTGTCATCGGTATTGATCACACCAAGTCTGGGATTGACAGTATTCCCGGCAAGGAGATAATCAAGGAGGGTAAGAACCAATAATGGCGCCACCATCATTAAGGCTAATGCCCGTTTATCACGTAACATTTGGTGGAATATCCTTTTAATCAAAGCTATTATACTCATAGCTGTTTACCCCCAGCCTGCAAAAATACCTCTTCTAAACTTGTAATCCCATACTGTTCTTTCAATTCTGCAGGAGAACCGCTTGTGATGATTTCACCATCTCGTACCATAGCCAGCCGGTCACATTTCTCTGCTTCATCCATTACATGGGTAGTCACCAAAATGGTTTTTCCTTCGTTTTTTAAGCGATATAACTCAGCCCAAATCGACAGTCTTAACTCGGGGTCTATTCCAACCGTCGGCTCATCCAAAATAAGGATTTCTGGGTCCTGTATCAAGGCAACTGCCAGAGATAACCGTCGCTTCATACCTCCAGAATAGTTTTCGACCTTCTTTTTCAAATCAGCTCTAAGATTCACTAAATCAGCTGCATAAGCAATCCGTTCTTTTTGGGCATCCTTTTTAAGTTTAAAAAGGGAGGCAAAGAATGCAAGATTTTCCTCACCTGTTAAATCGGAGTATAAGGCATCCGCTTGGGCCATATAGCCGATTCTCTGTAAAAGCTTCAAATTAGGAACAGCAGTATTCAATACTTGGACATCACCTTGGCTCGGCGAATCCATGCCCACGATAATCTTTACCAAGGTTGTTTTGCCTGAACCTGAAGGACCGATTAATCCAAAAATTTCTCCTGGTTCCACCGTTAAGTTGATCTGATGGAGGACTAACTTTTTTCCAAAGCTTTTGCTCACTTCATTTATAACTACCGTTGATGCCATTCTTAATCAACCCTCTCTAAAATGAGTGATTACTCACTCTGATTATATCAAATCATCTAATCTGGTCAATAGAAATCACAAAGTACATTTCTAAAAGTTTTTCGTCAATATGTTATACTATCTTCACATAGTATTCGGGGGTGATAAGATGGCACGGGAACGTAAATTCAATACAGTGGATTTATTTCATGAAGCAAAACGGCTGCTTCTAGAGCATGGATATGACGGTTTCACCTTCAGCCTGTTAGCGGATCGAATGGAAGTATCTAGAGCAGCATTATATAAATACTACGAAAATAAAGAAGAACTAATTACTGATTTTATGATTTACGAAATGGAACAATATCTTCATGAACTAAAAGAAATAGAAAAACTCAGCGGGTTTGAAAAGCAATTCGACTTTCTAATGGATTTTATTTTTACAAAAACAGAAATACATCATCTAATTAAAGCAGCATTGCATGTAATAGCAAAATTAGAACAATCAAACATAAACAAAGAAAAGCTGATAAAGCTTCCTTTAGAAATGTACAGGTATTTAAATAGTTTTATCCTTAATGGCAAGGAAGAGGGGAAACTGAAATCCCATATTCCGGATAGTCTTTTTATAGGATTTATCCTTCAGAGTGTTGCCATTCCCAATCATTTTGGAATTCCCCATCAAGAATGGCTAAAATCAATAAAAGAAATCATTCGTCAGGGAATGTTCAATAACTGATAATTGACACAAGTGTCACTTTGAAAGATAATGAAGTTGTCATTGTGTCAATTATTTTTTATTTAAAGTTACATTGGTGTCACTATGCTACGATGAAGGAGCTCAAAAGTATGAATTCATTCTTACAATCGGTAACCGATCGTGTTACCTCAAAAAGGGGAATGTGGATAACACTTGGAATCTGGCTTTTAGTAACCATACTGCTTTCAGTCCTTGCCCCAAGTGCGAAGGAATACGAGGTATCGAGTATTGACAGTATTCCAGCAGATGCAAAATCTATTATCGCCCAAAATAAAGTAGACACCTATTTTAAAAATAATGAAGGAATACCAGCGATATTAGTTTTTCAATCGGACGACAATAAAGTGGAGTTAGCCGATTTGAACCCGCTATTTGAAAATATTGACCAAGTAGAAGGAATAAAGGAGTATGTTCCGTTAACTGGTATGCAGCCTCAGGCGACTGCAAATTTCTTCTCAAAAGATCAAAGTACGCTGATTCTTCCGATAACGTTCGAATCTTCTTTAGAGTCAAAGGAAATAAGGACGGCGCTTGAGCAAATTGAAGAAATTGTTAAGAATAATACAGAATTAACATTATATTCAACCGGTCCTGCAGGCATTGCGGTGGATTCCCTCAATCTCTTTTCCCGTGCTGATTTAGTTTTGTTATTTTCAACTGTAGGATTAATCTTAATCTTATTGATTGTGATTTACCGTTCTCCATTATTAGCTTTGATACCGCTGTTTGCAGCAGCATTTGTTTACCAGGTAGTGAATCAGATACTAGGGTTGATGGGGAAGGCAGGATTGCTGATTAGTAGTCAAACATTTTCAATTATGACCATCCTTTTGTTTGCAGCGGTCATAGATTATTCATTATTCGTCTTCTCACGTTACCGTGAGGAATTGAAAAAATTCGAAAGCAAATTCGATGCGATGAAACATGCGATGAGAGAAACAGGGACGCCAGTTTTCTTCTCAGGAGGAACCGTTTTAGCGGCAATGCTGGTCCTGTTCTTCGCTAAATTTGGGGATTATCGTAATTTTGCACCTGTTTTCGCAGCAGCAATGCTTGTGATTATGCTAGCCTCAATTACCCTTGTACCTGCCTTGTTTACGTTGTTTGGAAGAAAATCCTTCTGGCCTAAGATTCCAAGAGTGGGTGAGGAAAGTGTTAAATCTAGTTCAATATGGAGCAGGATTGGCAAATTTGTCGTAAAAAAACCAGTACTATCCGCTTCCGTTATCGGTATCATCCTTCTAGCTTCTGCCCTTAACATGTTTAATTTAAAGTATGAATTCGATACGATGAAGTCTTTTCCGAAGGATATGCCTTCAAGACAGGGCTATGAAATATTAGAAGAAAAGTTTGAAAAAGGTGATCTAGCTGCAACTACTGTATTGTTTGAAGCGAAAGAAGAGATAACGCCTGAACAGCAAGGTGCATTGCTTGAAACTCTTGCAGATCAAGAGCTAGTCAGTAACGTCCGGCCGAATGGTGTTACAGCAGATCAAAAGGTAGTCCAATATAGTCTCACGTTTAAGGAAAGTCCTTATGCGGTAGAAACCATGGATGCGTTGAAAAAGATGAGAGACAATGCTGATAAGCTGTTAGCAGAAAATAATCTTGAAGGTGAACTTCATTTTGCAGGAGAAACAGCTAAGAAAGTAGATGATCGTGCAACAAACGATAGGGATCTAATCGTGATTGTTTTACTAGAATCACTGTTAATCTTCGCCATGCTAATTGTGTTAACTAAATCATTTAAAATGCCAATCTATATGATGGGAACGATATTAATTTCATTCTTAGCTGCCGTTGGTTTAGGAATGTTCTTAAGCAGTTTGTTTTTTGATATCGACACCATCAGTAATCGTGTTCCGCTATACTCGTTTGTCTTTTTAGTGGCACTTGGGATTGATTACAATATCATTTTAATTTCAAGATTTATGGAAGAAAGAAAAAAGCATTCTGTTAAAAAGGCAGTTGAAATTGCTGTATCAACTACTGGCGGTGTTATTTCTTCAGCAGGAATTATACTTGCAGCTACCTTTGCTGTATTGATGACCCAGCCTATCCAATTATTGTTCGTATTTGGTTTTATCGTTGCAGTCGGTATTTTATTAGATACGTTCCTAATTCGAGGAATCTTATTACCAGCCTTAATCATATTCTTTGAAAAAGATAATCCAGCTGCAGCGAAGGATCTTCAATAAAAACGGAGTACCAAGGAGCCCTATCCTTGGTACCTCTTTTTTGGTTATAACTCCCAAATAAATAAAGATTTTACTTATGGTAATAGACAATATTCTGGTTTATTATATAGAAAGAAAAGTATGATTTTTTGGGTGGGAGTTCATTGTTTTTATTAGATTATATTGTAAATCTCTCAATTTTTTCACTATTGGTTAGTACACCTCTAGTTGTCCGCTCGTTTTTTAATTATAGGCCCATTAAACATGCTCGTCTTTGGATAGGTGTCTACGGAGGTATTGTTTCAGTCATTCTCATCATGCTATCAATTCATGAGCAGGGCTATTCTTATGATATACGATATGCACCAGTTATTCTGATTTTTGCCTTCATGGGGCCGATTGCCGGAATTATTACCGGATCATTTGGGCTAATTGCAAGATTGTTCTCAAGCGGTCACTGGGACACGGCTATTAGCGGCTGGGCTGCTTTAATGATTGGGTTTTCCATCATCTATTATTATGTTAAAAGATTTACACCATTAATGAAATCTATCATTTTATCTAGTGCTTATATCCTCATTTATGTTATTACAGTACCATTAATTTTCAATGTATTTAGAGATAAACCATTTTTTCATTTCCAATATATTCTGTTTGTGATATTAGGAGTTATTTTAGGCTTCTTATTGATAGAATCGTATGTTAAGCTGCATAGACTTAACAATAGATTGTCCGACATGTATAGGTTGGTAGAAGCGAGTGAATCCAAATACAGGCTAATCGCAGAAAATACATCAGACCTTATTATGGTGATGGATAAAGAACATTCCCTTACTTACTTTTCTCCTTCGCATGAAGTTGTTTTAGGATATAACTGCTGTGAACTGGAAGATGTAAAATTATGCAGGTTTATCCATCCTGATGATGTTGAATTTTTTAAAGGTACGTTAGACAGGATGTTTGAATGCAAAGAATCGAAATTAATTGAATTTCGTCTCCACCACAATAATGGACATTGGATTGAATTTGAGTCTCGATGTGTGCCAGTAAAGGGGGATTATGATGATATTGAGCATATTGTTATCATCAGCCGAGATATTTCTGAGCGTAAAAAGGCAGAAGAAATTCTCTTGCAATCTGAGAAACTATCGATTGTCGGTGAGTTAGCTGCCGGAGTTGCGCATGAAATTCGTAATCCCCTTACCACCATTAAGGGATTTATTCAGCTTAATAAATGGGAAAATGGTGCCAGTGAAATAAATGACTTGCTCTTAAGTGAACTTGGACGTATTGAAACGATAACAAGTGAAATGCTTACCCTTGGAAAACCACAGGCTGTTCAGCTGCATCGGACGAATTTAAGAGATCTTGTAGAGAATACCCTTGAACTTCTTTCACCGCAAGCACATTTGGAAAATATTCAGTTCAAACTGTGTGTCGAGGAGTCTCCATTTTTTATTACTGGAGAGAAAAATCAGTTAAAGCAGGTATTCCTTAATGTTCTAAAGAATGCAATAGAGGCAATGCCTGAAGGAGGAAACATTCACATTCATCTCCAGAAAGGCGAAGGGGGTGTATGTGTCCTTACGGTTCAGGATGAAGGCTGTGGGATACCGGAAGAGCTTCTGCCCCGTTTAGGTGAACCTTTTTATAGTTTAAAAGAAAAAGGAACCGGACTTGGTTTAATGATTTGTAATAAAATTATTAAACAGCACCATGGAAGTATTACCTATCAAAGTAAAGCACAACAAGGTACCTTGGTAGAAATAAAATTACCTTTAGTAAGTTAAAAATAGAGGGCACTTTCCTGCATGGAGAGTACCCTCTATTTTTATATACTTGGCACGAATCTTGCAAATTAATAATGTGTGAGCAATAAACTCACCTATTTTTCAGGAGGTGCTGTTACGTGAATAAAATTATTTCCTTGGATGAAGTTACTTCGTTTTTTAAAGATGGCATGAGTATTATGGCAGGTGGCTTTATGGGGGTTGGTACACCAGAGGATCTTGTATCCGCCTTGCTTGAAGCAAACGTTAAAGATATTACATTGATTGCAAATGACACCGCTTTCATAGACAGCGGTGTGGGACCTTTAATTGTAAACCATAGAGTTAAGAAGGTTATTGCTTCACATATCGGGACCAACCCAGAAACGGGCAGGCAAATGATTGCCGGTGAAATGGAAGTAGAATTAGTTCCCCAAGGAACACTTGCAGAACGCGTTCGTGCAGGAGGAGCTGGCCTGGGTGGGATTTTAACTCCAACAGGTGTGGGAACCGTTGTCGAGGAAGGCAAAGAAAAGCTGACTGTTGATGGACGTGAATATCTCCTAGAAAAACCTCTTCGGGCTGAAGTGGCCCTTCTTAAAGCATATAAAGCCGACAAATCGGGAAATTTGGTTTATCATCGCTCAGCTCGCAACTTTAATCCATTCATGGCATTGGCGGCTGATCATGTAATTGTACAAGTAGAAAAGTTGGTTGAAGTTGGCGAAATTGATCCCGATGAGGTAATGACTCCAGGAATCCTCATAGATAAAATTTATGTCCAGGGAGGAAGTAAATAATGTTGCAAACATTAGTGAATCCAAAACAAATTATCGCTGCTCGAGTGGCAAAGGAACTGAAAGACGGAGATGTAGTAAACCTTGGAATCGGCTTACCAACGATGGTGCCGAATTACCTCCCAGACAGCGTAAATGTCATTCTTCAATCAGAAAATGGTTATGTCGGACTTGGTCCTCTAGACGGAGATATTGATCCAGATTTGGTCAATGCAGGCGGACAGCCTTCAGGAATTCTTCCAGGCGGTGCATTTTTTGACAGCGTATTCTCATTTGAATTAATCCGCGGCGGACATGTAGATGTAACCGTCCTTGGAGGGCTTGAAGCAGACGTGAAGGGAAACCTTGCGAACTGGATGGTTCCCGGAAAAATGGTTCCTGGAATGGGTGGTGCGATGGATTTGGTGACAGGTGCAAAGAAAGTCATTGTCGCTATGGAGCATACAGCGAAGAATGGCTCCTCTAAAATCCTAGAAGAATGCAGATTACCGCTGACAGGAAAAGGTGTCATAGATTTGATTGTGACAGAGCTAGCTGTCTTTCGTGTGACGGAAGAAGGACTTGTTTTAGAGGAACTTCAAGAGGGAGTAAACCTTGAAACAGTAAAGAAAAAAACAGAGGCTTCATTTATAATTGGACCGAGCGTATCAGTAGACTTAGTTTCCTAAGTCTATTAAGTGTTAGGATGTTAATGGTGGAACAGTAGATTCCGAAAATGCGGAAAAATTCCGGAATGGCGGAACTAACAAGCATCGATATTCCGTATTTCCGGAAAAACCATCCAGGAATGTTTCCTAATTATATAAAAGTAATCTAATAGATAGTGATGTTTAATTAGTATAATAATAGAGAATATTACTATTATTTAGAAAAATCACGTACATTTGGCATAGAACTTGCATTAATTTTAATGTAGGCATTGAATGGAAACGCTTACTAAGGGGTATTTTGTTTGAAGCTTGCAAAATAAAAATATAGGGGGATTGAAATGGATTTAATTGTTATTCTTCTGGCGCTCGGACTGCTTATGTTCGCCGCCTACCGTGGTTTTTCAGTAATATTATTTGCACCATTATGTGCCATTTTAGCTGTTTTATTTATTGATCCAAGTCAGGTTTTACCATTCTTCTCTGGGGTATTTATGGAGAAAATGGTTGGATTCATTAAATCCTACTTCCCAGTCTTCTTACTAGGAGCAATCTTCGGGAAGGTCGTTGAAATGTCAGGGATTGCGGAATCCATTGCGAAGACCATCGTACGTATATTAGGTGCAAAACGCGCCATGTTAACGATTGTTTTACTAGGGGCAATCTTAACCTATAGCGGCGTTAGCTTATTCGTAGCCGTATTCGCTATCTATCCGTTTGCTGCTCAAATGTTTAGAGAAGCAAATATTCCTAAACGACTTATTCCGGGTACAATTGCACTTGGTGCTTTCACATTCACGATGGATGCCTTACCAGGAACGCCGCAAATTCAAAACGTTATTCCAATTGCTTTCTTTAAAACAGACATTTATGCAGCACCAATCCTTGGGATCATAGGCGCCATTTTTGTCTTAACGATTGGCTTATTATACCTGGAAATGAGAAGGAAAAAGGCAGAAAGCGCTGGAGAAGGCTATTATGGCTTCGGTGCTGAGAATGCTGCTGCCTTAGCTAAAGACTTAATTGAAGAAAAAGAAGAACCAACACCTAATTTGACTTCAAATCAATCGGTTTTAAGGCAAATTTTAGCGTTTGTTCCGCTTATTCTTGTTGGTGTTACCAATAAACTTTTTATTACGTTTATCCCAAATTGGTACCCAAATGGATTTGATTTTAAAGCGATCGGTTTACCATACATAATCGACGTAACAGCGAATCAAGCAATCTGGGCTATTGAAATGGCATTAGTTGTCGGTATTATTTCTTCTCTTTTATATGATTGGAAACGAGTATCTAATAAATTTAAAGAGGGAATCAACCAAAGTATTAGCGGTTCATTACTAGCAACGATGAATACTGGTGCTGAATATGGTTTTGGCGGTGTTATTGCTGCACTTCCCGGCTTCGCAAAAATTAGTGATGGCATTTCTACTACATTCACAAATCCGCTTGTAAATGGTGCGGTTACAACTAGTACTCTTGCAGGTGTTACAGGTTCGGCATCAGGTGGTATGGGAATTGCGTTAGGAGCTATGGCTGATCAATACAATAAGGCGATTACAGCAGCGAATATTCCGCCTGAAGTTATGCACCGAGTCGTTGCGATGGCATCAGGCGGTATGGATACACTTCCACACAATGGTGCGGTTATTACCCTTTTAGCGGTAACAGGCTTGACGCATAAGCAATCTTATCGTGACATTTTTGCGATTACGATCATTAAAACAATCGCTGTATTCTTCATTATTGCTGTCTATACTTTCTTGGGACTTGTATAAAATCAAGGAACCTTACATAGATTTGTAATTAGATATTTTAGGAGGGGTCGGTATGTTAATAGGAAAAGTAGCGTTTATTACTGGATCTGCAAGTGGAATAGGTTTAGAAATCGCTAAAACTTTTGCACAAGAGGGAGCAAAAGTGGTCATTTCTGATCTAAATAAAGAAAAGAGTGACATGGTTGCAGAAGAACTGCAAGGACAAGGATATGAAGCATTTTCTGCTCCTTGTGATGTAACGGATGAGGAAGCATTCAAGAATGCTTTAGGTTCTGCACATAGCAGGTTTGGAAGAATCGATATTTTAGTAAATAATGCTGGACTTCAGTATGTTTCTCCCATCGAAGAATTCCCAACCGAAAAGTTTGAGTTCCTAGTAAAAGTAATGCTGACAGCTCCGTTTATTGGGATTAAACATGTATTCCCGATCATGAAAGAACAGGGATTTGGAAGAGTCATCAATATGGCATCGATTAACGGTGTGATTGGTTTTGCGGGGAAGGCTGCCTATAATAGCGCGAAGCACGGAGTGATTGGTTTAACAAAGGTTGCTGCGTTAGAGGGAGCAGAGCATGGAATCACGGTTAATGCACTATGCCCAGGTTATGTGGATACACCATTAGTTAGAAACCAGCTTAAAGACTTGGCCAGCACAAGAAATGTCAGTCTTGAACGTGTAATCGATGACGTACTCCTTACACTGGTACCTCAAAAAAGGCTGTTAGCCGTATCCGAAATTGCTGATTATGCTGCGTTCTTGGCGAGTGATAAAGCACGAGGAGTTACCGGTCAAGCCGTTATTTTAGATGGCGGTTATACAGTCCAATAACCAAAAGAAATCCTGCTCGGTATTCCCGAACAGGATTCTTTTAATGGAAAACTCTTGTTATAATTAACTTAAACAAATCTACTAGGGTGAATAGCTATGAAACTAGGAACGGAAAAAATCCCATATCATTGGATTGAAGAAATTATTAATCTTGCAGGTGAACGGATTGTTGTGGTTGATCGAGAGGGCGTTATTCTTTATATCAATGCAGCTTATTGTGAATTTCTAGGCACCACGGTTGAAAAAGCTGTAGGAAAGCCTGTTCAAGATGTAATTGAGAACTCAAGGATGCATATCGTCGCCAAAACCGGACAAAAAGAGCTGGCCGCCCTTCAGCCTATCAACGGCAGTGATATGATTGCAAACCGTTATCCTCTAATTATTGACGGTGAATTAGTAGGTGCTGTTGGAACGGTTATGTTTCGTAATCCCGAAGATTGGTTAGTATACAAGAATAAAATTCAGCATCTCGTTGAAGAAGTGAACTATTATAAAACAAAAGCTGAAAAAAAGGTTAAAAGCAAATATTACTTTAGGCACTTAATAGGCAATAGTCCTTCTTTTACTGCCGTCAAAAAATTAGCAGAAAGAGTTTCTAACAGCCAATCTGCTGTCTTACTACTAGGAGAATCAGGTACGGGTAAGGAATTGTTTGCTTCTGCCATTCACAATAACAGCACGCGTGTATCTTTTCCTTATGTTCCAATAAACTGTGCCTCCATTCCAGAACATTTACTTGAATCTGAATTATTTGGATATGATGATGGTGCTTTTACCGGCGCCAAAAAGGGCGGAAAGAAAGGGCAATTTCAGATTGCTAATCTTGGAACTATTTTTCTTGATGAAATCGGTGATATGCCGCTTTCCATGCAAAGTAAGCTTTTAAGAGTATTGCAGGAGCGGGAGATCTTTCCTGTCGGCGGTCAAAAGTCAATACCTGTAGATGTTCGCATCATTGCCGCTACACATCGAAATTTAGAGAAAATGGTAGAGGAAGGAACATTCCGTCAAGATTTATATTACCGGTTAAATGTGATCAAAATTGAAATTCCCCCACTAAGAGAGCGTAAAGGCGATATCGCGTTACTATCCATTAATCTACTAGAAAAGCTAGAAAGAAAATTCTATCGGAAAGGAATCAAGCTTTCTGCTGAAGTAGTAGAGAGACTCAATCAGCATAAGTGGCAAGGGAATATTCGAGAACTCGAGAATGTTCTAGAAAGGTCTATCAATGTGTTAGACGGGGACACAATAGAAATTGCGCACCTGCCATTATATTTACGAGATTATGAAGAAGTAAGTGTTCCTAAAATATCAAACGTGAACGAATCAGTAAACGTTGCAGACATGCCTGTTCAGTCATTAAAGGATACACTTGCACAAGTGGAAAAGCAGGCAATTTTAAATGCTCTTTCCATTGCAAATGGTAATAAACTAGAAGCGGCCAGGTTACTTGAAGTAGGGAAAACTAAATTCTATGAGAAATGTAAAATTTATTCTATTCATTAAAGAGAAGGGTATCTTCCTATACGGAGGATGCCCTTCTTTGTGGAATTAAGGCTTTTTCCTAATTTAGGAAGGATCTAATGATATTTCAGATAGTTGGTTTCTTTACTGAATGTTCCCAACATATTGTTTTCGAAATTGACTGGGTGTTAGTTTTTCTAGTTTTTTAAAGACTCTGCTAAAATATGCCGACTGGGTGAAGCCGCAAACCTCTGAAATTCTATCTGTACTCCAATCTGTTGAAAGCAGCAGAATCTTTGCTTGGTCTATACGTATTTTATTAATATATTCAATCGGCGTGCAGCCAAAGGCCTGGATCATGCATCTTGCAATATGATTAGGATGGAACCTGAGGGCATGGCCAAGATCCTCGTAAGTGACCTTTTGGGCATAGTTTTTCCTCAAATAGACAGCAGCTTTTTCCGCTACTGCAAATGCAGGCATAGAGTTTGCTAGTTTCATATGCGTTGAAAGCTCCTGAAGTAATTGTTGAAAGAGAATTTGACGCTGCCATTCCCCCGTATAGATTGACTCATGGTCAGAAGAAATAATTTGTGTGCACAGGTGTTCGACTGTTTCTAGATTAGATAATTTACAATACTGTGGCAGTGTAATTCCAAAAGGACTTTCAACAAAAGGATTTCTCGACTCTCCAGTTGCATTCTCATCGTTTTGGAAGGGTTTAGATATCGTTAGGTCCTGCCAGCCTTTGGAAGCGGTGAAATGAATCCAAAAAAAGTGAGTAATTTGGTCGCACGGTGATATAGAAAAATGGTGCCGATCGGGGTAAAGGATGAGCGTCTCCCCTCTCTTAACCTGGAATTGATGGTTATCTTCACCCATATGCAATTGTCCTTCTGTGACAACTAACAAATCAAAAACACCGATATTCTTACGATTTATATGTGATTGTCCAATATCAAATGTAATTTGACCAGCAGCAAGCAAAGTCGGCAGGGGAGGGGCAAATAATTGAAGCATTTTCCAACTCCTTCAATGTTAGGATTGTGCAAATTATTGTTATGATTTTGCATTTTATTCTTTCATTATAACCATATAATAGGTTCATAAATGTTTTATTTTTGTTACTAGGGTTTAAGAATGAAAGTTAAATATAAATACATATAAAGGGAGTTACGATAATAATATGTATTTATGTTTAAGCATCGGGGAGGGATGAAGTGGATGATGCAAAGCATGCGCTGGGTATGGGGGTATATTAGGAATTTTAAAATAAGGCTATTTTGCGGTCTTTTTCTAGCGTTAGTGGTTTCTGTATTAAATATGCTTAACCCCTATTTCGCTGGGAAAATAGTTGATAAGGTTATTTATGGCCAAGAGAATGAGCTGTTATGGATTTTTTTAAGTTCAATGATTGGTATAACAATTATTAAGACAGTCGTTCGCTATAATTATCAGTTAATGTTCGAGCGAGTTTCCCAAAGTGTTATCTTCACCATACGAGAAAAATTATATGAGCGGATTAACCTTTTAGATTTTAGGTTTTTCGATCAGACAAGAACAGGAGATATCATGGCTCGAATGACGGGGGATATGGAGGCTGTCAGGCATTTTACTGCGTGGACCATTTATATGATATTTGAGAATATTACGATCCTGCTATTTGCCATTGGGTTTATGTTCTATATCCATCCGCCGTTAGCTTTAGCCATGCTTGCGGTTACACCGATTATCGGATTCTTTGCGATGCGTTTATCTTTTACTGTCAAACCAACTTTTTCAGCCATTAGGGGACAGTTTGCTAGGTTAAATTCAGTTGTGCAGGAGAATATTAGCGGCAATCGAGTCGTAAAGGCCTTTGCGAAGGAAGGGTACGAAATTGAAAAGTTTTCAAAAGAAAATGAAGCCTTCAAGGAGAAGAATCTTGACTCCTCAAGAGTCTGGGAAAAGTATTTGCCTATTCTCGATTCCCTTGCAGGAGTATTAACAGTGGTAATGATCGTAGTTGGAGGATACATGGTCATTAATAATTCTCTGACTATGGGTGAGTTAGTCACGTTTAATTCATTAATATGGGCATTAAATAATCCAATGCGAATGGCTGGGTGGTTACTTAATGATGTCCAAAGGTTTGTGGCCTCGGCTGAAAAGGTAGAAGAATTATTAAATACACAACCAGAAATAAAGAATGAATCAAAAAGGTACAATGTTAAACATTTCAAAGGTGTTGTGGAATTTGACCAAGTTTCCTTTAGTTACGGGGACGAACAAGTGTTGAATGATATAAGCTTCAAGATTAGGCAGGGACAAACGGTGGGCATTATTGGACCTACAGGGGCAGGTAAATCAACATTAGTCAATCTCCTAAGCCGGTTTTATGACGCTGTCAAAGGGGAAGTAAGATTGGATGGGCTTAATGTTAAAGACTGGGATATTCATAAATTGAGAAATAGTATGGCTACCGTTATGCAGGATATATTTCTTTTTTCAGATACGATTGAAGGAAATATAGCTTATGGAAACCCAAATGCTTCCTTCCATGCCGTTCAAGTTGCGGCCAAAATGGCAGAAGCAGATGATTTTATTTCTAAGCTGCCAGAGGGGTACGATACCATTATTGGAGAACGGGGAGTAGGGCTTTCCGGAGGACAGCGGCAGCGGATTGCTTTAGCGCGGGCGATATTAAAAAAT
Source organism: Bacillus sp. EB106-08-02-XG196 (assembly GCF_013396335.1). GTDB lineage: Bacteria > Bacillota > Bacilli > Bacillales > Cytobacillaceae > Neobacillus. The sequence continues at coordinate 196,850 of NZ_JABWSY010000010.1, forward strand.
CCATCCATCTTGATATTGGACGATACAACATCAGCGTTGGATATGGAAACAGAGCTGCGTATCCAAAGAACATTAAAGTCATTTCTAATGGAAAAAACCTGTTTTATTATTGCTCATCGTATTTCTTCTGTAAAAGATGCAGATTTAATTCTTGTAATGGAAAATGGCACAATCATTGAAAGAGGGAATCATAAAGAATTGCTTGCGAAACAAGGAAGTTACTATAAAGTGTTTAAAAATCAAGTTGGAAACTTTGATGGTGTGCATGTTGAGGAGGTGAATTATCTCAATGGCTCGCAATAAATTTGATGTGGATGAAGAGTTGGAATCTCCATTTAGTTTTACACAGCTTAAGCGGTTGATGGTTTATTTAAAGCCGTACAAAAAAAAGATCCTATTTACTGTTTTTATCATGTTGATTGCCAGTGGAGCGAATCTAATTGGACCATATTTAATTAGTAAAGCCATCGACGAGGAAATTCCAGGCAAGGATATAGGCGGCTTAATGGTTCTTGCAGGTATTTACTTAATTGCCATAATCATTACTGGGATATGTATGAAATATAAAATTAGAATGATGTCCCAGATTGGGCAAAGTGTCATCGTCCAGATAAGGAAGGACTTGTTTACTCATTTACAAAAGCTATCCTTTACCTTCTATGACAGCAGACCGCATGGGAAGATTTTGGTGAGGGTGGTAAACTACGTAAACTCCTTAAGTGATTTACTATCGAATGGATTAATTAATTTGATTACTGACCTGTTCAGTCTTCTCGTGATTCTAGGTTTTATGTTAGCAATCGATGTAAAATTAACCCTTATGGCGATGATTGGGTTTCCAATTCTTGCGGCGGTTATCCTGCTTATTAAAAATGCCCAGCGGAAGGCATGGCAAATGTTAAGTAACAAACAATCCAACATGAATGCTTATATTCATGAAAGTATTAATGGCATTAAAGTGACTCAGGCTTTTACAAGGGAAGAAGAAAACAAACGGATTTTCAGTGAAGTATCCGACAGTTATAGAAGCTCGTGGATGAGGGCTGTGAGGATTCAGTTCCTGCTATGGCCATCGATTGAAAACATTTCCGTACTTACGACCTCACTCATTTATGTTGTCGGGATCTCTCTCATTGGTGACGGAGTAACAGTTGGAGCATTGGTTGCTTTTGTGGGGTACATAGGGATGTTTTGGGCACCGATCGCGAATATAGGGAACTTCTATAATGCAATCATTAATGCTACGGCATATTTAGAGAGAATATTTGAAATGATAGATGAAAAACCGACCGTTAAAGATCTTCCGATTGCTTCAGAGCTTCCTTTGATAAAGGGTAAAGTGGAGTTTAAAGATGTTAGTTTTGGCTATGAAGAAGGGGAAAAGATTCTTAAAAGTATTCATCTAAATGTGAATCCTGGCGAAAGTATTGCTCTAGTTGGGGCTACAGGGTCAGGAAAGACAACGATCGTTAGTTTGCTCAGTCGTTTTTATGATGTAAGCAGCGGCACAATTGAAATAGACGGAGTTGATATTCATTCGGCAACCATTGCTTCTCTAAGAAAGCAGATGGGTGTCATGCTACAGGATCCTTTTATTTTCTCAGGTACGATTATGGATAATATCCGTTATGGACGGCTTGATGCTACAGATGAAGAAGTGATGGAAGCAGCGAAAGCTGTGCAGGCACATCCATTTATTAGTGGATTGTCTGAGGGCTATAAAACGGAGGTAAACGAAAGAGGAACAAGGCTTTCTACTGGACAAAGACAGCTGATTTCGTTTGCAAGAGCGCTTTTAGCTGATCCCAAGATTTTAATTCTTGATGAGGCGACATCATCCATAGACACAGAAACGGAGCTTGCCTTACAAAAAGGACTAGAAACACTGCTAGCAGGGAGAACATCCTTTATTATTGCACATCGTCTTTCTACCATTCAAAATGCAAACCGGATTCTTGTTATTGATAAAGGTAGAATCATAGAGGAAGGTTCACATAAAGAATTGATAAGTCAAAAAAGTTACTATTGGAAGCTGCATCAATCACAGTATCAATCATTAGACGTGGGATGAATCAATAGAGTAAGCGTGTAAAGTAAGTGACCCAATAGGGATTTTCCTATTGGGTCACTTTCGTTTAATAGCTCGGAAAAAGACACCCCGCCAATAGTCAATACACTCAGTCCTCCCCAAATGGGAGAAAGTATATTAGAATGGGAATAACAAATTTTTTCACCATCTGGAGGGATCGAGATTGACAGTTGGGGAACGTGGAAGAGTACTTATTGTTGATGATGAACAATTAATTAGACAAGGAATTAAGCATTATTTAAATTGGGAACAGGAAGGGTTCGAAATTGTTGGAGAAGCGCCCAACGGTATAGAAGCACTCGAATTGATTGAGAGGAAACATCCTCATATCATAATCACAGATATTGTAATGCCGATTATGGATGGTGAAGAATTAACTAGAATTGTCAAGGATCGCTATCCAGAAATTGAAGTTATTATCTTAAGTAGTTTTGGAGAGTTTGATTATGTCCGTTCAACTTTTCAAAGTGGAGTAGTTGATTATATTCTAAAGCCGAAACTCGAGTCGAAGGGGCTCCTGAAAGCGTTGAAGGCAGCTGCTGAGCGAATTCCATCTCTTCAAATGATGGACAAGCAAGTTTCAGCGGATCTCTCCGTCGGGCAAATTATTAAGAAATTGATAGCGGGATATGAAGTTAATTTTGATGTTGAGAAGATTTCTGAAGTGTTTCCTTATCGTAATTTTTGTTTATTGGGTGTTGTACTACAAACTGGGGAAACAGAACTGCCCAATCCTATAAAGGGAAAGTTTGAAGATGAGTTGGGGCTAGAAGATTATTCCTTTCATTTCGATCAAACTAGCGTCCTTGTAAACGGAGATGATTTTTCTAAGTTGATTGAATGCGTTAGGCAACTTGGGGAGTCAATGGAGGGCTATGGTTTTGCTCTTAGTGAAACATTCACCGACCTCTCGCAGTTAGCACTTATATACAAAGAAAGCCTTGAAAAACTTTTGAATTATCGTTTTTATTTTTCTGAGCAGAACCTTTTAATGAAAGAGGATTTACCTTATCCAGAGCCTCAACGTGACAGTTTCAATTTGGATTGGTTTACAGGTGAATTTAAGCGGAAGAATTTTGAAGGTGCTTTTAAGTATCTTCAGGAACATGTATCAGCTCTATCTAACTGTTATACGTTGGATGTGTACGATTACAAGTCTTTTATCGGCAACATTGTCTTTAATATTACGGTGCTCCTCGGGAACATGGAGTACAACGCAAAGGAATTGGATCATGCCAAGTATTCCTATTTTAAGTCGATTGAAGAAGCACAAACTGCAACAGAGGCAAAAAATCAATTGAACAAATTTATTACGGAAGCAAAGCAATGTATTTCTTCTTCTCAAAATCATCTTGACAACCAGAATATGAAAAAGCTGTTGGAATTCATTAAGGACCATTATACGGAGCCGTTAACCCTTACAGATGTTGCGAAGCATTTTCATTTTAATCCTTCCTATTTATCAAGTTATTTTTCAACGCATAATAGTGAAGGTTTTATTGAATATTTAAATCGGATTCGGATTGAAGAAGCTTCAAAGCTTCTTGTTGAGGGAAAGGTAACGATTTCCGAAATCAGTGGAATGGTTGGTTATTCCGATCACAGTTATTTTTGTAAAGTGTTTAAAAAGGTAACGGGTCTTTCGCCAAGCCAATATAGAAGAAAACAAAACACGAGATAAGAGATGGTATCAAGATGAGATTAATTCCTGAACGGTTTAAACATAACAACCTATTTATCACCATGTTTCTGATTAGTGTTATCATCATTATCACTGTTTCTGTCACCATAACGTGGACAACGATTCGGATGTCAGAAGACTTCTTTTTTGAAAAGTTCAGTATTACAAACGCGAAGGTAATGGATCAGGTGAAAGACAGTTTTGAAACCTATAACTATTCGGTCGTCGTCGCTTCTAACAATTTATTGCAGAGCGGCACCATTAAGAGAATTCTTACAGAAAAGGGGACCAATGTTCAGCGCTTGAATGCTTATTATACGCTGGGTCAGCAGATGAACCGAATTGAATCTAGTGTAGATACTTACGAAACAAGTATCATCGTCACGGGTACAAATGGAATCATATACGCGACTGATCGGACCTATTGGCCTATTACTGATGAAGAGTTGAAGACGGGTGACATTACCATGAATACGCTTAAAGAACCTAAGCGGATGATGTACCAGTACGACGAGCGTCCAGATAAGGAGGATGGACGTTACATTGTCACTTCGAAAGCGTTAATGGAACGAACTTCTGGAAATGTCTATGGTACGATGTATTTCGCTATTAAAGAAAATGAATTTAGAGAGTTTTATTCAAGCTACACTAGTCCTGGTAATCATGTTTTCTTAGTAAACAAATCTGGGGTTATTATGTCGAGCAATCAATCAGAGCTAATCGGCAACAAGTCGGAGGAGCTGCTTCAATACGCCAATGAGATAGTTTCTGAACCAAAAGATTACATGATTAAAAACTTTTTGGGAAAAGAACAAATAATCTTGATGGAGTATCTTCCATCTTTTGAAATGTATATGTTTAATATCATCGATAAAGAAACAGCCTTCGGCACTCTAATCGATAAGAAGCAGATCGTGCTTATTTCGATGGGTATTGTTTTTGTTGCACTGATTATTGTGTTCTTCGCATCAAGAAGAATGACCAACTCGTTATCAAAGCTGGTAAAGCAAATTGGGAGTACTTCTAAGCATGAGTTTGACAAGTATGTTACCGTTTCGGGTACTTATGAAACAAGGCAAATCGGGTATGCATTTAACTCGATGCTCGATGAGCTTCATGAGTATGTGGACCAGCTTGTTATCTCACAAAAAAACCAACGAAACGCTGAACTAGCTGCCCTGCAACAGCAAATTAACCCGCATTTTTTATACAATACACTTACATCCATTAAATTTATGGTTCAGCAGGGCGGAAAAGAAGAGACGGAAGCGACGATTAATGCATTTATTTCTTTGTTGCAGAACACGATTGGCAATGTCAATGAAACCATTACGGTTAACCAGGAACTAGATAATCTAAAGAATTATGTATTAATTAATCAAAAAAGGTATGGTAATCGGATTAAGGTAAACTATTTTGTTACGCCTGATTGCATGGATTTTCAAATACCGAAACTGATTCTTCAGCCTTTTATGGAAAACTCCTTTTTCCATGGATTTATCCGTAAGTCTGCAGGATTTATCAATGTCCTTATCTGGCAGGATGGGGATACCTTGATTTGTGAAGTTATCGATAATGGTGACGGAATGGAAGTTTCAGAGGATAACACTCTTCCAAACACGAAGCGTAAACAGCAGCATTTCTCCGGCATTGGTGTAAGAAATGTACATGAGCGCATTCAATTAATTTATGGAGAAGAATACGGAGTCACCATCTCAAGCAACCTTGGAGAAGGGACAAAGGTCCGGATAACATTGCCGATTCAAAAATAATACAAGAATCTAAAAAAAACACAAATTTGAAAATGTAAACGTGACCAATTATCTGAAAATAGTACAAAATATTAAAAATATCGTCCTAACAGTTAACCCCAAGCTGGTGCTAACATAGGAAGTGTAAGGCAGATAGCGCTTACAATACAAATAAAAATATCACTTGGGGGAATATCAATGAAGAAAGTACTTGCTCTATTTTTAGTAAGCCTACTGTTATTGACTGCCTGTTCTTCGGGGTCAAAAACAAAAGATACTTCCGGAGAGGCAAAAGATACAAATAAAGTAACCGTATGGGCATGGGATCCAAATTTTAATATTAAAGCTATGGAATTAGCAAAAGAAGCTTATGCAACTGAAAATAAAGATGTAGAGATTGAGATTATTGAAAATGCTCAAGATGACATTATTCAAAAGCTAAACACAAGCTTGAGCTCAGGTACTAATAAAGGGCTTCCAAATGTTGTTTTAATTGAAGATTATCGAGCACAAAGTTTCCTTCAAGCATATCCTGACATGTTCCATGAAATGACTGGATCATTTAAAGCAGAAGACTTTGCAGATTATAAAATTGCTCCAACAAGCTTCGAAGGTAAAAACTATGGTCTTCCATTTGATACTGGTGTAACAGGATTATATGTAAGAACAGATTATTTAGAGCAAGCTGGTTATACAGTTGAAGATCTACAAAATATCGACTGGGACAAGTACATTGAAATTGGTAAAAAGGTCAAAGAAACAACTGGCAAACAAATGTTAACACAAGACCCAAATGACCTCGGCTTGATTCGTATGATGATCCAAACTGCTGGTTCGTGGTACTTAGAAGAAGATGGTGTAACACCTAACTTGGCAGACAATGAAGCACTAATAGTTGCTTTTGAAACGTATAAAAAGCTTTTAGACGCGGATTTAGTGAAACCAGTATCTGACTGGAGTCAATTCTTAGCTGGCTTTAATAGCGGGGAAGTTGCAACTGTCCCAACAGGTAACTGGATCACTCCTTCCATTAAAGCAGAAGCTTCACAATCTGGTAAATGGGCGGTTGTACCTTTCCCTACACTTCCTGGCGTAGCGGATTCTGTTAACGCTTCAAACTTAGGCGGAAGCTCATGGTATGTTCTGAATGTACCAGGGAAAGAAAAAGCAGCAGATTTCCTAGCAAAAACCTTTGGATCAAATGTTGAGTTCTATCAAACAATCAATAAAGAAATTGGAGCAATTGGTACGTATAAGCCAGCTTCTGAAGGTGAAGCCTACCAAGCTGCAGACGAGTTCTTTGGCGGACAGAAAATCATTGCTGATTTCGCAAACTGGACTGCTGAAATTCCACAAGTAAACTTCGGTTTACACACATATGCAATCGAGGACATTCTAGCTGTTGAAGCACAAAACTTTATTAAAGGTAAAGACCTTGATAAGGCGTTAGAAGACGCTCAAGGCCAAGCTGAAACACAGGTGAAATAATTTTATAATAGTGTAAGCTTCGGGTACTCGCCGGCTTCTCCCCTTCGGTTTAGTGGAGCGAACAGTGTCAGGCGAGTTTCCCGGGGCTTTTATTTTAAAAAATTTCAAACGAGAAGAAATATAAATAGGTAAGGAGCTGACTAGATGTGATACCTGCAAAAGCCAACCCACCCATGCAGAAAGTAAAATCCACTCGGGGGCTCCGAGTGAAAAACACAGCTATAGGCTGGTCGTTTGTTGCTGTAGCTGCTGTGATGATTTGTTTATTTTACTTTTACCCGATGATTCAAGCTTTCATGATGTCATTACAATCCGGCAGGGGAACAAACTTAACATTTGTCGGCCTTGAAAATTATGCACGATTATTAAAAGACCCGGTATTTCTGACTACGGTAAAGAATACAGTCGTTTATTTAATCATTCAAGTACCAATTATGATTATTCTAGCATTATTTATTTCTGTTTTACTGAATGATAAAGCATTGAAATTTAAAGGATTTTTCCGTACAGCCATCTTTTTACCATGTGTAACCTCACTAGTTGCTTATTCTGTTACGTTCAAATATTTATTTGGGCAGGATGGCATCGTGAACATTATGTTAATGAAGATGTCACTGATTGCAGAACCGATTCAATGGTTAACTGATCCGTTCTGGGCAAAAATCACGATTATTGCTGCAATCACATGGCGGTGGACCGGATATAATATGATTTTCTATCTATCTGCGCTGCAAAATGTTGATCAATCTATTTATGAAGCGGCGAAAATAGACGGAGCTTCATCTATTCAAACTTTTTTCAAGATTACCATTCCAATGTTAAAACCAATTATTTTGTTTACTTCGATTACTTCCACCATTGGTACGCTTCAATTGTTCGATGAGGTTATGAATATTACGGCGGGTGGACCTGGGAATGCTACGATGACCATCTCCCAGTATATTTACAATCTATCCTTTAAATATACTCCGGACTTTGGTTATGCGGCTACTGTTTCATATGCGATTGTCATACTGATTGTTATCTTCTCTATTATTCAGTTTAAAGTGGCAGGTGATAAAAATGCTTAAAAAAGTCTTCGGTTATGGGTTTCTTACAGTCGCTGCTATTATTTCTATTTTTCCATTTTTATGGATGATTGTCAGTTCAACGAACAAATCAGTCGATGTTACAAAAGGCAGGTTATTGCCAGGCAGTCATTTTATGGAGAACTTAAACAATCTCTTGCTAACAGTTGATCTCGTTCCTGCATTAATGAATTCAGCAAAAATCTCGATTATTACAACCTTGGTTGGGATGCTTATTGCCTCTTTGGCGGGTTACGGATTTGAAATTTACCAGAGCAAAGCAAAGGATTATGTGTTTAACTTCCTATTGCTTTCTATGATGATTCCCTTTGCAGCATTAATGGTGCCGTTATTCCGTATGTTTGGAACGATTTCACAAACTGCACCATTGATTGGAATTGATACCATCTCGGCTGTTATACTACCGACGGTTACCACTGCCTTTCTGATCTTTTTCTTCAGACAAAGCACGAAGATGTTTCCAAAGGACATCCTTGAAGCAGGAAGGATTGACGGTTTAACGGAGTTAGGTGTGTTTTTCAGAATTTATATTCCAACTATGAAAACAACCTATGCAGCTGCTGCAATCATTACGTTCATGGCAAGTTGGAACAGCTACCTATGGCCGCTTGTTGTGCTTCAGTCACCGGAAAATCAGACGATTCCATTGCTGATTTCTAACCTAGGTTCAAGTTATTCTCCTGATTTTGGTGTTATTATGACAGCCATCGTCATTGCAACCCTGCCAGCAGCACTCATTTTCTTTATTATGCAAAAGCATTTTGTTGCCGGAATGATGGGTTCTGTAAAATAATGAATTTCAGATAATTGTAGATAGGAAGTGTGATAGATATGAAGATCACCCCAAGTTTAAGTTGGCTTACAGATGTGAATGTATTTGCAGTGAATCGTATTCCTGCCCATTCAGACCATGTCTATTATGAAACATTGTCGGAGGCAAAAAGTGCTTCCCAAATGAAAATGCGTCATGAATTAAACGGAGACTGGAAGTTTTATTACAGTATTAATCCAGACCATAGACCAGTGAACTTTTTTGAAAAAGAATATCCATGTGCTGGCTGGGGAGATATTACGATCCCCGGACATATACAACTTCAAGGCTACGGGCAGCCACAATATGTCAACACGATGTATCCATGGGATGGGCATCATGAACTTCGTCCGCCGGAAATTCCCACCGACCATAATCCAGTTGGGAGTTATGTGAAATATTTCGACGTTCCTGCAAATATGCAGGGACATCCGATTTATATTTCCTTTCAAGGTGTTGAATCAGCTTTTTATGTTTGGTTAAATGGTGAATTCGTTGGCTACAGTGAGGACTCCTTTACACCGGCTGAGTTTGACCTTACCCCTTATTTAGTAGATGGAGAGAATAAGCTGGCAGTAGAGGTTTATCAGCGTAGTACCGGCAGCTGGCTGGAAGATCAGGATTTTTGGAGATTTTCAGGAATCTTCCGTGATGTCTATCTTTATACAGTTCCGGAAATTCATGTTTCTGACCTGCATGTTCGTCCTGAACTAGATTCAACTTTTACAAAAGGGGCACTTTCAGCCGATTTAAAGCTTCAAGGGTCGGCTGCTTCAAAAATAACGGCAGAATTAGTGGATGCCAAGGGTATTCTTGTTAAAACGGGCGAAGCTGAAAATATCGATGGCAAGTGGTCGATTAACCTTGCTGTTGAGCAGCCTGCACTATGGAGTGCGGAAAATTCATATTTATACAAATTATTTATACAAATCTATAACGAGTCTGGTAGTTTAGTTGAAGTGGTTCCACAAAAGGTAGGATTTAGAAGATTTGAACTCGTGAATAAAATTATGCACCTTAATGGAGAACGAATTGTATTCAAGGGTGTGAACCGTCATGAATTCAACCCCCGTCACGGCCGGGCGATTACAAGAGAAGACATGCTTTGGGATATTAAAACACTGAAACGTCATAACATTAATGCAGTCCGTACCTCACATTATCCAAATCAAACCTATTGGTATGAATTATGTGATGAATATGGTGTTTATGTCATTGATGAGATGAATCTTGAGACGCATGGGTCATGGCAAAAGATGGGGGCGGTAGAGCCTTCTTGGAATATTCCAGGTAATAAGCCGGAATGGGAAGCTATTGTCATGGACCGTGCAATCTCCATGGTTGAACGGGATAAAAATCACCCATCGATCTTGATTTGGTCCTGTGGTAATGAATCGTACGCTGGTGAAGTCATTTTGAATGTCTCGAAATATTTCAAAAAGGTTGACCCTAGCAGACTCGTACACTACGAAGGAGTATTCCATAATCGTGATTATAACGCTACGAGTGATATGGAAAGCCGTATGTATGCGAAACCAGCTGATATTGAAAAATATTTAAGTGAGAACCCCGAGAAGCCTTACATCAGCTGTGAGTATATGCATGCAATGGGCAATTCACTTGGCGGTATGTACAAATATACCGATTTAGAGCAGAAGTATCCAATGTACCAGGGCGGGTTTATTTGGGATTATATTGATCAATCACTTTATAAAAAAGACCGTTTCGGTAATGAATACCTTGCCTATGGCGGTGATTTTGGCGACCGTCCGACAGACTACGGCTTCTGTACAAACGGAATTGTCTATGCGAATCGAGAGCTTTCTCCTAAAATGCAGGAAGTGAAATTTTTATATCAAGATTTCAAACTAGTAGCAAATGGGACAGGTGTAACCGTCAAAAATGAAAGTTTGTTTTCCACTACGGCAGACTATGAGTTGGAATATGTTCTATTCCGTGAAGGAAAAGAATTATACCGTAATAAGTTGATTGCTAGTGTCGAACCGCAGAGTGAGGGGCATTTTGGGTTTGATATCCCTGGAGAGTTCAATGCAGAACCAGGTGAGTATTGCATTCAAACATCACTTGTGTTGAGGGAAAGTACCCTATGGGCAGAAGAAGGGTATGAAATTGCATTCGGTCAGTTTGTTTATCAAGTGGGTACAAGGGAGATATACCAGCCTAGCGGTGATTTGCGAGTTGCACATGGTGATGTCAATATTGGTGTTCATGGCCGCGACTTTACCGTTATGTTCTCAAAGGGGGCGGGAACGTTAGTGTCACTGAACTATGCTGGCAATGAGATGATTTCATTGCCGCCGGCACCATTGTTCTGGAGAGCGACGACGGACAATGACCGTGGATATTCTCAAGGTTTCCATTCCGGGCTTTGGTTTGCCGCGAGCTTAGCGAGAAATTGTGTAAAAATTGAGGCAGAAGAAAACGGCAATAATGTTTGTGTTGCTTTTACCTATAAGTTCTCGATTAATCCAGATATTGAGGTTAAGACAGAATACACGGTTTATCCAGATGGAAGTGTTCGCGTAAAGTCTGGGTATAAGGGTGCCGAGACTTTGCCGCAGCTGCCAATTTTTGCAGTGTCGTTCAAGGTTCCTGCTGATTATGATCAATTAGAATGGTATGCAATGGGACCAGAAGAGAATTATTCTGACCGGGCAATGGGAGCAAAGCTCACTACCTTTAAGAATCAGGTTTCAGATAGCTTATCAGGATATGTGATGCCACAGGAATCTGGCAACAGAACAGGGGTCCGCCGTGTCAGCGTGACAAACCGAAACGGTCAGGGAATAAGAATTTCTTCGGTCACTGAACCGTTGGATTGTAACGTAAGTCTATATACTGCTTTCGAGCTTGAAAATGCCCAGCATATCTATGAACTTCCACCTGTCCATTATACCGTCGTCACAGTTGCCGGTAAGCAGATGGGTGTTGGCGGGGATGACAGCTGGGGAGCACCTGTTCATGACGAACACCTTATCAAGGCAAATCAAGATTTGGAATTTGAATTTTTAATTCAAAGGGTTTGATTTCTCGTATAGAAATTCATTGAAAAACTAAGTGAAAGCTTGGAAGAGCCTGAATGCTCAGGCTCTTTATTTTATATACAAGGAGCAGATTATGCACATACATGTAGATCAAGTGAACCGACAATTTCATTTAACAAATGGTCAAGTGAGTTATATTTTCCACGTGATGAAAAATGGCCAGTTAGGCCACCTTTATTATGGAAAGGCATTGCGTCATAGAGACGACTTTTCCCATTTACAAGTTTATGATGTTCCAACTGGTGCCAGTTGCCATGTGTATGCAGATGATCCAGCTTTTGTCTTAGAAACACTAAGACAGGAGTATCCTGCTTACGGAAATTCGGATTTCCGGGAACCAGCCATTTCTGTCCGGAAAGAAAACGATTCACATGTTCCAACTTTTGTATATGACTCCTATAGCGTGTTAGAAGGAAAGCCGCGTCTTTTGGGACTTCCAGCAACGTACGGCAACGAAGCAAGTACACTACTGATTCTACTAAAGGATGAATTCCTTCAAGCTGAATTAAGATTAAACTATACGATTTTTCCGGATAAGCCTGTGATTACAAGAAGTGCCTCTTTGACAAACGATGGTCCAGAGAAACTTGTGATTGAACGATTGATGGGGGCAGCACTTGAACTGCCGGATAAGGATTTTATTTTTACTCATTTAGCAGGGGCTTGGGCTCGTGAAAGGCATGTGAAGGAGCGGAAGCTTGAAAGTGGAATTCAATCGATTTCTAGTTTAAGGGGTGCCAGCTCTCACCACCATAATCCGTTCTTAGCTTTAAGAAGGCCAGATACTACGGAGCATAGCGGTGAAGTGTACGGCTTTAACTTTGTTTATAGCAGTAATTTCCTCATGCAGGTTGAAGTAGACCACTACGACATGGCAAGGGTAATGGTGGGGATACATCCCTTTGGTTTTAATTGGGGTCTTCAACCAAAAGAAACGTTTCAAACACCTGAAGTAGTCATGGTTTATTCGGATAAAGGCTTAAATGGGATGAGTCAAGCCCTCCACCAGCTTTACCGTGAAAACCTGATTCCAGAACAATGGAAAAGAGAAGATCGTCCGATATTAATCAATAACTGGGAAGCCACCTACTTTGATTTTAATGAGGAAAAGCTAGTGAAAATTGCCAAGTCTGCCAGTGAATTAGGGATTGAGATGTTAGTCCTTGATGATGGCTGGTTTGGAAAAAGGAATGATGACACTTCTTCTCTAGGAGATTGGCATGTTGACTTTAATAAACTTCCGAATGGGTTAGAAAGTTTGGCAAAAAAGATTAATGATGTCGGAATAAAATTTGGCCTCTGGTTTGAACCGGAGATGATTAGTCCAAACAGCGAGTTGTTTAAAGAGCACCCTGATTGGGCTGTAGGAATGCCAGACCAGTATCGTACATTAGGGCGTAATCAACTGGTACTCGACTTCTCCAGACCTGAAATTGTTGATTATTTTTACGAAAAAATGTCGGGAATTATTAAACAAACAAATCTGTCTTATATCAAGTGGGATATGAACCGTAACATAACGGAGCCGTTCTCACAAAAATTAGCAGCCAATCAGCAAGGCGAGTTTTTCCATCGCTATATTTTAGGTGTGTATTCTCTGTATGAAAGGTTAACAAGTGAGTTCCCTCATGTCTTGTTTGAATCCTGTGCTGGCGGCGGCGGGCGCTTTGACCCTGGTATGCTGTATTATGCACCGCAGACCTGGACAAGTGATAATACTGACGCGGTCGAAAGGTTAAAGATTCAATATGGCACATCCTTTGCCTATCCATTGTATAGTATGGGATCCCACGTATCAGATGTTCCGAATCATCAAACATTTAGAGAGACACCGCTGTCTACACGGGCAAATACGGCTTACTTTGGAACGTTTGGCTATGAACTAGATCCACACTCCTTAACGGAGGAAGAAAGAGAGGAGATTAAAGAGCAGGTAGCTTTTTATAAAGAGCAGCGCCGCTTGATTCGGGATGGCCATTTTTATCGGTTATTAAGTCCTTTCTCTGGTAATGAGACAGCTTGGATGGTGGTTAGTCCAGACCAATCGGAAGCCCTAGTCGGCTATTATAAGGTATTGGCTACAGCAAATTCCCGAAAACAGCAAACATTACGACTTTGTGGACTATCAGAAGATAGATTATATGAAGTGGATGGGCGAACCTATTATGGTGATGAGCTTATGCAAGTTGGTCTTCTACTTCCTACGGAGTTTAACGGCGTAAACTTGGGATCATCGAAACGAAGAGGCGACTTCCAATCATATATATTTTATTTAAAATGTACGGATGAACAGGTGGATTAGACTATTAAAAAGGCAGTGTATATAGATATACACTGCCTTTTGTTTTTAGTAAAATTTTTAGTAAAAACAATAGATTTCTTTAACTAAATGGATTAAACTAAACACATAGCATATATAGTTGGAGGGACGACAATGAACATCACAAAATTAACGACAACATTCAGAGAAATATTTGACGCCCAGCCGGAGCAAGCATTTTTTGCTCCGGGGAGAATTAATTTAATCGGTGAACATACGGATTACAACGGCGGCCATGTATTTCCTTGTGCAATTACTTATGGAACGTATGCCGTGGCAAAAAAGAGAGATGACAATCTTGTCCGACTTTACTCCGTAAACTTTCCGGACAAAGAGATCATTGAATTTGATTTAACACAATTAGCTTATGATAAGCAGCATAATTGGGCGAATTATCCGAAGGGGATGATTCATTATATAAAGGAAGCGGGGTACGATATTTCACAAGGCTTTGAGTGTGTAATTGAAGGGAATATCCCTAATGGAGCAGGACTTTCATCTTCTGCATCCATTGAGTTATTGACAGGAGTGCTTCTTGACGGGTTATTTGACTTAGGAATTCCGCGTCTGGATATGATTCTTCTTGGTAAAAAAGTCGAAAATGAGTTTATCGGTGTCAACAGCGGCATTATGGACCAATTTGCAATTGGTATGGGTAAAAAAGATGCAGGAATTTTACTTGATTGCCAGACATTGAACTTTCAGTACGCTCCAATTAAGCTTGAAGGTTACAAGATTTTAATCATGAATACAAACAAGCGCAGAGAGCTGGCAGATTCCAAATACAATGAACGTCGTGGAGAGTGTGAACAAGCATTGTCACAGCTGCAGCAAAAACTTTCAATAGGAGCACTTGGACAGCTGACAGAAGCAGAATTTGATGAGAATCAAACCTTAATACCTGATGAAAAAGTTCGTAAGCGAGCGAAACATGCCGTGTATGAGAATGTAAGAACGCTAAAGGCTCTTGAAGAATTAAAGGCTGGGAATCTAGAGGCATTTGGACAGTTAATGAATCAATCGCATATTTCACTGCGAGATGATTATGAAGTGACTGGAATTGAACTTGACAGTTTGGTAGAAGCAGCATGGAAACAGCCAGGTGTAATGGGCGCCCGCATGACGGGAGCTGGATTCGGGGGCTGTGCAATTGCAATCGTTGAAAATGAACAGGTTGATAGCTTTATTGCTAATGTTGGTGCAGCTTATCAGGACAAAATTGGATATCCTGCAGATTTCTATGTAGCAAGTATTGGCGATGGGGCAAAAGAAATTCAGATGGGGGAATTTGAATGAGTATTCTTGTTTTAGGCGGGGCCGGGTATGTTGGTTCTCATGCTGTTTACCAGTTAATTGACCAGGGATCAGATGTGGTGGTTATCGATAATTTACAAACTGGCCATCGTGATGCCATTCATCCAAAGGCACATTTCTATGAAGGGGATATTCGCAGCCGAGAGTTTATGCGTTCTGTTTTTGAAAAAGAAAACATTGAAGCTATCCTGCATTTTGCCGCCAACTCTCTTGTTGGCGAATCGATGATCGAGCCTTTAAAATACTATGACAACAATGTATTCGGTACACAAATTGTCCTCGAAATGATGATAGAATTTAACGTGAGGTCTATCATCTTTTCGTCGACAGCCGCGGTTTATGGTGAACAGAAGGTTGTGCCTATTACGGAAGAGGCTCGGACAAAACCAACGAACACCTATGGTGAAACAAAACTTACGATGGAAAAAATGATTGCTTGGTGTGAAAAGGCATTTGATCTTAAATATGTTTCACTCCGATATTTTAACGTTGCTTCGGCAAGAAGCGGCGGGGAGATTGGAGAGGATCATAACCCTGAAACACATTTGATTCCCGTCGTATTAGAGGCTGCTTTAGGAAAAAGGCCGGCAGTAACGGTCTTTGGACAAGATTATGATACAGCAGACGGGACCTGCGTCCGTGATTACATTCATGTTGAAGACTTAATTGCTGCGCATCTTCTTGCACTAAAATATTTGCAAAATGGCGGGGAAAGTAATGTATTTAATCTGGGCAGCAGCCAAGGATTTTCGGTAAAAGAAATTATCGAAACAGCAAAAGAAGTAACGGGTATTGATATTCCTGTTCAATTCGGTGAACGCCGTTCTGGCGACCCTAGTACGTTAATTGCCTCATCTGAAAAAGCCAGAAGCGTCCTTGGGTGGAATCCAACAAGAACCTCGATACACCAAATCATCAGCGATGCGTGGAACTGGCACCAACATCATCCAAATGGATATGAGGGGTGAATGGTATGATTTATCAAAGAATCCAACAATTAATCAATCAATCCATTGCTGCTCAATTAATCGAGCCTGAGGATGAAATCTATGCTCGCAATCAAATTCTTTCACTTTTGCATTTAGTAGAGTTTAAGGAAGGTGCCGAAGAGTCAAATTTAGAGACTCCAGATTTACTTGAGCAAATTGCAGCGTACGCCTGTGAACAAGGGATTATTGAGGATATTTTTGATGAAAAAGAGATTTTTGCAAGTAAAGTAATGAACTGCTTTATGGCACGTCCATCAACGGTTAATCAAATATTTAACGAAAAATATAAAAAAAATCCGCAAGTCGCGACAGATTTTTTTTATGAATTAAGTAAAAATAGTAACTATATTCAGATGAAGCGGATTCGCAATAATATTGAGTACAAGGTAGACACTGAATATGGTGAATTGGACATTACGATAAATCTATCGAAACCAGAAAAGGACCCTAGAAGTATTGAACGCGAACGGGCCGCAAAAAAGAATAACTATCCAAAATGTCTGCTTTGTGTTGAAAATGAAGGGTATGCAGGAAGAATTGGTCACCCGGCGCGCTCTAATCACCGCATGATCAGGTTAAATCTTTTAGAAGAGAATTGGTTTCTACAGTATTCTCCATATGTATACTATAATGAACATTGTATTGTCCTGTCAGAGGAACATAGGGATATGAAGATTACTGCGGATGCCTTCAAGCGTCTTTTAAGTTTTGTCGAGCAGTTTCCTCATTATTTTGTTGGATCCAATGCTGACCTGCCGATCGTCGGCGGTTCCATTTTGTCTCATGATCATTATCAGGGGGGGCATTATGAATTTGCGATGGCAAAAGCAGAGGATGATTGGAACTTTGAGTTAAATAGGTTCCCGAATGTTCATGGTTCCGTTGTTAAATGGCCTATGTCAGTTATCCGATTGCGCTCTGAGGAAATTGGACCGCTAGTGGAAGCCGGCGAGCATATTTTATCAGAATGGAGAAATTACAGCGACGAAACAGTTGGTATCCATGCCAAAACAGGTGATACTCCGCACAATACCATTACACCTATTGCACGAAAGAAACAAGATTTATACGAATTAGATTTAGTTTTACGGAACAATCGGAGTAGTGAGGAACATCCGCTTGGAATTTTTCACCCTCATCAGGATGTTCATCATATTAAGAAGGAAAACATTGGGCTAATCGAAGTAATGGGGCTGGCTGTTTTACCAGCACGCTTAAAGGCTGAACTTCTAGAAGTTGAAAGTTTCATTCTAGGAAAAACCGATATCGTTGCTGAATACCATATGGATTGGGCAAAAGGTTTAAAAGAAGAGTATCAAGCTGTGGCAACACCATCAAATGTAGAAGCAATCGTGAGAGAAGAGACTGGTAAGAAGTTTTTAAAAGTATTAGAAGATGCTGGTGTTTATAAGAGAAATGAAGAGGGCAAAGCCGGGTTCAAGCGCTTTATCATGACTTTATCATAGGTTAATCAGCTTACAGCATGGGATTGGCAAAACGTCTCATATTTTTATAAGTGAATTAATGGAGTGGAGAAAGAATGAAAATAATAGATAAAGTATTCGGTAGTTATCATGATGAGCCAGTAATGGAGTATACCCTTGTCAACGATTCAGGAATGTCTGTTTCCTGCCTGAATTATGGCTGTATCATTACAAAAATAATGGTCCCTGACCGCAATGGCAACACTGAAAATGTCGTGCTTGGGTTTGATAACTTAGAGGATTATATTGATTTGTCCCCGTATTTTGGCTCGGTTGTCGGCCGGGTAGCTGGAAGAATCAGCAACTCCCAGTTTGAATTAGACGGGGAAGTTTACCGGCTGACCCCTAATGAGGATCCTAACCATCTACATGGCGGTAAGAAGGGCTTTCATGCCGTTATTTGGAAAACGGAAAGCATTAAAATGGAAAATGCAGTCGGGTTGAAATTTTCCTATCGAAGCTTGGATGGTGAAGAAGGCTATCCTGGAAATTTGGATACGACCATACTCTGCCTTTTAAATAATCAAAATGAGCTGAGCATTTCCTATGAAGCGGTGACAGATAAAAAAACAATCGTTAATTTAACGAATCATTCTTATTTTAACTTAAGCGGAAATGTAAAGCGGGATTGCTCCGAGCACATACTACAATTAGAAAGTAATCGCTTTTTAGAGCTTGGGTCAGATTTAATGCCTACTGGAAGAATGATGGAATCAAGTAATACCCCTTTTGACTTTAAGCATGGCCGTTTATTGAAGTCGGGGATGAAATCCTCCCATCCACAAAATGTGCTTGCCGGCAACGGTTATGACCACCCGCTTCTTTTTACAAAAAAGGGAGAAAATACGGTGGTTTTAAGTGAAAAAGAGAGTGGCAGGACATTGTTAGTTACAACAGATCAGCACTGTGTGGTCCTTTATACAGCGAATCAACTGGAAGGTCCTTATTCAATATCTGGTGTGCGGGCAAGGAACTACTTAGGCGTGTGTTTAGAAACACAAGGGCTGCCAGATGCTATTAATCAGCCCGATTTTCCAACGATTGTTTTAAACCCAGAGGAAGTATATAAAGCCACAACAAAATATCGCTTTTTTTCTAATACAATAGGAGTTTGATAAATGGCTACAATCAAGGATATTGCAGAATTAGCAGGAGTTTCAATCGCAACGGTATCCCGAGTATTAAATTATGATAGTTCTTTATCTGTTGGTGATGAAACAAAAAAGAGGATCTTTGAGGTTGCGGAGCAGCTTTCCTATAAAAAGAAACCAGCTAGAAAACTAGAGACCGGGAAAATCGCACTTTTACAGTGGTATACAGAAAAAGAGGAATTAGAAGATTTATACTATATGTCGATTCGTTTGGGTGTCGAAAATCAATCCAGACAATTGGGCTTTTCTGTAGCTAAGTACTTTCAAGACAACTATGGAAATTTAAAACAGGATGAGATTCAAGGTCTTATCGCAATCGGAAAATTTAGTCATAAACAAATAAAGGATTTGGAATCCATCACTAGTAATATTGTTTTTGTGGACACCTCACCTGATGAAGAACAGTTCGATTCGATCGTGATTGATTTTGAAAAGGCGACGAAAAAGGTCATTGACCATTATTTGAAGAACGGTCATGAGACGATTGGTTATATTGGCGGAAGAGAAGTATTCAAAGATAAGACATCGACCATCGAAGACCCGAGAGAAGTGACCTTCAAAACCTATTTGGCAGAACAAGGGGTGTTGAATGAAGCGTTTATGTACGTGGGTTCATTCTCCGTTAACGACGGTCATTCACTCATGAAAAAAGCCATTCATGAGCATGGGGAAAACCTGCCCACCGCTTTCTTTGCAGCGAATGATTCACTGGCAGTTGGAGCACTCAGAGCGCTATTGGAAGAAGGAATCCCTGTTCCTGGCCGAGTGAACATCATCGGCGTCAACGACATCAGCATCTCCAAATATGTCTTTCCTTCATTAAGCACCGTGAAAGTCTATACCGAATTAATGGGAGAAACAGCCGTCAACACCCTGGCAGAAAGAATCGAAGGCCGAAAAATAGCCAAAAAAATAACCATCTCCACCCAGCTAATCATCCGAGACAGCAGCTCCTAAAAATCAATAACCAAACACAAATGTCCACCTCAGGTGGACATTTGTGTTTTAGTGGTGACAGGCACCGAATTAGAATGGTTCTAATATGGTGTTGTCACCTTTTGGCATTGTCGATTTTTGGTATTTTCCGTATAATGTTTTTTATCTAGACTGGTGATGTATGGGAGTTGTTTTATGAGCAGGTTGACTAAGGCGGCGTATGGTGTTGGAGTTTTGTTTTTTCTTCTGAGCTGTGCATTTTCTGTATTTTATGGATATAAGGTTGTTAGCCATGATTTGCCTGCTGAGGGTACAACGGTAGAAAAGTATCATTATCATTTTGTGCTTGTTCCTGAGGAGCTTGACAATGACTATTGGCGGCTTGTTGAAGAAGGGGCACAGAAGGCTGCTATGGAACATGGTGTTTTATTGGAGTATGCCGGGCCGAAGCAGGCGAATATCGAGGAACATTTAAAAACGATTGAAATGTCAATGGCGTCTAAAGTGGATGGTATTATTACGCAAGGCTTAAGTGATGAGCAATTTACGCCATTAATTAATAGAGTCGTAGAAAAACTCCCTGTTATAACCATAGATACAGATGCGGCCAATAGTAACCGAATGGCTTATATTGGAACAGACAATTATTATTCTGGTTTTTTGGCAGGTAAAGCTTTAATTAAAGATACAAATGGTCAGGCGAACGTGGCCATAATAACGGGGAATTTTTATGCGAACCATCAGCAGCAGCGTGTTCAGGGCTTTCGAGACGCTGTGGAATCTGAAGAGGGAATAACGATCTTAACTGTGGAAGAATCTGAAATTAGTCGAGTTCGAGCGGCTGAAAAGGCTTACCAAATAGTAACGGATTACCCCGAAGTCAATGCGTTCTATGGGACGAGTGCACTAGATGCGATTGGAATTGCCCAAGTAGTAGAAAAGTTCATGGAACATGATCAAGTTTATATTATTGGATTCGATACACTGCCCGAAACACTTAAGTACATTACGAAAGGCACGATTAAAGCGACCGTGGTCCAAGAGCCTTTTGAAATGGGCTACGAAGCAGTAGTAATGATGATAGATCTAATAGAAGGCAAGAAGGTTCCTCCTGTTAATCATACGAATACTCGGATTATGAGAGAAGAAGATTTACCTGAGATTCATCGGGTCATAAGGGAGGAATACTGATATGTTATTTCGTATTCGATCGAAATTATTACTCTATTTCATTGTCCTTGTCGTTCTGTTAACCTCTGTTGGCGTCCTTTTTTATCAAAGCAGCGAAAACCTAATAAATGAATATGATGATAGTTTTAAACGGTTTCTGATGTTAAATGATATCTCACAAAGAACCAACATAATTACGGAAAACCTGCAAGGGTATTTGTTAGATAAGGAAAGCTCCTATTTAAAAGACTATAACCTGGAAAAATCGAAGCTGCTGAATGACCAATGGCTTTTCAATAAAGAAATGAAATCGAATGATATGGGTGTTATTAACTACCAAAATATGATAAACAGCTTTCTAGAAGAAAGTGACGCAACGATAGAAGCTTTTCATAAAGACAATATTAACGATTATTCAAATCACTTAAATGAAGCAATAAAAATAGCAGGGTTCCTCCAAGAAAGTACGCTTGCGCTCCTGAATAACAAGCTGACAGACTATCAAATTTTCTATGATCAAATGGAAAGGCAAAATCATTATTATAAATTATTGTCTTTTTCCCTTTTCTCTGCTGCCTTTTTTCTTAGTACATTGATTGCTCTTTGGATTTCGGGCGGTATTACAAAACCAATTACGCTATTATCCGAGGCAGCCCGGCAAATTTCAAAAGGTAATCTATCTGGTGAAGATATTAAAATCACTACCAAGGATGAACTAAAGCCATTAACACAAACCTTTAACCAAATGCGTTCAAATCTAAGACAATTAGTAACTGAAATTAAGCAGAAATCGGAGCTTGATAAGCTCCTAAAAGAATTAGAGCTAAGAAGTCTTCAAAACCAAATCAATCCACATTTTCTATTCAATACTTTGAATACGGTTTCAAAGATGGCTTACCTAGAGGATGCGGAACATACTTCAAGATTAATAGAATCTGTTGCGGCATTACTGCGCTATAACCTAGGCGGAGATTTGAATAAAGCTGCCACTCTAAGGGACGAAGTATCTATTGTAAAAGAGTACTTTTTTATTCAACAAACAAGATTTGGAGACCGGATTCAATTCATCACGGAAATTGAAGAGGATTGTTTGGATATAGAAATTCCTAGTTTGACACTGCAGCCATTAATCGAAAACGCCTTCATACATGGTGTTGAATCGTATGAGGAAAATGCAGAAATCCGACTTCATATCTATAAAGAAAATGACAGAATTAATGTGGAAATAGTCGATAATGGGGATGGAATGGATGAAAGCACTCAAAATAGATTGCTTAAACTTGTAAGCGGAACCGAATTGGAAGAAGTATATGAAAAAGATAGATCAAAAGGCCATTCAACTGGTATAGGAGTAAAAAATGTAATTCGCAGGCTTCAGCTTTTTTACAATCAAACAGACATTATTGAAATACAATCAGAGTTACGTAAAGGGACAAAGTTTACACTGACCATTCCAAACGTTGTAAAAGGAGGAAGAGAGCTTGTTGAAAGTTCTAATTGTGGATGATGAGGTTTTGGAGCGAAAGGCATTAACGAAGATCATAAACAGCTCTTCTGAGGACGTAATGGTAATTGGTGAGGCGCCTAACGGAAGAAAGGCTATTGAAATGGCTGGAGAACTTAAGCCTGATATCATCTTTATGGATATAAAAATGCCCGGAATAGATGGTGTTCAAGCTGTTAAGGAAATCAAAAGCACTGATCAATACATTCGATTTATCATGGTTTCAGCCTTTAATACGTTTGAATATGCCAAGGAAGTCATGCAGCAGGGTGTAAAAGAATATATCTTAAAACCTAGTAGAAAACAGGATATTCTCGAGAGTTTACAGCGGGTTTCTGGTGAGATTTTTGAAGAGCGCAAGTCTATGAAGGAAAAGCAAAGCTTGATGGAGAACCTGGACCGTGCCGTTTCCATAGCCCAGAAAGAGTGGGTGTCTTCACTAATCCTAAACCAAGTCCAAGATATTTCGTTTGATGAATGGAGTCAACTGTTAGGGGTAGAAATTACTTCTGGTTATATTATGCTGTTTTCCCTCCTGCCTAGGGAGGAAGGAGAACGTGATGTACATCTAAAGCAAAACTTTTATTTATGGCTTAAGGATGTCTTGAAAACAGTTGTGAAAAAGGAAGATGTCATGATAGGACCAATGACAGATTCTCAAGTACCTGTTTTATTTCTATGTAAAGAACTTCCAGAAAAGGTGCATTTTAAAACAAATGCACAGCATACCATTGAGAGTCTATTTAGTTCCTTTCAAAAAAGCCAAATAAATGCGGATTTAAGAATAGGGATAGGACTCCCATATAGTCATGGCCATGAGCTTAATAAATCCTATCATGAAGCGGTAGTTGCTTTACACCAACTATTAAAAACTTCAAACCGAAAATATTTATTTAGTAATAAACAAGGGGCTGGTGAGCTGCCTTCCGTTTCTGATGTGCTGGAAATAGAGAAAAAATTGCTGGATGGTGTACGACAAGGTGATCTAAATCAAGTTATGTTTATTTTTGATTCGTTTGTAACCAAGCTGACCAGTAACAAAGGATTAAAGGCTGCAGTTGTGAAAAAGTCCCTTGATGAATTGTTTATTCTCCTTTCACGAATGATGCATGACTTAGGGATACACTTTGAAGGTTCCTTGACGATCGACGAGGCAGCAGATAGTAACCTAATTCTAGAAAAAGGAAAAGCTAATTTACTAGCAGTCGTCAAGCATGTTCAGCTGTGGAGGAACAATCATGCCAAGGGAATGCTTCATAGGGCGAAGGAATATATTGAAAGTCATTATGCCGATTCCATTACGTTGGAACACGTAGCAGAATATGTGGAGCTAAGTCCCTTTTATTTAAGTAAATTATTTAAAGATCGGTTTGGGATGACCTTTATCGATTACGTAACCGAAGTAAGAATAAAACAGGCAAAGCTGCAAATGGTTGATGCTACTAAGAGTTTAAAAGAAATATGCTATTCTGTCGGCTATAAGGACCCGAATTATTTTAGCCGTGTGTTTAAAAAACAGACAGGCTTATCCCCAACCGAATTTCGTAAGGAAACGGTAAGTTAATAGAACGATAGTTACAAAGACTGATTCGTAAATGAATTAGTCCTTTTTGCATGAACAAAATAGTCTAGGAAATCGCAAATTTGTGCTATAGGTAGGAACTATTGAACGAAAACCTCCGATGTTAACATATGTGTAAGGGCTTTCAATGAGGTGGAGGTAAGCGGAGTTTACCAGAGCCTTTACTAACTAGCAAAAGGAGAAGGATGACATGTTTAAAAAGAAAAAAGGGTTAATTCTATCATTAACAGTTGCGTCTAGTATTCTATTAGCAACTGGCTGCGGTGGGACAGAAAAAAGTTCAACGGATTCTGGAAAAGGCAAGGACGGCGACCTTCCAGCAGTAGGTGCAACCATCTATAAATTCGATGACAACTTCATGTCTTATGTTCGTCGTGCAATGGAAACTGCAGCAGACGGAAAAGTTAACTTAATGCTGAATGACTCTCAAAATGACCAAGCCAAGCAGGTTGAACAAGTAGACACACTTATTGCAAAAGGGGCAAAATCACTGGCAATCAACCTTGTAGACCCTAAGGCAGCGCAAACGATCATTGACAAAGCAAAAGTAAAGGATATTCCTGTTATCTTCTTTAACAAAGAGCCAGATGCAAGTGTATTAAAAGGATACGAAAAAGCTTACTATGTCGGAACAACGTCATCTGAATCAGGTGTGCTTCAAGGTGAACTAATCGCTAAGGCTTGGGAAGCGAATAAGGAAAAATGGGATAAAAATGGTGATGGCAAGCTTCAGTACGTTTTATTAAAAGGTGAACCAGGTCACCCAGATGCAGAAGCGCGTACTAAATTTGTTGTGGATACCTTGAAGGAAAAAGGAATTGCGGTAGATGAACTAGCTCTTGATACAGGTATGTGGGATGCAATGAAAGCAACAGAAAAAATGGATGCTTGGATTGCAAAATACAACGAAAATATCGAATTTGTTATTGCAAACAACGATGGTATGGCATTGGGTGCCATTGCTTCTCTTGAAAAAGCAGGGTACTTCTCAGGTGATAAGTTTATGCCAGTTGTAGGTGTAGACGCGATTCCAGAAGCACTTGAAATGATTGAAAAAGGGAAAATGGTAGGATCTATCTTAAATGATGCGAAAAACCAAGGTGCAGCCACAGTTCAACTAGCTGCAAATGCTGCAAACGGTAAGGATGTATTAGAAGGAACTGAGTGGAAGCTAGACGACGCTAAAGCGGTTCGTGTACCTTACATCGAGGTTACAAAAGAAAATATCCAAATCGGTAAAGATGCTTATAAATAGAAAAGCGGAAGCGCCTAGTCCGAGGATAGCCTCTATGGCGCTCCTCGAACAAAGGAAAAGGATACATTATTCTTTTCCTTCGTTCGGGGCAATGTTTCAAGATAATTATTTGAAACAGGACTGATGAAATCAAATTTTATTTTTATAAAAAATGCATGTTAAATGGTTAGGCAAGGAGGTTTAAGCATGTCAGAGGCAAGTTCAGCCAATTTACTTGAAATGATTAATTTAACAAAAAGATTTCCTGGCGTCATTGCTCTTAACAACGTTTCCCTAAAAGTGAAGGCAGGGTCAGTGCATGCCTTAATGGGTGAGAATGGTGCTGGAAAATCAACCTTAATGAAGTGCTTATTCGGTATCTATTCTATGGATGAAGGAAAAATCCTGCTGGACGGAAAAGAGGTTTTATTTGCGAATTCTAAGCAAGCCCTTGAAAACGGAGTTTCAATGGTCCACCAGGAACTGAACCAAGTCCGTCAGCAAAATGTAATGGATAATATTTGGCTGGGAAGGTATCCGAAAAAAGGGATCTTTATTGATGAAAAAAAGATGTATGAGGATACCGCAGCCATTTTTAAAAGTTTGGACATCAATATTGACCCGAGAAGCAAAGTAGGAAGCTTGTCAGTCTCAGAGATGCAGATGGTGGAAATTGCAAAAGCTGTTTCTTATCATTCAAAGCTCATTGTGATGGATGAACCCACTTCCTCTCTTACTGAAAAGGAAGTAAATCATTTATTTACCATTATTAGAAAGCTGCAAAGTGATAACGTAGCGATTATCTATATTTCACACAAAATGGAGGAAATTTTAAAAATCTCCGATGAAGTGACAATCATGCGTGACGGTCAGTATATTGCAACGAAAAGTGCGAAGGAATTAACAACGGACGAAATCATTAAGCTCATGGTTGGCCGTGACCTATCACAGCGGTTCCCAGAAAAGATCAATCAACCTGGAGATGTAACCTTAAAAGTTAAGGATTTAACAGCTGAAACGGAAGGATCCTTTACCAATATCAATTTTGGGTTAAGAAAAGGAGAAATCCTAGGGGTTGCCGGTTTAGTAGGCTCCAAACGTACAGAGGTTATGGAGGCGCTATTCGGTATCAGAGGTATAAAGTCAGGAAGTATTGAATTAAATGGAAAGGTTGTCCAAAATCACACGCCGCAGCATGCAATCAAAAATGGCTTTGCACTAGTGACGGAAGAAAGACGGACAACAGGCATTTACCCAGAGCTGAGTATTAGCTTTAACTCGATTATTGCCAACCTGCCTCAGTATCGAAAAGGGTTGTTTCTATCAGAAAGCAAAGTTCATGATGATACAAAATGGGTAATCGATTCAATGAAGGTAAAGACGCCATCACAAAAAACGCCAATCGGAAGCCTTTCGGGTGGTAACCAGCAGAAGGTAATCATTGGCCGCTGGCTGCTAACAAAACCGGAAGTACTATTGTTGGATGAACCAACAAGGGGGATTGACGTTGGGGCAAAATTTGAAATTTACCAGCTAATTAACGAATTAGCAGCTGAAGGAAAAGGAATTATCATGATTTCTTCAGAAATGCCTGAACTTCTTGGGGTTACAGACAGAATCTTAGTAATGAGTAATGGAAGAGCAGCCGGAATCGTAGAAACAAAGACAACCACGCAAGAAGAAATTATGCGACTGGCAGCGTTGTATTAGGAGGAGAAGCAAAATGAATACTCAGGCCGTAAAAAAGTCTAATGTTGTAAAATGGCTGTTTGATAATGTTATATATGTATTTTTAATTCTACTAGTAATTGGGATTGTCATTGCATCTCCTGACTTTTTATCCATGACCAACTTGGTTAATATCCTAAGTCAGTCATCTTCAAGGATTATTATTGCACTTGGGATAGCAGGTATCCTGATTTTAGGCGGGACAGACTTATCTGCCGGGCGGATGGTCGGACTTGCAGCAGTAGTCTCCGCTTCGCTGCTTCAAGCAGGTGATTATGCTTATAAAATGTATCCAAACCTTCCAGAATTGCCTTTGTTTATTCCAATCTTAATTGCAATGGCTGTAACAGGACTATTTGGAACTTTAAATGGTTTTATCGTCTCAAAGTTTCACGTACCGCCATTTATTGCCACACTAGGTATGATGATTGGTGTTTATGGCGTCACTTCCATTTACTTTGACCGTCCGCCATATGGTGCGCAGCCAATTGGGGGATTAAGTGAGAGCTTTACAACCTTTGCGCAAAAGGGAATTAAAATAGGTCAATATGAATTTCCATACCTGATCCTATATGCAATTGCCTTTTCCATCATTAT
Organism: Bacillus sp. EB106-08-02-XG196; assembly: GCF_013396335.1. Taxonomy (GTDB): domain Bacteria; phylum Bacillota; class Bacilli; order Bacillales; family Cytobacillaceae; genus Neobacillus. The sequence goes on from NZ_JABWSY010000010.1 coordinate 224,832, forward strand.
TTGGGTGGTTTGGAATAAAACACAGCTTGGTAAAAATATGTACGCAATCGGCGGAAATGCTGAAGCAGCAAAGGTTTCTGGTGTTAACGTTGCAAAAAATATCATTATCATTTATATGATTGCCGGTCTGCTGTATGGATTCTCAGGTACATTAGAGGCTGGGCGTGTTGGAAGTGCAACCAACAACACCGGTAATATGTACGAGTTAGATGCCATCGCAGCCTGCGTGGTCGGCGGAGTATCACTTTCAGGAGGGATTGGTACCGTTCCAGGAGTAATAACAGGAGTACTAATCTTCCAGGTAATCAACTATGGTTTAGCTTTCCTTGGTGTAAGTCCATACATTCAATTTATCGTTAAGGGAGCTATTATCATCGTTGCCGTAGCTTTTGATATGCGGAAGCATGCGAAGAAAAAATAAGGGTAAAGGGCATTCCTTCAGTGGGGATGCCCTTTTGTGTTGGTTTTTCCATATTTTTAACCTCCACTTTATAAACACAGCGGAGTCGTTACGCTCCACTTCCTGATCACGCCGACTTTTCGCTGTATTTTCTTACATACACAGCTTATTGTATGAAACGCGTTTCAGGTCAAGCGATTATGGAGGTTTTTTTAAAATCTAAACTGTTTGCCGCTCGATTAATCTAACCAAGACCTCATCTTGAGAATTTTTTGTGTTATCAAGTGCTTGAAGAAACAGCCTTTTTCCCACTTCAATTAATGGAATCTCAAGTGTAGTAATGTTCATTATTTTTGCTATTGGTTGATTATCGAAACCAATAATGGCAAGCTCTTCAGGTACGGCAATGTTTTGTTCCTTACAGCAGATTAATATTCCAGCCGCAACTTGGTCACTGGTTACCAATAGAGCAGAAGGTGGATTCTCCATGTTTATTAAACGTTGTACTACCCGTTCACCATCTTCGAAATGATAGCAATCATAGAATATATAATTCGGTTCATATAGTTTATTGTTTTTCATAAGAAAATCTTTGTAAGCCAAATCTCTTTGCTGACTATTAGAACCAGAATTTCTCCCAATACAATAACCAATATTATGATGACCTTTAGCTTGTAAATACTCCAAGGCTTTAAAAAAGGTTTTATAATGGTCAATATAGGTGGATGAAACTTGTTTACCACGTGTGTCTTCACATAAAATAATTGGGCCAAAGGAGTTAAACTCATCTAACAGGTCCCAACCGCAAATTCTTGAACATATTATTAATCCATCTATCTGTTTATGTTTTAACATCATTAATGCTTCGAGCTCTCTTTGTAACTCGTAATTAGTTTGGATTAGAACTAAATTATAATTATTTTTTACGGCTTCATTAGCGATTCCTTCTACTAATAAGGCAAAATAGGGATGATTTGTAAACGGGACTACAACCCCTATAAGGAATGTTCTACCTTTACTTAAATGAACAGCATTAATATTTTGCTGATAGTTACTTTTCTCGATGGCATTCTTAACTGCATTCTTTTTTTCCTCACTAACATATGGGTGATTATTTAATACACGAGAGACTGTTGTTACTGAAACACCAGCCATCTTTGCTATATCCTTAATATTGGCCATAATCTCACCTCACTAAAAATAGTAGCATATTGTTCTTAACAATTGCCAAGGCTTCATTCTACAACGGGAATAAGATAAACTAGAAGAAACTGTCGTTTAAAGGATTGTGATTGTCAATGTGTTTAATCTTGTTTGCTTATAAGGTTCATCCAAAATACAAGCTAATGGTTTCGGCTAATCGAGATGAGTTTTACCAAAGACCAACAGCTCCGGTCCATTTTTGGGACGACGATCCTGAAATCCTTGCTGGACGGGATTTAGAAAAAATGGGAACTTGGATGGGTATGACCAAATCGGGGCGGTTTGCAGCGTTGACCAATTATCGAAATCCAAAGGAGATTACGGAGGGAAAACGCTCGAGAGGAGAATTAGTGGCAAATGCCCTGCAGTACAAAGGCGATATAAAGGAGTATATGGAGAGTCTAGTTAGAAATAATGACTCTTATCCTGGATATAACCTGTTAGCTGGGGAGGGTGATGAGCTATACTATTATTCCAATGTTGGACAGAAGTTAATAAAAGTGGCTCCGGGGATTTATGGTGTTAGCAATCATTTACTTAATACAGAATGGCCAAAAGTACAAGCAGGGAAAGAAGGGTTAGCCGCTATTTTGAATAGTAATCAAGAGGATTATGTTGAGCCTCTTTTAACGCTTCTTCAAAAAGCAGACCAGGCGCCAGATGAAAAACTGCCTCAAACGGGGGTTTCATTAGAATTTGAAAGAATGCTTTCACCGATGTTTATCAAGAGTGAAGGATATGGTACAAGGAGTTCAACTGTTTTATTAATGGATGAAAAAGAGATTCACTATGTGGAACGAGTTTTCACTTTTAACGAGGTTAATACTCAAAAATATACAATTAAATTGAAATAAAAAACTAATCAAACGTTTGATTAGATCGGTTGCTAAACTAATCAAACGTTTGATTAATAGAATTCATGCAGGAAAACTATCGCTAGGATTCAGTAGTTTCTTTATCGGGAGCAGCCTTATCGGACTCCACTTTTTTAGTTCCTTTGCTGACATAAGGTTTAGCATTTTTAGCCTTTTTAGCACCAACCTGCCAACGATTCCAGCCTTTCTTACCTGTTCCTCTGCCTATTCCACTTTTCGCTTTTGCTTTTGGCATCTAACCACTCCATCATAATTGAAAACAGGCTTTTTCTGAGAAAGGTTATTGAGTTTTGTTCTCAAAAAAACCTAACGCAAATTTAATGCCCTCTTCAATTTCATTTGTATCATAACCTTGTAAATCTTCATGAGTAATTTCCAGGGTTGTTCTTGATAATGAATAGCCGCTGTCTAAATTAATATCAAGAAGGACCTCAAACCCATTTGCGGTATTCTTAATATCAATAATATCATAATCAAGTATCGGTGCTCCCGTTTGGTACTCTATTGGTTCTAACTCTGACATTATCATACCTCCATGTTTACTTCTAGTATATATTCGAACATAGGTTATACAGAAAGGGGAACATTTATTTATCCTTCGTCACAAACGATAAAACAAAGATGGGAAAGTAATTGATATTTTGTCTAATGACATAATGTTTTCAATAGGTATAATTAATATTAACTGAATATTTACATAACTATAATAAAAGAGACTCCAAGTTTAACACCAATTAAAAGGAGTGATTTACATGCAGCGGCAAAAGCTATTAATTAATGGAGAGAGATTAAAGAATGAGCTTGAACGGTTTGCTAACTTTGGCAGGACGGAAAACAATGGTGTAACCCGGCTGTCGTTATCTGAGGAAGATCGGGCAGCTAGAGACTTTTTTCGAGCATGCTGTGAGGAAATTGGCTTAACTGTTAAGGTTGATGACATGGGCTGTGTGTATGCAACATTAGAGGGTGCTGAGAATAAACCTCCTATACTAATTGGCTCCCATTTGGATTCGGTTAAAAAAGGCGGAAGATTTGATGGTGTGCTTGGGGTATTAGCTGGATTAGAAGTAGTTAGAACACTCGTAGAAAATAAGATTAAGCCTCGCGTCCCAATTACGATTGTTAACTTTACAAATGAAGAGGGTGCAAGGTTCGAGCCTTCGATGATGGCATCTGGAGTACTTTCAGGTAAATTTGATAAGAATGTAATGTTGAAAAAGAAAGACTCGGCGGGAATTACTTTTGAAGAAGCATTGAAAGGAATTGGATATGAAGGCGCGATTGAAAATCGTCTAAAAGAGGGTTCTGCGTTTTTAGAATTGCATATTGAACAAGGACCGATTCTTGAAAAAGAAGCCCTTTCAATTGGTGTCGTGGAATGTGTGGTAGGCATGGCATGCTTTGATATTGAAATAACTGGTGAATCCGATCATGCCGGAACGACACCGATGAGTATGAGAAAAGATGCGCTTTTTGCTGCCAATAATCTAATTAATGAGATTCGCAGGGTATTAGGAGCGCTAAATGAAGAATTAGTATTTACCATTGGCAGGGTGAATGTGTATCCGAGTATTCATACCGTCATTCCAAACAAGGTCGTATTTTCACTAGAGGCCAGACATAAAAATCCGGAGATTGTTCGTACTTTTAAAAATTTTGTTGAAAATCTTCCTAACTTAGGTTTAAACGAGGGCTGTGAGGTACAGACTACGAAGCTGTGGGAGCGGGATACCGTTTGGTTTAATACAGATATTGTAAACCAATTAGAAAAATCGGCACAGTCACTAGGTTATAGCAATAAAAGAATGGTCAGCGGTGCGGGACACGATGCCCAATTTATTGCCAGCTATGTTCCTTCAGCAATGCTGTTTGTTCCGAGTTTTAATGGGAAAAGTCATTGTGAAGAAGAATTAACTACATGGGAAGAGTGTGAAAAAGGCGTAAATGTTCTGTTAGATACCGTACTAGCATTGCTATCCAAATAAATAGGAGGAGACACCAGAATTCATTCGGTGTCTCTTTTTGTTGGAAAGGGTGTTTTCTAATAGTATCTAAATGGGGCAAGGAGGATTCGCCTTTAATTGGTGGTCTTGAGGACAAATCGCGCGGTCCGTCGGTAAGATAAGTCCTTAATAAAGGGTCTTGAGGACAAATCCGCGAGGGCCATCAGAAGGATTAGTCCTTAATACAGGGTCTTGAGGACAAATCCGCGCGGGCCGTCGGAAGGATTAGTCCTTAATACAGGGTCTTGAGGACAAATCCGCGCGGGCCGTCGGAAGGATTAGTCCTTAATATAGGGTCTTGAGGACAAATCCGCGCAGGCTGTCAGAAGGATTAGTCCTTAATATGAAGAGGAATACCTTTATTAGAATAGTTTATTTTCTATCATATTTGGCTACAAAAAATTTGTATCTGCGTTCCTAATTAAATTGAACAACTATTTTAAAAATTCTTTGCAGTTTTGAGTAGAATTTTGTATATTGATATAGGGAATATTGTAGAAATAAACTTATTGTAACAACGTTTATTTTAAAAAAACAATATATTATTAATAATTTTTGTAAAATTTGGACTATCACTTCCTTTTTATACAATTATTGGAGGACTTTCATGGAACGAAAATTACCATTAAAAGAAATTATTGCCTTAGGCTTTTTTATGTTCGCCTTATTTTTAGGTGCTGGAAATATTATTTTCCCGCCATTACTTGGACAGCAAGCTGGTGAATCTCTTTTGTCAGCTATGATTGGATTTTTAGTGACGGGTGTTGGATTGCCGCTTTTGGCTGTCTTTACAATTGCGAGATCAGGCGGGGATCTAAATGACTTATCTAATAGAGTACATCCGGCATTCGCTAAGGTCTTTCCGGTTATTATTTATTTAACAATTGGGCCATTTTTCGGAATACCTCGAACCGGTACCGTAACCTATGAGATAGGTGTTGCACCATTCCTATCAAATGAAAGCAGCATGGGATTATTTATTTCAACCTTTGTATTTTTCGTTATCACCTTTTGGCTGGCACTTAACCCGGCAAAGCTAGTAGATCGTGTGGGGAAAATTCTTACTCCGGTACTTTTACTATTAATCGTAGTGATCTCAATAAGAGGATTTTCTTCACCGATTGGTTCCATTGGTGAGGCGGTAGGAAAATACAGAGATGGAGCGTTTTTTGGCGGGTTTGTTGAAGGCTATTTAACAATGGACGCAATTGCTGCTCTTGTTTTTGGCGTTGTGGTGATTAATCGAGTCCAAGAAATGGGAATAAAGACAGCATCCGTTATTCGTTCTTATACGATTAAGGCAGGGATCATTGCAGGGATTGGGTTATCGTTTGTCTATATTTCCTTATCATATATTGGTGCCACCAGTGTTGAGGGTGTTGGGATACAGGAAAATGGCGGGGATATTCTTTCTTCTGTTACATCACTGTTATTTGGTCCTTTCGGCTCCATCATTCTTGCGTTGGTTATTACCGGAGCGTGTTTAACCACTTCAGTAGGTCTGGTTGCTGCATGTAGTGAATATCTAAGTCAACGATTTACTAGATTTTCCTATCCTGTTGTCGTGACCATACTTTGTTTATTTAGTTTCACAATGGCAAATCTAGGATTAAGTCAATTAATTTCTGTGTCAATACCACTCCTAATCAGTATTTATCCGATTGCGATTGTCCTAGTGGTATTATCCTTACTACACTCCTATATACCGGTCTCGAGGGCTGTTTATATAGGTGCAATAGTAGGTGCTGGAATTATTAGCATTTACGATGGTTTTACCACTGCAGGTATTGAAGTAGCACCCATTTCGACAGCACTCACCTTCATTCCACTTTACACGAATGGATTAGGATGGCTGCTCCCAAGTATATTGGGCGGACTGCTAGGTGGGACCAGGGGGACGGTTCTTTTGGCCTTTTCTGGAAGGAAAAGTTAAGGGACTAGGGGGACGGTTCTATCGGTCTTTTTTGATGGAAAAGTGAATCGAAAAAACCATAAGACCCGTCCTAACGGGTTCCATTATAGTAAATTTGAATATAAAAAGGCAGCCGTACTGGCTGTCTTTTTTGCATAATGCCTTAATTGCTTGTTAAAACGAAATAATACAGGTATCGTTCATCATTCCTTCTCAATTCCTTTTTGAGGGAAGTGTTGTAAAATAATAGAAAAAGGTGTAAAATTACACTAAATACATATGAAAATTTTTAAGGAGGGGTTTTAATGGGGAAAAATTTGCTTCCAATGTTTTTGTATTTTGGTGTAGTTCCACTTCTTATTTCATTCATCACATTAACGATTACCACAGACAATTTTTTGATTACGACGATTCTGCCGCTTATCATTGGCGGTTTGATTGCTGGATGGATTGCCAGTAGAAATCTGATTAAATCTGATGATAAAAAGGGACTTACGCTCATGTTCCTCTTACCGCTTGCTTATACTGCAGTAGCATGGGCAGTTTTTATGCTGATTAACGGCGGATTTTACGGGGCAGATTCATGGTTAGTTTATGCTATTTTACATATAGCCATGGCGCCTATCTTTTTTATGACGATGCTAATGGGCGAGGGAAGATTGTTTCTATGGGCGCCATTAACCTATGAAGCAGCATTTGTATCTGGTGTTTTCTTATCACTCCTCATCAAAAGGGTCCGCCCCGCTTTTAACAAGAGGCAAATGATGACGGTATTAACCGTATTCGTCCTGGCGATTGGTACAGGGGCTGGTGTTCAGTGGCAGCGGAGTAAGACAGTTCTGCCATCCTACGGATTTGAGTATGGCGGCGGCTATTCTTCTACAGATTTAACACCCTATGACGTAACAAATCCAGCTAATATCCTGCCTGAATTAGAATCTCCTACTACTTTTACGATAAAGAATTCTAGTGAAATGCCTATATTAGACGGAGCAGAAGCCGCATATCCTGTCTATTCTGCTTTTGCTAACACAGTTTATGAAAACATTAGTAATGTGGATAATGTAATGGACATTGTGAGCTTCACAAATACAATTTACTCCTATGAACGACTCTTGTCTGGTGAAGTGGACATCTACTTTGGTGCAGAACCTTCGAAAGAACAGCAGGAAATGGCTGAAAGGCAGGGAAAGGAACTGGTCATGACGCCCATTGGCAAGGAGGCATTTGTCTTTTTTGTTAATCCAGATAATAAAATAGATAGTTTAGACGTCTCCGAGATTCAGAGCATTTATTCTGGGAAAATTAAAAACTGGTCAGAGCTTGGTGGAAAGAATGAAAGAATAGTAGCTTTTCAACGTCCAAAAAACTCTGGCAGTCAAACGCTGCTGGAAAAGATTATGGGTGATACGCCAATCATGGAGCCTTTGAAGGAAGATGTTCCAGAAGGAATGGGCGGGATTATTGAACAAGTTGCCGACTACCGAAATTACGATAATTCAATTGGATTCTCATTCCGTTTTTTTGCAACAGGAATGAGAGATAGTAAAAATATTAAACTACTTGCAATCGATGGTGTCGAACCAACACCTGAGAATATTTCGAGCGGAAAATATCCTTTTACTGCTAACCTTTATGCTATAACATTAAAGGACAACGCTAACACCACAATTGAACCCTTTTTGGAGTGGATGAAGGGGCCACAAGGCCAAGAGATTATTGGGAAAATTGGTTATATAAAAAATTAAAACTTTAGTGGAGGATGAGTATATGAAAAAGGTAAGATGGGGAATTTTAAGCACCGCTAAAATAGCTCAAAAATCATTAATTCCCGCATTTGGACGTGCGCAAAATGCTGTGGTCACAGGCATTGCCTCTAGCAGTGGAAGAGCTGAAGAGGTTGCGGCGCAATTTAATATAGCAAAGTCATACAGCAGCTATGAAGAAATGCTGCAAGATCCAGAAATAGACGCAGTCTATATCCCGCTGCCAAACCATTTACATAAAAAGTGGACGATTGAAGCGGCCAAACATGGAAAGCATATTTTATGTGAAAAGCCAGCTTCCTTAACAGCAGAGGAAACGAAAGAAATGGTTGAGTTCTGCCGAGAGAAAAATGTTAAATTTATGGAAGCTTTTATGTATCAATTTCATCCACAGCATGAAAGAGTGAGAGAAATCATCAAAAGCGGTGAGATTGGTGAAGTTAAATTCATGCGCGCTAGCTTTTCATTTTTCCTTGCCCAGCCAGAAGGCAATGTTAGAATGGACTCAGATAAAGGAGGAGGAAGTCTTTATGATGTTGGCTGTTATGCCATTCATTCAATTCGGAAAATATTAGGTGCTGAGCCGATAGAAGTGGATGTTCACGCCAATATCGATTCGGACTATCAAGTAGATACCTCTGCCTTTGGTTATATGAAAATGGAAAATGGCGTTCATGCTCATTTTGATTGCAGCTTTGATATGGTGTTTAGAGCAGAATATGAAGTAATAGGGACTGAGGGTCAGATAAAGGTTCCAAGAGCATTCCGTCCAGATAATAATGGTGGAGAAGGGTTAGTCATTGTACAAAAAGAAGGAGTAACAAGAGAAGAGAAAATAGTTGCTGATATTTATAAAGAAGAGGTTGAGCATATCTCAAGAGTGATCTTAGAGGATGGCGAACCTTCTTATACAGGAGAAAATGCTATTCAAAATATGCGTGTCATTGAGGCCTGTTATCAATCGATTAAAACAGGAAATATTATTAAATTAGTATAATAATAAAGCAGCATAATTCCTATGAATTCTAAGGGGTTGTGCTGTTTTTCTATGTATTAATTTCCAATACAAACATAGTGTTTTACCACTTTAGCAAGAAATAGTATTATAGGTAGAGGCAGAATTTTCGAAAGATTAAAGAAAGGGGGAACTGAGCGTGGCAACACTTTTAGAAATGAAAAATATTACGATCGAATTTCCGGGTGTAAAAGCGTTAAACGAAGTATCTTTTTCGACAGAGACAGGGACTACTCATGCTCTTATTGGTGCCAACGGAGCTGGTAAATCAACACTCATGAAGGTTCTCTCAGGAGCTTATCATCATTATACTGGTGAAATATATATGGATGGAAAACAAGTTACGATTCAATCGCCGAAGGATGCCCAAAAACTTGGTATTCAAATTGTTTACCAAGAAGTCGATACGGTACTTGTTCCATATTTAACGGTTGGAGAAAACATCATGCTGAATGAAACCGTTAATGATATGGGTAAAAAGCAATTTGTCAGCTGGAAGCATATACACGAAAAAGCTTCGAGCATCCTAGCCAGCATTCATGTGAATATCTCATCAAAGACATTGGTAAGTGAATTAACATTAGCTGAAAAACAGATGGTGATTATTGCAAGGTCCTTGGTCAAGCAATGTAAATTTCTGATTTTGGATGAGCCGACTGCGCCGTTAAGTCACTCAGAAACGAATGAATTGTTTCGGATTGTTAGGGATTTAAAAAGCAGAAATGTCGGAATTATTTTTATTTCACATCGTCTTCCCGAGTTATTTGAGATTTGTGATGAGATCACGGTCATGAAAAATGGTGAATTTGTCAGTAAGGAAAAGATTGCCGAAACTTCTCAAAATAGAGTAGTAGAGTATATGCTCGGAGAAAAGTTAGAGGAACAATTTCCTAAATCTAAAGTGGAAATCGGAAATAATGTCCTAGAGGTAAAAGGACTTTATGATACCGGGATGATTAAGAATTTTACTATGCACGTCAATGCAGGTGAAATTGTCGGAATTGCCGGACTTGTAGGTGCAGGGAAATCCGAGCTTTGTAAGGCGTTATTTGGTGCTTCAAAAGTTACCGCAGGTGAATTGAAAATTAAGGGGAAAAAGGTACGTATTAAAGACCCGAATCAGGCAGTAAAACACGGTTTGGCCTTTGTACCAGAGGAAAGAAGAAAAGAAGGAATATTGGTTATTGAGACTGTAGCTACTAATCTCACTGCTGCCAGCTTGGGGAAGTTTTCTAAGTTTTTGAGCCTCCTTGACTTCAAGGGTGAAAAGAAAATTTCGAGTCAGATGATCACTAGTCTAGGAATCAAGACACCATCAGTAGAAACAAGGGTTCAAAACCTATCAGGAGGAAATCAACAAAAAGTCGCGATTGGAAAATGGCTGATTGCAGACGCAGAGGTTTACATATTTGATGAACCCACTAAGGGTGTAGATGTCGGGGCGAAGAAGGATATCTTTGAACTTATATCTGAATTAGCAAAACGCGGCAAATCTATTATTTATGCATCATGTGAATTCTCGGAAATTTTAGGAATTACTGACCGTGTTTATGTTGTTTATGATGGACAAGTGGCCAAAGAGCTAGCAACAAATACAACGAATGAAGAGGAACTATTGTTCTTGTCAACAGGAGGGAAGTAGCATGAGCGAAACAAATCTAGTTCAGAAAAAGGCACCTTCAAAAAAGGGTTTTGAATTATTTGATTTTTTATACAAATACGGTACTATTATTACAATCCTAGCGTTAATGGTGGTTTTTTCGATTACGAGTCCAGCCTTTATGGATGGCGCAAATATTATTAATATTCTAAGGTCCATTTCGATTGTAACCATTATTGCGGTTGGGATTACCATTTCCTTATCGGTTGATGGATTTGACTTATCTGTAGGTTCTACTGTTTCACTGACAAATGCAGTTGTGATTTCGATGTTTGTATGGTTTTCGCAAAACATCATCGTGGCACTATTAGCAGCGATTGGAGCCGCACTTGTAGTGGGTGCATTTAACTCGTTTATGATCGTAAAGGTACGAATTCCTGATATGCTAATGACCTTGGCAACAATGTTTATCATTCAAGGGATTGCATTAACTTATACAAAAGGGGCAACCGTATCGCAAAACATGGTGATGCCGGATGGAACATTCTCAACGGGTACGATTCCAGAAGCCTTTTCAAAAATCGGACAGGTACCATGGATTATTATCATCATGATTGTCGTGGTTCTTATTGTCCATATTTTTCTGAATTATACAAAACATGGACGATACATGTATGTGATTGGCGGAAACAAAGAAGCAGCTAGATTATCTGGAATTCCAGTTAACAAATATAAAATTGCAGCGTATCTCATGTCTGCCACATTTGCAGCCATAGGCGGTATTGTACTTGCATCGCGTGTCATGACAGCGGAAATTAACTCAGGTGCGCCATATTTAATGGATGCAGTAGCAGCTGCTTTTATTGGGTCATCCGTTTTAGGTGCAGGCAAACCAAATGCTTTTGGTACCTTCGTTGGAGCTGTATTAATTGGGATTCTGCAAAATGGTCTAGTGATGATGTCTGTTCCGTATTACGCAATGGATATCGTTAAGGGGACGGTTCTAGCTCTCGCACTTGCATTAACATACTATAAAAAGAAATAATTTGGAGGGGTTTGTAATGAAGGATTTCACAGTTGAATATTTCACCATGACGGAACAAGACGCGAGTGAATATGCAAAAGCAATTAAACTTTTTCCAGAAGAAGCGGAATTGACTTGTAAAGAAATTGGTGATGGTAACTTAAACTATGTTTTTAAAATAGAAGATGTAAAAAACAATCAGTCTATCATTATTAAACAAGCGGGACCAGTGGCCCGGATCTCTGACGAATTTAAGCTTTCACCAGATCGGAATCGGATTGAAAGTGAAATTCTAGGACTCCAATACAAACTAGCACCTGGTTTTGTACCAAAAGTATACAACTATGATCCAATTATGAACTGCACGGTAATGGATGATTTATCTGATCACGAGATTATGAGAACGGCTCTATTAAAACATAAGAAATTCCCTTTGTTTGCTGACCATATTTCTACTTTTCTAGTAAATACTTTATTATTAACATCTGATGTAGTGGTGGGACATAAAGAAAAGAAAGAGCTGGTTAAGCAATTCATCAACCCAGAGCTTTGTGAAATAACGGAGGATTTGGTTTATACAGAACCGTTTTATGATTGCCCTCGAAATGAAATCTTTGAAGGATCGAAGGAGTTTGTAAAAGAAAACATTTGGAATGATAAGAAATTAGTACTTGAAAGTGCAAAATTAAAATTTGAGTTTCTGACAAATGCACAGTCATTACTGCATGGCGACCTTCACACGGGATCTATTTTTATAAAAGAAGATTCTACCAAGGTAATTGATCCTGAATTCGCTTTTTATGGACCAGCCGGCTATGATATCGGAAATGTTATTGCCAATCTCATTTTTGCCTATGCGAATGGAAAGTTTACCATTGATGATGAAGAGGCTAGAGATGAGTATTTAAATTATCTTGTCACAACCATTAAAGATGTTGTAAATTTATTTACAGATAAATTCAACAAAGCTTGGGACGAGAATGCAACAGAACGAGTGGCAGGGTATGATGGATTTAAGGAATATTATTTGGATACTATTTTAAGAGATACTGCAGCTGTAACGGGACTCGAACTTCTGCGTAGAATTATCGGGCTTGCAAAGGTGAAGGATATCACTTCCATTGAGGACACTGAAGCTAGAGTGCTGGCAGAAACCATTTGTATAACCGTTGGAAAAACATTTATTTTGAATCGAGAGTCGATTAAAACAGGTGCAGATTTTATTAGTGTACTTCAATCTGCCGAACTTACATCTGTGAAAGGGGTATAAGCTTTATGCAAAACCCAGTTACTGTGATACAATCCGTACGATTAGATGATGAGAATGATACATTAGTATTATTAGATCAAACAGTATTACCAAATGAAACGAATTTCCTAGAATTAAAGGAAATGGTAGATATATGGGATGCGATTTATCAATTAAAGGTTCGTGGAGCACCCGCAATCGGGATCGCTGCAGCATATGGTGCTTATTTAGGTACAAAGAAATCAACAGCAGAAACCTATGAAGCTCTTTTTGAAGACTTCAAGAAGGTGAAGAATTACTTGGCTACTTCACGTCCAACAGCTGTAAACCTATTCTGGGCATTAAATCGGATGGAGACTCGATTTAAGCAAGAAGCAGGGAAAAGTGCAGCTGAAGTGAAGGCTGCGCTTAAAGAGGAATCTGAAAACATTCGTGCGGAGGATGAAAAAATCTGTGAAGCGATTGGAGAACATGCACTATCCTTGCTTGAGCCAGGCTGGGGATTACTCACTCATTGTAATGCGGGAACCATCGCAACAGCCAAATACGGCACGGCATTAGCTCCGATTTATTTAGGACAGGAAAAAGGCTATGACTTCAAAGTTTATGCAGATGAAACGAGGCCGTTGCTTCAAGGAGCACGTCTGACTGCATGGGAGCTGCAGCAGGCTGGAGTAGATGTCACATTAATTTGTGATAATATGGCTTCCATCGTGATGAAGGAAGGAAAAATTCAGGCTGTGCTAGTCGGCTGTGACCGTGTTGCGGCGAATGGAGATGCAGCAAATAAAATTGGAACCTCTGGTGTGGCGATTCTCGCAAAGCACTACAACATTCCATTCTATGTGTGTGCGCCACTTTCCACGGTTGATTTAGAATGTCAAACAGGGGATGACATTCACATTGAATTGCGCCCTTCTGAGGAAATTACAGGTAAGTGGTATGAAAAATCCATGGCACCAGAGGGTGTGCAAACCTATAATCCTGCTTTTGATGTTACCGACCATTCATTAATCACAGGGATCGTTACAGAAAATGGAATTGCTTATGCACCATATACAGAAAGCCTTCCGAAAATGTTTAAAAAATAAACGATAAAAAGGTACATCACTAAGATTAGTGGTGTACCTTTTTATTTTGATAAGACCTCTAAATGAATCTTTAAAACAACAAACAACTTACTGTGTTTTTCAAGTGCTCATCGTTCTACCATCTGAGGAGGTTCTTCCATCCATCCGTTCTTAATCATGATCTTTGCACCTTCATGGGCATATTCGAAAATATCTTTCGTAAAAGCGGCATTTTTTGCAGCCAAGTCGTTTCGTAAACTAAAAGCAGTTCCTACGGCATTACCTCCCATAGAAAAACTACAAAACATACTGGTACAATACATCATAAGCTTATCGGAAAACGGAGGAACTGTTGAACGCGTCGCATTTCCGCCAGAAGGAGAGGGTGTTTGGATACTATCTTCGAGAAATGTTTCAGTCATTTCTTTAATAATACTTTTGGAGAGTTCAGCGCCTTTTGTAAAAAACTTTTTCACTTCTGATTTATTGGCACATTGAGCAAAACCAGTAATCATTTGTAATCCAGTCGCATTTGATTCAATACCATGAAAAATATAAGCAACCTCTACCGTATTTAAGGTTCTCTTGTTACCAATTTTAGTAAATGGATTAAGTCCACCCAAATATTTTGTTTCTTTAACAAATTCAACCGAGGTAGGCATAGAAACATATGGAGGCCTAGCCAGCATCCCTTTTTCAATCAAATATTGTGTACAAGAATTGTAATATGTTTGGGTAATGGCGGTAAGCTCCTTAAAAAGCATGACAATATCTTCACGATATACCATGTTTATATTTAGCGTATGCAACCCCATGCTAATCTCTTGTAGTAACCGTACAAACATGATGTCAAAACCATTATCATATAGCTTAGGCACATCTTTGTTAACATCTTCAGAAGTAAACCCAACAGGGATTACAGCCCCTTCACTTTTGAAAATATTTGTTATTTTGCCAACGTAAGGATCAATTTCATTGTATAAATCAGTCATGATTGTTTTGGCTTTTTCATCGTCAGCTTTTTCAATAAAGTATTCCAGCATTCGCAAAATCATCGTTTTCTCTTGGTATGTAAGCCATAGAACTCCAAGTTCGGATGAAGTTATTGCAGGTTTCTCAGGCATACTGCATTCCTCCTAGATTTATTCTTCTTTATTGTGCCCTGCCAATGATACAATACCCTAAAAAAATTTACTTACTTTGATATTGTGCTTGGCTTTTTTAGTGAATTCCAATAAGAACCTCATATCTCTTGGAGAATTGGTAAATAATATCCAAGAGGTGACAGGATGGAAAAGGATAAATTAAAACTCACATCTTCAGAAATAGGAACTTTGTGGGCAGAGTATGTAAACGGAACAGCGGTTGATACTGTAAATAGATATATGTACTCAATAATTGAGGATGAGTCAATAAAAGCCATTTTTGAGGATGCTCTCAAAACTTTCGAAAAGCAAAAGAAACAAATCGTTACTTTTTTGGAGAACGAGAAATTTTCAGTTCCAATTGGATTTAATGAATTTGACCTCTTTAAAGGTAAACCGAGATTGTTCACGGATATATTTTGCCTGAATTATTTACATATCATGACATTACATGGTTTGCTAGGTCACTCTACTTCGTTGGCTGTTTCTGTTAGAGAAGATTTACGGTATTTTTACGACTCCTGTGATAATGATGGGAAAAGGATGTATCATCAAACAATTGATTTATTGCTTGAGAAAGGAAGTTTTCAGAGAGACCCTTTATTTTATCCAACTAAAAACCCTGAATATGTTTCCAGTCAAGATTTCATAGATGGATTTTTCGGAAAGGGTAGAACGTTAGCTGCAACAGAGATCATAAGTATTTCTTTAAACCTTAAAAAGAGTATAATGACAAAAACTCTGTCAATCGCATTCAGTCAAGTTGCTCAAACAAAAGAAGTAAGGAAATTTTTAGAGGATTCCCAGAATACGGCTGATGGACAAATAAAATTATTTTCAAAAATAATGCAATCGGATAATTTACCAGTCCCTAAGTCCTGGGAAACAGAAGTGACAACTTCTACGGACTCTCCTTTTTCCGATAAGTTAATGCTATATCATATTGGTTTCTTATTCCAAGCTGCACAAAACTATCATGGGGCAGGTTTAGCATCAGCCATGCGAATAGACCTTGTAACGGCTTATGAAAGCGTCATTCTAAAAAATCTAATGGTAACAAAGAAGTGGTTCAATATTATGGTACAAAATAAATGGTTAGAACAACCACCACTTGCTCCTAATAGAAAAGAAATTGCAAAAAAAGTGTAGCAAAACAATGACTAGGGTATATTTGAGTGAATAAGAGTCCAATTGAAAAACTAATGTGGAGCATCGCCCTTCCTGGGTTTGGGCAGTTTTTAAACGGAAAATATTTTAAAGGCACCGTTTTATTGATACTTGAATTTCTGATTAATTTACAAGCCAATTTTAATCAAATTATACTAATGAGTTTTCACGGGGAAATTGCACATGCAATAAAACATGCTGATTATCAATGGTTGATGTTTTATCCTTGTTTGTACTTTTTCTCTATGTGGGATGCTGTGAAAGATGCAGGCGGAGGGAGAGCCCCTTATTCTTTTATTCCTTATGTGTTTGCCGCATTTTTTGTAACTGTTGGATTGATTTTTTCCTCAAACTTAAAGATATTTGGAGTGTTATGGGGTCCTGTTTGGCTCCCAATGTTGTTTGTTTTTCCCGGAATAATAATAGGATTAATTGTTGGTAAAATCTTAAATAAAATATTCTAAAAACCATCACTTCAATATTAAGTGGATGGTTTTTTTGCTGAATATAACAAATTTAAATACCAAATTGACTAATCATCGATAAAATAAGAATATTGGTAGTAGGTAAATAATAAAGGAGCATTATTGTATGAAGAAGGATAAGCAAACGTACTATTCCGATCAGGTAGCAAAGGAAATGATCTGTGAAATCGGAAGAAGAGTATACAACAGAAATTATGTAGCAGCGAATGATGGGAATATATCGGTGAAAGTGGGACCTAATGAAATTTGGACAACACCTACCGGAGTAAGTAAAGGCTTTATGACGCCTGACATGATGGTGAAGATGGACCTTTCTGGTAAAGTCATTTCGGGAAATTTGAAACCTTCATCCGAGGTGAAGATGCACTTAAGGGTCTACAATGAAAATCCTGAAGTGAATGCCGTTGTTCATGCCCATCCTCCGGTTGGTACATCATTTGCAATAGCCGGAATTAGTTTAGATAAACCAGTATTACCAGAGGCCATCGTTCTTTTAGGTAATGTACCGGTTGCCCCCTATGCTTTACCGGGGACTCAAGAAGTACCAGACTCGATTGCTCCATATTGTAATACACATAATGCTGTTCTTTTGGCTAATCATGGAGCTCTGACATGGGGAAGGGATTTGATGGAGGCTTATTTTCGAATGGAATCCCTCGAACATTACGCGACTATTCTTATGTACTCCAATAATATTTTGAAAAAGGCGAATGAATTAAATCGTTCGCAAATCTCAGACTTAATAAAGATTCGAGAATCAATGGGAATCAAAGCAGGCGGCGTACCGATAAGTGAAGTAGATAGAAAGGCTGAAGAAGAGTAGCTCAATATGTGCAGATAATCGCAATTTTGGAAAAGAAATGAGCGGCCTCTCGCTTTATGATTAAGGTGAGGGGGAAAGAAGATGAACTTATTAAAGAAAAAGGATCCGTATCAGGTTTACATTTATACCTGTTTCTTATCGCAATTGTTTTTTACCTTTGTATTTACCTTAAACTTGCTATATCAGGTAGAAATGGTTCAACTTGATCCATTGCAGTTAGTTTTAGTGGGGACCGTTTTGGAGGCGACCGTTTTCATTTTTGAAATCCCAACAGGAATCCTCTCCGATTTAAAAAGCAGAAAGCTCTCTGTCATTATCGGCTTTTTCTTAATTGGGATAGGTTTTATTATTGAAGGGATGTTTCCGATTTTTACAGCTGTGATTCTATCTCAAGTCATTTGGGGGATTGGCTATACCTTTACGAGTGGTTCTCATCAAGCCTGGATTGCAGATGAGATTGGGGAAGAACGGGCTTCTTCAGCATTTGTTAAAGGTGCTAAGGCAGGTAATCTTGGAAAAGTCCTTGCCATTCCATTAAGTATACTGGCAGGGTATTATGTACTCAATTTACCGATTGTTTTAGGCGGCATTGGGCTGGTAGTGCTATCCATCCTTTTAGTTTTCTTTATGAAAGAAGAGAAGTTTAAACCAGCTGAAAAGGGTGAGAGAGTAAGGGTCTGGAAGAATATCAGGGAAAATATGAGTCAAATATTTTATTATTCTAGAGTAAATTATCTCATGAGAATACTTTTTCTGATTGCGTTGTTTTTTGGCTTTTACAGTGAGGGCTTTGACCGCCTGTGGATTCCTCACATTATTGAGCAATCAGGATTTTCAAATTTATCGGACAGTCAGTTAGTTTTGCTGATGGGCGGTGTTCAATTCATTGTTGTCCTTTTGACGTTTGCTGCGCTCCATTATATTGATAATAGTTCCATCCACCAGCATCTTAACCAGATTTACGTGGCTCTTTTTATAGGGAGTATTCTAATTATCAGTTCATTAATTGGTTTTGCTTTTACCACATTCGCTGTTGGTTTGTTAATCTTCTTTATCATCATCCAAATTTCAAGGAGCATTATGTATCCATTGGAAACGGTTTGGCTGAATAAAATCATCCCGGATTCATCCACACGGGCTACCTTTTTTTCAGTCAAAGGGCAGGTTGATGCGATTGGGCAAATTGGAGGTGGTCCCGTAATTGGTGTGATTGCTTCAATCTTTACTATTAAAATAGCGATTATGGTTAGTGCGATTATTTTATTGCCTGTTCTTTTCTTATATAACCACATCATGAGAAAAACTAGAGGGTAAATACTTAATGGTAAACTTGCCTGTATAATGAAAGGAAATTACATTTAAAAAAGTCTACATTATTGTAGGCTTTTTTTCATACATTAATTTGGGAGGTGATGAAATGCCTAGAGTAAGAGCTAGAAGTACTGATGTAGATGAAATGGCAAGAATGATGAGAGCAGAAGCAGAAGGCGAAGGAAAGCAAGGAATGTTATATGTTGGAAATGTAATAATAAATCGTGTTGTAGCACAATGCTTAGATTTCAAAGATGTAAACAATATTCATGATGTAATATTTCAAGTGCAAGGAGGAAACTATTCTTTTGAAGCAGTGCAAAAAGGGAATGTATTTTATCAAAGATCAAGAACTTCTGAAAGAAGATTAGCCCAACAAAATATTGATAGTTGGAGAGATCATCCAGCGAAATATGCTCTTTGGTATTTTAATCCAACGGCGCCAGGGTGTCCTCCTACATGGTACGATCAACCTCAATCTGGTCAATTTAAAGAACATTGTTTTTATGAACCAATAGCTGGAACATGTGATAGTGTTTATATGGGTTAAAAAGAATGCAATAATAAAAGGTACTTGGATGTGGTAATTCATAGTAGAAAATGGACAGAAACTGGGAATGAAAAAAATAGGTCTGCACGTTTTTGGTCATACAAAGCCAGCAAGAGGAGGTTATCAGACTACAAATGTTTTGATGGAAAAAGAAATTTAATACTATCTATTTTTCAACTATGGGGAAGTTTAGTTTAAATAGCTACGAAATAAATACGGATGAATAGCTTAGTCCATATGGTCTGGGCTATTTTTTTGCATAGCACAAGCACCGCAAAAAGCGGTGTGAATTCATATGCATTTTGCTTGACATTTTAGTTGTAAATTCAGTTTTGGCGATAGGAAACGGAACTCGTTAAAGTATTCACTCTCTTTCTTTGATTGGAATGTGAATCTCCATATAGACTTTGTCGTAATCCCAGTAATGGCAATGTTCATCATAGTATTCAAAGTCATATGCCTCTTCATCCATTTTATAAGAAGATTGTGGAAACCAGTCCTCTACTATATAATTCCATGTTCCTTTGATCGCTGAAGCAAACATCTCAACCTCAACCAACGGAGTTCTGAACACAGCGTAAGTAGCTGCTGGTATTTGTAATGATGTCAGCCCATCTGGAATTGAAGTATCTTTGTTCAAATCTACAGCAAATAAATAGATAAACTTATCTTCTATGGCTGAAGGACTTAAATTTATACAGTACTCCCCATGTTTTTTAGGGGATAGTGTTTGATATAGAAATCTTTCGATAGAACCGTCTGCCAGCCCTTCTTGCTCCCAAATCGCAGGTGCATCCCTTGTATAAGATACATTTCCCATATTTATCGAGAATGTTTTACCAGCAACCGTGAAGGACGGCCTATTCACGATCATAGGCTGCATTACGATGCCGCCCGTGTTCTTTTGATGAATGCTGTTCAAATCTAATTTTTGCGGCAGTGATTTGGGACAATGAATCTTATATAGACTAGGAGGGCTTCCAAAGCATTTTTTAAAGGCTTTAGTAAAACCAGCATGGGTTTCAAATCCGTATTCCAACGCAATTTGGATAATTTTTTTCCCATTTACTAATTCGTGTAATGCGTATTGAAGCTTTCTTTTTACTACATAGTCCATCAGTGTATAACCTGTTTGCTTCTGAAAAACTCGATAAAAATGGTATGGGGAATATCCCGCCATTTTTGCTAAGTTTTCTGGGTCTATTTCGTCCTTAATATGTTCTTCAATATAATCGATTACCCGCTGCAGCAAAAGTAACTGTTGAATTAGGATCACCTCGATATTTACCAAATCAAATAAATTATAATTTATATTTGAATTTGTGTGTCAGTATTCTTTCTGTTGAAATTCTGCTGGCTGTCCGTCATTATAAAGATATAGACATTTGTATAAGTATATTTTTACAAAGGAAGTAGATTATGACGGAAGAAAATATAACCAGAATTGATTTGGATGGAAAAGAAATTATATTAATTGGGACGGCGCATGTTTCCAAACTAAGCGTAGAGCAGGTAAAAGAGGTCATTGACCGAGAACGTCCTGATTCTGTTTGTATCGAATTGGATGACCAACGCTACAAGTCGATTATGGACGGCAACAAATGGAGAGAAATGGATATCTTCAAGGTTATAAAAGAAAAGAAGGCTACATTATTAATCATGAATCTTGCCATTTCATCTTTTCAAAACCGCTTAGCCAAGCAATTTGATACTAAACCGGGGCAAGAAATGATTCAAGGGATTGAATCGGCAAAGGAAATAGGGGCTGAGCTTGTTTTAGCCGACCGTAACATCCAAATTACCTTCTCTCGTATTTGGGGGAATGTTGGTGTCTGGGGAAAAGCCCAGCTGCTCACGTCAATTATCTATAGTATTTTCAATAAAGAAACCATTTCAGAAGAAGAGCTTGAGAAAATGAAGACTCAAGATACATTGAATGCTTCGCTTGCTGAAATTTCAGAGGCGTTTCCTAAATTAAAGAAGCCTTTAATTGATGAACGAGATCAATACTTAGCTCAAAAAATTAAAGAAGCACCTGGGAAAAAAGTGGTGGCAGTTCTAGGAGCGGCACACGTTCCAGGAATCACAAAAGAGATTCACAATGACCAGGACTTACAAGCTCTCACAAAAACAAAACCAAAATCAAAAACGCCGCAAATTATCGGCTGGGCAATCCCGGTGTTAATTGTTGCAATTATGGCGTTTACCTTTTTTCTCAATCCATCAGCAGGTATGGATCAAGCGATTAGCTGGATACTTTGGACTGGAATTACGGCTGCACTTGGTGCAACTGCTGCATTCGGACACCCACTGGCTATTTTAGCAGCCTTTTTAGCAGCACCTATTACTACCTTACATCCCTTACTTGCCGCAGGCTGGGTTTCGGGGATTGTACAAGCCTACATCAAACGGCCAAGTGTGGCAGACTTTGAAACATTATCGGAAGATGTTTTTTCGCTTAAAGGCTTTTGGCGTAATAAATTTACAAGGGTCCTGCTGGTGATCATCCTAACCAACATTGGAGGTTCATTTGGAACCTTTATTGGGGGAGCCGACGTAATCCGTACGTTCTTCAATAATTTATAAAGGGGTACCTTCCTAACGGAGGGTGCCTTTTTTTGCATATGTAGAAGGTTGTCGAACGTTTACAAGGCAATGGGGCTGTTAGCTGAAGTAGAATAGAGGTAGTAGAAAGTAGAAGGGGCTGGGAATGGTTGAATATTTATCTCATCCGACATGGTGAAGCAGAGCATAATGTGGACAAAACAGTGATGGCACATACTCATGATTCACAGCATAGTTTAACAGAGCTCGGGCACAAACAAGCACAGGTAACGGCTGAATTTTTCAAAACTATCGTCACCCCAAAGACGGTATTGTACAGTTCTCCTTATTTACGTACATTACAAACGGCTCAAGCGATTCATTCCGCACTGCCAGAAAGTGTTCCGTTTTTCGAAAATCCATTAATAAGAGAGTGGGAGCTTGGCAATCTATATGATTTTACCGATCGCACTCCTGAAAAGAAGAAAGAATTCAAGGCGGCAGGTCAATTTTATTTTCGTTTCCAAAACGGGGAGTCATTAGCAGATGTGTACTTACGAGCAACGATGTTCATGAATACGGTGGTAGAGCGGGTGAAACAGCAGCAACGGTATGAAAATGTTGTCATTGTCTCACATGCTGCCTTTATTCATATGCTTCTAACCTTTTTGATGAATTGGCCTATTGAGGACTTAAAAAGGTTTAAACCAGTAGAAAATGCCTCTGTTATTAGAATAAATGAAGTAGATTTAGATTATCAGTATGAGAAAATTTTTGTTCCGATCGTCAATTAATTCCAAAAGGACGCCCTCAATCATTTGGTTGGGGGCGTCTTTTTGTTTGATTATTACTGTAGAATAATTCAACTATTTTCTAGAATAGTAAAATGTATATTTTTAAGGTAACAAACAGCATGAAAACGGTTACTTGAAAATTTCCAATTATTTAAATTGACTGAAAAGTATAATTATATTATTATTCTAGTATCAACTTTAATCCTTCGTAAGACAAGGGATTACAAATACATCCAAGAAAGAAGGAACTCATATGTCGCAGATGTTAGCTTTAGTCATTCTAATGGCCATTTTATTTATCGGAGATTTAGTAGCAGTAAGAACAAAGGCATGGGTACCTTCTATATTCGTTTGTGCGGTACTGTTCCTTTTAGGATATTGGACTTTCTTCCCGCAGGACATCGTTGCATTAGCAGGTGTACCGCCCGTTGTAGCGGTAATGATGATGTATTTATTAATTACGAATATGGGAACTTTATTATCACTTCAGGAATTGAAAAATCAGTGGAAAACGATCGTAATTGCTCTATCAGGTATTTTAGGAATTATCGCTGTTCTATTTGGAGTTGGAACATTCATATTTGGTTTTGAGACAATTGTCGTCGCTATTCCTCCTTTGGTTGGCGGTGTCGTATCGGCCTTGATTATGTCAGAGGCAGCGAAGGAAGCGGGTCTTGCTACTTTATCTGTTTTTGCTATCGTCATTTATGTTATGCAAGGTTTTGCTGGATACCCGATCACTTCCATCGTTTTGAAAAAGGAAGGAAAGAGACTTCTGAAACAATATCGCAGCGGACAGCTTGCAGCAGAAGCACAGGGTGAGGCTGCAGCGGAAGTCGCGGCAACAGCAGCAATCAAGCCTGAATTAAAGCTTTTTAAAAATTTGCCAGAGAAATATAATACAGACTTCTTTAAGTTTTTAAGATTATCATTGGTTGCATACCTTGCCTATCTAACTTCAACGCTATTAGCACCTGTTGTTACAGTTAGCCCGTTTGTTCTTTGCTTATTGTTCGGGGTAATCGCAACAAGTGTTGGATTCCTAGAAAAGCAGGTTTTACAAAAAGCAAATGGTTTTGGATTTGCCCTTGTAGCACTCATGCTCTTTATTTTTGACGGATTAAAACAAGCAACACCAAGCATGATGCTTGAGATTATTTACCCACTTATCGGCACTATCGTATTAGGGGTAATCGGGATGTACATCTTCTCCTTCATAGTAGGGAAGATTCTAAAAGTTAGTAAAGATATGGCATTCGCTGTTTCACTGACTGCATTATATGGATTTCCAGCCGATTACATTATCACAAACGAGGTTATTAAATCCTTAACAGAAGATGAAAAGGAAAGAGAAATACTGACTAGCCATATGCTCCCTCCTATGTTAGTTGGAGGCTTCATAACGGTAACCATGGTGTCAGTCGTACTAGCAGGTATCTTTGTAGGATTCTTGTAAGAAAGGAATTGTAGTAAATGGAAACAAGAGTTGATATTAATCTTGAACTTGTGCAGAGCAGAGTAGAAAGCCATATAGATACATTGAGTACCTTTACCGCAACACCGGGTAAAGGTACTACCCGCCTTACCTATAGTCCTGAGGATTTGCAGGCACGCCAATATATAAAAGCAAAAATGAAGGAATACGGTCTAAGTATTCGTGAAGATGGGTTTGGTAATATTTTTGGAAAGCTTGAGGGAACATTAAAGGATGCTCCAAGTGTTCTGATTGGTTCCCATTTTGATTCCGTTCCAAATGGCGGCTCCTATGATGGTCCAGCGGGAGTGGTAGCGGGACTTGAAGTAGCAGCTCTTTTTGCTGAGCATCAATTAACACCAAAATATCCGTTAGAGATCATTGCCCTTGTGGAAGAAGAAGGTTCAAGATTTGGCGGAGGATTGATGGGGTCGCGTGGAATTGTAGGCTTACTAAATGAGGAAGATTTTAATTGTTTAAAAGATAAAGATGGCATCTACGCAGTTGAGGCGATGAGGGAAATTGGGCTTGATCCTGATCTTCCGAAAAAAAGAGACCCCAAGACCATGAAAGCATACTTAGAATTGCATATTGAGCAAGGTCCTATCCTTGAAGAAAAAGGTATTCCGATTGGTGTGGTTGAAGCGATTGTTGGTTTAACACAATTGGAAGTAACGGTAAAAGGGAAGGCGGGGCATGCGGGTACTACACCGATGGACCGGAGAGCGGATGCGTTAGTTACCGCTGCCAAGATGATTACACAGTTCCCCGAACTTGCAGATTCGGAGGGAGAAGGTACAGTTGTTACAACCGGCCGATTAAATGTCTTTCCAAATGGGGCGAATGTTATTCCAGATGAAGTAGTTTTTACTGTAGACATTCGCTCTGGTAAGGAAGAACACGTATTGAATGTGATTCAAAATGTAAAAAGCTTGGCAGATTTGTATTGTGATAAGGGTATTGAGGTAAGTGTGGAGCAGCTTTTATATATTCAACCTAAACAGATGAACAAGGATATTGTCTCTTTGTTAAAGAAAAAGAGCAGTGAACTTGATATACCTAAGTGTTCAATTAACAGTGGTGCAGGTCATGATGCGATGGTCTTTTCTGATTTTACAAATGTAGGCATGCTTTTTATTCCGAGTAAGGAGGGTCTAAGTCATTGTCCGGAGGAATGGTCCGATTCACGCCATCTAGCAAATGCAGTCCATATTCTATATGAGGCAGCCAAAAGGTTAACGGAGGCGAAATAGAAATGATTCATGAAAAAATGAAGGAAGCGATTCAAACATATAGTGAAGAACTAACACAATTACGTCGGAAGCTTCATAGTGAGCCAGAGGTATCCTGGGAGGAATTCAAGACTACTCAATTTGTCTGTGAGTATCTTGATGATTTAGGAATCTCATACAGAAAGACTGAGCCAACTGGTGTTATTGCGGAAATTCAAGGGGGGAGACCTGGAAAAACGGTTGCGTTAAGAGGCGATATGGATGCCTTGCAGGTTGAGGAACTGAACAAGGATCTGCCGTATGCTTCAAAAGTAGATGGAAAAATGCATGCATGTGGACACGACTCACACACAGCAATGCTAATGATTGCAGCAAAAGCGTTAAATGAAATAAAAGAAGAATTACCAGGTAATGTACGTTTATTGTTCCAGCCGGCTGAAGAAGTAGCAGAAGGAGCGAAAGTAATGGTAGAACAGGGAGCAATGGCGGGAGTAGACAACGTTTTTGGCATCCACATTTGGTCACAGATGCCGACGCATAAAGTATCCTGCACACCAGGACCGTCTTTTGCTTCCGCAGATTTATTTAAAGTGACATTCAAAGGCAGAGGCGGGCATGGTGCAATGCCTCATGCATGTATTGATACTGCTATTGTAGCTTCATCTTTTGTTATGAATGTACAAACCGTTGTTTCTAGAACGATTGATGCCCAGCATCCTGCTGTTTTGACAATTGGGAAAATGGTTGTCGGAACAAGGTTTAATGTCATTGCAGAAAATGCTGTAATCGAAGGAACAGTCCGCTGCTTCCACCCTGAAACGAGAGATCATATTGAAACGCAGCTCCAGCATTACGCAGACCAGGTTGCTGCACTATACGGTGCAACTGCTAAAGTGGAATACATCCGTGGGACGCAAGCAGTAATAAACGATGAATACAGTGCAACACTAGTTCAAAAGGTTGCCGCAGAAGCATTTGGGGAAGATGTGGTGTATAACGAAAAACCAACTATGGGCGGGGAAGATTTCAGTGAATATCTCACCCGTGCACCAGGCAGCTTCGCCCTCGTCGGCAGTGGAAATCCAGAAAAAGACACAGAATGGGCCCATCATCACGGCAAATTCAACATTGACGAAGACGCCCTCACCACGGGCGCCGAACTCTACGCGCAATATGCCTGGGTTTATCTAAATCAGGAACGTTAAGAGTAAGAGTAAGCTAGTAACCAAAAAAAGGATACCGCCGCTGGCGGTATCCTTTTTTTGGTTAACTGTCCGCCTGAGGTGGACAGTGTCCACGGACGGTGCCTGTCACCAGGGTGACAGGCACTGTTTATTTCTTTCTAACAAATTCTCGTTCTTCTCCATAGGCTAGTGAAATTACTTCTGTCTTTTTATAATCCTTTAGAAGTTCTTTTACCTCGTGGTCCCTGTCGATCATAAATTCGATTACAGGGAAGGCCTGCAGTAATTGGGCTAATGATTCTGGGGATGCAGCTGTTTCGTTTGTTGGGAAGGTGTGGCTTGGGATTACATATTTAACGTTTAATAGATACCTAACCGCGTATGCTGCTTCTTTCGGGCCCATGGTAAAGTGTCCGGATGAAGAGAGGATGGCGATTTCAGGCTGATAAACATCCTGAATGAGCTTCATGTCTGCCATTATGGCAGTGTCGCCTGAATGATAGAGAGTATAATCATCCTTAAAGTCAAAAATATATCCCGCAGACTCCCCGGCATATACCGGAGTACCTGTTGTTTCCCCGTACGAGGAAGAGTGTCTTGCCTGAACCATTGTTACGGTTACATCGTCAAACGATACCGATCCACCGAAATTAATAGGAAGGACATTTTTAATCCCTTGTTGAAGAAGAATTAATGCAAGTTCATATTGGGCGATAATCATAATCTCTGGTTTGTGTTCTAGTATTTTCAGCAAACCACTCGTATGATCAAAATGACCATGTGTTAGAAAAACACAGTCAATAGAATGATAGAAGCTTGCATTGTTTAATTCTTCAGGAAAACCGGGATTCAAATCAAAAAAAGGATCAATTAAATAATTTTTTCCTTCCTTACTTTTCAAAACATACATTGCATGTCCAAGACGTTGAATCTTCATGAAAACATCCCCTTTAACTATTCAAATAGAAGTCCTAAACTATTCTATTTACGAGGATAGTGAATCAGACCACAACTTTAATCTGCTTTGTAAACATTCAATAAATATAATCTTTGATATTAAATTAACGGATGAATTATATAACGTGAAAATATGAAAGCTTGTTTTAGGTCAAGTCTTTTCTTAACCATCTGAATTAAAGTGAAGACATAATAACAAACCAAGGAGGAAATAAAAAATGGCAAAAGCATTATTTCAATTAGAAACTTTAACTTGTCCGTCCTGTATCAAGAAAATCGAAACAACTCTTACTAAAACAGCGGGTATTGAATCTGCTAAAGTGATATTCAACTCAAGTAAGGTGAAAACAGAATTTAATGAAGTTCTAGTTAATGCGAGTCAAATAGAGGAGAAGATCAAAAAATTAGGCTACGAGGTTTTGACCTCTAAAATTTCCTAATCCTTATTATTGAAGTATCTTAAGAACAAATAGGTGGGGATAGAATGATTTATACAATTAACAAATATAAAAACTATATTACCTTACTTTCATTTCTATTAATCGTAACGGGGTTTATATCGGGTCTACTAAACAACGATGACATAAAGAATCTTTTTCTATTAATCGCAACTATTTTTGCTAGTGTTCCAATATTTATTAAAGCATACCAAGCACTGCGAATGAAGGTCTTCAGTATAGACCTATTAGTGAGTATTGCAGTCATAGGAGCTTTTTATTTACAGGAGTATACCGAATCGAGTGTGGTTACTTTCTTATTCTTATTTGGTGACTATTTGGAAGCTCGAACATTAGAAAAAACACGGTCATCTCTAAAAGAATTAATTGATATGGCACCCCAAGAGGCAATTGTTAATCGTGGAGGTAAAACCATATCCATTTCAGTTGAAGAAGTCGTCGCAGGAGATCGTATTATTATTCGTTCCGGCGGAAAGGTCCCAGCTGATGGAAGAATTGTATCTGGACAAGCCTACTTGAATGAAGCCGCTGTAACCGGTGAATCCATTCCAGCAGCAAAGAATATAGAAGATAAAGTTTTTAGTGGTACCATTGTCGACAATGGTTATATCGAAATGATTGCAGAAAAAGTCGGGGATGATACCACTTTTGCGAAAATTATTGAGCTTGTAGAGGAAGCACAAGAATCAAAATCGAAGACAGAGAAATTTCTTGATAAGTTTGCCAGTATTTATACACCTGCAGTAGTACTGTTATCGGTTTTGGTATATGTAATAACCCAAGATTTGCATTTATCGATCACCTTCTTAGTCATCGCCTGCCCTGGCGCTTTAGTTATTGGTGCTCCAGTTTCAAGTGTCGCAGGCATCGGAAATGGTGCGAAAAAAGGTGTGCTTATTAAAGGTGGAGAGGTAATGGACAGCCTTTCCAAAGTAGATACCATTGTTTTTGATAAAACGGGAACTCTCACAAAGGGAAAACCTGAAGTAACAAATATTAAGGTGTTTAATAATCTAGATACGAACGACCTGCTCCGATTGGCTGCACAGGCTGAAACCATTTCAGAACATCATTTAGGTCAAACCATTGTAAATGAAGCAAAGGCAAGAAGTTTAAAAATAGGAACTGTGGAAAATGGAGAAGTGATTAAAGGAAATGGAATCCGGGCAATGGTTGAAGGGCATACCATGTCTGTTGGTAACCGTAAATTAATGAAAACGGATAAAATCACCATCATCAAGGAAGTATCCGATTATGCATTAGCTCAGGAAAAGGAAGGATATACCGCTATTTTTGTTGCAGTGGATGGAGAAATTTGCGGTATCATCTCGATTGCTGACCAAATCCGTGAGGACGCTGTACAGGCATTAACTGAATTAAGAAACAGCGGTATAAAGAAAATGATTATTTTGACTGGCGACAATCAACATACGGCTGAGATAGTAGCCAATAGGCTCGGCATTGATGAATACCATGCAGAACTATTGCCAGAAGACAAAGTAAAATACGTGAAGGAATTAAAAGAAAGGGGGCATATTGTTGCGATGGCTGGAGATGGTATTAATGATGCACCTGCTATTGCAACAGCTGATATTGGGTTAGCCATGGGTAAAGGCGGTACAGATATATCAATGGAAACGGCAGACGTTGTATTAATGGCTGATAAATTGATGCAATTTTCCCATGCTTACGCCTTATCAAAAGCAACGGTGCGGAATATGAGACAAAATACTTTCCTCGCAATACTGATTGTATTTGTTTTATTAGTTGGCGTTTTATTTGGTTCCGTTCATTTGGCAGTCGGTATGTTCATTCATGAGGCTAGTGTATTGATTGTTATTTTAAATGCGATGAGATTATTAAGATTTAATTATATCAAAAAGAGTGTTTTTGTAGAGCTCAATGCTGTCAATGCTGCATAGTAACGTTCGTTTAAGGAGTGTAAAAGATGAATTCTAAGGATTGTCATTCTGAAGTCCATAACCAAAATCATTGCAAAGGAAATTACAATTCGTGTGTCTCATTGGTTCCAATATTCAATCACTTACGAGAGGAACAAATGGATGAAATCATGAAGACGGCCAAATCTGTTACGTATAAAAGAGGAGAAATAATTTATCAGGCAGGCAGCCAATCCGACTCTCTTTATATTGTAAATAAAGGAAAAATTAGAATTTATCGCCTGTCTGATTCTGGTAAAGAGCAGTTGGTACGTATTCTGAATCCAGGTGATTTCACCGGTGAACTTGCATTGTTTAACGAGGCACTCCACGAATCATTTGCAGAAGCTATGGTAGAAACGCAAGTTTGTATGATCAAACGTTCTGAATTACAAGAGTTTCTACTGAAATACCCTTCCATATCGTTAAAAATCCTAGCAGAGTTTTCGAAAAGATTAGAGCAGTCAGAAAAACAAACAACACGGTTTGCGACCGAGAAGGTTGAAACCCGGCTTGCACTTTTCTTGGCAGAATGCTTAGATTCCGGAGCGCAGACCATGGAGATTGTATTACCTATGAGTAAAAAGGATTTAGCTTCCTATCTAGGGACTACTCCTGAAACCATTAGTCGGAAGTTAACCGATCTAGAAGAATGTGGTTATATCAAACAAAAGTCGAATAAGAATATTGAAATTATCGATTTAGATGAACTACTCCTTGTTTAAAAAAAGAGTATGAAAAACTATCAAGAAGGTTTCTTGGTAGTTTTTTTTATTTGAAAAAACAATTTTAAAACTTGACCAAGATCAATTAGTAATGATAATCATTATCACTATAATGGGGCTATAGATAGTTAGTGTCATAGTTTTATTTAAATGCCTTTAGGGGTAAAGGAGTTGGCGTGTTTGAAGATTAAGGGAAATCCTTCAATAAAAAGGGAAACGAGTGCAGATAACATTGAGGTTTGGGAGGATCTCGTAAATATTAGAAGCCTGGTTCTATCCTTACTTATTTGCAGTACCACCGCACTTGGCGGATATTTCATTGCCCCCAATGAACCTCCTAAACCATTATTTTATGGCTTAATAGGGGCCTTCATCGGTTTCATTATATCCAGTTTGTTAATAAAACCAAAGAGAATCATTCAAGAGGTACAAAGGGAGGAATAAGGAATTGGATTCAACATTAATTTTGCAAATGGTGGCTGCCGCATTGTTGGCTGCAGCAGCTTACACGGTCATTGGTATTGCGCCAGGAACGGATGAAACGGCAACGATCGCACCAGTCATTTTAGTCTTAGTTCTATCGGGGTTCCATCCTGCAATTGTGTTGACCTTCTTTATATCAGCGATTGTTGCCTGCAAACTAACCGATTCGATTCCAGTTGCAGTTGCAGGAATCCCTGGAGGAGTAATGGCAACCCCAATGGTCGAACACGCAATGATTTTAAAAAAACATGGAATGTCGGATGTCAGTATTCGCAAAATGGCTTCAGGTTCCGTGATCGGAACCTTGGTGGCAGTACCAGTAAGTTTACTTCTAGCCAATGCATTAATACCGATTGCTGATGTTATTAAAGAATATGCAAATCCGTTATTTTTCATAGGTGCCGTATTCTTAGCACTTATGTGTAAGAACAGATGGCTGGCACTTGCCACGATTATTCCATTTGCATTATTGATACAAGGTCTTCGCCATCTATATTGGGGAGTGGGAGCAGTACCAGAAGGAACCAATGTATTTGTTTCTTACTTCCTAGGAATTACAATCGGGCCAGTTATTTTGACATTATTTGAACTGTTAAATAAAGAGAAAAGAAATAGTCTAGAGCGGTTTGATAAAAAAACAATCTTATTAAATAAATCGAATGACACAAAAGGTTTTCCAAATCCATTCAAAATTTTAACGAAAAAAGAGTTAGGAATGAGTACACTTTCTTCTCTAATAGGGTCCCTTACGTTCATTATGAGTCCGGTTGGGATAACCATTTTTTTAGGAGAGGTAATCTCAAGTCGAACGAAAGATCCGGTGAAGAAAGCATCCCTTGCTATTGTCAGTATGGAAGCTTTAGCAAATGCAACCTATATCGCCGGAACGCTTATTCCTTTAATCGCATTAGGTATTCCGCTATCACCAATGGCTATCGGTCCAGCAAATGCCTTATTTAATGCTCCGCCGGTTTTCACGCTAGAGCATAATATGCACCATATCTTATCCTATTCTGCTTTTGTTTGGGCTACGATCATTGGGGCTGTGACAGCATTAGGGATCACCTACTTTGTTACGATAAAGTACTCTCAGCAAATTTGCGCTTTTGTTTTTAGAAAAATCCCGCATGAAGCATTATTAGGCTTGTTTATTAGCTTGGTGTTATTACTGGCATACATGGACGCAGGCTGGATTAATATTGGCGGAGTTCTCCTAATAGCGCTGGTGGCTGGAATGCTTCATCGCTGGGGTATAAATTATGGTGTTCAATTTATGGTGCTGTACTCAGCTCCCTGGATTATCACTAAAATAGTTGGTTAATTGGAGATGTATAAAGATGATTCAGACAGCTCAAAAATACGCAATTGGCAATGCACACGGTAAATTAATTTTAGTTGGTGAACATTCTGTTGTTTATGGGATGCCCGCGATTGCACTTCCTTTTCCATTGTTAGAGGTGGCATCAGCAGTTGAAGGAAGTTATGAACAAATTATGTTTATTAGTGAGTACTATGAAGGCCCACTTAGTGGGATACCGAAAAAATTACAAGGAATCGCTACGTGTATTTACGAGACATTAGAATACTTAAATCAACCAGCAAAAGGGCTATTGATCCGACTTCATTCCTCCATCCCAATTGGTCGAGGCTTAGGATCGAGTGCTGCAATAGCCATTGCGATTGTAAAAAGCTTGTTTGCTTATTATGGGCAAAAAGCCAAACCTAAAGAGTTAATGTCCCTTGTTCACACTGCTGAGAAGTTCGCTCATGGAAACCCTAGCGGGATTGACATGGCAGCAGCTTTTAGTCAATTTCCAATTTGGTTTCAAAAAGGAAAGACAGAATCATTACAAATTGGTGGTCCCCTTTTTCTGGTAGTAGCAGATACTGGGAATTTTTCTGATACACATGGTGCAGTATCAAGTGTAAGGGACAAGGTATTAGCTGAACCGGAAATGACGCAAAAGGCATTGAACATGCTTGGTGCGATTACACTTGAGGCAAGAGAAGCACTTTATGATGGGGACATGAAGTTATTAGGGGAGTTATTTAATTCAGCACAATCTGGACTTATAGACCTTGGCGTCAGTAATGGAGATATTAATAGACTTATAGATGTCGCACGAAAAGCAGGAGCACTTGGTGCAAAATTAACGGGTGCAGGTCGGGGCGGCTGTATTATAGCTCTTGCGCATAATCTGGCGAATGCAAAGGCAATTGCCAAGTCATTGATGAAGGCGGGGGCATTAAACACCTGGTATTTTTCTGTTGAAAGTTAGGTATAGAGTGGCCATTCCTTTGGAAACTCAGAAAATAAAAACATAGAAGGCGGGAGTTAAAAATTGAGAGCAACAGCACGAGCTTTTACAAATATTGCATTAATAAAATATTGGGGAAAACGTGATGAGGAACTTTTCCTGCCAATGAACAGCAGCCTTTCCATTACACTGGATAAGTTCAATACAACGACAACCGTTGAATTTTGTTCATGTCTCACTGTTGACGTGTTTGTTATCAATAATCAACTTGCAAGTGATTCGGAAATAAGCAAGGTTTCTCGTTTTCTTGACCGAATTAGGGCAATCTCTGGGAAGGATTTTAAAGCGGTCGTGACCACTACAAACAATGTACCAATGGCGGCTGGATTTGCTTCCTCTGCCTCAGGCTATGCTTCATTAACGGCGGCTGCAACAAAAGCTCTTGGTTTAGAGTTAGATGGGAAGGAATTATCAAAATTAGCCCGTCAAGGCTCGGGATCTGCCTGCAGGTCAATTTATGGCGGTTACGTGGAATGGGAAAAAGGTGAAAAAGCTGATGGAACGGATTCCTTCGCCAAGCCTATTAAAAGTGAAGAAACTTGGGATCTAAGTATTCTTTCAGTGCAATTAAACACTGAACCCAAATTGGTAAGTAGTAGAGAGGGGATGAAACGAACGGTGGAAACATCACCCTTTTACTCTGGCTGGTTAGAAGGTGTTGAACAAGATTTTCTTAACGCTAAAGTAGCGATAAGAAAGCAGGATTTTAAAATTTTGGGAGAGATTATAGAGGCAAATGCATTAAAAATGCATGCAACAACACTAGGAGCTAACCCGCCTTTCATGTATTGGAACGGAGCAACTCTAGGTGTAATCCAAGAGGTTCAATTCCTCCGTACAATAGGTATACAGGCATATATCACCATTGATGCCGGTCCAAATGTTAAGGTTCTTTGCCAGCCAAAGGATGAACTGCTTGTATATGATGCGTTGATCAATTTATCCGATGTACAGGATATACATGTTTGCCATCCAGGTCCAGGAGTAATGTATTTATAATTAAAAGTCGATAAGGTTTTGAAAAGACATTTTATGAGGGGATGAATAATAATGGCCTATACAAGCTATCGTGTAAAAGTACCGGGGAAACTGTTAATTGCTGGTGAGTATGCTGTTCTTGAGCCTAATCAGCAGGCGATTGTTGTCGCTGTCGACCGTTTTATTACCGCTTATATTGAACCTAGCATTCAGAATCAGCTCTCCATTCCTAAATACGGATTAGAGCCTATTACATGGGACATGGGGAACAAATTTATTCATTCAGACCAACGTTTAAGATTTATCCAAAATTCAATAAATGTAGTTAATCAATATTTACAAGAAAAATCGGTGACATTACGTCCGTTTCATCTAACCATTAAAAGTGAACTTGACGACCATGCTACTGGAAAAAAATATGGGCTTGGCTCAAGTGCGGCTGTTGTTGTAGCTGTTATTTCAGCCATTTTAACCCTGCATAATGAAGGGAAAATAGAGCCGCAGCTTACTCATATTTTCAAACTTGCTGCCATAGCTCATTTAAAAACCCAAAAAAGTGGATCAGGGGTGGATATCGCTGCGTCCACATTTGGAGGGTGGCTGGCTTATTCTTCTTTTAACCCTCAATGGGTCGGAAATGAGTTAAGCAGAAGGAAAAGTCTATGCAAACTCGTGGAAAAGCCATGGCCGAATTTGTCTATCACAGCATTAAACCCACCACCAAAGCTCAAGTTATCGGTTGGCTGGACAAAAGAAAGTGCACGAACTGCACCTATGATCAGTAAGGTCAAAAAGTATCGTGAACAAAATCAAGATTCATACACACATTTTTTGGAGAAAAGTTCATTTGCAGTTAACCAGATGATTAAAAGTTTTGAGAAAAAGGATTGTGACGCAGCCATCTTAAGTCTTACCCAAAATCGCAAGGCACTGCAAATCCTCAATGAAGAGGCGGAAATTACCATTGAAACTGAAAAGTTAGAATCATTATGCAATTGTGCTGAGAAGTTTGGAAGTGGAAAATCATCAGGTGCCGGTGGCGGCGATTGTGGGATTGCCTTTACGACGGGCGACGAGCAATTGGAAGAACTCCATAAAGCTTGGCAAAAGGAAGGGATTGTTCCCCTAAGGTTAAGTGTTTCAAAACTGGGAGTCTTTGTAACAGAATATAACTGTGAAATGCCTTTGGTTGATTATGTAATGAGTGTTTAACGCGTGAAAAATTGATGGATTGTTACAATCCCTTTGTGAAATCTTACACAATGAAGAATAAAGTAAATGAGAGTCAAAGACCAGGGCGCTCACTAGTCTTTGACTCTCATTTACTAAATTGCATGATTATAAAGTTGTGTGGATTAGTTGTTGCTGTTTTCGTTTATACACTACCTTAGATAATATAACACTGCACTCATATAGAAAGATAAGTGGGATGATAACTAAAATATCAGATAGTAAATCCGGTGGTGTAATTAAAACGGCCGTCACGATGAGAACGAAATAAGAGTATTTTCTAATCTTTTGCAATCGGTAGGGATTTAATACTCCAAGACTTGTCAGGAACATAATCACGACAGGAAGTTCAAACAAGAAGCCAAATGGCAATGTCATATGAAGCAGGAACTGAAAATATTTTTCTGTGGTAAAAAAGGTCATAAACATATCCTCCGATAAGGAGAGAAGGAATTGAAAGACAATCGGGAAAATCACAAAATATCCAAAGGCTATTCCAATTATGAATAAAAGAAATAAAGCAGGAACATAAGCTAGTGTGACTTTTTGCTCTGAATCTTTTAATGCTGGACGAACAAACAACCAAACTTGATAGGCGGCTATAGGGATAGTCCCTGCAATGGCAATGACACAGGATAGCATTAAATACACCCATAAAATATCGCTAGGGCCTAAAATGGCCAATTTAACCTCTAAATCTTGTACAAGCCATTGATAGATATCTTGAACATAGAGAAAGGCTAAAATGAGCAAAACTATAAATGTGCCAAGTGTGATAATAAGCCGTTTGCGTAATTCTTCGAAATGACCAATTAGATCCATATCCTGTGGTTTAGACAACGGTTTCCCTCCTTAAAAAAAGATGCAAGCACAAACCTGCTGCTCGCATCTTCCTTAGATAACATTTAAATCGTTTTTTCTTCTTTTTTGGACTGTACTTTATCTGTGGAATCATCCGAAACTAATTCACGTGTCGATTTTTTAAATTCCTTTAGGGTAGAACCAACAGCTCGGCCTAATTCCGGCAATTTTGAAGGTCCAAAAATGATTAATGCAATGACTAGGACGAGAATTAACCCTGGGATTCCTATGTTCTGAAGCATGGAATGTTTCCTCCTTAGATAACTTTTTGGTTTGTTCTTCTATAATGTGCAAAATGAAATAGTTTATATTTGGCACTGTTCTTACAAAGATGACAGCGGAAAGTAACATTTTCCTCTTCTGAGATTACTTTAATGTGAGGAACAAACATTAAGCTTAATGCATCCTTGACGTGGTTCGAACAAACAAACATGGTGAGAATGGCTCCTTCCATAGTTTTACTTAAAGCTGCCACCTTGGACAGCAATCAAACAAGAGCGGCCAAACGTTTGACCCGGGTATGGATTCCATGTGCTTGGATGCTGTACATCTAAGAATAAGGTTGTTTCATCGGGAGTTAACCACGGACCTGTTACTTCACAGCCTTTTGGACCTGAAGCAAATTGGAATGGTTCTCCGTAATTCTTCCCATCAGTTGGAATCATGAATACACCACAGTTTTTATAGGCAGCATATTGATTCGTTTCAGATGCGCTGTAGTCTTCGACAACCCAAAGATTTCCCTTGCTGTCAAAGTGAAGGTTATCTGGGCAAGTTATTCCGCTTTGCTGACCGCCGGCAACAAACACTTCAAACGTGAATGCTTCACTAGCATGGTCACCATTTGCTGGAGCAAATCGGACAATTTGTCCATGAAAATTACCGTGTCCTGTGTTGTTTGTTAACGATAAGAAAACTGTTCCATCCTTAGGATGGATTTCCACGTCTTCTGGACGATCTAAAAGCGTACCGCCAACGGCTTTTCCTGCTGCACGTGCATTCGTTAAAACGTCAGCTTGATCCGCAAATTGCCCCTGGAGCTTAGAATTGGCTGCATGGTCAAGGGCAATCCACTTTTGCTCTTTCATGCTGGCTACATATAAAGTCCCGCTTTCTAAAATATCGAAATTGGCTTCACGATTTGCAGGATTGAATTTCTTGCTGCTAATGAACTTGTAGAAGCATGCATCACTTTTATCATCGCCCATATAAACTACGACTCTGCCATCATTGGTTAAGCCCATTGCTGTATTTTCATGTGCAAAGCGGCCAAGGGCAGTATGCTTACGTACAGTTCTTTTTGGATCAAACGGATCAACTTCGACTACCCAGCCGTAATGTTCATCGGTAAAATTAGGCCAGCCATAATCATCGCCATATTCTGTGTTTTCTTCACAGGATAATACTGTATTCCAAAGTGTACGTCCGCCGCTGCAGTTTCCTAGTGAACCAACTACAGTCTTGGCGCCGCCAACATACTTGCTCCCGCGGGCAGGACCAGTTAATTCAATAAGAGTATTACCATCGACACGGCGATTATATGTATCATCTACAACAAGCTTCCATCCATCTTTTTCTTTTTTTACGTGGATGACAGAACCGCCGACAGCTTCTTTTTCCAATTTAAGAAGCTCAGGATAGTCTGCGAGGTTTCCTGTAAAAGTAGATTCATTGATTCCTAATAATTTCATATAGTTTTCGGGCTCAGGGAACTCGTGATTTACCCAAATTAAACCTTCTTCGGAATTGTTTCCACCTTTTAAACTATCAATTGGAAAATAGACTGTAAGGTCAGCTGCATCCCCAAATTTTTCTCCCGCTGAGTTAATCACATCACCATATGAAGCTATAATGGAGTAGTTATATCCTTTAGGAAGGACCATCTCATTTTCCCATGTACGACTAACTGGTGTAAATGGTGTCGTCAGCGGCTTACCTTTTCCAGAAGGCTGTCCATTTATTAAATGGTCTCCAGTCATTGCGCTTCCTGTTAAGGCTCCAATCCCAGAAGATGCGGCAACTAAAGCAGCAGTACTGCTTCCTACATATGTTAAAAATAAACGGCGATCCATATAAATATTCTCCCCTTTGGTTGAATTAGTAACTTTCTCCTATGATTATAGGTAGTCTCATTGCTAATGTTAATTAAGGGAGTGTAAAGATTTGTTAAGAAAAAATTAACTACTTTAATAATCTGTAAATTTCGTGAAGGCTGTCAAAAGGGCAAAACTTTTTACGTATATTATAGGTTGGAAAACTAAATAGACTTTGGGCTGAATTTATTTTCTGAGGTAAATGAATAATAATGAGAAAAGTGAATGGGGGTAATTAAGGTTATGGAAGGTTTTCATCAAAGTCCAAATATTTATGTCGGCGAAGTCAATATTAAAGTAAAGAATTTAGATAATGCTTTAACTTTTTACCAAAGCATTATGGGTTTCAAGGTGCTAGATAAAACAGACCGGAAAGCTGCTTTAACCACCGATGGGAAAACCGCGTTAGTGACTCTTGAACAGCCGGAAAATGTAATACCGAAAGAAGGAAGGATGTCAGGGCTATATCACTTCGCTATTTTACTGCCAAGCCGTGCGGACTTATCTGTCTTTCTGCGTCATTTCCTTGGTACGGGGTACCCGTTGGGTGCAGCCGATCATTATGTTAGTGAAGCACTCTATATTACTGATCCTGATGGGAACGGGATAGAGGTATACAGAGATCGCCCTTCTAAGGAATGGACCTGGAAAAATGGTTTGGTAGATATGGCGACAGAAGAACTGGATGGGAATGGTATCCTGGCTGAAGGTAATGCTGAATGGAATGGGTTGCCTGAGGGGACAGTCATGGGACATATTCACCTTCATGTAGGAGATTTGCAGAAGGCGGAAGAATTTTACACAAAAGGGCTGGGATTCGAGGTTGTCAGCCATTATCCACAAGCGGTCTTTTTGTCAACAGGACGATACCATCATCATATTGCCGTTAATACTTGGCAGGGAGTGGGGGCGCCTATTCCACCTCAAAATAGTGTAGGTCTAAACTGGTACACGCTCGTTTTTCCTGATGAAGAAGCCCGGGAAACAGCACTTCAACAACTACAACAGTTAGGGGCGTCAGTGCAAAAAGAAACAGATTATTTTGTAGTAAGCGACCCATCTGGAAATCAGATTAGGATGGTTGTATAAAATCTATATCTAAGCCTGTTCCCTGTGAAACCACAGAGGAATTGGGCTTTTTTTATTGGGTTAAATTGTAAAAACGACCAATATTAACTGTCATTATTTTGATTAATGTGATATAGTACATTACAACAGTAATGTACTATATCAGGAAGGAGGAAAAGGGTTGATTATTAATATGGAAGGAAGCACACCGATTTATTTGCAAATCGCAGAATGGCTGGAGAGAGAGATTTTGAACGGGAATTTTGGCAGTGACCAAAAAATTTACTCACAATATCAGCTCGCAGAATTGTTTACAATCAATCCGGCAACCGCAGCGAAGGGATTAACGCTTCTGACAGAGGAAAACATTCTGTATAAAAAACGTGGACTTGGAATGTTTGTTTCGCCAAACGCAAAAGAAATTATCATCAACAAACGGAAAAGCCAAACCTTAAAGAAATTAGTTATTGATATTGTTATGGAAGCTGAACGGTTAGATGTAAGCAAAGAGGCACTAATTCAAATGATAAAGGATGTAAATACGGGGGAGGCAGGGGAATGAATGTTATTGAGTGCAGAGGCTTAACCAAAGTTTATGGTAGAACAAAGGCATTGAATAATCTATCTTTTACAATTGAAGAAAATAAGATTACGGGTTTAATAGGTCGTAATGGTACGGGTAAAACGACGCTCCTAAAAATCATTGCCGGTTTCTTGCGAGAGACTTCAGGTGAAATAAAGGTATTTTCAGAAATGCCATTTAATAATTTAATGGTTTCCGCCAATGTCATCTATATAAATGACCAAATGAATTTCCCGACAGCATTAACATTGAAGGAAATCCTAAATGTATCAGCAACTTTTTATGAAAAATGGAATCATGAGCTCGCCAGTCGTCTTTTTGACTATTTTTCTCTCCAATCAACCCACTATTACAACGACCTTTCTAAGGGGATGAAAAGTACATTTAATATGATAGTAGGATTATCGGCTCGATGTGCTTTAACGATGTTTGATGAACCAACTACCGGTATGGATGCGGCCGTACGCAAAGACTTTTATCGTGCCTTGCTTAAGGATTATATTGCTTATCCCCGCACCATTTTACTATCAAGTCATCACTTAAATGAAATTGAAGACATATTAGAAGATATTCTGCTCATTAAAGAGGGAAGAGAGCATCTGCATATGCCGATAAGTGAATTAAAAGAATGGGCCATTGGCATTCAAGGATTGACAGAGAACGTGATGGAATGGACACAAGATAAAGAGGTTATTTATTCGAAGAATATCGGATTAGATCGCACGTATGCGGTTGTAAGAAATAACCTTTCTGATAATGAATATCAACAAGCCAATGCATCGGGT
The DNA here is from genome assembly GCF_013396335.1 of Bacillus sp. EB106-08-02-XG196. GTDB lineage: Bacteria > Bacillota > Bacilli > Bacillales > Cytobacillaceae > Neobacillus. The sequence goes on from NZ_JABWSY010000010.1 coordinate 266,137, forward strand.
CTTTCCCTGACGTCAGTATCCGCTAGTGATGTGTGTGTATACGTAACGAGTAAAACAAAAGGGGGAATAGATGATGTCTTTATCAAAGACTAGTTTGCTGGGTATTATTAAAAAGCAATATACTTATAAATTCAAGGCGTATAAACAAGTATTTACATCGCTCATTTTAATCCAGTTATTAGCAGTATTTTTCTCTTTTAATGGTGTTGGAATGATGGGCTCGAGCAGTGAAAGTATTGAAATTGATATTCAGTTCTATTCTGCTGATATGGTTATTATTTTCACTATAATCTGGGCTTTTATTACAGCGATTCTGATCACAACAGCCGCATATAAAAATGATGATTTTACGTTTGTAACCAATCGATTAAGCAGTAATCTTTCAAACCTGCTATTTTTACTAACAGGAAGTATCATTGGTGGAATTACGGCAATGCTATCAACCTCATTAATGAAAATTATCATGTACTTCTTTGGCGGCCATGGGTATATTTCCGCCAATCCTTCACTTTTAGAAGTAATAATGGGATACAGTTCAACCATTCTCTACATCTTACTCTTTTCCGGGCTCGGGTACTTTTTTGGAACACTCGTACAAATAAGCAAAATATTTGTGGTATTGATCCCTGGAGTTTTTATTGGAGCGGGAATTCTCGGAGCGGGAAGATTGGGCTTTGAATGGGTGAATAGTTTATATCAATTTATATTTACCGAACCGTCCATTTTAGTATTTGTTCTGAAGGTGCTGGTAGTTGTTGTTTTGCTATTTTCTGGTTCGATTGCATTATCAAATAGAATGGAGGTGCGGTAATGACTTTTCTTTTACCTTTTCTTATAATCTTAATTATTATCTTAGGTATTGTTAGAATTTTGAGAAGTGGCAGGATGAAAAAAGTCCTCCAGGGAAGTCGTTTACGCTGGATGCTAGGCGGATATGTTGTTATACTCCTAATTTGTACAGGTGTGAGCCCCTTACTTCCTTATAAGGAAGTAAACTACAAAATCATAAATAATAGCCAAGACATAGATAAAGAAAGCACAGAGTTATATGAAGCAGCGGTTAAGGGAAATATCGATAAGATAGATAATAAATTCGTCAGCAAGGTGTGGAGTCTTGGTTATGAGGAGCGAGAACTTAACATTACAACCGAAAACGATGAACTTATTAGTACAGCAGTAATTGTTGAGAGAAAAACGGCGAATGATGGTAAAATTGAAGCACTTCACTTCAAAACACGTTCAGGCGTAAATAACATGGAAATTACTGAACTAGAAAAACCGATCACCGTAGAACTAAATGGAAAAACATTAACAATAATGAATCCAGAAAAAGTTAAACTCAAATTCTCCCAATTCCAACAGGCATTCACAGTCAACCAATTCACAGGAGAAAAACCCTTCAGGCACTCAACCAGGTTTTATGGAGGAACAAGCATCCTTTACCTAAAAATACCTAAGGACCTTAAACTAGTTGATAACTCCAATATAAATTATCAATTTATAGAATAGGTAGAGGATGGTGCAGAGGATGGTGCCTGTCACCGCTCGTGGACACTGTCCACCTGAGGCGGACAGTTGCATTTAACAATCGAGCATTATTATTACATTGGGATTTTCTCAGAGAGGAGCTGTTCATTTGAATATACAAATCCACCAAAAACGTATTAAAGAAATGTGCGGAACAGTCTCCTTTAAACGAGGAGATTCTTTTTATAGAGCAGGTAAAGTGTTTTTTGATTATTATAGTCCTGAGCGTTGTGAGGCAAGTGTTAAAGGGACAGAAGATTTCTATGTCACTGTAGATATAGAAGAAAGCGGTGATTTGCGAACATCATGCAGTTGTCCTACCCTCGCATCCGTAAGAACCGATTGCCAGCATATCGCAGCTGTTTTACTAGCTATATATGAACACCAACAGCAAGGAACAATTCCTATTGTGCAAAGTGATGAACATGTTGATTCTTCAACTAAAAAGACGCTGACCACTGGATTACTTACTCTTTTCCGTGATCAGCCTAAACGAAAAAGCGGCCATCAGCTTCATTTTGAGAATAGACAAGTCCTTGAAGTGAATTTTCTATGTAAACCGGTGAAGGTTGGAAAGGGACGGAATCTGTTAGGAATAGAAATGGAGATCGGACACGTTAAAGTGGAGAATATCCGCCAGTTTTTAGCTAATATAACAGAAGGGAAGCAAAGCGTTCTTTCCAAAACTTTCACCTTTAACTCAAACCATCATTGCTTTCAAAAAGAGAGTGATGATGTAATTCAACACCTAGCCCATGTGCTGCGGGATGAAAAAATGTATGTAAGTACGATGACTGACGATTTTGATGATTTGTTCAGTCCTGACCAGTTACTCATACCGCCATCCTCTTGGGAAGTGCTCTTGTCGTTATTAGTAAAGACACCATTAGTGAAAATGGCGAATAAGGGGGAAGTATTTGAAGGTCTGGTTCTAACGGAAAAAATTCTGCCCCTAAAGTTTACTTTTGGACCCTCAGCAGGCAGGGGTTATCATTTGAGGATTAAAGGGTTAGATCATTTAACCGTACTAGATTCTTATCACTTTGTTCTATATAAGGGCAAGTTTATTAGGCTTGAAGAAACAGATTGCAAACGATTAGCGGACCTTAAAGAAATGCTAGAGGATCCGAAAATAAATCAAATAGAGATCCCGCTTGAGCAAATCGATTATTTTATAGAAAGTGTGGTTCCTGGTTTAAAGAAACTCGGCGAGGTTGAATTACCTCAAAATTTATCGAACTCCTATAGGACAGTGCCTTTAGTTGCTAAACTGTATTTGGATCGTTTGAAAAATCGTCTGTTAGCGGGTTTAGAGTTTCAATACGAAAATATCGTGATTAACCCGCTGGAGAACAAAGAATTACAGAAGGGTCCATTATTAATAAGGGACGTTGAAAAGGAAAATCAAATACTCCAACTGATGGAAGAAAGCTCATTTGCCAGTACGGACAGTGGTTATTTCTTGCATAACGAAGAGCTGGAGTATGAGTTTTTATATCATGTTGTTCCGAAGCTGCAAAAGCTTGTACAAATTTATGCGACAACGGCAGTCAGGAACCGGATTTTTAAAGAAAATGCAATTCCAAAGATTAGAATAAAGGTAAAAAAAGAGCGGACGAATTGGCTTGAATTTAAATTTGATATGGATAGTATTCCGCAGAAACAGATAAAAGAGCTTTTATCTGCACTTGAGGAAAAAAGGAAATATTATCGATTGCGGAACGGTGCGCTCCTCTCATTGGAAACGCGAGAATTTGAAGAAATCCAACGCTTTCTACAGGCAGCACCTGTACAGGCGGAGGACCTTGAAGCAGGTTTGAATGTACCAATCGTTCGGGGATTAAAGCTGCTTGACTCAGTTGAAGACCACTCAACATTTACACTTGAGGAATCGTTCCGTCAGTTTTTAGATACCATCCATAATCCAAGTAGTATGAAGTTCGGGGTACCGGAATTAGTGGAACCAATTTTAAGAGACTATCAAGTCCAGGGATACAAATGGTTGAAAACTCTTGCCGGTTATGGATTTGGAGGAATTCTTGCAGATGATATGGGACTGGGAAAAACACTTCAAAGTATTACTTATATACTATCGGTGCTTCCGCTCCTTCGTAAAAATAAGCATCCGATTCTAATTGTCTGCCCAGCGTCATTAACTTATAACTGGCTTAGTGAAATCAAGAAATTTGCGCCTGGAATGCAAGCTGTCATCATAGATGGAAGCAAATCCGAGCGGGCGGCACAACAAAAACAAGCCTCTGATTCAGATGTTGTAATTACCTCATATCCGTTGTTGCGTAAGGATATAATGTGGTACGAGAAGCAAACCTATCATACTGTGTTTTTTGACGAAGCCCAGGCTTTTAAAAATCCGATTACGCAAACTGCTAGAGCGGTGAAGAGAATACAGGCGGATTACCGTTTTGCGCTAACGGGTACTCCAGTGGAAAATTCTTTGGAAGAGTTATGGTCCATTTTTCATGTGGTATTTCCAGACCTATTCCAAGGGCTGAAGGAATATAGCCGCTTAACGAGAAAACAGATTGCAAGAAGAGTCCGTCCATTTTTACTTAGAAGGTTGAAGGAAGATGTTTTAGCAGAGCTGCCTGAAAAAATTGAATCTGTTGACTTCGTAGAATTACTGCCTGAACAGAAGAAACTCTATGGGGCTTATTTAGCGAAACTAAGGCATGACACGCTAAAGCATTTGGATAAAGACACTCTTCGGAAAAATAAAATAAAAATCCTCGCCGGGCTGACGAGGCTGCGGCAAATCTGTTGTCATCCAGGTTTATTTGTAGACGGATACAAGGGAAGTTCTGCAAAGTTTGCGCAATTACTGCGGATTATGGAAGAATCAAAGCTTGCGGGAAGAAGAGTGTTGATTTTTTCGCAATTTACAAAAATGCTCCAGCTTATCGGAAGAGAAATGGCGATTCAAGGGCTGCCTTTCTTCTATCTAGATGGACATACCCCATCAGAAGAGCGTCTTGAACTTACAAATCGCTTTAATGAAGGAGAACGTGACCTATTTCTTATTTCCTTGAAGGCTGGAGGAACGGGTCTTAATTTAACGGGGGCAGACACGGTTATCCTTTATGATCTATGGTGGAATCCGGCGGTAGAAGAACAAGCAGCAGACCGGGCACACCGGATAGGGCAAACAAATATAGTGCAAGTTATCAAATTGGTCGCGAAAGGCACAATTGAGGAAAAAATGAATGAACTGCAGGAAAAAAAGAGAGAATTAATAGATGAAATTATTGATTCAAAAGATAAAGGCACTTCTTCTCTTACTGAAGAAGATATTCGAGAGATATTGATGATATAAGAGAAACTCTCCTTGATTATTGATATGAGGACTAATCAAACGTTTGATTAAATAAAAGCAGAAACTTTTATAAAAAAATTAATCAAACGTTTGTTAAACCTGCAAACCTGTGTTTATACTTAAAATTAAATTGCAAAAAAGGTATTGACTCTTCCTTGTTATGATAGTAATATAGTAATTCCCGAGAGGGACAAACAATAATAAGATGTTAGTCAAATGAAAGATTTTTAAAAAAAGGTTGACTCTATTATTGAAATAAAGTAAAATAATTTTTGTTGTCGATTACGAAGAAAGATATTTTTTAAAAAAGTGATTGACACGAATCAACAGAAAATGTTATACTAACATCCTGTTGTTAAGACATTGCTCTTTGAAAACTAAACAAACAAGAACGTCAACAAACAATTTTTTAGCTTTTTATAAAAGCTAAGCCAACGTAACAAAATGAGCTATATCAACTTTCTTGGAGAGTTTGATCCTGGCTCAGGACGAACGCTGGCGGCGTGCCTAATACATGCAAGTCGAGCGAACACAAGAGGAGCTTGCTCCTCTTGGTTAGCGGCGGACGGGTGAGTAACACGTGGGCAACCTGCCTGTAAGATTGGGATAACTTCGGGAAACCGGAGCTAATACCGGATAATCCTTTTCCTCTCATGAGGAAAAGCTGAAAGTCGGTTTACGCTGACACTTACAGATGGGCCC
>NZ_JABWSY010000011.1:0-126740 GCF_013396335.1 Bacillus sp. EB106-08-02-XG196
ACTTTGTCGAAAAATATTTTTTTGATGCACTATCAATGGCTCAAACCGTTGGTACATCAACATTTATAGAGGGAGGAAAAATAGGTAGACGTCATGTAAATCAAAAAAATTGAGATTTTGTGCTTAGTACCACCTGGCATATATCGAGATTTGTAGAAAAACTTATTTTCCTAAGAGAAATTTCTAACCATTTAAAAATGGATTACCATTATGATGAACGGGAATTAAACCAAATTCTAAAAGGCTTTTATGAGGATTATGCTTTAATTAGAAGATATTTAGTCGAATACGGTTTCCTAGACCGTAAATCAGATGGAACTAGTTATTGGTTACAAAAGTAAATAAAAATGAGTAGGTGAAAAAATGGACCGCAGAAAAGAGTTGAAACAACAATTTAAGGAAACATCCGTTGAAGCGGGAATCTATCAGATAAAGAATACGATTAACAATAAAATATTGGTTGGAAGTACAAAAAACTTTAAAACTCTAAATGGCATAAAATTTATGCTTGAAACAAATGGGTACACCACCAATAAAGAGCTGCAAAAAGAATGGAGCCAGTACGGAAGAGATGCTTTCAAGATTGACATCCTAGAAAAATTAAAAAAGGATGATGGGCCCTATTTTAACGAAAAAGAAGCATTGTTGGCACTTGAAGAAAAATGGTTAGAAAAGTTACAACCATATGGAGAACGTGGTTATCACCAAAAAAAGTCTTAATTTGTGCAGCCCTTATATCTTATCAATATCTTTTTCATACTGTTTAATATATTATCCTTATTACGCTAACGGGTAGCTTGAGGTGATATACAAGTAGGGGGTGAACAGTTTAGTTGACGGAATCGAGTCCCAAGGGTACGACGTTTACCCCGACTATCGTAATAATAAAACCATAAACAAAAGGTCAACCAGAAAATCTGGCTAACCTTATATTAGGACTGGTGATTTAGTTTAATAAAGAAAATACTAAAAGTCGGTTCCTTTACAGGAATTCTACTTTTATATATTGAATTTACTAAGCGTTGTAAATCCGCATTTCCTGACGCTACCCCATGCCCATCAAGCTAAAAACCTAAATTACTAGATACGAAATGATCTTGGTTTCAAGACTAGCGAGTGATGGAAAAATAGGCATGCCAAAGAAGTCTATTAAAACGCGATTTTTTTTGCTAGGCAGCTTGTCTATGCTTCACCGTCGTTTCATACACAACCCCTAGAATATCAAAGACAGTCATCTTCTTATACCGATGACATTTACGACCGTTCTTTTTGAGTAGCTGATAAAGGCGATGCAGAATTTTCAAAAGGTCTTCTGTGCCAACTGCTATCGCTTGAAACAGTAACGGAAAGTAATCTTTAATCATATAAATCGCTTTGTATTCACTCAACTCCTGCTTTTTCTTTTCAAGCAGAAGCTGTCGCATTTGAAACATTGTAGAAGAACAGAGGAGAATGCTAATAAGTTGTCCATATAAATGGCACTCTAGGCGTTCTCTTTTACTATTTTTACATTCATCAATTTCAAAGAATGACTTCCATGTTTTAAACAAAATCTCAATCTGCCAACGAAGTGAATACAATGAATGCACGTAGTTTGTTGGTATTTCTTCTAGCGACGTATTCGTGATATATACATTCATGCCCATTAAACGTTTACTTTTATCTTTCATGACAATGCCCTTCTTCTTTTCACGTATCGCTTGGTTTTTCAGGCGAGTTTGCGTTTGATCATCAGTTAAACGATGGATAATGACACGTGCTGGAAGCTTCTGATTTTGGCCAATGTATGCTTCGGGGATTTCCATCGTTTCACCAGGGGTTAGACCAGACATCATTTGTGTCATATCAAGCTGGATGTATTCTGTTTGCCTTTTTAACGTACCATTTTTGAAGTATTCTGGCTCAGGGTTCTTGATATAAATGCGTGTATTTAGCTTCAACCGCGAGATATAGTAAGCCTCTTTATCATGAATGGCCTGTAAGTCTCCTAAATCGAAGTAACCAAGATCACGCAAACATAAATCGTCCGCCTCTACGGTTTCAAGGCAGATTGTACCGTATGTTTTATCATTGTTCTTTCCTGGTCCTAGCTGCACGTTTAAAAATTGGCCACTCAGTAAATCGTATTCCAATTGGATTTTCACGCCTGCCGTATTACTACTCCCACCAGAGCCTTGATAATCAGTGGCGAAGGAATCAGGCAGCTGAAACACAGTCGCATCTAAGATCCGAATACGTTCGAAAGAAGAAATCATGTGTGAAGATAGCGATTGTGTCGCACAGAGTTTTTGTGTTAGGAGTGAAGTAAAGACTTCTCGGAGGAATGCGACAGCTGCTGAATTAAAGCGTTGATTGAGTCCCTCTTGGCTCATTAGTACCCCTGTCGAAGCCTCTAACCGACTACATAGTTGCGTAAGCGATGTAGAAGCGACTTCTTGGCTGAGCCAAACGCAAAGGGCGATGAGTTCATTTGCTTGATACTTACTAGATCGCTGCACAAAACCAACTTGTTTGGCGGTTTCTTGTAAGACTATTGGAGATAGAAAGCGTTGTAATTCTTGTGCGAAAAGTGTCAGTTCACTGGAGTTGATAGGATTCATAAAAAACACCATCCTTTCTCGTAAACTTCTTACGATAAGCATAGCGTTTTTTCATTTTTGGGGCATTGTTTTAACTTAGCTTGATGAGCATGTATCGGGACCCCTTAAACAACTTATTGTAATCTTGACATTTCCTTATTGCGGGTGGTGACAGCTTCGCTGGTACTACCCCTTGTACTATTGACCACCTTTTGTGTGCAGTGTAGTCCAAATACAAGCTGTAGGCTGTAGGGGTAGGTGGATTTCGAGCTACCTAACCCTACAGCCTACAGCTTGGTTTTATTTTCCCCGTCTATTGGAGTCGCGTGATAACAAGGTGTGCTGAAACAGGCCTTGTTCCTCCAGCGAGAGGAGTAATGGTTAGTGCCGTGGAATTGCCAGCAGGATTTCGTACAGTGAGAATTGAATTGATGACTGATGTTTGCACAAGAGCCATTCCTACTATCTGAGAAGTACCGGTTGCTCGCCCGACCACCGTATAGGCTAGGTCAGCGCCATTGAGAGTTAAAATCAGTTGGCCCGGTTCGTCCACACTCACCTGAAACAAGACCTGATAAGTGCCAATTTCAGACAAGGTAAATGAATCGGCAGTAGCCCGGACAATATCCGTCCCGCTAGTAGGTCCATCTTGCGGAAAATCCACGTCTGTACCAGGAGCAACTGTTACTGCATTATCAGGAGGCATCAACGCAAAAAAATCTGCAAAGGCTAATACTGTTCCTGCTGGTCCAGCAGGCCCCTGTGGTCCAGCAGCTCCCTGTGGTCCAGCAGCTCCCTGTGGTCCCTGTGGTCCTCCAGCAGGCCCCTGTGGCCCGATAGCTCCCTGTGGCCCGATAGCTCCCTGTGGTCCGATAGCTCCCTGTGGTCCCTGCGGCCCTCCAGCAGGTCCCTGTGGCCCGGTGGCTCCAGCAGGTCCCTGTGGTCCGATAGCTCCCCGTGGTCCAGGAGGACAAACGCATCTTTGCTTTGGCGGTTTTGGAATCGGGTAAAGTGGACAGCATCCTTTAAAACTGTTTCCATTAAACGACATATTTATCATCTCCTTATCACTACCACTAAAATATGTCAGCAATAACATATTTGTTTGGGCTAAAAACAATAGTAGTAAGCGATTTGTACGGGTGTGAATAGATGGCAGTGACATTTTCCACTTTTTTAAAAATATATATTTTACAGGAAAGAAAACTCTCATAAGAACAGCAACAACTTATATTTTTTTATGATATCAAGGAAAGGGGCAAAAAACTTGCAATCAAATAATACTCCTTTATTGACAACACATTTATTTGTTTCATCGGGGATTTCAACGGTAAAATTGAGTGAACTGAAGACAAGACTGGCGGAAAGCCTCATAGCAGTGTATGTGTACGGGCCTGATGATCAATTATTGGAAATTAATCCAAAAAAACCTCGAATTTATGTTTCCTTGGGAGCAGAATGGAAGGAGTTTAGAGCACTTAATGCGCTGCCTATTCACGAAAGAAGTCGTTGGCTGCATTTCACTTCTCCAGATGACCTTGAGCCTTTTAATTTATTTTACTGCTGGCTCAAACATACTGATCCTCTTTCGGAGAACAGGATTATTCCCACTGTGCGTTTTACTTCGGATACTCCTTTAGTATCCGTTTTTACAGCCAGCTATAAATCCAAAGAAAAAATTCAGCGTCCTTATCACTCTCTATTGATTCAGACTTACCAAAATTGGGAGTGGGTGATTGTTGATGACTCTGGTGATGATGATGAGACATACAGCCAATTCTTGCTTCCATTAGATGATCCCCGTGTGCGAAGATATCGGCAAGATGCGCGAAATGGCCATATAGGGGCAATCAAAAGGTATGCAGCAGGCCTATGTACAGGGGAAATTTTTATAGAAGTAGATCATGATGATGAGCTAACTCCTGACTGTCTGGAGAAGATTGTCCACGCATTTCAACAACATCCAGAATGTGGTTTTGTTTATGGGGATTGTACAGAGGTATACGAAGGAAGCAAAAATGCTCATTGGTATGGCTGGGATTGCGGTTATGGATATAGTATCCATTACCGAGTCTGGCTGCATGAAATGGATCGATGGCAAAATGTGCAAAAACAAACAACCATCAATGGGAATACAATCCGTCACTTGGTCGGTTTACCGAATCATCCTCGTGCATGGACGAGGGATTGCTACCATTTAATCGGTGGCCATCGCGAAGAGCTGTTGGTAGCGGACGATTATGACATGTTAGTCCGGACATTTCTTTGTACCAAGTTTGTAGCTGTTCCAGATTTACTTTATATCCAATATAGAAATGAGAATGGAGATAATTCCACATTCCTCAGGAATAAGCAGATCCAGATTCTCGTAAGGGAGATAATGAGTTATTATCATACGAGAATCTATGAGAGAGTAAAAGAACTGGGATTACCTGGGGTGCTGCCATATAGTCGAATATGGGAGACTTCTATAGATCACCCTGCACGGAACTCTGCACATATCATCAATGAGGACCTTACCAGAGTCTCGGTATTGTTTCCTATTCCTTACTCCTGTCCTGAATTAGAGGAGCATACCCAATTATTTATAACTCTCCAAAAGGGTATTGAAACTAATTTTCAGGAAATCGAGGTAGTGATTGTGGGTCGAATTCCTGAAGAAATTGAGACCTTTGCGGCAAAGGCACCTACAGGATCAATCCGCTGGTGGCCAATGGAGCTCAATGATTCATTAGAAATCTGTATCCAATATGCTAAGTATTGTGCATCCTGTGCTGAGAAAGTGGTTGTGATGCCACCAACCTTGCACGAGAATAATTGACACCCTAAAAGGTTTTGGCATAATCCCAAATTATCTCCAACAGTTCTGTTGAGATTACCACTTAACTTTTTTAAAAGTAATAGTGTCAAGATTAAGCACCAAACCTTTCGTAATGTAGCTCTGATATGGTTTGGTTTTTCCAGTAAACAGTCTAACCAAATTAACCTAGGTTGTTACCAGTAAGGAGCTATTTGAGGCTGGTGCAAGTATATAAGAGATACAGGAACGTCTAGGACACTCTGTTATCCAAATGACAATGAACATCTATACCCACGTAAAAGATACCGTTAAAGAGCAAACAGCTACTAAAATTCAAAAATACATTAAACTATGATATGTGATCAAATGGGGTCAAAAGTGAGAATAAATGTAATTCTTCAGAAAGCGAGAGATCCATGAAAAAACGTCATCCTTTTCAAGTATTTACTGAAAGAATAACGTTTTTTTCATTTTGGGGGAAATTTGCTTCTTTAGCTTGATGGGCATGTGACGCTACCCCTATATGGGGATAAATCTTTCTTCATGTTTAAAAATCAGTAATAAATGGAAAATAAAGAAAGGAGGGATGAGTATGAAAGTACTTATTATTGGTGGAGATGCAGCAGGGATGAGTGCTGCAATGCAAATTGTACGAAACAGTACTGGACATGAAATCATTGTTTTAGAAAAGGGTGGAGTGTATTCGTACGGACAATGTGGCCTACCTTATGTGATTAGTGGGAAGATTGAGTCAACAGATAAGTTAATAGCACGTACACCGTCTACTTTTAACGAGAAATATGGCATTGATGCACGAGTATATCATGAAGTCCAAAAGGTTGACACGGAAAATAAAATGGTAAGTGGAATAAACCATAGTAATGGTGAAACGTTTAGCTTTCCGTATGACCGCCTTCTTATTGCAACCGGCGTAGGCCCGGTCATTCCAAAGTGGGACGGTGTTAAACTTCCAGGTGTCTTCACATTAAAGGCAATTCCTGATGCAAAGACAATCATGGATTATCTTGAGAAAGATATAAAAAATGTGACAGTTATTGGTGGCGGATACATTGGACTCGAAATGGCTGAAAGTTTTGCGGAGCTCGGCAAGAAGGTAACGATCATTGAAAGAAATGAGCAATTAGCAAAAATATTTGATAAAGAAATGGCAGAACTTATCCATGAAGAAGCATTGAAGCAAAACATTGTGTTAAAAATGGGTGAATCTGTTGAAGCATTCGGTGGTAGTGAGCATGTTGAATATGTGAAAACCGATAAAGGGAAGTATGAAACAGATTTAGTATTAGTCGCTATAGGTGTGAAGCCCAATATTTTATTTTTAGAAGGGACTGGAATCAAAACAAGTGTTAATGGTTCTATCCAAGTAAATGCGTATATGCAAACAAGTATTAAAGATATCTATGCTGCAGGAGATTGTGCAACACAATATCATCGAGTAAAAGAAATGGATGATCATATCCCATTGGGAACACATGCCAATAAGCAAGGTCAAATCGCCGGATTAAACATCGTTAATATACATAAAACATTTAAAGGTGTTGTAGGCACTTCAATCATAAAATTTTTCGATTTAACTTTAGGGAGAACAGGAATAACAGAAACAGAGGCAAAAATGCTGAATATCCCATGTGGTTCTGTAACAATTAAATCAACAGATATCGCTGGATATTATCCTAATAATAAAAAAATGAAATTAAAACTTGTCTATCATAAAGAAACATATAAAGTTCTTGGTGGGCAAATTATTGGGGAAAATGGGATCGACAAACGAATCGATGTTCTAGCAACTGCAATATTCCATTCGATGACAACCGATGAGCTGCTTGATTTAGATCTTGCGTACGCACCTCCATATAATGGTGTATGGGATCCTATTCAGCAAGCAGCTAGAAGAGTAAAGTAGCTTTAATACTAACTATTACCTATATAAGGTACTATCGGGGTGCTTTTCCTTAATAACAATCTTCAGCAATCAGGCGCATTTCCTAATAAGGAATGTGTCTCTTTTTTTTTTCAGATTTAAAGGATATTAAGTAGACCAGGAAGAATACCACTAGAATTATGTGAAATATTACACTTAAATTAACGGAGCAGGTTAACTCAAGAAGAAAAATAGGAATATTTGAATTTATAAATATTGAATGATTCTTTCATTTAATGTTCAACCTAAATTGAGGAAATTTATTTGGGAGGAATTTAAAATGCCTGAAAAACCTGCAATTACATCATCCGAGCTAGGCACATTATGGCTTACATATCTAGAGAAAACAATGATTTTACGGATGTTAGAATATTTTATAGAGAAAGCCGATGATAAAAAAGCCCAGGATATAATGACTAATCTTTATGAAGAAATTGACCTTTATGTCGGTAAAATAACAGAAACACTTCAAAATGATGGTGCTGTAATACCAGTAGGATTTACTTCACAGGATGTTAATAAAGAGGTGCCAAAATTATATGATAACGGCTTCGACATAATGTTCGTTCGCTTACTAAAAGAAATTAGTATGGGATTGCATTCATTAAATATTACAATGGCATATCGGGAAGATATTGTGATGATTTTTAAAGAACTTACTGCCATTACTCAAAAGTATTACAATCTTAGCACCCAATATTTGCTTGAAAAAGGGATGATTGCTCGACCTCCTTATGTTTCAATGCCTAAATCTGTTGAATTTGTTAAGGATACAAACTATTTGGGAGGGCTCTCTATTAATCCATTTAGTGAAAAACGGACATTAAATACGGTAGAAGTTGCTCATATCCATCATTCAATTGAATCAAACATTATAGGAATGCAGATGATTATCGGTTTTGCTCAGTGTGCAAATAGTGGAGAAGTAAAAAACTTTTTTAACGAAGGAGCAGAACTTGCTAAAAATATTATTAATGAATTAAGCGAAACCTTACTGGAAAGTGGTATACAAACACCTGAACCATCAGGTGGTAATGTAACCCGTTCTACTGTGGCTCCATTTTCTGATAAAATGATGATGTATTGCACCAGTCTTTTTTGTAGTTTTGCTATGGGTGGTAGCTCACTAGGAACTGCTTTTAGTTTACGAAATGATTTACCAGCAAAAATGAGTACCTTTATGAAAGATACATTTGAATATGCCCATAAAGGTGCAAAAATAATGATTAAAAATGGTTGGATGGAAGAACCGCCACAGATGGAAGAAAGAGGGCAAATCATTAAAAAGTCATAAGACACTTGTAATGGAAATTTTAGTATAGTAGCGATGGGATTCTTCAAGATGAAGGTCGCTTTTTTTATTGGTAAAACAAGATTGTGAATTATTGTACCTAAACTATGGAGTGCATTCTTTAAAGAACGAAGGTGTCATTTCGACAACTTCTTGTTGTTCCTAACGGTCAGGTTTGTGGAATAAAAGTATTCTTAAGCAATTGGATTAATTGTTAAAAAAATACATATCATAAACGTTGGAGGCGGTGTAATGAAAAACTCAAAATCATTTTATATAGCTTTGCTAATTCTACCCTGGCTAACAGTACCATTATTAGGTAGAAATTCATTTAAAAAATATCTTCCAGCAGCAATATTTATGAGTACATTTACAAAAGCAATAGATTTATTCGGTGAAAAGAAAAAATGGTGGAGATTTTATAAAGGAATACCACCTTTAGATAGTATGAACTTTTTTAATTTTGGTCCTTACTTTGTTTCAAGTCTTTGGATATTAAAATTGACTTATGGGAAATTTCCAATATATTTAATTTCTAATACGATACTTCACATTTGTTTTATCTATTTAGGGGGTGTAAAACTTGTAAACCGTTATAAAATATTTACTTTGAAGAAATTAACCAAATTCCAATACTTAACAATTGACTTTTTAAGGGCATTATTACTTTATAGTTTTCAATACATCATTGATTTTAGTCATAGTAAAAAAAGGCATTCTAACAAATAATCAATTTGTATAACGAATTTGTAAAAAAATTATAAAGCAAAATATTATTCCTATTCTTTTTATATTGTAAATTGTGAAGAAATTCACTTAAAGTAACGGGTGCGATGCTTCATTAACGAAGGATTGCTTTTCCTTATGGAAGAAACGGGCAGGTTAGTGCAAGAAGGATTATTTATCTGGTTCAAGGAAAATAATCCTTAATAGGGGTGATAAAGTGGAAACAAATGTTTTATTTTATAAAATTCATAAGGGAACGGTTTCAACTGAGGATTATGTAAATTGGTCTCACAGTCTTTTAGAAAAAAATGTATCATCACCATCCTTAAATATTCTTTCTTCATTTTCATTTGATGATAATCTATTTGAAGTCGAAGTGTATTCTAAAAGAGCATTAGTAGAGTTGGCAATTAAAGAAACAACCTTTAAGATATGTGCAAGAGCCTACATAGGTCTTTTAGCAAATAGAATCATAAAAGCTAATGACTATACAAAGATATTTGACTTGGCACATATGATTTTTCAAATTGTTGCTACGGAGTTAGATAGTTCAGATGACCTGTCTGTTTGGTTTGAAATTAGTGAAATGATTGATAGGCTTGATATTGATGATAAATCTTTTGTGTTGAATGAAGACGATGTAATATCAAGGATAAAGAATGAGGCTCAAATCCTACAGAGATTAAATCTTTGATATTCCTTATTGTGCTCTAACGGTCAGTTTAGTTGAAGAAGGGGTCCCATATAAAACCATTGATATTCATATGATTTTATCTATACAATGGAGCAAAACTATACATTGAGAGAGTGACAACCTTGAAAGATAACCGACTTTTATTCTTGTCGTTAGCAAGTAGCATATTAGTTATTTTAATTGCGTTTTTTCAATGGAATTTGATTGATATAATAACTGAATTTTTAATGTTACCTATTTGGTTAGTGGTATTTGGATTTTTTATTTTCATTACAGTTCTCAAGTTATGTTAGATGTAGATTTCAAAATGAATAAATTAGAAAGAGAAGAAGTGGTGGAAATGGTAGAAAGTGGTACATTAAAACCGAACGTTCCAAATAGCCCTTCTACTATCCATTTGCCTGAAAAATATGAACAATTATCTAAGGGCGGTGGTTCCTCATTTTGTTGTTACTGGACTGGGAATTGAAAAGGTTTGAACTTCAACATTGTGAAGAACTGTAATTAAAGGAACGGGGGCAAGAGTTTAAGATCGGGCTGTCAAAACGAAGCCTTTTCTTATTGAACTATAGAGGAAGTTTAATGAGGAAGAATAACCTTAAATGAGCTATAATTTTTATAAATAAAGGAATTCTATATTCAGAAATGAGGAGTTTCAATGAATGAAGATTTTGTTAAATCTCTTTACAAGTCAATAGTTCAAGAAAATCTTAAGCTTTATAAAAGCTTATACGAAACAACGAATGTCAGTAATAACACTGATGATACTGATGATTACTGGAGAAAAGCTCTTGGTTTATACAATAGTTTAGAAGAAGAAAATAAAGGCGTTCTATTCAAAATTATCGAACAAACAATGATAGATACCATTTCAAATATGCTTGGGATAATTGACGGGAGTTCAACCCTAATAGACTGTTCAATTGAACCAAAGTTACTTCTTGATTCTATTGATACTAAAGGTGAACTTCAGGATTACTTTCTAGAGTACATTGAAGAGAAGATTTTAAAAAGGTAATCTAACAGTATATAACTTTATTTTTTGTTGCACAGTACAAATATACTATTCAATAGAAATTGATCTTCCACAATCGGCGTGATTGCGGAAGATCAAAAGGCTAAATCCTTGGTAAAAATAAGGAGGATTTAGGCTTTTTTACTTCTAAATCGTTGACGTTGTTCTATTGGTTAATTGTTTGACAGCAAGTGGTAAATTTCTTGGCAACTGCTGGTAATAAACATGGCAGAGATGGTACATTCTTGTGGCTGTAATCACCAAGAGAGAAAACAAATAAAACCGGAAATTGAGAGAGTCAATCATATTAAATAGACAAGCCTATTAAAGTTTCTAGGTTTGTCTATTTTTGGCTAATTTAAAGTTTGAAATTCCCAAAATGGACAAAGTGTTTTTCTCCTATGTATCTATCAAATACTTAAATCCCCTCATCTTTTACGTCTACAAGTATCTCTTGAAAGGCATCTGAATAGGCTTCAAAGAAGTAGTAGGTGATTGCTGTGGGGAATAATCGGTATCGCCAATGCAATGTAAGCGGCTGGTCCACTATTGTGGCGATTACGGCGGGTTATCTTCATACCCTCGGTCTTAAATCGGACAGAACGGTGTGTGCTGTGGGTTTGAATAAACATGGCCAATGTGATGTAAGCAGATGGAGTGGCATCCAACTCCCCGGAAATTAAATCCCTGAAATTTCATACATTTTTAAATAAACCAAAGGAAAAGATACATTTTGATGAATTTAATGTTCTCCAAGGTTAAACACTATCCACTGGCAAACCTTATAATATTAAATGCAAAAAAGTCCATCAGAACCGTCCCCCTGGTCACTGGAAATTTGACCATTTCTGCGTAATAAAAATTTTTAAAAATGACTTTGTGAAAGAATTTTCTTAAGGCAACCTGCTTATTTGAACAATGATGAAAGTAACCAAAAAAGGACACCTGTGTTGTAGGGTATCCTTAATCAAACATTTATCAACTAGATTCAGCCGCACGCATCCGATACGTGTGTTCTTTTTTGCCGTGCAAGTAGTAATAGAGGACAGATGTTGCAACGCCAATAATTCCTAAAATTGAATACAAGGCACTATAACCAGTTGCTGGAATGACAAGCCCAAGTAAATATGGCCCAAATCCAGCTCCAGCCTCAAAAAATATTAAGAATGTGGCAGTTGCGATTCCTACTCGGTTAGAAGCGACTGAATTAACTGCTATTACCTGTGAGGCTGACTGAATATTACCGAATCCCAAACCAATTAAAGCAGCTGCTAAAAGAAAGGTTCCACTGTTATTCGCAGAACTAAGTAGAAACATTCCAACTCCGAAGATGATAAAGGCTGGGTACATAATTACGTTTGCCCCTTTTTTATCCATTAATCGGCCGGTGAACAGACGTGATATAAAGACAGCTGCTCCATATGCAACAAAGAAAAAGCTAGCAGTCTCTCCTAAATCGATTTCGATTGCATATATACTTATATACGTAAGAATGCTTGAGAAACAGAATGCAAGCAACAGGATAATGACAGAAATAGGAAGTGCCCGTGGCTCAATGAAGCTAGATAGCTTAAATTCGAATTTCACACGTTTCGTTTCTATCTTTTTTAGTATAGGGGCATTATAGAAGAAGGCGGTTGCTAAACTAACAATCCCTAATAGAAGACAAAAGCTAAAAATCATATCAAAACCGGTATGCTGAGTCATATAGAGGCCAATGAACGGCCCGATTCCCGTAGCGAGTGTTGCAGCCATACTAAAGTAGCCGATTCCTTCTCCTTTCCTTGAGGCTGGAAGGGAGAAGACAACAACTGTACCAATAACTGTACTTGCTATACCAAGCGTAAAACCGTGGATAAATCTGGTCAGTATAAGAAAAGTAATCCCATAATCTATGAAGTATAACAATGTAGTTAATGTGAAAAAGATCAACCCGATCGTTAAAATTCTTTTTGGTCCGGTTGACTGCATAATCAAACCAGTTATCAAGCGACCCAATAACGTACCGATGATGAAAATACCAGCTACAAGCCCTCCCATGCTTGCTGTGGCATCAAATTCATCTATAGCATATAAGACGATAGTCGCATTTAATAGGAAGAACATTAATGTTAAGAAAAAATTGATTGAGGAAAGAATAATAAAATTCTTCGTCCAAAGTACAGGTCTTGTTTGTTCCATTATTCTCTTTTCCTTCCTATCATATTAAAATGAGTATGATTCTCCGTCATCTGGAACGAATACATTGGAAGAGATTCCTTCTTTATGAATAAAACTTTTTAATTCATTTCTTGATAATGTCCAATGGTTAACAGCTTCCATGTGAACAGTAATAATTTTTGCGACAGGAGCGGCTTTATACACTTTATAGATATCATCTTTCCCCATTACTAGAGAACCACCTTGAATGAATTGATTATCTCCAGCATTGACGACAATGACATCTGGTTTATGTGTGTCGATTTCTTCTTTTACGCCTTCATACCACACAGTATCACCAGCAATATATAATGTTTTCTCGGTTGGGTGTTTAAATACAACGCCACACACTAGACCAGCAAGCTTTAAGATTTCGCCTCTTCCGTGCTCGCCTTTTGTTTTAACTAATTGGATACCCTCAAAGACTGTTTCATCTTGTAAAGCCTCTACATTTTGAAAACCAGCGTTTCGAATTTCAATTGCATCAAATTCATTTTGGGCATATATTTTAATTTCTTTTGGCAATAATTCTTTAGCTGCATTATCCCAATGATCATCATGCAGGTGAGTCACGATGACTGCATCTACGTCAATAATATTTTCAATAGATATTGGTAAGCTAACTAAAGGGATACTTTTGTCGCCATCTGGTGCATTTGAAGCTGGATTTGGCATTGGAGGGTAAGCTCCTTTTTCAGCTAACATCGGATCGATTAAAAACCTTTTCCCCGCATATTCAACAATGATCGTTGCATTTCGAACTTGTTTTATATTCATCTATATTTACTCCTTTTGTTTAAAGTTTTCATTGAACAATGTATAGTTTAAAACATGTCCTATTGACGGATACATAGATTAAATAAGGTCTTTTGGCTATTTTACTTTATTATTAAAGGAGTTAAACAAATGTTAGATAACACGGATAAGCAGATCCTAGATGAACTATCCAAGAACAGTAGGATTACTATGAAAGAATTGAGCGAGAAAATCCATTTATCAGGACCGGCTACTTCAGCAAGAGTTGCAAAATTAGAAGATAATGGAGTGATTGAAGGTTATACGGTTAAAGTTAACCAAGGTAAATTAGGGTGTTATATATATGCTTTTATTACGATCATTACTCAAAGCACTAATCATCAACCTTATCTTTCATTTATAAAAACACAAGATAGATACATAATAAATAATTACAAAATAAGCGGGGACGGTTGTTATATACTTGAATCTAGATTTCCATCCAACGAACAATTAGATCAATTTTTGCTAGACTTAAATAAATATGCAAACTATAAATTGTCCATTGTTATAAATAAAATGGGATAGTTGAAGTTACTATATGGTTGGTTCTTTCCTTCAAAAAAGGTCAATTTATAAAGTGAGTCACTGGCAAACCTTATAATATTAAATGCAAAAAAGACCATCAAAACCGTCCCCTGGTCACTTGGATGTTATAATTAGTACATCTGAAAGTATAGGCATAACTATATGATGATTTAGGAGAGAAAAATATTGTCAAAAGAATTGTTAAACAAGCATACTGCAGGGGTTTTGGGTGCTGTGATTAAGCAGCCACATTGGCAAAAGGATGAGCTTACTAGCAGACTTAAACAAGTATTAGACGAAATGAGACATAACGCAGGATCACAGGATGCATACCTAGAGTCGCTATTAAAAAACGTAACCTTCCTATTCGAAAACACCAATCGTGCACTTTCTTTATTAAAGGTCTGTGTGGAAGAAGAAAAGTTTATGACCCAGGAAAACTTTCAACAAGCCATGTTAGAGGTTCCTAAACTAGTAAATGAGACTAATTTCTTTGTTGAAAATATGCCTCGTTTTAAGGACCTTGTGTACAAGGGTTCAACGCTTGAAGAGCAAGAAGCTCATGGTGAATTGGTTTACTGTGATATCAGGCTCGTTAACGATATGGTCATTGATTTTATTGGAACCTTCCTGCATCCGAATAACAAGGACTTTATGATCAACTTAATGGAGTATGCTTCAGATGTGGTCGTGGAAACCGTTATGCAATATTGTAAAACTTATTCCGGTCTTATGCTAAAAGAAATAAACACAATGAAATGAAGCAAAAAATGAGTAACTAAAATGAAAATTATGTTATTTTCTCACGGAAGGGATTTTAGTTTGTTTAGAAAGCTATGTTTCTGGAGTTAACAAAAAATCACGGGTAAAGAGCTCATTCTTGTGAGCTCTTTCTGGTATTGACAAAAATTCAGTATTTTGTCATTTTTCTTCTACCTTTGTTGATTGAATTAATGATAGATTTATAATGGCTGGAAAATATATCTAAGTACTATTAGAAATAATAAAAGAGGTGGTTCATAGATCAAGCTAGGCTACACGTATTTGTTTTACAAATATGGATTTTGTGCAGGTATATAATTGGTTATTGAACGTTTGTTTTTTTATGGTTACCCACGAACATTCCCTTATATTCTCCTATTTTTACCATACTATTATTCTCAAAAAAATCATACTTCCCCTCTACTTTTTTATATCATTTCTTTCTTTACTTTGAGTTTCCTCATTTTACATTCCAAGTTTGTGTTTTGAATTAAATAAATGGAGGTTTTGTCATGGAGGAAACACTAAATAGTATTCTTTTAGAACTAAAACAGTTAAATAAGGACCAGCAAGAATTAATGATAGGACAGAAGGAACTAATAGGTCGTATAGAAGATTTAGAAAAAGGTCATAAAAAGTTAATGACATCCAGTACAAAAAATACGAATAAAGTTTATGAAGAGTTAATCACAGGGCAGCGGCAATTAAAGGTTCGGATAGAAAATTTAGAAAACATTAAAGATTTTTTCTCCTTGGGGAAAAATGAATTAAAAGAATTAATGATAAGGACGACAGCATATATGTCTGGAAAACTTTCTGTTTCCGAAAGAATGAAGCTGGAAATCGAATGGTTAAATACAAGTGAGCGGCAAGAGCTTCTGAATAATATCAATGAAAAAAATATAGTAAGAAGCGGCAATACCTGGTCGGAGGATTGGGATAATGATTACTAGAGTAGAATCAAATTATAATTAATTGATTTTAAAAAAAATGGAGGTTCGGTATGGAAGAAAAATTAAATACCATTATTTCTGAAATAGGGAAATTAAATAACGGCCAAAAAGAAATACTATCTCGGGCAGACAAAATGGAACATGGACAGCAGGAATTAATAGGCCGAACGGAAAATCTAGAAAAGGGTGTTATTGAATTAATTGGGCGGACGGAAAATTTGGAACAAGGTCAAGTAGAATTAATCGGCAGAACGGATAATTTAGAAAAGGGTGTGACCGAATTAATAGGCCGCACCGAAAATTTAGAAAAGGGTCAAAAGGAAATAATAGGGCGGACGGGAAATTTGGAAAAAGGACAAATGGAACTAATTACTGGTCAGAAACAACTATCATCTCGGTTAGAGAATGTAGAAAAAGGTCAGGACAAATTGTCATCTGGACAAAACGAAATAAAAGAATTAATTAAACATACAGCCACACTAGAGGTATTAAAAGAAAATTAATCATCAAGTAAAAAATGCTGCAGTCACCTTTGGCTGCAGCATTTTATTTAGGTTTTGAGTATTAAAGTATTGGCTCTGTTATTATTCATTGTTGATTTTCGTGTAGGGTTGAGAATTCATAGGCGGAGAATTTCCGGCTATTGTATATAGAGCAAGCGTAAGAAGGTGATATTAGCGGAGATATTCCGGTTAACTGCTTTAAAAATGACAAAATCCATGAATTTGAATACAATTAGCGGAAAAACTCCGCTTATTTTTAATGTAAAATGAGTATTTCCCAATTTAAACGGAAATTCTCCGCTTATTTTCTTAACACAGTGAAATCAACATTCAGTTTTTAAAAGAGCCCAAGTATTTAAAAACCTATTATAATAGGATTCATTCTTGAATTCGATCGGCCCCACGTCCATTTGGAAAGTTCAATCTCTATATAGCAATGGGGAAGCCTCAGAATGATTTCTAGAATACCTTTCTGTATGGGAGAATTTCAATAAAACAGCCCTAAACAAACTACATAATTTTACATTCTACAATCACCACAATACTTTGCTAAAATAGTGTTAAACAAGGAAATGGAGAATTATTATGTTAAGCCAAGATGAAATAAATTATATAAATAAGTTTCTGTTAAAAAGCGGTGAGGAATTAGATCTCCCGAAAAACCTAAATAATGATCCTTTTGTTGAATTAAAAATGATTAAAAAAACTGAGAGAACTTTTCGTGTGGTTGGGGTAATTGCACTTGCTGCTAATGTCCAAACAGAACAACCTTTCATTCTGGATGATGAATTACTAGAGATAGGATTTACAACAAAGAAAAAAATTCAATTAAATGAGCATAATCCAAATACAGTAAAATGGTTAAATCATGGGTTTATTATCAAGGAAATCCGCCTAAAAAGAGATGGGAAAACAGTAGATACACAACATTTTAGAATGGGATATCGTTTGTATGATTATCAACAAAGCCTATTACGTGCTCAGGAGGAAAAACTAGAACAGGAGTTTACCAGTTGGAAAACAAAAATGAAATCCTTCTTTTTGTCTCCCGTTCATGAGACAACAAACCCACGGGATAAGGGATATGCAGCTTGTTTAATGATTACAAATGAAATCTGCGGTATTGAAGTCGATCAACTAAAAGAGTGGCAATCTTTTCCGTCCGGATGGTCACTGTCAAAGCGACTTAAATTCCTTCATTTTATCACTGCCTTTTTACAGCTGGGCTATCAAAAAATCTACTTTGACTGGAAGGAAATTGGAGCAAGTTATTATCAAGAAATTGGCGGTTCAAAGGAATTTGATCGCAATAAGGATGATTTTATCACTCAACTAGAGGACTGGGCACAATGTCCAATTACTTTACTAGGTATGACCAGTCTTGGAAAAATTACACCTCTTTATTTTTCCGGTCAAATTACTGGACGTTATTCAGATTACCGGAATGGACCTGTTCATTCACTCACTGATTTATCAATATCCGAAGAGGATTATACCACCAATTCCACTACTCTCTGGCTGGTTGAAAATCGAGCAATCTTAACAAGAATCGCAGCAGAGAAGAATTTCCTTAAAGATACAAACACTCTTATGTTGTGCCTAGATGGCCATCTTAGGTCCTCTCATAAGAACTGTATTAAACAGCTTTTAACAAACGGGAAGATTACGCAGGTTTTATTATGGAGTGATTACGATCCGGATGGTTTCCAAATAGCAAAAGAAATGTATCTTACTGTTAAAGAAAAGCATAATGGTGCAATCAGATGGATAACACATACCAAACAGGTCTTTAATCATTGGCCGGAATATGAAGTCTATATGCTAGACTTACTGAAAGACCATAGAATCGAACAAGAACAGGTTTTGGGAGGTGCGGCGGATTGGAAAAAATGGATCAGCCCTTAATTTCGATTTTTCAGGCGAATGATTCGAATCCTGAAGTTCTACAATCGTTAAGAGATATTGCTTCTTTATCAGGTGTCTTAAGTGATCTGGGATCACAAAATGCATTTCAAACCCCTTCAGAAATTTTGCGGTTTCTTAAAATCATTCAATTGATTAATGAGGAAGCCCTAGGTTTGGATGATCCAATAGAAAACGCCGAAACGGTTTATTATCGATATCGTAACCGATATAAGGATCCTGAGCCGCCAACAAAGAAAAAGATAGAGCAAATTGTCAATGTTCTCGTTAAATACAATTGGATTTCCAAACAATCGAGACAGTTGAAAATGCGAGATACAGGGAAGCGAATGATGGATGCGCTGATCCGATTAGCCAATGATTCGTTGGCCTACTATATGCAGGATGATATTGGCCGTTCTCTTTTTCAAGCGAGACGGGATGCTGAATTGAGTGAAGCCTATGATGACCATGGGATTTCCGGCGGCAATAAGATTGCTAGTATGATTCGCAATGTTGAAAATGCGATTCAAATCCTGAAAGAACGAGAGCTTGAAATGCTGGCAGATCGAAATGCCCTTCCACAGCTGGAGGTCATTCACCAGTTAATGCAGGAGTTGGAAATTAAATTGCAGGAACGTTTCAGATTGTTTCAAACCTTCGAGGAAAGCTTGGTCCTATCCCATTTCATGCATAAGGGTACGGCCGTACTTGCCGAAGGGACGAACTTGAGTTTGGGCATGATTAATAAGTATTTAAAGTTTACTCATATGCAAAAAACACCTTTATCCTCCACTATTCAGCCGGAAAAGGTGCGATCCTTTATCACGCAAATGTATGATCCTCCTCTGGATTCGGATGTACCTAATGTTTATCAATTATTTAGCTTTATGGAACAAGGACAATACGAGGAGGAAGAAATCGACGGTTTGTGGATGCCCGTGAAATTTGCTGCACCCATCCCTCATACAGCCATAGATGAAGCCGTTCACTACCTGGAAACTTATGAGCCATTATCGGAGCCTATTGAGGAAACGGAAGAGGAGCTTGAGTATATCGAAGAAATAATTTCCGAAGAAGACATCGACGAATTAATGGGAGAAACGCATTGGATGCTGACAAAATCCATGATTGAAACGGAAGTCATTGAATCTTATTTACAGGAACATGATGAAACACCAATGGAACAGCTAGTCATAGAGGCTACTTCTTCCCAATGGAGTGATGCTGTCAATGCGATTACGGCTATTGCAGCCCTAGTAGGAAATAAAAAAATTACGATAACAAAGCCCACAGGAAAAGTACAAGTGCCAGAATATGAACGAAGATGGGAGTGGATGAATCGTGACGATGGATCCAACATTATTAAAAAACGAAACTCACGAGAAAAGCAATCAGAGTGAAATGATCGACCAGGATAACGTACATCCCCTTAATGTGATGCAATCATTAAAGGGATTTCTGACTGAAACCGAAGAACTAACCTTTATGAATCTTCTCTTTTCCTCTTCCGCCTCGATTCGGTCAGGAAATTTTGGGCTATCCAGGAAAGAGGTAGAAAAGTTACTGAAAATACAGGGTGATGATGAGAAATTTTTCTCGTTTCTAACCAGGGTTAACCAAGCCATTAACAGATATATGAAGGTGATTTATGATGAGCGGCGTGACTATTGTTTTGTCATGATGAGAGTCCCGGCCAGGGCTGCTCGTAATACATTAACCAAGGAAAGCTTGTCTATCCTCCTCTATATGTTTTATCAACAGGAGGTTCTGCAGCATGAATTTACATTATTTGATACTCTGCTCAATGCCTTTGGCCACCAAACCACAAAGGCAAATCAGCGTTTATTGATGAATATTGATCCACTGAAGAAAATCGGTGCCATTGAGGATTACGAAACAAACTCACAAGAAAAAGCCTATCAGCTCACTTCCATAGGTGTTCATATGTTTTCAGATTCCTTTCTAAGGAGGACGGCAGAATTTAGTCAATCGAATCAGCTGAATAAAGAAGAAGTATTGAAGTTTTTTAAACGTTACAATCTCTATCAAAAAGGTGATGAAGAATGATTCCATGGAGATTAACTTTTTCTGGTATTCGTGACTATCTGCCAACTCACTTGGATTTATCAGGGGAAAATTCCCATATTATGATTACTGGTCCAAACGGATCAGGAAAATCGACAATTACGTTTTGTATGGGTGCAGTCCTGTATTCTTCAAAGGTAGATGTGGAAGGATTAAAGTCTCGTAACCTGGCACCGGACAAAACGTGGAAAGCTAAAATTTCTTTGCTATTAAAAAATGAAGGCAAGATGAAAATTGATGCGCCTGCATTTGTTGAATTTACCTTAAAAATTATCCAGGATCCAGGACAGCCATTGAAAAAGGAATTTAGTATTTCTACTGGAGATGTGGTTGACCAATGGGAAGAAACGGTTAGGTATACTTCTGGAGATCGATTTTATAATTTCACCGCTTATAAAAGAGATCTTCAATATAAATACAAGGTAGATCCTGATCTCTTTTATTTAATATGGTACCAGCAGGAAGTAAACCAATTCGCTGTTATGAATCCTGAGGAACGCTTCCGTGTTTTTAGTGAAATGCATGGGATTGATCAGGTTCAGCGCGATTGGGAAGAAAGTATGGAGAAAGTAAAAGATACTCAGGAATCACTTCGGGTGGCTGAATCGAATGTAAAACTGATGAAATCAGAACTATCGATGAAGAAGGCAGCGCTAGACCGCTTCTTGGATAATCAGAAGCGGCTGATGGAAGGCGGCAGTCTTTATGCCGGTGCTCTTTTTCAATTGGAAGAACATTATAAAAAGGAAATAAAAAGATTAGAAGAGTTGGTTTTGAATTTAGAAGAGGACATCGCCGAAGCGAAGGATGATTTAACCGTAAAAAAAGGGTTAAAAGAACATATGGCGGAACAATTGGAATCTTTTAAATCGAAGCATCGTGAACTAGATTTAGAGATAACGGAAGAAGAACAAAAACGCGATGAAATGGATGAAAAAATTAAACAGTTACTATCGCGGGTTGGACAACTCGATCTCGAGTTAGAAGCAATTACAAAAAAGAAAAACCTAATCACGAGAACAGAGGACGAAGTCAAAGCAGCTTTATCTAAGCTTTCCGAAGAGCAAGATAAAACAAATAAAGAATTTCAAAGGAATTCTGAGCTCTTAAACGAGCAAAATGAGGCTTGGCAGAATAAGGTTGAACTGATTACCAGTCTCCAACAGGAAATCCAGAATGATGAAAAATGGGAACAGATTCATCTAGAGCGGTTGCATCAGCATAAAAGCAGTCATGCTGTACAGGAAGAGATTGATTTTCTTGAAGCAAAAGTCACTCGGAATAAAAATGTTCAATTCACTGATACACAAAAGCTAAACGAATTAAAAGAAGAGTTAAGGCTGCTAAAGGAAAACAGAGATTTATCAGTGCGGCAAATGGAGTCCATGAAATTTTTCAGTAGTTTGAAGATAAAAGCCTATCCGTTACGGGAACTACTTGAGTTGGATGAGAGCGCACAATTAAAGGATGAACCATTATACAACGCGATAAAATATACGATTTTTTTTAATGGCAAACAAATCATACCTCCGAACGATTTATACCATGTACCGCTAATGATGGTTATTCCCGACCGGGTAGTGACAAAATTGCCCTCACATCATTTACAAGTTAAGAATGGGCTAAATGAGGAAGAACTGACTCATGCCATGAAAGCACTATGGTGGGTAGAGCAATTTTTTAAGGAAGGTTCTTTTTCCATAAAAAATGGCACTTTGATCGACCCTATGGGAATTCGCGGTCCACAAGAAAAAGATCGATATATATTGAGTATGAAGGCATTAAAGCTTCGCAGGCAGGAAGTGGAGAAGCTTGTCAGCGACCTAACTCAAAAACTTTCTAATTTGGACAAGGAAATCACTGCCGATACAAAAACGATTCAGGAGCTTAATAGTATTATTCATCAGGTAAGAGAAGCGGAAGCCTTTATGACCAATGAACATCAAAGAGTCACCCAAAAAAGGAAACTTGATGAAGAAGGTCAACGAAGAGATTTATTGAAAGATAACATTAAAGAACTGGAACAAGAAAAGAATCGTCTAATGCGTTTGCAAATTCAACAGGAGAATTTTGAAAAAGTCTTAGATGAAGAAGCGGAAATATATGAAGAGCTTGGAAAAATGAAAGATAAATATGAAGAACGGAATCAACTAAAGGATCAATGTTTCCAGGAAAAAGAGCTTTATAGAATGCAGAAATCAAAGCTTGAAGGTCTCTATGATGATTTTGAACAAGTAGAAAGAACTATTTCGCGATCAGAACGGGATATTCGAAATTTAGATGATGTTCTTCAAGATATGGAACGAAAGATTTCAGCTATTGAAAAACAAAAGAAAAATGGTCATGATGACCAGGAAACCATTCAGGCTGAACTTGTAAATGTCATCCAAGAACTTGGAGACTTACAAAAATTAGTACCAGATATTTATTCTGAAACCATTAACAAGGATATAGGGGAAACTTTGATAACCGTTTCACAACTAAAGAAAAACCGTGAAAATGGAAAGGTTATGTTTGATAATGCTCGGACTGAGGCTGGCATTGACCCTGCTGCCCAGGAAAATTATGATACGATTAAACAAGAATTTGAACGTTTGGATAGTGAATATAAACGGACGAGCGTATTGCTTGAACAAGATATGGAAAGAACAGAAAATCTCAAGGATCAGCTGGAAACCACGATTAACATGCGTGTCCTTGAGCTACAACAGCGGTTCAAATATTATATGAGCCAGTTCCAGTTCGAAGGGGAAATCAGCTGGGATTCATTTGAGGATCGAAGACAACGAACTCATTTTCAGTTGTTTATTAAAGCTCGAAAAGAAGGGCATCGCGGTACACTGGAAGATGTAAGTATAAAAGCGAGGGGTGGCCGAGTGGGAAAAGGGGTTTCAGGGGGAGAAGAATCTCTAAGTTCACTGCTATTTGCCCTAGCGCTTCTACAAAATCTCCAAACCACACCTGGTTTTATAGTGCTTGATGAGTTCGATAGTGCACTTGATGAACAGCGGAAGGTAAAAGTGTTTGATTTATATGAGAGTGAACTGAAACGGAAGCTTATTATTCTTACTCCAAAGTCACATGAAAACACGTATTTGGATCGATTTACAAAAGCATTCGTCGTCCAACATGATCCAACTATTCCTCAAAGTAAAGTAGTGGGTATAGTCAAAACAATGGTATAGGAAATTGAATGAAAATTAATAATTAAATTAAAAAGGATGAAGTCTTTTACTATTACAGAAACAATTACGCAGAAATACAGAACAAATTCGTTTGTAGTCTCGCTTCTAAACCGTATTGATGAAAAATACTTTACATTCTGAAACCAGAAGACTATCATAGAAAATAATTGTATAAGATTTTTCATTACTAGGGGTGCCCTGTCGTACGGGCTGAGAGAAAAACGATAAGTTTTAGACCCTTTGGACCTGATCTGGATAATACCAGCGTGGGAAAGTAGCCAAGTGAAATTACCTTTTTCTCTAACTATTTAAGCCAGGTCCAATTATCATGGATCTGGCTTTTTTGTGTATAAAAGAATGATAGGAACATTTAACAAGGATTTATATGAAGGGGGTACTGCAATGAATAGCAGCGATTTACGTTTCATTTTACAAAGAGTCAGAGAGGAAAACCCGCTTGTACATAATATTACGAATGTTGTTGTGACAAACTTTACAGCAAATGGACTCCTTTCCCTTGGGGCATCTCCGGTTATGGCTTATGCTCCAGAAGAGGTAGAGGATATGGTATCTATCTCTCGTGCCCTTGTCCTGAACATCGGGACATTAAACAAGGAAGTGGTCGGCTCGATGATACTAGCTGGAAAAAAAGCAAATGTGCTAGGAATTCCCGTTATCTTTGACCCGGTTGGAGCAGGTGCTACTCGTTTCCGAACGGAAATGGCGCAAAGGATCCTCAACGAGGTGAACATCTCTGTATTGCGCGGAAATGCCGCAGAAATTGCCAATGTCCTAGGAGCAAAGACGGAAATCAAGGGTGTAGATGCGGGTGAACAACAACAAGGAAATAGTCTGGATTTAGCCTTATTGGCTGCAAAAAAGCTGAATACGATTGTCGTGATAACAGGGAAAGAGGATGTACTGACAGACGGCGAGACGACGTATCTCGTTTCCAATGGGCATCCGCTGTTAACAAAAGTGACCGGTACCGGCTGTTTGTTAACCTCTGTCATCGGAGCATTCGCAGCTGTGGAAAGGAATCTTTTACTCGCAGGTTTATCTGCGGTAACCTTCTATGGTATTGCTGCGGAAAAAGCAGTAGAAAAGGTGGGCGACTTGGGACCAGGCAGTTTCCAAATCGAATTCATAAATCAACTCGCCCATGTTTCCTCAGAAGATATCCATCAATTCGCTGCATTTAAAAAGTTATAAGGGATAGGAGTGAGCACAATGAAAAAGGTATTAACCATTGCGGGATCAGACAGTGGCGGCGGTGCAGGAATTCAGGCAGATTTAAAGACGTTTCAAGAGTTAGAGGTTTTCGGTATGTCTGCTCTGACAGCTGTAACGGCTCAAAATACGTTAGGGGTCCAAGCTGTCTTTCCCATGACACCTGAGGCAGTCATTCAACAAATACAATCGATTGGGGAAGATATTGGTACGGATGCTCTTAAAACAGGAATGCTGTTTAACGCTGAAATTATTAAAGCTGTTTCAGAAAAAATCAACTATTTTCATTGGAAAAATGTAGTGGTGGATCCTGTTATGATTGCGAAGGGCGGCGCGTCGTTGCTACAAATCGAGGCTATTTCTGCTTTGAAACAATATTTGTTACCACTTGCGATGGTGATTACACCGAATATTCCTGAGGCAGAAGTTCTTACCGATCTTTCCATTCGTACGGAGGAAGATAAGAGAGAAGCGGCCAAAAGACTTTATGATCTAGGGGTTAAGAATGTGGTTATCAAAGGCGGGCATGATGAAGACCAGAACGAATCGACTGATTTATTGTTTGATGGAAGGAATTTTACAACGTATACGAGTACAAGAGTACAAACAAAGAACACGCACGGTACAGGCTGCACTTTCTCAGCGGCTGTCACTGCCGAACTTGCCAAAGGTTTACCTGTTGGTGAAGCGGTTTCGAAGGCGAAGAATTTTATCCAGGCAGCGATTGAAGATCAACTCGAGATTGGTCAGGGTCACGGACCAACCAATCACTGGGCATATCGAAAAAGAAATGAAAGGAATAGGTAGGAGAAAAGCCATGATGATTAACAATAGCGAGTCCATCAGAGAAGCATTGAAGGTTTACTTTATTATGGGCAGTCCAAATTGCAAGGGCGAACCAGCCCAAGTTTTAAAAGAAGCGATTGAAGGGGGAATTACTCTTTTTCAATTCCGCGAGAAAGGGATGGGTGCGTTAACGGGTGTTTCAAAATATGAACTGGCCAAAGAACTGCAGCAAATCTGCAAAGAGCACCAAATTCCTTTCATTATTAATGATGATATCGAATTGGCCATTACGTTGAATGCGGACGGAGTGCATATTGGCCAAGAAGATGAAGATGTTGCGAATGTTAGAAAGAAAATTGGCGATAAAATCATTGGTGTTTCCGTCCATAGCTATGAAGAGGCGATGGCCGCATTAGGAGGGGGTGCCGATTATTTTGGAATCGGTCCTGTTTATCCGACGAAAACAAAGGAAGATGCCAAACCCTCAAACGGAACGAAGCTGATCCAAGAATTGCGAATGAAAGAAGTAACCATTCCGATAGTTGGAATTGGCGGAATAACGGCGGAAAATGCCGGAGCTGTTATCAAAGCAGGTGCCGATGGTGTATCGGTTATTACTGCGATCAGCCATGCGGATGATGTAACAGAAGCGGCTAAATCCTTAAGGAAAAATGTATTAGAAAGTTTATAGGTAAGTATTCTATTAAACATTACATACCTGCACTGGGGGAGCCGGAATTGGCTGAGATTAGACGTAGCGTCTTAAACCCCTGAACCTGATCTGGATTGCACTAGCGGAGGGAAGTGAAGGATACATGATTACCGCCATTTTGCCGGTAATGGTATATCTATGAACCAGACTTCCCCCCAGTGGTATTAAAAACTTGGAGGGATTTTTTTTATGAGAAAAACACATAAACTCACATTAACTGCGATGTTGATTGCGATTGGAACACTTTCTAGTAATGTACTGTTTATACCGATTGGCTTCACAAAAGTGTTTCCGATTCAGCATTTCTTGAATGTTTTGTCTGCCGTTCTTTTAGGGCCGATTTATGCAGTCGGACAGGCATTATGTGTCTCAATCTTACGAAATATTATGGGAACTGGATCAATCTTTGCTTTCCCAGGTAGTATGGTTGGTGCCTTATTGGCTGGACTCCTTTTTATGAAAACCAAAAAGATCTACATGGCATTTTTCGGTGAGGTCATCGGTACGGGCATCATTGGAGCAATGCTAGCCTACCCGATTGCCACTCTCCTACTGGGTCAAAATGCAACGGTCTTTGGATTTATTCCGTTATTCATTTTTAGCTCGATTGCGGGTGCACTCATTGGCTGGATGATTCTTTCCATCTTCTTAAAGAAGAAAGTTGCCATCTTTACACAAAAAGGAAATTCAGTGAAATAATCTACTTGAAAGGAATTACTTATATGGAACAGCAGCAAATCATCAACGATTTACTTTCGATTCTTCAATCAGACTCACTTGGAGATGAGGATTTTAATCAAATGGCTTTACAGAGCTTTGCCTACCAATATACCAATAACCTTCCATTTCGGAAATTCTGTCAGCAAAAAGGGAAAACCCTCCGCACCGTTAAATCATGGAGGGATATTCCAGCGGTGCCGATTAATGCTTTTAAAGAAGTTCCGCTTAGTTCCATTCCTCCTGAAGAGGCTGAACGCTTTTTCATGACGAGTGGCACGACAAAAGGCGTAAAAGGAAAGCATTATCATCCCACGCTCCAAGTATGGAACGCTTCAATGAGATTGAATTTTAAACAACGCTTTATGAACGGGATGGAAAAAATTCGCATGGGTATTCTGTTCCCAACCGAAGAAGAAATGCCAAACTCTTCATTAGCCCGGTACTTAACCCTTGCAAA
The DNA here is from genome assembly GCF_013396335.1 of Bacillus sp. EB106-08-02-XG196. Lineage (GTDB taxonomy): Bacteria > Bacillota > Bacilli > Bacillales > Cytobacillaceae > Neobacillus. The sequence continues at coordinate 27,868 of NZ_JABWSY010000011.1, forward strand.
ACAGGAGTTTGGGACAGCAGAGAGTCAGTATCTGCTAACGGAAAATGGGATTAATCTTACTCTGCTCATACAAGAATTGGAGCAGGCTGAGCGGTCAGGTGAGCCGTATGCTTTATTAGGAGCGTCGTATAGTTTTGTTCATCTGCTTGAGGAACTAGAAAAACAGGGACGCCATTTTCAATTGCCGCCGGGAAGTAGGGTTTTAGATACAGGTGGATTTAAAAATCAATCAAAAGAATGGGCCTTAGATGACTTTTATCATCAGATTTCGAGTTTACTCGGAGTACCTAGGATCGATTGTATCAATATGTATGGCATGACCGAATTAAGTTCACAGCTGTATGATTCAGGAAATGAACACGTTCCTTCGATTAAATCAGGTCCTCATTGGCTGAAAACGAGAATTGTTCATCCGTTAACAGGGGAGGAAGTGAGAGAGGGGGAGCGTGGAGTGATCGTGCACTGTGATCTTGCTAACTTCAATTCTGTCACGACGATTTTGACTGAAGACGTAGGAATGAAAGTAAAGGATGGATTTCTTCTCTTAGGCAGAGCGCAGGGAACAGAAGCGAAGGGCTGTTCCCTTGCCGTTGAGGAATTTATCCGAGCAGCGAAGGGATCATTGTGATGAGAGAAAGAGTCGGATATCTTCCTGATATCGGGGAAGAAGTGGTTGAAACTAAAATTCTCACTTTTAAGGGAAAGAATGGGCAACTTGAAGTTGAGGCGCCCCTTCTGTCTCAATCTCAAATGCAAAAAGTTGCAGAAAAGGTTAAAAAGGCAAGTGAAGAAGTACTGAAATCGATGACAATCACTGAGATTATTTCGATCATTGACCAGGCTGTTGAAGTCATGCTCGACAGGAATTCACCTTTCAGAAAAAAAGCAGAACAGCTGTTACCGATTGTTACCGGTTACGATGAAGAAATGATCCGCCTTGGTCTCACTTCCTTTTTGAAGAAATTTCGAAAGCAGGAGCTGCAGCGCTTCGTTGTCGAGGACTTAGGTAATCCCTTGCTGCTGGATGATTTTCAGCCCCGGGTAAAAAGAGGATTTTCCAAAGCGGTTGGGCCTGATTTAATCCTCCATATTTGGGCTGGAAATGTACCGGCACTCCCGTTGTGGAGTCTGATTTCGGGTTTATTGGTGAAGTCAGGTAACATGGGCAAGGTATCAAGCTCTGAGCCGTTGTTTGCAGGTTGGTTTGCTCAGTTGCTGGTCGAAATTGCTCCTCCATTAGCGGATTGCTTCGCCGTTGTTTGGTGGAAGGGAGGAGACGAGGAAATAGAAAAGGAGATGTTCCCGTTTCCAGATGTGGTGGTCGGTTATGGCAGTAATGATTCATTGGAATCGATGAGTCGAAGAATTCCTGCCTCCACTCGCTTTCTTCCATTCGGTCATAAAGTGAGTTTTGGAGTCATCGGCAACACAGCCCTTGATTCACGAAAGGCTTTAACGACGGCTCATCATGCTGCATTCGACATCATTCAATTTGACCAACAGGGCTGTTATTCTCCCCATATTTTCTATGTGCAAAAAGGGGGTAATGTCTCACCTGCAGAGTTTGCCCAGTATATGGCTCATGAACTTGAAAGCTTTGAAAAGAGATACCCAAGGCGGGCTCTTTCCCTGGAAGACATGACAGCTGTATCGCATTGGCGTAATCAAGAAGAAATAACGGCCTTTACAAGTCCCAATAAAGTAGTCTTTGGGCAAATGGACCATCATTGGACTGTTGTTTATGAAGAGAATGCACCTTTCACTCCCACCTGCTTGAACCGTGCCGTGAAGGTCATTGCTTTTAATGAAATAGAAGAGATTATGACGAGCATCAAGCCCTATCGTCCGTTTCTTCAGACGGTGGGTGTGGCAGCTGCACCGAAAGAACTTTTTCGCTGGGCTCGAGAGTTAGGGAAGTCTGGAGTCACTAGGATCAGTGCATTGGGAAAGATGACTTCTCCTGAGCCAGGCTGGCATCACGACGGCCGTTTTAATTTACTTGATCTTGTTCAAATCGTTGATATTGAGCAGTCAGCAGAGGAGTACGCGGAAAATTTTGCTCCATATATCGATTAGGAGGGTGTTCCATGAGTTTCTTGCGTTTACAGGATGTTCACTACAGCTATGGAAACAAGCACTTGATTGTCGATGCTGTCAATTTAGAGCTAGAAAAAGGCAAGTTTCATAGTATACTGGGAAAAAGCGGCTGTGGTAAAACGACTTTATTAAAGCTGGCTGCTGGTTTATTGGTCCCTGATAAGGGGTCGATTCAGTTACAGGGTATGCCGATAAAGCCTTCAGAAAAAATAGGATTTGTCTTTCAATCCCCAACGCTATTGGAATGGAAAACAGTCATCGAAAATGTCCTTTTACCTGTCTCTCTTAAACGCAAAGTGACAAAAGAGGATGTTGAAGCAGCGGAAACACTTTTAGCGTTAATGGGTCTTTCTAATTATAAAAAGGAATTTCCAACTATGCTCTCTGGCGGGCAGCAGAGTCGTGTATCCATTGCAAGAGCGCTGATTCAAACCCCGTCCATGCTATATTTGGACGAGCCATTTTCAGCTCTTGATGCCATTACAAGAGAAGAGCTTCAAAATGATCTCCTTCGGCTTTGTGAGCTCCATCAAATGACTGTGTTATTTGTTACCCATGATATTTCAGAAGCGGTCTATTTGTCGGATCGGATTGCGGTGATGGATAAAGGAAGAATTATTTATGATTTGTCAGTCGATTTACAAGAACGTCAAGATGCTGAAATTAGATATTCTCAACCCTTTAATCAATTATGCTTGCAGATTCGCACGGCCATTAGCGGGGGAAAATGATGAAAAAAGTACCGATTTATTCCTGTTTATTATTCATCTTGATTCTATTCATTTGGGAAGGACTTGCTTCGCAAATGAACGAACTGATCCTTCCAGCCCCGTCTGTTGTTGTCACCAATCTTCTAGAAGGATTAAAAAGTGGTTATTATACCCCGCATCTGATTCGAACAAGTCTTGAGATTATCATAGGATTGTTTCTCGGGAGTTGTTTGGGCATGTTTGCTGGGATTTTGATGGGGGAGGTCGCGTTCCTCCGCAAGCTATTATTTCCCTATGTGATTGCTAGTCAAGCTGTTCCGAAGCTTGCCCTCGCACCACTATTTATTCTTTGGTTTGGTTTTGGGATGACGTCAAAGGTCGTCATCACTGCTTTAATATGTTTTTTTCCGTTAATGGAAAATACCGTCACAGCCCTTCAATACACCGATCGACAAAAATTTGAGCTGTTTCGGGTGCTTGGCGCAAACAGATGGCAAATCCTATTTAAACTAAAAATACCAGCTGGATTGCCGAGTATCATTGCTGGTTTTCGTGTTGCAGCTATTCTTGCTGTGGTTGGTGCTGTAGTTGGTGAATTTATCGGCGGCAGTGAGGGATTAGGTGCCTTAATTATCGCTTCGCAAGGGATGATGGATACACCCTTGATGTTTTCGGTATTGATATTGGTCACCATCCTTGGAACTCTTCTTTATCAAATCACTTATTTAATCGAAAAAAGATTATTGAAATATAAAAAACAGTCATAGGAGGGGAGTTTTTCAAATGAAATTAAAAGCAATGATTACTGTCGCAGCCATTATTCCACTATTGATGCTGGTTGGTTGTGCTTCAAAAAATACGGAAAAGCAAGCCGCTAATAAAACACCATTAGATAGCGTTACAGTGGCAAGCTGGAGCCAGCCGATTTCAGAACAAACGAATTTGCTTGTTAGTGAGGAGAAAGACTTCTTCAAGGATCAGGGTTTGAAGGTTGAATTCATCCCAGGTGCCGGAGGAGGAGACGCGATCAAAAATATTCTTTCAGGACAGGCCGATATTGCTTTCACAGATCCAGGGTCGCTCTATTTTGCCTTAAATCAAGGGGCAAAATTAAAGGTTATTTACAATATTTATCCGCAAAATGTATTTAATGTTGTTTCTTTAAAGGGAAGCAATATCCTGAAACCCGAGGATCTTAAGGGGAAAAAGATTGGCGTCTACAGCCTTTCAAGCGGGACAAGACAAAATCTGCTGGTGCTCTTAAACCAAGCAGGTCTTTCCGAAAAGGATGTCACGATTGTGGAGACGGGTCTATTGAATTTTGCTCCGCTGATCCAAGGTCAGGTTGATGCTACAGCGGCAACCGACACGGGCTTGGTGACCGCAAAGGAAAAGGGTCTTGTGGATGTAAATGTAATGGAAGTAAAGGATTATCTGAATGTCCCTAGTGATATCTTTGTAGTAACGGAACAAACGTACAACGAGAAAATGGAACTACTGAAAAAGTTTGTCGAAGGCTATCAAACGAGTGCAGAGTGGATGATAGACCAGCCAGAGGATGCAGCTGAGTTAGCCGTAAAATATGCCATTGATGGCAAGGATAAAAACCATAATTTAGAAATCATACAACTACGAAATCAAGCTAGTATATCAGAGGCAACCAGCGTAAGAGGTTTGGGCGCTTTAGAAGCAGAAGTGTTACAGCAGGGTGCTGATACATATAAAACGCTGGGACTAATACAAAAGGATTTAAAAATGGCCGATGTGATCGTTGAAGACTTCATCCCTAAACAGAAATAGGAGGCAGGCCGCATATGAGGAAATTTGAAAATAAAACCGTCTTGGTAACAGGTTCGAGCAGGGGGATCGGTGCTGCCATCGCCAAAGGTTTTGCCGCAGAGGGAGCAACCGTCATTGTGAATTACCTTCAAAATCAGGAAGCTGCAGAAAAAACCGTCGCCTCCTGCCTTGAGCTTGGCGGTGATGCTTGGGCGATTAAGGCAGATGTAACGTCTGAGTCTGCTGTCAAAGGGATGATGGAGGAAATTGAACTTGAAGTTGGCAAATTAGATGTAATCGTAAATAATGCCTTTAAACCCTATGTGTTTAATCCGAATAAGCGAAAAATGTTCTCACAACTAAAATGGGATGATTATCAAGAGCAAATCGATGGAGCACTAAAGGCAGCCTACTATGTATGCCAGGAAGGTATCCCTTTAATGAAAAAACAAACAAGAGGCAGTATTGTTAATATCGTGACCAACTTAGTGGAACGGCCAATCGTTCCTTATCATGACTATACCACGGCTAAATCAGCCTTAATTGGGTTTAGCCGAAATTTAGCAGTTGAATTAGGTGCCTTTGGAATTAGAGTTAATTGTATTGCACCTGGAATCGTGTATCCAACCGATGCAAGCCGTGAAACAAAGGAAGAAGTAAAGGAAATGATCATTGCGCAAACCCCGCTAAGAAGAATCGCTACTCCTAGCGATATCGTCGGTCCCGTCCTGTTCTTAGCCTCCGAATGGAGTTCATTTATGACGGGCCAGACACTGTTTGTCGATGGCGGGTTGGTCATGAGTTAGTGAGATTTTGTGCCTGTCACCATCTCAAGGGTGGTCAGCACACTCCCAAACAGAAAGAGGGTGATGCTGGATGACAGTTTTAACTAATAATAGACCTTCTGCTCTTCTATGTTGAACAGAGTGTCTCTGCCTTTTGTATATTACAATTAACCCTTGCCCCATACAGCAAGGGTTTTTACCTATAATTGCAGCTTTGGCACCAGCAAAGTCTGTCGGATTTTGACCAAAAGATAGAATTGACTTATTTAAATATTCAGAATAAACTTAACCTATCCGATAGGTTGACAGTCATAGAGCATGAAAAACTAATTCTTAGAAGGTGACAGTCATGAAGAGTATTAAAAAGGTGTCAATGCATGAGATGATCGCGGCTGAAATCAAAAGATATATTCGCGAGCATCAATTAAAGAGGGGAGATAAACTTCCTTCCGTAGCCGAATTAACATCTATCCTTGGTGTGAGCCGTTCGAGTATTCGCGAGGGCTTACGGTTCCTTGAAGGCTTTGACATCATTGAAGTTCAAAATGGAAAAGGAATTTTTGTTAAAGATGGTGATGCCTTAAAGATTGAGGCGAAAATCGACGTGGAGCAGGAAAAAAACTCTCTATTACATATAAGTGAGCTGCGAAGAGCACTAGAGGGGAAGGCGGTGGAGTTAGCAGCCATCAGGGCCTCTGAAGCGGAAATTGAAGAAATGGATCGGATACTAACAGAAGTCATTGCCCTAAAGGATGCAGGACTAGACTCATCCGAAGTGGATTGGGAATTTCATAAAGCCATTTATCGGGCGTCACATAACCCGCTATTAGAGAGTGTCGCTGAATCAGTCTCTGACACGTTTAACCGGCTTTGGAGCAAACCTTTTGGTATTGTTCATATTTTTACAGATACGATCCCTTTTCACCGGACCATGCTGGATGGGATTAAGGACAGGGACCCTGCTTATGCGTTACAAGAGTTTAATAAATTTATAGACATAGTGGAAGATACTCTACGAAAAATATAAGAAAGAAGGAATAGGCATGACGACACAGTCCTCAAATGAACATATTGTCACTCATATCGGTGATGAATATGAGCGGTTTCATGGAGCAGTGGTTCCACCCATCTATCAGAATTCGCTGTTTGTATTTGAAAACTTCGAGCAGCTGACAGAAGCGATGAAAGATGAGCAAAGCAGTTACCTGTATTGGCGCGGCACCAATCCAACGGTTGAAATTGTGGAGAAGAAAATGGCTGCACTGGAAAAAGGGGAGAGGTGTAAGTTGTTTTCTTCAGGGATGGCCGCCATCTCATCAGCGATCTTAACCTTTATGCAAGCAGGCGACCATGTTTTGAGTATCAGCAATATATACGGTCCTACAACGAAGTTCTTTACCTATCTTGAAAAGTTTGGCATCTCTCACACGAATACCCTCAACACAGACCTCGAGGCAATACAGTCATTGATTCGCCCCAACACCAAAGTAATCTACCTAGAAAGTCCGACGACCATGTCCTTTAAGCTTGTTGATTTGAAGTCAATTGCATCTCTTGCTAAACAGCGTGGGATTAAAACCATTATTGATAATACCTGGGCTACACCTATTTTTCAAAATCCTATTACCTATGGAATTGATATCGTTGTCCATTCTGTTTCGAAGTATTTAGGCGGGCATAGTGACCTTGTTGGCGGCGCCTTAATTACGAGCAAGGAGATCATGGATCATCTTTTTTATCATGAATATCAGCTGTTTGGTGGTGTCATGCCGCCTTATGAAGCATGGCTTTTAATGCGCGGGCTCCGGACGCTGCCAATTCGGATGAAGGCACATCAGGAAAGCGGGTTGAAAATCGCTTCGTTTTTAGAAGAATCTCCTGCTGTCAAAGTGGTCAATTACCCTGGGTTAGAAAGCTCGCCAGACTATAAGCTTGGAAAAGAGCAGTTAAAAGGTTATACAGGTTTGATGAGCTTTGAGATCAAGAATAACACGTACGAATCGGTCCGAATGGTGATTAATAGCCTAAAATATTTTCAAATCGGTGTTTCCTGGGGTGGATTTGAAAGTCTCGTGATTTCACCGAACTATGGCTATAACGTCGAGCAATTAGTGAAAGGCAGGTTGGATCCGGGGTTGATCCGAATTTCTGTCGGTTTAGAGAATGTCGATGAGTTAATCGAAGATTTAGAGGCAGCATTAAAACTAGTTTAACCATTGGTATAAAAGGGGACTGCCCTTTTGTATATAACCACAAACATTTCAAGGGGGAGTAATGGTATGCATCATCTCAAAAAGGGATTTTGGGTTCTTGTTTCATTCATGTTGTTTGTTGGCATCTTAGCAGGATGCACAAGTTCAGAGGTAGATAACACTAGCGAGAAAGACGATAAAGATGGAAAAGTCACATTAAGGATGATTGAAAGTATTACGAGTCCAGCCAGGACGACACTCTTAAAGGAAATGATCGCTAAATTTGAAGAGGAAAATCCGAACATTAAAGTTGAATTGATTTCTCCTCCTTTGCAAAGCGCTGATGAAAAAATCACACAAATGCTGATGGCAAAAGAGGATATTGATGTATTAGAAGTGCGTGAGCAGACGGTTAAGAACTGGGCAGCAAATCAATTTATTGAAGACCTATCCTCCTATACAAGCAAGTGGGAAGACTGGAATTCGTTAACGGAAACGATTAAGCATGGAGCAACAGCTGTTGACGATAAACCTTATTATATCCCTTATGGTGTATATGAAAAAACGTTATTCTATCGGAAGGATTGGTTTGAAGAAGCTGGAATTGAGGTTCCGGAAACGTGGGAAGAGTTAGTAGACGCAGCCATTAAATTAACCGACCCTTCAAAGAATCGCTATGGCTATAGCTTCCGAGGCGGTGCAGGCTCTTCGGATTATATTGAATTTATGACATGGTCATTCCTCGGGGAAAAGATTGCGAAAAAGGATGCGTATTTCACAACTGATGGTAAGGTCATGTTTGATACACCAGAAGCCATGCAGGTGCTCGATACCTTTGTTGAAGTATATAAGAAAGCGTCTCCTCCTGATTCGATCAGCTGGAGCTACCCGGAAATGGTTCAAGGCTTTACTTCCGGAATGACTGCAATGTTAATTCAGGATCCAGAGGTCATTGTAACCGCTGAGGAAAATATGAAAGAAGGAACATGGGATACAGCTCCACTGCCTAAAGGAACTCCATCAGGGGTGGCGCAGCAGTCGGCAGGAACAGCAGGCTGGGGAATTGGTGCTTTCTCCAAGCATAAGGAAGAGGCATGGAAGCTTGTATCTTTCTTATCAAGTCCTGAACAAAATTTATTTTTCGCCAAGGAAAACTCACTTATTCCGATTCATTTAAGTGCCGGTGACGACCCCTATTTCAAAGAGGGCTACTTTAGCTCTTACATTGAAATGAATACAAAGCCAGAAGAATTCTTAATCGCTGACCGTCCTGTCCACTATAAGGGATATGCTGAATACCGTGCCTTGGCTGAAAAGGACATACAAGCTCTGTTATTAGATAAGGTATCAAATGAAGATGTATTAGCTAAGTGGACTGATTTTTGGAAAAAGGAAAAAGAAAATCATAAATAAAGTAAATGGAGGGCAGTGGGAAGAACTGCTGCCCTTGTTTCTTTTTTGGAGAGGAGAATATGAAACTTGAAAATTCAAACTGAAACAGTTACAGAAAGAGGCCTGCCATTGTTTCGTATGTCAAAACATGGTCTTTTCATATTCCTTTGTTTACTCCCAGCCATCATACTTGTTTCTATCTTCACCTATTATCCCTTGTTAAAAGGGGTGATCATGGCATTTCAAAATTATTCTGCCTATGATTTAATGAACATTAAATTTATCGGTCTAGAAAACTTCAAAACAATCATGGCCGATATAGGATTTAAAGAGTCACTCGTTAATAGTTTCTATTGGGTCTTTTTCTCGTTAATTCCTCAATTCTTCATTGGATTTATCGTAGCATTGATGTTGAGAAGGAAGTTCAAGGGCAGAGGGGTTTACCAAGCATTTATCTTTTTTCCGTGGGCGATGTCGGGTTTTTTAATCGGGTTGATTTGGCGCTGGATGCTAAATGGACAAGGCGGGGTGATTAATGACCTGTTGATGAAGTTTGGAATCATTGATAGCGCTATCCCTTTCTTGGCCGACCCCACCTGGGCTATGGTTTCTGTCATTGTTGCAAATGTCTGGTACGGGATTACCTTCTTTGCGATTATGATTTTAGCTGCCTTACAATCGATCCCTGAAGAGTTGTTTGAAGCAGCAAAGATTGATGGTGCCGGCTATTTCCAACAGCTTTTTAACATTACCATCCCATATATTTTGCCAACACTGATTGTCACAACGTTGCTAAGAGTCATTTGGATCTTAAATTTTCCTGATTTAATCTACTCCCTTACAAATGGCGGACCTGCGGGTTCAACACATATTCTATCGACCTTTATGCTGGAGAAAATCATGTATGGACAAAACTACGGACAAGCTGCTGCTGTTGGGGTTATTATCGTTTTTATTTTAATTTTTTTTTCAATCTTTTATCTCCTAGCAACGAAATTCAATAAAGCGGGTGATTTTTAATGATGAGACAAATAACTTGGAAACTGTTGGTAAAAGTTGTTTTCTTATCCCTATTTCTTATCTTCACAGTGTTCCCGCTGTATTGGATTTTCGTTACTTCATTAAAACCGTCGAATGAAATGTTTACCTTCCCCATCCAATATTGGCCGGAAAACGTTACATTCGAAAACTATATAAATATCATTAAGATTTCAAACTTCGATGTTTATATTATGAATAGCTTGATTCTTTCCTTGGTTTCAGGAGTTATTTCCTTAATTATTGCTACACTTGGAGGTTATGTTCTAGCCCGGTTTGAGTTTAAAGGTAAAACGCAGGTCATCTTTGCTTTCTTCATTACCCAAATGATTCCCTTATTTATAGGGCTGGCACCATTATATTTGTTAATGTCCAAGCTGGATCTGATTAATCGACTGCCTTCGTTAATGCTCATGTATACGGTGATGATGGTGCCGTTTTGTACGGTAATGATGAAGGGCTTCTTTGAAAGGATTCCGTCAAGTTTGGAGGAGGCAGCCATGATTGATGGCTGTTCACGGATAACAGCGCTATATAAAGTGATCATTCCTGTCATGCTGCCGGGATTGGCTGCAACATTCATTTTCGCATTTGTACAGTGTTGGAACGAATTGTTCCTTGCGGTTATGTTCATCGATAAAGAAGAGGCCAAAACGATTCCTGTGGCCATGAACTCGTTTATTACAAAATTTGATATTGATTGGGGATCGATGTCAGCCGCAACCGTATTATCTGTTATACCGACACTGCTGTTGTTCGCTTTTGCTCAGAAGTATATTGTTGAAGGGATGACACAAGGTTCTATTAAGGGGTAGTGATCTGTACTATCCCTTGTTGTAGGTAGTTTCAGTGTCATGGGTAAGTAATACGTTAAGAACCTTAATAAGAACACCCGATTTACTACTGGAAAACAATTGGCGGGAATTCAGAATAATATGATCCATTAGAAAACAAAATAATGCCACTTGGTAGAGTGACTTTAAAATAGAAAGGATAGACAAGGACATAAAAGTGCCAGGAACAATAGGGAGGGTCCTGGCACTTTTATCTTTGGGCTGTGTTATGATTCATTGTTGATTTTCGTGCAGGGGTTTGATCATTCATAAGCGGAGAATTTCCGTCTATTGTAGATAAAGGAACCTTAAGAAGCCGATATAAGCGGAAATTTTCCGGTTAAGTGCTTTAAATAAGACAAAATCCAATGATTTGGATACAATAAGCGGAAAAACTCCGCTTATTATGAGGGAAATATGGGTATTTCACAATTTAAACGGAAATTCTCCGCTTATTTTCCAAACACAGTAAAATCAACATTCATCTTTCACACAGCCTATCTCTTAACAAAATGTATCTTTTGAGGATGGATTTTTCAATCCAAACATAGGTCGAATAAAGAGGGCTGCGAAAGTTCCGATCAACGCCATGATCATCCATACCCATCCATGTAGGCTGAAAGATGAGATCCCACCGAAGTAGGCTCCAATGTTACAACCGAATGCAAGACGAGAACCATATCCCATCAATAGTCCGCCAAGAATCGAAGCTCCGGCTACACCCGGCTTTATTTTCTTTGGTTTAAAAGTTCCTTGGAACGATGCTGAAATAAATGCACCTAAGATAATTCCAAAATTCATCACACTAGTAGAATCAGATAAAACGGAATTTTTCAATGCCTCGCTGTTTGCACCTGTAAAATAACCCCAGCTTGTTACATCGACCCCAAGAGCATTTAACGTTTTGCCGCCCCAAAGTGCGAAAGCAGAAGTGATTCCCCATGGTGTTCCTCTTACCGTTAAGGTTAACGCATTAAGGATGGCTAATACAATGGCAGCTGTTAATAATGGCCAAGAACCTCGAATGACCTTTTTCCACCCAGTTGTGGTCGGCAGCGGCTTCATCATTGGCGGATTTTTCTTTTTAGCAATCTGAATCGTGATCCAATAAATAACGGCAAACAGGATCAATTGAACCAGCCATGCCCCAAAGTATCCAAGCCCTGTTGATGTGGCTAAAGAAATCGGTGGAAGTGTTGGTGTTTCCTCCATCCAGAAGGAAAAATGATAGGCACCTAAGGTCGAGCCCGTAATAAAAGCAAAAAGGGTCAAGACCATAGAGGAGGTACCCCCGCCTAGATTATAGAGTAATCCCGAAGCACATCCATTTCCAAGCTGCATGCCTATTCCAAATAGAAAAGCACCGAATAAAACGGGTATGCCTACAGGTGAAACATAACCAACAGGATTAACACCGGTAAAGCTAAAACCAGTACTTAGAATAATCGCAAATAATGTAGTCGAGAGGGCAAACATTAGCATATGTGCTTGCAATCCCTGAACATTTCCAATAGAAACTAATCGGCGGAACGCTGACGTAAAACCAAAACGAGCGTAAAGTAGCGCTGCTCCAAGCATCAAACCAATGATGAAAAGAACTCCTTGTGTCCAATTTGCTGAATAAACAATCGCTGCTAATAGGAGAAGGGCTGCGATGATGCCTGACAAAACTAGCTTTAGCTGAACAGAGTTAAGGCTTGTAACAAAAGTTGTTGATTTTTGATTCCACGATGTATATTTTGTCTTTGTTGTTGCATCCAATGTTGTTTGCGACAAGTGATTCACCTCATAACCTATAAGTTTAGTGTGTTTTATGGATACCCTATTATATAAACAAATTTTTAAAAAGTAAATGGAAAAACTAAGGAACAAGTCAGGAACATGTCGTTAATATTGCTTATTAGATAGATACATATCAAACAAGGTGGTACCGCAGGTTAAAACACTTGTCCTTGAATTTTTATTTAAGGGCAGGTGTTTTTTTTTTGCTCTATTAAAACTGAATGTTGATTTCATTGTGTTTGAAAATAGACGGAAGATTTCCGATTAAATTGAAAAAAAGCCATATTTCCTTAAAAATAAGCGGAGTTTTTACGGTTATAAGTTTGAAACTGGAAATATATTACTTTATAATGAATTTATGGATAAACTATTAAATATGAAAGAAGCCAAACAGTTATTAGGTGTATCAACTCAAACTATTCAAAATTGGGACAGAGCCGGAAAAAAATTGCTATCGTGCGCACACTAGGAGGGCGCAGAAGAATTCCCTTAAGTGAAATTGAAAGATTACAAGGGAATGTGAAGAAAACTCAACGCAAAGTTGCTATTTATGCAAGAGTTTCTTCTAATGAACAAAAACAAAAAGGCGATTTAAAACGACAAATCTCTTTTTTATCGGAAAATTTACCATCTGATTTTTTAGTAGTCGAGACTTTGAGTGATGTGGGTTCAGGATTGAATGACCATCGGAAAGGTTTATTAAAATTAATGAACCTAGCTAAGGAACGAATCATCACAGATGTAGCGATTCGATATAAAGACCGTCTAACACGTTTTGGTTACGCATATTTGGAGGAGTATTTTAAAAGTCATGATGTAACTATTCATGTACTAGATTCCGAAGAAACTACTAAATCAGCACAGGAAGAACTGGCTGATGATTTAATTAGTATAATTACTAGTTTTTCTGGTAAATTGTATGGTCTACGCAGTAAAAAACATAAAGAACTACAAAAAACGGCGAAGGAGACGATTGTCGATGTTCAAAACCTATCAGACGAAAATCAAGAACAAAGCAATCGTTCTCAAAAATAAAGAATCAACTCCACTCTATCAATTTTTAGAAGAGACAGCACGTACCTTTGGTATGATAGAACGAAGACTGTTTGTCGATATGTATGTTAGAAAAATGCCAGAAAATGAGTTAAAAGTTTCTTATTGTGCAAAACACCAAATTACAGCTCGCCAATTCAATAGCATTAAGAAGCAATTAAAAGGGAGAATTTATTCCAAAAACGAATTGAAGAATTTATATATTGAAGAAACCAAAATCAAAATTCAGAATACTTCAGACATCATTAAAAAGAAAGTGGAACAAAAAGATAAAGCTCATATCTCTCTCCTTAAAATGATAGGAAATGAGAAAACGTTCCTCAAAAAAGTTAGAAGTTATCGAAAATTGCGAAAGACACTTCATCAAAAGAAACGGAAACTATATGCTCTTACTCATAAACTTGAAAAACTGGAAAGCGACTTAGAGCAACAGGTAGTACGTATTTGTTTTGGTTCGAAGGATTGGTTTCACAAACAATTTAACTTGAAAGAAAATAACCTTACTTTCCAAGAATGGAAAAAGGAATGGCAAGCACGACGTGCAGATCAATTTACCTTTGTCGGTTCCAAAGACGAAACATACGGCAATCAATCATGTACATACGATTTGAATAACGACTTGCGCATTCGAGTTTATACAAAGGACGAGCCTTTGTATGGAAATTACGTCGTTATTCCTAACGTGATGTTTCCGTACGGACAGGAACAAATTGATAAAGCTAAAATAGCGACTATAGGTTACACAAAAGGAGGGAATAAAGCAAAATACTACAAGGCAACCACGTGGAAGTTCATTCGCAAGTGTGATACTTGGTACGTAAACGCGTCAGTTGACGTAGAATCACCACAAAAGACAACACTTGATCATATTGGTTCGGTAGGAATCGACTTTAATGCTGGATTTTTATCTATTACAGATGTGGACCGTTTCGGTAACTATCTTCAATCTTTTAATGTTCCATACGCAAATCAACACACACCGAGTGAACAAATAGAACAAAGCCTTAGTGAAGCTTTAAAGGTAGCTGTAAATTACGCCAAAGAAAAGCAAAAACCAATTGGACATGAAAACCTCAATTTTAATAAGAAAAAACTAGCTTTAAAGCAACTCTCTCCAGAACAAGCTAAATTTCTAAGTGGTTTCGCTTATTCAACTTATCAATCTTTGTTAAAGGATAAATGTGAAGCGGAAGGTGTACGATTAATTGGCGTCAGTCCTGCATTTACTAGCCAGATTGGTCATCATAAATTTATGAAAAAATATGGTTTAAGCTCCCATGTAAGTGCCGCAATGGTGATAGCAAGACGAAGTCTTAAATTTAACAAGATTGAAAGTATGCCTGTTAAACACTTACTAACAGGCAATCCATGCAAAATTGTTCAAATAAGTAGGTGGAAGCAATGGAAAGAACTCACCAAACAATGGAAAAAATATACTTTTAAATCAAAGATTTACTTATTAAACCAACTATAATTTAGTTGCCTTTCGGCAGCAATGCCACAGTGAACCTGTAAGGAAGAAAGTGTGCTCGTGAAGTCGAAATCAATAGGCAACAAATAGAAATACAAGCAGGTATTGGATTACCCATCAAGGCAGTAGTATACTGGTCCTCAGACGTTTCGATGTCTGCGTGATGTAGCTTTACACCTTTGGTGTGAGAGTGAAATGCTCTCTTGCGAATCCGTAAAAGGTACACCGTCCTTGCTTTTACGTGAGTACATTTACTATGTATTTGTACTTAAATTCGAACGGTAACTACGATCGTTTCTGGGATTCAGTCTATGCAGGCGTAAAGGAAGCTGTACCGATTACCATTCTGCTATTTGTGATCGGGATGTTCTCGGCGCTGATCAAAGAGACGAATATTTTGGCAGGTTTCGTATGGCTCGCCGATTTGCTGGGCGTGGACGGAGGACTATTCACCGCGTTTACTTTCTTAGCTGTTTGTGTCATTGCTACTGCTACGGGATCATCGCTCGGAACCATGTTTACCTGCTTCCCTATTTTCTATCCAGCAGGAATATTGTTGGGCAGTGACCCTGCTATCCTAGCGGGCGCCATTGCCAGTGCTTCTATTTTTGGAGATAACCTGGCACCCATTTCAGATACCACGATCATCTCTGCAGGAACGCAAGAATTCACAAAAAAACAAGGCTTTGCTGACATCGGCGGCTGTGTTGCCACCCGGCTGAAGTATTCTCTGGTCGCAGGTGTTATCTCGTTTGTTCTGTTCTGGATCTTTGGGGGCGGCGGTACGGTAGGAGCGGGCGCAGCGGATATTCTTGGGAAGAACATGAATCCAACTACACTGATCATGCTGGTTCCAGTGGCCGTCATGTTAATGGTAGCAATTAAAACCCGCAATATCTATAAAGCTATTACCATAGGGATCGTTTTAGGAACCATCACAGCTCTAGCATTTAACCGTTTAACTTTTGAGCATGTTATTTCCGTTGCAGATGGTGCTCCAGCAGGATTCCTAACGGGCGGTATTAGCAGTATGATGGCAACGGTCAGCTGGTCATTTCCGTTTACGGTATCATGGGTGTACTAAACGGTGCGGGTGTGCTTGAAAAAGTCACAAATGGCATCCTTAACAGCAAAATGGGCAAAAGTGTACGTGGTGCTGAGTTTGCAATGATGTTAGGCATCTCGTTTACCACGTTGATTTTCGGCGGTGTGACCAGTGCATCGATGACCACCTTTGGAAAAGTACAGAATGAGATTGGCAAACGTGTTGGTCTCCATCCTTACCGCCGGGCCAATCTACTCGATGGTTTTGCGAATGCCATCGTGCTCGTTGTCCCGTTCTTAAGTGTTTTTGTATTCCTCGGTGCTTTATTGTCGGAAGGCTATGATTTTATTCCGCCGCTATCCCTGACACAAGTCAGCAGCGGTATGATTTATTGCATGGTACTGTTCCTAGTTCTATTGTTCTCAATCATAACGGGATGGGGCCGCCAATTTGAAGGCTCAGAAGGGAAAGCGGTTAGAAATCCGCAAGAACAACCCAACCAAAGTGCAGTTATGTAGAGGGAGATTTTATCAGCACTCAAAGTCATGTTTCTGGTGTTAATAAGAATTTACGGGTAAAGAGCTCATTCGTGTGAGCTCTTTTTGTTATGGACTTAAATATTCCACAATCTCAGGTCAGATTGTTCAAAATTAAAACATATGCAATCTTTACCAAATTTACATTAATAATTTACATAGTAGAAACACAGAATCAAAACTTCCTTGTTACTCTTTTTATAGATGTACTATCTATTATATTTTTAAAAAGGGATGTGGAGATTAAATTATGAGTAAATATGACTTGCAAATGGGATTGGACAGACGGCGCTTTATCAAAATCGGCGGGCTGAGTACATTGGCATTAACACTAGGATCAGCGGGCATTCCGGCTAATATGTTCACGGGTACCGTACACGCGGCAGCAAATGAGGATATCAAGCTTCAATTCAAACCGGACGGAAAATTTAAAATTGTGCAGTTTAACGATAGCCAAGATGATGAAAACATTGATCGTCGTACGATTGAGTTGATGGAAAAAGTCCTTGATACTGAAAAACCAGATTTTGTTGTCCTTAACGGTGACAACATTACAGGCGGATGTGATACACCTCTTGAGATGAAACAAGCGATAAATAATGTGGCACAACCTATGGAGAAGAGAGGGATAAAGTGGGCGATTACATATGGAAACCATGATGAGGACTCCACTCCAAAAAGTGGCCTTAATGAAGAGGACATGCTCGACATTTACATGTCTTATAAATACAATTTGAACAAGGCGAGTGTAAAAGATATTACTGGAACCGGAAATATGAATCTCCTTATCAAAAATTCCAAAGGTACGGATGCTGCTTTTAATCTTTGGTTGCTTGACAGTGGAAGATATGCTCCTAATACTATTGCTGGTCAAGATTTTGAGGGATATCCAACCTGGGACTGGCTGCGGTTTAACCAAGTAAGCTGGTATAGCGAAACCTCTAAAAACTTAGAGAAACAATGGGGTCACAAGGTTCCTTCGCTTGTATTTATTCATATTCCACTTTGGGAATATCGTTATATGTGGTTTGCGAGTGTAGATAGTAGAACGGACGAAAACCACGCTAATGCTGTGAACAAGCATAATATTGTCGGAGAAAGAAATGAAGAGGAATGCCCTGGCCCGATCAATAGCGGCATGTTCTCAGCTATGCTTGAGAGGGGAGATGTCAAAGGTGTTTTCTGTGGCCATGATCATGTAAACACCTACATGGGTAACTATTATGGCATCCTGCTTGGTTATGCCGGAAATGTCGGTTTTGGTACTTATGGTCTTCCGGGTGCAGATCGAAATAGATTACGCGGTGCAAGGGTTTTTAATTTGGATGAAAATACAGCAGATGTGCTGGTAGAAACACATATGGTGTTTGCAAAGGACTATGGTATCGATCTGACAGCCAATGACCAGAGCATTTCTCCAGGTCCAATCGATGAAAGCAAAAAGAAAGAAAAAGTAGTTAAATAGATTGACTTAAAACGACTGGTCACAGTTACTAACCGTTTTATTTTCGAGGTGACACAATACCGGCGAGGGAAGGGAAGCAGCCAAGACGTCCTAATTTTTTTCGTGGATGGTGTTTCAACAAGATAAACAGCACAAGTAAACCCCTTTGATTTTATCCATCAAAGGGGCTTTATATTGGTTTTTCGTAGAAATAATAAGTTAGATGTAAAGAGAAAAGTAAATAAACTTGAGCGGAAATACCTCTAGCTGGGCACCCAGTTAGATTATTCCACAAATAAGCTAGCGGACTCATGATGGAATAGAACAGATAAAAGCTTGGCAGCCGGCTTATTTAGGCGCAGATAGCTATCATATATAAACGAGATAAACCCCTATTAACTTTCGGGGTTTATCACTTTTCTACGTATTTATACCTATTCATTAGTAAAGTATTGTTTCCGAAATTCATTGGGTGTCATGTTGTATAATCTTTGGAATGTTTTTGCAAAGGATTTAGGATCCTTATATCCCACAAGAGTGCCAATTTCATATATTTTTAGATTAGGGTTTTTGGTTAATTCACATGCTTTCTCCATACGAATCCTTGTTAAATAATTTAAAAAAGTTTCACCCGTGACAGATTTAAATACTTGACCAAAATAGTGATCGGTAAGATGTAAACGGTTAGCAATTCCCTTTAATGTTAACGGTTTCATTAGATTAGACAATATGTAGGATTGCGCACCTAAAACCAGTCTTTCATGATAAGTGGTTGGGTCGTTATCAGATTCTGGCTCGACCTTTTTGGTAGGGTTCATGTCCGCCTTAATTCTATCAATTGCATCCATAAGTTCATCCGTATCGATTGGTTTTAGAATATATCCTTTAGCATTGTATCTCATCGCTTTTTGAGCGTAAGAAAACTCCTCGTATCCACTCATAATGATCACATGTATGTTCGGTTCCTTTTCATATATATGCTTGGTTAACTCAATACCATCCATTTCAGGCATACGGATATCCGTTAAAATAATGTCCAGTTTCTCTTTTTCCATCCAAAATATAGCCTCTTTCCCGTTCTCGGCCGTGCCAACCACATCGATATTTCGCTCATGCCATTCATCCAATGATTTCAAACTATCCGATATAAGCCAGTCATCATCTACTATTAACATTTTGAGCATCATATACCTCCATTGGGATTGAAATGGTAACGGTTGTACCCATATTTACCTCACTATCTATTGTAATACCAAAAGAACTGCCGTAATGGGAATGAATTCTTGTTTGTACATTGTAAAGCCCGATTTTATTCTTATATTTCGCGAGGTTTTCGGAGCTGAATTTAAGCTGGTGACGAATCTGTTGTAGCATGAAAGAATCCATTCCGACTCCATTATCTTTAATTGTAAATAAAATGGTTGAGCCTCTGTTTTCCCCGATAATCTCTATATTTCCGGATGATTTTAAGGGGTCAATCCCATGAATGATCGCATTTTCAACGATAGGCTGCAGAATCCATTTCACCGATAGATATTCATCTAATATTGGATCGATAGAGATACTGTAGTTTAATGGTTCTCTCATCCGTACCTTTTGAATCTCTAAATAACTGACGATATAATTGATTTCCTGTTTGATTGGGATTTTTTCTTCAAATGAACTTATACTAGATCTCAGTAGTCTTCCAAGTAGCACAATCAGACGGCTAATTTCAGGTTCTCTTTTTTTACGGGCCAAAGAATTAATCGTTTCTAAGGTGTTATAAATAAAATGTGGATTAATTTGTAATTGTAATGCGGTAATTTCTGCTTCTTTCTTTAATTTTTCTTCGTGTTTAACTGCTTGAATTAATTTTTTTATTTCCCCAATCATCGTATTAAAACCTTTTCCGAGGTCACCTATTTCATCCTTTGAATGGACAACAAACCTTTCATCAAGGTTTCCTGATTCCACTTTTTTCATCACTCTGCCAAGATTCTTAATAGGTGTTGAAATTCGATGGGATATAAATAAGGATGCAAGTAAACAAATGAATGCAGTTGTGATCGTAATAATCATTGCGATTTTTTTTATTTCATTGACTTTTCCATAAAATGCATTTTTCTCAAAATACTCTGATACGTACCATCCTGTTTGTGGGAAATACTTCGTGAAAACAATAAATTCTTTTCCAGAATGATTTTTAATGGTAGATCCAGATGTAGATGCTGCTACGTCCTTATATTCCAGATTAATCTCTGGTTCTAATACATAACCATGACTGTCATGAATAAAGGTACCCGAACTATTAAAAGAACTGCCTCCATCATTACGTAGAATGTCTTTTAACAGATCTTCTTTAAAATCGATGATAAGAAATCCGAATGACTTAATCTTTCGATCCCAAACTTTTTTAACATAAGAATAAACCTTTTGGTTCTTATCTAAATTTGAATAGGGTTGATCGTGCAGGTCTGTAATTTGTGGAGTGAGATTATTGTTTTTTTCTATTTCTTTGATCCATGGAAGATTCTTGAAGTCCTTATTTTTAAATTGTAAATCATGAGAATACCCATAATTGTAAATAAAGCCATTGTTGCTGACGATCATGATTCCTTCCGTTTCGGGTCTTATATTTTGAATACTTAAAAGTAATTCATCAAGCTCAATATAATATTTTGGGTGGTCTATTGGATTTGTGTTTGTGAGAAACTCAGAAAAAATTTTACTTTGAGTAATTCCTTGATCCATTCGTTCCAAGTCCTTCATGAATGCTGAAAGAAAACTCATCTTTTGCTCCAATATATCATCTGCATGATATCGTAAATTTTCATATAAATTATTGGAATATTTATCATAAGCAAACCAGCCAACAATGCTCATTGGAATAAATGAAAAAAGAACAAATGTCATAAATAGCTTTAAAAAGATAGAGTTAATGAATTTCATTATTTTCCCCCGAATGATAGACAGTATTGTCATCTATGAAATATTAACCACGATTCACCCCCCTTTTAACCACCTCACACACCATTGAAAGAAAGTTTAAATCATTTAGAATTATTAATATATTAACGTTACTTATATTCTATGGAAAGGAGCGTGAAATGTAAAATAATAATTTTACTATTCTGTTACAATGAAAACTAATATGAAAAAGGGATGGGGATGTTTATGAAGGGGAACAAACATAAGATTTCTTTTTTACTAGTGTTATTGATGATTCTTACAACAGCGTGTCAGTCTCCGACATCATCAAGTCAAGATCAAACAAAAACAGATTCAAAGGAAGTAAAAAACGAATCAGCAAGTGGGAATAATCATGTACTTGATCTATTAATACCTAACTACTATAACGATGTTGAAAAGCAGCAATGGGCTAGCGTTGTTGAAAAGTTTAAGGAAATTAATCCTGATATAGAGGTAAACATTACAAATGGGGATGTACAAGTAGAGTCTGGTAAGCTCCCTACTCTATTACAATCAGGGATTGAACCACCGGATGTTATCTTAATGAATGCGGGTCCAGGAAGGGTATCGATTCTATCAGATGTAAATCTAATCCAACCATTAAATAAACTTTACGAGAAGAATAAGTGGAAGGATGACCTTAGAACCTTTGCATATGACCTGATTTCTAAAGGGGAGAACATTTATGAGGTTCCACACATGATAGATGCAATTGGAATGTTTTACAACAAAGATATTTTTGAACAGCATGGTGTTGAAGTTCCAACTAATAAAGACGAATTTTTGAAAGCGCTTCAAATCCTAAAAGATGAGGGCGTTGCACCTATCACAGTTGGAGCAAGAAATGGGTATGCGATTGGCTGGATCTTTGGAGTCATGATGGAAAGTGTAATGGGAACAGAACAAGTAGTGGAATTATTCTATGGTGATGGAAAATGGAATGACCCTAAAGTCGTAGAGGTTGCTGAAATGATCTCTGATTGGGTTGATAAAGGCTATATAACGAAAGAATCTGTTACACAAACCCAAGCCGATTCAAAGTTTAGATTTTTATCGAAACAAGCTGCCATTGAAGCTGAAGGTACGTACCTCATTACGGATTTAGCGGATCAAAAACTTGATGAAAGTGTAAATATGTTTATGATGCCATCCTTTGTTGATGGAGATGTCGCGCAGCCGGTCGGTGGAATTGGATTAACATGGGTAGTTCCTACGAAGGCGATAGATGTAGAATATGCTGAAAAATGGATGGACTTCATTCTATCTGAAGACTATAGCAATATCGTATTAAATTTACCTGACTATAACTTTATCCCAGCTTCTAAGGCTTCAGAAAGCATTGAACCTGTTGGTGACGTATTAAAATCTGCAATGAAATCAATTGAAGAGGGTTCTGGGTATAATCCAAGTGTGTTTATGGGAGTAGAAGCGAAGGAAGCTTATTACCAAAACCTACAAGGGCTTGTTGGTGGATTAGTTACACCACAAGAGGCAATGGACAACATTGAGAAGGGTGCAGAAAAAGACCGCGCGAATGGATTTAGTTTAAAATAACGGTTTGAGAATGGGACTTGGTCGTGTGAACAGGTCCCTACGAAGAAGGGAGGTCATTACATGACTCAATCAACGCCATTAATAGAAATGGATAAAAAAAGTGTAGTTGCTGTCAATAGTAAAACAAAGCTGAAGATCAAGAAAGCCATAACAATCGCATCTTTTCTTCTGCCAGGATTGATATTATATGCCGTTTTTATGTTATATCCGATGATTGACGCTGTTCGATTTAGCTTCTTCGATTGGGATGGAGCATCACCAAGCATGAACTTTGTAGGAATCGAAAATTATGTCCAGCTGACAAAGGACGACGTTTTCTTAAAATCATTAGGTCATAACCTATTGTGGGTGGTACTAAGTCTTACTCTCATGGTGGTTCCTACCTTAGTGTTGGCGGTATTAATCAGCAGGGTGAAAAAGGGAAAAGTGTTCTTTAGGGCAGGATTTTACCTGCCAAGTGTTCTATCCTTAGCCGTTGTTGGAGTACTTTGGTCGAAAATCTATGATCCAATGATGGGACCCATTAATGTCTTTCTGAAATCAGTTGGGTTAGAGAGTTTGGCAAAAAACTGGCTAGGGGAACCGTTATTTGTAATTCCTGCTCTCGTCATTGCAAGTACATGGGCGTTCTATGGATTATATTTAATTCTCTTCCTTGCAGGTCTTCAAAGTATTGACTACAGCCTATATGAAGCAGCAGATATTGATGGTGCTGGCCCGATCAGTAAGTTTTGGAATATTACCATTCCAAGTTTGAGAAATACCTTAAATGTTGTCATCAGTATGGTGATCATACACGCCCTTAAAGGATTTGCATTAATTTGGATCATGACCCAGGGCGGACCATTCTATATGAGTGAACTTGTATCGACATATGTGTATAAAGCTGCATTCAGTATGAACAAAGTGAGCTATGCAACAGCTGGTAGTGTGGTGTTGGGGATTATTGTAATCGCATTCACAATTGGCTTTAACTATTATCGAGAAAGGACTGAATAGTATGGGTACGCGATTAAAACAGCTAAAAGGGTCCCAGGTAACTCTCTGGATTACATTGTCAGTTTTGTTGCTTTTCATCACATCTCCTATCTTTTACGCGGTATTAGCTAGTTTTAAATCGAATATGGAGATCTTTAGTTCTCCTTTCTCATTACCTAAATCATGGAATTTCGATAATTATATCGGTGCTTGGAATTTAGGAAACTTTAAAACTTACTTTTTAAATAGTGCATTTATCACAATTGGTGGCATGGTACTCGTTGCACTTGTAGCAGCACCAGCAGGTTATGCGTTTGCACAGCTTACTTTTAAAGGAAATAACCTACTCTTTTATTTAGTCTTATTGGGTATGGCACTGCCTGTTCAGGCCATTATCATTCCAATCTTCTTTCAACTTAAATCTATGGGAATGGTAGACACTTTAACTGGCGTAACCTTAGTGTCTGTCGGACTTGCACTTCCGTTTTCCATCTTCCTCATGAGGAATACATTTCGGGATGTTCCGAAGGAACTTCGGGAATCTGCTGCCATTGATGGTGCTGGTGAATGGAGAACGTACTGGTCAGTCATGTTACCTTTAGCAAAACCAGGACTTGTTGCGCTCCTTATCTTTACTTTTATGAACATTTGGAATGACTTCTTACTTCCACTTGTCCTATTAATATCACAAGAAAAATTTACGATTTCATTAGGTCTTTATTCTTTCCAAGGAGAACAATCTACTAACTTTGGATTAATCTTTGGAGGCACTGTTATTAGCATGATCCCAAGTATTATTGTGTATCTGATCTTCCAACGTTCCTTTGTTGAGGGAATGGCTAGTGGAGCAAATAAATAATACTTGTAGTTTCATATAAAAAACGAAAACAAAAGGAGAGATTTTTAATGGCTACGATTTCTGACTTAAATGAGGCAAAACACTTAATTCAAAACGACTGGGGTTCCATTCAATGGCTTTGCGGACAGGAAATCGATCCGGAAGCTGAAATGACTTTTGGAATGGTTTATATCAATGCTGGTGTTTCAAACCCACGACATATCCACCCGAATTGTGAAGAATTTATATTCGTCCTATCTGGAGAGTGCGATCATTCTTTAGGTGATGAAACGTATCATCTTAAACCTGGAATGATGCTGCGTATCCCAAGAAATGTCCCGCACAATGCTACGGTTACTAGCTGGGAACCATGTCGAATGATCATCGCGTATTCGGCACCTGATCGACAAACGATTGGTGAGTAAGATTGACGAAAAATTGAAATCAAAAAAGGAGACCAGACAATGGAACCAATTAAATTTAACTATGAGTATAGTAACAAACTTCGTATAGGCTTTATCGGCTGTGGTGCACATGCCTATCGTAACGTATATCCTACGTTTGATTATGCACCCATTGATCTTGTTGCTGTTTGTGATTTAAATCAAGAAAGAGCGGACCTTTACAAGACCCGTTTTGGAGCAAAAAGTGCTTATACCGATTATATGGAGATGATCAAAAAAGAAGACCTCGACGCCGTATTCATTGTTCTGAATTTTGATAAGAACGGTCATCCTATTTATCCAAAAATCGTTCCAAATATCCTTAAAGCGGGTCTGCCTGTATGGATGGAAAAACCACTTGCTTATACGGCAAAAGAAGGTGAAGAATTACTAGAGCTAGAGGCTAAGACTGGCCAAACCGTTCTGGTTTCGAATAAACGCTACTTCTATCCAACTTTCGTTAAAGCAAAACAAATCTTAGAATCAAGTACTTTTGGGGAAGCGGCTTCGGTTTCAGGAAGATATCCATTAACTTTATCTCCATTTGAAGAAAAACTTGGAGAAAGAACTGGACTTCATTGGTTCTTGGATATTTGTCACCCAATGTCAGGCATTCATTACTTAATGGGTGATGTGAAAGAAATGATGTTTATCGAACACCAGCCAAGTGGGAATGTTCAAACTCTATTAAAATTCAAGTCCGGCGCGATCGGTAATCTAGATCTGCCTTCTACACAAGCGGACACGAGTCCATTTGAACGATACGAAATTATTGGAAACAAAGAAAATGTCGTCATTGATAATGCAATCCGCCTTGCTTATTACAGGGGATCAAAGGGCAGCGGAGAATACGGAAAGGCTCCCCATTACATAGGGGATAATCCGTTAGAGGGTCCGGTTCATTGGGAGCCAGAATTTTCACTAGGGCAGCTTTATAACAAGAACCTATTCTTACAAGGAATGGTTCAAAGTGTAAATCATTTTGCTCATGCGGTATTGAATGATAGAAAAGTAGAACGTGCGACATTAAGCGACGCTGTTCATTTAACAAAGATTTTTGATGCATACAAGAATAATCGTTCTGGTAACTGGATCACAATTGAGTAGATGGGGGGATATATGATGAAATTTAGCATTTTTACAGATATGTTAGGAACTGAATCTTTTCAAGAGTCATTGGAGTATGCAAAGAGCTTAGGTTTTACGAATATTGACTTAAGAGGGAAATTAGATGGGTCTACCATTGACGATATCACTCCGGAAAAAGCGCGAGCAATAAGTGAACTCATTCAAGAGAAAGGGCTACAGGTTAGCAGCCTAAGCTCTTGGGCCGTTAACTCTTGTACGTTCTCTGGACCGCCTAAATATGATAATCATGATGAAAAGCACCATAAGCAAATGGGTGAGGTACTTAACCGTTTATTTGACTTATCTGATATTTTTTCTACTAATTTTATTCGTATTTATTCCCTTTACCGTCAAGAGGATTTCAATCTTCTTTCGGATGAAGAAAAGGATACGCAATATCGGCATAATGCTAAGGTGATGTTACGACATGCAGAACAAGCAAAATCTAGAAATAAAATTCTCTTAGTAGAAAATGAACCGCCAACATTAACGAACAGTTGCAAAGAACTCGGAATTCTAATGAACTATACGAATCATCCGAATTTAAAGGTTAACTGGGACGTATTGAATGGTTGGAGAGCAGGAGAGTATCCTAGTGTTGAGACTTATGAGCATATAAAAGGTCATGTTTATCAAACACACTTAAAAGGTGCATACCGATTATCAAATTCCATTACGGTAGAAAATCCTACTGGTACTTTCGGTAATTTTGCCATCGCAGGAAAAGATGATTATGACCATGGTCCAGTAATGAAGGCCATTTCCGAAAATGATCCTCAAGCCATCTTAACCATTGACACCCATTATCCGTCATTTTATGTACAAGATCGAATTGGTGAGGTAGAAGTTGTACGTCAAACAAAGGAATTCTTCGAAGGAATCGTAGCAAAGGAGGGTGCACATGAGTAAGAAAATTGTTTTAGTAGGTTCATTGGATACAAAGGAAAATGAGT
This sequence comes from Bacillus sp. EB106-08-02-XG196, assembly GCF_013396335.1. Classification (GTDB taxonomy): domain Bacteria; phylum Bacillota; class Bacilli; order Bacillales; family Cytobacillaceae; genus Neobacillus. The sequence goes on from NZ_JABWSY010000011.1 coordinate 54,871, forward strand.
TTCTATATGTCAAAGGAATTATTGAAGAAAATGGACTTGAAACAATTTTAGTGAATACGGCTGTGTATCCTTCCTTTACCGAAGGCGATGTTTCGAATGAGGAAGTCGCGAAAGCTGGCGGCTCCTCATTGGAGGAGTTAAGAGAGAAGAATGATCGTGGTACCGCTGTTACCGTTATGGCGAATGGTGCAAGAAATGTAGTAAATAGATTAGTAGAAGAAGGCAAGGTTGGTGCTGTGTTCGGAATGGGAGGAACAGCTGGAACTACGGTAGGCGCAACAGCCATGAAGGATATTCCAATCGGAATTCCAAAGCTATTAGTTTCAACCGTTGCTTCTGGAAACACCAGACCTTATGTGGGTGAGAAGGATATTATGATGCTGTATTCTATTGTGGATATTGCAGGCATTAATAGTCTTTCTTCACTCATCTTAAAGAATGCAGCCAATGCACTTAGTGGCATGGTTAAAGGAAATACAATTAGTATAGAAGTGGAAAAAAAGCCAATGATTGGTGCAACCATGTTCGGGGTTACGACACCATGTGTGAATCAAACAAGAGAAATCCTAGAGCGAAGTGGATATGATGTTCTCGTATTCCATGCCACTGGAGCTGGTGGGGACTCCATGGAAGCATTAATAAAGGAAGGTTTCATTAAAGGAGTTGTAGATATTACAACAACTGAATTAGCTGACGGACTTGTTGGTGGAATCTTTCAATCTAGTGAATCCCGCCTTGAAGCTGCCGGTCAAGTTGGAATTCCACAGGTAGTTTCAGTTGGAGCATTGGATATGGTAAACTTTGGTCCTCCAGAAACAGTTCCTGAGCAATTTAGGGATCGGAAATTCTATCAGCATAATTCAACCACTACGCTCATGAGAACAACGATAGAAGAAAATCGTAAACTGGGTGAAATCATCGCTCAAAAATTAAATAAAAGCACATCACCAGTTATCCTTGTTTTTCCAAAAGGCGGCGTTTCCCTATTAGATTGTGCGGGGCAGCCATTCGATGGTCCAGAAGAACGTGATGCGTTATACAACGCCATTAAGGAAAATTTACATGATCATATTACGTTTATTGAAGTAGAAGAGGATATCAATCATCCAAGTGTTTCTGAATTACTAGCAACAACATTATTAGAACAAATAGGTGCAAAGAAAGGAGATGCGACACATGTCTAAATCGAGAGTGGAAGTTATTCAAAAATTAAAGCAAAAAATACAAAACAACGAGGTTATTATTGGTGGAGGAGCAGGTACCGGCCTTTCAGCAAAAAGTGCAGAAGCAGGTGGCATTGATTTAATTATCATATATAACTCAGGTCGATATCGTATGGCTGGTCGTGGGTCGTTAGCTGGATTAATGCCATATGGCGATGCTAACCAAATTGTCGTGGAAATGGGCAATGAAGTATTAACAATTGTTGAAGATACTCTCGTATTTGCTGGTGTTTGTGGTACAGACCCATTCCGAAATATGGATGTATTCCTAAAGCAACTGAAGGAACAAGGGTTTACTGGGGTACAAAACTTCCCTACAGTTGGACTTATTGATGGCCAATTCCGTCAGAATCTAGAAGAAACAGGAATGGGGTATGACTTAGAGGTTGATATGATTCGCAAAGCTCACAATATAGGACTCGTCACTTCTCCTTATGTTTTTAATGAAGAAGATGCGATTAAAATGGCAAAAGCAGGAGCAGACATTTTAGTGGCTCATGTCGGTCTTACGACCAAAGGTGCCATTGGTGCACATACAGCCATGGATATTGATGATGCTGTTGAATTAGTTCAAAAGATTCACGATGCTGGGAAATCAGTGAATCCAGATATTATTGTATTGTGTCACGGCGGGCCAATCTCTGAGCCTGAAGATGCAGCATATGTATTAAGGCGAACAAACGGAGTTTCTGGATTCTTCGGAGCTTCTAGTATTGAAAGATTACCAACGGAACAAGCCATTTCTGGTCAGGTAAAACAATTCAAAAATATTAATCTAAGTTCAAAGGTTCAAGCGTAAGTGAATAACTAAAGTACGATTTAACTCGTCACTATTATTCTAATCAATGACCATTGTAATCTCGTATTTTTGTGCGTAATTGCAGTGGTCTTTTTATGGGAAATTGGTAAATGAGGAAGATTTTTTAGAATGGGGATTAATGAATGAGGCAGACCTATCTATACTTATTATTAATAGCCATGATGGCCATTTGGGGGTTTAACGTAATTGCTGTAAAAATCGTCGTCTCTGAGTTTCCACCTGTAACAATCACAGCATTTCGTGTTTTTATTGCGTTTCTTGCACTAGTACCATTCATCTTTTATAAAAAATTGTATCGTAAATTAACAAGGAAAGAATGGTATTACGTAATTGGTATTTCTACTTTTGGTATATTTGGTTTTCAATATTTTATGTCTGTTGGATTGAATAATACAACTGCAACAAATGCTGGAATTATTCTAGGAGCATCACCTATTGCAACCGCAATTGCAGCAGCGATTTTTCTCAAAGATAAATTAACCAACCAAAGGGGATTGGGCTTTATATTAGGTTTTATCGGGGTTACCGTTATTATTATGACAGGAAGCAATGAAGGCTTTGCAATTTCAATGGGTGATTTGTATTTGTGTGTCGCAGTAATTGTGCAGACGATTAGCTTTGTATTGATCAAGAAGGCATCAGAAACTCTTAATACTACTTATATGACTGGAATGACCCTCTTAATAGGTTCATTTATTATATTGATTATTGGATTTATCACTGAACCCAACGGAATCTCTCAAATTCCAGGGGGAAGCGGTGTTGCTTGGGGATTATTAATTTTCTCTGGTTTTGTTGCCACTGGATTAGGCTACTTAATTGTGAATTCTGCCATCCAACAGGTTGGAGCTGGAAATTCTGCCATCTTCCTAAATCTTTCTCCATTTTTCTCAGTGATCTCTGCCTATTTTGTTTTACATGAAAGTATTTATATGTCTCACTGGGCTGGATTTGGTTTAATCGTAATCGGTGTTCTACTAGGTGCTGAAATCGGGCAAGTCAAACCAAACAAAGAAAGTACAGTAGGAACCACCATAAAGGCATAGTATCTTAATTGGTACTTGACTTCGAGCCAGTTAAAGACTATCCACCTTGGAGAATTCCCCTAAGCATAAGAGGGACTCCTTGGTGGTTTCTTTATTGGATTCGTTAAACTTTTGAAAGTTTAAGGAGGAAATATAAATGGGAAATACACTACATCCAGGACCACAAAAAAAGGAAAAATTGCCTGCTCCTGAGCATTGGGTAAGTCCTATTCCTTTTGGACTCGGAAAAATAAAACCAAAACATATTCGTGATACGATGAAAATCGCTTGGGATAACCGAGATAATTTAGGCTATGCAGCCAATATTATAACAAAAGGTGTTTGTGACGGATGCGCACTTGGTGTGTCTGGTTTATATGATCAGACATTGGAGGGACTGCATGTTTGTACGACACGTATGAATGTACTTAGGTTAAATACAATGCCTGCCATTATGCCTGATATTCTTCATGCGGATATTGAGGAATTAAGAAAATATGATAGCACTGAGCTCCGTAAGCTTGGTCGGATACCCTATCCAATGATTCGCAGAAAAGGAGAACGGAATTTCTCCAGGATTAGTTGGGATGAAGCTATGGATTTCATAGCGGACAAAATGAAGAAGTTAAATCCAAAGCAATATTCGTTTTATTTAACTGCTCGTGGAATTACCAATGAAAGCTATTATGTTGCCGCAAAGGTAGCACGTTTTCTTGGGACCAATCATATTGATAACGCTTCCCGTATTTGTCACGCACCAAGTAAGACGGCCTTAAAACGTTCGATTGGTGTAGGGGCTTCCACCTCTAATTATTTGGATTGGATCGGAACCGATGTCTTATTGTTTTGGGGGAGTGTGGCTTCAAACTCTTCACCTGTATCTTCAAAATACATGCTTGAAGCAAAGAAGAAAGGCACCAAAATCATCGTTGTAAACCCATACCGGGAGCCAGCAATGGATAAATATTGGATTCCCTCAAATCCTGAGTCTGCACTATTCGGAACGAAAATTGCCGATGATTTCTACCAGGTCAATATCGGCGGCGATATTGCTTTTATGCACGGAATTATGAAGCATTGGTTTGATATGGAAGAAAATGAATACGGATCCGCAATAAATCATCAGTTTGTTAAAGAACATGTGAACGGGTTTGAAGAACTAACGAATAAAGTACAAGAGCAATGTTGGGAAGAAATTATTGAATCTTCAGGCGTTTCAAAAGGACGGATTATTGAATTAGCGGAACTATTAGCAAACAGCAAAAACGCTGTCTATGCTTGGGCCCTTGGACTAACTATGCACTCTTTTGCAACAGACAATATATCACAAGTGGCAAATTTGGCACTGCTTCGTGGCCATTTAGGGCGTAAAAATGCAGGTCTCATGCCATTCCGCGGACACTCAAGTGTTCAAGGGAGCGGCGAAATGGGGGCAGATCCCTTCGTGCTGCCTGGTGGTGGCTGGGATACCCAGAATGTAGATAGGATCGAAAAACTTTGGGGATTTGATCTTCCGAAATGGCAGGGAGATATCGTTGGGGTGACATTGGAAAACATTGTGCTTCCCGAAGACCATGAACGGAAAGTGAAGCTTTATTACTTATCTGGCGGTAACTTCATAGAGACGATGCCGGACCCAGACTTCATTGAATATGCCTTATCAGAGCTTGATGTTCGGGTGCACCAAGATATTATTCTAAATACCTCCACATTAGTCGATGCCAAGGAAGCAGTTATCGTACTACCAGCGAAAACCCGTTATGAGCAAGAGGATGGCGGGACCAGCACGTCTACTGAACGTATGGTTTATTACTCACCTGAAATTACAGGTAACAAAAACAAAATCGAAGAAGCACGTATTGAATGGAAGGTATACATTGACCTCGCAAAGCGAGTAAAACCTGTGACTGCACACTTGGTTGAATTTGCCGATGGTTTTGCGATTCGAGCAGAGATTGCGAAAGCAAACCCAGATTACGATGGAATCCAACACTTGAAAAAGCAAGGGGATGTTTTTCAGTGGGGCGGTGCTTGGTTATGTGAAGATGGAATTTGTCCAACGCCAGATGGTAGAGCAAACTTAATTCCAGTTGAAATTCCTGATCTAAATAAAAAGCCAGAACAGTTTATCATTACTTCCCGCCGGGGCAAACAGTTTAATTCGATGGTTTATAAAGAAGTTGACCCATTGAACGGTGCAGGCCGCTATGATGTACTAATGAGTCCTGTTGATGGTCAAAAATTAAGTATCGCTGAGGGAGAAGGAATCGTTGTTTACAACGGATTTGGTATCTTCCAAGGTACTGCGAAGTTCGTTGATATTGCACCTGGGAATTTAGAAGTGCACTTCCCAGAAGGTAACTTCTTGCTGCCGCGTGGCAGGTACGAGAAGTTTGCTGGAATCCCAGATTACAATATTACGGTAAATGTTGAAAAGGCCGAGCGGTATAACGCACGTAAAGACACTCAATATGCGGAAAAGCCTATTGCAGATCTTGAAACCGAAGTTGGTTAATAGAGTGAAAATATTGGGAGGGGGGACAATATTGTTAAAGGAAATTACAACTTCTCAAAACATTGTCAGGTATAATGGACAAAGCTTTTTCGAGGAAGAGGATGACATTGCGGTTGAAACAGCATTAACAATTATTCTAGATGGTAATGAGTTTGCCACTATGGTTTGTACTCCATCAGAATGGTACGAATTGGTGGTCGGCTTTCTTGCATCCGAGGGTGTTATTCGCTTTTATCAAGACATCGAATCCCTCCACATCGATGAAGAAAGGGGATTCGCATATGTTGAACTTTTGAAAAAACATTGTATTCAAAAGGATTTACACTCAAAGCGATTTATTGGTTCTTGCTGCGGAAAAGGACGGCAATTTTACTTTCATAATGACATGAAGACCGCAAAGACAGTGATGACGAAATTGACAATTACACCGGAACAATGCAGGGACCTAATGAAGCAGCTGCAGGAGAGTTCATCACATTTCCAACAAACCGGTGGTGTTCATAATGCTGCATTATGCACCAGTGATGGAATCGTTGTATCTAGAACAGATATTGGACGCCATAACGCCCTAGATAAACTATTTGGTTATTGTATAATGAATCGAATTCCATTAAAGGATAAAATCATTGCCTTCAGTGGTCGAATTTCTTCTGAAGTTTTATTAAAGGCAGCTAAGATTGGTGTTGGAATTATCCTCACTAAATCGGCTCCTACCAATTTAGCCTTAGATTTAGCAGAGGAACTTGGCATTACGGCAGTTGGGTTTATACGGGGAAACGGATTCAATGTATACACCCATCAGGAACGGATTCAAGGGTTTGAATATAATCGGCCATCTTCTATCTTATAATTATTTATCCGTTCTATTTGAATACAAAAGACGGCACTTTTATATTCATAGAAAGTTTCGACATTTATATTTTTCTATGTAACGGTGCGAGTATAATGGCACCGTTTTTTTATTTAGAATATATTTGGGATTTTAACAATCCTTGAATTTTTTGTACTTCCCGAATTGCCGTTGTTGCTTTTATTTTTTTTGAACAATAAAGATTTATGGTTGGTCGAAAAGAAATAAGTGAATTATAATGAAAAGAATAAATGTACTAGAATATGGAGGAAAAACGAATGAAATTTCCAAATGATGCTGATGGAGATGCTTTACATAGTCTATATAAAGATGGATTAGATTTTAAAAAACAACAATCAGTTGACTTTTTTGTTGCCGTGCCTGATAAAGCAACAGGTGAAGAATTAAATCAAGTACTAAAAGGAGAAGGATTCAATTGTTTCTTAGAGCAAGACGACGAAACGGAAGAGTGGGCATGTTGTTGCTCTAAAAGAATGTTATTAAATTATAATGAATTAATTAAAATACAGAATAAATTAAATAACTTAAGTAAACCACATGGTGGGTATTCTGACGGTTGGGGCGTTTTTGTAGACTAAAAGGATTATCAAGGTGGTAAAAAGATGCAGATGTTTATTTACTTATTATTAGCCATAATTGGCGGGACTTTTATAGGAACACAAGCGGGGATAAATGGTGTTTTAGGCAAAAAAATTGGCGTAATTGAAGGCAGTTTTGTTTCGTTTTTTATCGGAACAATCATTCTCTTATTACTTGCTATTTTTCTAGGTAAAGGAGATTTATTAAAAGTAACAACCGTTCCGAAATGGCAGCTAATAGGTGGAGCCCTTGGTGTTGGATATGTAACGATTATGGTCGCCGTAGTACCCAAAATTGGAGTAGCTTCAGCTATAACAGCTGTAATTGTTGGACAGTTATTAATAAGCGTGACACTTGATCACTTTGGGATCTTCATCAAACAACCGATACCCATTGATTGGTACCGCGTTACAGGTTTAGTTTTATTACTTATCTCGCTATTTTTGATATTCAAGGGGAATATTAAATAGTTTTGATAATACCTTTTCATGTTATGTATTATAAGGTAAATGGTGCGGTGGTCTGTATAAGAGCGAGACTGATATATATAAATCAAGGCTCTATTAAAACTGAATGTTGATTTCACTGTGTTTAGAAAATAAGCGGAGAATTTCCGTTTAAATTAGGAAATAACTATATATCCTTAAAAATAAGCGGAGAATTTCCGCTTATTGTATCCAAATCCATCGATTTTGTCTTATTTAATGCAGTTAACCGGAATACCTCCGCTTATATCACCTTCTTACGCTTGCTCTATATATAATAGCCGGAAATTCTCCGCCTATGAATTCTCAACCCTACACGAAAATCAACCATGAATAATCACAGAGCCAAAATCAAATAGGAGGTAAAGCCATGTCTATTGAGGTAAAACAAAGAAAAATAATTTTAGATTTAGCTGTTTCGTTAGATGGATTTATTGAAGGGAAAAATGGAGAAATTGATTGGTGCATTATGGATTCGGAAATGGGGTTTACTGATTTCTTACATCAAATTGATACAATTTTATATGGGAGAAAGAGCTACGAGTTATGGGGGCAATATACACCAGAAACAGAAGTGGCGGAAACTGAAAGTGAATTGTGGGAGTTAGTACACAGTAAACAGAAATATGTGTTTTCCAGAACGCAAAAAGGGACAGATGATAAAGTAATATTTATAAATGACCAGATTCTTGAAGAAATCAATACATTAAAGAATACGCCTGGTAAAGACATCTGGTTATATGGGGGAGCCAGTCTAATTACTACTTTTATTAAATTAGGGCTTGTGGATGAATTTAGATTATCTGTTCACCCTGTAGTCTTGGGAGAAGGTAAACCGTTGTTTATGGATATTCAAGAGAGGGTAAATTTGAAATTGGTTAACACCAAATCATTCTCCTCAGGAGTTGTCCAGCTAATCTATCATTTGAATAGGGATTAATAATATTTCGCCTATAAATTTTTAGATAAGGGATGGTGCTTTTTTTGGAAACACTCCAATCGATGTTAAAGCATTTACATTGGGCTAATCAACGGATTCTTGAAACCTTACAAAACGGTGCGATGGAGAACAAGCAGGCAAATAATCTCTTCTCACATATTCTTCATGCAGAAAAAGTTTGGTTTACTAGATTAATTGGCGCGAATAGTTCACATTTACCGATCTGGGCAGAGGTTAGTTTAGAATCCTGTGTAGAGATGGTTAATCAAAATCATCAAAACTACGCTGATTTACTTTCAAAGTTATCCAATACGGACCTTGATCGAGCATTCTCCTATAAAAATAGTAAAGGTACAGAGTTTCACAATACAATTAGAGAAATCCTATCTCATGTCGCTCTTCACGGTCAGTACCATCGAGGACAGATTAATCAACTTCTAAGAACAGCAGCACTCGAACCTATTAATGTTGACTTTATTACGTTTAAAAGGTGATGTGTAGTTATAGCAAAATAAAAGAGGCATCGATTCCTTCCGATGCCTCTTAAACATAACAAGTATTATTTTTGTATTGCTTCTGCATTCGGTGTTTTTATAAATGAAAATTTAATTAAACCAAGGATTAAAAATAACATACTGATTGCCCAAAGAACCCCGGATATACCAAGACGCAAAGATATTTCTTCTGATGCCATTGGATGATTTACATCAAAACTGATTGCACTTATGGCTTGGCTGACAGCCCAGCTGAAGAATAGTAAAAATCCTATTACCAATGTATAGGCCATGCGATATGGTTTCCGTTTTTTTGAAAACAACAATACTAACACGATCATAAATGTAACACCTATTATGATAGAGAAACCACCTATTAACATTCCCATTGTTTCCTGTTCCATCGGCATTACTATTTACACCCCCAAAATACCATTATTGTTAATATTAACATAAAATTCCATTACCATAAAAATTTTTCATTTGAATGAGACCCTTGTAGAGAAGTAGGAGACTAATATAAAAATTGAGGACCTTTATAGGAATTTAATGATAAAATTAATTACTAGAATAATTAGGGAGTGTGAAACACTATTGGGTTAGTAGCTGGATTCATAGTTGAATATTTAAAAAAGGGTTTTCCACTGGCGATTACAGGGTAAAATCCTTTTTGTCTTCCGGTTAAAACAATATTATCCCGGCAATACATGTAATAGAAAATGACATGATTTTAGATTAAATGGGGGAGAGGAATGGGTAAAAAAGTAAAGCGAGTTGGATACGAACTTAATGCTGATGGAATAGAGTCTTTGCCTGATAGTGAAATTAAATCAATTTTACGGGGAGCAGACGATTTGATTATGAGCGGAGGCCGTGCGATGCTTGCTAAAATCTTAGCGGGTTCAAAGGACAAAAAGCTTCTGGAGCTAAACTTGGATCAAAGTCCTGTCTACGGGGCATTTAAAGGTATTTCTCAAAAAGAAATTCTTGCAAAAATTGACTGGATGATTTTGCAAGATTATTTAGAAATTGAATATAATTACAGACTTCCACTGCTTGTTTTTACGGAAAAGGGCTGGGAGATTGAACGGGAGATCTATGCAGACGAACTAATGGAAAAGTTGATAGAAGCCGCCGAAAATCATACATATGAATTTGTTGAAACATTAAAAGAGAGAAACAGGGGTATGATTCTCTTGTTGTTAGATAAAATTGCAGAATCAGGCAATAAGGAATTAATCACCATACTTAAAGCATGGCAAATGATAGAATTTAAAAAGGTTAAAGCAAAAATCCAGGAAGTTATGGATGTATTAGAGAATGGAAAAGATCAACCTAAAACGGAAAACAAACAAGAGGTTATCTCGTTTGGTGCAAATAAAAAATGGTTTGCCATCCCAGCGGCTATTCGCAAAGAACTTGAACGTAATGTTTGGTGCAGTCATTGTACGGAAGTTGTACAAATTGTAGACTATATCGTCAAAGATTCACCACCAGGGATTGTCTTAGAAGGTAAATGTCGAAAATGCGGTAAGGATGCCGCAAGATTTATCGAATAAAAAATGAGTGCCAGTACCAATCAGTTGATCGGTGCCAGGCACTCATTTTAGTTTAAAAAACCATAAGAACCGTCCCCATGGTCCCTATTTATATTTTCCTTTTTAGGTATAAAATTCCTTTTAAAAACAAACCTATTAGATAAGGTTTTAAACGATTTTACGGGGAAAAAGGGTGAAGATGATGAGGGGTATGAGATGGAAGCTTTCGAAAGCTAAAATGGCGACAAAAGCCTCAGCTGAGAGAACATTTACTCAAAAACAGGATCTGCTAGCTGATAACTTAATAGGAAATGAAAACAGGCTCCGATCTATTTATAAAGATTGTTCAGATGTTATCTTTCGCTCTTTTTTCATAGGTAGAAAAGATAAGGCACTTTTGATTTATATTGATGGTCTGTCGAATATACAAGAATTAGATGACAATGTTCTTTCTCCACTGATGCAGATAACAGAGGAGGAATTGTTTAACATAAAGAGTTTAATTGAAACAAAAATATCTGTATCCAGTGTCAAAGAAGTCAGTACATTTTCTGAGGTCCTAAAAGAAATTTCCTCAGGAAATCCAGTGATACTGATAGATAAGAGGAAAACAGGTTTTTCACTCGGACTCCCTAAATGGGAGACGCGTTCAATTGAAGAAGCGTCAGCAGAGATGGTTGTCAAGGGACCTCGTGAAGCATTTGTTGAAACTTTAAGGGTAAATACATCGTTACTCCGAAGAAAAATAAGAAGCCCCGAACTAAAAATTCAATCTATGGAAATTGGCCGTTACACCAAAACAAATGTTGTGATTTCCTATTTGGAGGGAGTAGCGGACAAGGAATTAATTGAAGAAGCAAAAAACCGATTAAGCAGGATAGACATTGACGGAATATTGGAAAGTGGCATGATCGAAGAATTTATAGAAGATAACCCGTATTCTCCTTTCCCACAGGTTTTGTCAACCGAGCGTCCAGATGTCGTGATCGCGGCTTTACTTGAAGGGCGTGTGGCTATACTCGTTGACGGAACTCCCTTTTCAATCATTTTGCCTACGACTTTATATTCTTTGTTACAATCAGCTGAGGATTATTATGGACGATTCATGATTGGGACAGTGATACGCTGGCTTCGTTACCTTTTCCTTGTGATTTCTTTACTTTTGCCCGCTTTGTATGTGGCCGTGATCACCTACCACCAGGAGATGGTTCCGACTACACTTTTGATTAGTATGGCTGCTTCACGTGAGCGGATTCCATTTCCAGCTCTCGTTGAGGTATTAATCATGGAGATCACATTTGAAGCACTTCGTGAAGCTGGACTAAGACTTCCTAAGCAAGTTGGAGCAGCGGTAAGTATAGTAGGGGCACTCGTTATAGGAGAAGCAGCTGTTTCTGCTGGAATTGTTTCTGCTCCGATGGTGATTGTCGTCTCGATTACAGGAATAGCTTCATTTACGATTCCACGCTATTCAGCTGCTATCGCGATTCGAATGCTGCGCTTTCCGATGGTTTTATTGGCTGGAACGCTTGGACTACTTGGTATAATGCTCGGGATTATTACCATTATCATTCACTTATGTACGCTGCGTTCTTTTGGTGTACCATACCTTAGCCCAATGGCTCCAATGCAAGGCGGGGAGTTGAAGGATGTTCTTTTTCGTGCACCATGGTGGAAGATGAATTCAAGACCTCACTTTACTGGGAGGCATAACAAAAATCGACAATCCCCTGGGCAGAAGCCTGATCCCACTATAGGGGACGAAAAATAGTGAATTGTGTCTTTCATGAATGAATGAATGAGGTGAAACAAGATGATTGAAAAAGGAAGAATAAGCTCTTTGCAGATGGCTATCATGATGCTGCCGACTATTATTGCTACGGGCATTCTCTTAGTGCCAGCTATTACTGGGAAATTTGCAAAACAAGACATGTGGATGTCACCGGTTTGGGCTTCATTAGCTGGCTTTCTTATTGTCTATATTGCCTATCATTTACATACCCACTATCCAAAAGAGACGGTCATCCAATACAGTGTGAAAATTATCGGGGCAGTTCCAGGAAAAGTCGTAGGCTTTCTTTACTTATTCTTTTATTTACATATAAACGGAATGGTTTTAAGAGAATACGGAGAGTTTGTCGTGGGGAATTTTCTGATAAAAACACCTATGCTCGTCGTGATTGGAAGTATGGCATTTGTTTGTGCGCTCGCAGTACGCGGCGGAATTGAAGTATTAGCAAGAACTGCACAAATTTTTGTACCGGTAGTAATCATTTTACTCTTTTTTATTGCCATTCTCCTTCTACCTGATCTAGAACCTAAAAAGATGTTTCCAATAATGGAAAAAGGCGTGCTGCCCTCTTTAATGGGGGCAATCGTACCCTCATCTTGGTTCACTGAATTTTTTCTACTGTCTTTCTTACTTCCATTTTTAGGACAAAGAGAGAAAGGATTAAAATGGGGCATAATCGCAGTGTTTGCGGTAATGCTTCTGATGGTGATAACAAGTTTAGTTTCACTTCTTTTATTTGGGGGAATCACAGCTACGTTCACTTATCCGGTTTTTAGTGCTGTACGGTATATCAGCATAGCCGATTTTCTTCAACATCTTGAGTCAATCGTGATGGCGATTTGGGTTGCGGGCACATTTGTGAAAGTTTCTGTTTTTTTTTATGTTCTAGTGATTGGCACCGCCCAATGGTTAGATCTGTCTGATTATCGATCGCTTGTTCTGCCGATAGGGTTTTTATTGGTGACAGTTAGTTTTTGGGTGGCACCAGATTTACAAACTTTAGCTCTTTTCCTTAGTACTAGTAGTCCTTTTTATTTATTTTTAATCCAATTCCTTCTACCAACGCTACTGTTAATTGTTTCCGTTATTCGGAAAAAAAATCGCCGAAATCGGGAAAAGGTTCCCAGTAACATAAACAATCTCACGGCAGCGGTACCTGAAAGTGGGAAGATGAATGAATAAAATGTTTTTAATCAAAGCAAAGAAAATGACTCTAATCTTTACTTTCTGTCTTTTTCCCCTGTTGCTTACAGGCTGCTGGGACCGTGTAGAAATCAATGATTTAGCAATTGTGTTGGCAACAGGTATTGATCTAAGCGAGGAAGGAGAAATTGAGCTTTCCGTTCAGTTGGCCATTCCAAAGGCAATGGGAGGAGGGCAGGGATCAAGTGGTGGCCAAGGGGGGGATCAGCCGACGACAGTTGAAAGAGTAACTGGCAGAACGATCTTCGATTGCCACTCCAAGCTTCAAACAAGTGCTTCCCGCCGTCTTTTTTGGGGACATAACCGAGTGGTCATTATTGGGGAGAAATTAGCTGAAGATGGGATTCAGAAACACATAGATTTTTTTGCCCGTCACCCAGAACCGCGGCTCAGAGCGTATGTATTTGTCAGTAAAGGCAAGCCAACTGATATTTTGAAAGTAGTTCCTGATTTTGATGACAGTTCATCTGAAGTCGCAAGAGAAATAGCAAAATTTGAGATTGGAATGAGCGTGACCTTGAAAGAATTAATAGAGATGTTAAGTGGGGATGCAGGAAATACGGCACTGCCTTGGATTGAAGTTGAAAAGGAAGTTCAAGGGAAAGGAGGGGTACAAGTGAATGGAACGGCTGTTTTTAAGAAGGATAAAATGATTGGTCGAATGGATGAGGAGCTATCACGAGGGATATTATGGCTAAGAAATGAAATTAAATTGGCTGCCGTAACCATCAAACCAGAAGATGCTGAAGGTCAGATTTCATTTGATCTCCTTCGTTCTCGTACGGAGTTGATCCCGAAAATTGAAAACGATAACTGGAAAATGACGATTAAGGTTACAACAGAAGATGATGCAGTGGAAAATGAAACGAAGTTAAATCTAATGAATCCAGAGGTTGTGAAAAAGCTTCAAAGACAAATGGAAGCTGAAATCAAAGAGCGAATTCGCTTGGCACTTGAACAGGTTCAAAAAGAGATGAAGGTTGATATTTTGGGTTTTGCAGATATATTTCACCGTCAATATCCAGATCAGTGGTCAAAAGTAAAGGATCAGTGGGAGGAGAAATTTCCGGAAATAAATATTGAAATTCAAGCGAAGGCGTATATAAAGAGACCTGGTTTGTCCACTTCACCTCAGGGGATATCGGAAGAAGAGGTACGAGAAAAATGAATATAGCGTCAGTATTCGGGATTACTGTTGTGGTTATTCTTATGGCATTATATGAATGGCCGAAAATGGAAAAAAACAAAAAAAGGGAAAAACGGACCTTTATAGTGTTAACGATGGCAGGATGGCTGTTGGCTGTCCTTCTCGTTTATTTTCCGGATATGCCGGGACCCAATCAATTTATTGATAAGATTTTTAGGCCTCTAGGAATGCTGCTTCAATAATATGTAATAGAAATTTTATTACCTTAATGAATAGGTGAAGAAAATGATTGAAAAAGGAAAGATTTCAGCCCAACAGATGGGAATCATGATGTACCCTGTAATCGTTGGGACAGGAATCATATCTGTTCCGGCAGCTACGGCGAAATATGCCCATAACGACCTCTGGCTCTCGCCGTTTTGGGCATCCTTCTTAGGTTTTATTCCAATTTATATCGCCTTTCAGCTACATAAGTTTTATCCAAAGCAAACCATTATTCAATACAGTGAACAAATTACTGGAAGAATCCTTGGTAAGATTCTCGGATTTATATATTTGGTCTTTTATATACAAATGAATGGCGGGGGGATTAGAATTTATTCGGAGTTCATTAATGGAGCTTTTTTACCAAAAACACCGCAAATTTTGGTTAGTTTAACGATGGTTCTCGTTTGTTCCTTTGCCGTAAGGGGAGGGATAGAAGTATTGGCTAGGGTTGCCCAGTTTTTCATTCCACTTTATGTATTATCTATAGTAATCCTTATCATATTGCTTCTTCCTGAATTAGATTATAAAAATATGTTGCCAATTTTGGAGAATGGGCTTATGCCGTCATTAAAGGGATCTATCGTACCAGGCGGATGGTTTGCTGAATTTTTACTCGTTGCATTTCTATTTCCCTATTTATCTGACACTGAAAAAGGAAGAAAATGGGGAAAAATCTCTGTATTTTCTGTCTTGATCACATTTATCGTAACAAACTTTCTTATTCTTTTTCTATTTGGGGGAACTACATCAAGGTATTTATATCCACTATTCTCAGCATCTCGGTATATTAGTGTTGCTGGCTTCTTGGAACATCTAGAGTCAATCCTCATGGCGATGTGGGTAGCGGGGACGTTCATCAAATTCTCAGTCGTCTTATATGCCATTGTATTATGTGCGGCTCAATTGCTGAACTTATCCGATTACCGGCCAATTGTATTTCCGTTAGGTTTTCTGAATATATTGTTCTCCATGTGGGGAACTCCTAACAAAATGGTTGAAAGCGAGTATAATTTTATCGTATTCCCTATTTATTCTTTTTTTGTACAAATCCTTATTCCACTAATGCTGCTTATAATAGCAGTTTTACGGAAGAAAAGGTATCCTACTTCCAGGGGTTCTGGGAGTTGAACGTGGAAAAGTGAAATGGAATAAGGTCTTTCCCCAATAATGAAATCAAAAAGATTTTCCGGGGACCTGAGTGCCAGTACCAATCAGTTGATCGGTGCCAAGCACTCATTTTAGTTTAAAAAAACCATTAGAACCTTCCCCATGGTCACCCTTGGTCACATGGTCATGAAACCTTATTCTGTTGAATATAATTTAACAAGTTGTGATTGTGTAATAGGGAGGGACGGTAGGTAATTTGGATAAGTTAAGATATAGGCAATTGAAGGCATTTGTAGAATTAGATTATAAGGGCAGACATGATGATATTCCTCAATTCCATTTTCATCGAGAAGATTTAAAATGGTTATTTGAAATGGCAGAAAAAGCAGAGATTTATGAGCGATCCTTAAGAACAATCGCACAAGATAATGGGAAGGAATCTAATGAATTAATTGAAATGGCAAGTAAGGCATTAAGAATTTAGAGGCACTTTTTAAGGTTTAAAATGAAACAAAACATGCAGCATTTAGTATCATTTCAATAGCAGCACCGCTCTTGGTAATCACATGAGCGGTGCTATTATTTTATATTTAGACTTATTCAGCGATTACAATATTTCGATATACCCATCTGTTCCATGTACACGAATTCGCTGCCCATCTTTTATTAGTTTGGTAGCATTTTCCACTCCAACAACTGCCGGTAAGCCATATTCACGTGCGATAACTGCTCCATGGGTCATCAGTCCGCCAACTTCTGTGACGAGACCTTTTATGGATACAAATAACGGTGTCCAGCCAGGGTCTGTAAAAGAGGTGACTAAAATATCTCCATCTTCTAAATCAGCATCTTCCATGTTTAAGATGACACGTGCCCGTCCCTCTATTACTCCGGAAGAAACAGGCAGGCCTACGATCGCCTGTGCTGGGAGATTTTCTCGTTTGTACTGTCCTGTAATGATTTCACCATCAGATGTGATCACACGTGGGGGAGTTAGTTTTTTATAAAATTTATACTCATCTTTTCGTTTGTTGATAATCTGTCTAGTCGCAAGCTCTGCTTGCTGCTCGACCATGCAACCCGGGTAATCCAGTTTGTTTGTACGTACGACTTCTTGAAGCTCTTCAAAAGTGAGATAGTAGATATCCTCTTTTTCATGAATAAGCTTGGATTGCACAAGTTGTTCGGCTTCTTTCAGTAAAGCCTGCTTATAAACGAAGTAGCGATTAATCATACCGTATTTAGGATATTCACGATATCCGATGGAATTCCGTAGCAGACGAATCATTTGTTTTGCCTCTTCGGCTTTTTGTTCACCATCCGGTAATTGCTTCAATCGATCTACTAACTCTTGTTCTTTTTCCAAAGCAACTTGCAGCCCATGCTCAAATTTTCGTTTGCCAGCACCAGGCTCATCTGTTTTAATGTTACTGAGAATCAATGGGACAAGTGTTAAAGGTTTTTCACTCCAACGTGTTTTCGTCAAATCGATTTCTCCTGCACATCGCATGCCGTATTTCTTGAGATAAGCGATTATTGCATCGTGGCTTTCCTGTCCACCATCAAACTTGACCAGTTCATCCAAAAAGGTATCATCTTTTACCTGCTGTAAATAAGCAATTACTTCTGGATAAGGACGAATCACATCTGCAACATCCAATAACGCCAGACCCATTTCCGAAGTAATATTGTTTGATACAGATAGAGTAAGTGTGTCTGCTGCGTTTTTTTCACCTAACCACTCGTTCATTTTTTCATTGATCCATGATGAAGCATTGAAAGCAGCCATGATCACAGCAGAACTTTGAGGGTCAAATAAAATCTTCTTTAATTGCTGGATATCTTCAAGAATGAAATCTAATAAATCCGTTCCTGATTTCGTTTGGATGTTTTGTTTTAACTCATCTATTGATGCTTGATTACTCTTAATTAAATCAGAAACAATGGTCGGAATGTTTTCAATTTCTGCCAGCATATTTGTATTGTTTCTGCTTGGACTCGGTGCTTTTCTATCATTTGATACTGATTTTACGAAATCTCCGCGCTCTAAAACAGTCATCAGTGCGTCTTTTATGAGCGGATCGTATTGACCCAGAGTATTTACTACCATTTCCAACATAGGTGTGACATCAACAAACAACCTTCCACCAGCTGTACGCATCGGTGCAGGAGTCGTTAACAGGTAAAAAGACAATCCCAATGGACTCATGGGGTCGGTCATCATTTGTTGATGGCCAACAGATACATAGACGTGCTTTTCTTGATCGTTCACTTCGGGAATGGGGTATAAGGTAGTAATGGGACGACTTTGGACGATATAAAAGGTATCATCAACCAAACACCATTCAATATCCTGTGGGCTGCCAAAATAAGCTTCGATCTGTCTTCCAATCCGTGCCAGTTGTAAAATTTGATTTTCGGTAAGTGTTTGAGTTTTTTGTTGATCAGGATCAATCTGCTTTGTCTCTGTTCCGCCTTCTTTTACTCCATAGATAGCCAATTTTTTGGCTGCTATCCGTTTATCGACAATTTTATCTTCCTGTACTTTATAACAATCGGGGGAGACCAAGCCAGAGACCAACGCTTCTCCAAGTCCAAAACTGGCATCGATGGATAGAATCTTTCGGTTTGAAGTAACCGGGTCAGCGGTAAATAATACCCCTGATGCCTGTGGGAAAACCATTTTTTGAACGATAACGGATAAATAAACTTGTCTGTGGTCAAAGCCGTTGTGCATACGATAGATGACCGCACGATCCGTAAACAGAGAAGCCCAGCATTTGCTGATATGCTCCAAGATTGCTTCTGGTCCGATGATATTTAAATAAGTGTCTTGCTGACCAGCAAACGAGGCATGTGGTAAATCCTCCGCAGTCGCACTAGAACGCACGGCATAAGCATGTTCATCGCCAAACTGGGAGAGATAGTGAGTAACTTCTTTCACAACATCGGATGGAATGTCTACTTCTATAATGAGTTGTCTAATTTTCCTGCAGATTTCACCTATTTGATTTCGATCCTCTACTTTTAACAGTGTTAGTTGATCCAACATTGCTTGAAATGTTTCGTTTTGTTCGATGGCTTTCTGATATCCCAGTGTTGTTACACAAAATCCTTCTGGTACTTGGATTCCTTTAATTTTTGATAATTTTCCTAAATTTAACCCTTTTCCGCCAACGAGCGAAAGTTGTGTATTTTCCATTTCCAGAAAACCAAGAACCAATGAACTCATTCTACATCTCTCCTAAGTAATCGTTTTACTTAAATCGAATCAATGATTCCTCCAACCAAATCTAAAGTTCTATTGCATTTTAGCAGTAGTAAAGTGGAATAAACAGTCTATTTTGCCCATATATTATCTGTTATAATTAAAGTAGGAAGAGTTCAATCTTCAAAAAAATTGCTATACCTTACCAGACAGTAACCCTGTTGCCCCGGTACATCCCTTTGAAACTAACTCACATACTATAACCCCAAATGAATATGTTTAAATCACTTTTTTTCATTATTTTTGAATATATGATGCCAATTGACAGTGCTAGTACTGTCATGAAAATAGATATGGCTAATATAAAGGGCAGCTACCGATATTGGTCATAATCTCTCCATCACGATAGTAAAAATGGTATAAGGATTGTTTTTTCCATAACAAAGATGTGGTAAAAAATTCTTCTAAATTTTCAACTGAGATAAGCTTTTAGCTTAGAAGGAGGAGTTTTGGTGAAATCAATTGGAATCTTGGGTGTAGGTCAAGCCGGTGGGAATATAGCGGAAATTGCATCAGCCTTGAATTTTCCTACAGCTCTCATTAATACGAATCAAAGAGATGGTGTTGTAAATACTCGAGTAGAAAAAAAGTTTTTTGTTCCAGGATACAATGGTGCCGGTCAGGATCGTTCATTAGGATTACGTGCGCTTCAAGAAAATTATAAGGAGATTATTGATTTTGTTAACAGCTCCTTTAAAAACATCAAACTCCTATTAGTGGCTTTTTCAACGGACGGAGGCACGGGTTCTGGGATGAGTCCGATGTTAATTGATCTGTTAATCGATCAACTGCCTGGTATCAAAGTGGGAGCGATAGCGGTTATCCCTGAACGGAATGTATTAGCGGGAAATCGCATTAATACCGCGGAGTGCATCGAGGAACTTTCCAATATCGAAGGCATTTCTTCTGTATTCCTCGTCGATAACGATCAAATGCGTAAATTGAAACCACAATCCAGTAAACACGAAATTTACCTTTCTGCTAATCTTCAAGCTATAGAGTCTATTAACCATCTTCTGAAAATAACGAAGAAGAGTTCCTTCTTTGGAAATTTTGATGAAACAGACTTAATGAATATCCTTGGATCCAGAGGTGTCACGATTATTTCTTCCGCTCCTATTACGGAAGCGAAAAATACCTCGGAGGTCTCAAAGAAAGTACAGGTTTCATGGGAGAACTCGATTTTCTGCCCTGTTGAATCACAAGGAGTCATTCGTGCTGGGCTAATCTATGAAGGGCCAGAGAGTATTTCAAAGCTGATAAATGTACCATCCATCTTTGAAAGGGTGGGGGAACCGCTGCAATTATTTGAAGGAACGTATATCTCGGAATCCGACCCTACCATCACAACCATCCTTGCTGGACTATCCTTCCCAACTCGCCGGATGCTCGCGGTAGAGGAATCAATAGAAAAGAATAAAGAACGCTTACAGAACCTTGTGAAAAAAGAAGATACTCAAAATTACGAGTCTGGAATCCGTTGGGCCTCCAACTTAAAACTGATCAAACAGGAAAGAAAGCCAGTATCGATGACTTCCAAATTAAATAAGTATCAAAAGTAGTAACCATGAGTGAAAAAAACACAGTCTCCGAAAGACATTACGAATGCTTTTCCTAGATTTACGTTAGCCATAGTGATTTAACCAAAAAAAATAATCCAACCTTGAGTTAACGGCTCTGGTGGATCATCCCTTAAACAAAGCCGATCCCATTAAGGGACCGTTTATTGCCGGACCGAACATGTTTACACCATGTTCGGTTTTTTAAATTTATTCAATACTAATTTTATAATAACCGAAATGAGATAAAACAATTGTATTAGGCCGAACACTAAAACATGAGAATAACATACTTAAAACGATAATAAATGTAATTCGCATTATTATTGAGAAACTCCCTATTAACATTCCCATCGTATCCTGCTCCATGGGCATTTCTATTTACACCACCTATTGATTATATGGCAAAAATTTATACTTAAGTGGTATTCCTTGAATACATTGAGATGTTTAATCCGTAATTTGTTTCATATTCATTCATTTCTTTCCCGCTTCCAACTCCACCAACTATTTCTATGATAAGTTATTGACTTCTTTAAACAATTCATCATATACACCTAGAAAGGTGTCTACAAGTGGTGAATCTTCATTTTTTCTCCAGGCTAACGAAAGATCCATAGTTGCCGTATCATCTATAAGTGGCCTGAATACAACCCCTGGGTTACCATAGTCAAGTGCCATATTCGTAACAAGAGAAACTCCCAAACCTGTGGAAATAAGGGTAAGAATCGTAAATATTCCTTCCGCTTCTTGGATAACATTTGGACTGAAACCTGCCCGATTGCAGATAGAAATAATGGTATCATAATATCCTGGCTCATTTTTCCGATGAGTCATGACAAAAGGTTCATTTTTAAGTTCTTTAATATCTAATGGTGATGTATCCATTGCTAAGGGATGGCTTGAGGGTAAGGCTGCTACAAAAGGAGCATAGCCAACTAACCGAGAATTCAATATGCTGCTGTCAATCGGTGGGCAAACAAAACCGAGTTTTATCTTATTATCATATAAGTATTGGAATTGATTTACCGAAGACAGAAATTGTAAAACGACTTCTACTTTTGGATATCTAGAACGATACGTTCGAATTAAATTTAATATAAGTTTATTCAAAAATCCTGTGTAACCTATTATTAATTGACCTTTTTCTCCTTGATGGATTTTTCGAACATCCATAATGGTTCGATCAAGTTTATTCATAATATCATACGATTGTTCAAGAAAAAACTTACCTGCAGGTGTTAATTCCGTACTCCGTTTTGTCCTATAGAATAACTCCACACCCAGCTCTTTTTCTAATTGTGCAATTTGTTGACTGAGGGGTGGCTGACTCATATTTAATCTTTTAGCTGCTCTGCCAAAATGGAGTTCCTCCGCAACTGCAACGAAATATTGTATATGTCTAAACTCCATCATGATCTCCTTATTTTCGTAGAATAATATTTTTTGAATATTAATACTATTATATCATATATTAGACCATTAATAGAGGGAGTGGTAGTATCAATGTAATAAAAGAATAATTATTCAGATTTTTCTAACGATTAAACCGTGAGGTAAATCTAGCTTACTGTCAAAAATATTTATACAAAGGGGAGGACTCCGGTGTATCAAACTATCTTAACGTTAAACGATTTCTTCAACAATCTGTTTCAAAATCATGGAGACAGAATGGCTGTCCATTTTCCATCTCAATCCTTTACCTATCGTGAATTACACAGAAAAGCAAACAGGGTTGCTCATGGATTGATAAACTGTGGGGTAATAAATAATACCAGGGTTGCTCTGCTTTTATCCAACACTCCTGAATATCTGATAAGTGAAGTAGGAATCTACTTTGCAGGTGGAACAAAAGTCCCCTTAAACAACATGTTGGGGGAGAATGAGATTCTTTACATCTTAAATGACTCTGACGCAGAAGTCTTAATCGTTGAAGAACCATTTTTTTCTGTTATTCAAAATATCCAAATGGAATTGCCAAAAATCAAAACCATTGTTGGAGTTGGCAGTAAAGAAAATTTACCGGATTCATTCATTTCATGGGAATCTTTTCAATCTAATGAATCAGAGGCTGTGTTAACAGTTTCAACTAACCCTGCTGATCTCTCATTAATCCTTTATACAGGTGGAACCACTGGACAGCCCAAAGGAGTCGTACATAATCACCAAGGAAGCGTTTTAACTTACCTCTCAATAGCAATTGAGACGAATATGCAAGAAGATGAAAAAATCCTATTGACAACACCACTCCCGCATGCAGCTGGACTTTATTTATACGCAGGTATGATAAAAGGAGCACAAATATATATAGAAAGTAAATTTGATCCTGAGAACGTATTGGAACATATTGAAAAAAATAAGCTTACGTTCCTAAGTACTGTACCTACCACACTGTATCGTTTGTTTGATTTTATGGAAGATAAACAATTTGATGTTAGCTCCATTCGCACCATTCAATATGGAACAGCACCGATAGCAGCAGATCGATTAGGGCAGGGCTTAGAAATGTTTGGTCAAGTATTTCTTCAAATTTATGGATTGACTGAGACTCAAAGTGCTGCAACCTGGCTAAAGAAAGCGGATCACCGAACCGATGAGGAATATCAAAAAATATTACAGAGCTGTGGTAAATCGGCGATTATGAGTAGAATTAAAATTGTTGATGAAAATGGAAATGAAGTCAGCCGCGGTGAAGAGGGTGAAATTTCTGTCAAAGCTCTGACAAATTTGATAGGTTATCATAAACTTCCTGAAAAAACAGCTGAAACCCTACAAGATGGCTGGTTACATACTGGAGATGTGGGGGTGATGGACGAGAAAGGATACGTTTATCTGCTGGATAGGAAAAAAGATATGATCATTAGCGGAGGCATGAATGTTTATTCTTCGGAAGTTGAGAATGTCATCCAAAAACACCCCGAGGTACGTCAAGTAGCCGTTATTGGTATTCCAGACACGGATTGGGGAGAGGCTGTCACAGCCTTTATTATTCCTAAAAATAATGCAATAGATGCTGAAAACATTATGCACTATTGTAAGAAAAACCTATCAAAATATAAGGTTCCAAAAGCGATTAATATAGTCGAAGCTCTGCCATTAACCCCTTACGGAAAAGTGGATAAAAAAGCGTTACGGGCACCATACTGGGAATTCGCAAGTAGAAAAATTTAAGCGTTTACAAAATTTTGATATTTAAGGGGGATGCTGATGGAAGCCTACAAGACTATTTTAGTAGAACGAAACAAACCGGTAGTAAAGATTACGTTTAATAGACCGGATAAAGCGAATGCAATGAATAAACAAATGAATGAAGAATTGGATGAAATTATTTCTGAGATACGAAGAAATTCAGATTATAAATTCATTGTATTTACTGGGAATGGAAAGATCTTTTCAGCGGGTGCAGATATGAATGAGCTATTGAACGAAATAGAAGATCATTCTTTAAGTTCTTCTTTTATTCGGGAAGATCAAATTGCACGACATGAGTTTTTAAGAAAATTTGATGCACTCGATCAAATTACCATTGCATCGATAAATGGACCGATGTACGGTGCTGGCTTCGCCTTAGCGATGGTTTGCGATTTTCGTATTATGGCAGATAACGCAACAGCTTGTCTTCCAGAAGTGGAACGGGGGTTATTCTTTTCTGGTGGAGGTACACCGCGATTAGTCAATCTAATAGGACCAGCGAAAGCAAAGGAATTAATCATGTTATGTGAAGTAATAAATGCTGCCGAAGCTGAAAAAATTGGCTTGGTTAATAAAGTAGTACCGTCTCAGGAATTAACGTATGCTACGGATGAATTAATAAATAAGTTGAACAGGAATCCTTTTTCAGCCATAAGGGTAACAAAAAAAATAGTCAATGCAGCAACTCCGAGATTTGAAAATCTACTTTTCTATGAGCCAGAATTACAAGAACATATGATGCTGCACGGAGAGGCTAGGAATGAAATCGATAAATTTGTTGCCATTCAGAAAGAAAAAAGTACTCAAAAATATTAAATAAAAAAGGGAGGAAGCAAATATGAGTTATGAATCTTTATACCAAAAATCATATTTTTCACGTTTAGGAGAATTTAGCGACT
Source organism: Bacillus sp. EB106-08-02-XG196 (assembly GCF_013396335.1). Taxonomy (GTDB): domain Bacteria; phylum Bacillota; class Bacilli; order Bacillales; family Cytobacillaceae; genus Neobacillus. Next base: position 79,795 of record NZ_JABWSY010000011.1, read on the forward strand.
TAACACCTGATACTTTTAAATATTTTATCAGATTTGATCATTATGCCTTAAAGGGAGGTGCCATTCCTGCAAAATTAAAGGAGTTAATTGCGATAGCTGTCGCCCATACCACTGGATGTCCCTACTGCATTGACCTGCATGTACAAAAAGCAAAATCTTTAGAGACTTCTAAAGAAGAAATGGCTGAAGCCATAATGGTAGCAACTGCCTTAAAAGCGGGATCAGCGCTAGCACATGGGGTGAACGCTCTCAACAGTTATGATAATATTGACGATGAAGAGTTGTATAAAAAATCATATTTTAATAGATTAAAAGAGTTTTCCAATTTAAATGGGAATGTTTTCAAAGCCTTTGTGGATTTTGATCAACAAGCTTTGAAACCTGGCTTACTCAGTGTTAAGGAAAAGGAACTAATAGCGGTTGCTGTGGCCCATACCACTGGATGTCCTTATTGCATTGATATTCATACAAAGGGCGCAAAAAGAGAAAAAGCGGTTAAGGAAGAAGTTGCTGAGGCGATTATGGTCGCAACAGCATTAAAAGCGGGTTCTGCTTTGGCTCATGGCGTGAATGCTTTAAATGCTTTTGATGAATAAAATGTCTTTCCCAATTTTTTATTAAAAGGAGAAAAACAATCATGTCAAAAAAACTTTTCTTATTGATTGCCCTAATGTTGAGTATTTCACTTGCTTTACTTGGTTGTGGGAAATCTGCTACTAGTTCAGAAAAAACATCAGGAGATGATGATGTATACAAACTTAGCTTTAATGTTCAAATTCCAGCTACCCATAAGTTTCATACAGATGTTGTTAAACCATGGGCGGACCTAGTAGAAAAAGAAACCAATGGCAGAGTTCAAATTGAAATCTATAATAGTGGTGCTCTTGGAACGCTTGCTACCGCTTATGATGATATTAAGGGCGGTCTATATGATATTGGATATGTAAGCCCATTGTTACATCTTGATAGTGATTTGTACCCGCTTACGATAGGTGATTTACCTTTTGGTATTACTGATAGTGGAGTTAAGGCGAGGGTTTTAGGTAAGCTTAAAGACAAATATATGATGGATGCATTTAATGAATCGACTCTCCTTTCAATATCGTCTACGGATTCCTATCAGCTATATAGTAAAGAACCTGTAGAGTCTATTACAGATGTTGAGGACACTAAGATCATCGTTCAAGGGGCAGAGAGAATCGAAACCGTTAAAGGATGGGATGCAGTACCTGTATCGCTTGGCCTGGAACAAATCTATGAATCATTAGAAAAAAATACCGTTGATCAAACAACGTATACATCGGTTGGTGCGCTTGGACTTAAATTATATGAGGTAGCTCCTTACTTAACTAAAATTGATTTAGGCGCAACAACTCTTGTGTTTCTACAAAATTCTGACTCGCTTAATAAAATGCCTGATGATCTTAAGCAACTTTTTGTTGAAGAGTTGGGTCCTAAATTAGGAGAAATGACTGGGGAAATGTACAAAAGTGAAGCAGAGAAAGCTATGAATGAATATGGTGAGAAAGTTAAAGGTCAAGGTGGTAAAGTCATTACTTTAGATAATGCTAAATTAAATGAATTTAAAAAACCTTCCAAGAAAATATGGGATGCTTGGGCAAAAGAGGCTAATAAAAAGGAATATCCAGGCGATGAAATATTGGAGGAATTTAAGAACTTAATAATAGAAGAGGGCGGCACTCTACCTTATTAAACATATTTATAATATTTACGAACTAAAAACTAGATAGGGATCTTTTGAATATGATTAACAAGATTATTCAAAAGATCCTACTATATTTTCTGAATTTCTAATGAAAGAAGGCAGAGTAATGGACTATATTTTAAAATTTATACAGTTTATTACCAACATTAACAAATGGATTGCTTATTTCACATTAGTTGTTATGATGGTAGCTGTTACTTTTTTTTCTATTTCTAGGAGTTCAGGTCAACCAGTTATTGGAGATATAGAGTTAGTTCAGTTTACAATGGTGATCCTAATAATGGGGTCATTGGCCATAACGGAACAATCTAATTCACATATTTCAATCGGACTCATTGTTGATAAATTTTCTCCACGTATACAAGCGGCAATAAACTGTATTTCTCAATTATTAACACTCTTGTTTTGTTTTTTAGTTTGTTGGGTTTTTATTTCTAAAATGAACTTTATACAGACTTCTGATTTGCTAAAAATTCCCTTTTATCCCGTAAAGATTTTATTAATTATCGGGTTCATTGGCTGGGGGCTAGAAGCAATTCTAAGATTGTATAAATCAATTCGGAGCTTTTAATAAGGAGTGAGATAATGTCAGTAGAAGCCGTTGGAGTAATAGTAATTATTTCTGTTTTTGTCCTTATGTTTCTAAGGATCCCCATTGCCATTGGTATGGCAATTCCTGCAAGTTTAGCAATCTTCTATTTAAAAGGATGGGACACACTAATAACAGCTATTGATAGTATCGTATGGTATCAAAGTTATAGTTATACACTTAGTACAATCCCATTATTTGTCTTGATGGGGCAGTTTTTATATACCTCTGGAATTAGTGAGGAGTTGTTTGATACCTTTCGGAAGTGGTTTGGTAGATTAAAAGGAGGATTGGGACTTGCGACTATCGGTTCGTCTGCTATGTTTGCTGCAGCCTCAGGTTCAAGCGTTGCCAACACTGGGACGATGGGTGTTATTGCGTCAAAGGAAATGCTGAAAGCAGGTTATAGTAAAAGTTTAACAGGTGGTTCGATCGTTGCTGGTGGTGCTTTAGGCATATTGATCCCGCCAAGTACCACTTTTATTATTTATGGGATGATAACAGAACAATCCATTGGTGCGCTGCTAACAGCAGGAGTCATTCCAGGAATATTGTTGACCATTTTTTTCATGCTAACTATTGTGATCGTTGTTATTGTAAAGCCAAGTATGGTTTCAAATGCAGTTGAACCAAGTGTAAGTTGGAAAGAGCGATTTATTTCACTAAAGTCTAATATTAGTATAATTATCATGTTTATAGTCGTTGTAGGTGGTCTTTATCTAGGTTTTTTCACAGCTACTGAAGCAGCTGGGGTAGGGGCTTTAGGTGCATTTCTGATTGGCATTATACGTAAAAAATTAACCTTAAAAGGTTTTTCTGAAGCCATTATCAGTACAATCAAGACTACAGGATTTATGTTTGCTATTCTTTTGGGCGCATTTATTTTAAATTATGTTTTGGTGATCACTCGCCTTCCATACATGCTAGCAGAATTCCTATTTGATAAGAATCTTTCCCCAACCATGATATTTATCCTAATCATTGTTATGTATATTGTTTTAGGGGCACTCATGGATACCTTAGCTATGATGGTTGTAACCATTCCTATTCTTATGCCAGTACTACAAATGGCAGGATTTGATTTAGTTTGGTTTGGGGTAATCGTTGTCCTTGTAGTAGAAATGGCGTTAATTTCACCACCTGTTGGTATGAATTGTTTTGTGTTAAAAGGGGTTTCAGAGGATCTAGAATTGGTAGATATCTTTAAAGGGGCCTTAATATTCATAATACCAATCCTACTTCTAATCGTACTAGTTTACATTTTCCCAGAGATTGCTCTATTCTTACCAAATACCATGCGGTCGTAAGGAAGAATATATACCCCGGATTCATGAATGAATCTGGTGCTTTTTATACCACAAATATTATTAGAGAATTAAGATTATAAAATATTTATGTTTGAAATGGTTTAAAATATTGTATGGTTCCTGCTGCAGTTTTTATAATAAATAAATTATTGATAAAACAAAGAACATTTGTTCTGTATTTGGTTATTATGATATACTAATAGTGCAATAGAATAGGATATCTCAAGGGTGGTCGGCACACCTCCAATTAGAAAGGAGGTGATGCTGAATGACAGTTTTGAAACGTTCATGATTACGATTGCTTTTGCTAGTTTAATCGTAGCGATACTGTCATTTAACCAAAAAAAATAAGCCACCCTTGAGTTAGAGGCTCAGGTGGATTATCCTTCAAAGAATACCGATCCCCATTAGGGACCGTCAATTGCTGGACCGAACATGTTTACTCCATGTTCGGTCTTTTTAATTTATTCAATACTTAATTTTATTATAACCGAAAGGAATAAAAATAAAAGTACTTATTTTATTTCATCTTGTTAAATGAGAAAAAGAGATATCCCATTTTTAAGATTCCAAGGTACCTTGTACATTTTTCTATTTAGATGGAGTTTAAGTCACTATTCTCAAGGTGTACTTTCTGATATCCAGATACTGCAATCTTTATGAACGCTCGACCAACTTGTCCTGTAGCCCCTAAAATAAGGACCTTCATATTTACAAGCCTCCCATAATTACTAATTTACTTGAAAAATAGATATATTCATTTTTACTATTGATTGGTTCACACTAACATCGTATAGGGTTTTACAAATATGTAAAATTTGAAGTAAATGTATACATGGCCAAAGTTCTTTTAGGGAAAATTTCTCTTTTATTTAAAGATGAACTAAATACGTGTTTTGACGTATGTTTTAGTATAGGGGAATTTTAAAGGGGGATGTAAATTTGTTAGCGCTTGGAATATTTCTAATCATTATAGGTGTTAGTATGGTTATTGAACCTTCACTTTTTTGGTTATTGACCGAAAGGTGGAAATCCAATGATGGCACAGAGCCTTCCAGGTTGTATAGTTTGTCAACCATGTTTGGCGGTATCATTATTACGGTTGTCGGTTTCTGTTCGGTTATTGTCGCTTTCCTTTAACCATTTCACCTCTTCTTAAAAAAGCAAGACCTCCGGGCTTATTAGCACAGGGGTCTTGTTCATTTTTTTAGGGCCATTTTCCCGAACTGTATAAAAGAGTGTGAAATGTTCCTATAGACTATGCTTAAAATTCATAGACTTTTACTTAAAAGCATACTCATTAATAGTAATCGACCCTTAAGGCGGAATAGAAAATGCACATGTTTTTCAACGTATACCCATCTTTTTTCTAAAATGAATTTGGAGAGGATGCAATGTCAATCTCAAGCAACAATAAACGCAGATATATGCCGGGGATTGATGGACTTAGAGCTGTTGCTGTCATGGGTGTTATTCTCTACCATCTCAATATCCCTTGGTTTCAGGGCGGGTTTTCAGGTGTAACGGTTTTCTTTGTTTTGTCAGGTTACTTGATCACAGACATTCTTATTGATGAATGGAATAAAACGAATAAAATTGACTACCTTCGCTTTATGATTCGCCGTTTTCGCAGACTGGCTCCTGCCGTATTGGTGATGATTTTTACCGTTACCTTATGGGTGATATTTTCGAATCATCCTTCGTTTGACAAATTACGCTCAGATTTTTTGCCTTCACTTCTTTATATGACAAATTGGTGGTACATTATCCATGAAGTTTCCTATTTTGAAAGCTTCGGTCCTGCATCACCCTTTACGCACCTATGGTCACTGGCCATTGAGGAGCAATTTTATCTAATATGGCCGCTGCTGATGATTCTTGGTTCTACTTTTATAAAAAAGAAAAGGTTTCGTGTGTTGGCTGTACTGGCCGGGGTCGTCATTTCTGCTTGGTTAATGGCATTCCTTTATATACCTGGAGAGGATCCTTCCCGTGTCTATTATGGAACAGACACAAGAGCTTTTTCACTTCTTCTAGGAGCAGCACTTGCCTTCGTTTGGCCAAGCCAGAGATTATCTAAAACTTTACCAAGGCATGCTAGTATCGTTCTTGAGATTGTAGGAATAACAAGTTTATTGCTGATTATCACACTATTTGTGGTTACATCGCAATTTGACCCGTTTCATTATCAGGGTGGCATGCTTCTATTATCTATATTTACCACTTTAGTAGTAGCGGCATTAGCTCATCCAGCTAGTAAGCTCGCAAAATGGCTCAGTGTAAAGCCTCTCCAATGGATGGGGGTTCGATCCTATGGCATTTATTTGTGGCATTACCCGTTTATTATCTTAACAACACCGATTGTGAATACAGATGGATTAAACCTTTGGAGAATCACCTTACAGATATTTTTCACATTGATACTATCAGAGTTATCCTATCGATTTGTGGAAGTACCGATTCGGGCGGGGAAGTTAAAAACGCTTCTAACAGGTTTAAAAGGTCTGCCAATCAATCATCAAAGGATCGTTTTAGGAAGCTGTGCTGCATTGCTTGCATCATTTGTAGGAATATGTGTGGTATTTGCTTCGAAAACAACTGTCGTGGTTCCGCATCAAGAAGCCTTAACAATAGAAGCATTCAATGAAATAGAATTTAACGATGATGATCCAGCCAAAGTGCCTGAAGCTGAAGAGGAAATAACGAAACCAGAGCCTGATTTGAAGACCATTACGGTTATTGGAGACTCGATTCTTCATGAAGTCGCTCCATACTTTAAAAACCATTACCCCGAAGCGACAATTGATTACCGTGTCGGCCGGCAAATGTCAGAGGTGCCAGAGGTGATTAAGATGCTGGAGGGAAGTGGGCAATTAGGGGAGTATGTATTTATCCAGCTTGGCACCAATGGGTCTTTTGTTAAAACAGACTTAGTAAATTTAATCAAAGGTCTGGAAAATAAAAAAGTATATTTAGTAAATTGCCGCGTACCTAGGCCATGGGAAACGAATGTGAACCAAACCTTAGAAGAAGTTGTTAAAAGTGTACCCAATACTGTTCTCGTAGATTGGTATAGTGCCAGTGAGGGTCATCCAGAGTATTTTGCACAGGATGGCGTTCATTTAACGAGAACAGGTGGAGAAACATACGCTAACCTACTAGTCGAACAAATGGAAGAGTAACCATAATACCTCCAAGTATTAACATCAAAAAGAACCTCAGAACTGAAGCTGAGGTTCTTTTTGATGAAAAAATTCCTATTTCTTTTCGACTTTTACTAATCCTTTACCGACATTATCTTTTTCAAAATACACAGTGACCATATCACCAACTGTTATTTTTACACTTGAATCAATGATTTCAGCTGAAAAAACAATCTTGGTTCCATCTTCACTCTTTCCGTAGTATTGATTGTCGATAATTTCCGTAATTTTATAATCAACTAATTTGTATTCAGAGGAATCATTGCTTTGATTGATCACTGGGCTGGTTTGGGATTTTACTATAAATAATACGAATAATATGGTTATAAGAATGGCAAGGACGATGACTCTTTTTATCATTTTTTACACAACCTCCTTTATGTATTTTATGAGATGGGGGGAGAAAGTAAATCCTCCCATTTTCCTCTAGACTTTCTACCTATTCCCAAAATAATTTCTATAATATGTCAGCACAGGATGATAGATAGTTTGTGTATTTGTTAAAAACGAACATTAAAAGTTTATGAAATGCTTACATACATTAAAAAACGAACGAGATATCAAAAATAATAATTAATATTCACTTTTTATTGATTTATGACTTTACACTTGTTATACTAATCTTACAAATTAGCTATTGTAATATATCTAAATATTCATTATAATTCTATTTGTTAGAATTTATAATTTCCAAGAGGGGAAGAGGATACCTTAAATTGTTATAAATATATGGGCGAACTTTCAGCTCCCTAATCGGTACTTTGTAACGGTGATAAGTTGTCTAATACGAGATGGAGGGGTACATCTATGAAAAATCTATTGAAAAAGTGGAATCAAATTAGTCTGGTAAAACAAATATCTATTGGTTTATTGATTGGTATTATCCTGGCGGTTGCGATTCCAGAAGTGGCAAAACCAGTTGTCATTTTAGGCTCATTATTTGTTGGTGCTTTAAAAGCTATTGCACCAGTATTGGTACTCTTCCTGGTAATGTCTGCTATTGCTCAACATAAGAGTGGTCAGCAAACGAATATGAAATCGATAATTTCCCTATATCTATTAGGAACGTTTCTAGCTGGATTAATTGCGGTTGTTGTAAGCTTTATTTTCCCTGTTAATATCACACTTACGAAGGGTGCCGAGGATTTGGTGGCTCCGGGCGGTGTGGTAGAAGTTCTCAAAACTTTACTGCTGAATGTTGTTGATAACCCAGTTAATGCCATTGCAAATGCAAATTATATCGGTATTTTAGCATGGGCAATCGTCCTTGGTTTAGCTTTAAAAAATGCTCCTGATTCGACAAAAACAATGATTTCTAATTTTTCAGATGCCGTATCCAAAATGGTTACATGGGTTATCAAGCTTGCACCATTAGGAATCATGGGTCTAGTGATTGATTCCATTACAACAAACGGACTCGAGTCTCTATTAAGCTATGGAAAATTACTTGTTGTTTTGATTGGATGTATGCTCTTTGTAGCGTTCGTTGTCAATCCGCTCATCGTATTTGTGAATGTCCGTCAGAACCCATACCCGCTTGTATTCAAGTGTGTAAAGGAAAGTGGAATTACTGCATTCTTCACACGCAGCTCTGCGGCCAACATTCCGGTAAATATGAAATTGTGTGAAAAACTAGATTTAGATAAAGATACTTATTCCGTTTCCATTCCATTAGGTGCAACGGTCAATATGGCTGGTGCTGCCGTTACGATTTCTGTTTTAACACTAGCTGCTGTTCATACACTAGGTATTCATGTGGACATTCCTACAGCCATTATCCTAAGCGTATTAGCTGCTGTAGCTGCTTGCGGTGCTTCAGGGGTTGCGGGCGGCTCACTATTATTGATTCCTTTAGCATGTAGCTTATTTGGAATCTCCAATGATGTTGCGATGCAGGTAGTGGGAGTAGGCTTTATCATCGGAGTTTTACAAGATTCTTTTGAAACAGCACTTAACTCCTCTACAGACGTTCTTTTCACAGCAACAGCTGATTATAAGAAGAAGCTTAAAGAAGGCAAAAGAGTAGATATCAAAAAAGTAGCATAATGATTATCCCTTTTGTGCAGACAGGCAGGAACCTGTCTCACAGGAGGGATTTTTTTATGGGAAAAGTGGATGATCTTTTAAGCTTAGATGTAAATTAATTGACTTTACTAAAAACTGAGTGTAGAGTGAAAATTAAATTAATAGGAAGACCACTAGGGGAGCCGATTTGTGGCTGAGACAAGAGTTATCTTGGACCCTTTGAACCTGATCTAGTTCATACTAGCGTAGGAAAGTGGAGTCTGTGTTTGGATAAATCATTATTCAGCCGCTCCATTTTTGGGGCGGTTTTTTCGTGTTTTGATCTTCAGCCGCCCTTTCGTGTCTTCTCTGTTAAACCAATAAGGGGGATAATATTATGAGTTTTTCAGCAGAATTAAGAAAAGAAGCAAATCCAATCTTTCAAGCGATTTTTGACCATCCTTTTGTTCAGGGAATTGCCAAGGGGGAATTAAAAAGCGAGCAATTGATTCATTATGTGAAACAGGACTTTGAATATTTGAATTCTTTTATACGAATCTATGGAATTGCAGTCTCCAAATGTGAGAGTCGTGAAGAAATGGAGATGTTTAATAAGCAGATTTCTTTTATCTTAAACAGTGAAATCCATCCACATAATAACTTTTGCCAAGTAGCGGGTGTTCCTTACGAGGAATTACATGGATTTCCATTATCTCCATCAGCACATCAGTATATCCGTCATATGCTAACAGTTGCACACGAAGGAACATTAGGGGAAATTCTTGCAGTGTTATTGCCGTGTCCGTGGACGTATTGGGAAATTGGGAAGAAATTATTAACTAAGGTGAATCCAGATCCTTCACACCCTTTTTATGAATGGATCAGTTTTTATGGTACTATTACCGATTCGATAACCATTAAGTTTTGTGCCCGTCTAGATGAGTGGGCAAAGGGAGCAACAGAGAGGGAAAAGGAAAAGATGAAGGAACATTTCTTAATCAGTTGTCAGCTTGAATATATGTTTTGGGATATGGCCTATAAACTTGAAGAATGGCCAGTGAAAATGATGGAATCGGTGAAATAATGTCCTGTACAGAGATTTTTTATTTAATTGGAACAAAGTTGTCACTATCTCGGCACCACAAATAAAAATGACAGACGTATAATAAAAGTAGGAAATAAAGTTATTATTCTTGAGAGGATGAGAGTAATGTTAACGGATTATTCAAGAATCGTAGTAGCATATGACCATTCTGATTTAAGTAAAAAAGCATTGAAAATGGCAATGAATCTGGCAAAACAAGATATGAAAATTGAATTAGTAGTTTTTATGGTCACACAGCCTGTAAGACCAATGGTTTACACATATGGTTATGCATTTGAGGCAATCCAGGACTCGCAGCGTGAGGAAGTTAATGCCATACGTAAAGAAATTGACGAAGAAATTCAATCGCTGCCGAATAAGACGAAATCAGTGGTAATGGAAGGTAACCCTGGAGTAATGATTGTTGAGTTTGTAAAGCAAAATGATGCCGATCTTGTCGTAATGGGAAGCAGAGGATTAAGCGGACTGAAGGAACTATTCTTGGGAAGCGTCAGCCATTATGTCGTACAAAAGGCACCATGCCCAGTGTTTATTGTAAAATAAATCACTATTATAAAAAAAGCTTGTAGAAAAGTCGATGAGACCATTCTACAAGCTTTTTTTTTTGAGGATAGAAGCAATAAAATCCTCGTAGGTTTCTAAATGAACATCAGCTTCGATGTTTTGATTTTGAAAGGCAACTGTTTTAATCCCTAATTTTCTTGCCGGAAGTAAATCTAATTCCCTATCTCCAACTACCAAATCAATTTGATGATTTTTCAAGACATACTCATAAGAAGAAGGATGAGGTTTTCTGTCAAATCCTTGTTCTTCAACGGAGACAATTTCTTTAAAGTAGCGGGTTAAGTGATATTTCTCCAGAAGATACATCGTAGATTCCATATCACGATGGGTCACAATAATATTGTTATCAGCAGCTGATAAAACTTCCTCTAAATGCTCAAAAGGCTTACTGTGTTCTTTTGAGTACTGTTTATCAATACGCTTATATTCTGCTCGTTTATCCTTGTCAATCCCATAATGTTTAAAGGCAGTTAAGGAATCAATCTTTAGCCATTTTAAAACTTCAACAGCTTCAAGGTCCTGCTGACTTAATTCTATAAAACCCTCAACCAGTGCTGGATATGTATCAAAAAGTGTTCCATCAAAATCCCATAATATATTCAATTTCATCCTTCACTCCTATCGTCTAATCCTAAGCACTTTCAAAAATATTACTGTATCATGATTTTATCGATAATTCCAATGTGACACCTAGGAGTGAATCGTTTTATTCTATCTCTATTAAAATTTGATTAATTGCTTTAAAGATTTAAGAATTATGTGTAAGATTGATAAGTATAGAGAAAATTCAAAATACGATGAAGTAGTTCTTAAAGGGAAGTGTACATAACATGCTTAAAATCTGGAATATCGAGAAAATCATTGAAGATACATTAAATATGCACCATTTAGAGATAGACTATGAAATTAATAATAAACTACCTGTACCTATGAGTTACAACGTTTCAACAAATACGATTAAATTTAATTACCTTCAAGTTAACGGGTATATTAGCAAAATCAGAATGAAAGAGACAGATGAAAATCTTGTTAAAATAATTCTGTATCATGTAATTGGTTATTACTTGGATTTTAAGAAAAATAAACATGATCTTAGGACTCTCAAGTATGGTGAAGACGATGAAATAGCAAAGTTAAAATCTCAAATAGAGATGAATGCTTGGATTTATGGGAGAAAATTGGTCCCGGAGGAGCTCTTACAGTCTTATGATCAAGTAAGAGAATTAGATAAAGCGCTAATAAACGGTCAATTAACGAACATTTAATAAATAACTACACTTAGAATAAATTGGAACATACAAGAAAAGAGGTGGTACTAAATAGTGGATCAGTTTCCAACGCTAACGAAAATCTCGGAGGACATTTATCAGCTTGTCGTTCGGTATCCGTTTGGTATGTATGAAATGAACAGCTTCTTGTTTAAAGGAGAAAACGGCTTTACGATTGTTGATACTGGCAGTGAAGCAAAAGAATCTATCGATATTTGGGAGAAAATGTTAGCTTCGGGAATGAAAATCGAGAAATTAGTCTTAACCCATGCCCATCCAGATCATATTGGACTAGCTAGATGGTTTCAAGAACATCATCATGTACCTGTCTTTATTTCAAGTTTAGGTAATAAAGAAATTCAGAGGAAACGAACTCATGATAACGAAAATTGGATTCTCAATTTTTTAAAGACACATGGTGGCCCTGAAATCCCTCGGAATATGTGGAACTCAGAAGATGCTGCCTATGAATTTGAACCAGATGGACTTTTTGAAAACCAGCAAACTATCAAGCTGGGGAACCAAATGTATGAAACGATATGGACGCCAGGGCATTCTTCGGATCATTTCTGTTTTTATAATCAAAATCAGCAGGTGATGATCACTGGGGACCATATTTTAGCGGGACTTTCTCCCATCATTGCTCTTTGGTCAGAAAACGACCTAAATCCAATAAAAGATAATTTTGCCTCTTTGGAAAAATTAAAAGCTTATCCTGTCAAACTAGCACTCCCAGGTCATGGGGAACTCATTTACAACTTGAATGATCGGATAGACGACATGATCACAGGTCACAAACATCGTTTGCATCAGATTTTACAATTTGTTAGGAATGAAGGAAAAACATCATGGCAAGTTTGTCAGGAAATATACGGAACTCTTAGTTCAACCAAATTTTTTGCTCCATTTTTGGCCACCATTACTCGACTCATTTACCTTGAAAAGAGTGGTGAGGTACATAGTGAGTTTAGGGACGGAAAATTGGTTTTTCGTTCCAATGTCAAAAAATGATAAATGATTCGAAATGAACAGGTGCAAAGCCCTGCAAACAAGTAATTTAAATACTTGTTTTGTCAGGGATTTTTTAGTTGCGGGAAAGAGTACAAATGTTCGATATATGAATTAAGGAGAGTGATCCATTTAATTGCTCTCCTTTAATTTTAAGCACTTTCTCAATATAGGCTTTTGTAATAGTAGCAATACCCACCCATTGTACATATTTTGTTGGGAAAGGTTTTTAAAAACGCAGGGTATATATCTATTTTCAGGTTTGTTCTGTTCCCAATTCAAGTTGCTGCTGCCCTTGTTTAAATATATGAGGAGGTAATAAAAATGAATGATTTCCAAAGTCAACTCCAGGGGTTAAATCTTGGCGATTTCCAAGCGACCCAAGCAGTTCCTTATGACCAAACACAATACTATAGTGACCAGGATCGAATTTTCCTAGGTGTGGGTGGTTTTGGCCGATGTTCTAGCTGTTTTAGTTGCTTTAGCTGTTTTAACTGCTTTAATTGCTTCCACAATTGCTTTAATTGCTTCCACAATTGCGGCGGACATCGCTGCCATAATTGCGGCGGTGGTCATCGCTGTGGAGGACATCGTTGTGGTGGCGGAGGCGGACATCGTTGTGGTGGCGGAGGCCATCGTTGCGGCGGTTGATCGTTTTAGGTTTATAACGAAAACTCCAGTTCCATTTGAAGAGGAGAAGAGTCCCTGCAATAGTTGTAGGGGCTCTTCTTTACAACAATTAACATAAGGGACAAATTAAGTTACATAGGATGATAGTGATGATAAATATGAGAAAAAGCTTCGGCTAAGGAGGAGCGCAATGACGAATATGAACCCTTCTATGCGTATGAAAGTGAAAAGGGACACGTTTTTTCTCCCTGATCCAAACAGTGGTGTGTTTTTTCGGAACAATGTAAGCTCGTTCCGTATGGAAGGCAGTATGATCGATCAATGGGTTGAAAAGCTGATCCCCATGTTTAATGGCGAATACACCTTGGAGTATTTGACAAACGGTTTGCCGGTGGCCTACCGAGATAGAGTGTTTGAAATTGCAGAAGCATTATATCGAAATGGGTTTGTTCGAGATGTGAGCCAAGACCGTCCGCATCAATTGAAGGAACAGGTTCTAAAAAAGTATGCCTCACAAATTGAATTTGTGGATAATTTGCTTGATTCGGGTGGGTTCCGTTTTCAGAACTATCGTCAAGCGAAAGTGTTAGCGGTAGGCTCTGGTCCTTTTTTTGTGTCGTTGGTTGCCTCATTACTTGATTCCGGATTGCCCAAATTCCAAACGTTGATTACTGACAGTGTTCAGACCAACAGACAACGGTTGAGCGAACTCGTGGCACACGCCCTTAAAACAGACGCCGATGTGGAGATAGAGGAGGTCACACTAAACAAGGATGGGGAAAGTTCTTGGGAGGAAATAGTGAAACCGTTTGATTATATTTTATATGTGGCAGAACAGTGTGATGTAGAGGAACTCCGACTTCTACATAGGGTTTGCAGGGAAGAGAAGAAAGTGTTTCTGCCTGCTATCTCTTTAGAGCAGGCAGGTTTAGCGGGTCCGTTCGTGCAACCAGACTCAGAGGCGTGCTGGGAGTCTGCATGGTGCCGTATTCACAAATCGGCTCTCTTCAAAGACCAGAAAATTTCAACATCCTCTGCTACACCCTTAGCAATGCTGGCGAATGTCATCGTATTTGAGTTGTTTAAAGACGTTACGGGTGTGAGCGAAAAGGAACAGAGGAATCAATTCTTTCTTCTAGATTTGGAAACGTTAGAAGGAAACTGGCATTCTTTTATGCCTCATCCGCTGGTGACAGGACAAACATCTTCTAGATTGGTTGAAGATATAGATATGCGACTAGCACTAGAAACCGAAAGAGAAGATCAGGGTAAATTACTCCTTACCTTTAACCATTTGACATCTAAGGTATCCGGAATTTTTCACATTTGGGAGGAGGGTGATTTAAAGCAGCTGCCATTGGCTCAGTGCCGAGTTCAGCCAGTCAACCCATTGGCATATAGGCCAGCTGATCTATTGGGTGATATTGTCTGTACTGGCCTGACACATGAGGAGGCAAGAAGGGAAGCGGGTTTGTCGGGGATTGAAGCGTATGTATCACAACTAGTCGGATCGCTCGATCTACCTCTGGAAGTGGAGGTGGGAACAGGTGAAACATTCTCGGAAAGTGTTTGCAGGGGATTGCAAAGATTCTTGGACGAGGAGTTGATCAAACAAAGCCTTGAAGAGGATTATTCCGTCTTCCCGGTGCAGTTAAGTACAGTAGAAGATGAACGCTGTCAGTATTATTTGCAGGCTCTGACGACGTTGCGGGGAGCACCGACTATAGGAATTGGCGAGGAAGTGTTTGGATTCCCTGTTGTGTGGATTGGTACCAATGACGGATGGTACGGCAGTGTCGATTTGGATATCACAATGGCATTACGAAATGCGCTGCAACAGGCAATTTTCAATGTGCAAAATGAAGAGGAATTCGTTATGGCACGATCCTTGGAGGTTTCATCCATGATTCTGGATGAAAAAGTGCCGCTAAACATTGAAATTCCTGCCTGTGAAGAGAGAATACAATCCGAGAACTTTCTGAATGCTATGGAAATCTTAGGACGGAACGGAAAGCAGTTGCTTGTATATGAACTAGAACTGGAACCTTTTTTGAAAGAGGGATTGGCAGGGATATTTGGGGTATTGGTTCAAGAGGAGGGATTAACGTGAGTGCTGTCATGTTGGTTGTAGGAGAAGGGCTGCTGGCAGACCACATATGTAAGGGACTTTCATCACAATACTTGGTATTTCGCCAAACCAATTTCGGGGCAATCGTACCCGGAAGGATTGATTTGGCCTTGGTTTTACATGATGCATGGAATCCCTCTGTTCATCAAAAAGCAGAAGAGGTGTTTCATCGAACCAATACTCCCTGGCTGAGAGGTTTTGTTTCTTTTGGTGAGGGCGTAATAGGACCACTTGTTCGCCCGGGTACACCAGGGTGCTCTCAATGTACGGATATGAGGCGTCTAATGACAGGCCACGACCGGAAAGAGATGTGGGAAATACAAAAAAGGTTGGAGTTAACAGGAGGAGTGCAGCAGGAAGCTTGGGCAACACGGACGGTTCTTTTACACTTAGCCCACCTGGTCGCATCGGAGGTCCAAAGAATTGTCCACGGTGATCAGGCCCAATCTAAAGGAAAGGTATGTTTTATCAATCTGAAAACGTTGAAGAGTTCCTGGCACAGGTTTCTGCCCGTCCCATTGTGTAAGGTTTGTAGTCAATTACCTGAAGATTCACCAGCCATGGCTCGAATTTCTCTGCAGCAAAGTCCGAAGGTTACCAGCGACAGTTATCGCAGCCGTTCGTTAGATGACCTGAATGAGATTCTCGCTAATGACTATCTTGATCAACGAACAGGCCTTTTGAATGATAAAATGGTTAACCTCGTACACACATTTGCTGATGTAAGTGTCAATTTGCCTTTATTCGAGGGGGACGAACGGACAGCAGGTCGTACCAATTCATTTGCGGTAAGTGAGTTAACGGCCATTTTAGAAGGGCTGGAGCGGTACTGTGGACTTGAGCCCCGTGGAAAACGGACAGTGGTTCACGACAGTTATAACAATTTGAAAAATCAAGCACTCAATCCGATTGAGGTTGGTGTACACGCAAAAGAAAAGTATGAGCGACCTGGTTTTCCATTTACAGAATTTGATCCAGATCGCCAGATTGATTGGGTATGGGGATATTCGTTTTTGCAAGAGCGACCGATTCTGGTTCCAGAGCTACTTGCCTATTATAGCTTGGGCTGCGGTTCACGAGGCTTTGTCTATGAAACTTCCAATGGATGTGCACTGGGCGGAAGTCTAGAAGAGGCCATTCTCTACGGTATTTTAGAAGTAGTGGAACGTGATTCGTTCCTGATGACTTGGTATGCGCAGATGTCTCTCCCTCGTCTTGATCCAGCCTCCATTGAAGACCAAGAGCTTCAGTTAATGATAGAAAGGATGCGTGCAGTCGCGGAATATGATCTATATTTATATAACTCTACGATGGAGCATGGAATTCCAAGTATTTTGGCCATAGCGAAAAACAGAAAGGAAAAAGGGATGAATCTTATCTGTGCGGCCGGATCTCATTTGGACCCAGTACGGGCCGTGAAAACAGCGGTTCACGAGTTAGCTGGTATGATGTTGTCATTGGATGAGAAATTAGAGGCGAACCAGGAGGAGTATGTACGAATGCTGCATGATTCTTCCTTGGTGCAACAAATGGATGATCATGGAATGCTGTACGGTTTGCCACAAGCAGCAGAGCGCCTGCAGTTTTTGCTGGACGATCGTCGTCCATTTCGATCTTTTAATGAGGAATTCAAGTGGAAGTCTACACATTTAGATCTTACTGATGATCTTCAGGATATGGTCCAGGTGTTTCGCCAATTAAATCTCGATGTCATTGTGGTTGACCAAACGACTCCGGAAACGGCTCGAAACGGACTGTATTGTGTAAAAGTGCTAATACCGGGGATGCTGCCGATGACATTCGGACATCACCTTACACGCGTAACAGGGCTGGAGAGGGTATTCAGGGTACCTATGGAACTTGGATATTCGCAAGAACCGCTAACCGCTGAACAGCTTAATCCGCATCCTCATCCGTTTCCATAAGCGCATCACTAGGAGGACCTGAGTATGAGTCTAGATGAGTTTCTGCACAATTTGCATTTTGACATTGAGAAGGCAAGCATTCCAAATTGGGAAGTGGATTGGGAGGATAAACCACTTCCTTTTAAGCTATACCGCGGATTACCTGTAGTCCCATTATCCCTAGAAGTACCACTGACACTTGAAGAACTGAAGCAACCCTTTATGCCTGACCTGCGTATAATCGGGGATTTTCTTTGGTATGTTTACGGCCTTACTCAAATTAGCCAATCTGTCTTTAGTTTGGATGCTACAGACCATTCAGACGTCATGCAATCGTACAGAAGGTTTGCTCCCTCGGGTGGAGCACTGTATCCAAACGAATTATACGTTTATTTAAAAATCGAGGATTTGCCAATTGGGGTATATCATTACGATGTGGCACACCATCGCTTAGTATTGCTGCGGGAAGGAAATTTTGATTCCTATATTGCCAAGGCTCTTGGGAATCGATGTGACATTTCAGCATGTTTTGGAACGGTTTTTGTATCGACCATGTTTTGGAAAAACTTTTATAAATACAATAACTTTGCCTACCGACTGCAGGGATTGGATGCAGGTGTGTTGATGGGACAGTTGCTGGAAGTATCGAAACGGTTTGGCTTCGAAACGGGGGTATACTTCCAATTTCTAGATCGGGCCATGAATCATTTGCTTGGTTTATCTGAGAAGGAGGAGACCGTCTATTCGGTCATTCCCCTATCGGTTGAACCTACCATTTGGTCCGCTAGCGGGAGCGAAAAGGACAGAATAGTTTCTGCAGCGGGGTTGTGCAGTGAATTGACACAGATTCAACCAAACCACTTCGTCCGGTCACAGAGGGTTAAAGAGTACCCGATGTTAACGAAGTTAAATGAAGCATCCATGCTGAATTCTACAACTTTGTTTTCATTAATCGAGGCACAGGAGAATGGGAATTGTGAGGGCCAAGCGGTGGGTCTGCCACATGTGGAGAGGTTGTCGTATGATTTGGGATCTGTTTGTCGAAAGCGATTTTCTCCAGATATGGATTTCATTTTGGGAAAGGTAAGTCAACTCGAATTGGCAAATCTGTTACACGAGGCAACGCAGTCCTTTTTGTATCGAAATGATTTGGTTTCTGTGGATCAGAGGCACGAGCCACGTGTCTTGCTTAATGTCTGTTTGTATAATGTTGAAGGAATTCCTAATGGTGCGTACCACTATGACAGCACTGCTCATGCATTACATCTGGTTCAGCTTGGAGATCATCGACTCCTGCTGCAATCTGGTATGTCGTTAAATAATGTAAATTTGCTACAAGTACCACTGTGCCTGCATGTCACAGGAGTTAAGGATTACTATGCACCTACACTCGGATACAGAGGATACCGAATCCAACAAATGGAGGCAGGTATGCTCGTGCAACGATTACTATTATCGGCAGGAGCCAGTGGAATGGGAGGGCACCCGCTCCTCGGATATGATTCCAATATGTGTGATGAGCTTTACAAGATGGACTCACAAGGAAAAACCAGCTTAATCCAAATCCCAATCGGTCCCTATCGACAACGCCCTTGGCTAATGGGAGGGTTAAATAGCTAGTAGCTTTACTAATTCCAATGTCGGGATTATTCTTTAATTTAAGGATGTTGATTATTGTTCCCTGGACTCTAAAGTAAAGTGAAATTTAAGAATCTTATAGAGGAGGTAAATAGTTGAAGGCAGATGCTGTTTTTGAAGGTGGTGGAGCCAGGGGAATTGCATTTGTTGGAGCGATTCAAGCGATGGAAGAGGAACAGGTAGAATGGCAAAGAATAGCTGGAACATCAGCAGGAGCCGTAATCGCTGCTCTTTTGGCAAGCGGCTATAAAAGCTATGAGATTAGAAATCATCTTAAAGAACTTGATTTTTCAAAACTTCGCGGCAGGACGATCTTGAATCGAATTCCCATTTTTGGCAGCTTACTTGGACTAGTGTTTAATCTTGGAATCTATAAAAATGATTATTTGGAAACATGGATGGATTCACTTCTTTTAGAAAAGGGAATTAAGACATTTGCAGATCTTCCAGAGGGAAAGTTAAAGATTATTGCTTCAGATGTATCGAATGGCCAAATGCTTATTTTGCCAGATGATTTGGATCGCTATAGGGAGACTCCTGCTGATCTAAAAGTTTCAACTGCCGTGATGATGAGTGCCTCACTACCATTTTTCTACCGTCCGGTTATATGGAAATCAAAAGACCGTAATAAATCCTACATTTTAGATGGTGGTTTACTTAGTAATTTTCCAATTTGGCTATTTGATACGGATAACCCTCGGTTTCCAACGTTTGGCTTTCGTTTTGTGAAAGATAAAGTTAACATAAATGCCGTTATACCAACGCCCCTTCACCTTTTCAAAAATATATTTAAAACGATGCTTCAAGCCCATGATTTACGACATTTGAACGAAGAAACAAATGAACGTACGATTAAAATTCCGTCTGGGAACATCAACACAACTGATTTTGAATTGAATGAGGCTGAAATTGATTTTCTCTATAAATCAGGCTATACTTCCACAAAAAACTTTTTGGCAAAGTGGGATTTTGAACAACATAAGATCAAAAGAATGCAAAAAGAGCAATAAGGAATTAATGAAGTATCACCATAAGCAAAACTCCAATTTACAACATTAAGGAAATACAAATATTAAAAGCCCAATTTCTTAGCATTAAATTGAGAAAGTGGGCTTTTTTCACTACTCCAGAAAAGGTCCAATATATCAACCCAAAGTCTGATTTGTGCCTAATCACTTTATGACAATCATTTCCACCATTTCCACCATTTCTTTTGATGGGCTGCTGCAATTTGCTGTCTTGTTTCTTCCAACATCATTTTGCTATTTTCCACCAACAATTGCTCTGAACGTTCTGTATACTTGACTATTTGGTTGATCTTTTCCTCTAGATAAGCCTCCCTTACGGCTTTCTCCTTCAGAAGCTTGATTAAATCCATGTTAATTTGCTCCAAGTGTTCAATGCGATCCAACAGCTCATCTAGGTTATTATTCTGAATCTGAGTTATTTTATGTTCAGGTGGATTATGTAATGGTTCTTCTTGCGTAGGTGCTTCCGTTTTATTTTCTTCAGAAATCGCTGCCATAACAGCCTGTGCTGAAAGTTCCAGCGTCATATCCTCTTGCTTACTGATTTCAATTAATTTACGGATAGCGGTAATATCCTTATCAAAATATCCTCTGTGGCCTCTATGATTGCGGTGAATCTGATATTCGTGTCCTTCTAATAGAGTGGCATACTTTCGTAATGTATGGCTATCGATTCCAAGCAATTCTTGTACGTGACTAGGTGAATATATTTCCGACAAATCAATACACCTCCGCTATTAGACATCTTAATGTAAGTCTCTTTGCAAGATACAGCCATTATACCAAGCTATTTTTAATAAATTGTCGAACCAGCAGATAGTAAACGATTTGTAATTAGACTGTTAACTCCTATTAATATAAGAAACAACGAATCATAAAAAATTTCATTCAATTTAATTTTTCGTGATGTATATCACATCGGAGCAGTGTAGGTATCCCTTAAAATAAACGTAAGTTACTAACAAAGGGGGAAATAAAATGTTTCTTACTTGGTTGATGTGTATCGGTTATTTTATAGGTTCTTATTATATTACCGTTGTTATTTTTGATAAACTTAAAGAGAGAGATGAAGCTGATTTAGCTCAGTTAGAATCTCAACTTCAAAACATGACCTTGAATACTACACAATCTTTGAATCAAGCAGTTTAGTTTTACAAAGGTAAAACAAATATAATATAAAAAGCCAAAAGGCATCTGATATATTCAGGTGCCTTTTGGTTTCTTATAGAAAATTGAAAACGTTTTTACTATAACTACTGTATTAACTAGCAGGTATGCTATTATTATTAAATGAAATTGAGAGAATGGAGAGGGTAGCTATTGAAAATTAGTTCATTAATTGCAAACAATATTAACAAATTGGATGCAGTAATACCTGAAGATCGTTCATTAGGGATTGCGGGTTTGTCTGGCTCAGGGAAAACGACTTTTTGCCAAACCATTGGAGAGGAATCCAAGAAGCGTCTTGTTTCCTTATTGCCCAAGGCTGAATATCAGTATCTATTTTCCACTATTATGGAGACGAACTTCAGTGCAATCAATATGGAAGATATGCCTTTAGTGCTATTCCTCGGAAAATCATCGATATCTTCTAATCCACGTTCCACGATTGGAACACATACGGGTGTTTTTAGAGAGATACGCGAGACGCTTGCGGAAAAGTATAATCTATCTCCAGAAGTTTTTTCTTTTAATAATGCATTGGGCTGGTGTCCAGATTGTAAAGGACGCGGTACCACCAAAAATGTCGAATGTCCAAAGTGTAAGGGCGGACGTTATAATCAAGAAGTTGAGCAGTATAAGCTGGAATTATTCGAACAGGCACATAGTATTTCCGACATCAACAACTTAAGCATTGAATCCATTCTTTCACTCGCAGAAGATTTAAATCTTAGTGAAGGTAAAATACATATTCTCAAAAATATTGCCAATATGAATATCGGCTACTTAACCTTAAATCTGATCATGGGTACCTTGTCTGGCGGAGAAATTACCCGGCTTTACCTGGCTGAATTCATGGCTGCAAGTGAAAATACGGTTATTATTATTGATGAAATCTCCGTGGGTCTTGATCACGAAACATTACTGAAGATCTTAGGTCCGATAAGACAATTAGGCTTTAAGAATCAAATTTGGCTCATTGACCATTCTGACACGGTGCTTGATGTAAGTGACGAACGATTGTTCTTTGGACCAGGCAGTGGTAAATACGGAGGTAAAATTGTAGAAGAATCCCCACGTCCACAACCAATCGTTTGGGAACGAAATCCGGCACCGCCAACAGAATACTACCAATTTAAAGATCTTTACTTCCGTAATATTCAAATGGCTGAAATTCAGATTCCCCAAAATAGACTTGTTACCTTTACAGGTGAGTCTGGAAGTGGTAAATCCACGCTGGTCAATGAGTGTATTGCAAAAGATTTTCTAAAGCGATATCCAAAAGACAAATTGGTGATCGTAGGGCAGGATCGAAATCAATCGATTACCAGCCGTTCAACTGTTGCGACCTTTCTTGATATAAAAAGAAAGCTGACAAAATACAGTGAAGATATTGATGATATTTTTCAGCGTTCGATTGAAGATATCATTGATGAACTGCCGAATGAAGATATCGCTCATAAACGCTTGAGCCTATTAATTAAACTGGGCCTGGGTTATTTGACCTTAGAGAGAAAAACACAAACATTGTCGACTGGTGAATTTCAATGTGTTCATTTAGTATCTGAACTGTTTGCTAACATTAGAAACCCACATACACTGTTTATTTTCGATGAGCCTTCAAAAGGACTATCACAAAACATCTTAAACCAATTTATCGACAGTGTAAGGGTCATTCTGCAGGATGAATCTGTCTCCATCATGATGATCGAACATAATGCCTATATGCTTGATAGCTCAGATTATATTATTGATTTTGGAAAAAGACAGCTAGAGCCAGTTCATCATCTGGATGTTTTAAGTCATGATGATTATTATCGTCAAAAGTCTAGTGATGATCTTGCTGCTTCATTCCAAATTTCTTCAACTCTCACTATTCAAAAGGGCATTAACTATGTAGAGGAAAATCATATTGCTTATTTTAAAAAAGCAGAAAACGTTTATAAGGGCGGTATTTTAAAAAGCTTATCATCCATGGCCCGTTTGATTTATGGTGAATACGAAAGTGATACCATTGCACCTGTTATCGCCATTGACCTTGAAAGACACTTGTATAGTCAATATAGTTTTCTCTATGAAATTGGCGGTTTGATTAATCATATCGTCGCTTCACATCACACCAATAAAGATACAAGAAGCTTTGATTTCTACAATCAAGATAATCATTGTCCATGCTGTTCGGGCCGCCGGGAAATCGAAAAGTTTGATATTGATGTTGTGATTCAAGATAAAACTGTGCCTTTCTGGGATGGATTATTACATCCAGACGTAATGGAGGTTCTAAAATGGTACCAATATCCAAAATTGCAATTTCTCTTTGATGAGATTAAGAATGAGCTTGGTCAGGATATTAGTAAGAGCTTTAATGAGATGACAGAAGCGGAAAAGCATACTTTTTTATATGGGTATTGGGAAAAGTCCTTTTACGATAAAGCGGGCAAGGCTTCAAGAACCTGGGAAGGCTTTAATCTCATAATTGGCAGGTATATGTTTATTTCGAAATCGATTATTAAGGAACAGATGAAAGAATCGAAAGAGATGATTACCTGTCCAGTTTGCCAAGGAACTGTGCTAAAGCATCATAAGAAACTAAAATTTGGCAACAGTGATATTCGAGAAATTATCCAAATGCCACTTGATCAGGCTATCGAAGCAGTAGGGAAGTTACCAGAACTTGAAAAACTTAAAGCTATTGTTGGTGGAGAGATGGCGCTCACTGAAGATGTATCCTTATTACCTAGGGAAACACAAGCAGCATTGAAGATGCTTGAACTCGAACTAGCAAGCTTTGTTGGTTACGAAGTGGTTTTACAAAACGCCTTACCGTTTTGGGACAAGATAAAAAACAATATCGAAGCCATTAGCATCAAGAATCTCGTTACCATTTGTGATTTCGCAGCTATTACCGAAACCCGAGAAAGTATTATTGATAAATATTTCACCAATGGAAAATACAAGAAACTAACGTATGTCTATGAGGCGCTTGGTTACAAAAAAATTGTTACCCAAATTAATAAAATTAAAGCCGCTCATAAATGTCCTTTCTGTAATGGAAAGAAGGTTATTTCCGAGGATGGCCTTCATGATGGAGTCCACAAACTATCGGTTCCATGTGTAAGCTGCCATGCGAGCGGGATCAATGACGAAGGTCGAAAGGAAATTGTCGAAGGTATCGATGTCCAAACATGGCTATCGGGTACAGTAAAA
Organism: Bacillus sp. EB106-08-02-XG196; assembly: GCF_013396335.1. Taxonomy (GTDB): domain Bacteria; phylum Bacillota; class Bacilli; order Bacillales; family Cytobacillaceae; genus Neobacillus. Next base: position 104,265 of record NZ_JABWSY010000011.1, read on the forward strand.
GACGTTGTTACAGAAAACTTACTTACCGAGGAAGTTCGTGACATTCCCATTTTCAATCGAATCCGCGAGTTAAATAAACGAGATATGATGGCGGTATACCAGGCACTTGAGCAAAATAATTAAAGGGAACATGGTAAAAAAACTCATTTGCACTTTAAAGCAAATGAGTTTTACCATTTATTTAATAAATAAATCAAAACCGATTGTAATCAACCATCCCACACAAAGAGTAACTGAAAGATATGTACCAACATAAAGTAATAATTCCGCCATACATCCTCCTTCTCTTCATTTTCCAATTTCCACTAAGACAAAGTCATTATATCAAGGCGTTTTTAAAAATTTGTCGAACCAAGGGACAGCAATCCATTTGTAAATAGACTGTAAACTTTCCTTAATAATAGAAATAGTTTGAATATAAACAGGACCAAACTCCCCCGAAAAGGAAAATTATGACTGCTTTTATCAATGTTGAGGAGTGTGCTTTTTCCCATTTTTTAGCCTTAAATAATAGGTAACACTTAACTAGACAATGAAATTAATGTTCCGTAGACTAAACACTATATCATTTTTCTACTAATTTTTTTGGGGGTACGGGTATCTAACCTCCTAATCTACTAAACCAATATTAGACGAAGGTTAGTAGTATTTTGATAACAGGGAGGAAAGAGAATGTTAGAATTTGACACAAATATAGACCATTTAGCCAATATTAAAGTTATAGGTGTTGGTGGAGGAGGCAATAACGCTGTCAACCGCATGATCGAGGATGGGGTTGGCGGGGTTGAATTTATTGCTGTCAACACTGATTCACAAGCCATTAAACAATCAAGTGCAGCGATCAAGATGCAAATCGGTTCCTCTTTGACCAGGGGTTTAGGAGCAGGGGCAAATCCGGAAATAGGTAGAAAAGCGGTCGAGGAAAGCAAAAATCAAATCGAAGAAGTCTTAGCTGGGGCAGACATGGTTTTTGTTACAGCTGGAATGGGCGGCGGTACTGGAACAGGTGCAGCACCGGCCATCGCTAGAATTGCACGAAAGATGGGCGCACTGACAATCGGGGTGGTAACACGTCCTTTCAAGTTCGAAGGCTTCAAGCGTGCAAAAAACGCTGAAAGTGGAATAAGTGCCATGAGGGAAGCGGTGGACACCTTAATTATCATTCCCAACGATCGATTATTGGAAATTGTAGATAAAAAAACACCGATGATTGATGCCTTTCGTGAAGCGGATAATGTCCTGCGTCAGGGTGTACAAGGGATTTCCGATTTAATTGCAGTTCCTGGTTTAATCAACCTCGATTTTGCAGATGTAAAAACGGTCATGTCCCATAAAGGAACGGCCTTAATGGGTATTGGTATTGCGAATGGCAGTAATCGTGCGGCCGAAGCAGCAGAGAAAGCCCTAAACAGTCCATTACTGGAGACATCTATCAATGGGGCTCATGGTGTCATAATGAACATAACAGGCGGCAACAATCTAAGTCTTTTTGAAGTTCAAGAAGCAGCCGAAATCGTGGCATCCGCTTCTAACGAAGAATTAAATATGATCTTTGGTTCCGTGATTAACGAAAACCTAACAGATGAAATTATTGTAACCGTAATTGCTACTGGATTCACGGAGCAAGAGAATACCGATTTACATAAACCTGCCCAGATACCAGTGGAAGAAAAGTCGATTACCTATCAAAGAGAACAACACTATGATTATCATCAAAGAGAACAGCATTATGAACCTCATCAAGGAGAACAAGAATATGAACCTTATCAAAGAGATCAAGACTATGAACCTTATCAACCTGAACCTATCAACTATGTAGTAGAGGAACAGCCTTATAAGCAGCAATCAGAAGAACAAGATGATTCTAGTGATATTCCAACATTCTTACGTAATCGAAAAAAGCGCTTACGTTCTTTTCGATGATTGAACCAAATTGAATTTGCACTTAAAAAAACGCTTGGATTTTCCAAGCGTTTTTCTATACCGTTTTATTACTGATAAAATTACGCCATTGGCAGGCTTTTAAATTTTGTAACTGTCTCTACAAATTCTTCTTGACCGTCAATAACCTTATACACTCTAGCCTCATCAAAATGAACGGTTTTCCAAGAGCGTAACTCACCATCTCGATATCCTCTAGCCATGAAGTTTTCCAATGACTTCTTTGTAGCTCCTTGGTAGTAGGTTTTTCCGATAAAAGTACCTTTAAAATATTTGTGAATCATATAAGTATCAAACATTGCTTTATCCTCCAATTTTTAACAGAGTAATTATTTACTAGAATAATTCGTTTATGAAAAGGTAATTAAATATATTTGCAACATCGCTATGTTGTTTACAAGAGGAATAATATCATCAAAATTAGTGAGAGTCTGTGAATATTTTGTGAAACATTTCACGAAAGGTGTGGTGTTTTTTTCCAGAAGTATAAATAACCAGATACATGGACAATTCGAGGTTTTTATACATGCGATTATTTTTGGAAATTCTGAAAATATATAGGTAGTAATGGTATAATTTTCTAAATAGAAGAGAGTTATTATGGAGGGGAAAAATGAAAATTGTCGTAGCTGGAGGATCTGGTTTCATTGGTCAGACGTTAACACAATTGCTGCTAGCTGAAGGGCATAGTGTTGTAATATTAACTAGGAAGGAAAGAAAATCTTCCGGAAAGATTGAATTTGTAAGGTGGCTGGATGAAGGGGTTTTACCTGAAAAAGAAATAAGGCATGCAGATGCGTTTATTAACTTGGCTGGTGTGTCCATTAACGACGGAAGATGGAGTAAAAGCCATCAAAAACAAATCTATGAAAGTAGGATGACTGCAACAGATGAGTTACTTAGAATCATTTCCTTACTTCAAGAAAAGCCTTCTGTCCTGGTAAATGCCAGTGCGATTGGGATTTATCCATCCTCAAAAAATGCTGCCTACACTGAAAATTCATTGGAAACGGCAACTGATTTTTTAGGGAGGACCGTACAGGACTGGGAAAACAAAGCTCAGCAAGTAGAGAGAGATTCCATTCGTGCCGTTTTTATGAGATTTGGTGTTGTGCTTGGGAAAGAGGAAGGTGCACTGCCACTTATGGCGATGCCGTATCGATTATTTGTCGGCGGAAAAGTGGGTACAGGTGAACAATGGGTATCTTGGGTGCATGTTACAGATGTAGTACGCACGATTCTCTTTGCAATAACTAGTGACCAATTAAGTGGACCAGTCAATGTAACAGCTCCAAATCCACTTCGAATGAACGAATTTGGTAAAAGTATTGGTTCTGTTTTACAACGACCACACTGGCTTCCCGTACCTTCATTCGCTATGAAAATGGTGCTGGGGCAAAAAAGTGCCCTTGTTCTGGAAGGACAGCATGTTATCCCTCAAGTTTTACAAGAGAACGGGTTTGAATTCAAGTTCCCAACACTCCGCTTGGCCTTAGAGGATTTACTTTAAAAAGTAAGTTACGAATGTATGTTCTTATTTAATGTGTTTTATGCTATACTTAAATGGCAATAGCTAAGGTTGTCTCAAAGGCGGTTGGCAAGCTCCCATCGGAAAGGGGGTGTTGCTGTTTGACGATTTTCGAAACGTTCATGATTATGATTGGTTTTGCTAGTTTAATCGTAGCCATCCTGACGTTTGGTCAAAAAAAATAATCCACCCTTGAGTTTTGGAGGCTCAGGTGGATTATTTAATCTCATTAACAGTCGACCCTTTTGCGGGTACCGTCTATTGCAGGACCTGACATGTAGCAGCATGTCGGTCTTTTTATTTTATGTTCGTACTTATATTTATATTATAACGAAATATAGGAAAAAAGAAACATAAATGAATATTTTTGATGAACTGAGAACCTGCAGAATGCGCCTCTTTCTAAATTTATCATTCAATTAATAAAAAATTCATGCACATTTTTGAACTTACAACATATAGTAACTTCTGTGAGAATTTTTTATTGGAAGGAAGAAAAACATATGAATAACGATGTAGTTAAACAATCTACTAAAATCGAGAGTAATGTTGGAGGAAATGGATATAAGGTTATTGAAATTAACGTAACTGATCCATCTGAAAATTCTTTTGCGGTGGTTACTCCTGTTAAAATGAAATAGGAGACTACATTAAAACCTTAAGAAAAAAAGTTTTAATGCCAGCTTGTACAGGATAGTCAGGAGCCTGAGAAACCGGAGCACAAGCTTCGATGGAGGCGTCGTGGGCATCGGTAATTGAACAAGCTAATAGAATTCAATAAAAGAAATGGCTCAGTATAGAAAAATGAACCATTTCTTTTATTACATAAACAGGTACAAAACACTGTACAAATTTGAGTACATATTCGGCTTCAATTTCAGGAAACCGAGGAGGAAGTAGTAAAAAATCAAAAGTATCAAGTTATAACAATATCTCATTTATTAAAGAGTAGATTATGAGGAAAAAGAAGGGGTGGAAGTTATGTTTAAGCTGCGAGGTCACCATCTGTTTTGCCTACTTGGTTATAGGGGAATGGGATATTCTGAAGAATATGTCATCAATATGACGCATTTGCATCAAACTTTAAGAAACAATCCCAAGACGTTAATTAAACTAGTAAAAGGACCTGATCAGTTGTGCGAAAAATACCCCAACTCAGGTAAATACCACTGCCAAGATGCTAGTATCTATGAAAGAGATGCGGCCATTTTAGAGAGAATGGGCCTTAAGATCGGACAAATTTTGAAATGGGAGGACATTGAGTCAGGTATTCGAAATTTTGTCGTTCCCGCTGATATTCAAATTGTTTGTGAAACTTGTTCCTGGCGGTCATATGGAGTTTGTGAGGAAGGTATCCAAGAGATTCATTCTGGGAAGAGCTTGAGGGAAGTGAAATAAGCCCTTCCCGTTGACTTAAGCCCCAGTTTGTATTTTAATTGCTTTAGTCTAAAAGAATAAGATGGAACGCCTAATGCGGTGAAAATCGCACTTTGGGTGTAGAGCAGTGGAAAAGATGAAGATTACTTCAATGTATTACCTATTGCTATTGTCTCTGTTAAAACTGAATGTTGATTTCACTGTATTTTTTTAGTTAGGTGGTTTCGCAAAGATTGTTTTTTTTATTATTGGTTAATAACGTTTTTTGCTTAAGTCGCCCTGGTTCGGACACCATGACTCTTAGATTCATCAAGCTTGTCTGAAGTTGCCACAGGTTCGGACACCATGACTCTTAAGTTCATCAAACTTGTCCGAAGTAGCGATTAATTTAGAGTAATTTGTACAGAAAGCAACAAAGTTTACGAAAAGAGCCTTGAGTTAATAGTTAAACCTCTACGAACACAAAATTTTTTGTAGTCGTAGAGGTTTAACTTTTCAATATAAAAATGATTCTATTAAGTAAGCGCTTCCACCCTAAGAAATAATCCCTTTTCTTAAAAGTACACCCACCGCATGGGAACGGTTTTGAGCACCCAGTTTTTTGATCGCAGATTTTACATATTGCTTTACGGTTAGTTCACTAATATCCATCGTGGCTGCCATTTCCTTCATGCTTTCTCCCCACGAAATCTTCCTCATTACCTCTAATTCTCTTTTGCTTAGGTTTGGTGATTCTTTTAATTCTTCGGACTGCTCCATATACTTTCCAACCATTCTCCCATAGTCAGTGAGTGAGGAGAGGGTTTGTTCGTCTAGTAATGCATCCTCGGAAAATTCCGTCGTACAAATATAGCCAATGACGATTGAACTGAAACTAATCGGGACAACAGCCATAGAGTTTATATTCGACGTAAGAATATACTTACTGCTTGTTTGTTTTAAAAATTCAATTCCAGAACAATATTTTGCTTTCCTCTCTAAAATCGCAGTATGGATGATAGGCAAAGTACGAACATTATCGCGAATTTCGTTAATATAGACGATGCCGGTTGAATTTAACATTAAAACTCCTTCCCCAAGATAACCTAATGGAGAATAGCGAAATAGATAAGCATTTCGTACAGGGTAGAGAGACATGTAGACTTCAAGAATCTTATACAGTTTTTCTTCATGACATGCTGCTTCTTCAAGTTGTACAATCTTTTCCATCAAGGTATGCTGCGATGGCAAACTATCATCTCCTTTTGGGGGATTGGACACCTATAAAATTAGGAATATTCAAATTATACAAAAGATTGTAACATTTAGATAGTACTAATAGGTGCTAATCCCTAAAAAGGATTTAAATCTTTTTACAAGGAAAGGAAGATGACCAATGGCAAATTTAAAACCACAGTCACTTATGTATTTAGAAGCGTTTAAGCAAATGCCGCCGATTGCTTCATTAGAACCACAAACAGTCAGAGATATGTTTGCTATGGCACCCCCAGTAGAGGTAGAGCTTGCACCACTTTCGAAGATTGAAGACAGACTTGTCCCAGTTGATGGTGCAGAAATAAATGTCCGAATCTATACCCCGGAAGGTCAAGGTCCATTCCCGATCTTTGTTTATTACCATGGCGGAGGATGGGTAATTGGTGATATTGCTATATCGGATGCTAGCTGCAGAATGCTTGCGAACAAAACTGGGAGAATTGTGGTTTCAGTAGATTATCGCCTTGCACCGGAACATAAGTTTCCTGTTCCTGTTGAGGATTCGTACTCAGCTCTGCAATGGGTAAGTGAAAATGCTGCGTCCTTAAATGGAAACGCTTCCAACATTGTTGTAGGTGGTGATAGTGCTGGAGGGAATCTTGCTGCTGCTATGACCTTGAAATCAAGAGATAAAAATGGACCTGCTATTGCTGGCCAGGTGCTAATTTATCCAGTAACCGCACTAAGCTATGATTCTCAATCCTATCAGGACTTTAAAGAAGGATTTGGTTTAGATAGAGACCTAATGATTTGGTTTGGAAATTATTATATCCGAAACGAAGAGGATGCAAAAAATGTTCTTGTTGCACCGATTCTTGAAGAGGATTTGCGTAATCTTCCGCCTGCTTATGTACTAACAGCAGAGTTTGACGTATTAAGAGATGAAGGGGAAGCCTATGCCGAGCGTCTTAAGGAAGCTGGAGTTACCGTTGAGACTTCACGCGAGGAAGGCTTAATCCATGGATTCTTCACAAATATGGCTGTTTTCCCTGATGATATCAAAGGTGCAATCGATAAATTTGCTGCATTTTTGAGTAAAGTTGACCAAGAGGTAAGTAGAGTCTAATTTTCATAGAAGAAAAATCTGAACCTTAATTTAGGAGGGAATGCTTTTGACATCTGCAAAAGAGACTAATTTTGATGCGGTAGTAATTGGTGCAGGCTTTTCAGGAATGTATATGCTTTATCGTTTACGTGAATTAGGATTATCGACTCGTGTTTATGAAGCAGCAGATGGTGTTGGCGGCACCTGGTATTGGAACCGTTATCCAGGAGCACGCTGTGATTCTGAGAGTATCTACTATAATTATACTTTTTCCGAAGAGCTATACCGCGAGTGGACATGGTCCTCTCGATATCCAGAGCAGCCCGAAATCTTAAAATATCTTAACTTTGTCGCTGATAAGTTTGAGTTGAGACCTGATATTCAGTTTAATACTCGCGTTCATGCAGCACAATATGACGAAGAGAATAAGATTTGGCAGATTACTCTAAATGATGGAAGCACTGTTACTGCGAAGTACTTTATTACTGGAGTAGGTTGTCTTTCTGCTTCGAATCTTCCTAAATTTAATGGCTTAGAAAACTTCAAAGGAGACTATTATCACACTGGACATTGGCCACATACAAAAGTTGATTTCACGGGCAAAACAGTTGGTATTATTGGAACTGGTTCGAGCGGCGTTCAGGCGATTCCTGCTATCGCAAAAGAGGCTGCCCATTTAACTGTTTTCCAACGGACACCGCAGTATAGTGCTCCAGCGAGAAATCATCCGTATGATCCTGAATATATACGTCAAGCAAAAGAAAATTTCCAAGAAATCAAGCGGCAAATGCGCGAGTCTACTGGAGGAGCGCCTGGTGACATACCGGCGAAATCCGCGCTTGAGGTAACACCTGAAGAACGTCTGGAGAAATATGAGGAAGCATGGCGAATTGGCGGCCAAGGAATTTTCACCTCATACTATGACATTACCGTCAATGAGGAGGCAAACAAAACGGCTTCCGAATTCATCCGTTCAAAAATTCGCGCGATTGTTCAAAAGCCTGATGTTGCTGATAAGCTGATGCCTTCGTATTACTACGGAACAAAGCGTCCAATCATCGACACCGATTACTATGAAACCTATAATCGAGACAATGTTTCTTTAGTAGATGTTAAGAAGAATCCAATTGAAGAAATTACAGAAAAAGGGCTGCGTACGACTGAAGGCGAGTATGAGGTTGATGTCCTTGTTTTTGCTACCGGTTTTGATGGCATGACAGGTCCATTGTTAAAAATGGATATCCGTGGTAAAGACGGAGTATCGTTGAAGGAAAAATGGAATGGGGGAGAAAATACAAGAACCTACCTAGGTGTTGCGAATGCCGGATTCCCTAATTTCTTCATGATTACCGGACCAGAAAGTCCTTCCGTTTTGAGTAACATGCCGGTTTCCATAGAGCAGCATGTAGAGTGGATCTCCGATTGTATTGAATATATGTGTGAAAATAATATGGAAACAATTGAAGCAAACGCTGAAGCCGAGGAAGCCTGGAGTAAGCATTGCGGAGAGGTCGCGAATGCAACGCTCTTCTCAAAGGCAGATTCCTGGTACACAGGTGCCAACATCCCTGGAAAGACGCGTAGATTTTTAATCTACTTAGGTGGTGTCGGAGCATACCGTGAGAAATGTGCTGAAATCGCAGCCAATGGATACGAAGGCTTCCATTTTGAAAAAGCTCCGGCTCCTATTCAAGGTAGTATTAAATAGAAAGATTGGCGTAATGAGATTGTAGTTTGTACAATCCTTCATTAAAATACCAGGCGTGAATTCCTAAGTGAATTCACGCCTAAAACTATTTTTCAACTAATGATCCTTCCGTAGCGTTTTTTACTCTTTATAAAAATCATTTTGATATTTATTGTATAAAGCTGTTAACCTTACCATTATTTTCACCAATATAGTAAACTTATATTATGTTTGTATTTGATGCACTTTACGAGAGATTTGGTTAAGAGAATACGAAAAGATAAAAAGTTTAACTGAGGTGAATTGCTGTGTTATGGGATAAGCCCAAATGCTTGGTTTGTGATACAGAAATTAAGGAAGATGAAATGGTTTATTGTAAAATGCGCTATCCTAAGCGAAAAGGATTTACCGAAATAAAAGCTTACTTAAGAAACGAAGCCAAATTCATTTGTGAAGAATGCTTTAATAAAAAATAATAGATTACTAGAGGTGTAAGGGATGATTAAAAATATAATGACAAAGCTTTTAAAAATTGAGGTTCCGATTATCCAAGCCCCTATGGCAGGAGGAGTAACATCTTCAAAATTAGTGGCGGAGGTTTCAAATTCCGGAGGCCTTGGAATGATTGGAGCCGGCTACATGACAGCGGGCCAAATCCGTGAGCAGATCAGAGAAATAAAGCAGGTAACATCCAATCCCTTTGGTATAAATCTTTTTGTTCCTAACGAATTTACCTATACTGAAAATGAAATTAAATCAGCAGCTAAACTTTTACAGCCCATTTGTGAGCAATTACATATAGACCAAAATGATAGAATGGAAATTCCAACATCTAATCATTTATTTGAAACATTTAATGAACAAATCAAAATTGTCATTGAAGAAAAACTCCCTGTGTGTTCATTTACTTTTGGTGTTCCTTCCATTGAAGTGATTGCTGAGTTAAAACACCATAACATTATTCTAATGGGAACAGCAACCACTGTGGAGGAAGCGCTAGAAATTGAAAAGTTAGGGATGGATATAGTTGTTGTCCAAGGCAGTGAAGCGGGTGGCCATCGGGGGAACTTTAGGGGTGAAGACCAAGCGAGTTTAATAGGTTTAATGTCATTGATTCCACAGGTTGTTGATCATGTTAGTATTCCTGTGATTGGTGCTGGAGGAATTATGGATGGGAGAGGGCTGATGGCCGCCCTATGCTTGGGAGCAAAGGGCGTTCAAATGGGTACAGCTTTCTTAACCTGCATAGAAAGTGGCGCTCATAAAGTTTATAAAGAAGCGATTCTTCACGCAAAAGAAGACCAAACGGTGTTAACACGATCGTTCTCAGGCAAATGGGCAAGAGGAATTAATAATAAATTTATTGCCGACTTGAAGAATCATGAAGAGTCTTTACCCAATTTTCCTGTTCAAAATACTCTAACCCAACATATTCGAAAAGCTGCTTCTTCCCAAAATAACCCAGATTTCCTTTCACTCTGGTCTGGTCAAAGTCCTAGATTAGCCAAAAATCAAACCGTGGAAGCTTTAATGAAAGATATTATATCTGAAGCAACAAATATAAATAAACACCTTACAAATATAACAGTTGATTAGTGATTCTAACGACGTGCGATTGTTCTAAATGGACAATCGCCCTTTTTTATCTAGTCAAGGACTATCTGTGAAACTTTTGTGAAATTGTTCATAGGCATTAAAACCACATACTCAACGTGTTAATATGAATATGCTAGGATTCAATTACTAGATTAATCATAAATCGATTATATTAATAACATCATGTATAAGAACGAAAGGAGCTTTACCTTGAAAAAAATCATTTTATTCTTGTTTTGTACCTTGCTGATTGTACCTTCATTAGTAAGTGCACACACAAGTTTATCTTCATCTAATCCATCAGAAGGACAAGTTGTAACAGAGAACCTTGAACAAATTATTCTTACGTTTGGTACTTCTATCGAGGAATTAAGCACGATGGATTTGGTTAAGGACGGAAATAAAATTCCATTAGAAGAAATCAAAGTTGAAAATATGCAATTGACTGGAACACTTGCAAAACCATTAGAGAATGGCTCTTACATAATCCAATGGACGATTGTCGGGGAAGATGGCCATCCGATAAAAGGTGAAATTAATTTTGTTGTTCAAATGGATCAAAATGAAGTAGAGGAAAATCCTGTTACTCCCGAGGAGAGCGAAGCAAATCTAGAGGATGACAGTCAGATTGATCAAATAGGACAAAATAGTGAAGATCAAAATACAGCATCAGACACAGTTGAGAAAACGGACGAGCAAAATGACGACTCATCAAGCATGTTAATTACAGTTTTTATTATCTTAATTGTGATTTTTGTAATTGTACTTTTATTTTTTACCAGAAAGAAAAAGCGTAAATCATAAATATACATCGTTTATGATTAACAAAAATTTTATATCTTTAAAGACAAGGAATTTATATTTCTTGTCTTTTTTATTGTGATACTCAATCTATACGTACATTTCGTAACAAAAGTGAATAGAATACCTAGATTATTATTTTGAAGGGAATGAGCAAGATGTACTATGTTCCTTATACCTACCCATATCCATATCAAAATCCTTATTATGTGAACGTGCCAATGTATGACTATGGAAGGCAAGATTTGTATTGGGGTTATCTGAATGAGTTAGACTATGCAAATCGATATCAGTATTGGCAATCTATAAATCAGAGAAATATAGAAATGAAAGATTATGGGAAACAACCATTTGTAGTGAATATTGAGGAAGCTACTAAACAAAACAGTACATTTCGAACAGTTTTATGGACAGGGAGTTATCTGCAGGTTACTTTGATGAGTATCAACATGGGGGAGGATATTGGATTAGAGATGCACCCCGATGTTGATCAATTCCTACGTATTGAAGAGGGTCATGGAATCGTTCAAATGGGTGATTCAAAAGATAATTTAACTTTTCAAGCAAGAGTATCTGATGATTTTGCCATCATGGTACCTGCAGGCAAATGGCACAATGTAACCAATACAGGGAATACACCACTGAAACTTTATTCGATCTATGCTCCACCTGAACATCCATTTGGGACTGTTCATAGAACGAAGGCAGAGGCAATGGCTGCTGAAGAAAATCATGAATAACAATTAGGCTTTTAACTAAATAATCCCTCACTCAAATAAATGAGGCGTTGATTCAAGATGAATTGACGCCTCATTTATTTGTACTAGTTTCGCATGCAAAAAAAACACCCGATTATTCGGATGCATATTTGATGATTCCATGTAAATAAACGGAGTATTCCCGCTGTACACATTCTCTTAACTTAATCTTTCCTTCACTTTCTAACTCTCCAACCCATTTCTCAATCCTTTTTTCATCTTCTTTAGTGGACTTCGGAATCTCGGTTGAAAATAAATTACTTTGACTGGCATTGCGAAGATTTTTTAATAAATCAACTTTATTCATTGGGCCAACCCCTTTATCTATTAATTCGACATAAAGGACGTTTTCTCCTTTGAATTCAACAAGAATATTTAGAGTCGTTTCAATAGGAAAATTTTATGAAAATGGTATAAGATGTACTTACTTAAAAACTGAGGAGGAAATTTTATAAAATGACAACTTCAGAAAAAAGTTTAAGAGTTTGCGACAAAGGACACAAGTATTATAAGAGTAGTGATTGTCCAACCTGTCCGACTTGTGAGGCTGACCGGACACCTAAAAGTGGATTTCAGTCATTACTCTCAGCACCAGCAAGACGAGCATTGGAAAACAATGGAATCACTTCCTTGCAGGACCTATCTACCTATACTGAAAAGGAAATTTTGAAATTTCATGGAATGGGACCAGCTTCTTTACCTAAACTGAGGGAAGCATTAAAAAAAGAAGGACTATCATTTAAAAACTAATGCCGAGTCTTATCAAATTGCCGGCCGAAACAGGCGGTTTTTTGGATTTTACAAATGCAGTATATTTATATAATAAAGAGAAGATATAGGAGATTGTTTAAATTATTTAGGTACGAGGTATTTCCATGAAGTTGGAAAATGGGGAATATCATATTAAAAATAGTCGACACGGTGATTCGGTAGAATATAACCATTAAGAAAAACTTCTCAATCCAGAGTATCCCCCAGAGCGAACGCTTTGGAGGATATTTCTAATTTGGAACTTATTATCGCACCGTAATGACCACTTTTCCTTGAGCATGCCCTTGTTCAAAGTATCTGAATGCTTCGGGAACCTCAATTAATGTGTACCGTCTATCAATGACAGGTTTTACTTGACCGGATTCCATCAGCTCTTTCAGAAAAATAAGATCCTTTTGATTAGCTCTTTGTAAAAAGGTCCCCATTTTTTTATTCGAGGTCTTTGATATCCAAGCTCCCATTGTCATAGCTTGAAACATTTGAGACCCGGAACCTCCAACGTGAACAAATATACCATTAGGTTTTAAGGCACGCTTATAATCCGAAAGTGGTTGGTGCCCGTTAACACCAAGAATTAGGTCATAGGTATTCTTATTTTCGGTAAACTTTTCCGTTGTATAGTCAATGACGTGATCTGCTCCAAGCGATTGTAAAATATCTACATTTCTAGTACTACAGACACCCGTAACCTCTGCCCCAAAAGCTTTGGCAATCTGTATGGCAAAAGTTCCGACACCACCAGAGGCACCATTAATCAGAACCTTTTGTCCTTGTTGAATCTTGCCTTTATCCCGCAGACCCTGTAAGGCAGTGACTCCTGCCATCGGAGCAGCAGCGGCTTCTTCAAAGGACAAATTGGCTGGTTTTAAGGCTAAAGCAATTTCAGAAACTGCTACATATTCAGCAAAAGCACCCCATCCACTGCCGGACAAATCTGCGAACACTTCATCCCCAGGTTGGAATTGAGTAACATCTTTGCCAACTGCTTCTACCGTACCAGCCATATCACCACCAGGAATAGAGTATTTTGGTTTTAGAAGACCAAAAGCTAAACGGGCCAAGAATGGTTCTCCCTTTAAAAGAACCAGGTTTCCAAAATTCATGGATGCTGCATGTACTTTGACTAATACTTGCTTGTCATTAGGAATAGGTTTTTCAACCTCTGATACTTCAAGAACATCTGGCGGACCATATTTTTTATATACTATCGCTTTCATAAATGCCCCTCCATTGAAAATATTAGCTTTTAAAAAAATATCTCTGAAAATTAAACACCTAGCTAAATAGATATTCCAGTTGGAGGACTTTCACTACATAATCCATGTTAATTTGTTACAATTACACTATAGAAATTGGAATATAAGGAGGAAGGTCAAAATGACCAAAAAAATATCACTCATTCATTCTACCAATTTAGCCCAAGTTGATTATGCGTATGCTAGTCGAATTCCTGAGGGAATGGAAATTCTATTTCTAGCTGGAGCCTGTCCACTTACAAAAGAGGGAATCGTACCTGAATCAGGTGATTATGAAATGCAAGCAAACCTTTGTGTAGAAAATTTGAAAGAGGCATTGAAAGAATGTGGCGCTACATTGAAAGACGTTGTCTATACAAGAGTTCTTGTTGCTTCTCAAAATCAATCAGATTTAGTGACAACCTGGCATACGATTCGAAAAGAATTTGGTGATCATGATGTTCCAAGTACTTTATCTGGGGTTACGGTATTGGGATACAGAAATCAATTGGTAGAAATTGAGGCAGTTGCAGCAGTAGATAAAAAATAATAAAAAGGGGAACGGAATCCGTTCCCAACAAAATTGAGGGGATCGTATTATGCAAAAACACAAAATCATCATTACTCAGTTTGATCCGAAGTATGCAGAACAAACAGTGCAAATGTGGAGAGCGAGCAAAGAAAAGGCTATTGGTCAAAAGGAAATTCACAGCTTTGAAAATCATGTAAACTTTTTAAATCATCTATTGACTAAACACTTTCAAATAGATTTAGCGTTAATGGATCATAAAGTAGTTGGTATGATTGCCTATAATCATACTGAAATAAGTCAGCTATATATTCATAATGATTACCAAGGAATTGGATTAGGGGAAACATTATTAGATAGAGCTAAACGCAATTCAAATGGAAGATTAACATTATATACATTTGAAGTGAATAAAATGGCACAACGATTCTATGAAAAACATGGATTTAAAATAATTGGCAAAGGGCATGAAAATGAAGAAAATTTAGCAGATATTCTATATGAATGGAAATCCACTTAAATCGCTATCATTTCGCCATTAGGACTATCGCTATTTTCTAATTATTCACTATTATTTTCCTATTCCGCCTATTATGGAAGCGCTTTTATGTGAAGTGATTCACATGTATAATAAGAGTATAAGAAATCCATTAACCATATCTGGAGGAATCAAGATGCTAACAGAACTTTTTCTTGAATTCAAAAACTGGTGGTTTGGCGAGACAATGTATAATGAAGAAATAGAAGAATTTGAACGGATTGAATCCAAGCATACAAGAGTTCATCATGATGAAGATATTTATGAAATGATTCGAATACATTAAATGAAATAGCTAACTTTCCAAAGAGGACATCTAGTTTAGAAGTCTTCTTTTTTTATATACTTAGATAAATAAAATTCATAATCTGTTTGATTTTAAAGTGATAGAAGTACGTATTCCTATGCTATTCTTAATCCACTAGGTAATATACATTAAATCCTTGGAGGGTTAAAAATGAGCTGTGGTTGTTCCTCACATATTAGAGATGGAAAAGACATCGTTGATCATGTAAAAAGTAAAGGGAAAGATAAACTTACTCCAACAGTGGCGCATGAGATTAACTGTGAGTGTGGAGAAACGTTTACGTTAGAAACAGTTGTTATGAATTGCCCAAAATGTGAAATGACCTATGCCGTAACACCTTGCGGGTCAAGTGATAGTAACAATATCAAGCTTGCTGGCATAAAATACGCTTAAAAAAATACGATCATTTTAAACTTAAGGTTGTGGCACGCAGCCTTTTTTTAATGCTCTAAAATAGCCTGATGATGAGATTCATTTTTAGAAATCATTGGCATCACCTTTTTTCCATCGTATAATCATCATTATATTAACAATTTTTGAGTATACAAGCATGAAATGATAACAGAGGGATAGGATAGAAAATTATCTTCATATCTACTTACTTTTGAATATTTCTACAAATTTTTCCGATGGAGGTGTTAAGTATGTTGAAATTTGAAGAACTTAAATCCATTGAGACCCATATAGATTCACTCTCTGAACTTTTAGTAAAGGTGGTGGATGGCGGGGCATCAATAGGCTTTTTACCGCCTATGAAGCTATCAGATGCGAGAAAATATTGGCAAACTGTATTAAAACCAGATACTATTTTATTTATCGCAAAAATAAATAATGAAATTGTCGGAACTATCCAACTTCATTTATGTACAAAGCAGAATGGTCTTCATCGAGCTGAGATAGCAAAATTGATGACAGGTCCCTATGCTAGACGTAAAGGAGTAGCGCGTTC
The DNA here is from genome assembly GCF_013396335.1 of Bacillus sp. EB106-08-02-XG196. Taxonomy (GTDB): domain Bacteria; phylum Bacillota; class Bacilli; order Bacillales; family Cytobacillaceae; genus Neobacillus. Next base: position 120,581 of record NZ_JABWSY010000011.1, read on the forward strand.
CTTAATGAAGATAGCGGAAGAAAAAGCGATTATTGAAGGAAGGACTTTACTAGTCCTGGATACAAGGGAAGGGGACCCTTCCAATTTCCTTTATCAATCACTTGGATATATTCAGGCAGGAAAAATTCCTAACTTTGCCCTTTCAGGTAAAGGAGATCTGGATACCACCGTTTTATATTATAAAATTTTAAACTAATATTTATTGTAATCCTTATGAAAAATCCCCCTGGATATTATTATCTGGGATTTTTTTTTATATATTTAAATAACATAATTTTTAGAAATATCGCCATAATATATACCTCAATTTCCTTAATATGTATATATAATAAATGTGAATGGAGTTGTTCTGGTTCTAAAAACATTATTCTAAGGGTGGAAATCAAAATGAAGTATAAAAAGGCTGTCAGTCTGCTAGTTTATGGCATATCTATTTTAGCTATAATTGCTACAACTGCAGGAATCTTTTCAAAGAGCGGTCCTGGCGAATATGAGCATATTTCGATACGCGGTGAAACAGTCACGATTTTCGGTAAAGGTATTTATCAGGATATGTCAGCGGATGTAGCAATTCAAGGAATCGCACAGGATGTTGTTACATTGTTCATTGCCATCCCATTTCTTTTGACTGCACTATATTTTGCAAGAAAAGGTTCATTAAAGGGGAGAATAATGCTTTCAGGATCGCTGCTCTATTTCTTCCTGACCTACCTCTTTTATTTAGCAATGGCGATGTTTAATCCCTTGTTTTTAGTATATGTCCTGCTATTATCAGCAAGTTTCTTTGCAATGATCTTAACGCTATTTTCACTATATTTTGAGAATCTTAGTAAGTATTTTCATCCAAGGCTTCCTGTAAAGTTTTTAGGTGGATTTTTAATCTTTAATGCCGTAGTTATCGGTAGTTTGTGGCTGCAGGTTGTTCTTCCACCCCTTTTTAAAGAAGTGATTCCCATCGATTTAGATCATTATACAACCCTAATTGTTCAGGGATTTGATTTAGCACTATTTCTGCCAATCTCGTTTATTTCAGGCATCTGTTTGATTAAACGGGCTCCTATTGGGTATTTATTAGGGCCAGTTTATTTAGTTTTTTTATCACTATTAATGACCACTCTTACAGGTAAGATTACTGGAATGGCTCTTGTGGGAGTTAACGTGATTCCTGCGATATTTATAATCCCTCTAATCAATATAACGACGATTCTTTGTTCAATCATTATCTTTAGAAATATGAATTATAAAGTAAACCGAGATATTGAAATGAATATATAGGTATTAGATTGAAAATCGTTGGATTTATTCATAAGATGGTGAAATAATAGCTGCTGTTTGCTAGAATTAGTGAATAGCAGTTTTTTTTATGAAAACCAAAATTGAAAGAGACGATATTCCATGAGAATTATAGGTATTGATTTGTCTGGTCCGAGTAATCACAAGGATACTGTTTTAGCAGTATTTGAAAAACAGGGTAGCGAACTTAAATTTATTAAATTAATGAGTAATATGGGAGACCTAGATATCTTGGAAGAAATTAAGATTCAAAGTAAATTGGATGAAGTCGTTATCGGAATGGATGCTCCCTTGTCCTATGAGGATGGAGGAGGTGACAGACAAGGGGATAAGCTGCTGAGACAGTTTATTATTTCGCTGGGAATGAAATCTGGCTCCATCATGCCTCCCACTCTCAATCGAATGGTCTATCTTACATTGAGAGGAATTAAACTAACAAGAGAAATTGAAAATATGAAGACTTTCTATCCAATCTCCATTGTCGAAGTTCACCCAGGTGCCGCCATTGGATCAAGACTTCCTCAAGAGGATTTTCACTATGTTTTGAAATATAAACAAGACTTGTCATCGAGATGTTTTATTAGAAACTGGCTGGGTGAGCAGCAATTAACCCAGCTTCCTAAATCTATTGAGGAAGAAAGCCATACTATCGATGCATGTGCAGCTGCTTTAAGTGCCTGGCATTGGCAGGATCCATTATTCAAACCGAAATGGCTGCTTCCTGCAAATCCACCGCTACATCCTTTTGATTATTGCTGTTGATCTTGTTTTTTCCATAATTAAGCTAGTCTGAAAGGAGTCATGATGGTGAAATATTATATTGTTGATGTTTTTGCCGAAAACAAATATGAGGGAAATCAACTGGCTGTTTTTATTCCAGAGGGGAAAATGGAACCAACCAAAATGCAAAAAATTGCCAAAGAAGTGAATTTTTCAGAAACAACCTTTATTATGTCTGGATTAATGGATGATGGAGGTTATGATGTTAAGATTTTCTCTCCTGATTCTGAATTACCTTTTGCAGGGCATCCAACCCTCGGAACAGCCTATGTTATCAAGAACTTATTAGACCGTTCAGAAAGTAGTGAAATTAAACTTAATCTACCTGTTGGGCAAATACCAGTTGTTTTTGAAGATCAATACGCCTGGATGACCCAAAACCAACCTATATTTGGTGCTAATGTCGAGATTGATAGAATGGCAGCTATACTACAAATTAATCGAGAAGATATCAATACTGATTTTCCGATTCAAGTTGTATCAACCGGATTACCAAGTGTAATTGTCCATTTGAATTCATTGGATGCTGTAGGTCGGTGTGAAATTTATCATCGAGCCTATGCAGACTTATTGAAGGATATGGTAGATGTTAATTTACTGGTTTTTACAACTGAAACTGCAAGCCCAGAAAACGATATAAATGTTAGATTATTTATGCCTATACCTGGATATCTAGAAGACCCAGCAACAGGAAGTGCTAATGGAAATTTAGCAGGTTATTTATTGGAACATAACTTTTTTAATTCCAATGGAATAAACTATCGTGTCGAACAAGGTGCTTTTATTGGCAGGCCATCGTTACTAAAGATAAATGCCAAAAAGACCGATGACCACTATCTCATCCAAGTCGGCGGGCAAGTGATAGTAGTTTCGGAAGGTAAGTGGTATTAATCAGCAAGTGAAGGGATATATACTATGCAAACATTGCCACAAACACAACCGGTAAAGAAATACATACCACTTTCGTTTATTGTTATTTTTCTTGGATACCTCGTTTTTGGGTTATCTGAGAATATCAAAGGACCAGCAATACCACAAATGCAAATCGATTATGGAATCGATGAACTGCAGGTTGGTTTTCTGTTGGCCATCAATTCTATTGGTTTTTTAATAGCTTGCAGCTTTACTGGTGCTTTTTCATCAAAAGTCGGCATTAAGCTTACGAGTCTGCTAGCCTTTGGAACTATGGCTATATCAGGTGTTTTTATTTATTTTTCTAGTAATTTTGCCATTTTTTCCGTTTCCTATTTCATTATGTATTTAGGTAACGGGATGTTAGAAATTGCGTTGGCGATTTTGTCGGCAAGAATTTTTACAAAAAATACTGGTTTTATGATGAATCTATCTCATTTCTTTTATGGACTTAGTTCGACGGTTGCTCCATTGATGGCGGCGGGCTTGATGGGCATGACATTTTTCGGGGGGCGAGAGCTAGGCTGGCAGGGAATGTATTTTTTCATGCTCTCCTTGTGTATCATCCCTATGATCCCTGCATTTTTTAGTACACTTCCAGTTGATAAAACAACTACCCACGAACGCCTGCCTATTAAGATGTTTTTAAAGGATCGAGTAGCTTGGTTCATTATTATCATTCTTTCATTTGGAGTAATCGTAGAACTTTCGATTGCTGGCTGGCTTGTTAACTTTCTAGAGAGATCATTTCAATGGAGTTCAACGGCGGCGTCTGGCATGCTATCCATCTTTTTTCTTTGTTTTATGGTAGGAAGGTTAATTCTAGGTTTTATCACCGATAAAATTGGATTTATGATCTCAATCATTGTTTTTTCCGGTCTTGCTGGAATTACGACCATTCTGGCCACATTATTTGGACCATCAGGTGTATGGTTATATGGTGCTGCTGGCTTTGGAATTGCACCCGTATATCCGACTGTAATGGCGCTTCTCGCAAAAAGATATCCTAACGGGATTGATGCTGCGATTACCGTTACGGTAACCATTATGGGCATTGTAGTAGTCATCAGTAATTTATTCTTAGGTGCGCTGATTGAATTTTTTAAAAGATGGTTTACCAGTTTACTAGGAGCTGAAATGGGCTTAATGAGAGGATTTCAAGCAGGGTTTATCTTCATTGGAGTCTGTGGGTTATTGTGCTCTGTTTTTAGTATTATTTTGTATCGGTATTTGAAAGAGAGAAATGAAGTGATGTAAACGAGGTAACCATTGGGTTGCCTTTTTTAGTAGAAGGGGCGGAAAATATGATGGCAAAACAATCAGGAACGATTGAACCTGAATTGTTCATAGTTGTCCATATTCCCATTAAACCCCATAAAAAAAATTTTGTATAATAAAATTGGACATATATTTTCGATGATTCATTCAAAGAGTGGTAAGGTGGGGGTTTATTGTGAAAATCAAGGTAACAGAACTAAAAAAACATTTAAAACAATATGAACAGAAAGAATTAATTGAAATTGTAGTAGAATTGTTTAAGAATAATAAGGATGTTCAAAACTTCTTGTCTAGTAAATTTTTAGGCGATGAAGCTATTGAGGATCTTTTTACTCAGGCTCGAAAAAAAGTAGAGAATGAATTTTTTCCAGATAGGGGACACGGAAAGCTTCGATTGGCAGAGGCCAAAAAAGAAATTACTGCCTTTAAGAAAGCAACGAATGATCAAAAAAGAACGGTTGATCTTATGCTTTTTTATGTGGAACAAGGTGTTGAATTTACTAGTTCGTTTGGGGATATTTCTGAAGGTTTTTACACTAGTATGCTTAAAATGTTTGATCAGGTTGCTGAAGAATGTGACCGGGATGAAGAATTGTATAATGTATTTTCTTCTAGATTAGATAACGTTGTATCCACAGCGCCTGAAGGCTGGGGATTTCAGGATGCTTTAATGGATTCATATTATACAATTGAATGGGTTATTGATGACGAGGATGAAGAGGATGAAGAATAAATTTTATTGAAAAAGTGGGATAATGTATGGTAAAAGGCAAGGAAAATTTGAGTAATATGACGAGACGGAACCGATATAATCGGAATGCTCGGCTTCAAAATGCAAAAAAAATGGGCAGGGCAGTATGATGGGAAAAATATTGCAAAAGCTTATAGTAATTGGTTTGGTGTAGACCTATTATGTGCGATTACAGAGCTTGAAATGCTGGGTTATAAATTTAAACAGTCGTATAAAAAGCAGGTCGAGCAATCATTAATTGCAAAACAAAAAGAAAGTAGAAAACGAAGAGAAGTAGAAGAGAATTATGAAGATGATGCCTTTTACTTCATCGCAGGTTATACTTCAAATGGCGTTCCTTTTGGAATCACAAGAGAGGAAATGGAAGATTCTGAAGGAATGCCAAGCCGGGCGATATATAAAGATAATAGTACTTTCTCAATAAATGATGAAGACCTACCATTTTAGATTTGGTTGTATTTAGTTTTTTATAATAATGTTAGACCTCGTTCACCTGATTGGGAGCGGGTTTTTTTGTTAGAAACAAAACTTTTGGATTAGCATGAATTTAGGTATTTGCAAATTTTTCGACAAAAAAAGAGGGGAATTGATTTTGTTGTCGAATAACATCTAAGAATTCAAGAAAGGTAGGTGAATGTATGGAAAAGTAAGAAACGATTATCCCCTTTTGTTCGATCTTGTTCGGAATCGGAAACGAACACAAAAACGTTTAGGAATGATCATTCTGCTTCAGACGAAGTAAAAAAAATAGTGTAGCATTTTTCCACGTCCTTTCAGCGATGCTCCAAATTGAATTTCTTATCTTCATAGAAAATCATTAAATTACTTCATCAATCCACTCTTCTTTATAACTCATTTCCTTGTGATATAATAAATAAACTTGGAGGGAACTAACATGAATAATGAGATAATAAATGTTATTCGTTCTGTCTTGAAAGAAGAATTTGAGCCTATTCATAAACGTTTGGGTGATATAGAAAAGGATATGAAATACTTAAATACTGGTCAAACAAAACTTGGGAACGACGTTATTGAACTTAAGACTGGTCAAACAAAGTTAGGCAACGATGTGAATGAACTCAAGACTGGTCAAACAAAGTTAGGCAACGATGTGAATGAACTCAAGACTGGTCAAACAAAGTTAGG
>NZ_JABWSY010000011.1:126834-222929 GCF_013396335.1 Bacillus sp. EB106-08-02-XG196
AACGATGTGAATGAACTCAAGACTGGTCAAACAAAGTTAGGCAACGATGTGAATGAACTCAAGACTGGTCAAACAAAGTTAAGCAACGATGTTATTGAACTTAAGACTGGTCAAACAAAGCTAGGGAACGACGTTATTGAACTTAAGACCGGACAGGCAGAACTTGGGCATAAAGCTGCGATGGTTGAACAAGCTATTAACGAGCTAAAAATTGAACAAAAAGAAAATCATAAAAGTGTAATTAAATATCTGGGAGACTATTCTGAAAAGATTACTGATCACTTTGATAATAAAACAGATGCATTAAATAAGCGAGTATTTGCAGTTGAAACGGAGTTACAACGTTTAAATAAGTAAAATAATTAAGATCAATAAACTGTATTTCGAGTGGATTACGAGTTTTCGGTAAGTATAAATAGAAAATTGTTACCGAATTTCAGAAAAAGAAGAATTTGGGTAACAATCAGCAGGTATTGTTACCCAAAATCAGAAAATGCCTAGAATTGGGTATGAATCCGTATCCAAATAACAAAAGAATCCCAAGTGCGATACCAGCACTTGGGATTCTTTTTATCATAGATATGGACTCTCATGCTTCGCTTTCAGCATATTCCAACGGCGGTCTACTTCCTTATCAAACATCTCCAGCATGTCTTTGCTATTTTCATTGAGTAAGTGTTTCGTTTTACCCATCAGCTTCAGCCATTCAGATACAGCTAATCGTTTATTTTTTTCCTCGGGGTTATAGGTAACCGTTGTAATGCCATGCTCCACTTCATAAAGAGGGAAGAAGCAGGAGTTAACCGCAGCCTCTACAATCGTTTGACCTAATTCATCCTTTGATTTCCAGTTCAATGGGCAGGTAATTAATATTTTTCCATATACCAAGCCTTCGTTATTCGCATACCATTGTGCTTTCGCGGCTTTCTTTAAAAGGTCTCTGTCAAAGGCTTCAGTCCCCGTAAATACATATGGGATGTGCGTAGCAGCCATGATTTGAGCGGTATCCTTGTGATGGAATGGCTTTCCATTTTGGAAGCCGCCAATATTCGATGTACTCGTCATATGTCCCATCGGAGTAGAGTAGGAGAGCTGACTGCCTGTATTCATGTAACCCTCATTATCATACTCAAGGATAATCATTTTATGATTACGTAAAGCCGTTCCAATTGCAGGGCCCATACCAATATCCATTCCACCGTCACCGGTAACCATAACAAAGGTAAAGTCATCACTTAGACCTAATTCTGCCAACTCACCGCGTCTCTTTCTTTCATGGAACATTTCTACCAGACCGGAAAGGGTAGCAGAGCCATTTTGGAAAAGGTTATGGATGTAGGTGGCTTTATGAGAGCTATATGGGAAGCCTGTTGTTACTACCATCGCACAACCTGTATGGAATAAAGCGACAATATCTCCTTCAATTCCTTTAAAGAACAATTCCAATCCAGAGAAGATGCCGCAGCCTGGACAAGCGCCGTGACCAGAAGCAAGACGTTTTGGTTTCTTCGTTAGACTCCGCATTGGCGGAATTTTCACTTTTAGTTCACCGGTTTTTTCATTAGGAGTTACCGTAATTAACCCCGTGTTCAAGTCTTCTTTTTTCATGGGATTTAGAACACGTTTTGGAGCAAATTCTGGGTCCCCTGGATTATGCCCAAAGTAGTCAAACTGCTTTTCTGCAAAGCCTTTTTCCGCAGCATCTATAGCCAATTGGAAAAAATGTTCAGCATCGTCAGCATAAAAATCTTTTCCGCCTAATCCGTAAATCCGGTTAATCACTTTTGTATGAGCATTACCAACGGTTTGCAAGGCCGCTCTTAATTCGAGCGCCATGTTGCCGCCATGTGCTCCATATGAGTCTGCACGGTCACCGACGGTAACGGCCTTAATGTTTTTCAAGGCTTCCGCTAATTGTTTTTGAGGGAAGGGACGGATCATATTTGGAGAAATCACCCCAGCTTTTATTCCCCGTATGCGAAGGCGGTCGACCACGTCTTTACAAACCTCCGCGGCTGAATTCAGCATAAATACAGCTACTTCGGCATCCTCCATACGATATAAATCAAGGATTGGATATTCCCGACCGGTTAATTCTGCATATTCTTTTGAAATTCTTTCGAAAACAGCCTCAGCATTGTACATTGCTTCAGATTGTTGATAGCAGTTATTAATATAGTCCGGTTCATTCATATAAGGACCGATGGTAACAGGATTCTCACGGTCTAAGGCATGAGGGAAGTTTGTAGGATTCTCCCCGATAAATTTCTGAACATCACTTCTATTTTTTATTACCTGTACTCGACGTTTTTGGTGGGAGGTGAAGTATCCATCAAATGAAACGATAACAGGCAGTCTAACGGCTGGATCTTCTGCTAGTTTTATCGCAATAATGTTCATATCATAGACAATTTGTGGATCACGTGCCATCAAGATTGGCCAACCGGTATTCAAACCAAAATATAAATCAGAATGATCTCCATGGATATTTAATGGACCGGATACAGAGCGGTTAACTAAATTTAATACCATTGGAAACCGGGTTCCGGATTGAACAGGGAGCTGCTCTAACATGTAAAGAAATCCATTAGCGCTCGTTGCGTTAAAAACTCGTCCGCCTCCAGTAGAAGCCCCGTAACATATTCCTGCTGAACCATGTTCTCCATCTGCAGGAATCAAAACGATATCATGTTCGCCTCTAGATTTCATCCCATCGAGGAATTGAGCAACCTCTGTGGAAGGGGAAATCGGGAAGTATCCCATTACATGGTAATTAATTTGATGTGCTGCATAGGCAGCCATTTCATTGCCAGATTCAAAGACAAAACTTTGCTCAACTGTTTCTTTTTCAGTTGTGAGCTTTTCCTGGTTTATTTCAATGGACATAAAATATCCCGTCCTTTCCTTAGTTTCGAGTGACTAAATCAAATATGTGGGGTACACGGTTTTTGTCCGCATAGCCGTCATTGAATTCTCTTTCTCCTGATAGCGCTTCCACAGGACAGGCCGTTACACATTTCAAACAGCCTTTGCAGTATTGATAGTCAATCCCACTGAGGAACATTTGTGGACGGCCTTTTTTGTCTGGTTTTTCCTCCCAAACAAAGCAAAAGTCTGGGCAGGCTGTATCACATGCAGCACAATTAATGCATTTATCCTCGTGAAAATGGGGGAGCATCCCAGCGCGTGAAATACTTAAATCCTTTAACATGCTGTTACCTGGATTTAGAATCATACCGCCGAGTGCCTGAGTTTCATATCCAAGCACTGGTACTGGTCTTGAAAAAGGGATAGGTTCCACTCCATCATCCGGAAGGTAGGTTTTGAATTCTACTTCATCAAACCCACGGTCAAACGTTCGAATATTTGGCTCAACCAGGTGTGGATATTTTTTTTCAAAGGTTCGCCGAATCGTTTGTTTCATCGAATCAGGGTCTAAAAAGTCCAAAATCCGATAAAGTGCACCCAGCATAGCGGTGTTGGCTTTTGTTTGTTCATCTAAAGCGATTCCAGTTGCATCAATAATGGCAATGGTACCGCCTGTAATTTTCATGAGTTTCTTAAGTTCGTCAGGGGATTTTTGTGAGTTTACTAGGATTGTACTGTCTGGATAGATCCCGCTTGTACAATCGATGGTCTTAAACAGGGCATCATGGAAAATGCCGACAACATGAGGGCGTTCTATTGGTGTGGTGTCTCGAATGTTTGTTTCCGGTGCACAGAAACGAATGTGTGCTTTTACTGGAGAGCCTTTTTTCTCTGAACCGTATGATGAAAAACCGATTCCATTTAGTCCGTTTCCAACAACTCCATCCTCGGAAAGCATTTTTCCTGCCAGATTAGCTCCTAAACCGCCAATCGACTCAAGACGGATTTCAAAAAAACCTAGATCATTTGTTTTTGGCAATTTTGACAAATGTATTCCCCCTATCTGTAAAACGGAGTTTAGTATAGAATATTATAAATATTCTATATATTAAGTTATTTCTATTGTAACAGGGCACAAAAACAATTACAACAGATATTTCTAACGATGGGTATTACCCCTAATGGTGTTGGAGTTGTTGTTTGAATACAATGTTTAAATTGATGACGTGATATATTACAGGAAGAGTTTTGTTATATAACAACCAGATTGGTGAGGAGGGTTTTAAAGATGATCATAATAGGGGGAGTTGTTTCTAGGTCACTTGAGCCCAGTTCACACATATACTGATTTAAGTTAGAATAAATATTTCTCCAAACCTGTTGTGATATCCGTGTTTTCGGTAAGAATTTAATACGAACAGGAGGGGATGTTAGTGAAATTTACGATTCAGTATATACCCCTGAGTAAAATCAAGCCAGATGTATCACTAAAAATTACTGAACACGTAAAGAAACTGCAAAGATTGATGTGGGACTGTATGTTTGTTTTGGTCGTCAGAAAAAATCGAAAAGATAACAACTACACAATCATAAGCGGGCAAGAGCGTTATGAATCGCTTCGAAAACACACAAAAAGTATTTATGCTCCATGTATCGTTGATAAAAGTACTCCTTCCGGAAGATTAACTTGGTTTCATCGTTTAAGAAGGAAACAACCGCTAGATGATTTTCCGCTAATACCATCAAGCTGGTCCATCGTACGGTCCTTTTTAAAGCAAGAACCTCGTTTTAAACAATTATCCCGATCCCAACAAATTAGAGTCCTTCTTTTAGCTGCACACTATAAAAAAACGGTTATCTATTCAATGAAAATGACCGTAGATGATATTTTGAGAGACCATTAAATTCCAGCATTTAGAAACTGTTCTTTTTATAAAAAGTCGATTCCCTATAAAATAGAGATCGACTTTTTTTACTTACTGGTACTAATGAGGAAATTAAACTTCTTTTGCTAATTCTTGCAGCCGTTCTTTGTCTCGAATCTTGTAGCAGCGTGATTGTTTTTCGATGATATTTGCATCGCATAATTGAGATAATACATGAAGTAAATGGCGGTAGGAGACACCAAGATATTCACATACTTCTGTGTGTTTTTCCTTGTATAAATCATGGTCTGCTGATAAAAGGATGAAGGCAGCAAGCCGGTTAATCAGCGGAAATGCTTGATTCTGCGCATACCTAGATGTAAACATCGTCTGCTTTTTACTTAAAAAAATGCATAAATATTTTAAAAAAGTGGCGTCCTTTAATAGTTTATCTTTACAGGCATGTATGGGTATGGCAAGACATACTACCTTAGTGGCTGTTTGAATACCTTTCGAATAACGTTCCGCATTTAATAATTCAATTTCCCCCATGAAGGTTGGAGCGTGTAAAAAATTGAGGAGTGACACTTTACCATTTTTTTGAGTGACATATAATTTCGCCTTACCCTCAACGAGATAGAACATATAGTCAGGATAGGAGCCCTCCTTAAAGATAAATTCACCTCGTTCAAACTGACACACCTGGATAATAGGGGTAATCGGAAAGGAAAAGAGCGATTCAATAGGATATTTTTCAATATAGAAACTTCTCATTGGTTCGATTAAAAACTGCATTTCTTCCTCCGTAAAAAAATATGAGATATCTCATATTATTGTAAGTATTTACGTGTTATGATGCAATGGATACGGAGGGGTCAAACTTGAATAATCAACAAACACTTAAACATTTAACAAATCCAAAAAAGTTAGTAATGAGTAATCAACGCTGGATGTCACTGAACTTTTTTGTATTTTTCTTAACTTGGGGAATATTCTTACCTTATTGGACTGGATGGCTCGTACAAGCTAAAGGACTCAGTGTAACCGAAGCGAGTATCATTATGGGATTCGGCTTATTAGCACGAGGGGTATCATCGCTGTTTGCTTTTCCACTAGCATCTAAGTTTATGAGCAGTCAAACCGTTGTTTTTGTTCTGACAGCGAGTTCACTTGTGGCTGCAATCCTATATATACCTTCTTCGTCCTTTGTCACACTTTTGGTTGTAACGTTGTTTTTTAGTGCCGCTTTTCCACCGCTGCTTCCTGCTCTTGATACAGCAGCAGGAAACTTGGTCCAACAAGGTGACGTTCATTATGGAAAAAGTCGATCGTATGGTTCAATTGGCTTTATTGTTTCTGTGCTCATCATTAGTATGGTAACGGGGTTTTTCGAGGAACAAGCTATTCTAACCAGTATGGTAATAGGGCTTTGTTTAATGCTATTCATGCACCTGTTGCCGACACCTGCAGTATTAGCAGTAAAGCCGACTGTGAAGGAGCACAAGGGGTCGCTTACATTCAAAGGTTTATGGCAGATAAAAAGTTTCCCGATTGTTTTACTTATTGTCATATTACTTCAAGGAGCACATGCTTCCTATTATAATTATGGCTATATCTACTTGCAGGATTTAGGTGTAAATAAATTTTATATCGGAATGATCATCAATATTGCAGTTATATTTGAAATTATTTACTTTTTGAAGGCAGATCACATCTTAAAAAAATGGAAGCCTTCATCATTATTAATTCTTGCTGCATCAGGATCCACTTTACGCTGGGTTCTCGTATTTGTATTTCCTAATGTATGGATTTTTATGATTTCACAAAGCTTGCATGCACTTTCGTTTGGTGTAGCTCATTACGCGTTTATGCTTTATATCACGAAAAATTTACCAAAACAGCAAATACCGAATGCACAAGGAATTTATTCAGCACTAGCATTAAGCTTTAGTACGGCAGTTTTAACCCTGATAGGGGGCTTTTTATACGAAGTCTCACCTACACTTTCATTTTTATCAATGATCATCTGTACGGTACCAGCGATATTTATTTTATTAGCGACCAGAACAAAATATCAATATTAACAAATACACCTCCCATTACATCAAATGGGAGGTATTTTTTATTATAAACTATTCAATCTTTACCTTAATTTGATCGACTGCATTATATCCATAACCCTTTCTATTCCAGTAGGGTTTGATTGGCTGGGTTCGACCATAAGAGTCAGTTGCTTTTGCCTTAATGGTATAAATACCTTTTTCTGCTGCCTTCCAATCATAAGTCCAAGAAACCCAGCTGTAACTTGAAATCGAATGAACAATCTTTACATCAATCCAAGTATCTCCATTATCCATGCTAATTTCTACTTTGGTAATATAGCCTCTACCTGTCCAAGCAATGCCTTTTATTACATGGTTGCCAGTATTTAATTTAGCCATATCTAATGGTTTTTGAATCGTCGAATTTACATTTATGGTAGTGACAGGATGTGCACCATTGTCATTGTCCTTATTTGGATAATATTTATAATCAATGCTCTGAAAGGGCCCAGTAAAGTTAGAACTTATTACACTTATTTGCTTAATCCATTTGACAGAAGCCATGCCATACCACTGTGGAACAATTAACCTCAATGGAAAACCGTGTTTAAAGGGTAGTGGTTGATTATTATATTCATAAGCAATTATTGTATCAGGATGTAGAGCCTTCTCGATTGGTAAACTTCTAATATAAGAGACGGCCTTGTCTAAATCCGTTCTTTCTCCAAAGTCATATCCTTCCACAACCACTTCTTTTGCACCATTTTCTATTCCTGTAAATTCTAGAAGCGTACCTAGTGTGACGCCCTTCCAGGAACCTTGACTAATAGCACCTTTTCCCCATTGTTCACCAAATACTTTAGGTTCAAAAAGACTGCGCTTATTACCTGAACATTCTAGGACCACCTCTATGGTTTTAGATGGTAATTGAAGGATATGTTGCATTGAAAGTAGTAGTGGGGTAGTGACCAGACCATTTATCGGAAGAAAATAGTTTGAATAGGTAAGCTTTGGATAAGAAAAGTGGTTGCGTCGATAAAATAAAGGGGGGTGAATGATATCGTTCTCCATAAATTGAATAGGTGTTTCCTGATTCTCTGGCTTCAACCTACGCGTTATTAAATATGGTTTTACAACCTGATGTTTTGGATCAGCCATCATTTCCTCCTTTTAATAAGCAGTCAATAATATTGTATGTTTTATGTGGTTGAAATAGGCTGTTTAACATTTAAACATATAGAACAGAAATACTAAAAGCTGGAGTGACCAAAGAATTGAAATTTTTAATGATGGAAGTTATTATCAATGAAATTGTGCAAAATAGTATTAATACGGTGTAAATATAATTTATACTATTATTACGTTGCAAACTTACATAGGGGGATAAAATGGAATTTTCTTTGTTAGTAGAGTATGGATGGGTTTTACTTATTTTGATTTTGTTAGAAGGCTTATTATCTGCAGATAATGCTTTGGTATTAGCGATTATGGCGAAGCATTTGCCAGAGGAACAGCAAAAAAAGGCGATAAATATTGGGTTATTATTAGCCTTTGTATTTAGGATTGGAGCTATTTTTATTATTTCGTTTTTGTTTCATGTTTGGTGGATTCAAGCGATAGGGGCTGCGTATTTAATCTTCATCGCATTAAAACATTTGCTTAAAAAAGATCATGGCGGTAAAGAGAAAGCTGGAAAAAGTTACCGAGCTACTGTAGCTCAAATTGCATTAGCCGATATAGCCTTTGCAGTTGATTCAATTTTAGCTGCAGTCGCTCTTGTTATAGCCTTACCCGGTACGCCAATGGGCGAAATCGGAGGAATGGATGGCGCGCAATTTATTGTCATCTTAATCGGCGCAATCGCCGGATTAATCGTGATTCGGTTTGCAGCAGGATTCTTTGTTAAAGTCCTGACACAACGCCCTAGCCTTGAAACAGCCGCGATGTTACTTGTTGGCTGGGTCGGGGTTAAACTGTTAATGCATACCCTTGCGCATCCAGCATTACACATTATTCCACATGATTTTGTAGAAGGACCGATTTGGAATACCATTTTTTGGTCTGTTATGCTCCTTATTGCATTAGGTGGCTGGTTTTTATCTGGTAAGAAAACAGGACAGTCTACGTAAGGAACAACATTATACAGAAATGGCTTGGAACCATATCAAGCCATTTTTTTATGTTTTTGGAAAGGGGAGCAATATGAAATTATCATTTGATCATTTAGTTTGGTTTAAACATAAACCTGAAAATGCGAAACAACCTCTATCAGAACAAGGAATCCGAGTGGTCCATGGCGGCCGTCATGAATCATGGGGAACCTATAATACACTCAGTTATTTTGATTTAAGCTATATAGAATTTTTGGGGATTGAACAGTTATCAATTGCTGAACAACATGAAGAGAATCGATTAATTACCCAAATTGTTCAGCAACTAGCTAAAGAGAATCGAGAAGGTCCTGCTAAAATAGCGATTCGTACAGATCGGATAAACGAATTAGCCACTAAGCTAAGAAAAGAACGTTTTACCGTACATGGTCCACTTCCTGGAAAACGTGTAACTGCAAGCGGAGAAGAGATCAAGTGGAATCTTCTTTTCATCGAGGACCAACCTAATCAGCTATCATTTCCATTTTTCATCCAATGGGAAAAAAGTGATGAGGAAAGATTGTCTTCCTTTAAGAAAAAAGGAATGGTAGGAAGGCATACTGGCGAAAATTCAAAACTTGAAAGCGTCGGATTTGTTGTAAGGGATTTAGAAGAAACGATAACAACTTGGGGGAAGTTATTAAATCTAACCCCGGGTGAAGAATTCAGGAACGATGTCTTACATGCACGCTGTCAAACATTAGAATTGCCTGGCACAAATCTATTTTTCTGCACACCTCTAGGTAATGGGCCAGCAGGAAAGGTCTTACATGAAAGGGGGGAAACACCTTTTCTGGTAAACTTAGCAGAAACCAATCAAAACATCTTTATTGAAATGTTAAATGGATATTGGCGATTTCAGTAAGGACGGGGTAAAAAAAAGAGGAGGATTTACATGGTAAACTCAAAATTAATTTTAGTAGAGGGGCTGCCTGGTTCAGGAAAATCCACAACGGCATCGATTACGAATGATATATTAAAAGAAATAAATGTAGATACAAAGCTGTTTCTTGAGGGAAATACTGAACACCCAGCCGATTATGAAGGAGGCTCTTACTTCTCGAAAACTGAATTTGACCAGCTCTTGCAACAGTATAATGAAGTTCAGCCTATTTTGTAAAACATGCCATTGAACGCTGTGATGGAGTTGTATTGCCGCAATTCAAGCTGAAACAAGACATAAATGAAACAATGGTTCCGAAATCCTTTTGGGATCAAATTTGGAATCATGATATTTATGAGCTGCCATTAGAAAAACACATAAAATTAATAACGGATAAATGGCAAAGGTTTGTAGAACAGGCGATGAAAGGGAATCAAACGTATATATTTGAATGCTGCTTTATCCAAAATCCTGTAACCATCGGAATGATCAAATATGGTGCCTCTCAGGAAGTTGTCATGAATTATGTAAAGCTATTAGCCGAAATCATTGAGCCGTTAAACCCCGTTCTAATTTATGTAGACCAACAAGATTTGTCGCAATCCTTTAAAAAGGCTGTCCAAGAACGTGCAAAAGAGTGGTCTGATAGTTTTATGGATTACTATAATAACCAAGACTATGGAAAAATCCATGGTGCTCAAGCGATTGAAGGAACACTAGCTGTTCTGGAAGCAAGAATTCAATTAGAGTCTTCGATTTTTAATGCATTAGATATAATAAAGGTTAAAATTGATAATTCTCAGTTTGAAATGGATTCTCATAAAAATAGGATTATGGAAATATTCATGAATACTGCAAAAATGTAATGAAAAAAATCAGAGTGCACTTTGCCTTTGATTTTTTTCATCGCTAATAAATTATTTTGTTGGATTGGTGACCAAAACGATAACACTTTTATCTAAATCAAAGTCCCAGTCAACAAAAATATCGATGACTTTGGTATTCAAGATCCCTTCAAAATGGTTATTGTTATGAAGCAATCCTTTTTCGAGCGTTCGCTTTGCTAACCTAAGCTGTTCTCGCATTCCTTGTCTGATTAACTGCTTTTCAATTCTAACTAATATTCCATTACGAATAATAAGAACAGTCCTATGATTCAATTGGCAGGCATAAATCTCTTCGGGCTTCTTTTCTGATTCGGAGCTTAAATTTATAATCTCTGAAATTAGTTCAGCTTTACCTGTAAATTCTTCTTTAATAGGTGCATCGATACCCGTTAAATCATTACATATCCCTGTGAACATCGCGGATTTATTATGTAGACCCCAGTCATAGTAAAATTCTCGTATTTCCATACCTGTAACAATCTTTATATAGGCTTTTATTTCAGGAATCAGTGTTTGCATAACTAAATCCCTAGTCTGCTGAACACTTTCATCTTGTTTTTGATTCATAAGTACCTTTTCTGTTGGAGATAAGAAATTCCGAATATAGAAAATAATAAAGGTTTTACCTAGTGAAACGTGCACCGATTCTGGACCTTTACCAAAATTGTCTCGAAGGATTTTACCAATGTAACTGCTTAGCTCGGTTGTTTTTTTATATGTTTCTGTTTCCATAATCGTGTCTCCTTTTAAAACTAGGTCGTATACCCTAGGTTACCCTTTTTATTGGAAATAATTAGCATGGTTTGTACCTTCGAATAAAAATATAATGTTAGTAGGTGAAGGGACAGAAAGCCATTCGCTTTGAGGAGTAGGATATGTTTTCAAGCATGGGCAACAAGGTTTTAATAGACACATATTTTAGTGCAGTAAAGCTAAAGCTAGACGAAGATTTTATAAAATTGTTAGAAGAAGAAATAGATAGAAGAGGGATACAATTAGATAAGGTTTAAAGAATGGTATAAACCATATCTTTTTGACTTACGATTCTTTAACCTTTTTCCAACTGTTAATAGGTTGGAATGTAATAAGACCAGCGAATGGCTTCTTGCTCTTCACTTCTTTTATTGAAAAAGTGGCTATAAAAATATCAGACTACTTATACTTTTTAAAAAGCTAGGCATTAGTCTAGCTTTTTCTTATAGTAATTTTGATTAAGTGGTTATTTTCCCTAATATCTCATTTAATAGTTTTGTATAATTCTATATAATGAGAATTAGTAAAAAATTATTAACTGGACAGAGAAAAATCTGAAAATATATTTTTGATAATGGAGTGCTAGAAATGTTAATTATCCGTAACGTAACGATGAATGATTTACCTGACCTTGTAATTATTGAACAAATTTGCTTTCCTATAGAAGAAGCAGCAACGGAAGAATCGTTTAAAAAACGTATTCAATTAATTCCAGATAGTTTTTTTGTGGCGGAAGAGTGTGGGGTGATTGTGGGTTTAGTCAATGGCCCAGTGATTGAAACGGAATTTATTACAGATGATCTGTTTGATGAGATTAAGGCAAATCCAGCATTTGGCGGGCATCAAACGGTTTTAGGTGTAGCAGTGACTCCTCACTTTCAAACCCGGGGTGTGGCAACAGCATTACTAGGACATCTTGAAAATGATGCATTATCAAAAAAACGTGAGAGTATAACATTAACTTGTAAAGAAGATTTAATTCAATTTTATGAAAATTTAGGGTATAAAAATAGGGGTGTTTCAAAATCAGAGCACGGCGGGGTAACATGGTACAACATGATTAAAAAATTGTAAGGCAGTTTTATAAGTTGAATATGAACCTATTACATATGGAGATTTCACTGAAATCCAAAGTAATAATTGGAAGACTTTTTTAAGGAAAGGCGTGAAACATATGTACGAATTAAAAACAAAAGAAACGGACAATAGTGTCATTGAGTTTATCGAACAAGTGGAGAGTCCTAAAAAACGTGAAGATGCATACAGATTATTGGATATTTTCACGGAGACTACCGGATTTGAAGCGAAAATGTGGGGTCCAAGTATTATTGGTTTTGGATCCTACCATTACAAATATGAATCTGGTCATGAAGGTGATGCACCGCTAGTCGGCTTTTCCCCGAGGAAAGCCAAAATTAGTTTATACTTTGCACCAGGTGAACCGAAGAGGGAAGAATTATTAAAACAGTTTGGTAAACACACTACAGGGAAAGCGTGTGTGTACGTTAATAAAGTTGCAGATATTGATGTAGATGTTTTAAAAGCATTAATTAATGAATCCGTATCCTTTTTAAAAGAAATGTATTCTGCAATATAACGCAGATGAGTCCCTTATTTACAATCATACTGATTGCAGAAGAAGGGACTCTATTTCATTTGCTTAAAGAGTCATTATCAAGGAAGTAAGCCGGCTATTCCTAATAGTGAAAGAACAATTTCAAATAGGATGAGGATTACAATAATCCATTCGACGAATAGTCCGCGAATCGAGTGACTGATGGTCGAAAATCCATCCATTATGTTGTAAAGAATTTCCGTTTTACTTTTCAAGATTTTATAACGATCATTTAATTCGAAGAACTCCAGCATCCTGTCATAAAATTCACCTGCTGTACTGCTTGTCCAAGTGATATCAGGCTTATCAAGAATCATGATGTAAGCAAGGGTATTATACTCGTGACGGATAATTTTAGCCGTCGTCCTAGCTAATTCCTTATTTCCAATTCTCAGCTTGCCTTTCTCTAGACGGTCAATCATCGTTTCGAGTTTATCATTAATTTGCCCCAGCTGTTCCTCGGTCTTTTCCAATGCCACCGATTTTGCCAGGACAGTAGAAATTAATTCAGGATAGTAACTTTCATATTCAGGAACGACCACATACTCGTCTGTTAACTCAATGCTTTCGGTTTCCTTGATGTGCAAGCTGTAATCATCGCTATATCTGTCTACACTTTTGACATCAATGTCCGGCTCGAAGGAGTGGAGGTAGTTTAAAAAAGCGGTTACTTCATTTGGAGTAGAATGATTAATGAAAACAATGCTGCCAAAGGAAAAAACAAGGACCATTTGAGATTCGTCTACATTTTGGAAGAGGATTGATTTTAATATATCACCTTTTAAAATTAACGGCTCCTCCCAGGTGAATTTCTTCGGTATCCCACAATGAATGGCAATTTTGTTTAAATCTATTTCATGTGTTATCGCGAAGGCTTTAAAGGTTAAATCTCTCATTATTCACCACTCTCTTCTTTTTTATTTAGTATATGAACCATAGTGTTAAATTAATGAAGGATTAGTGAAAAAAGTAGCTATGTATATGTTACATACATAGCTACTTTTAAAATACAATGTAATACTTTCTCCGTAAACACAAATAATAAAAAATAAAGGAGAGATGTTGATGGATGAATTAAAGGACTATGTTGCAGCTGACTTGTCATCAAATTTAGTGAGTGAAATCAAATCACTTGAAGAAAAGCTTAGCGACCAAGCGAATAAAGAAGTAGTGGTTATTGCTTACGAAAAAGACAAATAAAAACAAAAAAAGAGCCGTTTAAAAATGACGGCTCTTTACTCTATTTTGCAAATACATGATTTCCAACTGTTTTTACTACTTCACGGGTAGTGATCCATGTATCCGTTGCGATATCTGGATTATAAAAATATACGCTATCATTCAATCGATCTTGTCGAGTTAATGCTTCTTCAACTGCTCGAATTGATTCATCTGATGCTTGATTATTAATTTCACCATTTTGAACGGGTGAAAAGGCATAAGCGTCACCGACTACTTCATTGATTACTCCTGATATTGTATTTGGAAATTCAGGTGAATCCACTCGGTTTAATACCACAGTTGCAACGGCTACTTTTCCTTCATAAGATTCACCTTTTGCTTCTGCCTCTACTAATCTTGCAAATAGATCTTTCTCTTCATTTGAAATAGAAACCGCTGGTGTTTCTGGATCTTGTTCTGGTTCTGTTTCTGGATTTACTACTTCAGGCTCTGATGTTCCCTGTTCAGTAGTAACGGCTGCGTCCACCTTTTTTTCTTCAGATTGTTTTTCAAAAAGGTCCGGTTTATAGGGAATGAATTCTTTTTCGTCATCGAATTCACTATTTTCTTGTTTCATTTCATACATGATTGGACCAGATGCATAAGCTTGTCCAAGTTCAGTTAGGCTGTCTACATTTACAACTTGATATTCCGTAATCGCTTCAACTGTAGGATTGTGTACTCCTATAAATGCAATTGTAGCTACACAAGCTACCGCAACTTTTTTAAAATAAGTGTTTTTCATGTGTGCTACCTCCTGTTGTTTTGTATGATATAACACTAACATGGGCAGGCACACGTTATACAGAACGATAAGGTTACATTTCTTTATAGTTTGATGAACAACATTACAGTAGAGGTGACAATATGACAATATGCCTATTATCCTGTCATATTCAACCCATTTTTGCGGTATAGAGGAAGATCTTGGAACCAAGGGGAGGGTTCTTCCGGCCTTGGTATTTCGGAAATGAAAATATATAGGCATTGTGATACGATTACCATATTAAATTAATAAATATATTGGAGATGGATTTACATGCTAATTTGGAAGCGTAATTTGTGGGTGCTATGGATTGGGGTATTTTTCACTTCAGCTAGTTTCTCCATGGTTATCCCGTTTTTGCCTATTTTCCTGCTTCAAATTGGTGTGCATGAACATACAGAAGTTTGGTCGGGTCTGTTATTTAGTGCCGCTTTTTTTGCCGGAGCGATTGCTTCTCCGTTCTGGGGGAGAGTGGCAGATAAATATGGAAGAAAGCCGTTGCTGATCCGAGCAGGATTAGCTTTATTTGTTGTTTATACATTAACTGCTTTTGTTACAAATCCATATCAGCTATTAGGGTTACGAATTACGCAAGGATTGCTAAGTGGATTCATTCCTGGAGCCATCGCTCTTATCGGAACCAATACTCCTAGCAACAAAGTCGGATATGCATTATCGATGATATCCTCCGCTTCAGCATCTGGGGGAATTGTTGGTCCTTTATTAGGTGGAGGAATTGCTTCCTTAGTAGGGAATAGAGTGGCGTTTGGCAGTGCAGGAATGTTTGCGCTCATTTCCACGCTGCTTGTTATCTTTTGGGTGACGGAAGAAAACTTTACTCCTAGTAAAGGAAAAGGCTCGATCATGAATGATTTTAAAGTGGCAGCCTCCAATCGTTCATTGATGCTGGTACTTGCTCTAACTGCGATTACATCCGGTTCAATCATGACGATTGAACCCGTGCTGCCATTATATATCGTGGATCTCGGTGGTTCATCCCAGCATGCCTCGTTACTGGCAGGAATAGTATTTTCTCTTCCTGGTATCGCAAGTGTCATTTTTGCTCCGATATGGGGAAGATGGGCTGACAAGGTCGGTTTCCAAAAAGTCTTATTTATTGGATTAATGGGTGGGGGAATCGGAACCATTTCCCAAATTATCTTCAGCAATATCTGGGGATTTTCAATTACCCGATTCATATTTGGTATCTTTTTCTGTGCCGTATTCCCAGCACTAAACGGCCTGGTGGTAAGGTCAACACCAAAAGATTTCCGCGGCCGGGCATTTGGTTTACATCAAACCTCTAACCAGATAGGCGGGATGATTGGCCCGATAATCGGCGGAATCCTCGGTGGTTTTTTTCCTGTTCAAACGGTTTTCGTTGTAACGGGTATTTTACTTCTCGCTGCTACAGGTATGGCTTATTGGAAGTCTAATGATTTAAATCGCGAGCTGAAAACGAAAGTCGTAACCGAGAAGTAAATTTAAAAAGGATATAAATAGTATGTAATGAAGCCAACAATGATGCCCGTTATTGCACCAAAAAAGACCTCTGTTGGTTGATGCCCTAGTAATTCTTTTAATTTTTCTCTAGACTCCGGTTTCTTTAAATTGGGGTCTTTTAGCGTTTCAATCAGACTGTTAAAATCAGATAAGAGAGTATTTAGTATTTCTGCATGGTATCCTGCATGCCTTCTAACACCCATCGCATCGTGCATAACGATTGCGGAAACCACAACACAAATAGCAAATTCAGTTGACTTAAATCCTGACATCAGTCCAATAACAGTCGTTAAGGAAATAATCATGGCAGTATGAGAACTTGGCATTCCACCAGTACTAAACATTAAATTCCATCTTAATTCCTTTGAGGCTATAAAGTGGATCGGAATTTTTACGAATTGGGCAATGAACATCCCTGAAAATGCAGCCAAAATAGGACAGGATAATAACATAATAACCCCCTAGATATTTATGTATGTTATCTATTATAGTATCAAATAATCGCTTATTTAACCGGAAGAGTTATGAAGAAAATGGGACCAAGGGGAAGGTTCTTCTGGCCGAAAGAGGCCAGGAGAACCTTCCCCTTGGTGTTTTTAATTTAATGTTTCAATTGTCGCTATTAATTGTTGCATTGCTTCTTGATCATCGGAGCCCGAAGCTTCTAAACTAATCTCGGCATTGTAGGGGATGGCTAAAGATAAAACGCCCATTATCGATTTACAGTTAACTTTATGACCATTGTAGGTAAGGTAAATATCAGACTCGAATTGTGACGTTACCTGGACCAATTGGTTTATTGCGCGACTGTCTAAACCTGACTTTCTATTTAGTTGAATTGTTTTTAAGACCATTGAGGAAACACTCCTTATCATTCTGGTTAATTCACACTCTTTTATGTATGAAAGATACAATCCAAATATGACACCGTCCCCTTGGTGTTCCCTTGGTCCTGCTATATCCCTAGAATTTCACTTAATTTCTCTTGATCAAAACCCAAAACAACCTGTGATCCATTTTCATCCTCAACGACAGTAGCAGGTGTTGCAGAGGCACCTAATTCAACAATTTCATCAAGGTACGCAGGATTTTCTCTGATATTTCTATCCTCAAATTCAATCCCATTATCCTTTAACCATAATTTTTCAGCAGTACAAGGACCGCAGCCTTCTTGAGTGTAAATCACAACTTTACGCATATCCATTCCTCCTTAAATCATTATATTTACCATCTTAAACTTTTCATTAATAAAAGTCTCATTTCATGTTTATCATCATGTAGTGTTCATATAATCATTTACTTAACATACATATACAGTAAGAAGACAAGCTGTTGTATATAATGAAAAACAATGAAAAGGAGATAGGAACAAGGGGATGGAGTTCTTACAAGAAATCATAACGAATTATGGTTCATTTTTATCATTAGACGCTTTGGTAGATGTATTAACAGATCCCGCAAGTTGGGGAATCATTGGCACCCTGGTCATTCTAGAAGGGTTATTATCAGCTGATAATGCGTTAGTACTTGCTGTTTTGGTAAAGCACTTGCCTGAAGAACAACGAAAGAAAGCACTTTTCTATGGTATTATAGGAGCTTATCTATTTCGGGTAATTGCGATTGGAATTGGTGTTACTTTAATTAATATTGGCTGGATCAAGATCGTCGGCGGTCACTATCTCCTTTGGCTGGTCCTCCAACACTTTATGAACAAAAGAGATGGAGAGGAAGATATTCAAACCAAACAAGTGGGTTTTTGGAGCACAGTCTTAACTGTAGAGCTTATGGATATCGCGTTTAGTATCGATAGTGTTATCGCTGCGTTTGGTGTATCAAATCAAGTTTGGGTCCTTTTTTTTGGCGGAATTTTAGGAATATTAATGATGCGTGGTGTAGCACAATTATTCTTAGCATTGATTGAAAGAATACCTGAATTTGAAACCACTGCATTTATCTTAATTGGAATTATTGGATTGAGAATGATTGCAGCAGCCTTTGGTTTCCAAATGCACGAAGTTATCTTCTTTAGTATATTAATCGGAATCTTTATAGGGACATTCCTTGTACATTTTTTGAAAGGAAAGCTGACAACTAGATAAAAGTATGGTGAAAATGACTATCATGTTGCGAGTACAATTGATAGTCATTTTTTTTATTTATTTCAATCCCATTACACGAATTCTTTTGTAATCAGCTATCCATTTACCATCTATATATAAAATTCCTTTTAAATTGTTCTCCACCTTCGTTATTATTCTCTCGGTTCTTTCTTCATCAATACCTTCAAAAAAAGTATTTCCAAACATTTTAATCCAATTCCTTAATCCGTGTTCACCATCTAATGGGGTTGTCCTATCAAAGTGCTCTGCAAAGGTAACCCTGAACCCTGCGTCTTCCATCAAAGATGTATATTCACCAATACTAGGATAATACCAAGGGATTTGTTCCATGTTAAATTCAATTCCTGATTGATTTATTTGGTTAATAATTTCATTGGTAATAATCTGAACATTTCCTTTACCTCCAAATTCAGCAACAAATCTTCCACTAGATTTTAAGCTGCGATAAATGCTTTGCAAACCCAATTTTGGCTGTTTTACCCAATGGAGAGTTGCATTAGAGAATACTGCATCAAATTCCGAATTGAACCCTAAATCTGTCACTTCTCGTAGGACAAATTTTATTTCGGGGTATTTCACTAATGCTTGGTTAAGCATATTTTGTGAATTGTCTATCCCGACCACATTTCCTCCAATATCATACATTTTTTTTGCCAAATCACCTGTCCCACAGCCAAGATCAAGAATTTTCTCTCCTTCTTTTAAAGCTAATAAATCAATAAGATTATTTCCGTACTTTGAAACAAATGAATGGTTTTGATCATATAGATTGGCATTCCAATTGTCTTTAGTGCTTTGAATTTTCAATATCAATTTCTCCTTTATCGATTAAATATGTAGTCTTGAAGTACACTCATAAATTATGTTTAAAAAATTATTACCGAATGATTAAAAAGTTTTCTAAATTATTATAAAATAAGATAATACTAAAAAGTTGTTATTTACACTTTTTTTACAATTAAGGGGGCAGGGTTTATGCGTGAAGAGGGATACATAAAGGTAACTGGCGGAAGAGTTTGGTATCAGAAGTTTAATGAAAATTCCGTAGGGACCCCTGTCATCATTTTGCATGGAGGTCCAGGTTCATCAAGCTACTCATTAGAAGGTTTACAGGCACTCCAAGAAGATAGACCTGTTATTTTATACGATCAATTAGGCTGTGGAAGGTCAGATCGTCCAACAGACACGTCTCTTTGGCAGCTTGACCGCTTTGTGGAAGAATTAGATCAGGTAAGAGAAGCATTAAATTTAGATGAAGTACATATTTTAGGTCATTCATGGGGTACAACCTTGGCGGCCGCATATTGTTTAACAAAACCACGTGGGGTAAAGAGTGTTATTTTTTCAAGTCCATGCCTAAGTGCTCCCCGTTGGGAGCAGGACCAGATCGAAAATCTTAAAAAACTTCCTTTAGAAGTCCAAGAAACCATTAAACAATGTGAGGAAAATGGAACCACCGATTCAGAGGAATTTAAAGCTGCCATTCAGGAATTTAACAAAGCATTTGTTTGTCGGGTACAGGAAGAACCAGACCCTGAATGGGTTAAAAAGGGAGCAGGATATCGAAATCCGGAAATCTATAATATTATGTGGGGTCCATCTGAATTCAGCGTAAAAGGTAATTTAAAGTCTTTTGATTGTACATCCCGATTAAATGAAATCAGCAGTCCGACCTTATTTACATGTGGACGATACGATGAGGCTACACCTGAATCCACGCAGTACTTTAGCAGCCTAGTGCCTAATGGGCAATTTCATGTTTTTGAGAACAGTGCTCATATGCCTTATTTTGAAGAAAAAGATGAGTTTATACAAGTTGTAGGAAATTTTTTAAATACAATCGATCTTGATTAATCTCTAAAAAAAATCCACCATATTGGTGGATTTTTTAAGTTCAATGTCTAATTTACTAACTATTACTCGTTCATTCTATCCTGATCTAAAGCTTCGACTTCTTGTTCTTCTACATCGACATCCTGTTCTATAGCTTGGACTTCTTGTTCTTCTACATCGACATCCTGTTCTATAACTTCGACAACATGATCAACTGCTTCGACATCATGATTTTGAAGGGAAACGGCAGAATGTTCTGCCGGATACTGAAATACGTCTGCCGCTTGAATAATAGATGGATCATAATACACAAATTCAACGTGCTGGTTATTATCGATATTCTGTTTTTTAAACTTCGTGTCCGCAACATGGATGTCTGAAGATTCATCTTTCCGGTCCTTCTTTTTTTTATACGACTTGTCCTTATAACGGATGTCTGAAGTTTCATTCTTTCTGTACTTCTTTTTTTCGAACTGCTTGTCCTTAACATGGATGTCTGAAGATTCATCCTTATGGTGCTTCTTTTTATTCTTTCCTTTAGGTGACATTCTATTACTCTCCTTATTTATTTTTGTTTACAATCATATTAATGGTGTAAATAATGGAATTTGATTTGAATCATTTTCACTATTTGCACCTTTATATTGAAATTTCCATTATCAGCATATGCATTTAGTTACTAAAATTCCTGCACTATTCGTCCAAAAGTACACAAGAAAAAGGCTAAAAAAGAAAAATATGGTATAATTCGGTGTAGATGTGTAGAATTTCGAATGGCTGGTGGATAAAATATTCGGACGGACATTCTCTGACATAGGTACCAGTGAGTAGCGTGGAGGAACTGCTTTACCACCAACATCATCAAGCTTGGGCTGTTAAAGAGGGTTTAAAGCATTGTCTTCATTTGAAAGAAGGCTGAAACGATTGAAACTATTATCCGTTATGCTTGGTGGATTCTTTGGAGCAATATCTAGATACAGTATCGGGGAATGGATACAACCTGCTAATGGGTTTCCGCTGGGAACCTTATTAATAAATCTCTTAGGTTGTTTTTTACTTAGTTGGATCCTAACTGTGATAACGATAAAGAAGTCTATTAGAGTCGAATTTACTTTATTTATAGGTACGGGGTTTATCGGTTCATTCACAACTTTTTCTACCTTTTCAGTTGAGACCATACTGTTATTTCATAATGGGCAAATTGTGTATGGGGTCATTTATATTTTAGTGAGCATAATTTTCGGAATATGGCTTGCTTACCTTGGCTTTAAATTGGCTTGTATTAATGTAGAAAAAGGGGAAACACATTGATTTGGTTAATCGGTATAGGCGGTTCTTTTGGGGCAGCCGCTCGATATTTATTGGGTAATTTTATAAATAGAAAAAAGAAACTCAGTCCTTTCCCACTGGGGACTTGGCTAATCAATATTACGGGTTCCTTTCTATTGGGGGTATTGGCCAATCTTCATCTGTCGAATGAAATCAGTGATGGGGTATGGTTTTTTGTTGGGATAGGGTTTTGTGGAGCTTACACCACTTTTTCAACCTTCGGTTATGAAACAATAACCTTGTTACAATCAAATAAAAAAGTTTTGGCAGGTATATATGTTTTATCATCCGTATTTGTAAGTATCTTAACAGCGGCGATAGGGTTTCTTATATAGTTGGGGGATTTCGTATCTGTGAGAATAGAACGTGCCGGACAAAATGAAAAACGGTTATTTTCTATACGGTTAACGGAAAATAAGAGAGGGGAACTTGGCAATCTAATTTGGGGGTACAGAACTGTGAATTCTAAATATGGACCATTATTTAAGTCATTTACATTTAAAAACGGAGTTGAAATAAAAAATCGAATCGTAATGGCACCAATGACGAATTGGTCATCGAATCCTGATGGAACTGTGACAGAAGCAGAAGTCAATTATTATGCCAGGCGCTCCGCCGGAGTAGGAATGGTCATTACCGCATGTACATATGTTACAGCGAATGGAAAAGGTTTTCATGGTGAATTTGGCGGGGACAGAGATGAATTAATTCCTAGCTTACAAAAGCTAGCGACTGGAATTAAAGAGCAGGGAGCTAAAGCCATTTTACAAATTTTTCACGGCGGAAGGCAGGTACCACCTGAATTAATCCCAAATGGTGATGTAGTTAGTGCAAGCAGTATTCCTGTAGAAGGAGTCGGAAAGCCTGTACCAAGAGAGTTATCTGAACAAGAAGTAGAATCCATTGTGCTTGACTTTGGTGAGGCTGCCCGACGAGCGATTGAAGCAGGTTATGATGGTGTTGAAATCCACGGCGCAAACGGCTACTTAATTCAACAATTTTTCTCTCCTCATTCCAATCGCCGAGAAGACCGCTGGGGAGGCAGTCTCGAGGATCGCTTAACCTTTCCGTTAGCAGTTGTCGATGAGGTAAAGAGAGTGGCAGCTGAGCATGCAAATGGCCCATTCATTGTCGGTTATCGCTTTTCACCGGAAGAGTCCGAAACTCCAGGCATCACAATGGCCGATACACTTGTCCTGCTAGATGCTCTTGCAAAAAAAGACTTAGATTACCTTCATGTTTCATTACAAGATTTTTGGTCAACTCCTAGGAGAGGGGTGGATGATACCCGTTCACGAATTGAAATTATTCAAGAACGAGTTGGTGACGATGTGCCTGTGATTGGTGTTGGGTCTATTTATACTCCGGATGAAGCTCTAAAAGCTATCCAAACAGGGGTTTCACTGATTGCATTAGGCCGGGAGCTCATTATCGATCCAGATTGGGTGCAAAAGATTTCGGAAGGTAAAGAGACAGAGATTGTTACAAGAATTAACAAAGATAACCAGGAACAGTTAGTGATCCCAGATCCACTGTGGCAAGCTATCATTCATACACCTGGTTGGTTCCCGGGAGTTAATTAATAGAAAGAGTTCATCCCTAATTTGGATGAACTCTTTTACTGTTTATATTCAACATTATAAGAATCTTCCCAGAATGAACTGATAGTATCCTATTTTGGTTCGGACTTTGGACCACAATTTCAGGCTTAGCACCCTATTTATTTATCCAGGATTTATCCTATATTGGTTTATTTCTCCTATTAACCATACAGGGATGAGAAATCATCATCTATTTTGGAGAGACTGTTTTGACAAAATAACTTGAATAAAATATTAGAACAGATAAATAATAGTCTTAGTGTTAACATAACACTAATCTTCAATGTGGAGGGATATACTTTGAATATACTCTTTAGCATACTAAGAGCTTTAATGCTTTTCGGAATTAGATTAACCTATTTCATTAACTATCTTCAATCAAAGTTGAATTTTATGTTAAGGAAGCAGGTTAAGCTGAGCCCAGTGTATTCATAAAGTATTGTCTGTTTCGCATTGTCGTAAGGAAAGGTGAGCATAGCCCTATGCTCGCCTTTTTTAAATGGAAAAAAGTCCATTATACCACTTCCAATTTCAGTAATGCTGTATATTTTTTATGTAAGCGCTTTAAAAATTAACAAAATAATTAAAATAGTCAAATAATATTGACGAAGCCCTTTTACAGTGATAATCTTATTAATAATTTAAAATGAATCAATGACGAGAAGAGTAGGATTTGCTGTTTGTCCCTAAGAGAGTCGACATTTGCTGAGAGTCGATGGCAGGGCTTATCTGAAAATCATCTCCGAGATGTGTAGCTGAAAATCTGAAAGTAAGCTATACCGGAATAATCCGCCGTTACATGGGACACGTATAATCAAAATACGTTGATCGAGAGCCGCAGCCTGGTGATTTTTGCTGCGGAAGTAGGGTGGTATCGCGAGTTAACTCGTCCCTATTCAAGGGGCGGGTTTTTTGTTGTTTACAAAAACCTAAAAGAGCCTTTCTAAAATGATGGCAAATTTTTAAAATGAAAGAGGAGGAAAGTGAAATGAATCAACAAGTTGACCAAAAAGAAAAAGCCTTTCAAGTAGAGGATATCATTATTGCAAGCCACACCATTAAGGATGTGATTTCGCCAACTCCTCTACAGTATAATCACTTATTATCAGAGCGATATGGCTGTCATATTTACTTGAAGAGAGAAGACCTGCAAAGTGTTCGCTCCTTTAAAATCCGCGGTGCTTATAATCGCATTAAGAAGCTAACAGAGGAAGAATTAGAAAATGGGATTATCTGTGCCAGTGCTGGTAACCACGCACAGGGAGTCGCTTATTCTTGCAATCATTTAAAAATTAATGGAAAAGTCTTTATGCCAAGTACCACTCCAAAACAAAAGGTGAATCAAGTGAAATTTTGGGGTAAGGAAAATGTAGAAATTGTTTTGGTAGGAGATACCTTTGACGACGCTTATGAAAAAGCGATGGAATGCAGTCAGGTTGAAAATAGAACGTTTATCCACCCATTCGATGATCCAGACGTTATTGCTGGTCAAGGGACAGTAGCAGTAGAACTGCTGAATGAATGCCCAGAAAAAATCGATTACCTATTTGCGGCAATTGGTGGTGGAGGCCTTATCTCGGGTGTTGGTACGTATATGCAGCATTTCTCACCAGAGACAACATTAATTGGTGTCGAGCCGCAGGGTGCCGCAGGAATGAAGGAGTCGATTTCAAAAGGTGAAGTAACTTCATTGAAAGAAATTGACCCATTTGTTGACGGTGCAGCGGTGAAGACTGTCGGTTCCATGACCTATAATATCTGCAAAGAGTTCGTAAAGGATATTGTTGTTGTTCCTGAAGGAAAGGTTTGTACGACATTACTAGCACTTTATAATGAAAATGCGATCGTCGTTGAGCCTACAGGTGCGCTGTCAATTGCAGCGTTAGATGAATATGCCGACGAAATAAAAGGGAAAACAGTTGTCTGCATCGTCAGTGGAGGTAACAATGATATCGGTCGTATGCAGGAAATTAAAGAGCGCTCGAAGCTCTATGAAGGACTGCGACATTATTTTATCGTCCAATTTCCACAACGCCCAGGTGCATTACGTGAGTTTCTCGATGATGTTTTGGGACCAAATGATGATATCAGCCATTTCGAATATACGAAAAAGAACAATCGTGAAACCGGACCAGCTTTAGTCGGGATTGAACTAAAAACCAAAGAGGATTACTATCCATTAATGGAACGGATTAAAGCAAAGGGATTTGTCTTTCGCGAAGTGAATAATGACAGTACCTTGTTCCAAATGCTTGTATAAAACAAAGAGCCCGCTAATGGGCTCTTTATTATTGGCTGTTTTCGCAAAGATTGTTGTTTTTATTATTGGTTAATAACGTTTTTTGCTTAAGTCGCCTCTGGTTCGGACACCAGGCCTATTAGTTTCATCAAGCTTGTCTGAAGTCGCCACAGGTTCGGACACCATGACTTTTAAATTCATCAATCTTGTCTGAAGTTGCGACAGGTTCGGACACCATGACTCTTAGATTCATCAATCTTGTCTGAAGTTGCGACAGGTTCGGACACCATGACTCTTAGTTTCATCAAGCTTGTCTGAAGTCGCCTCTGGTATTTGTACAGAAAGCAACAAAGTTTACGAAAAGAGCCTTATTATTTTTCATTACTACCTTTCTAGCCGGTACTCAAATTCTATTTATTTCATAGCACTTTAACTGAATTTTCATTTATAATTGATTCAAGATAATAATAAATTACAAGGTGGGGGCAATGTGTCGAAGATAATATACACAAATGGGTTAATTTATACGCTGGACTCCAATCAACCTGTGGTTGAGTCGGTTGTGGCAGAGAATGGCAGGATTATAGATTTAGGTTCACATCACGAAATGAGCTTACAATGGGGAAGAGCTGGAGCAAGAGTAGTCGATCTCCAGGGGAAAATGGTTACCCCAGGACTGATAGACAGCCACTTACACATGTCAGGTGTGGCATTTAATTTTTTGGACTTAGATTTAACGGGGGTTACATCGAAATCGGAAATGCTCGATAAAATAAAGCAAAAGGCGGATAGTGTTGCTCCTGGGAAATGGTTAATTGGTATGGGCTGGGATGAGAATCTATTTACAGAAGGATCTATTCCTACTATTGAGGAACTAGATTATGTGGCACCACATTGTCCTATTTACCTAAAAAGAATTTGCCACCATGCATTTTTAGTAAATAGTAAAGCACTGGAAATGAGTCAGTATCATCCTTTGATGGAAGTTCCGAAGGGCGGCAGTGTTGTATTGGATCCACATACAAAAAAGCCTACAG
Organism: Bacillus sp. EB106-08-02-XG196; assembly: GCF_013396335.1. GTDB lineage: Bacteria > Bacillota > Bacilli > Bacillales > Cytobacillaceae > Neobacillus. Next base: position 153,547 of record NZ_JABWSY010000011.1, read on the forward strand.
GAATGCTATTGGAATCTGCTTCACGGATCGTAACCAAACATATCCCAGACAAAACGTACGATGAATTAAAAAATGGTTTGGGTTATGCGATGAAATTTGCTATCAAAAAAGGATTAACCAGCGTACATACCAATGATCCTGCCTACTTAGGCGGACTTGATCAAACCTATCGTATGTATGATGAATTAATTAATCAGGAACAAAAAGGGCTCCGCTGTAATCTTTTAGTTGATTATCCTTACCTGCCTGCATTAAAGGAAAAAGGAATGTTTACTGGATACGGGAATGAGAAATTGCAAATTGGTGCCATTAAAATATTTGCAGATGGAGCATTTGGACGAAGAACAGCTTTGCTTTCAGAGCCTTATAGCGACGATCCAAGTCAATTTGGAGAAGCGATGCAAACGCAGGAAGTTCTTTTTAACATTGTAAAAGATGCACGGGAGCAATCCATGCCAATTGCTGTTCATACGATTGGTGATAATGCGTTGGAAGATGTTCTCGATATCCTGGATCAATTTCCAAAGGTGAACTATCGTGATCGGATTATCCATACTTCGTTAGTAAGGGAAGATTTAATTGCACGATTAGCGGATCCAAGTATCGTTGCAGATATTCAGCCGCGATTTGTTGTGGGGGATTATCCATGGATAATCGACCGGATAGGAAAGGAGCGAGAAGCTTATTTATACGCATGGAAATCCTTACTATCAAAAGGGGTTATCTGTGCAGGCGGCTCTGATGCACCCGTTGAACCTGTTGATCCATTGCTTGGTATTCATGCTGCTGTTACTCGGACAACACCTGGGAAGCCAGACATTTGGAATGGGGATCAGAAAATTTCGATGCTTGAAGCCGTAAAGTTATTCACAATCGGTGGAGCCTATGCTACAAATGAAGAAGCTATAAAGGGCACCTTATCAAGAGGGAAGTTAGCCGATATCACGGTGTATTCTAAGAATATCTTTACAATGGAAAATCCTGACGAACTTTTAGATACGAAGATTGAAATGACCATTATTGACGGGGAAATTCAAAAAGTATAGAAGCAAAAACTAGAGCATCGGATTTTGATGCTCTTTTCCTATTTTTAACGAAATTGCAAAATGAAAGAAACTTACTTATAAATTTTTCATAAGGGATAAATTGGAATTGAAAATGGAAGAATATTTAATAAAAATATGCTGATTAAACATTTATTTACAAATGAAGGAACAAGTGTCAATAAACGGTTTCGTGGCAGAATTACCAAGAGCATTAGTCAGGGATGAATTCACATACCCAAAACCTTTTTACCAGATAAACACTAAGTGAGGTGTCTTTTTTGTTAGTTAAGTTTAAATATAAAGAAAATTCTACAATTTTTTTAAAAAAAGATTACCCTGACATTTTACCAATTATGGCAATGGTCAAGGAAAAAGTTGCTTTGAGCTATTTACATGATTTGGAAGGGGAAGAAACTGTTTATGGCAGGTTTTACGATTATGAGTACATAATCGAATTCCATTCTGGGGAAGTAGTGGAAAGTTTATTAGTTACTATTGATTGTGTTGATAGTAGTTTGAACAATTAGTTGATTCACTTTCTTATCTTCTTAATTACGTTAATCACAGCAAGTATCCAAAAAATAGAAAGTACTGTATAAGTAAATAGACTTATTGTAGGTGAGACATCTAAAGTGCCTAGTAAAGTTCTGATATTAGTTAAGATAATAATTCCACCTACCAGAGTTCCTAATAGATTAGTAGGCATTACCTTGACTAACCAAGCAGCAATTGGAGCTGCAATAATACCACCAATCATTAATGCAACTACCCATTGAATATTAATTTGAGACCATCCTAGGGTTAAAAGAAATCCTAGTGTAGATGAAACAGCAATTGCAAATTCACTTGTATCTACTGAACCAATTACTTTTCTTGGTTCCATCGTGTTGCTTGTTAGTAATACAGGTGTTGCGATTGGACCCCATCCTCCTCCTCCAGTAGCATCAAAAAAGCCAGCAATAAAGCCGAGAGGTATCATCTGCTGTTTTCCCATTTTCTTTTTTGATAATTGTTCAGAAGGATTAAATTTAAATAGAAAACGATAAATGACAAAGACACCCAAAATTAACAGAAAAAATGAAACATAGGGTTTAAGAATGTCACCAGGGATACTGCCTAAAAAACAGGCACCTATAAAAGCTCCAATAGAACCAGGTATAATTAAACTGTAGACAACATGTTTATCCACGTTTCCGAATCGAATATGCGAAACCCCCGATGCAGCGGTAGTAACTACTTCTGCCATGTGAACAGAGGCAGAGGCAACAGCGGGTGCAATACCAAACATAAGTAATAATGAAGTTGAGGTAACTCCATAGGCCATACCCAAGGAGCCATCTACTAGCTGTGCTACCAATCCAATCAAAGCAAGAATTATTAGCCTTCTCATAACAACCTCTCCTTTTGAAAAATATCCTCAATAGCCAAATAAATTGGTAACTATGCTATCACATGAATTAGACTTATTATAATGTTGACTTATCTAATACAGTTTCTTTCCTACAATATGAGAGGACAAAATAGAGGGTTCCAGTATATCTAAATTACCATTAGCAATGGTTAGTCTAAATGGTAAATAGCCGCATATTTTTAAATGAAGAGGTGGTATAAATTGAATATTGTGGAGACTTCTTTACCAGGGGTAAAAATAATTCAACCCGAGGTATTTGGTGATCATCGCGGATGGTTCATGGAAACCTACAACAATGCTACGTTTCAAGCGGCCGGAATAGAGACACGATTTGTTCAAGATAATCAATCGTTTTCTATCGGTAAAGGAACAATAAGAGGAATGCATTATCAATTAAACCCTAAAGCACAAGCTAAGCTCGTTCGATGCACGAATGGGGCTATTTTTGATGTGGCTGTAGATATTCGAAAAGGAAGTCCAGCATTTGGAAAATGGGTCGGTATTGAACTTAGTGCAGATAATAAAAAACAATTATTTATCCCAAAAGGATTTGCACATGGATTTATGACATTAACAGATAATGCAGACGTTCAATACAAGGTTGATGAGTTATATGCTCCAGAGTGTGACCGTGGATTTTTTTGGAATGATCCCCAAATTGGAATCGTTTGGCCTATTGATATTACTCCTATATTATCAGTGAAAGATGAAAATACACCACTCTTATCTAAGGCTGAAAATAATTTTATCTATGGAGAATAAATGATGAAAATTCTAGTAACAGGTTATACAGGACAACTGGGGTATGATGTTGTTCGAGAGGGAGTAATCCGTGGAATTGACATGGTTGGCATAGGGTCAAAAGATTTAAACATTACGAATGGTCCATATGTTTACAAATATATAAAGGAAATGAAACCCGATGCGATTATTCATTGTGCAGCCTATACTGCAGTAGATAAAGCAGAAGATGATAAGGTGAACTGTTGGAAAGTGAATGTGGAAGGTACTGCAAATTTGGCTAATGCAGCAAAAGAATTTGCTGCGAAGTTTATTTATATTAGTACCGATTATGTTTTTGATGGATTAGGAAAAGTTCCATTTATCGAAACGGATGTTCCTAACCCAGTTGGATTTTATGGACTATCTAAATATGAAGGTGAAAAAGTAGTCCAGTCTCTTTTAAACGAATGGTTCATTGTGCGAATATCATGGGTATTCGGGATGAATGGCAGCAATTTTGTTAAGACAATACTTGAGTTATCAGAAACCCATGATGAACTAAATATTGTGGGCGATCAGGTGGGTTCTCCCACCTATACATTTGAGTTGTCACGCTTATTATTAGATATGATCCAAACAGAAAATTATGGTATATATCATGCAACGAATGAAGGGTTTTGCAGTTGGGCAGAATTTGCCAAAGAAATTTTTTATATAACGAACAAAACGACCAAAGTAAATTCCATTTCATCAGAAGAATATCCCACAAGAGCCATTCGTCCAAAAAACTCCCGCATGTCTAAACAAAAGTTAATCGAAAATGGTTTCAATCCATTACCTACCTGGCAGGAATCATTAGAACACTTTTTAAAAACTTTAAAATTGGAGGGGATATAATGGCAAACAAAAAAATCCTTGTAACGGGTGGAGCAGGATTCATAGGTGGAAATTTCGTACAGTATATGGTAAATAAATACCCCTTCTACGATATTTATAATTTAGATTCATTAACGTATGCAGGTGACTTAACAAAGCACTGTGATATTGAAAAAAAAGAAAATTACCACTTTATACAAGCAGATATCATAGAGCGAGAGACAATTTTCTCTCTTTTTATAAAAGAAAAATTTGAATATGTTGTCCATTTCGCCGCAGAAAGTCATGTCGACCGATCGATAACAGATCCTGGAATATTTCTTCATACGAACGTGTTGGGCACTCTAACATTACTTGATGCTGCAAAACAATTGGGGGTTAAAAAATTTGTCCATGTTTCAACTGATGAGGTATATGGTGAATTAAATGTTGATCCAACCACATTTTTCACTGAAGAAACTCCACTCCAACCAAATAGTCCATATAGTGCAAGTAAGGCATCGTCTGATTTATTAGTACGTGCTTATCATAAAACATTTGGACTTTCAATCAATATAACACGTTGTTCAAATAATTATGGCCCGTTCCAATTTCCTGAAAAATTAATACCGTTAACAATTTCAAGGGTACAAAAAGATGCAATGGTACCCTTATATGGTGACGGCAGTAATATTCGAGATTGGCTGCATGTACGAGATCACTGTGCAGCTATTGATCTTGTACTACATGAAGGCGTAAATGGTGATGTGTATAATATTGGCGGTCATAATGAGCAGACGAATTTAGAAGTGGTAAAAACTATAATTCATATGTTAGGAAAATCTGAAGAGTTAATTGAATTTGTAGCAGACCGCTTAGGGCATGATAAACGCTACGCTATTGACCCTTCTAAGATAGAAAAGTTAGGTTGGAAACCAGCTTATACATTTAAAACAGGGATTGCTCAAACGATTGATTGGTATCTTAATAATAAATGGTGGTGGGAGCAACTAATCAGTGGGAATGCCAATTTTACTTTAAAAAGTAAATAGTCTTTAAATAAAGGGTTTGATTAAATAACCAAACTACAAATGGTTTTTAGGTCTATGTTAATTGGTGAATTTTTTCCCAACGTCTCCTTTAAAGACTATTCTAAAAAGTTTTAAGTGGAAAGTTATACCAAACACTTTCTACTCATAACTTTATAAAGAGTGATTATTAAATGGAAAGGGATGTAATCAATGAAAGGAGTAATACTAGCTGGAGGAAAAGGAACTCGTTTAGAACCTTTTACCAAAATACTGAATAAACACTTGCTCCCAGTTGGCCCTTATCCAATGATTTATTGGCCTATAAGTAAATTAAAACATGCAGGAATCAAAGATATTTTAATTATTACGAATAAACAACATTTAAGTCTTTTTATAAAATTGTTGGGAAATGGTGATGAATTAGGTGTTAATTTGTCCTATAACATTCAAAATGAAATCGGTGGAGGTATTGCAGATGCGTTAAAAGGTGCAGAAGAATTCGTTGTTGATAAGTTTATCGTTTTGTTAGGGGACAATCTATTTGATGACGATTTAATGCCCTTTATTGTTGACTTTCAAAAAGGACATCAACAGGCAAAAGTACTATTAAAAGAAGTGATGGACCCAGAAAGATATGGAGTTGCATTATTAGATCAAAGACAAACTTCTATTATTTCTATTATTGAAAAGCCTAAAAATCCTACATCAAGGTTATGTGTTACAGGAATTTATTTTTATGACAAATTAGTTTTTAAATTAATTGATTCATTGCTTCCTTCGAGTCGAGGAGAAAAAGAGATTACTGATTTAAATAATCTTTATATTCATAGAAATGGTCTAAGCTTTGACATTTTAAAAAACTGGTGGTTAGATGCAGGAACTCATAATGCATTATTTAAAGCTAATAAACATTTTTATGAAAGATAAATAGAAACTAAATCTTAAAATAACAGAACCAACGCCTTAGAAAAACTTTTTTGATTAATTGACCAATTACAATTTACTTTATTTCTTAAATTACCAATTATGAATTTTATTAAATCTTAACTTATATATATAATATATGTTAATGGAATTAAATAAAGATTGGAACTAAATTGTTTTTTATCTATATTAAGTTATTGGTCAAAATGAGGTAAAAAGTAATTTCCAAGTTGTTTAACATTAATCGGTACACAACATCCAATTAATCTATCTGTTTTTCCATTTTTCAAGATCGGTCTTATAGCAACAACTAAACATACATTCTCATTAGTAATAGGAAATAAAAATTGAAGCATTTCGTGACCGTTCCATGCTTTATCATAAATGGCTGGAAGCTTATCTGCCAAATCTCGTTTTATAGGAAATTCGGAACATGTCTTTCCGATTATATCTTCACGTTTTAGTTTTATGGTATCTAGCATCATGTGATTTACATTTGTAAAGATAAATGAATTATTTATCTTTTTAACTTCAAACCGGGTCTTGTCATGTACATTTTCAAAATCGTTTATAAGCATACTGATAAGATGGGTAACGCTAATTTCATGCATAGTAAGGCACCTCTTTTTATAAAGATTATCTTATCTTACTTATAATTATGATTCTATAATATAAATATCATTAAAAACATAAAAATACATTACAATTTTCCTATGATTTTTTTACTAATTAAATATAGGAGATGCAATACGTCATCAACATAGTTTATAAATAAAAATTTTAAGCGTAATTTGGTAATTATAAAAAAGACAACAGGTCATTGACCTGTTGTAAAAGGATGATTTTTTCAATATAAGTATATGCCAGTTTTTGGTGTTGTGAACCAATTTTTATTTTTTTTTGCTATAACTACCAATAAAACAAGAAAAATATACCAATTATTAGTAGTTCAAGCTAAAATTAATAAAAAAGAAAGTGAGGACTGGCTACGTGAAAGGCAAAATTAAAGTCCTTAGGAAGAAACATCGTGATACCTTAAAGGATTTATCCAACAAAATAAATTATGATTATAGTAACCTTTCTAAAATAGAAAGAGGAATTTATCAGCCATCATTGGAATTATTAAAAAAGATTGCTAACGTTTACAATGTCGATATGAATTATTTTTTCGATGACTTTAATGACTATACTTCAGGCGAAAATAAATTTTTGGGGGAACTCGATATTTCTTCTCATGAAGAACTATTGAAGAAATACAATCTCGTGTTGGACGGCAAGAAGCTTTCAAAAAGTGAACTTGAATTTGTAATCGAGGTTATACGCAATCTACGAACTACCTTTAATAACGATAACCAAAACTAAAATTAAAAATTCAGTAAGTCCCACCAACTAATTTTATACATATTCTAATCCTAGCAGCTCAACAAATGACCTCCATACTATTTGGAGGTCTCAGGGGCTTATTACTCTATAGACCTCCACCAAATTAAAATAAATACTTTATTAAGGATCGTATTACTTTTATACCCAAAAAACAATTCTAGTGCAACCGTACAAGCAAAAATAAGTCTCATTCATAAAATAATATTATGAAGTGAGGTGATTTTATGTGTTTATGCCATGAGTTTAATAAACGATTTTCACCTAATGGCTTGTACCAGGGAAGAGTTGTTCAACCAACAATTGGTAAAAATGTCAAATTAGTTTCTCCACAAGCAATGGTGAAACAAACAACACAAATGTATAAAAGGTACGGGAAAAACAAGTAAATATGCATGTAAAAAGCGATTGTAGTCAACAGTCGCTTTTTACATAAAACTTTACCAAAAACAGTGTCTTTTTTGGGGGGAATAAAATGAATTGGAAAATAGAAAAACCAATTTTCTTGGTAGGTAGCATGCGTAGCGGAACCACACTGCTGGCTGACTTGCTGGGCGGCCACCCATATATTATTCATTGCCCGTTTGAATTGCGTAAGGTTTGGTCTAAGGTTGGAAATATTCCGATGGCCTCACCGAAAACTTTAGATCGAGAATGTCCTTGCTTAAAAGAAACTGACGTCCAACCTGGTCAAGCAGTGCGATTATCACGTGCATTTATCAGTGAAATGAAAAAAAATAAAGGCCGTAAAAATATGAATCATGCATTCCTTTTAAATAAAAATCCCCACTTAGGGAATAAGTTGCCGTTAGTCAACGCCCTTTTTCCTGATGCAAGGTTTATTTGGATTTACCGCGATATGCCAAGTGTAACAGCTAGCCTTAAAAAGATTCTAAACAGAAAGGTGATTCATTACTGGCCTGAAAAGAAAGATTTGGAAACAGTCAGATGCTGGGAATGCTACTTTAATGGTATTCCGGCCCATCTAGATCGAAACCGCTGTTTTCCAGGAGGAGATATTAATTATTTAGCAGAATATTGGTATGAAACTAACAAAGCCATTTCGGATTTTTCCCATTCCGTTTCTTCAGATCGGATTTTCTTAATTAAAGAAGAAGAGTTAATAAGAGAGCCTGAAAAAGTTTTAACAGATTGTCAGGCCTTTTTAGGTATTCCAATCAATCTCCCCACAAACCTCATTAGGAAAATTGACAGGAATCGGAATGACCTTTGGAGTAAAAGGCTAACAGAGATTGAGATTTTTTCACTGTTAAATTTTGTGCAGGAATACGGTGATTCTTTAGACTTTATTTTTCCGGAGGGCAATTTTTTCTCAAGATATAACGAGATGCTATTAGCTTTAAATAAGTCAGAAAGGGGAGGTTAAATCAACTGATATCGGCAAATCATCGCAGTAAAATGCTATAAAAAACTTGATGTTTAAGAAGACTTTTGTCATGTCCGACACTTTTTCTGCGATACGTCATCATTGCTCCCATATGTAAATTGCGAAGATTGGATTAAATTGCCCGCCATAATTATACTCAAGATGAAGGACCGAAATAGGAAAAAGCGCGAGTACTCCAAATTGGCTCGCGCAAAATGGCATCGATCTTTTTCAGTATCCATTTTATTCATCCTCACTGTGTATGGAAAAGACAGCATTCAAGCCATACTGTTCGAGAGGAAATTCCCACAACAATTTTTGTTGAGATAAATGATAACAAGCAATCCTTGTTGGTAAAACTTCATGCTCCTGTCCAAAGAAGTCGGTATCATCCAATGGATTACTGGAGGGCCGTACTCTTGTAAAACCTACAATCACGGTTTGATCATCAAGCACTTTAATCCCTCTGCACCAGCCTAAATTCTTACCAACACTGGTGAAACTATTTAAATTATATTCATTTTTTACTTTTAGGGTTTTAACATCAACCGTTACTATATGTCCACTTACTTTTGTAAAATAAAGGGTGTCTCCAACCAAAACACCATCATGTATAAGTGCTCCTCCGATTTTAATTTGTTGATTGGGTTTCGTTAAACATATGGCGTCTTTTTGTAAGCACCGGGTTACCCATATATCGTTACCGATTAGGAATACATAATTAGGATGCGATTGATGGGGTTTCGTAGTAAGGACCTTTCGATAATCGGCGGTTCTAGAAAAGCGTTCCCATGGATTTTGTCCCAGAACATTCCACTCCTTAAGAATAGTGCCATTTTTATTAACCTCCATAACCATATCCAAACCAGTATTAACAACAAGGTAATTTCCATTATGGTTCGGCCGGATATGATGAACATCATTAAAGTATGGTAATGACAAATATCCTGTCTGTTTCAGATTAGGTAGAGAAAAAATAAGTATTTCTGTTTGTGTGCATACGTATAACTGTTTGTTTTGTACAGTTCCTGCTTTAAAGACGATAGAAGGGTCATGAAAAGGGCAAACCTCTGGGGGAGAGATATATTCTAGACGTTTTATGAAATGCTGGCTGTCCATATCTAATTGTACAATTACCCCTTTTTGATACTGATGCCATTCCACTGCTACTCTGTCCTTTTGTTCTCCACCGACAATATATAACTTTTTCACAAAATTCCACCTCGTTGTTCGCTATTCAATTAATTTTTCATCTGTAATGCTTGATGATAAACAGATATCGTATTATGAATCATTTTCTCAATTGACCAATTGTCGATTGCCCAAATTTTCTCGTTTTGTGATAAGGTTTCCCGCAGTTGTTTATTTTCCATAAGATTCTTTATGTTTAAATAGAGAGCATGGCTGTCTTTCTTGGGGGAAATCAGTCCAGTGACCCCATTTTGGACCATTTCCGGAATCCCTCCGGCGTCGGAGGTGGCAACTGGGACTCCAGCAAGTTGTGCTTCCATAACGGCATATGGCATATTATCCTGCAAACTTGGGAAAACAAATAAATCTGTCTCCTTTAATATGGATGGGACATTTTCTTGATTTCCAAGAAATTTTACGTGTCCTCCAAGTCCTAGTCTATTTACTTTTTGTGTAAGCTGATTACGAAGAGGGCCATCGCCAATTAGCCAGCAAACCCAATCTTGCCGCTGGTGTTTTAATTTGGCAAGCGAGTCTATTAGAAATAACTGCCCTTTTAATGGGATTAATCGGGCAGTACAAGCGAGTATAAATTTATTTATTGGCTTTGTAATTGAGGGGGGCAATTCCATTTTTCGAGTAAACGCTGCTGTATCAATCCCGTAGGGAACGATGGAAAATGGTTGATTCTGCTGGATTTTATATTGACTTAGAAATACATTTTTTAACCAGTGTGATGAAATAATGCAAATATCACTTGAAGATACCGCTTTAGACTCAACATCCATCATCTGCCTCCAGACAGAGGTGTTTTTTGTTATTGCACCATTGATTAACATATTAAAAGCTAATGAGCCATGTAATGAACTGACTAAAGGGACATTATTGGGCCTTATTTGAGAAATGGCTACTGTGGGTATAATACCCTGTGAATGAATGAGGTCGTACTTTTCAAAAGGCAAACGAGCAGCCGCTGCTCGATAAACGGCAACCTGGCTTTGTGTAGTCATTTGCTTTTTCTGTTTCTTTACGAAAGGATTATAGTAAAAAACATCGACAAGATGCCCTTGAGATTTCAATCCTTGTACAAGTTGTTCAATATAGGTTGAAACACCGATTTTTCCTGAATAGGTAATCGATGTAATAAGAATTTTCATGTGTTTCTCCCTCTTTAATAGAAATTAATGCATTTTATGTGAGTTTCCTAGCTTAGTTATTTCAAATTTCTACGGTAAAAATTTAGAATATCAAGTAATGACGATTCAAATGAAAATGTAGGTTTCCAGCCTAATTTCATTAGTTTTACCGGAATTATTTCAGCCTTTTGTTCTAATATCTCATTAGACTGAGATTTCAGCTCAAACTTCACGGTTGTAAATAATTTCAACATGTTAATGATTTCATTCAGCGAGTGGTTCTTTCCTGAGGCTATATCATAGATTTCTCCAGACTCGCCCCTTAAAAGGAGAGTTTCATAAGCACTCACAGCATCCCTCACATCGATAAAATCACGTTCGGCATTTGGATTATTCACTTCAAGGACCTTATCTGCTTTATTATTTTCCATGTCTGCTACCTTTTTGGCAAAAATCGAACATACACCGTTTGAGAAGCCTGGTCCCATTAAATTGGAGGGTTTAGCAATTACAATATGCATATTGTATAAAACTGCCCATGATTGAGCTATTAGTACTTGAAGTGTCTTGGTTAAACTATAGGGGTGGATAAGAGTTGATATATTTGCTGGGTTAAATTGAAGGGCTGAACCTGCAACTACGATTTTACAAGCTGGATTTTCTTGACGAAGTGCATCAATTAAATAGGCAGTAGATAGGGAGTTTGCTTCTAATGAAGAAATAGGATCTATCCATGATTGCCCAACGTGATTTTGTCCAGCTAAATGAAGAAGGTAGTGGGGTTTGACTTTATGAATTAAATTATTTACTTCATCTTTATTTGTTAAATCACAACGTTCAATACGAACGTCGTTATTTTCATAAGTTTTGTTATTTATTATGGCTGTAACATCAAAACCCGCCTTCACAAAATGTTTGCATGCGTGCTGACCTGTAAATCCACTTGCCCCTGTAATTAACAATTTAAGCCGTTGATTCATCGCCTTTGCATCCAATCTCTTAATTCTACTAACATATCTTCATATGGTGGAATCAAGTATTGAAAATCTGTTCTGGTGCTTTTAATCGTTCGGTCGAGCACTACTTCATGATCTGGAATGATTCTCACATCATTCTTTTCAAAGACCTTTTGTATCATTTTTAATAGTTCATACTTTGAAACTTTTGTATCTGAACCTAGATGATAAAGGCCAGTAATATTATGCATAATCATTTTTTCCGTTGCTTTGGCTAGTTCAAGTGTTGTTACACCATTCCATAAAGCTTTCGTATATCCTTTAATTTCCCCGGCTTGCTTCATAAACCATAAAAATAATCCAATCCCATCTTCTTTTAATTCCGGTCCTATGATAGAAGTACGAATGGTTAAATGTTTATCACTAATAATTTCTCCTAAACGTTTTGATTGAGCATAAACAGAAGTACCATCGGGGATATCATCTTCAATATAATCACCTTTTTTTCCAGAAAAAACACAATCTGTACTGATATGAATTAGTTTTCCTTGATGGCGCTCAATCAATTTCATTAATTGGTGTGGTAATAAGCTGTTTACTTGAAAAGCCAATAGGGGGTCATAACTAGCTTGTTCATTTAAAATGCCCACACAATTGATGATAATATCAGGTTTTATCATTTCAATAATTTCTTCTAGTCTTGCAAAATCAGTAACGTCGAGATAATGGCTGCTTTGGTCTTTTCTAACTCTTGATGTATAGAATACTTCATACGCTTTTTGTGTGAAATAGGCTGTCATTACATGTCCCGCCATTCCTTTTCCACCAAGAATCAATAGTTTCATTAGATAAACCCGCCTTTTATTAACATCTCTTTAATTTCCTCTTTGCTCATTAATCCTGTACTAGAATTATAGCTTTCTAAATTTACAGGGGGATATTGTGCATAATGTTCCTTTATGCCAGTAATATTAATGGCTGGCAAAATAACAAAATATTCTTCGTCATAAGCAACCGTCATTGTACTTTCATATGCAGAAAGAAGTAATTCATGTATTTTCTCTCCTGGTCGGATTCCGAGGGTCTCAATCTCAATATTTTCCTTATTAGAAGCCTCTATTAATACCTGGGCAATGTCAATAATCCTGCAGGCAGGCATCTTCATGACAAAGATTTCCCCCCCGATGCTTTCAAAAGTTGCCTTAAATAATAATTTAATTGCATCCTGTACGGTTAAGAAAAAACGCGTCATTCTTATATCTGTAATTCCAACTTTTTGCTTTTCTTGAATTTGCCTTTTAAACACATGGATGACACTCCCATTTGTCCCTAATACATTTCCTCCTCTGATACATACAAACTTCGTATTGGTATTTAATGTATTCGCATGAATAATTAGTCTTTCGCCCATAGCTTTTGATAACCCATAGAAATTGGAAGGGTCTGAGGCTTTATCAGTAGAAATATAAATCACTTTTTTAACATTGGAGCTAATAGCAGCATCTATTACATTCTGCGTTCCAATTACGTTTGTTTTTAATGCTTCGATGGGTTGATCCTCGCATACCGGAACATGCTTTAAAGCAGCTAAATGAAAAATATAATCGACTCCTTGGCATGCTTCTATTAATGTGTCTTTCTCTTTTATATCTCCAATAATAAAATGCAATGTTGGATTATGGTCGAACTCTTGTTTCATGGCAAATTGACTGGTCTCATTTCTTGAAAAAATTCGGATTTCCTTCGGATTGTATGTCAAAAGCTGTTTAACTAATTCATGTCCCCACGAACCTGTCCCGCCTGTAACGAAAATAATTTTATCTTTAAACAATTTCCATGCCTCCTAACAAAATTTTAATCACTTTATCCGAAACGTTTTTATGGTCGTATCCTTCAGGGTAGGACCATGTTTTTGGTTGAGTTACCATAACATGAACACAATCAAGTATCTTATTTGCATTTATCCCTGATAGCATGTTGCTTCCACATTCAATTGTTTCGGGTCTTTCTGTGGTTTTACGAATGGTTACTGTTGGTACGAAAAATAAGCAGCATTCTTCCTGGACTGTTCCACTATCTGTTAACACACAAAAAGCGTTTTTTTCTAGTTTGACAAAATCAAAAAAGCCAAAGGGTTCATGAAATTCAACTAATGGATGAACCGCTATTGATGAATTGCTCTCTAATCTCGATTTTGTTCGAGGATGAATACTGCAAATTACCCTTTTTTGATAGTTCTCAGCAACCAAATTAATTCCCTTTATAATTTCTAGTAAGCGGTCTTCATGGTCGACATTTTCAGCACGGTGAGTCGTGACTAAAAAGTAGTTTTCTTTTTTTAACGATAGCTTGCTAAGGATATCACTTTGTTCTATTTGTTTTTTGTAATTCTCTAATACCTCATAAATGGGATTGCCGGACAGAATAATTCGATTTGAAGGAATTCCTTCCTTTACTAAATTCTCTTTGCTTTGAGGAGTATAGGGTAAATTAAAACTTGAAATGGCGTCGATCACACGACGGTTCTTTTCCTCCGGAACTTCAAGGTCAAAACAGCGGTTGCCAGCTTCCATATGGATAACTGGGATCCCCATTCTTTCTGCTAAAATTGCACTTAATCCGCTGTTTGTGTCACCTAAGACTAATACTTTATCTGGTTTTTCCTTTAGTAGGATGGCCTCAAGACTTTTAAACATTTCCGATAGCTGCTGCCCTAAGGTTTGCTGATGATCCTGCAATACAAAATCAGGTTTTCTAATCCCTAACTGCTCAAAGAATATATCACTCAATGACGAAGTGAAATTTTGTCCTGTATGAACTAAAGTGTGCTGTTCAGCAAAATAATCTAATTTTTTTATAATCAGGCTTAGACGAATAATTTCAGGGCGAGTCCCTAAAATGGTCATTATTTTCACTGTATTATCACCCCTTAGTGGAAGAGTATTTTGATTTTCTTTTCATGCTTGGCCTTTTCTTTCTTAATAGATTATGCGGGTATCTTCTTGTTGCAATGGCAACCTATTGCTATGTTCACCAATTGAATTTGATATATTTACCAATTCGCTATTATTTAGTTGAAATACATAGGTCAGCTTGTACGATTTTTACATCATTTTGATAGTTTAAAGTCAAAGAGTAGGTCAAGGGGGGAATAGGGGAATCAAGCAAAAATCTTTCGAAAAAATAAAATGCCCCCGTCATCGACTGCTGTTGCTGACAGGGGCCGGCAAGTATTATTCGATTTGTTACTGTTTACGGTTATTATAAGAATTATAGATATGAATAAATTCAGGATCAGGAATAGAATAATTGCTAGGAAGCCTGCTGATAATCAATTCCCACATTGCTTTGTCTTGTTTTGGAGCGAACATTAAAAGTTCTTGTGGAGTTAAAAATCTCATTCTATTCACCGTTTTTTCTTGTTGATTTCTACTTCTAATTCTTGGATTGGGACGTGAAGGTTTTACCCTCTGTCTTTGCTGTTTATTCCTATGAGCTGGGATAACGGGTTGTGTTTGCTGTTGAAATGTCCGTGATGGTCTAATAGTTTGTCTTTGCTGTTGAAATGTTCGTGATGGTCTAACAGTTTGTCTTTGCTGTTGAAGTGTCTGTGGTGGTCTAACGGGCTGTCTTTGCTGTTGAAGTGTCCGTGATGGTCTAACGGGCTGTCTTTGCTGTTGAAGTGTCCGTGATGGTCTAACCCGCTGTCTTTGCTGTTGAAGTGTCCGTGATGGTCTAACGGGCTGTGTCCGCTGATGGTATGTCCGTGATAATCTGACGGGTTGTCTTCGTGGTTGATGTGTAAGTGATGTTCTACCCATCTGTCTTATCTGCTTAATCGGTCTTCCGTATTGATTGTAATGCTGTGATTGCTGAATAAGTCTTGTTTTCAATTGATTTTCCTGAGGCCAATTCTTCCATCCATGATTGAAATTTGTTTTATTTATTTTCACGTAACATCTCCCCCTTTTTTTATTTTAATAACCTGATCATAGATAGCTAATGTTTGGTCAATCATTTTCTCTAAGGCCCATTTCTCTTTCCCACACTTTAGGGCGTTTGAGGCCATGACATTTCGAAGATGCCCGTTTTCCAACAATTCATTTATATTATGAAATAAGGATTCGCTGTTTCCTCTTGGCGATATTAAACCAGTTTGCCCATGGATGACAGCTTCCGGCATTCCGCCTGCATCCGTAACCACAACAGGTTTGCCGGCTATTTGTGCTTCCATAATGGCATATGGGAAGGATTCTTGTAAGCTTGGAAGCACACAGATATCCGCATGTTTTAAGATAGCTGGAATATTCTCTTGGGAGCCTAGAAACTTTACGTTTTGATCAAGGTTTAATTTTCTTGTTATGTTTATTAATTGAGTTCTTAAATTACCGTCTCCGACAAGCCAGCAAACCCAATCAGTACGCCTGCGTTTGAGTTTGGCCAAAGCCTCTAATAGAAATTTGTGCCCTTTAATAAAAACCAATCGAGCCGGACATACGATAACGGTTTTTCCAGTGGGAGCGATGACAGGGGACTTTTCAGTCATTCTTTTTTGAAACTCTTTGATATCCTGTGCATATGGAATAATTTTCAAATGGTTGGCTTCAACATTGAAATCGTTTGTTAACAGATCCTTTAGCCAATTGGTTGCAACAATTGTTACATCACTTGATGCAGCACCGATATACTCTTGCCATTGCATATATTTCCAATCAAAATTTTTTTTGCTATTAGACAGACGATTTTTAGTAAAGGAATTTCCTTTTTGTATGAGATATTCAGTCGCTATACAGCCATGAATACTTGCAACGAGTGGAGTTTTTTTTGGTTTAACACGTGATAATAGTCGGGTTGAAAAAATATCTTGGGTATGAATTAAATCATAAGTTTCTAGATTAAAATAAGTGGCGGCCATTTCAAAGCAATGTCGGTCCCTTTCACCATTTTTATAAATGGGGTTAAGATTCCGAAAATAATATTGAAAACATTTATTTATTACCTTATTTATTTTAGTAAGGTCAATATACTTGCCGGTATTTACCATATGATATCCATTTAAAGTTGGATGTTTTGCAAGAATATCAACCTCATGTCCTTCTATTTCCAAACCGTGTTTTAATTGTTCGATGTACATGGCTGATCCCCCTATAACAGGGTGCTTCCAAAAAGTCGATAATAAAATTTTCAAGTCTGACACCTCTTTTACACGTTACAATATGCTATGGCACAGACAAAAAAAAGACTGGGCGGGTACTATTTTTTCTGATCCGTTTCATTAAGGTTGTTCGATGCACTAAACCCTTATCGATTAGGTCTGTTTTATGTTTTATGATGGAGAGCAGGTGTAACAAAAATTATAAATGTAGAATGACCATTTTAATTGATGTTACATACATTACTAAGGACAACTATAACACCGGGTAATAAGAGATTTTAAAATTATAGTTCTAATCATTGTGATTTGCTATTTATCAAACCTTATTTTTTAGGAGGCTAAAAAGATGGGACCAAAAGTCTCAATTATAATTCCATTTTATAACTGTTCCTTTGTAGACCAGGCCATTCAAAGTGCATTAAGTCAAACATACAAGAATATAGAGATTATTCTTGTCGATGACGGGTCGACCATTTTCACTGAAAAGATTACTCCGTTTAAAGGGAAAATTGGTTATTTGCGGAAGGAGAATGGAGGGACTGCCACCGCATTAAACTATGGTATAAGTGCTGCTACAGGAGAATATATTGCGTGGTTAAGTTCAGATGACTATTTTCTTCCCGAAAAAATTTCTAAACAAATGTCTTTTATGCTTAATCTTAATGCAGATGCAAGTTTTACAAATTACCAGTATATTGATGAAAATAATCAGGTGTTAATCCCTTGGAGCGGCCTGCGTTTTTCGAACATAAAAGAGATTTACAATGCCTATCTCCAATATAACGTTATTAATGGTTGTACAGTGCTTATTAAGAAGGACATTTTCAAACATTTAGGGGTTTTCAATCCTTTTTACCGTTTTACACATGATTACGAAATGTGGTTTCGTTTATTAGTGAATGGCTATAAGTTTTATTATTTAGATGAAAACCTCACAAAATTCAGGACACACAAAGATTCAGGCACAAACAAGCATCAAGCAGAAATGAAAAAGGAAATGGCTATAATTGAAAGTATTTATCGCCCAATTCTGGCCGAATACATTAAACAATTGTAGAATAACCGAATAACAAACAATTACTTTAATAGTTTGGTTTTTTTTGATAATAAATTTTATAGAAAGGAAGATAAGAAAAGCATGTCAAAAGAACAAGAATTGCAGATTGCCAAATTAACAACCTATTTATTACCTTTATATAAAAAGGAATTTCCAATTATTTTTTTTTGGACCCCTAGAAGTGGATGTACAACTCTAATGAGATGGTTCTTCTTCCAAAATGGATTACTTCAAAAAGCAATGGATTATAATCCCTGGGTGCATTCCTATAGAATGGAGGTATTTGAAAAAGGAAATCACTACAGAGCAGACATAATTGATCAAATTTTGGCTGGGAAAAAAGATACCTATAAGCTTGTTCGTAATCCTTATAGAAGGGCTGTCAGTTCTTTTTTGGCTTCGATAGACAATGATAAAATCATGAAAGAGATTGCTCCTAATTATCATAATGGATTTTCTTTTAAAGAATTCTTATATCTTATTAGGAAAATTGGAGTCAGTAAAAATCAGTTAAATAGTCACATTGCCCAGCAATATGATGAGGGAGAGGAAGTGATTATTAAAGATTATGTAAGACTAGAAAATTTCAGCACGGAAATGAAAGCTATTGAAAATAAATATCGCTTATTAGATTCTCCTATTTTAAGTATCTCTAATTCATCACATCATTTGTCGGGGCAAATGGTTGAAAAGGGTGCATTTGCAAATGTTAAAATGTCTTTGAAACCATATGGTAAAACTTTACCGACCTATGAGAGCTTTTATGACAAAGAAACAAAAGAACTAGTTAGAGAGCTATTTAAAAAAGATTTTGAAAAATATGGTTATAATCAAACTAATATTACAATATGATCACGGAAATACAGAAAAAAAGCTGGAACAGTTATCTGTTCCAGCTTTTTCTTGAACATTTTCTAATCAATATTTCCAATAGCTAGTCCAGTGAAAGTTATAGGACCAACTACATTTACGGTACCCGCTGGAGAAGCAAGAACCTCACCTCTTAATTTATAAACTATAAACCCGTTCGATCCAGCTACGTTAAAGTCAATGGCTTGGAACGATGTTGTATAAAAGGCCTCCGCAGGAGCAGGTTCAGGTGTGAATCTCGTATTGAAAATTTCTATCTCCGGACCAACACCGTTCACCTGACGAAAAATCCGTAAAAATACAACGGGTGTACCTGATAATGCCTGTAATCCGAGTGTCCCTTTTAATTCAATCCGATTGTCAGCAGGGACGGGCGGCACGATAAATAGACCTAAGCCAGCAAGCTCGGTTCCACCAACCGGTAAAGAAATGGGTGGGAACTTGCCCGTCTGATTACTTGGTCTTGATGCCTTATAATCAAGGATAATTTCTGGCATTCATTTTCCCTCCTTTCAATGTGGCGTTTTGCTATTGTTAATCAATGGGTCCAAATGCAATTCCACTAAATGTAATCGGACCGGCTACACTCGCTGTGTCATCATCAACTGAACTTATGCGTTCAACTGTCAACGTATAGTTGTGAGTACCTTGTGGTACGTTAAAATCTATGGTAGTCATTTTAACGGTGTAAAATTGTTCATTCGCAGTTTGCATTCCTTGCCGAGTTTCAAAAATCAGGATTCCATCACGAAAAATCCGAAACACAACCTGTGCAACGGACAACGTCGCCGCCACCCCTACAGTAGCATTCAATTCTACCCAATTATTTGCTGGTGTGCCGGCATCAAAAAGAATAGAAAAAGAGGCTATGGTTTGTTGGGAACCGAATGGAATGACTATAGGGGGGGTTGCTCCTAATCTGCTAGAAGGAACCGTTTCGTTAAACGTCAATATCGTTTCTGCCATTTCTTTACTCCTTTCTCACAAAGTTATTTGGGGGGTTAGGTTGTCCCAACTGCAAGACCGCTAAATGAAACAGGTCCTACAACCTGAGCAATAGTAAAAAAAGGTGGATTACTATTGGCGACGACAGCCTGTACGGTTAACTGATAGACATGAAAACCAAACGGAACACCTTCATCAATGGTGCTAAGGGTAACATTATAATCGTGTGCCGGTAGTGTTGGTGTATTTTGTAAACCCACTACTGTATTAAAAATTTCTACTCCATCCCGGTAAATTCGGAAAAAAACCGCATTATTAAAAACAGAACCTAGCTGGGAATTAATGCCTACATCGGCAGACAAATAAACTCGATTACTTTCGGCTGATGGTGTAAGTTCGGAGAGAAACATTCCTAACCCAGCAACTTGCAGCTGATTAGGTATTTGAGGAATGGTAACAGCTTCCGTTCCACCGAAAGTATTGTTGGGTACGCTTGCTTTATAATCCAATATTACGTTAGCCAATGACTCTAACCTCCTTTCGGATATACTATTATAGATTATTAGAAACTTATAAAGAAGCTTGTACTTTTTAAAAAAATAATTAAAAAAACTAGAATGTCGTATTTCTAAAATCTATAAGTAACATCCAAACATACTAATCTATTCTGTTATTAAACTGCTGCCTGCAAGAAAAAAAGCTGGAACAATTCTCTTTTCCAGCTTTTTTTCTGTGCTTTTGTAGTTTTGGGGTATCATTATCGAAACAGAATTAATATCTGGTTCGGAGCTGTACGCCTCAAGACTCGGTATCCGTTATCAGAAGGTATCGCAATTCCCTGGTCATTCGGTTTGCAGAATCCGTTGCTTTTACAGAGGCCATTATCTCTTACCAACAATTTCCCTAATAGCCCAATTGCAACCCATTCAGGTCTGCTGCCGCGGGGCAGGTAATCACGGGTTGCGTCCCAAGCAGGGTTCAGTACCGGCCGGCGTTCTACCCGCTGCGGTACGATTTCATTCCCGGAATTGTCCATTACAGGAGGAACAATGACGTCTTCATACAAAATTTCTCCCCACTCAGTCGTCATATATTTATGTTTCCATCTTAGTTCTCCGCTATCCGCCAAGAAAGCAGGCTTTGCGCTTGTGATTCCAAGAATATAATCATCTTTTCCATTTGCTATGCGAACCTTATCTTCTTCCAATGTGACGAAGTAGCCAAATTCAATAGGATTCCCATCTGTTGTTTCAAACATTTCTGCATAATCTGCTGCAGGGGTAGTGACAGTACCGTCAATTTTGACATTTCCGTTACTTAATATTTTCGCGGCTAATCCTGGCGTAGAGGCATCCGTACCATTAGCCAGGTACCAGGAATAGGGCAGCTCATTGGCGGACCCAAATTGCCCCATAACATGAACACCTTCTAAAAAGTTTGCGTTTGTCGATTGTCCCTCCGTATGAGAAAAAAATCCAGAAGCTACCGTGTTTACTCCCTCTGCGTGAGAAGTAAAACCGCTTGCGATGTTGAGAGCCCCTTCTGCATGAGAATTTTGTCCAAGCGCTTGTGTTTGATTTCCTTCTGCATGGGAAAGATCACCAGAAGCAACGGTTCGCTGCCCTTCCGCATGAGCAAAAATACCGCTAGCCATTGTCAAGTTTCCTTCTGCATGAGACGCTCTTCCGGTAGCTTGAGTTGTATCGCCTTCTGCATGTGAAGATTCCCCCTGAGCCCTTGTACCTTGTCCTTCTGCATGAGAGACCAGTCCACTGGCAATGGTATTTTCGCCTTCTGCATGGGCTGCAAGGCCAGAGGCAGTGGTTAGATTTCCCTCAGCATGGGCATATAAATTCAATGCTCGTGTGCTCGATCCCTCTGCATGGGAGGCATAACCGGAGGCTAGGGATCCGCTGCCTTCCGCATGTGCTGTATTTGCACTAGCTCTAGTAAAATACCCCTCTGCATGGGAGGCAGAACCCTCTGCGACCGTATTTGATCCTTCCGTATGTGAGGAACCTCCTCTTGCACTCGTTTGAAGTCCTTCCGCATGAGAGGCTGTTCCCTCCGCAAGTGTATTAACTCCCTCAGCATGAGAGGCTCCGCCGGATGCATGTGTTTGAAAGCCTTCTGCCTCAGAACATACCCCGCTTGTAGTTCGATTGCATGCGTTACCCATATCTATCACCCTTTTTAAAAAATGCTTGCCATCCCATCGTATTCTGTTAATTGGTAATAGTAACGGCTTATGTAGTTATTTTTTATAATAATGAGAATCAAGTGATGAAAGCCTTATAAGGATTAAACACACAGTTGAAGGGCTAAAGATTTCGACTTATTTGGATCTTATCTTTTGAAAATGAATAACTTGTCCATACCAAAATTTATCAACCTTCATATTATAGAATATGCCGATAGAAGGGAGGTGATATTTTATGGGAAATTTCTTAGACGCACGAACATCGCAAAACATTAGTACGAGTAATGCTACAGGGATTCCGGTTACTACTACGCCAGCCCTTTTTGGAACACTAGGTCTTAACACAACAGGCGCCGGGCCGAATCTCCGTGTTCAATTCACTGCAACGGTTGGCATTAGCTCTTTAGCAACAATTGCAGTACCAATTACCATTTCGATTTTTAGAGGTGTAGGACCTGATGCTGTTCTTGTTTATAGAGCTACGGAATTACCAATTGCATTAGGAGCTGTAGGTGCTTTAAATAGAAGAATCATAACTGTAACAGGTGCTGACTACCAACCACCTAACCCAGGATTCTTGATTTATCAAGCGTTTGTTAACACGGAAGGCGGAGTAGCGGTAGCACCTACGCGGACAGGCCCTGAAAGCTTTAACGCATCTGCCTATTCCGACTAATCGAATACACTTCAGCCAATACCTATAAAATTTAATAGACAGAGGTTTAAGGGTTTTTAAGAGTTCGTTCCTCTGACACATAATTATCATTAAGTTAAATGAGGACGAACTTTTTCCTTTTTTAATGGAAATGTGAACACTTCCTAAAATGATGAGTAAAAGAGAGGAGAGATTAAGATGTATTTACAACAAATTAAAGGATCTTATGATGAAATCGTTAGTTTAGGCAGTGCATGTAATACAGCAATAAAATTAAGACAACACAACTTAAGAAGGTTTTCAGGTCCACTTGATTGGAAGGTTTCCGGATCGCTATCTGATGTCAATCGATTGTTAAAAAATAAATTCAAGGGTTTTATGGAGCTTGAAAATATGCGTTTGATGGATGGATCAGGTTATGGTTTAGATAATGGAACCGATCTTCAACCAGCTAAATCACATATTGTAAATGATACCTATTATAATATTATTTCCTTTCATGATTTCCCTGCACTGCCAAATCAAGATTGGGCTGCAACATACCCAGCTTTTAAAAATAAACTTCATTACCGAATAGATAGATTCCTAGAAAAAATCACAAATAGTCGAGCCATTTTGTTTGTTAGATGGGCAGGCAGTTATGAACAAGCAGTCGAACTTCAATCTGTTTTGTCCGGGATGGTCAATGGCCAGTTTAAGATCCTTATTCTTGTCCCGGTAGAAGGCTTTCAGGGTGTTAAGGAGTTAAATTGGAATTTAAATCAGGTATGTGCTGTTACAGTTCCTAATCTTCCCTATGATGATTCAACTTGGAATTATGTGTTTAATGGAATAACCTTAACAAATTAGAAATTCCCCACATAACTCGTCTGTATAAAAGGTTTATAAAAAAATGAATGAAAGAACTGCAATTGAACGATTATAAACCAAATCAGGCCTACGGTGGGGGGGAAGGAGGGGGAAACCACCTGCTGTTATATATTTAGCATATGTAATTACTAATAAATTGGTTCTTAAAACAAAATAATTTCATAAAATAAATATTAATTGGTTCGTAGAACCTAAAATAAAAACAACTTATCTCCATACCATTTTGAACATTCATACATAAGGTAGCTATAGAATAATTTTGGTGCAGTCAATAATACCCAACCCCGGCAAGCTCCGTGGAGTGCAGGGGTTGTTTTGATTAAATTAGGAATCTCTGCCAAGTGATTTTTGATTTTACACAAAAATTTTTACTCTTTTACTTAATTGATTGCTAAATCTTTACTCCAAGTGATCTAAGCATGTTGATAAAATTTGCACAATATTGATCAGGATTAAAATGTTTGTTTACATATTCAAGGGCATTTGAACGAATTTGTTCTCTTAATAGCTGGTTTGTCATTAACTCTTTTGCTTGAATAACTGCTTCGGCAATATTCCCTAATGTATAATATTTTCCAGTTTGGTTATGAATGATGGAACTTCTAACACCATCGGAATCTGTAGTCAACACAGGGCATCTGCAGCTCATTGCTTCGAGTAAGGAGTAAGGTGATCCTTCTACCTTAGAGGTGGAGCATAGAAAGCCTCCCGAATCCCCAATCATGGAGAAATAAGCAGCCATTTGGGAATTAGGTACATTTGAATGCAGAGTAAGATTTTTTTGCAAACTTAATTGATTGATTAACTTTTCAAACTCAATCCTTTGTTTAGGATCGCTTATTGTCGGATCTTCAAACATATGTAACTGTAGGTTTGAATTGTATTGCTGAATAAGTTGGTGCCCTATATGAAGAAATTCTCTCCAATTTTTGTTATCTTCGATTCTGCCAATCCAAGCAATCATAGGGACATTGCTCAATGCTAACGATCGGTAAGAAAATTGACTTGTATCAAAACAGTTATTGAAACTAAATTTAGGAAAAGAGGGATATAATTCATCTAATAATTGCATGATATGTGGAGTTTTTGGATTAAGGAATCCGTTTGCATGGGCAGTTACAATGGGTATGGCATTACGAAGTGCTGTTCTTGCTGTTTCTTTTGGACCATATCCTTGAATTTCTACAATTATTTTTTCTTTGTAACCCATATTTCTAAATCTCGGCAGTGCTTGGAAATCTGAAACGACCACAATAGCACCATAATTTCCAGTTCCTAATATTTTTTTTATTTCGCCATCATTATTAGTAATAAACGTTGGAACGTTGTGATCATTAATGAATACTCTTCTGTTTTCATAATAAAGGCAATGACCATTGATATTATACTTTTTAAGTGCAGAACATCTTTGACGATTTAAAGTCTCCACTCCACCGCTAGGAACATAAAATACAAATAAGATATTCATTCATTTCCCCCTCAATGTCTTTTATATTTCACATTGCTACGTAGCTATAAATTTAAGAAGAGCATAATAGGTCTGAAATCAACTTATTCAATTTTATGAAAAATTGCTGTTAATATTCTTAACTTACATTCTCAATACAAGAAAAAAACCCTTAAACCAGTCCAGTACTTACGTGATTGGTTAAAAGGTTAGTTATAAACATCAATTTTAAAAAGTTTTTCGGGAATACGTCTAATTACTTAGATGAACCCCTCTAAATATTTCTGCCCAAAAATGATCATTGGAATCCCATATCTCTTTATTAGGAAGTTCAACCGCTGAGACCTTCTGTGATGGCAAATTGATTTCAACCAGGCTATTAACATTTGTATGATTTACAAGGAGAATCCGAAAATCATTTTTAACCATTTTTAATAAAATAGATTCAAGTTCTGAGACCTCTGGAAAAGTACCTTCTGTTCTAATAAAGAGAATGCGTTTACAGGTGGCCATTTTTTCTAAGAAGCGCTGAACACGTCTGTCATATTTCTTCTTAACTTCATGGTAAGCGGCTAAATGGGACACTGTATTTTGGTTTGTTTTAAAATCATGGTTGAAAGCGATATTATAGGTTTCATCCAATACTAGGAGATCCAATGCAGAAGCATGTCCAACGACTTTCAAATTGGGTAGTTCCATAAAACCAACAAATTGATTCTGTAAAAGCCGATTAACATCTGATAATGAATAGGTTGCCACCCAGTCCAAAACTCCCGAAAAGGGTCTTAAATTGAATTTTTTAAGCTGAATAGCTGCCAGACAAAGATGCCCTAAACTGAAAATAGCGTCATAAGAACCTTTTATCTTTTCTAAAGTCATTTTCCTCTCTCCTAAAAAAGTTATAAGTCTCTACCAATCCTCCAGATTTTTCATCTCTATTTATTAATTTATTAATATATTAAATGCAATAAATCTATAAATGAAAGGGCAGAAAACAAGTTTCTTAGAAAAAGGGCATAATTTGCAGTAGTTCTTTAGGTATAACAGCATAAGGGTTTAAAAAAACTCACAAACTAGTGCCCGTGAGTTTAAGGTGCTTACCAAATAAAATAAATTTGGCATAATGAAAGCAATGGATATTATAGTGCATTTTTCTTTTTAGTAAGCGCGCTTTGGTATATATCTAATACGTTTTTTACTGCTGTATCAATAGACCAATACGAAAATGCCCATTTTTTGGCATTGGAACCAAGAGTCTGCCTCTGTTTATCGTTTGTTAGTAAAGAGTCTAGTTGGACGCATAGGGATTTATCTTTTCCGGCAGGTGTTATTATACCAGTAACTCCATGTTCAACCATCTCGGGTAATCCCCCAGCATCACTGACTATAACAGGTTTTCCGGCAATTTGAGCTTCTATTACGGATAAAGGTTGGTTATCAATGAGGCTGGGATGAACGAAAATATCCGAATGGGACAACAAACTTGGGATATCATCTCGCTTCCCTAAAAAAATAATATATTTCTCTAAACCTAGGACTCTGCTTTGATGCTGTAAATCTGCTTGTTTTTTTCCATCTCCTGCAATCCAGCAAACCCAATCGTTTCGTAATCTTTTTAATTGGCTGAGAGCTTGGATTAAAATGTGAACTCCTTTTATCTCAACAAGCCGGCCCGCATAAAAAATCACTTTCTTGTCAGTTGGGCGCTGAATAGAAGAAGTTTCCTTCATGCGTTTAACAAATGTATCTGTATCGTATCCATAATGAGTCACCTTTAGCTGTTCAACGGGGACATGGAAATCATTTGTTAAGTTTTCCTTCAACCACTTATTTGCTACTATTGTAAATTCAGCCGCCGTAGCCCCGCTATATTCCATTTTGTCAAAATAGTTTTTTATAGAGTTTGATAAGGCCTTATCATTAACGGTAGTGGTGTAGTGTTTCATTTCTTGAGCAACACTTCCATGGAGAGTAGCGACCAAAGCCGTTCCTTGCGGTCTTATTCTATTGATACATGCAGTTGAAAGGACATCTTGAGTATGAATTAAGTCATATTTTTCTAAGTCGAAATAAGCAGCTCCTAATTCAAAGCAGTATCTTAAATTCTCATAATGATATAATATCGGATTTT
The DNA here is from genome assembly GCF_013396335.1 of Bacillus sp. EB106-08-02-XG196. Lineage (GTDB taxonomy): Bacteria > Bacillota > Bacilli > Bacillales > Cytobacillaceae > Neobacillus. Next base: position 180,917 of record NZ_JABWSY010000011.1, read on the forward strand.
TATGGTAAAATGACGATTCTGTTTGTTCATATACTTTTGTAATGACCGGAAGAAAACGATTGCTTTCAATAACCTGCTTTTTCGTTACAATGTGTAAATAGTTATTATCATCTCCATACCCTAGTAAGTCCACTTCATGCCCAAGAGATTCAAGCTTTTCTTTTAACTGCTTCATATAATTCCATACTCCACCCACATGCGGAATACTCCAAAACGTGGCAAGCAGTATTTTCATGCATACATCTCCCTTTGTAATTTCTTAGACAATAAAGATTCCATTATCTCTTTATAAGTATTCAGTAAAAAGGCAAGTGCCATAGACGAATTTATCTATTTTTTTCACAATATTTAAATCTATAAGGATAGGAAGTTGCTCATGGCTTGAATCTGATAACCATACAGGATGATTCTAATTTTATTAAATAATTAATAATGAAGGAATTTGGTTTAACCAGCCAATAATATCTTGATTGTATCAAACATATATATAATGAAGGCATTGGTTTAACCCACCAAAAAGACATTGAATGGATATAAATTACATATATAACGAAGAAATTGGTATTCGAAACCACCAAGAACCAAATACATATGTATGTAATATATTAAAAGTAACTGTCGGGGGAGGGAACTTGAAATGTGGAATCAATATTATAATTTAAAGCTTACCGAACTAGATATACAAAAAGGGCGCCATCGCAGTATAATAGGCGGAATGTGGGAAGAAATGGGAGAGAAACAAATTGCATTTTTGAAAGAGAAGGGGCTAAAGCCGCATCACGAACTCCTAGATATCGGGTGCGGCAGTCTCCGAGGCGGAATTTATTTTATTAAATATTTAAATCAAGGCAAATACAGTGGTTTGGACATCAATCCTTCGCTTATACGAGCAGGGCAGGCAGAACTTAAAAAAGCCAATTTAACTGGAAAGAAACCAACTCTTTTGGTTAACGATAACTTTCATTTCCATCTTTTCAAGAAGAAGTTTGATTATGCAATTGCTCAGTCTGTGTTAACTCATTTACCAGTAAATGTTATCCAAAGGTGTCTAGTGAATATTGAAAAAGTATTAAATCCAGGGGGGAAATTTTACGCTACGTTTTTTGAATCTACAGCAAGGTTCAATGATAATCCCATTAACCATCCGGGAGGACTTACTACTTACCTTGACAAAGATCCGTACCATTATCATCTTTCCATATTTGAATATTTAATTAAGGATTCTTCCTTACAGCTTGAATATATAGGTGATTGGGGACACCCAAGGAATCAAAAAATGATTTGCTTTACTAAAATGGAAACATCACCTCGCAGTCAGACCTAAGGAGAAGTGTTTCTAAATGAAAGGAGGAAATTGTGTGAATCAACGTAATTTTATTGATTCTTTAATCCCAAATGTTGAAGAGGATAATGTGTTACATTGTTGTAATTTAAACGACCTAAATGGTAACGACCTATATAAAGTTATTATTCTTTCAAACTTTTTGGAATATATCCCTGTCTTTGAAATGGAAGCGGCATGGGGGGAAATAAAAAAAAAACTTTGTCCGGGCGGTTTGATTATCATTAAAACGGTTCTATATGACAATCCTAATGAACTTGGGGAGGATGAAATAGATTCCGTTCGGATCCGCTGCAACAAACAAACAGGAGGGACAATGTTACGGGATTGCCTTCGGCATGATTTGATTATGGCTTCATCTGAGGAAGAGTGGTTTGCGCTCGTGAGGCAAGAAGACCTTTCTTTATTTAGTAATGAACAAAAGGAACAATTCGTAATTCATCATAAAAAGTGGTTAAACCAATATGGTCTTGAATTAAAGGAAAAATATGTGGAAGAGGAATATCGCCATTTGGTACCTGGAGCTGGCCGGATGATGATTGGATGTGTAGCAGAAAACAATAAGAAATATCAAACACAGGCCCTCAGACTAGTACAATCAATCCGTTGGCTCGGCGAAGCGATGGCTGGGGCTAATATTTTCGTCTGTATGGTTGATGAAGCAGATCCTGAATTTGTTAAAGAGCTAGAAAAATGGGGTGTGTACGTACGAATTGTGAAACGTTTTAGTATATCGCATCCTCCTTCTAATAAGCTCAGGCTGTTTGAATTGCCTGAAGTGTCTTCTTACGACACGATTATGCTTTTGGACTGTGATACAATTATCGTCCAAGACCCTTCACCTTTTATTGATGGTAATCATTTTCAGGCAGAAATGGCAGCGGGGTTAACGGTTCCTTATACTACTTTCAATAATCTTTTTGCCCATTACCGTCTCCCACTGCCAAAGCAAAATTATCTCACAGCCATAACAAAACAAAAAACAATTTGGTATTGTAATGCAGGTGTATTAGTTTTCCCAAGAGCCTTAATACAGTCTTTTTTCCCTATTTGGAAAAGTTACACACTGGACCTGTCGCACAAAAGATATTTGTTAGGCAAGCAATATTTTTTCTGTGAGCAGGCTTCTTTAACCATCGCCTTCTCAGCTCATCCTTTACCTTTCGCAAGATTGCCTCTAAAAATGAACTTTCATTTAACTCTCAACATAAGTAACGAGATGAAACGTTGTGATCCTGTCATCATTCACTATCACAAAATGAATGATGAAACAGGATTTATAAAACACATTTCTAAAAACCCTTACACGAACAAACGGATAAACCTCTTTAATGAACGATTAAAAAGGTATTTAGCGAGTGTATTGCAGCCAAAGGAGTAGTGTAAGATTGGAAGGAATTATTGTCATTAATAAGTTTTTAACTTCTTATCTAGAAATTCTTTAACCTCCTTGAGACGATAATCTGGGGGGTTACCGTTTTTTTTATTGATTTGACTAACAAAATCTTCTGGATTATTTAAAAAATCTTGAAAAGAAACATCAATTATCTTTTCAGGAGGCAGGCCATAATTATGACGGTAGTGATAGAGGTTTTTTAAATATGGTATTAAAATCAGGTTTGCTGTTCCGATCGTGTTCCGATCCCGGTTGGCGAGGGATCGGACGGAGGCTTCGAATGGCCGATGGACAAACACATAGGTGATATCCGCTGCCTCTTCTAAATATGGTTTCCAGAGTTCAAACGTTAACAATGTGCGTGGATCTTTAAGTCCCCATATAGGTTTCTGATTTTTTTCAATAAATGTACGGATTTTTGAAACTGAAATCTTGGTTTCCGTGATTTTTCCTTGGAGGGGTGGTTTGTTCCATGAACTGTTGACACTTCTCAGAATCTCCTGATTCAATTGGACAAATTCAACATTTTCAAAATGTCCTTTTTGATTATGCTTGGTTGCCTGAAGGAGTCTATCTCCCATATGAATACCTAAAAGATGCATAACACCCGCAGTAGCGCTAGATCCAGAACGGTGAAGGCATAAAACAAGGAAAAGCTTGCTTTTTTCTTCCAAATGTAACATCCCCTTCTAACTCTTTAAAATGTTTTTTCATACTACTTATTTAGTATGACTAAAAAGAGCTATCCATGTCTGAACAGCTCTATTATTTGGTTGAATCCTTAATCAATTCCAACATTTTTTCTAGCCTCTGCTCAAAAGTATGGTCCTTCAATACACGATTTCTTGCTTTTTCCGCAATCCATTGTCGGTCTTCTTCAGATTTCAAATAATAATCAATCTTTTGGCGTAGTTCCAGGTTATTTTTGAATGACACGATTTCCTCATCTTCTATAAAATGGTTTGGTAAATCCTCTTTGAATTGAATCAGTTGAAATGAGCCGCACGCCGCAACATCGAAGGTTCTATTGTTTATACTTTTGCCGATAATACCCAGCTTATTTTGGTTCTGCTTCAGATTAAATGGCCGATGAGTATTTAACACGACCTTTGCACCGTTATAAAGATCAGCTACCACTGAAGGATTTACCCATCCTTCATGTATCATTAATTTGGGGTTGCTTCGGAAGCGAAATAAAGAATTGGACCATTTACCTACGACTTTAATTTTGTAGACTGTATTCTGTAAAAGAAACTGAATAGTTTGTATTCGATCCGGATAGGGAAACCCGACCAGGCAAATATCGCTTCTGTATTTTGCTTCCACAGGCTTAGGTTTAAAGACTTGAGGTTCTGTAGCAAGCGGTAGTTGGTAAGCATGCAAATGCCCGTTGTTTTTATAATATTCAAGTGCTGCGGAATCAATGGTGAAAACAAAATCAAAATATTGAGAAAGTACTTTTGTCCGATCCATAAAATAGGGATCTTCTGTGAACCACACCGCTGTCTTAACTTGCTGTTTCTTTAACCAGTGAACCATTTGAATGGGTATCTTAAAACCAACTAACGTAAGGGCCACTTCCGGATTAAATTCTCTTGTAAGCGACTGTAAAGTAGAAAGCCCATCTTTAAAATGGAAAAATTTTACCTCATGATTTTTTTTTAGCGCTCTAATGATCCACGCTTCAAAATGATCATAAATGCCTTTATAACTGGAAGTTATAAATAATATTTTCAATATTCCATCCCCTAATAGTTTACTGTAATAGTGTTTAATGCCGGAATTCCGTTTTTTATTTCATCACAATAAAAAAAACCTTCAACTACCACGAACTTATGGTCACTTGTGGTTGAAATACGTACCTCGTTTGCAAATGTTAGATTTTCACCAGGTTCTATATGCTTGCAATGGTTGGGTTTTAGTATGTGTTCTCCCGTTTCCAAGGTTTTTTCTTTCCAATTATCATAAATATAATGCCATGCTTCAGTATTAGCCCCATCAATCATTAGGGCAGTATGGGATAATGAACCGATTTTTCCGCCGAGACGAACATTTTGTGGTGGTTTGGTTCGTATACAGATGATCGGGTTATTCAGTGTTTTTCCTCCGTTATTTTTAATGATGAAGTTTCCAATGACGGTCATTTCCTTCTCTTGTTCCTCCGTATCCGGAAGCATTACAGTATAGCTGAACCATGCTAGTGCCTCTGCAATTACCTGTTCTCTTTTTTTCCAGAACAAGCGAATCTCCTCCTCTGGTTAGTCCGAATATTCCTAATATTCTATGCCTACAATTCTTTTTCCATGTTAGTAAAGCCTTTTCAAAAATAATAAATTGAATCGTCACTGTTTTGTTTTTCTGCTTACAGAACAAAAAAAAGAGGAGGTGAACTCCTCTGTAGAACTTAGTCATATTCCCTATTTCTATAGAGGAGTGGGAGTTGGTCCTACTCCTGGGAAAATTGTTGGACATTGTGGCGGGAATGCAAGTGGCGGACAAACAAACGGCATATCCGTCCGCGGCTGACAGAAGTCAGCTGTAATTTCAAGCTTTACCAGTGCCTCCATTTGAACATTTTGGCAAAGATTGATAGAGATATCGAGTTGTTGGAATTCGAAAGTTCCAGGTGTAGCTAATGGTCGACAGATTAAGTTAGCATCACATTCAAAATCAGTTATTTCGCATTGAAGGAACGTGCCAGGAGGTGCACAAAGGAAAAACTTCTCGGATACAGCCCAAGGAATTGGTAAGGATGTACAAACCTCACCTGCTGCATTTGTCACACGAACAACAATAAATCCCTTTTTTAATACCTTTACCTTTTGAAGAGTAACTGTAGATCCATCAGGCAATTGAAACTGCCCGCTTGCACGACCTTCTGGCTGCGGGATTTCTGTACAAAGAATAGCACCAGGTGCTAAAGGATCAATAGGGGTTCCGTCCTCATCTGAAGGGAAACATTCTACCGTATAGTTTCCACCGAGAATAGCACAAGGGTCATCAGAACCTGGTGTTGGTGTAATACCCCCGGGGCAATCAAAGAACAATGTGGTTCCAAGGTCACCTCTATCAAAGGCCAATAGAGGAACATCTACTTGGCGAGTTACCCAGTCGTAGACTTTGTTCACTTTGATACAAAGAGTCTCCTGACCACCGCTTATCGCTTTAAAATCCATGAAAAAATCATCCTCTCTCTTATATTTCTTTTCTTTTTTGGGTTGAGCCTATTGTATACTATGCTGCTTTCCTGAAAAGTGTTTGAATTTTGTTATACTTTTTCTAAAAAATCAGGAAAGAACAAAATAAATTCAATAGTTCACCCATTACAATATATTCCTGAAGTGTGTGAATGTTCTCCAAAATTCCGATAACCAAGCCTGAATATTTTTTCTCTTATGTATGATTGGCTGTCTTTACAAATTAAGGTTGCTAGTCCGCTTATATTTAGCACTAATATTATTGACGAGGAATCCTTTAAAAGATAATTTTATTCATCGGTTGGTAAACGTTAGTCTTAAACTTGCATAAACATGTTAAGAGCAGAAATGGGCTTTTGCCTAGGGGAGGGAAACGAATGTCAAAAAGGCAGCGCTTTGAAAAACTAACCCACTTGCAGCTGCAGCAGAAAGTGATTCATCTGGAGTCAGAACTCGTACAATGCCACTCCAATAGTCAAACAAATGATCGAGGTTACCGTGAGCAAATGGTTAGGCTGCAACAAGAAAATGTTAATTTGAGAAGAGAAATGCAAGAGATCTTCAATGAGCATAAGACGTATTATCAGGATAGAAATAAACTCATTCATGAATACAATAAGGTACTCCAAAAAAATATGGCCTATAAAACCAAATTAGCCCAACTAAAAGAGAGCAATGAAGCAGCGGAATCGCTTAAAAAAACTGATCGGTTTGCGGCTGAAAATACCAATCTTGTCAAATTGGCAGAAAACTTAAGAAAAGAAGCCCAAATGCATGAGGAAAACTCAGAAAAACATTTTAAAGAAAAACAAATTATGGAAGTCCAATTGGAGGATTTAAAAAAAGAAATATCTCTCATGAGGAAAGAATATAAAGAATCTCACCAGAAATCCTCAAAAGAAAATGAATGGGAGGCTAAATTCCAAAAACTTGAACCTTTATTGAAAAAAGCAATTAAAGAGAGGGAAGAAATCTTTAAAGATAACCAAGCATTACAAGCTAGGCTTAATGAATTGAGTCAAAAAATAACTGAAAAAGATGAAAACATTGGGAGTTTACAACAGGGGATTGCACTGCTCCAAAAGGAGACTGAGGAATATAAAAAAAATGTTGAGTTGTTGAAGAAAGGAGAAGAAACTTTAATTCAAGAAAATAAAGAAATGAGTGTTGAATTATCTGAGGTGCAAAAAGTATTAAACCAGTTGAAAAAGGATAAAAGTAAATTTCAAAATGAGCTGAATTTGAAACAAAGGGTTTTAGACGATGTAACTGCACAGAATAAAGGTTTTGTTCAGCAATTGGAAGTTTTTAAAGAAAATATGGAACAAATAACTCAGAAAAACGTAATCTATCTACAGAAGATTACCCAATTGGACTCAGAGAAGCATTCCGATCTTAAAGTGTTTGGTAAACATGAAGCAGAATTGTCGAATGCAAAAACGCAAATAATGGAATTAAAAACATTAAAAAGCAAATTATTTGCTCGTCTAAAATATAGGCTGAAAGAGGTCAGAAGACTAGAGAAAGAAAATCATCAATTTATGGAAGAAAGAGCAGGCCTTCTTAAAAGGATTGCCATTCTCGATGAGGAAAACACTTCAATTCGAGACAGTGTTTTACAATTCTCAATACAAAGGGAGTTGGACGAAAAAAGGCTTGATAATATAACGTCCGAACTAAATGAAGTTTTTACTCAAACAAAGACAATCATTAGGACGGCATCTTCACTGCAAGACCAATTGGAGGCAAAAAATAGGAAGATTAATCAAATGAAAAAGGAGAATGAGAAACTTATGCAAGAGTTAATTCAGCTTAATGATGACTTTGAAAAGTCGGAGGCTCGAAAAAGTGAGCTTGAAAATCAGATTGAAGTGATGAAAACTGAGTTACTGAAAGCTCAGGATTCCTTGATTCGCCTCGAACTTTTTGAAACGGAAAAACTCAAGTTGAAAGATGAATTGGAAACAAAAATTGAAGAATTTAATAATCTAACCCATAACTATCAGCGTGAAAAAGACTCCTACCTGCATGTACTAGAACACGTCCAGGATCAAGTGAACGTGTATAAAGAAAAATCAGAGTTTTTTGATTCAGAAAAAGGATCATGGTCCAAACAAATTGATGAATTAAAATCTGAATTAGCTGAAACAAAGGCTACCCTCGTGAAAATGGAGGAGCTTGAGAAGAAAAATGAAAGAATAACGGCAGAACTAGAGGACAAAAAAGTAGAAATTTATAAAATCCAAAAGGAAAGTGAACTGGCCCTCCAAAATCAGATGATACAATTTAATTCAAAGCTGAAATTGCATCAAGAAAAAATTGATCAATACGAAAAGGACAGAGTGTATGCAGAGAACCAAATGAAAGAAATGAAAGCTAAGTTTGCCGTAATAGAATCAAACTTGAAAGAAAAGGAAAATTTTATTAGACAGTTTATCACTCAACCGCCTATGACATCCGGAATCCAAAAGGCAGTACAGCCAGCTGTGGAAGAAACCATAAAGAATTTGGAGCAGCCAATACCCGTAGAAAACAATCCATCCTTACCTCAGGGCCAACAATCAGGAGATTGGTTTCAACGAAATATATCTCAACAGCAAGTACAATATCAGAATGTACAAAAAAGTACAAACTCAAGTCCCGCGCCGATGGATTTTTTCACATTACGAAGTAAAACAACCCAGCCCTCGTCTCCCTGATCGAAGTGTTGAAACTAAAGGGATTAAGAACAAAAAAGAGAATTATCAAGCTTTTTATATAAAGAAGTCTGTATATGAGGAAATAATTGCTTATTGCAAACAGGCATTACCGTATGAAGCATGTGGATTACTTTCGGGTATTAATGAAACAGGCAACACTTTATGGAAAATAAAAAATGAATCAGTTCGTCTAAATCGGTTTTATATGTCCCAAGAGGCTATTAAAAGTGCAGTTATGGAAATGAATGAGAAGGATGAAAATCTTACAGGCATTTTCCATTCGCATCCCACATCACCTGCCTTTCCTTCATCACAAGATATTGAAAATAATCCTTACGACCAGATTGCTTACTTTATTGTTTCGTTTTATAAAGGAAAAGTAGACGTGGGTTGTTTTAAACTAAATAACAAAAAAGTCATCCCAGTGAAATTAAATATAATTGATGAGTGAACTTAAACGGCGTCCCAAGAGAACGCCGTTTTTTGTTGTTCTATTAAACTTATTTTTTAAACCATCCTCTCCCCTTTAAATGGGAACACATCGTAATTCATAGATACATATAATTTATGGAACCCTACTTAGCAAGGAGGTAGTTAATTTGAAAACCAGACGGGGTGGGCAAAACGTAAGTCGATCTCTTACTCCAAAATTTTCACCGCAATCAAAAGTGTATATGGGACGTAAAATAGCTGACAATAATTTATCACAGGGAGTTGTCTCCAATAAAAGGGTGAAATCTGATTCTGGGGGATGCGGGTGCGGAAAACCCAAACAGGTGGGAGTAAAAAATAAATTAAAATAAATAAAAATCCGTCAAATTTTTACTTTATAAGACCGCTTCTTGCGGTCTGAATTATTTTTCCTCTCTTGATAACCCTAAATTTATAAGTAGTTACAAAATATGTACTCCTAGTCCACTCCCTTAAGGATAAGTATTGTTTAAGTCTGGGAAATACGGTTGTCCTCTCACAAAAAAAGGCCCTCCAAAAGGAAGACTGTTTCTTCTATAGCTTTATATCAACTTCTGTTTGGTAACAGCAAAACTTAAACTTCTTTCCTTTACCGCACGGACATGGTTCGTATAATTTTTCTTTCATCTTAGCCTTTACAGTTTTTTTTAGGTGAGAAATATCAACAAAAGGCTTCATTCGGATTATTGCTTGAATGTCATAGCTCTCGCATAATTTAGCAACTTGTGCTGCTTGTAATTCTGTTACAACCGAACAAACTATCGGCTTTTCTTTTGGCATTTTATCGTTCTCCATAAAAAATCCCCTCCAGTTGTAGTACATATTATGTCATTTCACTATATTCGTTACCTGTTGCATTCATTCAATAAATTGATAAGGGTATCTAAGGAACGTTTGAAGGGTCTAAACATACAATGAATCAAATTTATGTGAGAAATGAGGTGATTGTATGTACAGTTTGGATTGGATGGATTTATTTATTATCATTTTTGCTTCCTTTCGTTTAACCCATTTAATTGTCTTTGATAAAATTACTTCTTTTATTAGACGCCCATTCTTTTCTGTGAATATAGTAGAAAATAATTTCGGTCAACTAGAAGAGACGATTGACATAAAGGGTACGGGGATAAGGCATTTTATCGGTTCTCTTCTAAGCTGTTTTTGGTGTGTAGGATTTTGGTCCTCCATAACTGTAGTGTTTATCTATCTCTATTTTCCTATTACTTATCCATTTTTTCTTGTTCTAGCCGTAGCAGGAGCTGCTGCCGTTATAGAATCGAAAATTTAACTTGTGTGTTTTTCCTTTTCCATCTTTATTTTAAAAAAAGGGGTATCCAAAAAAAGAAAGTGGGAGAAAACCACTTTCGTTAAAATGAATTTTTCATGGATTATTAAAGGGTATTCAAATTCTAGATATTGAATGTAGTGAACCTGTCCTAAGGTAAATAAAAAAATTTTCAGAAAATGTTGAAAGTAGACTCCTAAACAAAAAAAGGGGTACATGTCTTATACCTTTTCTAATTTTCGAGAATAAGATGGTTAGAAAAAAGAGGTGACTTATATATTATGAAGGCGATCGTTACTGGAGGCGCTGGTTTCATTGGTTCCCATTTAGTGGAAGAGCTTGTTAAACGAGGATTTGAAGTTCATGTACTCGATAACCTTATAGCGGGACGATTGGAAAATGTTCATCCTTCTGCCATTATTCATGTAGAGGATATTCGGGGTACAAAGGCTAAACAAATTATTAACCAGGAAAAGCCGGATATAGTATTCCATTTAGCTGCCCAGGCTGATGTTGGAAAATCTATCAGCGAACCAAATTATGATGCAAGTGTCAATATTAATGGAACAATTAATATTTTGGAAGCATGTCATGAAGCGCGGGTAAAGAGAATCATCTTTGCTTCGACATCAGCAGTTTATGGAGATTTGGAGACCGATTTATTATCGGAAACCGATTTGACTGTACCAATTTCGTATTACGGATTATCAAAATTAACTGCCGAATCCTATATCCGTTTATTTTCTCATCTTTATAAGCTTCCATTCACCATTCTTCGATACGGAAACGTATATGGTCCAAGGCAATTACCAAAGGGAGAAGGAGGGGTTATAGCAGTATTTCTTAATCGCATAAAGAGGAATGAGATGTTGTTAATACATGGGGATGGCGAACAAACTAGGGACTTTATTTATGTAAAGGATATTGTTTTAGCCAATATCGCTGCAATTAAAAGTGGTGACCGCCAAACTTTCAATATCAGCACCTCAAGGACAACCTCCATTAACCAATTGATTGGCTTTTTAAATAAAATACACGGTTCCCCTATTGGATATGTTTTTGTCGATGGTAAAAAGGGTGATATTAAACATAGTTGTCTTAATAATCAAAGTGCTCTTCAGTCACTTGAATGGCATCCTACTTTTGATATTCTACAAGGTTTAGAGGAAACATATGCTTATGTATGGCAGAGGGATAAATCTTAAATAAAAATTCCACTAAATGCTTTTTATTAAAAGCAAAAGGGATAGGAAGTGTAGTGATTGCCCGAACTTAATGATAATAACCATCCATTATTGACATATTTCTTTATTTGCTATTATCTTGGTGACAATTTGAATCTATTTATAAAAGAATATATCTATATTTTAATCATTATTTTGCATATCTATCTTAGGTAAAAATTGAAATTCCACTATATAAAATTCCTCAAAAAATTATTAACATTTAAAATGTACAAGCTGGTATTCTCTACCAAAAATTAACAACATTCCTGACCAAATGAGGTAACCTCTACCAATTATATAAGTAAAGGAAGGTGTTCGTGATGAGTCAGAGTATTCCTCATGGAGGATCATTGGTTAATTTATTTGATCCAGAATTTGACTATAAATCTCTAAAAAATGAAATAGAACTAGATAACATGTCATTAAGTGATCTCGAACTTATTGCTATTGGGGCTTATAGTCCATTAAAAGGATTTTTGAAAAAAGAAGATTATGAATCCGTTGTAGATAATATGCATCTTGTGAATGGTACTGTTTGGAGTATTCCGATAACACTCCCAGTTAATGAGAAGCAAGCTGAAGAATTAACTGTTGGTGAATGGATAAAGCTCGTTAAAGAGGGGGTCGTGTATGGTGTCTTAAAATTAGAACAGTTGTATACACCCAATAAACAGAAGGAGGCAAAGCAGGTTTATAAAACAAACGATCTACTGCATCCAGGAGTCAAAAAATTATATGAACGGTCAAATATTTATGCAGGTGGAGAGATCAGATTAGTACAAAATAATAAAAAAGGGGAATTTGCTTCTTTCCATACCAATCCAGCTGAAACAAGAAGAAAATTTAAAGAGCTAGGATGGACTACGGTGGTGGGATTCCAAACAAGGAATCCTATTCATCGTGCACATGAATATATCCAAAAATCAGCACTTGAAATTGTAGATGGACTTTTTTTACATCCACTTGTTGGTGAGACAAAGCTTGATGATATACCAGCAGAAATTCGGATGGAAAGCTATCAAGTCTTGTTAAATCATTATTATCCAAAAGACAGGGTTTTTCTATCTGTTTTCCCTGCAGCAATGCGTTATGCTGGCCCGCGCGAGGCAGTATTCCATTCTATCGTTCGTAAAAATTATGGATGTACACATTTTATTGTTGGACGTGATCATGCAGGAGTAGGTAACTATTACAGCACCTATGAAGCACAAGAAATCTTTAAGAACTTCACCAGCGAGGAACTTGGGATCAACATTCTTTTCTTTGAACATAGTTTTTATTGCTTAAAGTGTAAAGGAATGGCTTCAACTAAAACATGCCCACATGGCAAAGACAATCATGTAGCTCTTTCTGGAACAATAGTAAGGAAGTTATTACGTAACGGTATTTACCCTCCAAGCACCTTTAGCCGTAAAGAGGTTGTCGAGGTATTAATAAAAGGTTTACGGAAACAAACGGAGATTTTGCATGTGGAAGAAAAAAAATCACAGGCAACGAACATAACATGGCATTATTCCAGTATTACAAAAAAAGACCGGAGAGAACAAAATGGTCATAAAAGCTTTATTCTTTGGTTTACGGGATTATCTGGCTCAGGAAAATCTACACTCGCCAATGAAATAGCTAATAGATTATTTGATCGTAAAATTAGGAATTATGTATTAGATGGGGATAATATCCGGTTCGGTCTGAATAAAGATTTAGGTTTTTCAAAAGAAGACAGACATGAAAATATTCGGCGTATCGGTGAAGTTTCAAAATTATTCGTAGATAGTGGTCAGGTTGTCCTTGCAGCCTTTATTTCTCCGTTTCAAAAAGATCGAGATCAAGTACGTCAATTAGTTAAAAAAAATGAATTTATCGAGGTTTTTGTGAATTGTCCGTTGGATGTTTGCGAGAAACGGGATCCCAAAGGTCTTTATCAAAAGCTAAGAGAGGGAAAGATAAAAGAGTTTTCAGGTGTGGATTCTGTTTATGAAGAACCGGTTAATCCGGAATTGATTATCGATACAAGCAAGTATTCAATTCAAGAATGCGTAGCGCTAATAATCAAGTATTTAGAGGAAAAACAATTGATAGAAACCTAGCTAAATTTATGGGATTGAGAGAGAAGAGTCTTTAACATTCCCCCACCTGAAATGGGAATTTCAGGCGGGGGAATGTTAAATCTTGCTCTACCACCAACGCTTAAAAGTTTAATTTGCTAAGGACAACTGAATTATTCTATAAACACAATGGCATCAAATCCGGCATTCCTTGCTTTAGCTGCTAGAGATTCTGCATTTTCTTTTGATGCGAAAGCGCCAATTTGGACTTTATATAGACCATCTCTAAGTAAAACAACGGCATCAAAACCTTTCGATATTGCCTCTGATGCAAGGTTGTCTGCATTAGACTTGATACGAAATGCACCAATTTGAACCTTATACAGAACAGTTGGTTTTCTCGCTAAATTAAATGCTCTTGCTAATCCATTAGCATGTCCTCTGGCAATACTTGCTAAGAAACTTGGTGATTTTAATTTGTTAGCGTCATTGGTGTTATCTATAAACCCATTTTCGGTTAACAAAGCTGGAATCATTGTTTCCCTTAAAACATGGAAGTTAGCTGATTTTTCACCACGATTAGCAAAATCTACTACCTTTAGAATCTCATTATGAATGATATCCTGGTATGTGGTTGTAGGGGGGCCAACTCCTGGATAAATATAGCTTTCAAAACCTGTACCCCCACCTGCATTGATATGGATGGAGAGATAATAGTCTGCTCCCCAATTGTTTGCGGCATTTGTTCTTTCGCTTAAGCTGACAGTCTGATCGCTTGTCCTACTCATTAGGACTGATATACCTTCGAATTCATTTTGTAATATATCTTTTAGAGTCGTCGCTATTTGTAAAGTAAGATTCTTTTCTTGCAGTCCATTCCCTAAAGCTCCAGTATCTGAACCGCCATGTCCGGGGTCGATAAAGAATTTAACCATCTTAATTCATCACCTCCATTAATAACATATTAAAAAAGTACTGATATGCTTGGACTACTAACAACAATTAAAGATAAAATTATGCTCAAAAAGCAATAGGAACTTAAGCGTGGAAGACCTTACATTCCAATAAGAAGAAACTTTCGAACCTTAAACTAAAACTTTTCAATAAAAAATGAAAGAAGAACCTCCTCTTAGGACCAAGTGAATCAGCTTACCTCTACAAAAAAGGAATAGATAAATTAGGCTAGAGTAAAGCCTTTTGTTAAGTAGCTATCCGTACACTTTAATGAGTAATTAGCATACATAAATAAAGTAAGGATTTGTAATTAAGGGAGTTGAATAATGTGAAGACTCCATGGACAAACAAAAAGAAAATGGAAGAACTAATCTCTAAGCAAACTAATACATTTATGAGATTTCCAATAAAACCGATTGTATTGGAATGTGTGGGCGAGATTGAAGAAGACATAGAAAGGCCCAGTAAACAGGAAAAACAATCAAAACAGACAGGGGATTCAAAAACGAACAAGAATCGAAAGAAAAAAAATGAACCAGTGAAAGATGAGAAACGGAACAATCCTATTGAAGAATCTAAAATCAATCAAAATGATGGAACTATAAATGCTAAAATTAATCATCCAGCTTCTTCAAAAAAAAATTTAAATTTTCAAAGGGTTAAACTGTCTAGTTTTGAAAAACCCTTATCAAACGGGAAGGAAATAGACCCTGATTGTGAAACGAATCTCCAATCAAAAGCAAATTACCAGATGAGCTTTATGAAAGAAATAAAATACTCGAAAACTACTAATAAAAATATTTATAATATTTCTGAGCAGATTTCTCCATTCGAAGAGAATGTGGTCACGGAAGCGAATGAAGAGCAGACCCCTTTTTCTGAAGAGAATGTAATGGTAACACTGGAAGAAAAGCCTTCTTCACCTCAACTTGTCGTAACTGCAGAAGAAGATATTGGTGAGTACACTCCTATCCAGGAAAACGAGCCCATGTATGCGGATGAAGAGTATCCCCCTTCTTCTGAAGAGACCGTAATGACAGCAATAGAAGGGGATTCCTCTACATCACACCAGATTAAAGCTACGCCAAAGGCAGTTCTTGAAGAAAAATCTAACATTGATAACGAGCCGATGGCAGCGTACGAAGAGCAGCCTCCTTCTCCTAAAGAGAACATATTAACAGCAATGGAAGAGAATCCCTCTTCATTTCAACAAAGGAAGGTTACGGCAGAAGCAACTTTTGTTGAGCACCCCCCTATCGAAACAATCGTTGAAATGGGATATGACCAGACAAACCCAGCCCTTTCGGAAGAATCTTGTCAAGAACACACCCTACATGTTGGAACAGTTCGTGAAAAAGAAAGGGAACTAACAATACTACTTACAAGTGATACAGTAAAAACACACCTTGAAGATCAAGAATCTCAAAGAAAATCTAATTATCATAAAGAGGAACAATTGACCTTTTCTAAAGATTTATTTGGTATCAATGATTTGAAAAGAAATAACATGAATACTGATACTGATTTCTTGAATATTCAGATTCCGGTTATTCTTGGAAAATATAATATTGAAATTTGTTTAGAAGATGAAGAAATTTTCGCAGAAAAAGTAAAAGAAATAAGAGAAATTTCTAAAAAAGTCATAGTGACAACTTGTGAATTTATACCATCTGAATTGTCGCCATTGTTAGATAATGGTTCTTGCAAAGCTTTAAAGGGGAATTTAATGATTGAAGGATTCATTCAACAAGATATTAAGTATATTTTTGAAAATCAGCAAACTTCTAAATATGTGCAAAATCAATCAGCATTTAACCAAATGAACCAAAAGAAATCAATGTACTTAAGAAAACTAAATTTCGGTAGATATAGTTATGTGCCTCAAACCTACTCTACAAATAGTCCCAACCCAGCTCAAACAAATCATGGCCAGTACTCTGAACGGCTGATTAATTCTATGAGCAAAAAGATTCCCTTTAGCAGTATAGTAAAAATTAATCATTTCCTGCACCCGCCTCTTTTCGGTTCCATTGAGGAAAAATCATTCATCTTTCAAAACAATCTTGACCAACAGATATCTACTGCCGATCCAACACAATTTATCAAGACTACCTATTATCCCGAAAATACACATGGCAAATTAATTTATTCTAAAATTCATGAAAATATTAATATTTTTAAGCAGGAAGAAAAATATATAAAGACCCCTAGAATCAAACTAAAACAATTTATCGTATTGGAATTAGGGATTCATTTACTCCAAGAGCAGCCTGTTCAAGTTCAAATGCTTAAAAATTGGATTTAACCGATCACCCTCCTACTAGTGAAGTAACTTTCATTAGTAGGTTTTTTTATTCCTCACCATGGATGCATCCTCAATAGATAATAGTCACAGCACGCATGTTCCATTTTAAAAAAAGGCTGTTTCACCACTCTTAAAACCCATACTGATTTGTACAGGTTGAATACTATATGGGTGTAAACAAATAAATAGATATAATTGAAAGGATGATTTTTTTATGTGTAAAAAGAATGATCAAGCTCAACCGCTGGTCTGTCCAGTTGTTTCAGACCAACAAGGCGCATTTGGTGACTCTGCAGTAGGCCGTGTTCTTATTCCTAGTACAGCAACTCTTAAGGTTCCAATTGTATTAGCCGAGAGAACTCTCCAAGTTGTAGTTGAAGCAAATGTCCCTCTTTTCCCTGCAGCAACAGAGATTAAAAGAGTTCATAAAAATGTGCAACTTACTCAAGTGAAACTCGTGCCTGTTGCCTTTACACCTATTCCAGGTACCAACTTTTTTAATGTAACTAGAGCAAAATTATTTGTAGCTGGGACAATTCGTAAAAATATTGAGTATGCTTCCGTTGCTTGTAATGCACCGCTAGTTGATAAAATTGCTACAATCCCATTCTCCGGCTATGCAGAACTAACTGCTGGAGACTTTCTTGCATTCCCGATTCTTGCCGCATCTTCAGACGCTACAGCACAATTTCTAGATGATAAAGATGACTTATCTCCACGCTTTGATAAATTTTTCTTTCAAAATCAAGTGAATTATAATGAACAACCTTATGGCGAGTTAATCCGTGCAAATTTCTTTGAGCTCGATTTTTCACCGAACATTAAAAAACCGGGAGCTGCCTTTAACCTCTTACGTGAAAAAATCGTACTGGATCTTACTCTTAAAGTATTACAAGTTCAACAATTTGAAGTAGAAGGAAACCAAGTAATCCCATCATCAACTAATGGGATTGTTGGACCAGGCAATTAATTTGATAAAGAATTAGCTAACTTGATCAAATAGAATTGACTTTTATAAAACGAGGGGCGCCTATTTATAGGCGCTCCAAACACGATTATATTCCATTTAACAAAACCTTAAAGAATATTTTGAGAACCATGATAGATATTCTTCTGGGTGACTTTATTTTCAATAATAGAATACATAAATTTGCTATAGTTCGTAATTGGAAAATTGACCGCTCTTTTGAAACCTATCAAGATAGGAAAATCATAAAATTAGACACAAGATAACAAAGGTAATAAAATTATAGAAGAGTGTTCGTTTTCTAGGTTAACTAGCTTACTAGATGAGCAATCAGAGATTTGTAAGAGAGAGTAGGGGTGTAGAGAAATGGATGATCGTTTTTTTCGAAATGCAATGGGGAAATTTGCGACGGGGATAACCGTTGTTTCAACTGAAGTTGATGGTGAGGCACATGGAATGACAGCGAATGCTTTCGTATCTGTCTCGTTAAGTCCTAAACTAATCCTTGTATCAATTGATAAAAGAGCAAGAATGTTACCTCTTATCCAACAATCCAAAAAATTTGCGGTAAGCTTTTTATCTGCTGATCAACAAACAGAATCCATGCGGTTTGCCGGGCAAATCAAAGAGGAAACTCCTTATAATTTTGTACAATTCGGCGAATTACCTGTTATCGAAGGGGCACTTGCAAACCTGACTTGCAACCTTTACAAAGAAGTTGAGGCAGGGGACCACATTTTATTTATCGGTGAGGTTACTGATCTTAAGGTGAACGAAGGGGACCCGTTATTATATTTCGGAGGCCAATACCGCAAATTAGAGGCATAACTTACTTTGAGAAAGCTGTCCATGGCAGCTTTTTCTTATTGTGGTTCTAGTACAATATTGTACAATAAGAACAGGAGGGATTGACCTTGTTTAAAAAGTTACGAATTACATTAGGGATTGCTGTTTTATTATTAGCTGGATTCGGATTACTGACAAAAAACTTCGTGGCACAGCCTTTCATGATGCTGGGGTTAAGTGCCTTTATTTTGGTCGGCGGGTTAGACGAGCTAAAAAATGGAAAAAAACGCCGTGGATATATTAGCATTTTTCTATCTGTATTTGTTTTAGCCATCTTAGTTCAATCTTTCACTTCATAAAACGATGTCAAAAAAACGGAGGAATCTTATGATTTCTCCGTTTTTTTTGGAATAAATTCAAAAATCTCCTTGGATTCAAAACTGTCCACTAACCGGTTTAGCCATTCATAATATTCTATTGCAGAGGTTAGTTTATCAAAATCTATGTTTGCTTGGTCTTTTACATTTGTGTCCACACGTTCATCATCAAGCAGGGATTGAATTTCACTTAGAGATTTCTGCATAGCGCTTATATTTAGGGATATCCCTGCGCGCCACTTTATGGTAAAGAAATCGATGAAGGTTTGATACCAATCTGGCTCCGCCTGATAGAGGTCTTTCCTGATCCCTTTTTTCCAAACCTTTCCCACCATTTTCAATTCCAATAAGCTTCGCACAGAGGTGCTCATACTCGTCTTACTCATTCCAAGCTCTTCCTTCATTTCATCAAGTGTCAACGGACCTTCCTGAAAGTACAATGCCCCATATAATCGGCCAATTGATTCGGTAACTCCATATAAATTCATATTTTTAGAAATCGCATCAATTACCCGTTCACGCGCGAGTTCTAGCTCTTTTTCACCGTTCATCCTGTCATCACACCAATCTTTATACGTGTCCTTTTATTAGACTATCATGTTTCAATAAAAAGTAAAGAATCCACATAGGGAGGATATGGAAGCATTTTAGAGGAATATTAAGGATTTTATATGTGCAGTACGTACAGTTTTTTCTGTACGTACTTTATGAGCGAATATGGCTAATTACCAACTTTGCCCGCAATATTAAATTGGTACTATAATAGGTAGGTAAGACCAGAAAGTGGTGTTAACTAGCAACATAGATAGATAGGGGTGAACAAATGACTAATAATCCAATAAAAATAAGGGTTCAAAATGTCACAAAAGTATTTGGAAAGTCCAAAAAAGCCATTCAACTTTTAAATGAAGGTGAATCGAAAGCGACTATTCTAAAGAAAACCGGAGCAACGGTTGGGGTTAGTAAAGCAAGCTTTGAAGTGGAAGCTGGTGAAATCTTTGTCATTATGGGCTTATCTGGAAGTGGTAAGTCAACGCTCGTCCGGATGCTAAATCGACTCATCGATCCATCAATTGGGGAAGTGTACATTGACGGTGAGGATATTGTAAAAATGAACAAAGAACAATTAAGAGAGGTTCGCCGCAAGAAAATTAGTATGGTATTTCAAAAGTTTGCACTTCTTCCTCATCGAACCATTCTTGAGAACGTGGAGTATGGCTTGGAGG
Source organism: Bacillus sp. EB106-08-02-XG196 (assembly GCF_013396335.1). Lineage (GTDB taxonomy): Bacteria > Bacillota > Bacilli > Bacillales > Cytobacillaceae > Neobacillus. The sequence continues at coordinate 201,193 of NZ_JABWSY010000011.1, forward strand.
TCCAGGGGATTCAGAAAGAAACGCGCTCACAGCAAGCGATGAATGCATTAAAGCTGGTTGGGCTTGAAGGGTATGAACATCAATATCCTCAACAATTAAGCGGCGGCATGCAGCAAAGGGTTGGATTAGCGAGAGCCTTAGCAAATGATTCGGACATTTTATTAATGGACGAGGCTTTTAGTGCATTAGATCCATTAATTCGAAAAGATATGCAGGATGAACTTCTTGACCTTCAGTCAACAATGAAGAAAACGATTGTATTCATCACGCATGATCTAGATGAGGCACTAAGAATTGGTGACCGCATTGCCTTAATGAAGGATGGTGTAATTGTTCAAATTGGAACGCCTGAAGAGATTTTAATGAACCCTTCAAACGACTATGTTGAGAGATTCGTAGAAGATGTTGACTTATCTAAAGTCTTAACTGCTGGTCATGTCATGAAACGGGCTGAAACAGTTTCGATTGAAAAAGGTCCGCGAGTTGCGCTTCAAATCATGAAAGACCTAGGAATTTCGAGTATTTATGTCGTTGATAAGAAGAAAACCTTACTTGGGGCGGTAACGGCCTCACAAGCAAACAAGGCAATCGATTTTCGACAAGACTTAACAAATATTTTAAAAGAGGATGTAACGACTGTTTCACCAGATACGTTACTAACCGATTTATTTGAAAAAGTCTCAGTAGCCACGATACCCGTTGCGGTCGTAGATGAAAACAATAGGCTAAAAGGGATTCTTGTCAGAGGAGCAGTCATCGGCGCCCTGGCGGGTAATAGTCAGGACAATAACCAAATAAATACCGCAAAGTCTGAGGCAGCGGCAGGTCAATCAGTCAAGGAGGTGAAAATAACATGGAACAATGGCTCCCGAAACTCCCAATAGCTGTTTGGGTAGATGATTTTGTTAATTGGCTGACGACAAACTTAGAAGTCGCTTTTGATGGGGTCACCACCATTTTAGAGTCGGTAGTAGAAGGAATGGTGGCAGGATTTGGTTTTATACCTTCCTATGTATTTATCATTTTATTAACGCTCCTTGCTTGGAAGGTGTCAAATAAAGGGATTGGTCTCTTTACATTAATTGGTTTATTTCTAGTAGATAACCTTGGTTACTGGGAGCCAATGCTTGAAACACTTGCACTTGTGTTAACCGCTGTATTTATCTCGATTTTATTAGGGATTCCTATGGGTATATGGGCTTCACAAAAACAAATGGTAAAGAACGTTGTGGTACCTGTTCTTGACTTTATGCAAACGATGCCTGCTTTTGTCTACTTAATTCCTGCTATTTTCTTTTTTAATATCGGTGTGGTTCCAGGAGTAGTCGCATCCGTCATTTTTGCAATGCCGCCGACGATCCGTTTAACTATCTTGGGTATTCAACAAGTACCGGCGGATATTATTGAAGCAACAGAAGCATTTGGCTCAACCACCGCTCAAAGATTACTAAAGGTTCAATTGCCACTGGCAATGCCAACAATTATGGCGGGGATCAATCAAAGTATTATGCTCGCTTTATCAATGGTGGTTATCGCTTCCATGGTCGGGGCACCAGGTCTTGGTGCAGATGTTTACCGTGCCGTCACACAAATTCAGATTGGTAAAGGGTTTGAGGCAGGGCTATCCATAGTCGTGATTGCAATCATTCTCGACCGAATTACTCAAAATATCGGAAAAAGTAAAAAACAAGGGGGAACTGTTTAAAATGAAGAAAAAATGGATGGTTACGTTATCGGCAGCTTTATTAACAGTAGGTCTTGCAGCTTGTGGATCAGATAAAACAAGTAACGAGGCAGGAACAGTAGGGGAAAAGGTAGATTATGAGATTATTGGGATTGACCCAGGTGCCGGTCTAATGAAGGCTTCCGCTAAAGTCGTTGAGGAATATGCACTAGAAGATTGGACTCTTGTTGAAGGATCTAGTGCCGCGATGACGGCAGCATTAAAAAAGGCTTATGAAAAAGAAGAGCCTATTATTGTTACCGGCTGGACACCACATTGGAAATTTGCTTCCTTCGATTTAAAATACTTAGAGGATCCAAATGGGGTTTTTGGTAAAGACGAAAACATTCATAGTATTGCGAGAAATGGGTTAAAGGATGATCATCCAGGTGCCTATCAAGTTCTAGATCAGTTTACGTGGACACCTGATGATATGAATGTTGTGATGAATAATATCGTAAACGGAGAAGATCCTGAAGTTGCAGCCGCTAAATGGGTTGAGGAAAATGCTGACAAAGTGGCTGAATGGACAGATGGGGTAGAGAAAGCTTCTGGAGAAAAAATCAAGCTTGGTTACGTTGCCTGGGATAGTGAAATTGCCAGTACAAATGTCATCGGTAAGGTGTTAACGGATTTAGGCTATGACGTAACACTTACTCAGGTTGAAGCGGGACCGATGTGGACTGGTGTTGCAGATGGAAGCTTAGATGCTCATGTGGCTGGATGGCTGCCTTCAACACATGCCGATTACTATGACAAGTACGAAGGTGAGTTCGAGGATTTGGGAGAAAACCTTAAAGGTACAAAACTAGGACTAGTAGTTCCTGCTTATATGGATATTGATTCAATTGAAGATTTAAAAGAATAGAAGATTTAGAATGGAAGGGACCCCCAAAAATGGGGGTCTCTTTATTCGTTATAGGCACTAAAAATTTTAGTAATTACCCCGAATTATTTCCCAACTTCCTATGATAAATGATATATTGATTAATTTGAAATTTCTAAATAAACTCAATATTACAGCCACTAAAAAGCTGTACATAGAAAAATTGAGAGGGGAAATAAGATGAAAAAGAAAAAAAGGATTGCCTCTGCATTACTTGCACTTACAATGGGAGTTTCACTGTTTGCCTCAGCTGCGTATGGTGAGGTAACAGACTCAAAGGAAACTTACCGGGTCATTATTAAAGGACCAAGCTCTGATAAGGAAAAAGCAAAAGAAAGTACGGGAGTACGATGGGATTTCGGTTCTGAAGGCTATTCTACTACGGTGAATGCGAAGCAATATCAAGCATTATTAAAAAATAAGAATTTAACAATAGAAAACGTACCAGAAGTTCATTTGGATCGAATTGAAAACGCTTCAAAAAATAAAATCGGTACAACCGCTATTACTTCCCTGCCAAGTGACCGGACACCGTGGGGTATGCAAGCCATTTACAATGATCCAAATATTACAAGTACATCTGGTGGAGCTGGAATTAAAATAGCCGTTTTAGATACTGGCGTTTATATTAATCATTATGATTTAGTTGGAAGTGGTGAACAATGTAAAGACTTTACCCAATCTTCCTCAGCACTAGTAAATGGAAGTTGTACTGATCGAAACGGACACGGTACACATGTAGCAGGAACTGCACTTGCTCATGGTGCATCTGACGGGCTAGGTGTATACGGAGTGGCACCGCAAGCTAAACTTTGGGCATATAAGGTATTAACGGACAGTGGGTCTGGTTACTCGGATGATATTTCTGGAGCGATTCGTCATGTTGCAGATGAAGCCGTAAGAACAGGCTCAAAAGTCGTTCTTTCGATGTCACTTGGCTCCAGCGGTAAAGACACGATGATTGCTAGTGCAGTTGATTATGCATATAACAGGGGAGTTCTAGTGGTTGCTGCTGCAGGAAATGATGGCTATGCTTCAAATACAATTGGATATCCAGGCGCATTGAAAAATGCTGTTGCCGTTGTAGCTCTAGAAAATGTTCAGCAAAATGGCACTTACCGAGTAGCCAATTTCTCTTCACGCGGAAATCCATCAACAGATGGTGATTTTATCATCCATGAGCGTGATGTAGAGATTTCTGCACCGGGTGCTGCCATTGAGTCGACTTGGTACGATGGGAACTATAATACCATCAGTGGAACTTCAATGGCTACCCCGCATGTATCAGGGTTAGCTGCAAAAATCTGGTCCTCTAATTCGTCTTGGTCTCATACTCAGCTTCGCTCCGAGTTACAAAGAAGAGCAAAATTATACGATATTAAAGGTGGATACGGTGCAGCAACAGGGGACGATTATGCTTCAGGATTTGGTTTTGCGAGAGTAAGATAATCATAGAAAAAAAGCCATCTGAAATTTAGATGGCTTTTTCAAATTACCGTTTTACTGCGGCCAAAATAAATATTGTTACAATGATCGAAAATGCACCCAACCATTCAATCGGACTAAAGGGAACATGAAGCCAAGCCACTGCAAGGAATGCAGCCGATAGTGGTTCAATACACGCTAAAAGGCTGGCTTCAGAGGCCTTTATGTATTTCAGGCTTTGCATAAAGCACAAGAATGCGATTAAGGTACCAACAATAACCACAAAAGCAACTGCTATAAAAGAGGTGAGAGACCAGTGACCTTCAAATCTCCACGGAGGATGAATAAAGCACATAACAATACCACCAAGCATCATTCCCCATCCAACAATTAAAGTCGTACCCCGTTTGGACAGCAGGCTGACAGGAAACAAGGTATAAAAGGCAAGCGCAAAGGCAGATAAAATTCCCCAGCCAAAGGCAGGACCAGAAATTGCAAGTGTATGGATATTTCCTTTTGTTACAAGCAAAAATGTTCCTCCCAGCGCTAAAACAATTGCAATCATTTCATGTTTTACAGGAAATGTCTTTGCCCGGAAGCATAAATATAGGGCGATGATAACCGGCGCAAGATATTGTAATACTGTAGCAGTTGCTGCATTTCCGTGTTCGATTGCTGCAAAAAAAGTATATTGTACCCCAAGCATTCCAATGATTCCAAATGCTACGAGTTGAAAGATATCTTGTTTGCTTTTCCATATACCCCATATATTTTGTTTCCCAACTGTATGAGAATAAAAGAGCAAGCCCATTCCAGCCAATAACAATCGAACGACCACGAGCCAGCTTGAACTAAAACCTTGCTGATGAAAAAGAAATTGAGCGACTGTTCCAGATACACCCCAGGCTGTTGCCGCAATTAACACTAACAAAATCCCTCTTGCCCTTGGGTACGACATAACGGCACCCAGTGTATTCATAGATATCCCCTCCAAAAACAACCATTCTTTAAATTTAGCAAAAAAATCAATCGTTTAAAAGGGGGGAATGGATAAATTTGTAGAGGAATTCCTCCACTATTTGAGATCTTTCTAAAAAGAAAGGCCACTAACCCATACAGGGCTCATGGCCTTCCCGTTTATCTTGGCGTTAATGTTTTTACTGAAATGGCAGGGGAATAGGAGGTAACAATACAGCCCTCTAGATTCTTTTCATCTAACAACCCTAGTTGAAGTGCAGACTTAATTTTGACATCATCCGGTTTCTTTACCACTTGAACGAGATCGGTCATTTGTAATTCCTCTAGCCTTTTTACCGTTACTTCCTCATTATATTTTTCAATTTTCCTCATTTGCCGCTGCAGCTTATAGCCATTTATCGTGATTTCGGCCTTATTTTTGGGACCGACAAGTTTATTAAAGTACTCATGAAAAGTGTCCTTTAATTCATTCAATTCCAAATCGATTTCCTTTTTCTTTTTGCTAAGCTCATAATATTTAACCAACATTTCATCTGTAATGAAGGAATCATTCTGTTTAACCAAGATCCTCTCCTCCTCATCGAACGTATATTCTAATTTATTAGCCTTCAAAGGGAATTAGTACGATTAACTCTCTACAATATTTTTAAAAAAGTTACTATTTATGGCATTTTTTTCAAAATATAATATGATAGAATAGTATTAGTTGGAAAATTCAAATTACTAAATTGGGGTGAAGAGAATGAACGTGCCATTAGTACTAACTCATTTCCTAGATCGAGCGGTTGCTCAATATGGAGAAAAGACAGCTGTATATTGTGATGAACGGGTATTTACGTACAAGGAATTGAATGTAAGAGTGAATCAGCTTTCACGTGGTTTAAGAGAATTAGGTGTTGAAAAAGGGGACCGTGTAGCTTATTTGGCACCGAATACGGTTGAAATGCTGGAAGGATTTTATGGGGTCTTTCAGCTTGGTGCAATCATGGTTCCATTAAATATAAGGCTGATTCCTGAAGATTACTTATTTATCTTAAATCATAGTGAGTCAAAGATACTTTTGGTTGATCAAGACCTCTATCATTTAATCACCCCGATCAAGGACAAGCTAACCACAGTTGAACATATCATCGTTCAGTATAAAAATAAGGAAACTTCAGAGATAGATTATGATAGCTGGTTAGCAGGTTATTCCGGTGCATCCATTGAGCGGGCTGATTTAGATGAAGATGATGTTTGCAGCTTGCTTTATACAAGTGGTACAACCGGAAATCCAAAAGGTGTCATGCTGACGCACAGAAACAATTATTTGCATGCTCTGAGCACTATGCACCATTTGCGTGTTAGTGATAAAGATGTTTATCTGCATGTTCTTCCGATGTTCCATGTAAATGGCTGGGGTTCACCTTTTTATTATACTGCCAATGGTGCTGCCCATATTTGTTTAAAAAGAGCCACACCTGAAGCCATATTTAAGGCAATTGAATCCTTTAAAGTGTCTGTACTGCACATGGCGCCAACGGTGTTAAATTCACTTTTACAATATTACGAGAAAACTAGACCAACGATTGAACAAGATGTACGCGTTGTCATCGCAGGTTCTGCACCACCGCCAGCGTTTGTTACCCGTGTGGAAAAGGAACTAGGCTGGGAATTTATCCAAGTATACGGGATGACGGAGTCTAGCCCGTTGAGCTTAATTTCTACCATTCGAACTCAGCTTTCACACTTACCTTCAGAGGAGAAGTCTAAAATTAAGGCGAAAGCAGGAGTCCCAATGATTGGCAGTGATGTAAGAGTTGTCGATGAGAATGGAGATGAAGTAACCCAAGATGGAGCGCAGATTGGTGAGGTTGTAACACGAGGTCATGGTGTCATGTTAGGTTATTGGAAAAATCCAGAAGCAACGATGGAGGCAATCAGAAACGGATGGCTGCATACTGGTGATATGGGAACAGTTGATGAATATGGTCATATCGATATTGTCGATAGAAAAAAGGATATTATTATTAGCGGCGGGGAAAACATTTCATCCATTGAAGTAGAGGGGGCTCTATATGAGCATCCTGCTATTCTAGAGGCAGCGGTTATCGCAATCCCACACGAGAAATGGGGAGAAACACCACATGCATACGTGGTTTTAAGAGAGAATGAGATTGTCAGTGAAGAGGAGATTATCAAGTTCTCTAGAGAAAAATTAGCCCATTTTAAAGCAGTAACAGGAGTTACCTTTGTTAAGGAGCTTCCCAAAACAGCTTCAGGAAAAATCCAGAAGATTCACCTCCGTAATGATTATTGGAATTCGAAGGGGAAAAGTGAACGGTTTGTTAATTAAAGAATTACCAAGGAGAAAGGGGCTTGAGAAATCAAGCTTCTTTAAATAGAATACTAGTAAAGGTATTGGTTCATAACAGAACCAATACCTTTTTATTTTGATAGTAATTGATCGAGGTGTTTCCGTATTGCTTCAGGATTTCCGGAAATACTTTTTTCTCTCGTTTCATCTTTTTTCATTTTATCTAAGGATTTAAGCAAAATCTCTTGTTCCCTTGCTTGAGGAATCACAACCACTCCATCTGCATCTCCTACAATGATGTCACCGGGGTTTACAGAGACACCACCACATGAAATCGGAACATTAATTTCACCGATACCCGCTTTATTACTTGCAGCAACTGTCGTTCCCCTAGAGAAGACAGGGAAATTCAGTGCTTTAACTCCTACGATATCACGGATTACACCATCCACTACTAAACCGCCAATTTCCAATGTCTGTGCCATGCCCACAACAAAATCTCCAGCGATCGCTCTGTATTGGTCTCCCTTAGCATCCACAACTAAAATATCACCAGGTTTTGACTTTGAAATAGCTTCTAGGACCGTGAGATTTTCACCAACAGGAATCTTTACTGTGAAAGCCCTACCGGCAGCCTTGTACTCTTCTTTAAGTGGTTTAATAGCGGGATGAAAATTATTTAACCCATCCATGGCATCTGATATACAAGTGGTTGGAATACTAAGAAACTCCTTAATAATATTTTCCATTATCATTTCTCCTCCCCCTAATAGTCTATGTGAATTTATTATCACATTGTGCATAATTCCCCTGACTTCAGGCATGGGGATATAAGCATATCACTTGACCTTTCAACCGATTTGAAATAAACTGCACCTTAAATGCCGTTCAATTCATTCAAATGAAAATCAATTGAGATGTAAATGGCTATATATTGATCAAGCTTTTGGCTGGCCTCAATTGTTTTTTGACTGCAAAATCCTTCATTTAGACCTATCATGACCATTTCTTCTCTAAGTATTTCAATTTTATCACTTAGTTCGTAAGGGCATAGTTTTATTGGCATCATTTTATCACTTCCATTTTTAATATTTATACACATATAATTGTAATGATGTTAAATATATACAATATATCAATAGTATAAGAAAAAAGGACTAATTAAACAGTGAAACTTCTCACATATCATAGGATATTTATCTACATTAAAACTAGATTTAGGCAGATAGGATTTTACTTTTGGAGTTGGAAATGATGAGTAGTAAATTTGCAAAATGGTATGATATCTTTATGAGTCCCTTGGAACAGAGAAAGTTTAAGAGGATTCGGAGTGAGTTACTAAAAGGTGCGAGTGGGAAGGTGCTTGAACTTGGTTCGGGGACAGGAATTAATTTTCCATTGTATGACAATGTTGATACAGTTATTGCCATCGAACCAAGTCAGCCTATGATTGACCAGTCCTTATCAAAACAGAAATCGGCTGTAGTTCCTATAGAAATCGTTAATGCAAGCGCGGAGAATCTGCCCTTTGAAGATTGTACATTTGATACCGTTGTGGCAACATTGGTATTTTGTACAATTCCAAATGTTGAAATGGCCATTAATGAGGTAAAAAGAGTATGTAAACCAGATGGGAAAATCCTCCTGTTCGAACACGTAAAAATGGGAAACGCCACCCTAAGTAAAATGCAGGAAAGCTTAACACCTTTTTGGAAAAAGGTTTGTGATGGCTGCTGTTTGAATAGGGAGACATTAAAGGCATTTTCAAATCAAGGGTTGGAAATAGAGAGAGTTGAACATTTTTATAAAGATCTCTTTGTTGTAGCTGCATTAAGAAATAGACAATAATGAAAAAACCTCAAATTGCTTTGAGGTTTTTTACTGTGATCTACGTGCAAAATCAACAAAACGAAATTTGTCCGGTCGATGCCTTGATTCTGTATATTGAAAAAGGGAGGCATCCTCTAAATAAACATAGTTTTTAATCACAACGATATTGTGAAAGCCTTCTAAGTCTAAAAATGAACGATCTTCTGCAGTTGGTTCCTCGACGACAATTTCCTTTTTTGCAAAACTAATCTTTAAGTTTAATTCATTCTCCAGATAGGCATAAATTGAGTCCGCACAAATTTCCTCTGTAATAGAAGGAACAAATTTAGCTGCTAGATAATCTTTATCAAGAATGATTTTTTTGCCGCCAATTTCCCGCGTTCGAACAACCTTCCACACTTGATCTTTACCGGAAAGCTGAAGTTGCTGCTTAAGATAGGCATCAGGCTTGATAATTAATGATAATTCATTGACAATCGTTCGTGGCTTTTTTTCCATTTTGTCTGCAAGTTCCTTAAAGCTAACCAAGCCTGATACCGGAAAATCAAACTTATTAATATCAATGACAATCGACCCTTTGCCCCTGACTTTTTGAATATAGCCATTTTGAGCAAGCAGGTTTAACGCTTTTCTAATCGTTTCTCTAGATGTATCGTACTGTTCCTTCAATTCATTTTCAGAGGGGAGAAGGGAGTTCGGCGGGATTGCCCCGCTTTTAATTTGATCCACAATCGTATTAAAGATAATTTGATACTTATTTGTCATAAAAATCTCCCATTATTTTTTCAAATGATAAACAATGGACTCGTATGGTCGTAGTTGTATTTCCTTTTCGAGTGGAGCAGAGTCCTCATAATTTGAGAGTAACACAGTTTTTGACCAACCATCAATGTCTAACTTTACCGGGAGAACATAAGATGTACCATTTCCATAAAAATTATTTATAACTAACAGCATCTCATTTTCCGTTTTTCGAACAAAAGCAAAAATGGATTTATGATCTTCAGAAACCATTTCATAATCACCATTCGTGATGACATCATACTCTTTTCGTAATTGAATAAGTTCTTGATAGTGATAAAAAATGGAGGTTGAGTCCTTTATTGCGGTTTCAGCATTAATTTCTTTATAATTTGCTGCAGTAGGAATCCACGGCGTCCCGGCCGTAAAACCAGCATGTTCACTATTATTCCATTGGACAGGAGTACGAGAATTATCCCGTGATTTTTGCTTTAAAATCTCGATAATTTCGTTTTCCGCCATTCCCTCATTTTTCTTAATTCCAAAGATATTAAGTGACTCGACATCACGGTAATCCTCAATCTTGTCGAACTTCGGATTGGTCATCCCGAATTCTTCCCCTTGGTAGATATAAGGAGTTCCTTGCATCATATGGAGAGTCGTCGCAATCATTTTTGCTGATTCTTTATGGTACTGTTGATCATCCCCAAACCTTGAGACCGCACGGGGCTGATCATGGTTGCACCAGAAGAGGGCATTCCAGCCACCGCCTCTATTCATTTCAACCTGCCATTCTGACAGAATGTTTTTCAATGCTTGGAAATCAAAATCCGCTTTCGTCCATTTGTCTCCATTTGTATAATCCACTTTTAGATGATGGAAGCTGAACGTCATATTGAGTTCTTCTTCACTTGGATTTGTGTACCGAATGCAATTATCGATGGACGTAGATGACATTTCACCAACAGTCATAATGTCATATTTTGAAAATACGTTTTCGTTCATCTCATGAAGGAACTCATGAATTCTTGGTCCGTCGGTATAAAATTTACGTCCGTCACTGTCATCGTGAGGGAATTGTTGGTCCTTTGAGATTAAATTAATCACATCCAACCTGAATCCATCGACACCTTTTTTCAGCCAAAAGTGCATCATTTCATATAATGCTTCACGGACTTTTGGGTTTTCCCAGTTTAAATCCGCCTGGGTCACATCAAATAAATGGAGGTAGTACTGTCCTGTTGTTTCATCCCATTGCCAGGCTGATCCGCCAAATTTTGATTCCCAGTTGGTAGGAGGGAGGCCGTCTTTACCATCCTTCCATATATAAAAATCGCGGTATGGATTGTCTTTTGAGGATTTTGCTTGTTGAAACCACTCATGTTCAGTGGATGTATGGTTGATGACAATATCCATAATGATTTTGATTCCGCGCTTGTGTGCTTCTGCAAGAAGTTGGTCAAAGTCAGCCATCGTACCATATTCTTCTTGGATGTTGTAATAGTGGCTTATATCATATCCATTATCTCGCTGGGGGGATTTATAAATAGGAGTAAGCCAAAGAACATCTACACCTAGCTCCTTTAAGTAGTCGAGCTTTTCGATGATTCCTTGGATATCGCCGGTACCATTACCGGATGTATCATTAAAGCTTTTTGGATAAATTTGATATACTACTGCTTTTTTCCACCATGATGTTGACATGATACACACCTGCCTATATTTTTTGAGACGCTAATATGGGAAAGGAGGGAGATGGTCTCCCTCCTAAAAAATTGGAGTATTACTTTTTAAAAGAAAATTTGTTCATACCAGTTTTTGCAAAGATTACGGTCAAAATGAACGGTAGCACAATCGCAACTAACATAGCAAATGCAAACATCATCATATGCTGTGGCTGGATAGAAAGGAACCCAGGAAGTCCGCCAACACCAATAGAGTTGGCCATTACGTCACTACCTACAGAAATAACTGCCGCTGCTAGAGAACCAATCATAGCCGCAAGGAAAGGGAAGCCGTATTTTAAGTTAATACCGAACATGGCTGGTTCTGTTACTCCTAAGTAACAAGAAATAGCAGCTGGAATCGATACTTGTTTTTCTTCTTCATTCTTTCGATTGATATAGATCATGGCAAGTACAGCTGAACCTTGTGCGATATTGGATAATGCAATCATTGGCCATAAATTCGTTCCGCCAAGCTCCGACATTAATTGAAGATCAATGGCATTTGTCATATGGTGTAAGCCAGTGATTACAAGAGGTGCATAAGCAAAACCAAAGATAGCAGCAAATATCCAGCCAAATGCAGAAGTTAAGCTTGAATACACTACATCAGAAATCCATGAACCGATTGTCCAACCGATAGGACCTAAAACGATATGTGCGATCAATACAGTTGGTATCAATGCTAAGAATGGAACCACAATCATTGAGATGGAATTTGGAACCATTTTTCTAAGTCTTAATTCTAGGAATGAAAGTACAAATCCGGCCAAAATAGCAGGGATTACTTGCGCTTGATATCCAATCATTTCGATTTCGGCAAAGCCAAAATTCCAAGTTGGAATAGTTTCTGCACCAGCAACGCCATAGGCATTAAGCAATTGAGGAGAAACTAAGGTAATACCAAGGACGATACCCAGGATAGGGGTAGCACCCATTTTTCTTGCAATGGACCATGTGATTCCGACCGGAAGGAAGTGGAATACCGCTTCGCCAATCAGCCATAAAAAAGCATGGACACCAGCCCAGAATTGGGAAACTTCAACAATGGATTTTGTCCCATCTTCAAGTAATTTAATATCACCAATAACATTTCTAAATCCTAGTATTAAACCTCCCACAACAAGGGCAGGAATTAATGGTGTGAAAATGTCTGCTAGATGAGCAATCATTCTCTGCAGCCAATTCATATTTTGCTTTGCTGCAACTTTTGCTTCATCTTTTGTGGTTTCACTTACCCCAGCTACTTTAACAAAATCATTATAGAAGGTAGAAACATCATTTCCAATGATTACCTGGAATTGTCCTGCTTGGGTAAAAGTACCTTTTACGGGTTTAATAGCTTCAATTTTCGTTACATCTGCTTTGCTTGGATCATTTAATACAAAGCGCATTCTGGTTACACAATGGGTAACGGCTGCAATGTTTTCCTTACCCCCAACGTGTTCGAGCAGTTCTTTAGCTGACTCTGTGAACTTCGTCATTACTTTTTCCCCCTATAAGAGACTTGCAGTCTCCAATTCCTTTATATAGTTTATTATTTCCTTGTATTTACAGGTTGATGTGTACGTTTCAACCTAATTCACAACATGTATATACAAGTCTTTTGATTACGTTTTCATATTAACTTGTATATACAAGGCTGTCAATAAAATAATTTTACAATTAGTAAAATGGTAAGTTATGATTTACTTATTATAGGAGGTTTTATTACAAGTTCATAACTTTTAAACTTTAACGCTTTAAACTGTTGAAAGAATTTTCAAAAAATGCTATGATGTACTTGTTTAAATTCTTCTGAGTTTAGACCTCCTAAAACTGGGGCTTAGCCTTGACCACTAAGCTCATCTTTTGCCTTTGACAACTGTTCAAAGGTATTTTTTTGTATTTTGAATAAAAACTCTATTTGGTGAAAAACTAATATATTGTTGCTTATTAAAATTTTTAGGAGTGTGTTTAATGTGAAGGGACAAATTACGCCATATTTATCTTTTGATGGGAATGCGAAACAAGCTTTGGAGTTTTATAAAGAAGTATTAGGGGCTGAAATAATTGGAATCCAAACATTCGGTGAAGCTGATTATCCCACACCGCCAGAAGCGGCTAATCGTGTCATGCATGCAAAGCTAAGTAAGGGTGACATCTCACTTATGTTTTCAGATACTTTCCCAGGTAAGTCGGTTGTTGTGGGGACCAACGTTTCACTAACGCTTGAGCCTGAAAGTGAAGAGGAGATTCAAAGTCTGTATGACGCTCTGAGGAAAGGCGGAAAGGCACTTATGGAGCTGGAGGATACGTTTTGGGGTGCAAAATATGCAAGTGTTCAGGATCAGTTTGGGGTTATTTGGGAATTGAATTATCAAAAATCTTAATTACAAGCACTTTTCGAAGTGCTTTTTTGTTTACAAAAAAAAAGAAAGTGGTGGGGCCACTTTCTAAAGGAGGTATTGTATCATGGGTTAATATAATATATGTACCTCTTAGTACAGGCATGTAGTGAACATGTCCCTATTTGCAAATTTTTTTTAATCTAAAAACCTTTTTTTCATTTCCAAGGCAGGCAGCATACAGGTATCCATTTTCCCAAACCATTTGTAACGATTTTTCGCCAAAATGTCATATAGGAAATCTCTAAAAAAAGTAGGGAGGAATTTAAAGATTGTTAGGTATTTCCAGTTACCATCCAGGTATTTAGAAATGCGTAATGCTGCACTCGATTTTATATAAACTTTTTCATTTTCAATGACGATCATACTGTCAATTTTATTACTAATCCCGTATTTATTTAAAAGCATCTGTCCGGTTTCACTTTGGAGAGAAGCGAACTTAAAATGAAAATTCGAATCCCTTTTGATAATGAATTGTACGCCGCTATTACAAAAGTTACATACCCCGTCAAATAATATGATACTTTCCATACTTCACCCTTTTCCTTGTTACACAATTCGTTTATAACATTATATAAAAAATCTCAAAATATCGCTTGAAAGAGCAAAATTTTCTTGAGACTCTTTATTTCTATCGTTATAGTTAGCTTATAGAGACGATGATTGGTTGTTTGAAGGAGAGAGGTCTATGGGTTTTAATCAAGGATTTGATATGTTTTCTATTATGAGTTTGCTTTTTCCAATATTTTTTATCTTAATATTTGGAATCATCTTCTTTACCTTTTTTAAAGGCATTAAGCAATGGAACTATAATAATAAGCAGCCTAAATTGAATGTTGATGCATTTGTCGTTTCAAAAAGAGCCCAAGTAAGGGGCGGAGGTAATAACAGCCAAGCAAGTACAAGGTATTTTGTTACGTTTCAGGTCGAAAGCGGTGACAGAATGGAGCTAATGGTACACGGTTCTGAATACGGTATGCTCGCAGAAGGTGACTTTGGCGAATTAATCTTCCAAGGCACAAGATATCATGGTTTTACCAGGAGACAACAAGTTTAAAGGACTTTGTTTTGGATGAAGTTGTATAATATATACCTGAACCAGGTATCACAACAGTTGCTGTCCGCCGTCCGACTAAAAGTATGTCACTTTGGGTCGATATTTACAATTATTAGAGGGAAATAAATATTAAACCTCGGCAACTAAATAAATACTGGCGGATAGTCGGAAACACTGGAGGATAGCCAGAATTACTGGCGGATGGCCAGAAACACTGGCGGATAGCCAAAAATACTGGCGGATAGCCAGAAATACTGGCGGATAGCCAAAAATACTGGCGGATAGCCAAAAATACTGGCGGATAATCAGAAATACTGGCGGATGGCCAGAAACACTCTCGGATTACAAAATTTCATCCACAATTCCCTAAAACATTCTCAAAAAAGAAGACCTATTTCAAATTAGAAATAGGCCACCTACATTACATATACAATCCAGCCAAAAAGATTCCTAGTGTCTCCTCATATATCTCGTCAAATTGGGAGAGAGGGAGGGGGTTGGTTCCGCTGCCGAGCTCGACGGTAAATCCAGGCCGACGCCAATCTTGTATGAACCAATCCTTATATCCAGCATAACTCTCAATGGTTTTAACAGGCTGGTAACCACTGACTCTGGCAAACTCGTTAACTAGAATTTCGGATTCAGGAGGTTCGAGGTTTTCGAATCCCCAGTAAATGACTTCACCCTGGGTATGAAAGGCCAATACTCGTGCAAAATCGCGTTTCCTCGTCAAATCAGCCATCGCAATGGCTTCAGGCTCCGATAAAGGGTGTTCACCTACATAATCTCTTGGCCCAGGTTGACTAGGATTCCTTGCTTTCTCTAATTCCCAACGGGCAGGGAACTGGTCATTTAGATCAACACCTCTAATATTGGCTTTCCAACCTGAAAAATCAGTACTGCCCCGATTAAGTTCTATCACTCTATTTCTCCACGTTTCATTTTCAGGAGGACCATTCATGACAAGACTAACACCATCAGGATTAACCATTGGTACAAGAGATAGCAGCGTTTGTTGGTATAAAGGTGAGGTAGATAGACCACGAATGGAGCTTCCATTCGTAAGCGATAAACAGTAATCATTTAAAAACGTCATTAAGATAGGAGTCGTGATCCATTCATTTGCATGAAATGAAGCATTATAATGAACTCTTTTACCACCATTTCCAATAAGAACTTCGGGAATACGATTACCAAGGACTGAATTTCCGGCGTTTGTTACACGGAGAAAGGGGTAAACATTATGCAAACGAGCTACATCATTTATCATTCTGCTGAAATCATAATGCTGCTTTCCTTGTACCAGCCTCCAGGTTATCCTAAGCGGAACCCTGATGTTTTGCCCCACAGACAGTCGATTCGGATTTATATTAGGGTTAGCAAGCAGTAGGGCATCAAGTGAAAGATTACGCCTTTGGGCAATCCCCCAAAAAGAATCACCACGTCTAATCTGATAATTCTGTGCAGCAAAACCGGGAATTCGAATCCGCTGTCCTGCTGCAAGCTGGCTTGGTTCAATATCTCGATTAGAATCGATAATCAGCTGAAGATTTATTCCATACAGTTGGCTGTAATACCATAAAGAATCTCCTTGCCTCACATAGATATCCATGTAATCCTCCTGATAGTTATAATTGTATTATTAAGAATGTATGCATCCATGGTGAGCCTTTATGTAAGTTATCATGCTTTTCTAAGGTAGTCCCACGAACAAATAAAGAGTGTCAGGGACACTCTGTAGGTAGTTATGTGGAGAGCTAAACTTATTGTTTACGTCATATGGACGGTTTTGATATGTTGAAGATTTAAAAAGACCGGGTTTCCTTTAGCTGTTGTCAATTCAATGAAATTATTTTTTATTCCCGTGATTTTCCCCATGACGTTCTCGGTTTCCCCAATATTAAATACAATTAATGTACCAACTAATTTTTCAATCTGGACTTCAAAAGAACGTGCGAATGTTATGTTAGATGGATTAACTGGCAAATTCGCATTACTTAAACCATAGGGACGCTGGTTATTTGTATACGGAATTAACCATTTTAAGTGATTGAGGGAGATAAACATCGTTTTGTAAATAGGGGAGTAGAAAACAAAATAATTGTTCATAATGCTGATAATGTAACCGTGAACGGCTTGTTTACTGGTCACATAAATTTCTGTGAAAATCCCCTTTGCTGCCGTAAGGGTTTTTCGTAATGAAATTTCCTCGCTAGGATTAAATATAGGAGATTGGTCATCTGATAGAGTAATGATTTCATCAATTTCCTCTTTTTTTGGAAACTTCCAATTTTGAATATGAACGGTAGGAATGTATAAATAATCGTAACCATTGTAAATAACCCACAAGTCACTGCCGATGTCGATTAAGATTCCGCTGATAGGCTTATTTCCTGAGATTTCTAGTTTTATATAGGTACCAATATGGTCTTTTATTTTCATTTAATCACATCCTTTCTAGTAAAATGATTCTACAATAAGAGAGGGCCGCATAATTGGAATCTACTAGGATAGATGCCCTGCTCTTTATTGTAAAATTTTGATGGGATATATTCGGCACTGGAATAGAGAATTTTGGTTTACGGATAATCATTTGCTGCCATATGGTAGGGGAGTGATTAAATACGTTTTTGTGATTGATTCCGATTTGGCCACCCAGAAAAGATGGATCTGCGGTCAAAATCACGCATTGCTGGTTCACCAGAAAAACGAGATGCCCCAACTTCTTGTGCCTTAGGTTTTTTATCCTCATTTTTACTTTCTACTTGGTTTCTTTTTGTCTTTTCTATTTTCATTAGAGGATTCGTATCAATCGTTTCTTTTACTTGTTTCACTTTATTAATTAACTCCTGTGAAGATTTCGCACTTACTTCATTTTTCGTTACAGGTTCAGATTTCTTTTGCTCGCGAACAGGTTGTTTTACTTGGGCCCTTTTATCAATAATGGAACCAGCTGGTTTTTGGATACTTTCTTTATCGTTCTTAACGATGTTTTGAATAACCACTTCTGATTTTTGATTTTTAACTTCCTCTTGATGCGTTTGAGGTAATTCAGTTTTTGACCATTTGCCGTCCATATGGCTGTTTTGTCTTACATTTTGAGGAATGCTCTCATGTGCATTTTGCTTTTTTTCATCTTTTACAATTTTCATGTCATTGCTAATCATTGCGATTGGTAATGAGTTTTTAATAGGTTCTGCCCAAACCCTTTTTTCCGTTTCCGGTTCTATTATATTCATTACTACCGGTTGCTGAGGAGTTGATTCCTGTTTCTCGAAAACTTGAGTTTCCACATAATTGTCGTTTGTATCTTTTGTTTTACTATCTGAAACAGCTGATTCCGTTTCATTTTTGTTTTCCTCTTGTTTTTCTTCTTTCCGATAGCCTTTTAATATATTTGAAATGTGAGAGATTTTGATTAAAATTCGGTCTTCGCCATTAATCAAGGTAACGAAGTCAGCATCGACAATACTTAAAACGCCGGCAAATGATTGCTTATTTAAGCACAGTATAGATACCCATGAATTCTTTAATGAGCTTAATAAGTCCGCTAAACTCTGAGTTTGCATATATTCAGTGGTGATGTCTTCACCTTTATATTGTTTCGTATTTTTAGTTATCGCCTGAATTTTGTCAATGCTATAGTAATAGACGTATTCATTTTCATCTTCAATGATAATATGATCGGTCTCTACGCCCATTAATTTTCCTTTTATAATTTCTTCACCAACGTATAGATTCACATTAAAGCCTTTTAGTAAATCAACAGTTGATGAAAAATTATCTGATCCCATTTAAAGTTCCTCCTTAGGGTAAATTTGTCGCTTCTCTTTAGAGAAGCGACAAGTGTTTATTTGTCATTGTCTTACTTGTGAATTTTCTGCACGGACAACTCTTTGTCTCACTGCTTGCTTTTCTGTTTGAGACATTGTGTTTTGCTCAGAACCTTGATCTTTACTTTCTTCTTTGTTTTCACTTTCGACTTTTAATCCATAACTAATGTTTCGGATATGCCACATAGATACGCGGACAACTTCCTCTTTACTAATTAACGATACGAAGTCCTTATTTATTTCGCTAATAACACCTTCTAATTTTTCTGGACCTCCACGGTTAATTTTAACCCATTGGAACTTTAGGCTGTCTAAAAGACCCTGAAAGTTTGCAGCGCTTTTGAATTCAAAATTCTCAGGAACCTCAATTCCCGCATCCATCGTGTCCTTTGAATTTTCGGTTACACTTTTAACATGGTGAGTATTGTAATAAATCACCCCGTCATCCTTTGTTAACACTACCAGGTGATCATCAAGAACGGCCATTAATTTCCCAATCCTTGATTCTGGACCTCCTCTGTCAACCTTGATTGTCTTCCCCACTAAAGACTTCCACATGTCGTTATTCACAATATTTATCCTCCTTTAAATAAATAAACTTTTACACTGCATTTATATGTGTCACGGTGTGATGTTGTACTAAACGACGAGCCTTTTTTCTTACCTTTTTGAAAAAATAGGCAAAAAAAAGGTATATGGAATTCATATACAGTGTTAAATAGGTCATAAAATAGCCAGTTCTTTTTTTAAATAACCATTTCTATTCATAATAAACTTCAGAATGACATCCATTTCTTTGTCAAAATATTTCTCGTCCATATTTATATAGGGATCTGTCCTAATAAACGACTTCAATTTTTGAAACTGTTCTTCAATAATCGGTCTCAATGTTTCCAGATTAAAGTGATTTTCTAAGATGGAAGACATGATTTCCTTGTATTTTGATCTATATGGGTAAATATAGAGAAGCCTGCTAGTCAAGGTATTATAGCCTCTAATGGGAACAAAATCGTGTTCAAGCATTCTTCCATGAAGGTCTCTTCCCCAGGTCCCATCATAGTCCCAAGGGGTTATTTCAAACAGGTTGTTTTTGGGATTTAGATAAAGAGCATAGTTATGGATAAAGCCATCAAAGTTCTGTGTACATACAACACCGGCAAGCCATCTTAGGTATTTCTCAATATCTAGGATTTTACCAATTTCCTTTTCAAACGCCTCATTAGGAAAGGTGTTGATCATTTCAATGAAGTCTTCTAACATGGATAAATCCTTTGGTTCTCCATATTTTATCGTGTATCCCTCATCTAAACTGGTTTTTAGTTCGTTCTCAGGCGAGAGTAAGGAAAAGTTTGCAAAATAATTAGTGGCATATATGATGGGTCCAACTGGAAGATTTCTTTTTTTCAAAAGATGTTGATCAAAAGATTCCAGTTCTAAATAAATTCCTTTACAAAAACCATTTATATAAAGAAGGACGTGCTTAGAGTGTGGAGAAATTACACCAATAGTATCAAAAAAATCAAGAGAGAGCTTATTGCGGCTCAGTGAAATATCATCGTATTCTGCATTAAGATGAATTTCATGCGCTCCATTGACGAGATAAGGGTTTTGAAAAATAATATTATAGGACTTTTTCTTCTTCTTTCTAATAACATTTCCCCGGTAGGTGATTCCGATCTTGTATTGATTATCGTCAATTTTTAAGACTGCAGGGAAATGCTCATTCTCCCAAATATCATCTTCCATTTTCTTAAGCCATTTTGGATTAATGAAGATTTCGTATTTTAACACATTAATACTCCTATACACACATTTTTTCTAGATAGTATGCAGCTTCCCAGTTGAATGTGCAGTACAAACATCCAATATTTTGATATAGGACAAATGTGGACAGGTAAATATTAGTGAAATGAATTTTAAAAATATATGTTTGTCTATATCAAGGTCTACATTATTACCATAAATTAGAAGTGAATATAATATTTTTATGGAAAGTGGTGGAAAAACCCAGATGAAGAAGGACATGAATCAGATGCTGTCAAAAGCTAAGGATAATGGCGTCGTTTTATTTCTAAATAACAATCCAGATGAGAAGCAAGACAAAAAATGTTTCTGTGAGGATTCAGATTCAAATGGCAGCAAAGGGTCAGACGGAAGTCGGGGGTCTAAAGGAAGTAAGGGCTCACGTGGCAGTCATGGGACTTGCGGCAGTAGAGGCAGCAAGGGATCTGGTGGAAGTAGGAGGTCCAAGGGTTCACACGGTTCGGGTGGTAGTAAAGGTTCCAAAGGCTCGCGCGGTTCGGGTGGGTCTCAACGAAAGAAAGGTCCTAAAGGCCCTAAGGGTCGAAAAGGTCCTAAAGGAAGAAAAGGCAAACACAGTTCGGGTGGAAGTAAAGGATCTAAAGGCTCGCGCGGTTCGGGAGGAAGTAAAGGATCTAAAGGGTCACGTGGTTCGGGAGGAAGTAAAGGATCTAAAGGGTCACGTGGTTCTAGCGGCAGAAAAGGATCTAACCGCGGTTATAGTTATGGCGGTAAAAACTCTGGTGGAACGAAAGGCAGCAAAGGATCTCGCGGAAGTAAGGGCAGCAGAGGTTCCAGTGGTTCCCATGGATCTCGTGGCGGCAAAGGTCCTAAAGGCCCTAAAGGTAAAAAAGGACGTCGTGGTTCAGGTGGCAGCAGAGGTTCCAAGGGCTCACGCGGCTCTGGCAGAAGTAAAGGTTCCAAGGGCTCTCGTGGCTCTGGTGGAAGTAAAGGTTCTAAGGGCTCTCGTGGCTCTGGTGGAAGTAAAGGTTCTAAGGGCTCTCGTGGCTCTGGCGGAAGTAAAGGTTCTAAGGGCTCTCGTGGCTCTGGCGGAAGT
>NZ_JABWSY010000011.1:223027-227837 GCF_013396335.1 Bacillus sp. EB106-08-02-XG196
GGGCTCTCGTGGCTCTGGCGGAAGTAAAGGTTCTAAGGGCTCTCGTGGCTCTGGCGGAAGTAAAGGTTCTAAGGGCTCACGTGGCTCTGGTGGAAGTAAAGGTTCATATGGCGGGTATGGTTATGGTGGCAAAAAAGGATCAAAGGGCAGTAAGGGTTCTAGCGGTAGCAAAGGATCCAAAGGCAGTAAAAGCTCACACGGTTCCAAAGGCTCCAAGGGCAGTAAAGGATCGCACGGTAGCAAAGGACCCAAAGGCGGGAAAGGCTCGCACGGCTCCAAAGGGTCTAAGGGCAGTAAGGGTTCTAGCGGTAGCAAAGGATCCAAAGGCAGTAAAGGCTCATACGGCTCCAAAGGGTCAAAAGGCAGTAAAGGCTCACACGGTTCAAAAGGGTCAAAAGGCAGTAAAGGCTCACACGGCTCCAAAGGGTCAAAAGGCAGTAAAGGCTCACACGGTTCAAAAGGGTCAAAAGGCAGTAAAGGCTCACACGGATCAAAAGGGTCAAAAGGCAGTAAAGGCTCACACGGTTCCAAAGGGTCAAAAGGCAGTAAAGGCTCACACGGTTCAAAAGGATCCAAAGGCAGTAAAGGATCGCACGGTAGCAAGGGCTCAAAAGGAAAAAAATAATATATCTCAAACCGGTACTATCGGAGTACCGGTTTTTTGTGGCTGCCAGAAAATCGTAAGATAGTTGCCTATTAAGGCACCCTCTAGGCATTGGTTTAGCTACTAAAAGTAGGCGTCTATCCGACCATTATTTTAATAAAATTTCTAGATACCTGCTGATTTACATAAATTCAAGATATTCGTTTAGTTCAAGCCCCTAAGGAACTACGTATGATAAAGCAAAGGACAAGAGAAGACAGAAAAGGAGAATTCTTAGAAAGAAATTATAGTCAACTGAAGGGAGAGAAATAACCTATATGTATCATCCATCGACGGTGATTATTACCATATTTGCTTTTTTTCTGACAATGGTAATGATATTTATCCGTCCGAAAAATATGAATGAAGCGATTCCAGCAACGATTGGGGCATTCATCGTAATGTTAAGCGGCAGCGTTTCGCTAACTGATTTGTTGGATATAAGCTCGAAAGTAACAGGAGCGGCGGTAACGATTATCGCAACCATCGTTATGGCCATTGTACTGGAAAGTTTCGGCTTCTTTAGATGGACGGCAGCACTTATGTTAAAGGTATCAAAAGGGTCCGGAATTCGTTTGTTCTGGTATACATTATTACTATGTTTTTTGATGACAATGTTTTTTAACAATGATGGCAGTATCTTAATTACCACACCAATTCTCATTCTGATTTTTAAAAATATCGGTTTAAAGAACCGCGAAAAGATTCCCTATTTATTAAGCGGTGCCTTAATTGCAACTGCTTCTAGTGCTCCAATAGGCGTAAGTAATATCGTAAATTTAATTGCTCTAAAAATCATCGGAATGGATCTCTATCTACAAACAGCCATGATGTTTGTTCCCGCTACGATAGGACTACTATTTTTGGCTTATCTGCTCCTCCTCGTTTTCAAGAAGGACATCCCTAAAGAAATCAGACTTCATTCCTACACCTTGCCACTGTTAAATAACAACCGCTTTCATCCACTACAAAGAAAAAACGAGGATATGTTTGAGAAACAAAAGAAACTAATGATCCAAATGCTCATCTTTGTATTTATCGTTAGGATCAGCCTATTTGTAGCCTCATTTTTGAACATTTCTGTTTCATTGGTAGCTGTTCTTGGTTCAATCATTTTATTAATCTGGAGATGGATTCATTTAAAGAAAAATCCAAAAGACGTTTTAACCAAAATTCCATGGCATGTCTTAATTTTCGCTTTCAGCATGTATATTCTAATATATGGATTACACAATATTGGATTAACGACCCTGATGGTGGACCAACTAAGTTCCATAGTAAATGGCAGTTTACTTCACGCCAGCGTAACCATGGGAATCATAACAGCCTTCTTATCCAATATTTTTAACAACCATCCTGCCTTAATGGTTTCTACGCTGGCATTAACTGAAATGGGATTAGAACCATTATTAACCCAGACCGTCTACTTGGCTAATATTATTGGGAGTGATATCGGTTCCTTAATCCTGCCTATAGGTACCCTGGCAACATTACTATGGATGGATATTCTAAAGAAGAATAATATAAAAATAACCTGGTTGGAGTATATAAAAGTTACCATTATTGTCATTCCGCCAACCTTAGTCTTCACACTCCTAAGTTTATACCTATGGTTACTACTCGTCTTTGTATAAAAATAAGTGCAAAGGATTCACCTTCAGGGGGGTCCTTATTTTTCTTTATTTTTGAAGGAGATTTTAAAAATCTTTGTAAAAAATGGATACAACAGATAACCAATGAAAAATCCAAGCACATTTAAGATGAGGTCATCAATATCCAGACTGCCTCTCTGAGTAATATATTGAAGTAACTCTATCAATGAAATAACGAGTATAGGGATATAAGCCAATTGAAAAATCGTCCGTACTTTCATTTTCAGAAAAATCCCAAACGGAATGAACAAGCCTATATTTGCCGCCAAATTATAAAAGGAAATCAATCCGTTCACTTTTCCGGATAAATAATAGCTGATGGTGGAAAAGGGCACAAGGTTAATAGCCTGATAGATTTGGTCACTGGGTCGAAAAAATAGCAAAATGAATAAAGCAAGAGAGTAGAGTAATAATAGAATACGAACTTTTGAATAGGGAAGATCTAAGGTTTGTTTGCGAATAAATAAGACTAAGCAGAATACTGCCATAACTAAACAAAATAAATAACACCTAAAACGACCGGGTGAAGATAGACCATTAATTGGAAAAGTACAGGAGACAATATAAGAAATAGTGTAATAGATACAATCAAGGATAATAGAAATGACTTTTTCATTGAACGGACCTCTTTAACGATTTCTTTCATTATATCACCCATTCCATTATTCAAGGAAGGATAGCGGCTACCCAACATATTAAAACACACGTTGAATCAGTCCTTTCAGCAGAAAGGACTTTTTTGATTATGCAAATTAATCAAATTTTCCAATAAAAAACTTGAACTATTATATACGTCCTTGAATATATTTAATCAAAGGTGAAAAGGATGGGTTGTTGATGAGTATCCTCGTTAATCATTTGTCAGAACCGCGCCGTAAAATCATTGGCCTGTTAAAATATAAAGGAACGTCGACGAATAGCGAAATGGCTGGAAGTTTGGATATTAGTGGCGAAGCCGTACGTCAACACCTCGTACAACTAGAAAAAGAAGGGTGGGTTACACGCTTTTCTGAGAATAACGGTGTTGGTCGTCCTTTATGGCAGTACCGCTTAACCACAGCAGGAGAACATCTATTCCAAAAAAATTATGATCATTTAACGATTGAGGTTTTCGATACATTAACACTTTTGGGAGAGGATGTACTAAAAAACTTGCTATCTGCGATGATTGAGGAAAGAATTCACCAGTGGGAACCAAAGTTAACAGGACTAAGTACGATCGAACGCCTAAACGTATTAAAGGACTTTTATAAGAAAGATGATTCGTTTATGGAAGTTGAAAATAATGATGATTCTTATTCCCTTATAGAGCGTAACTGTCCATTCCATAATGTTGCCATGAAGCGGCCAATACTTTGCAGTGTAAGCGTCTCTGTTTTAACGCACTTATTAGGGTGTTCTGTAAAGAGAGAGAAGCGACTTCAAAATGGTGATGGATGTTGTGCTTTTCGGGTAATTTTGAATGAACCTATTTCTGAAAACACATCACGTATCATCATAGAGGATGAGTAATCCTATAAATCAAAAAGGGATGATGTGGTCATGAAGAGTGAGCAGCTGCTTTTTTTATGTGAAAAGTTTCCACATTTATTTAACAAGCAAACAGTTGAGGAAAATGGTAACTTAGCCAATGTTATTACTTTTTCTGAAGCAATAAAACAATTAATAACACTTTGCGGTGATGACCCAGAGCGTGATGGATTACAGGAAACTCCATATAGAGTTCTAAAAGCATTCCTTGAGTACACGGAAGGATATCATGAAGACCCTAAACTTCATTTAGAAAAAACTTTTGATATCCACCATAAGGGGCTTATTCTAATAAAAGATATCGAGTTTTATTCTTTATGCGAACATCATTTTTCTCCATTTTTTGGAGTTGCACATATTGGCTATATCCCAAAGGAGAAAATAACTGGACTTTCCAAAATGGGGCGTTTGGTGGAAGGCTATGCTAAAAGATTTCAGGTCCAGGAGCGACTTACCACACAGATAGCAGATGCCATTGAAGAAGTATTAGAACCAGAAGGAACAATTGTTGTCGTAGAAGCGAAGCATATGTGTATGTGCAGCAGAGGAATTAAGAAGGCGAATACTGTTACCACAACATCAAGTATTCTTGGTATCTATGAAAACCGACCAGATCTTCGGGCTGAATTTTATTCACTTATAAAAAACGCAAGGGAGTAAGGATATATGGAAAATAAGATCAAAATTTCTGATAATGGTCCATTGGAAGTAAGCGGTGATTTTCAATTATTTGATTCAGAAGCCAATGAGTATACGAAAAAGGCAAAAGTTTATCTTTGCAGGTGTGGACTGTCCAATAAGAAACCATTTTGTGATGGGTCTCATAAAAGAGAGGGATTTGAAAGCAGCCCAAGAGCTTCAGGATAATAATTAAATAATTAGAACCGGATGACATCCATATGATGTCATTCAGATTGTCGAGAAAGGGTATCTTTCTCGGCAATTTTTTATTTTATCAGAGTCTAACCTACGATTTTTCAAAAAA
>NZ_JABWSY010000012.1 GCF_013396335.1 Bacillus sp. EB106-08-02-XG196
CATTCCCTTGTAATCTTTCAATTTCACTTAAGGGAATTCTTCTGCGCCCTCCTAGTGTGCGCACGATAGCAATTTTTCCGGCTTCCGGCTCTGTCCCAATTTTGAATAGTTTGAGTTGATACTCCTAATAACTGTTTGGCTTCTTTCATATTTAATAGTTTATCCATAAATTTATTATAAAGTAATATATTTCCGGTTCCAAATAATACCTATTATTATCTAGTATTATTTATTTATATTTAAATGGCTAGCTGCTGATTACCCTGCGGAAATAACAACTTAATAATTC
This sequence comes from Bacillus sp. EB106-08-02-XG196, assembly GCF_013396335.1. Lineage (GTDB taxonomy): Bacteria > Bacillota > Bacilli > Bacillales > Cytobacillaceae > Neobacillus. The sequence goes on from NZ_JABWSY010000012.1 coordinate 290, forward strand.
ATAAATAATGTTAAAGAATTGTTCACAGCATATTGTGCCGTATTGCGCTAAAATGAAGACAAATAAATATGTGACGTTCTTCACAATATATGCAGGTAGAAAGGAAATTCGGTCATGTCACTATACAAACCCGATCAAATACTAGAAATATCAATTAAAAATGGAATCAAAAAGACGAGTTATCCGTTAGTAACAACCCTTCTATTAGGATTCCAAGCTGGGGCATTTATTTCATTAGGATTCCTGCTATATATACGTGTGACAGCACCTCTATCTGAAGGTATATCCGGACTTAGCGCGCTTTTAGGTGCCTCAGTCTTCCCAATCGGACTGATTCTTACGTTAATTGCAGGCGGAGAACTGCTCACTGGAAATATGATGGTGGTTCCGCTGGCAAGATATTCAAATAAAATTAAAACGAAACAGGTCCTGCAAAACTGGCTTCTTATCACGGTCAGCAATTTTCTCGGTGCCATTTTCGTTGCTTACTTCTTCGGACATATAGTTGGTTTAACAGAAACAGGCGCATACTTAGAGAGTACCATCCATATTGCTGAGCATAAGGTAGATGCTACCTTTCTACAAGCATTTGTCTCAGGTATCGGCTGTAACTGGCTTGTAGCTGCAGCTGTGTGGCTATCCTATGGAAGTGAAGATATGATTGGAAAAATTGCAGGCATTTGGTTTCCAACTATGGCATTTGTCGCGATTGGATTTCAACACGTCGTTGCCAACATGTTTGTCATTCCAGCAGCAATATTTGCTGGACAGCTTACTTGGATGGATTATCTAAATAATTTCATTCCTGTCTTCTTAGGCAATGCCGTTGGCGGAGCCCTCTTTATCGGTATGGCGTATTGGTTTGCTTACAAAAAGTATGAATACACTGTCATTGATGGGGCTAAAAAGACTGGAATCTTAGACAAAAAAATTGGATTATAAATATTTCACAGAAAGAGAGCCGTGGATATCACGGCTCTCTCTTCTTTCATTTATTCAAATAAAGGACTTACTGCTCTTTCATTATGAATCCGGTCAATAGCCTCTGCTAGTAATGGGGCTACAGACAGCATCGTAATTTTATCAATCTTCTTTTCTTCGGTCTGCTCAATCGTGTTCGTGATTACTAATTCTTGAATCGACGATGATTCAATTTTTTGAACAGCAGATTGTGAGAGAACAGCATGTGTACAGCAAGCATAAATTGCCTTTGCCCCATGCTCTACTAATGCATTCGCTGCCAATGTCTGCGTTGTTGCAGTATTAATTAAATCATCAACAATAATCGCATTTTTCCCTTCTACATTCCCAATGATCTCAAGTATTTCGGAAACATTAGGTTCAGGACGTCGTCGATCAATCAGAGCAATTGGGGTATTTAACAGTTTGGCCATTTTCCTTGCTCGCCCGACAGCACCGTTATGTGGTGCAACTACAACCACATCTTCAAGTCCCTTTTTCTCAAAATACTGAGATAGAATCGGAATTCCAATTAAATGATCCACTGGAATATCAAAAAATCCCTGTACCTGCGGTGAGTGAAAATCCATCGTCAGTATTCTGGTAGCACCTGATTTTTCAAGTAGGTTTGCAATTAATTTAGCTGTAATCGGCTCGCGGGATCTAGCTTTTCGATCCTGACGTGCATAGCTATAGTAAGGAATAACCACATTGATCATTTTCGCTGAAGCTCTTTTTAAAGCATCAATCATAATGAGCAGCTCCATGATATGGTCATTATTCGGGTGTGAAGTCGATTGAACGACATATACGTCAGAACCTCGTACACTTTCTTCTATATTCACTTGAATTTCTCCATCACTAAATTGAGTGACCGAGCTCCTCCCAACCTCACAACCTAAATGCTTAGCCATCTCCTTTGCCAAGCTCTGATTTGAATTTAGTGCAAACAATTTAATACCTTTTTTCGATTGATATGACACTTTATGTCCCCCATGCATTATTTATTTACAATTCCTTAACGACTTATTTACTTATTTTACATGAAATACAGTCATTAGAACAATATTTCATTCATGGAACCTTCGAACTTAATCTAGATTTATCAAAATATATATTGGCAAGAACAAAACTCAGAAGGCAATTGAAAGATTTGTTCTTTATACAGGTGCTGAAGCACAAACCCTAGTTGGTTTCTAAAAGATTTGTCCTTCATACAGGGTCTGAAGGACGAATCCTAGTTAGCTTCTAAAAGATTTGTCCTTCATATAGGGATTGAAGGACAAATCCTAGAGGGCTGCTGAAAGATTTGTCCATCATATTGTGTTTTTAAAATAAACCAACATTTTATCGAACAGTATCCTAAATTTTAAAAAAGCTTAGTGTAAACTCTTTTACACTAAGCTTTTTCATATGATTACATTCCAACTTCATCAGGTACATACAAGTCAAATGGAGTTGTGTTGTATGGGAGTATGGATAATCTCTCTTCTATGAGCCGGTAACCTCTGCCATATGGGTCTTGTCGGTTTTCGAGTTGTTCTTTAAGCATGTTGGCATACGGAACTTCTCCCATTTTGGTCATCATGTCTACTTCTACCCATGAGGCAAATCCCTCAAGTTCCTCGATGTGCAGCTGATCCACTTGTAAATTCTCAAATTGCCAAATATGGGTTAATTCATGCGCTAAGGTGGAAAGTGTATGGATTCTTGGTGAGCCGTTTTCAACTAAAACCCTGAGTTTGCCATCACCATCCATGCTGGCTTTACCAGTTAAACGAGAATTACCTGCTTTCGGAATAAAAGGTAAACCGCTCGTCTTGTGAATATCCGCTGCACTTAACACGGATAGCGCTATATCTTCAGGTAAGTTTACTAAATATACATCGCTAAAAAATTGACGAACTTCTCTATAAAGCGGCTCAACTCGTACTACATGATTGATAGCAGACTCATTACAAGTAAAGCACCTTTGTCTGCCATCACTAAGTTGATGGATTTGGGCCGCAGAAACCGTCCTGCCACAGAACACACATTGTGTTTCAGTGCTGGTGATTTTTACGATATCTCCATCTGCCATTCGTCCTAGATATTCTGTTCGAACTTCTCTAATTTTTTTCCTCGTTAACAACGTATCTAAAATCGCCAACGTTTCGTATAAGGCAAGTTCCGTAGGATATTGGCCGTAACCAAAATAGAGATATTCACTTTTCCCGTTACTTTCATTTACTAACCAAAATAAATAGTCATTTAAAAGATCAAAGATTTTTTCCCAATTATGATGAATGGCTTCTAAAATACCCAGATGCACAGGTGAATCTTCAATAATGTATAGCGTGATCTTCCCTTCTTCCTCAGGGTCATCATCGACTTGGAAGGAAGGTGATATCAACTGTAATTTTCTGGACTGGGAATCTGTCTGGTCAAAGAATGATTCACCCAAACGGGCACATGCCTTCACAAAATGGTGTGTATCCGGGAATAAGGATAAAAACAACTCACTCAGTAATAGCGCGAGAGTAAATTCAATTTTTGCGGAACTTTCAATTTTCCCCAGTTTTGGACTTATCTCAATACGTAAAATATGACCGTTCTTATAATGCCTTGTTATCTGTTCATCTTGATGATAAGAATGGACCTTCATCGATTTCAAGTTTAACATTTCACTGAATTCTACATAGCCGCTTGTGTTAATCCTCACATCGGCCTTCAGCGCTCCAATAATGACGTCAAACTGTTCAAAGGAAATATTTTCACTCTCAAAATTGCGTTCTTCTGACATCTGGCTTATTTTATACTCCGTAATAGGACGGTAATATTTCTGCTCAAAAATGTGTTCAAAGGTTACTTCCACGACTCCATGCTCTACATCCACTTTTTGGATTTTATAATGTTCGCCATTAAATGAATGGTATTGGCCGGGCAGGTATTGTTGATAGATGTGACCTTCAAAAATCTCAGAAAGGCATTTGTTGTTATGCTTAATCTGAATGAAACGAAACCCTTTTGGTAAAATTTTTTCCTTAACTGAATACGGGATCCTAAATCGTGTCTTCTTTACAAAATCCTTTTCGGAAGTATCAAAGGTTACTAGTTCCTCTGATTCAATCGTAAATCGGTATGCTAATTTAGGACCAAAGGCGTTAGAGAACAACTCGTGAACACCTTCGACAATCGAGCGGTAAGAATCAATTTTCGCTCTTCTTAAATAGCTCTCTACTTCCTCTTCCATGATATAAAAATGACATAATCGCTCCAACAGACAATAACCAATGCTCCAGAGTGATTGAGATAAGCGAGGCGCTAAAGGGGCAATGGTCCGATTGGAACCCATATAGAAGTCCAACTGATCTGCTAAGTAATCTCGAATTAAATAAGGCGGACTGATGATGTGAACGAAGGAAGACACTTTACCTGTTCCTTTCCACAAATTTAAACGCCCCACTAAATTGTAGTGATTATCACGAATGAGAAGAAGAGTAAAATCATCATTCGGAATCGAAAAGTTACTCTCCTGGATCTGAATCATTTTAACCATTTGGTCCAATGTTTCTAAGTCAAAACCAAGATCAAATAACGGCTTCTTCATATCCATGATTTCTTGAATACTTTCATTAACATTGGTGTTCTGTTGATTAATAAAGTGTATTGGTTCAATATTCGCCTTTAAAGCTGGCATGGATAAGACTACTTCCGCCTCTAAGTGACGATGTGAAATTTTTGGCAGGATCTTATGCTGAAACCATTTTTCACCTTCATTTTTCCAAACCATATAGTGTAAGTTTTGACTTGTGCTGGACGAAGCAACGATATCTCTAGGCTCACATTGCAGAAGTGATCGGACGGTATGTTCTAATCCTTCATACCACTCTGTTAAAATAATATATTGTGGTTTTTTTCCAATTAGCTCCCTCACATTTAGGTTAAAAGCATGAATGATGGTGGAATAGGTTGGAATCAGCTTTTCTGCCTGTAACAACAATACTCCTTCCAATGTTTTTGTTTTTTCTAACTGACGTAAGTAATGCAAAAATCGTTTCTCCTTTAAGTTAACAGGTGAAACAATTAATACATCGGAATTCGTGTTTTGTTCGAGGGCATTTAAGTAGGTGCTGACCTTCCATAACTGGTCCACCCCTGACACTTCTCTAATTCCCGTTGACACCCATTCTACCGCTTCCTCTGCAGCACCTTGGCTGTGGGTAATGATCAATATCTTCTTATTTTTGGCCAGCAAATGATACAAAGCCGGAAAGAAATACGAAGAGAAATCGTTGTAATTGACATCCTCAATCATTACATCATGTTCTTGAATGATTTCTGACATCATTGTCGTATAGCTTTCATCGATGATCATGTTCTTTTTCTTTAATCCTTCACAAATAGAGTGAATAATTAACTGATGTTCCTGGTCTGGCGAGATATTATCATAGGAGAAATGATCTTTTCGATGATGAAAATGCTCATTTTCTCTTACGATCCCAGCAGCCAGCAATCGGTCTTCCCATAATTCCTTGTATTGATGAAATAATTCTTCATAGGTTGTAAGTCTTCTAGAAACGGCATCATTACCAGCAATAAAACCTTCACTATATGGAACCTTTTGACCATTTAAAAACCAAGCAATCTCCATTAATAGAACAAAGGAGATAATCGGATAGGCAGGCAAATACTGAATCATCGAAAGTTCGTATACATTGGCAATAATAAGAAGCACCATAAGAAGTAGCGGGAAAATAGCTGCAAACTTGAAAAAGGCAGATAGATAGGTCCACTCCTTTTTTAGATAGATCTTTCCCCGGCTTTTAAAATAAACGAGCGAAACTGCACCCTGCTCCAATAGCTTCGTTTTCGATCTGTCCATAAGTTCTTGCGGATAAAAAATAGAACCAGCCTTTTTCATTAATTTCACAAAGGGTTTCAATAAGCGCGTATTTCCAAGAGTCGTATAAGGCAAACTTCCGGCAATTTTCCAACACCATTTTACACTCAAAACCGAGAACAAAATCGTTAAATTTATCAACAGTTGGATATTCGATAATAGAAAGGGCATTCTTTCCTTAAGAAATTCTTCATATATACCTGTAATCCACTCATCCAATAGAAGCCAGGATAAACAGATAAACAAAGCCGCTAGCGGAAAGACAAGTTGTTTATAGCGTTGCTCCTGGGAAAAATTGGCCGTATAGAGAAGCGTGATACTGAGACATAAAACCAGAAAACTTCCAAACACTTCAAGGTATGAGTTCATAGTTTATACACCTTATCATCTTGGACTCGAATTTGGTCAAGTTCATTAATAAAAGTTGATTGGTATTGTTCGATGGCACTGCCGAGATACACTTCAATTCTATGTCCGTTTGACCCCTGTACCCCTAGCTGCTGAAACGGAGAATAGATAGGATTCTCGATGATACTTTTTTCAAATTTAATTTCTGGTACTCTAATTTCGTGTTCAGTAGAAATCGGTCCTTTATTCATCTGCAGGATATGAAGCAACCGGTTCGTCCTCTGAACGAATTCGTCTAATTTAACTAGATGGTAGCGGTAAAGAAGATTCTCTTCCTTCTTTTTTTCTCCGAGCAAGGATAATTTATCGAGATATTTACGTAACGAAAAAAGCTTGAATAAATGGTTTAAGTAGTCATTATATTTGTGCTGAGCCTCGACTTGCATTTGATAAATGTTCTCGGTATACTCATAGGTTTGTTCTTGAAACTTCCATATGTGAAAATAGGATATTCGTTGAGTAAAAAAATACCCGCAATAAGTAACAAGAAGCGTGACAACAAAAACAATACCGTAAAAATAGGCTGGTACCTCAGCAGATTCATTTGACCACAGCAAATGCAGGAAAGGAATGAATAGGATGATAAAAGTCAGGATACTCATCATCAGGAACTGACGCTGATTTGGCAGTAACTGCAGAAGAAAATGCATTTGTTTTTTCGCATGTGTCACAAAACTTTTCCATTTAGAAATAGCTTCAGATATTCCTGGGGCTGAATGGATGACATCCCTTTGCACCACACCAATTTTTTGGAGGATGTCCTGTTTATAGTCATTGATTTCAATCGTTTCTTCCTCTTCTAGAAAGTCATTTCTCCTTTTTAATACATTCAATTTCCTTATAGCTTCTCTCGAATTTTCTAGCAGTTCATTTTCGCGGTTAAGGAGAATGGTTTCAGCTATATAAAGCTGATCCTCCCACTGATCATAGAATTGATAGGTAATTTTGGACCTCGCTGACAGTAGTTGATGAACATCTCTTCTCTTTTCAATACTTGCTGCCGAATATGGGGGAAAATCATCGTCTCGAAATCGACTAGTATGAAACTGGTTTTGGAGCAAAAATTGATCCTCTAATTGCCTTTTTGCTGTTACCAAACTCTTAAAATAATGATTAAGTAATGTTTCCAGCCTCTCATTTTCCAATGAAATCTGAATCACACTGGTACTTCCCTTATCCAACCGTTCAATTAGGTTTGGATGTTGGCTGATTGTGAGAAGATAATAGGCCAGTTCCATATAACCTTTCATTCGTTCCCGATGAGAACTTCTAACGATTTCCTGACGAATCAAACGAATATCACCGATTTCACTTTGGATACCCACATGAAACTTCAAACTGCTTGAAATCTCTCTGGAAGGAGTAAAAAACGTTAAAGAAGGGGTTAATGGCAGTGTGCGTATTTGCTTAATCTTTTTCTCAAAATCTTCCATGATGATATCGAGCTGACCCTTGTACATCCATTCATCTTTACTCATCTTCTCTCGACGCAACAACAAAAGATCTTTCTTTTTGTCTATCTTTTTCGCTAGGCAGGTCGTGACCCGCTCACATTTCAGCTCTAAAGCCTCCATGAATTCTGCACCGGGCTGGTCTAAGATAATATCTTGAAGTTGAATGGGTTCCCCCCATTCTTCATCGAGTTGATTAATTTCCTCCTCACAGAAAGCATTACCCACGATTGGCCAATCATTGCTTTTCAGCAGATAGCCATAATGGTCAAGTTCCCAATTGCGTTTTAACCCTTCCTCTATTGGTGCATAATTAGAAGTTCTCTTGATCATGTCAACTAAATGTAAAATGCTTTGAGTCGGATAGAATCCCTTGTCCTTTAAAGGGTCAAGCAGGTCTTTCCTTATTTTCGAGAGATGCGTGGTGAGTCTTAACACCCTATTTAACTCATCATCTAAGTTTAATAGAATAATCAACTGCCAATCCTTAATTCGATGACGGTCCAGATGTTCAATCATTGTTTCAACTAGCGGTAAAAAAAGAGGATTAGAGGTCGGGGCCTCTTCCTCCCAATAAAATGTTAATTCGTTGTTATTCTGCAGCTTATAAAAGAATGGCTCAACTAAATGCCAGTCCTCATATTTTTTGCCGAAATTTATAACAATTGAGTGCATCAAGTATCACTCCTTTTTAAAAGCTATACTAAAACTCGTTCTTGATTTAGAGAGTTAAGTTTATTATTAATATCATTTAACCATTTGTGGTACTCTTCTGAATCCTGTGGTGTTCTTTGTCTGACCTCGGATTCCTTCCAAAGCTGGTAAATCAAATTGGCAGCGCCCCGTTTGGCAGACTCCGTTCTCTTAACCTTTTTGAAGTATTCACAGATCTCCGTTAACAGACATTGTCGTAAACGGTCTGCTCGCTCCATTAAGGAAGGATTGGAAATAAATTCTTGGTCATACGCCAAGACCAAATCTAGGATATTCCCTATTCCAGCTTTTCTTACTTTTGAAATTTCTATGGCTCCAATAAAAAACAAGTGTTCATTGATGTTTCGGTTATTCCTGATTTGAGTTTCTTGTGTTTCTTGGAATCTTTCTAGAATTTCATCATAGATAACAGGATTATGAGGTAATGCTTCATGAAGTAAATAGGTATCTTCTTCTACCTTTTCTCCAAATTTCAATAATAATTTTGTGCCTTGATTTCCACTATATTGATAGACTCTCTTCCCGTCAGAGTTGACTAACTGGAGCCAGCCATAGATTACCCCTAATAATAAAGCACGGTCCGTACGATTGGTTTCAAGCTCAGCGCGTTCCGGATTTAAGTCTGGCATATACGCAGGGAGATGCCAATTTCTGTCCAAATGAGGCGTAATCGTTCGATTTTCATCCTCATTAAGCTTACTCACTAAACGGTGATAAGCCTCATAATAAACACCTGGGGGCTTTCCATTTTTTCCGGCAGAAAATTTGGTAAAGTCACTGACAGATAATCCATAATGGGCACGATAACAAACGATTTCATTCCGCTTAAAGGCATCATCCACAATTTGCTTTTCGTTAAATAACTCATTTTGCAGCTGCTCCGAGAGCAGGTTAAAACTTTCCGTATGGAGTCCCCAATATTTCAAACTTCGATAATCATTTGTAATCGGAACATAAGGTTGTGCTAATTCCTCTATAGCCTTCATTCTCTTATAAAGATACTCATCTGGGTCCAGCCCTAATCGACCAGCCTCAATTTTGAGTGCTTGGGTGATGGTTAAATCTAATTTATCATGGTGTTTACTCGCTAATTCCTTTCGGCAAAAGTTTAAAACATTCTCTTTAAAGAATATTTCCACCTTTGTTTCCTTATAAAACTCCTCAGCCCCTCGATTGTTTTTCCGCTCAATAAAACGGTTGTAGAGACTCTGATAAATACTCTGAGAGATACTGTCTGGCAAAAAACCATGATCAACTGACTGACGAATCCGATCCCACGTTTGCTCGAGCATTTCCTTATTTGCGAGAACATACATTTTCGTTGGATCGCTCACACCATCAAACTTTCTTGCTAATTGATTTATTTCCATCAAGAGCGTTTCTCTTGTTTCAATTAAATGATCAAAGAATCTTTGCCAATCCTCAATCATTTCCTTGATAGATTGATTAAGTGCTGAGTAGACTAGTTCTAACAACATGGAATATTTATAGCGATTAAGGGTACCTAGTTGATGAGTTGCCTTTTCCGTATACTCATCAATAAAATCTTTATATTGATTTCGAAATACACTGGAAATAAAGCTCTGTTTTAACGCTTTATCCACACGTCGAACCGCGTCATCTACGTCACCATCGCTGCGATCTAAATCATAAATATATTGATAGCGGTCAATCTGTTCTTTAAATCTGCGATTCTCCTCTTTTAATTGGGAAATCTTCTTTATAAGCTTATTGTGAATACTGTAAAGAAGATATCGCACCCCAACTGGATGTATCGGTGAATCTTTTTTTAGAATCCATGTATTCAGTTGGTACCTGTTTCCATTCCCGCCATTTGGCGCATGATAATCTGAGTCAATAATCTGATAGACAATAAAATGACTATATTCATTAATTTTTTTATGAATTTCTTTGGCATAGTCTTCTAGGGCGGATTCCATTCGATTAATTTCTTGTTTTGCTCGATCTTTTATTTTAAGTTTTCCTTCATCAAGTACACAATGATCTTCATAATCCTCTTTTAATTCCACATCATCTCTCAGCACTTTTTTGGCATACTCCTCTACCTCAGCCAAGAAAATATCGGCCTTCGAAGCGCCTTTTTTACCTTTATCCTCAATTTCATGAACCTGGAATTCAAGCTGACGGAAAAACGGGTTCGGTTTTTCTTGGTCATTCACAATCTGCTCAAAGTACTTAACATAAAGCTCTCTTATCTTTGGTTTTTCATTATTAATTCCATTTCTTAGGTCATCGTCATGCCGCTTCTTTTCATCATTAAATAACTTATCTAATCGAAGCCAAGAGTCATCTAATCCACTAACTGACCATTTTAAACCACAATAGTCAACAATCTCTTCATAAGGATAGGTTAAGGAGGCAACACCCGCACCGCAGTACCGTGCTTGACCGTTTGATTCGACCAAACTTCTTATTTGGTTATCCTCTTGTGAAAAGCTTCTTACTGAAATCGGGCTAAAGAGTTGGAGATACACAGAACGTGCAACCTGGTCCATATACTCTGAAACATTTGTTAAATGCTGTCCTTTTGTGTTTTCGTAATCAAAAAGAAAACAAAAATCATAAGGAAGATGTTTATCTGTAATCGCATGTGCGGTTCTTCCCTCTAAATCAATTTGATTTGGTCGATATTCGAGTTCAATCGTCACATTTTGTTTGTGATTACCCGAGGCGCTCAAGCTTATCGCGTTAAGTTCTTTTAAGCTGGCGTATCCATTCCCCTGGACGGCTTCCCACTCCGTTTGGTCAACCGTATTACTTCTTACTAAAATATCAGGAAGTAAAAAAACGCCGCGAATGAGTACACTTTCCGAGTTTAACTTACGCTCTAGCATTTCACGCAGATAGAGGGCGATTTGAAGAAAAATCCCTGATCCGGTACCGCCCACTAAGGAACTAATAATAATGACTCGGACATTATACGATTGGGCATGGCTGTCGACAGGGAAAATTCGTTCAATCCCATCCCACATGGCATTTAATTTCCCTTGTGACATCGCTGAACGAAAAGCAAGTCTTGATACCGCCCGAACTTGGCCGGCTCCATCTGTCATCGTTTTCCGTTTGATCTGGGGATTATTCGGAAACCATTTTAGAACCTCTTTATTCGCCTGAAGATATTCATTAACTGAATGGCTTGTGCTTGTTTGGGTAGCACTATTTCTTAGGTGCTCTAATTTTGAAATACTATTGGCATCCGTATCAAACGCATGAATAGCGACTCTTCCCCGCTGCTCGGGGGGAACACGGCCATATACCATATTGGCAATATTACTCCCTATTCCGCCTAAACCGATTAATATAGTTGGAACATTAAAGCTCATTTGGTTACCACCTCTTAAAGTACTTTTAATGGGATTTAAATATATAAACTGAATGGTCATTACTTCTCTCAATTTGAATCTCATCGTTATGATAGATTGGTATATCTGCCTTTTTACTTCTTCCCTCAAGCTTTTCATGTCTCACAATGAGGTTAGGGTCCTGGGATTCTTTCACGAGTAAAACACGGTCCTTTTTTCGATCTGCCTTAAATGTTAAATCGCCAATCGACTTTTTTTCCGCCAAATAGGGAACAAGCCATCTTTTAATCCAATTGGTATGGAAGTTTTCTGTCATCCCGCGAGCATCCCGGAGCCTCTCTCTTTTCCTGCTATGCTTGTATTCTAATGAAATCCGGTTTTTGTCAAACCTTGGTTTTATGATGATTCCAATGATATATACAAGCAGAGCCAGCCAAAGTAATGCTTTTACCGCATCCTTTCCATATTTTTTCAGTGGTGAGATATCTTCAATGGTTAATGTAAACGTCTCTTTGGCGACTTCATTAGGATACTGACCGGGAAGGGTAACATGAAGCGGCACGTCACCTGCCGATGTTCGAAAAATCGGCGATAAACCCTTAGGGTAGATAAAAATTTGATTCCCTTTTTGTTCTTTTTCAATTTTTAGCTGACTCGAGGTTTCTATTTTTAGTTTATTGAAAACCTTTTTAAGCTCTTCCGAAGTCATTTCCTCTCCATTCACCATGGGAGTAATCACAAAGGGAGCTGCTTCGTTTAACTTGTCTAACGGTGTACTCCAGGTATCAGTATTGGCCACAAGGCTCAACTTTCGCGCTGGGTTAACTTGAAGACTCGATTCCTTTACTTTTTGATAGAATCCTTTAATATTAACTTTTACGTTAACAGGAATTTCTTGCTTTTGTGGTAACGTGAAATCCCCGATGAATTTATTAACCTTAGAATCATATTTAAGGGAGAGCTTCACTCCATCCATTTCAGCTTCTACTTCAAACAAACTTTTCACATCTATATCACTTAAATCGATTTCTTCATCATTACTCTCACTTTTCAATAGAGTCGCTTCAAGCCTCATCTTACTGCCTGCAAAGAAAACTTCACGATCACTAGTCAGTTTCCCATCACCATTGTTCTTTTTAAAGTCCACTCTAAAATCAATCGCCGGTTCTGCTAAAATCTTGATCGATTTCTGTTGTTCCTCGAATAGCGGCTTATCAAAAACTATTTTGTATGTGCCTCTTTCGATAACACCGTCACCCTTCACGTTTTTGAAATGCGTGAATGTTCCTTGAATGGGTGGATGTAATTTTGCTGGGTCATCGGGGGTAATAACTTTGTATGGACCCTCCATTCCTTGTTCAAGCCGTTGGTTGTTCATATAAAATTCTTTAAAGGAAGCATTCTCTTCAGCCGACTGTTCAATGAGAGTAATTCTCCTTAACGGGAATGGAGACTCTAAGACTAATTGGTTCCCGTCCCAAACAGGATGTAAATCAAACTTCTCCTGTTCACTTGGATCTCGATTGGTCATGAGAGCTGCGACCTCATTAATCCGTTGAATGATATCTTGCTCACCATTGCTCACTAACACATTCCCAGCTGAACTTTCTGTCCATTGTCTTTTAAAATCAGCCATGATTTCTAACTCATCACTGCTCAAATAGGACTCAATGGGAATCAAGGTGCTGTGAAAACTAGCACCAGTTTGATCCATTTTCTCTTTTAGCTCTCTCAAGCTTTCAAAAAGGCCCCTCTTGTTCTCTTCAATTTGTGCAGTGGTTAGTTTTTGTTCAAGATGGTTCAGTTCATTAAAAATTCCATCCGTCAGAACGATTAGCCAGAAATCAGAGTTTTTATTGCTATCAACAGCTTTTTTCAATTCATTTATCGCTGTATGCAAAGATTCTAGTGGAGTACTTCTTTTCCCCGTCCATGCTCGAATCTGATCAATTTCGTGCTGACGGAGTCTTTCATCTAATTCAATCGGCTCCGGTACAGTTGGTGAACTCATCGAAACAACCCTTAACTGGTCCTGTTTTTCTAAGAGTGCAACAAAGCTTTGAAGAGCGTAATTCGCATATTTCCAATTATCAATAGGAACATTTCCAGACTGTTCCCACATACTGCCTGAATCATCATACACAAGAGCGACTATTTTATTTTTAGGAATATTGGAATCACTTTTCGCTTCCACCGCTGAAGCTAAAATGAAAAAGGAAAAAATAAACAGAACTTGCATGATAACAAGATGTTTATACTTACCTATCATTCTTTGAACTCCTTTCACTAACGAGCGCACACGGTAAAATAACCCCTATTGAATAATTACTCCTATCCTATTCAAAACATTTATAACGCATGACCCAATTGTAAAAGTTTAGCAAAAAACTGTACATATCATGGGATCTCTATTCAAAATCTAGTCTCACGATGAACAAAAAAAACTCCCATTCAATTGAGTGGGAGTTTAGATATTTTAACAACTGTTACGACAAGTATTTTTTGTGGTTGAATTCTTGTGTATCGTGATCACAATCCTTAACAAACGGACATAGATTGCATTCATGTACGTTGCTCGTCTTAAAGTAGTTAGAAGGGTCCTCAATGGAATATTTCATGACTTGTAAATAGTTAAGACCTTCCTGTAAATCTTCAGGGGTTGGTATGAAGACATGCCTCTTTCCGTCGAGCAGCGTAACGACTTCTACTCGCTTCGGGGTTCTTTTCAATACTTTTTCAGAAAAAACGATCGACAAATGATAGTAAAGCGTTAACATTTCTGGCGTAGCGTCGACTAAGTACTTTTTTATCACAAAGGAGGAATCAGACCACTCTGCAACATCAAAGGTTAATGATAAGTCCACTTCCAGTTCCTCGATATATGTATTTAGTTTTTCAAACAAAAATAAGGGTGGTGTTTTCTTCGATTCGGCTGTGATATTTTCCATTAGATAATCTGTTATCTTCGCGATGACCAAATAATACTGAATCCTGGATTCAAATATTCGGGGAGAAACCTTACTCCAATATTCATCAATCAACCTTAACACTTTTCCTGAATGACGGTGTTCGGCTGGAAGCTTGTAAAAGGAATACACAACTTTATTCACGACATGTTGGACGACTTGCCTCCAGTTTATCGACTTTTTTCTCTTCTCAATAAACTCAAAATAAAATTTATATGGACAGGCGATGAAGTCTTTTAAGTTCTCTTCAGTTATCGATTGTATTTGATTCATTTCCATCCCCCGCAAAAAATCTATTTGATTTGATAATAATTGATAATGATTATCAATGTCAATCGTTTTTGTAAATTCAGATACTAAATTAATTGAATTATTAAATTTTTGGCAAGAATTTGTTCGAGGCACATATATTTTTGGCAGGCTGATATCGAAGGAGGAAGTGAAAAATGATGACATCTGAGGGTATGCGCTTACGAAAAATCCAGAGGCTCGCTCATGAAATAATGGATGAGGTAAATTTGAGGGAAGTCCAAATTCCGCCTGAACTCCTAACAATGGTAATCGATAACCTATCCCGTGCTGTTGGTGACTTAACAGACCCTTCCGGAAAATACTCTTTAAGTTATTTAGAAGAAAAAGTCGGAAATGCTCATTCTCTATTAGTAAAAAGGAAATAATGAATTTACTAGTTTGCAGCAGAAATATACCTTTATTAGAGCCCACTAAACGAACCGTTGCAGTGGGTTCTTTTTTTTTAAAACTCAATGATAGCTAAAACAAAATATTACATAATAGATAAAATAGTCCTCCTGTCTTATGACAAGGGGACTATTTACGTTGTAAAATGTTGCTCTAAAGAAAGAGCAACCCGATTAATAATAACATCTTACAGAAATGTAAGTGATGTACTAATTTCCCTTATATGGTTCTGATCTGCCCAAAGGATAAAGTAATTGTATTCCGTTCCTTCTATTACTACCGATGTAGGATACTGGACAATTAATGCTGCTTGATTTCTCATTTCCGCAGGCTGGTCCTGAGACGGATAAATGAAGCAGGATGATTGATTTTGGATTTGTGTGTGTTGAATGGTTGGTTGGGTGCCATATGGGTTGAGTTGGTGGAAGGCTTCATTTTGACAAACCACTTCAATCGGGTGGTCAGAGGCTATGGCTGCAATTTGAAAGAAACCATCCTCTCCTTCGTATCTTTCATCGTTCACTCGGTTCCAATGGGATGGATATTGGAAACGAACCTTATAGGCTGAATTGGAGTATGTTTTTTTGAGAAAAGGGATTGGTAATGGTGACCATTGCAATGCGGTAATTGAGCCGCCTTCTACAAGTTGGATCGGAACAGGATGAGTTAAATCCACCGCCCAGATTTCACTGGAACTGCCTTGCTGTTTACATCCAGAAAGATAGGCAATTTTCCTGCTATCTGGTGACCAGGTCACTGGGGTCGCAAAGCAATCGGAAATCGCCCTCGTAACTTCGTTCATTCCTTGTCTTCCAGCCGTCCTAATCAGCGAGAAATATCCAATGTTTTCGAAAGCAGTTGCACTATAGGCAATACTTGAAGAATCCGGTGACCAGGTTGGGAAATAATTTTTCGCTAATGGACCTCCTTTTACTTCTACCACGTTTCCAGTCGCAAGGTTTACAATGTAAATAATGGAAATACTAGCACCTGGGGTCGTATATAAAGCATAGGTACCGTCAGCAGATAGTCGAACATCATTAAGTCGTCCACCTGTATTTCGAGTGATTTGGACTTTCCCCGTTCCATTAGTTTTGATGCGAAAAAGCTGGCTTACTCCCTTGGTATCTGCTGCCTGAAAGAGTAATTCAGTCCCGCTTGGAAACCATTGTGCGTCTGTTGCACCATTACTATTTAGGTTTCGAGCACGATGTGTGTTGACATTGTATAGCACCAACCCATTTGGTTTTGTATAAACAATCTCTTGGCTATTCGGAGACCAATCTAGAAAAACACCCAATCCATCAGAAAACTGGTCAATTCGCGCAATACTTTTATCAACTATATTAAGAATGGTGAGGATTCCACTTTTTCCAACAAAGGCGATCTTTGTGCTGTCTGGTGACCAAAATGGAGTCGAATAAGATTCTGCTAATCCATTAGTGATCTGTTCATTTACACCATTACTAGGATTATAAATCCAAATATCATAACTGCCACTTCGATTGGAGGTATAAGCAAGTAAACCTCTGTCACCAGGAGGAGCGTATGGAATGATGAGTTGCATCCCTGGTGAAATAACGATAGATGACAAGTTATTAACCTTCATAATTAACTCGAAGTTGCTTCTTCCCCCTGTTATTACGTTAAAATGGCTTGCGATTTGGAATAGTGTGTCTCCCTGCTGGACCACATAGTAAGGAACACCGGGCGGTACCTTCAACAATTGACCAGTTTGGATTACATAAGGGTGCTGAAGCTGATTTGATTGTATAATAACGGAAGCTGGAACCCCAAAGGTTTGTGAAATTTGATAAACACTATCTCCTGGTTTCACACGAATGACATCCACTCCAGGAGGGACGGAAAGCTGCTGCCCGACAAAAATCGTGTTTGGCGAGGACAGATTATTCGCTGCAATCAGCGATTCTACCGGTAACTCCCAGCGTCTCGCAATCTGATAAAGGGTATCCCCATGACGGACTGTGTAAAATAACTGCATGAACATACCTCCAATCTATTTAAGTATCATTTTATGTTTTGGTTGGCTGTATCAAAGGATGGTATGATTTGTTCTACTTGCTGAGCACCATATAATTTGGATAATCACCCTCCTGCCTATTCTATTCAACTTTGGATGTAAAGTTTCGTCTATAGAAATTTTTCAATTCCTCTAAATTAATTTGCTAGTAACAAAATAAAACCAGGAAAGATGAATTCACATCCCCCCTGATTTTTATAGTTGAATATATTTTGGACCCACGGAAAAAACGAACTATATCACAAATGTTTTTTTATTTGTGCCAGAACTTCTGATGCGAGTTCATTTGTATCTTTATAGTTTTTTGAATTAATCGGTTCCGAATAATGCACTGATACTATCGGATTGGTATGTTTCTCATTTTTCTCAGACAATTTGTATGAATCCTTGATGGAAACAGGAATCACCTTAACTCCTGATTTAATAGCAATTCTTAAACTTCCAGATTTAAAATCACCAACTTGAGGTCCCCTACTTCTCGTTCCTTCTGGGAAAATGGCCATTGGCAGACCTATTTTTAAATTTTCAATCGCTTGATTGATGGCCTTTAAGGAACTACGAGCGTTATTCCTATCGATAAACACGCAGCCACGCTCTTTCATCCAAAAACCCAATAAAGGAATCTTCTCCATTTCCTTTTTAGCCACAAACGCCATCGTTTGAGGAGCTGTTGAATATAATAGAGGAATATCCATATTACTTTGATGGTTCCCGACATATAATACTGCTTCATCTAACGGAACATTTTCTATTCCAGTTACGGTTATTTCAGCACCTGAAATTTCAACTAATTTTTTTGTGCATTTTAAAACTAACTTATTAATTAGCTCTAATTTTTCCTTGTTTTTACCGGCTTTATTTAGTCTATTAATCGTAAATGTTTTATTTGCTTTACTTAGTATATAACCCCACAAATATCCCTGAAATAATAAAGTACGCATATTTCTCCTCGTTTCACCTTAATAGTAACCAATACATTATCACCACTCTATTGTATGATAATGGTTATCTTTTTTAATTGATTTATATCAAGGTTTATTATTATTCCAACGAGAAATTTGTAGTTTAAATACCCCGGGTTTAACTTCTTTTATTAAAGGACAATCCTTTTTCAATTGGTACATTGAGAGTGGTTACCATGTTGTTAACGGCACTAAACAAAGCTTTTACAGAGGATGTCATAATATCAGCGTCAATCCCGCAGCCCCAATATTCAGTACCATCGATAGAAGTAATACCCACATAAGAAACAGCGTTTGATCGGGAACCACTTTCTAGCGCATGCTCCTTATAAACTAAATCTTTAAATTGGATGTCAAGCTGGCTTTGAAGAATGTTGCTGATGGCGTCAAGTCTCCCATTCCCGTCACCAGTAAATTCATGCACTTCGTTTTCTATACTGATTGATACAATCGTTTCGTAATGATTGCCTTGAGTAGGGCGGTAATTGATAAACGTGAGCGGAGCACTAATATTCACATATTCATGAGTGAAAATTTCATAAATTTCATCTGGCTTAATTTCCTTGTGCATTCGATCAGATTCATCTTTCACCTTATATCCAAAGTTCTCACGCATTTTTGCAGGCATATCAAGCCCATAATGCTGCTCAAGGATATAGCCAATACCCCCTTTACCAGATTGGCTGTTAATTCGGATGATATCTCCTTCATACTCTCTGCCAATATCCATTGGATCAATTAATAGATAAGGTACGGTCCAGTATTGACGTTCTTCTTCCTCACGCCATTTCATCCCCTTGGAAATTGCATCCTGATGGGAACCTGAGAATGCAGTAAAGACGAGGTCGCCGCCATATGGATGTCTTTCGTGAACTTTCATTCTTGTTAATTTTTCACACTTCTTGATAATTTCCCGGATATTTTCAAAATTAAGCTGAGGATCAACCCCATGTGAATACATGTTTAATGCAAGCGTGACGATATCTACATTACCAGTTCTTTCCCCATTTCCAAACAGTGTACCTTCGACCCTCTGCGCTCCGGCAAGCATTCCCAGCTCTGCATCAGCAACTCCGGTTCCCCTATCATTGTGTGGGTGTAAAGAAAGGATGACGTTGTCCCGGTAATTTAGATGATCTCCCATAAATTCAATTTGGCTTGCGTAAACATGTGGCATGGACATTGACACTGTAGCTGGAAGATTAATAATCACCCTGTTCTCAGCAGAAGGCTGCCAAATATCAAGTACCGAGTTACAAACCTCCAGTGCAAACTCCATTTCTGTACCCGTAAAGCTTTCTGGAGAATACTGGAACTGGAAGGTCCCTTCTGTCTCAGCTGCATATTTTTTAAGCAATCTAGCACCTGTTACGGCAATATCGATAATTTCTTCATTCGATTTTTTAAATACCTGCTCACGCTGTGCTACTGAAGTAGAATTATATAAGTGCACCACCGCTTTGTTCACACCTTTAAGTGCTTCAAAAGTCTTTTTAATAATCGCTTCTCTAGACTGTGTTAACACTTGGACCGTAACATCCTCTGGAATCAAATCCTGTTCAATCAATGTACGTAAAAACTGAAATTCTGTTTCGGAAGCAGCAGGAAAGCCCACTTCTATTTCCTTGAAACCTACTTCCAAAAGCAGCTGAAAATATTCCAATTTCTCTTCAAGACTCATAGGGACAACTAATGCTTGATTTCCATCCCGCAGATCCACACTGCACCAAGTAGGAGCCTCCGTTATGTATTCCTTCTCTGTCCATTTCAAACTTTTAACTGGGGGCATAAAATATCCTCGGGAATACTTTTCAATATTTCTCATTCAAAACAACCACCTTTTCAGATAATTTTATAAACATAAAAAAGCCTATCATCTCATAAGAGACGATAGGCTTTGCCTTCGTGGTACCACTCTTTTTGGCTCGTTTAGAAACAAACGAACCCACTTTAAGACTTAATGACGGCGGTCAACCGTTAAGACCTACATATCAGCCCTACCACTCCTGGGCGAGTTGGGGAATTTATTGACTGTCTTTCACCAGCCGACAGCTCTCTGGGCAATAAATATTCCTTATTACTCCCAATCATCGTGTTTTCATCATTTGAATTTTATTATTTTCTCTATCTTACAGTAAATTCAGATAATTTCCAAGACATATTGTTCAATTTTTGAAAATTATCGAAACCATTTTTTTAAGAACCTTTACCTATTTAAGAAAAAATTAATACTTAGTTTAGAATCCTTTTATATTTCTCTATTAGACTAGTGTTTGTAGAACAAATCATTCATTTTATAAAAGGAGTAATTTTAAATGACGCATGCACACTTAACATCACTTGTCTTGTCGCTAATTTTTCTAATCATCATTGCTGTTCTTCAAAACAAAGGTAAAAATATTAAAATATGGCATATGGTTTTGCGAGCTACCTACATTCTCGTAATCGTCACAGGTTGTATTCTCTTCTTTTCAGCTTATTCCATTCCGCTATCTTACTATTTAAAGGCAATACTCGGTATAGTAATGATTGGTCTATTCGAAATGGTGATTGTCCGGAATCAAAAGGGAAAGAAAACAGACCTAATATGGATTGCATTTTCTATCGTCTTTGTTATCCTCTTTGTTCTAGGATTTACACTCCCACAGGGATTTGATCTATTAAAATAATAAAAAGGAGTGGTTCACGGTTCTTGACACCGACGAAACACTCCTTATATTTTTATCCACAATATTAAATGCCAGTGCTTTTTTCATAAACCTTGATCTGCCCGCCACTTGGTCCATACGCAAATCCATTATGTAACCAACCATATTTTTCATAAAAATTTTCTAGATCCGTCGTCAAATAAAGCTTCTTATACCCTTTTCTAGCAGACTCGCTCAAACCGTGTTCCAAAAGCTTCGCGCCGATTTCTCGGCCCCGGTATTCTTTATCGACGAATAGGCATGCAAGCCACGGACATAAATCCTGGCGGCTATTAATATCATTTCTCAAAATAGCATACGTGCCAATAATATTTCCATTATCTACTGCGACATAGAATCTTGGAAGGTCTTCTGAAGTTTCAGCAGAATGAAGAATACAATCCTCGTAAAACTTATAATTATCTTCAGTTCCCCAAACGTTCCAAAAGACCTCAATGCCTTCCTTCAAAAATTCATTCTCCTTTTGAAGCTCAACCATTTTCATATATATATCCCCCTTGTACCTTTCTTGCATTGTGCGAGTCACGAATTATGTCATTCATTATAATGCATTTAACATGATTTTTTCTTCGGTTTTTTCCTCTTTGATCATAATGGCTCCTGCCACTCCCATCAAAGAAAACAGAACAGGAATGATAAATCCATAATGATATCCAATATTGATAGAATCTTGAGGAAAAAAATCTAGTACTTTTCCGAAAACAATCGGCAGCAAAACAGCACTTATAAATCCACCCATATTGGAGAATCCTGTCACAACCCCAACCTCTTCAATAGGAAAGGATTTCCGCACCACTGCAAATGTCAATGCACTTGCACCATTTCCAAAACCTATGAGGAAAAACAAAATGACTACTAGTATAAATGAAGGGTTCACACCTGATAGAACCAATCCTCCCCAACTTAAAAAGGTAACGATGTGAACAAAGGTATAAACTTTTTTCATTGTCCCTAGTCTGCTTGTTATCCAGCTAATTAAAGGGCCGCCAAGAATGGCTCCAAAGAGACCATACATCATTAGCTGGCTCGCTTCTGAACGGGATAAATCTAGTACATGGATTCCATACGGTACTCCCCATGAACCGATAAATCCTACATACGCCCCAACTAGCCCAAAGTGACATAGAAACGTTGCCCAAGCTTGACGTGCGGCAATCGTTCGGCGAAGAATCACCCAAACACTTTCTTTATTTTTGGCACTTTTCCTTTTCATTTCGATATCATCTTTAAAGATTCTTTTAGGTTTCAATACAAGCACTGTATATAGAAAATAAGATAATAATACTAAAATGATACCTATCGTGAGAAAAGGTGTTCTCCAACCTGCAAATGAAATCCACACAGAAAAGGGAACAGTAGCCATTAATGAGCCTAGGCTCGAAAAAAGCGAGATCACACCCAATAATTTTACAAATTCGTTGGCTTTAAACCACTGGCTCAAAATGATAACCAGATTGACAAAAATCATCGAATCTCCTATACCAACCAAAAACCGAGAGAAAATCAATATATATTCATTTGGTGAAAAATTGTAAATAATGCAGCCTATTCCAGTAAGAATCGTGCCCAAAATAAGAAATCGATTGGGACCATACCTATCCGATAATAAGCCGACCGGAATTTGAAATCCTGCATAAGCAAAAAATTGAAAACTACTCATAAGACCTATAACAGCCGCTGAAACATGAAAATCATTCATCAATTGGTCAGTAATAAGTCCTGGAGCAGTTCTTTGGCTTATTATGATAAAGTAAGCCAATAAGACGGTACTAAACACGACCCATCTATAACTGCTTTCCTGTTTGTTCATTTTAAAAATCCTCTTCCGTATGTATTTTGATGTTACTAACATTATAAACTAAAGAATATTGTACTAGTGAACATCTGCCTATACTTGAAGGTTATTTATTGATTGATAAATGAGGCTAATCGTGCCCTTGGGTCGTTAAAATAGGAAGATGAGGGAACAATACTGTGAGAACCGTTCCCTTGAACTGACAAATATCAATAATGAGGGAACGATACTGAGAGAATCGTTCCCTTAAACTGATAATAACCAATGATGAGGGAACGATGCAATTAGATTTTGTTCTGATCCACAGTGATGACCACATTTCCCTTCTTGTGTCCCTCCCCAACATATTGGTGAGCTTCAACAATTTCATCAAACGGATAGATTCGGTCTATAACGACTTTTAGCTTCCTTGACTCCACTAGTTCTTTAAGGAAGTTTAGTGCTTCTGGCGTTTCAGGTGAATTTCGACTCAATATTAATTTCTTCCTGGTTGTCAATTGAGTCCATAGCATTCTAGCACTTGGCAGCGGTTCAGTGACATTAATATAGGTACCGTCTTTTTTTAACAGTTTCATACAATCTGTAAAGGAACTCTTGTTTACGGCTTCAAAGATGACATCATACGTTTCACCGTTACTAGAAAAATCTTCTGTCGTGTAATCTATTACCTTATCAGCGCCCAGTGATTTTACCAATTCTACATTCGTCGTACTGCAAACCCCTGTAACTTCAGCTTCAAAATACTTGGCAAGCTGTATGGCATAACTTCCTACACTGCCTGAAGCACCATAGACCAGCACCTTTTGACCTTTCTGAATGTTAGCTTTTCTAAGAAAAAATAAAGCTGTACGTGCTCCAATTGGAATGGCCGCAGCTTCCTCGTACGTGATATTGGAGGGTTTAATACTTACAGGACCATCTTCCGGCAGACACTTATACTCAACATACGCACCAAACCCCGCTAGAGATGCTGCAAAAACCTCATCACCTTCCTTAAATCTTTTGACATTCTTCCCAACTGACTCGACTACTCCAGCTAACTCCATCCCCAATATCTCTTTTTTCGGTTGTTTGAACCCAAGTGATATTCGTGCCGGCAGCCAGAAAGCGGGAGGAACGGTAAAGCTCCGTGACCTAATATCTGCTACAGTTACAGTTGTCGCTTTTACTTTTACCAATATTTCATTTTCTTTGGGAATAGGTTTTTCTATCTCTTTCAGTTGAAGAACGTCTGGGGGACCATACTTTGAATAAACAATGGCTTTCATTCATCACCCTCCTACTCGGTATAGATTATTAATATCAGTATCTACTATTTATTAGAACAACAGTTTGAGAAGATTTGATAAAGAAATAAAAAAGCAAACAGTTTACAAGTTGTGAATAAAACTTGCAAACTGTCTGCTTTTTGATTAAAACGCTTATTATTTTTTGCATCTAATGAACTAACTGTAAACCAGTTCTTTTTCTGTTAGGCCGAGCGACTGCTCAGTCGATGAATGAATTTCGCTTAGTAACGCTGGATTTTTCATTAGTGATACGCCATAAGAAGGAATCATTTCTTTGATTTTCGCTTCCCACTCACTGATATGCTGCGGGAAGCATTTTTTTAGTATTTCAAGCATTACCTGCACGGCAGTAGAAGCACCCGGAGAAGCTCCTAGTAATGCTGCAATCGATCCATCGGAAGCAGTTATGACTTCAGTACCAAACTGAAGAGTTCCTTTGCCTGCTTCAGTATCTTTAATAACCTGTACACGCTGGCCCGCTACTACTAAATCCCAATCCTCACTATTAGCACTTGGGATAAATTCACGTAACTCTTCCATGCGCTGTTCTTTTGATAACATCACTTGCTGGATCAGGTATTTGGTCAAAGGCATTTCTTTTGCACCTGCAGCTAGCATCGTTAAAACATTATTCGGCTTTATGGAGGTTACTAAATCGAGCATAGAACCTTTTTTCAAGAATTTTGGCGAGAAGCCGGCAAATGGTCCAAATAACAAAGATTTCTGATTTTCGATAAATCTTGTGTCTAGATGAGGCACAGACATTGGCGGAGCGCCGACCTTTGCTTTTCCGTATACTTTTGCGTGATGCTGCTCTACAACATCAGGATTATTACATACCATAAATATTCCGCTTACAGGGAAACCGCCAATATTTTTCCCTTCAGGAATACCGGATTTTTGCAGTAAATGCAGGCTTCCTCCTCCGCCCCCGATAAAGACGAATTTTGCAGTATGGCGTTTGACAGTACCGCTAAACTGATTTTGTACTTTCAGTTCCCATAAGCCATCGCTAGTGCGTTTGATATCATTAACACTATGATTATAATTTACATCTACATTTTTACTCTCTAAATGGTTAAACAACATGCGCGTTAACGCCCCAAAGTTAACATCCGTTCCAGAGTCAATTTTTGTTGCCGCAATAGGTTCATTCCATGCACGGCCTTCCATAATTAGCGGAATCCAGTCCATCAGTTTTTCCGGATCTTCAGAAAACTCCATCCCTTGGAAAAGTGGATTTTTTGTGAGCGCTTCAAAACGTTTCTTTAAAAAACTCACATTTTGTTCCCCTAGTACCAAACTCATATGAGGCAATTGTCTGATAAATTCCTGCGGATTTTCTATCAGCCCGCTGTTTACTAGATAAGACCAAAACTGCATGGAAACCTGGAACTGTTCATTAATACGTATCGCTTTACTAATATCTACAGATCCATCAGGTTTTTCGGTGGTGTAGTTAAGCTCGCACAGTGCCGCATGCCCCGTACCCGCATTATTCCATTCGTTAGAGCTTTCCTCTCCCGCGTTTTCAAGCTTCTCAAACACTTTTATATCCCAATCTGGTACTAATTCTTTTAAGATCGTCCCCAAAGTGGCACTCATGATTCCGGCGCCAATTAATATGACGTCTGTTTTAGTTTCCCCGTTGCTCATTTTTATCAACCTTTTCACTAAAATTTGCAGAAAAAATATAAGCGTCACACCAAGGTAGGAGCGACCGAGTCACACACCTTTTCTGTCTCTATTACTACCATATACATTATTTATATATTAATTATATACTATTATATGATAATTATAAATTATTTAAAAGATTTTAAAAAGGAAGAAATCCTCAACACGTTCTAGGTACACGCAAAAACCAAAGCCTTAACCCAGCTTTTGCAATGGTTAAGGCTTTGGTCTCCCTATTATTTCTGCTGTTTTTTACCACTTTCGAGGACCTCTTCTTCTTCATCGATGATGGAAGTGGCTGTTCGTCTGAATTCGGATAATGTTTTTCCAAACGCTGACCCAATTTCAGGAAGCTTTTTAGGCCCAAAGATGATTAAAGCGATGATCAAGATGATAATTAACCCTGGGATGCCTATATTCGATAGCATATTTTCCTCCTTATAGCCTTTATGCTAAAATCCCACCTTTTTGCTTATAGGATAGAATCCCTTCAGCCGCTCGATAAGATAATGCCCCAACTGTGCCGGTAGGATTATAGCCGCTATTATGCGCGAACGCTGTAGCTCCAACAACAAAGACATTCTCAGCATCCCACATTTGCAAATAATTATTTACGGCAGATGTGGCTGGGTCTGCTCCCATAATGATACCGCCTGTGTTATGGGTCGATTGATAGGTGGTAATATCATACGGACCCAGTTCGTCCAAAGTATCAATATGGTCTGCACCCATTTCTTTCATAATTTCTACACAACGTTCAGATAAAAACTTGGCTAACTGGCGATCTTGCTCTTCAAAATCATAGGTGATCCGAACTAACGGATCGCCAAATTCATCCTTGTATGTAGGATCAAGGTCAAGAAAATGATGCTTAAATGGCATGCTTGCGCCTTGTCCGCCAACGGATAGAACACGATTGGCATATTTGACCGAATTTGCTTTAAACTCTTTACCCCATGTCGGAGTACCTCGTGGAACCTTATTATTTGAAATCGGACGAAAACCGGTTTGAGAAATGGCAATTGAGCCTCCATGAATAAAATTAAGATTGGAGTGATCAAAGTTATCGCCATTATAATCATCCAACGTCATGCCAAGTGCACCTGCGCCAGCAAAAGTATTAAATTCTTCCTTTTCAAAGAAGCCAGTCGCATTTCCTTTTTGAACTTGATAGGCGTAATTTTTCCCGATCACCCCTGCCCCTGTTGTTGGGTCATATGGACGGCCAATACCCGATTGTAACAATAACCGAACATTATTAAAAACATAACTTGTTAACACAACAATATCGGCGGGCTGTTCAATCTCTTCTCCCGTTGTCGTATCCACATACATGACTCCGGTTGCTTTGTTCCCAGTTTTCAACACGCGTCTCACATTGGAGTGCGTGCGAATTTCAAATTTCCCTGTCTTTTTGGCAACTGGAATTACGGTCACAACAGGATCCGCTTTTGCTCCATATTCACAGCCAAATCTTTCACAATAGGCACAATATTGACAGGCTGCACGCGCTACCCCATCCGGATTTGTATAAGCTTCGGAAAGATTTCCGGAAGGCCGATTATAGGGATGGAGTTTTAAGTTGGTTGCTGCCTTTCTAAATTTCTCAAGTGCTGGTGTTGTTTTCATCGGCGGTGTTGGATACGGACTGGACCTTTTCCCGGCAAGAGGGTTTTCTTCCCCTGAAATCCCCGCCATTTTTTCAAATTTATCAAAATAAGGCTCCATTTCATCATAGGTAATGCCCCAATCTTGAATGGTCATATCCTTAGGAATCTTTTTTTCACCATATCGTTCTATGGTTTTGCTGCGAATTTCAAAATCGTAAGGAAAGAAGCGGTATGTTTGCCCGTTCCAATGAACGCCCGCACCCCCTAGGCCATCACCCAATATAAAGGAACCATATTGCCGCATTGGCAGAGCCCTGAGTTTTTCATTTCCTCTGAACGTAATCGTCTCCTTCGAAAGATTCTGCATCAGGTCGTACCTTAAGGCATAACGAAGTTCATCGTGTACCATAAAATAATCCTCAGTTTTTCGTTCTTTCCCTCTTTCCAATCCGACACAATTCAAGCCTTGTTTCGTCAGTTCGGCCGCGATAATCCCGCCAGCCCATCCAACGCCAACGATAACAACATCAACTTTTGGTAATTTCTTTGCCACTTCATTCACCTCATTCATATTCGATTTCGTACAATATCCCTATGTACTATTAATGTCCTAGGTGGTCCTTTAAACTTTTTGGAGGTATCACCTTAAATTCTTTATCAATGATTTCATAGTAGGTCATTTGACTGCCTGGATAATTCCGCATTTTCCAGCCATCCATGTTTCGATTTCCGCTGTACAATGGATCACTATAGGCACCCTCTAACGTACTGCTCCTCAGCATATTAAAAAAGCCGCTTGGAGAAATCGTGGTAAGGGTAACCTTGTCCTCTGCAAAATCGGTTAAAACATCGTCTTGCTCTTCTTCACTTAGTTCTACAAAATTCTTTTTATACTTGGTTAGACTGTGATTTTGCAATTCTCGTAAACCAATATCGAATAATTCACGTCGTCTAAGCCGACCTTGATAACCTTGGACTTTCTCACCTTTGAAGAAGGGCGGTTGCATGTATTCCCTTGCATTGAAGCCCCAGTCACCGCTCAATTGATGATCGATAAAATAGGGAACACCTAAATCTTTCGCTCCTGGACCATTATCATCGGAA
The DNA here is from genome assembly GCF_013396335.1 of Bacillus sp. EB106-08-02-XG196. Lineage (GTDB taxonomy): Bacteria > Bacillota > Bacilli > Bacillales > Cytobacillaceae > Neobacillus. The sequence goes on from NZ_JABWSY010000012.1 coordinate 28,879, forward strand.
GGAAAAATACGCTCCGTTGCGGCTTCTACCATTCTGAATTGCTCTTGAGTAAAATACATCAATGCCTGAGTATAGTTTTCAGCCACCTGCGGGTTTTTAACATCTAGATTATTCGTTGTTTTGTCTTTAAATGGAAGTAAACTGCCTAATGCACCGCCTACAGCCAATCCGCCAACCGCAATACCAGAACTCTTGAGGAATTTTCGGCGTGACAGCGATTCTTTCTTTTCCTGTTGGTTGGAGTTATCTGCCATAAAATCCACCTCCTACATTTTAAGGATAGATTTCCCCAAAAAAATCCATTCATACATAAAAGTATGTTGGGCATAATAACGCAAAATCTATTATTTAGAGGTGGAAAATAATGAAAAAAATTTGGAAAAATGCGGCCTTTGTTTGTGCAGCCTTATTCCTTACTGCATGCTCAGGTCAACAGAATATGATGGATGAATCCGTTAAAGCAGAAGAAGGTCAGCATGAAACGCATAGTGCTCATCAAACAAGCGTCTATGATAAAAGTGTTTCAACCAGAAATATGAATGATGGCTTAATTATTCCTAGTGAAAACGGGGAAAAAAGGCAGACAACAGATGAACATGGGGGAACCTCTCATGGGGCGGGAACAGATGTATACAGCATGATTGGAAGTTCAGGTTTGAATGATGGCGGGATTTCATCTCATCTTGAATCAAGATTGGGCGGTGAAGGTATCACTGGGATTAAGGTGTTTGTTTTAGATGACACGGTCATTCTTGCAAGAGCAACCCCAGAGGTGACTTCCAATCAATATGATTCTATGCAGGAGCATGTCCTCAATGGTGTAGATGGAATGTCTAGAAAAGACCAAAACAAAAAAGATACTGCTAATATGAACAATACAGCTGCTCAAGATGTGGATGATAACCTGGATAAAGCAAAAAGTTATATGACCAAGGTCTTCAATGGTAATGTCCAAACACTAACGGTAACAAATCCGCAAGCAGTTGTCCTAATTGAAAAGATTAAAAACAATTTAAAAGCGGACTCCGTTCCATATGATACCGTTTCACAAGATATTATCACACTCGTAAAAATGACGAGGGAAAAATAAGAGGTTGGGAAAAGTGCTAAAATGACTGCGTTTTTCTAAGTTTGTATTATTAAAAAGGCTGTGTTATTATTCATTGTTGATTTTCGTGTAGGGTTGATCATTCATAGGCGGAGAATTTCCGGCTATTGTAGATAAAGGAACCTAAAGAAGCCGATATAAGCGGAAATATTCCGGTTAACTGCTTTAAATAAGACAAAATCCAATGATCTGGATACCATAAGCGGAAAAACTCCGCTTATTATGAAGGAAATAGGGGGATTTCCCAATTTAAACGGAAATTCTCCACTTATTTTCCAAACACAGTAAAATCAGCATTCAGCTTTAACACTGCCATTAAATAAAAACGAGTGTTTCACGGTTTTCTTGACTCCGATGAAACACTCGTTTAATAAACCTCATTCTTCCTTTTCCAACCCTACTCCTGACTGCTACGATAATTCAAACCCCGCTTGATAATATAGCTAATCGGTTCTTCGATAGTCGTGATGATTTTAACGTTTGGAGTGATTTGTTGAATTCTTTCTAGGACTTGTTCTTTTATATAGGCATTGTAGTGAAAAACGCCGCCTTGCAAAATTAATTCAAAATCGTCGTGCTCGGTACCAACTTTTACAATTGCTGTTTTTAGTAGGATTATCAATTCATTCACTGCATAATCTAAAATTCGTTTACTAACTGCATCACCTAATCGATAGGCTTCATCCACTACAGCGGCAAGGGCTCCAACATCGTCAACAGAATAGGAATCACTATAAGTCCAATTATATAAATCATCAATTTTATCGAAACTAAATTTATCCAATATAAGCCGAGACAAAAGCGTTTCTTCTCCACGTCCATCCTGCATTTTCAGGACAGACTGAATAGCTTGTTTTCCAATCCAATAGCCGCTTCCTTCATCACCGACTCGGTGTCCCCATCCGCCAGATCTAACAATTCGTTTGTTCCCATCATGAGCGTACACAATTGAGCCTGTTCCGGCAATTAAGAGGATGCCAGCTTTATCTTGGGTAGCTCCTAATAGGGCGGATAGGCAATCATTTTCTACTACTAAACTTCTAATCTCGATAAACAATTCATTAACTGCACTCTGTACCACACCTTCTACGACTTTTTCATCCTTTGCCGTGTCAATTCCAGCTAGTGCAAATACTGCTTTTTCGACATCTACCAAACCGCCAGCATCATGAAAGGCGGCAAGAATGGCTTCAATTAACGCCCCTTTGGCAGCTTCCACCCCTACTACCTGATAATTAGAAGCCCCTGCTTTACCTTCGCCAAGGACGTTTCCGTCTTCATTCACAAGGACAGCCAATGTTTTCGTCCCGCCTCCATCGACCGCAAGCAGTTTGATGGGGTTCTTATTCATGCGCTCCAGTCCATTTCGTAATAATCTCCTTTACCTTTCTTGCAGACGAGGTAAGGTGATCTTGTCTTTCATTTAACCAATTTGCTAACTCTTTCTGTTCCTGTAATCGAACTTTGATTGTTTTTTCCATCCTGCTTGGGCTTGGTCCGCCTTGTAGGTCACGGATTTGAACAAAGTATTCAGGGCTTAAGCATTGTAGTAATTCTTCTTCCGTTAAAACAGATTCCTTGCCTGCCACTTTTTTTGATTGCTCATTCAAAAGTTCCAGGGTTAATGATTCTAATGAAGTTTTTCCATTTTTCATTAATTCCTTCACTGTTGAACTTACAACATGGTGAGCCTGACGGAAGGATAGATGATCTTTTCTGACAATGGTATCGGCCAATTCAGTCACGTTCGCAAAGCTTTCTTTTGCTCTTTTCAGAAGGGTTTCTTTATTGACTTCCATCGTGAGTAAAACTGACGTTAATAAATCATAAATGCCGCCAAGTCTTTCAATTGCCTTCCAGATATACGGCTGCATATCATCTTCTGTGTCAACAATATCTCCAAATGGAGTATTATGGACCATGAGTAAGACTGTTTGGCAATCTCCTGCTACACTAGATAAAAGAGCTCTCATATGTTCGATCGAAACAGGATTTCTTTTTTGCGGCATTATGGAACTAATTTGTACATATGGTGCGGAAAGAAGAAATGCACCATACTCCTGTGTCCCCCATAATAAGAAGTCTTGCATGGATCTTCCTAAATTTAGTGCGGATAACTGAACAGCAGTCGCTGTCTCGGCTATATAATCCGCACCTGCAACCGCATCCCAGGCATTATCAATCATGTCCTCGAAGCCAAGGAGTTCTTTCATACGTTCCCGATTAATCGGAAACCCCGAAGTTGTTAAGGCTGCTGCTCCCATACTGCTGCGATTCACCGTTTTATAGGCTGCTTGAAGTCGATAGATATCACGTGTAAGCATATCGGTCATCGCATTTAAATAATGACTCAATGTGGTTGGCTGCGCCTGTTGAGTATGCGTATATCCAATCATCACCGTATCTTTATGCTCGTCGGTCAATTCGATAAGGCCCTCACGAAGGTTTAACGCCTTTTCTACCAATAATAAAAGTTTATTCCGTAATGTCATACGGTAAATGGCAATCCCCATATCATTTCGGCTTCTTGCTATATGAAGGTTACCAGCAATATCCCCTGCATCTTCGATTAAAGAATGCTCCACTTCAAAAAATAAATCCTCAAACTCACCAGTGTAGCTTCTTCTTTTGACATCTTCCATATCTAAGTTAGAAACTGCTTTCGCAATTTTTTCTGATTCTTCTTTTCCAACAAGCCCTTGTTCTACAAGCATGATTAAATGGGCATGATGAATTTCCACCATTGAGTCAATAAATTGTTGCTTTGCTTCATCATAGGCTGGTTCAAGTACCATGGATGTATAGGTTTTAGAAGGAAAAGTTGTCCCTTCTTTTTTTAAGACTTGCTCACGAAGTGAGATTTTCACATTGGTCCATCCCTTCTGTCTCTTATTATTCAAGCCATTTTTTGATTAAATCATTCATATTTGCTGTTGCTTTATCAACAATTTTCTTCCCTTTTTCATAGGAGATTTGTTGAATAAGCCCTGTATAACCATCCCAAGCTTTTGGAGTGCCCTCAACAAGAATGTATGGGTAGGAGGAAAGTGGCGGCACCTCTTTAAACTCTTCATCCTCAACGATTACATGTACCAAATCTGGCCGAAACGCTTTAACTGCAGACATTTCATATGGTCCTCCATGTCCTCTTCCTTTTGTACCTTCAAAGCCAATTTCTTCTGCAGCATCGATCGCAACCATTTGCCACCAGTTCACTAATAAGAAGCTTGCATCCGGATGCTTGACTGTTACATATTCCGCTACTGTTCGAGAAACACCCATATTGCCATCATGGGCATTTAATAAAATTATTTTCTTAATGCCTTGTTCAATAATACCCATCGTAATATCAATCAAGTATTCGTGAATAATGCTTGGTCGAATCGGAATGGTCCCTTTATATTTGTTGGTTTTTCCAGGACAGGCTGTATAAGGAACCGTTGGGAACACGGCACCCCCTAAGCTCGGATCAATCAAATTCGCAAAACCTTCTGCTAAAACAATATCCGTACCTAAAGGAGAATGTGGACCGTGATACTCAAAGCTCCCTAATGGAACAACAGCAAATGTTGCCTGCGCAAGCGATTGTAGGTCTCTTCCATGAACATCACATGCTTTCAATGAGATCCCCCCCCTTTTAAATGGCTGATCCTGCTTTTCCATCTGTTATTTTTTGCGAAACAAAAAGTACTATAATAATCAGAATGATTTGCAGCACACCGTATGCGCAAGCTGTTCCGAATTGGAAGGCGTACATTTTTTGGAAAATCGCAACAGATAACGGCATAGTTGAGGTACTATAAATTAAGATGGAGGCAACAAATTCCCCTATCCCTTGAACCAAAGCCAGCAAGGTTCCTGCGAGAATACCCGAGAAGGCCATTGGAACAACCACTCTTCTAAACGTGTACCACCAATTTGCACCTAAGCTTCGTGCCGCTTCCTCTATAGATTCATCCATTTGCATCAATGCTGCGGAGGTCGAACGGAAAATAAGTGGTAAATGCCGGACAAAATACGCTAATGGTAAAATCCAAAAAGTACCAATTAAGACTTGATTAAAGCTGAATACACTAGGTTCACTAAATGCAGCAATTAAGTTAACCGCTACAACGGTACCAGGAAGTGCCCATGGAACCATGATTAAAATATCCAGTAAGGCTTTTCCTTTAAACCTCGTACGTACCATGGCATAGGCAGCCGCCACACCGAACAAAATATTTCCGGCTGTTGCCACAAAACTCATCTGTAAACTGTTCCATATTGGACGCCATGTTCGCTCATCCGTAAATAAATCAATATAGTGCTGCAATGTATAAGCAGTTGGAATCACTTGAACCGTCCATTCCCCGTCTACGGAAAAAGAAATCAGGACAAGAACAAGGATTGGAAGCATTAATATAATGACTCCTATAAATGAAAGAAACATAGACATGTATTTTGCAAATTTGGATCGTAATTCGGTACGATGAACACTGATTCCCTTACTTTGATTTTGATAGTTTCGACGTCCTTGGTACCATCTCATCATAATTAAGAAGGAAATCGAAACAATCGAAAGAATAGTAGATTGTGTTGCTGCCATATCAAGACTTCCATTTGTACGAGATAAGTAGATTTGCATCGTCATCGTTCGCTCAACACCAAACATCAACGGTGCTGTGTATGACGCCATTGAAATCATAAACACAAGTAAGGAAGATGCGATTAACGCCGGAGTTAACATAGGCAGGATAACCTTTAACCAAATGCGAATTCTTCCTGACCCAAGGCTTGTTGCTGCTTCTTCCAAGGAAGGATCGAGACCTTTAATCGCTGCTGCTGCAGTTAGATAAAAGTACGTGTACATGGTGAACGTATGAACAACGATTACACCCATAACACCTTTTAATGAGAACGGTACTTTTTCGAGATCAAATAATACCTGAAATGCCCTTGGGATAATACCGCTTTCTCCATAGAGAAAGGTAAAAGATAACACACCTACAAGCGGAGGCAATGCCATCGGTACCAGAATTAGGACGGACAGCAGTTTTCTTCCTGGAAACTCGTATCGTTCCATTAAAAAAGCCATGGTGACACCAACAATAGCACAGGTAATCACACTGATGACCGAAATATATACACTTGTCCAAAGCGCTTCAAGGTTGGCAGTACTGGTTAAACCAAAAAAGCGTTGGTAATTTTCGAGAGTTCCTTCTTCTTCACCGACTACACTTTGAAGAAAGGTTTGGTAAAATGGATAAATAACATACGCTAAAAGGACTAAAAACAGTGGTGAAATTAAAACATAGACAAAATATTTTGAACGTGTCAGCCGAGACCACCAGTTATCGTGCACGGCCGTACTTTGATTTGCACTCATTCTTTCACATCCTATTCGCCAATTAAGTAGATCCCTTTTTCAGGTACGTGAAGGGTAATAGAATCACCGCGCTTAAGGATTTCATTTCCTTTATTGATAATCATGACCTTCATGATGTTAGAGCCTACTTTAACAACATAATTGATACTTACCCCGGTAAATTCCACAAATTGAACTGTGCCTGTCACCTGATTAGGACCGGTTCCCTCATACACCGTTTCAGGACGAATCGAAACTTTAATAGATTCTCCTACCTTTAGCTTTTTTCCATTTGCAGATTGTGTCATACTTCCTTGAACGAAGATGTCGTCATCCAATTTCACCTTGACGGCATCAGCTTTGACTTCAACGACTTCAGCTTCAAGGATATTTGATTCTCCAATAAAGGAAGCAACAAAATGATTTGTAGGTAGGTTATAAATTTCTTGCGGTGTGCCAATTTGTTGTACGACTCCTTCCTTCATAACCATAATTCGATCGGACATCGTCATGGCTTCTGTCTGATCGTGGGTAACATATATAGTCGTCACACCTAGTTCAACTTGAAGTCTTTTAATCTCTAATCTCGTTTCCTCACGCAATTTCGCATCTAAGTTGGACAGCGGTTCATCCAGAAGGAGAATATCTGGTTCAATGACTAAAGCACGAGCTAAGGCAACACGCTGCTGTTGACCACCTGAAAGCTCATTGATTTTACGAGTTCCATATTTTTCTAGATGAACAAGCTTTTGAGCACGTTCGACTTTTTCTTTTATAACCGCTTTTGACATTTTACGAACTTCAAGACCGAATGCAATATTTTCAAAGACAGTCATATGAGGAAAAAGGGCATAGTTTTGAAAGACCATTCCAATATTTCGTTTATTAGGTTGTAAAGTAGTGACATCCTTGTTATCAAAAAGGATCTTCCCTTTTGACGGATAATAGAATCCCGCAATCATCCGTAATGTCGTTGTTTTTCCACATCCTGACGGACCTAAAAAGGTAAAAAACTCTCCAGGTTTCACATCGATATCAACGTTTTCTACTCCAATGGCGGTTCCAAACATTTTACTAACGTGGTCAAGCCTTACACTTTTCAACACAAACACCTCGCTGTTCTTAAAAATAAGCCAAAAAGAAAAGCCTTTATTAGGGCTTATTCTTTTACAAAGTAAGAAGGTATTTTATGCCTTCCAACCTTGTAAAAGAGGGTGAAAAAACTCCTTCACCCCTTTTATGGTAATCTATTAATTTTTACCTTTAATATTTTCATCCCAATGCTGCATCCACTCTGCTTCTTTTTCAGCCATTACTTCCCAGTCAAGGTCTAATGCCTTAAAGTCAAGCTCTTGATACCAATCAGGCATTGAAGCCTTGTCTATATCTGTACGAGTAGGAATTTGGAATAAATCTTTAGCTAATGTTGTACGAGTTTCTGGATCAAACAAGAATTCATAGAATAATTTTGCGTTTTCCAGGTTTTTTGCATCTTTAACAAGACCAACAGCATCTACTAAAATTGGTGCTCCACTTTCTGGATACACGAAATCAAATGGTTGGTTGTGCTGATTTTTTTGAATAAGAATATCTTGTAGATTCCAAAGAGAAATCGAACCTTCTTGACGTGCAAGCTTTAAGTATAGGTTTGTTGGGTCTTGCGCATATTCTTTTGTATTGGCGTCAAGCTTTTTAAGCCACTCATAACCCTTTTCAGGAGTATCTGCACCTTGTGCATGAATCATCGCAGAATAGATAGTTCTCATTGTTCCAGATGCTAACACACCACGGATGATGATTTGGTCTTTCCACTTCGAATCAAGTAGGTCATCCCAATCTTGTGGAGCCTCGTCTTTCTTAAGCATGTCGGAGTTGTACATAATTACTTCTGGCAGAAGCATTTCACCATACCAACGACCTTCAGAATCCTTATGTTCTGGCAAAATACTTGCATCAAAGCTTGGCTTAAACGCTTCTAACAAATCTTCATTTGCTGCTGTCATAAATGCAGATTGAGTTCCACCCCACCAAAAGTCAGCTTGAGGATTCGCCTTTTCACCACGAACACGTTCAAGGACTTGTTGTGCTCCCATGGTTAATACATCAACCTGAACATCAGGGTATTTTTCATTGAACATTTCAACCACTTTGTCTACAATCGTTTGGTCACGAGCGGTATAAATAACAAGGTTACCACTAGGTTCAACTGTTTCTTCTTTTTTCCCATCATCATTATTTTTCACAGGTTTTTCCCCGCCTGAGGAACTGTTCGAACATGCTGAAACGAAAAGCATCAGTACAGCTAGCAAGAACACCAATAAATTTTTCTTCTTAAACATACTACTCCCCCTATAAATGAAATTTTATTTATTCTTAAAGCAGGCGAACATTACCCACTAAGAACCAAAGTAAAAACATCCATCTCATAAATTTCCTATAACACCTATTTCAAAATACTATCGTATTCTCGCAGGAACAAAGAAACAGCTCCTAAAACTCCTGCATTTTCCCATAATTGTGAACGATAGATTTCTACTGAACTAGGCAGGTATTGATGAACAATTTTTTGTAATCTTGGAAGAATGAAATCAGCGGATTTCATCACTCCTCCGTCAAGAATAATAACCTCTGGATTTAATAGAGTAGCAGCATTGATCATTCCATAGGCTAAATGTTCGATTGCGTCTTCCACAACAGAAAGAGCGGTAACATCTCCTGTTTTCGCTAACGAGAAAGCCTGCTCACCCGTCAACTCCGTTTCTGCAGCTTCTGCATATAAAGGATGACTCTTGTTTTGCTGGACAAGCTGTGTAAATTTTCTCCCAATTGCTTTTCCACCAGCAACACTTTCAAGATATCCATATCGATGGAAAATAGGTTTAAACTCATTTTTCATATCATTTTTATCTGTAACCATATATCCTAGCTCCCCTGACGCATAAGAAGATCCTCGATATAGCTGATTATGAATAATAATTCCACTGCCAATCCCTGTCCCCACGGATATAAACAGTACATTCTCTTTATTTTTAGCCCTGCCTAGCCATTGTTCTCCAAGAACGGCTACATTGACATCATTATCAACATATATAGGGAAGGAAAAGAATCGTTCAGCTTCTGTCAAAAACGGATAACGAACCCACCTTAAGCTTGGAGCTTCAACAACAACCCCTGTTTTCGTTTCTGTAATACCTGGTACTCCTACTCCCATGCCGAGAATCAAACTTTTATCCAACTGATTACTTAGAATCATCACGTGTACTTCTTTTTGAATTTGTTTAAATAACCCATTTTCTAAATGTTTCCTAGTATGAAAGCTGCTTGCACAAATAATCGTTCCCCCAAGATCAGAAATGACGGTTTTTACTTTGGTGCCACCGATATCCACCCCGATGACATAGGCAGCCTTTTCATTAAAATAAAGATGAATAGGTCTCCTGCCACCCTGTGAAGAGGATTCTCCTATGCCTCTTTCATGAACCCATTTCTCTCTTACTAATTCATCGACCAGTAGGGAAACGGTTGGCTTACTAAATAGAACCTTTTCCGCGATTTCAGCTCTAGAAATAGGTTGATGATTTTTTATACATTGCAAAACAATCTTTTTATTATTCATCCGTATTTCTGCATTAGATAGTTTCTTATTCATAAACATCACGGCCTTAATTCTTTTTGTTAGTTAGTAAGTTTAACTAATTCAACTACACTATACCTTAATTTGGAAACGTCTACAATACACAATTTCAAAAATTTTGATAATTAAGATTAATTAGGTAGAAATGGTGTAAAACCTAATAACTTAAAGCTGTATGAATAATGGTACCTAATACTTTTTAACCCCTCCCATAGGCCTATCACCAAATATTAGATAGTCATTTGGTAATATTTACAATATTCAGAAAGGTAATATAATCATAGTTGTAATTGCTTTTGTCTCATTAGTTAGTAATCCTAACTAACTAAAATACATAAATGAAAGGAGAATTGGATAGATTAATTCAGTTAATAATGAAAGGGGTTTCAAAAATTGAGAAAACTTTTCTGTTTATTAATGTCCATTCTATTACTTGCTTCCCTACTACCTCCAATTAGTCTTGCACAAGAACAAAGTGAAGCTGATGTTGAGCTTTGGAATGTTGTTAAACCTCTAGATACTACCATTACTTTCTTAAACACAGGAGCACATCCAGACGATGAACGAAGTGATTTACTTGCCTATTTATCCCGTGGATTAGGTGTTAAAACAGCTAGTTTAATTGCTAACCGTGGTGAAGGTGGTCAAAATGCCATTGGAAATGAGTTAGGGAATGCCCTTGGAATTATTCGCTCCAATGAAATGATTGAAGCAGCCAAGATAAATGGTGTTAAAGCCTATCATTTAAGTGAAACAACATCTGATGCGATCTATGATTTTGGTTTTTCAAAATCACCTGATGAAACTCTTGAAAAATGGGGAGAAGAAGTTACGTACGAACGCCTAATCAAATTTATTAGAACCTATCAACCGGATATTGTAATGCCTTCTTTCGAAAATGTTGACAGCCAACACGGACACCATCGATTGATGGCTGTTTTATCAGAAAAAGCATTTAAAGATGCTGCTGATCCAAATGTTTACCCTGAACAATTGGAAAATGGCTTAGAGCCTTGGCAAATCAAAAAATTTTATTTACCTGCTAATGCTGGAACTGCCACAACATCAATTGAAATTGGTGACTTAGATCCTATTTACGGAATGAGTTACCCACAACTTGGTGAAGCATCTAGGTATCTGCACAAGAGCCAAGGAATGGGAAATGATATTCCAGTAGCACCTAGACAATCACATCTTAAATTAATTGAATCAGCCGTACAAACAGATTCCGATGATCTTTTTGCTGGAGTTCCTTATGACTTCAACGCATGGGCAGATATTATTCCTGCTTCGAACATAAGCGAGCAGTTGGATACATTACAAGACCAATTAGAAGGCATTATTAAGCTGTATCCAAACCGTGAATCAATTTTACCTGAGTCACAAAAGGCGTTAGGGGCTGTACAAAAATTAATAGCTAGCACAAACTCAGCGAAATTGGATGCTAGTGTTAAGAATGACTTGCTCCACAAGCTCGAACTAAAAGCAGAACAACTGCAACAGGTAAGTTTCGTTTCTTCCAGCCTTGCTGTTGATATCGAAATCGGTTCCTATGTATTGACTCAAGGTGAAAAAACTCAAGTGGCTGTTAAGGTTACAAATGAAGGAAAGGAGAAAATCCAACACATCGAAGCAGCTTTACTTACTCCTGAAAATTGGAAACATGAAGGTGTAAATCAAGTAAAGCATCTGAAGCCAGGTGAATCAAAGACTGTTACCTTTAATGTCACCGTTCCTTCTGATGCAGAATATTACCAACCCTATGGCGAGGCTGTCATCAAGACGCAACTAACATTTAAGGAAAACGGTGTGAAAACAACTTCTGTCATCGATTTAGACAATACAGTGAGTGTACTTCCTGAATTAGGTGTTACACCTGACCCAGTGAATATTACTGTTAACACGGCGGATGTACAAGATGAAATTCCGGTCACCGTTAAAGTGAAAAATTACGAAAATGGTTCTAAAAACGCTACGATTTCTTTAAATCTTCCTGAAGACTGGGCTAGTCAACCAACAGCAGCAGAAGTTAACTTTTCAGAAAGATATGAAGAGAAAGAAGTATCGTTCACGTTAGTTCCACCTGCTGAAGTTGCGGATGGTAATTTCACAATCGCAGCGATTGCAGAAGCAGATAGTAAGACATTTGATACTACCGTACAAGAAATTAAATATGACCACATTAATGACTCTTACTTAATGTATCCATCTAACATAAATGGTGTGGCATTTGAGTTATTAAAACCAGATAATCTGAAGGTTGGTTATATTGACAGCGGCTTTGATACGATTGCGGATTCATTACAAAATGCTGGTTTTGATATTACGAAGATTACACCTGAAGATCTAGCAGCTAGTGATCTTTCACAATATGATACAATCGTTGCTGGAATCAGGTCAACACTGGGAAGACCAGATGTATTGCAAAATAACGCACGTTTGCTAGAATATGTGGAAAACGGCGGACATTTAGTTATGCAGTATGTTACTTCTGGGGATCCATGGAATAAAGGTGCATTCACACCTCCATATCCATTAGAAATAGGATCACCTTCCATTCGTGTCCGTGTAACAGATGAAAATGCTACGGTTACCGTTACTCAACCTGAACATGAACTCTTTAACCAGCCAAATAAGATTAACGATACTGACTGGGATGGATGGGTACAAGAAAGAGCTCTCTACTTCCCAACAGCATGGGATGCTAACTATCAAACATTTGTCTCCATGGCAGACCCTGGTGAAGCTCCATTCAACAGCGGGATTTTAATGGCTGAATACGGTGAAGGAACTTTCCTATACACCAACCTTGTATTCTACCGTCAAATCAATGCCCAAGTTCCAGGAGGATATCGAATTTTCACAAACTTAATCAGTTATGGATTAAATAACTAAGATCATTTAACGAGAGGTCTTTACCAAAACTATGTGAAAGCAATAGTATTGGTGGACCTCTTCCTTCAATAAAACTTTAAATTTAAAAAATGACGTGCGCAATTTACGTCATTTTCTTTATTCCTATCAATGGATAAAGGTGGATAATTTGATACTAAGTGTAGAGAAAAATAACTTTATTTCATTTTTTCAAGGGGGATTGGAAACATCTTTAACAAAAATAAAATCCAAATAGCAGATAATATCCAAGCAAATAGAGGTTTTTTATGATGTATGAAAAACATTGGAAACATGACGATATTAAATATTACGGACCATGTCATACTCCAGCCATTATGATGTCTTATTAAGTATAAATAATGAAGATTTATGTATTCCAATATGGAATAAAGAAACACCCAGAATGAAATCCACAATCCTTGCTTCCATCTTACATTTGGAAAACGGCCTAGAAAAAGAAATATCGTTGATGGATACCCAATAAAAATAATCATTAGGTTAATGATGGTATGATTTCGTAGGATATTTTCCAAAAACATGGTTTCTTTATATGTCCACATCCAGTGATTATAAAAGATAAAATTTTTCAAAAGGTCCCCAATCATGAAAAATAAGATGGTTGGATAATAATCACGCCAATTTCTCCAATCCCCCCATTTTAATGCTGCAAATAGGAAAAGTGCGACATATAGTAAGAGCATTCTTTACACTCCATTTTTTTAACTATAGTTTCCCCTATTTTTCCAACAAATTACCCTTCTTTTAAATTTTAGCTTGACTCTTTGTAAAAATGCCTTCTCCTTATACAATTTCCATATTCTCAAATATTTCCTTCTTATATTCACGGCTTAAGAAATGTGCATTTTTATGGAGTGGATTTTTTTTACCACCTTTTAGTATTCCTACAAAACGTAAGTCTACCTTCCCCTCCAAATTTTCTAGTAAGTCCTTTATTTCTTTCATATAAGGCTTTACTACTGGTTCAAAAACTGACTTTTCTAAATCAATATGTATTCCCTTCGCAAATGGCTCTTGGTCGGTAATAATAGTGGCCTTCTTAATATTTTTTCTTTTAATCATTCGTAAGGCATCTAGCAGTTCTAGGTATTCACAAATAGTAGTTTTAGTCGTCTTGATATTTCTAACATTTGAGTAACCCGTTACAATTGTTCCATTTCCAACTAGTACCATTCCAGTCCCCACAGTATTATTCTCAAAATTATAGGAACCATCCACGATAAAAATGGGATTAGTAGTTTTTAGATTTTGGAGAAATTCTTTATTTATCGACGTTATTAAATTTACATTGATTCTCGGTTGCGGCTTAGCAACTTCATTTTTTTTCTTATGTGTTACAATGTGACCTTTGAAATTGTTAGAAACAAGATCACCTTTTCGAAAGTAATTCAATATATCTTGGATATGGAAAAAGTCCTTGTCTCCTACTGTGACATACGGCATTCCTTTTTTACATAGTGATCTTAAGTTAACGTAGGAGATACGCAATGTCGCTAATGCTATCTCTCCAGGCACGTATTCTTTAATCGTTCTTCCCTGTTTATCACGGAATTTCCTTTCCAAACGTTCTTGTGAGGGTTTGTAGGTCTCTAACCATTTCAATACTTCTTTTTCTAGAAAACGATATTCTTGACCGATCAAATAGTGTGGCATGCCTTCCTTCAGGTATTCAGCCATTTGAGCTTTCGTAACTTTCAGAGATTTAATCATTTCATCCCTTAACAGTAAAACCGGTGTGGATGTGGAATTCTGTTTTTGTTTCGTAGTGACTATGATACTCACCCTCTATGTTTTTATGGTTTATTATTTCATCTAGATTTATTGGAATATAATAAAATTCGACAAATACTATTATTTCCCCTTCACTGTAGTCAAAACTATATTTACCTTTGGATAAACAAAATTAGGCTACCTTTTCAAAGTCTTCTGAAAAGGTAGCCTAATGAGTTATGTATCATATCTTCAGTCTAACTGTTTATCGTTTTTGACAAAAGATCGATTGCCAGCCTTCTTGTTCGTTCTCTTCAAAATAAAGAACCTTCCAATCTCCAAATTCTGCTAACAACTCATTTGACTTTAGTTTATATTGATTGGAAACTCCTTGTTCCTCTGTGTAAGGTGATTGATAGTAGGTTTCCATAAAGAAATATCCCCCATCTTTTAAAACGTTCTTTACAATTGGAAACAGTGAGCGATCTAGGTAATAGGACATTACAATAAAGTCAAAGGGGTTATTCGGCCAATTTAACGTATCCAAATCTGTTAGATCTGTTACTCGAGGCTGCACACTTAGATTATCTTTGGCAGCCTGTTCTAGGACATAATTGATCGCAACGTCTGAAATATCAATTGCTTCGACTTGATTGTTCATTCCTGCAAGAAACAAACTGTTCCCACCAAGACCACAAGCTATATCCAAGGCCGTCCCGCCTTCTTTAAAATAAGAAGCCAGCTTCTTTAATCGTGGGTTTGGTTGAGGTTCCTTTAGCTGAGTTAATCGATCCATATGTTTCAGATTCCATTTGTCTTTTGTGTTCATTTTAAGCTCCTTTTTTTATTTGTTTATTATATTAAGAATATTTTCACTGTTTTTCCAACTATATAACTTTTTACTATATTTTTCTAGTATTTAATAAAAAAAGAAAAGCAACCTTAATAGATTGCTTCAAAAGTAATTGTCTTATCTTTATTCTTCCGATTACAATATAACATCTAATTCTTAATTAACTATTCATTGTTCCATGTGTCTATTAACTTAGTTGCGTTTTTAGCTAACTCTTCCTTTGCTCCCCCAGTAATCAAGTTGCTTAAACCACTATTATCTAGATGTCTAATAAAAGTTTCCATTTGCTGAATGGCTTGCGGAATTCTTCCATTCCCATAGTGATATTCTGCATTTTTCAGGTGATTTCCCAACTGCGTTGTCAATGGTTGCTGGACATTCTCTTTGCTACCATACTCCGCTAGTAGATTTCTTAAATACGGAATATCTACAATCACTTCAGGAATTAAGACACCAGTATTCATTTTAAAATAGTCAACATCCATATTTGCAGTTGCTGGGGTGTCTGCGCCCATTTTAATCAAATTCCCATTGGATTGGACAACGGAATCTCCAGTCCAAACGTATTCACCGTCCACATATAAATCAAAGGTGGAGTTTTCGTTTACCACCACTCGATACACATGATACTCCGTTGTATCCAATCTAAATGTTTGTGTTGGGTTAGTAATCTTATTTTGAACACTTCCTGTTTCTCCATCATTCGTTAAGAAAACAGACATGAGTTGACCGTTTACTCGAACTCCAACTTCATTTCCTGTACTTTGTGCATTTACTTTCGCACGGAATTCAAATGTATAGGCCCCTTGAGGAACAAAGAAATTGTTCTTCGTTACATAACGGAAGGCAGAAGATCCTTCATTTAATGTTTCTACAATTGTTACGTACCCTTCACCTTGGGTAACTTCGCCCGTTGCATCACTTGTCCGTGAGCCTTTAGTGATTCCCCACTCCTTTGTAAAATCCCTAAAGCTTTCATCTACAATATTCCATACAAATCCTTCTCTTACTTCAAGAATTAACTTATTAGAAGCCACGGTTACATCATTAAGTGTAGCTTCTACCCACACTTCAACCGTTCCCTCAGCAAGAGTTTGCACATTCCCATCTTTTACTGTCGCAATATTTGGGTTCGAGCTAAAATAGTTAATGGTAACTTCATTTAAGTCTACTGGTTTTCCATTTTTACGAGTTGCGGTCATTTCTAAATGCGTTGAGGTACCTTTTTGCAGGGTTGTATTTTGTATATTTATATCCACCGTCTTCAACTTTTCCAACTCTTCAGGTGGAACAGACTTTGCTAAAGCAATTTTGGTACTTCCACGTTGCCCAACTTCATAATACATGTATACGGTATCGCCTTCTTGAAGAAACGAACGTGAA
This sequence comes from Bacillus sp. EB106-08-02-XG196, assembly GCF_013396335.1. Classification (GTDB taxonomy): domain Bacteria; phylum Bacillota; class Bacilli; order Bacillales; family Cytobacillaceae; genus Neobacillus. The sequence goes on from NZ_JABWSY010000012.1 coordinate 45,824, forward strand.
GCAACCCTGCCATAATCAGGATCTTCACCTGTTGCTTTATTGAATGCTCCGTGATGTATGGCTAAATCAAAATTCTCTCCGACTTCAACGATATATTGATGCCCATCACCGGCGTGGACGGTGATATAATGCCTTCCTTCCCAAGGGAAATAGTAAGCACCTGATAAATTCCCTTTATGGTCAAAGTTATCCGTTTTAATTGGCGAAATAATCGGTGTTCTTTGTGTTTCCCACTCTTTCCCATCATTGGACCAGGCTAGATAAATTCTTCTATTTCCATTGTTGTTTCCCATTAACAGCATGATATATTTATTCCCTTTTTCAGGGATGGTATATTTAAAAACTCTCGCGTATGACGTTTCACTGACATCGTCAAAATCAGCTGTTGTTACCACAGCTTTTTCATAATCAAAATGAATACCATCCTCAGAAGTAGCTAATCTAGTTGTATTATTTTCACCATGAAAATACATATAAAGTTTATTTTCTTCTTCAATCCAAATTGGGTGTGCTGATGCTACATGTGAAACAGAATAATGAGGTGGGTTATTACGGTTGATAACTGGGTTTGCTTCATATTCAATCCATGGACCTTCTGGCGAATCTGCATAAGCTAATGAAATCCCACCTGGGCTGTCATGCGGACCATAATACATATAATACTTTCCTAATGGATTCTCGAAGTAATCTGATGCTTTTATAACAGTAGGAAAATCAAATTCATTGGTTGGTTGGATTATAGTTCATACCCAAGGGATCAATCACTACCTTTTGATATTCAAATACCGGAAAGGTTGCTGGTGCGACATGGATGGAGTTTTTGAATAGAGAGATTGATTGATTTAGTTTTACGACCATTTCATTTATTTGAGATTGTTCAGCACTTTCGTTACGAAGTAAGGCTTCTGCTTCTATGATGGCTGCTTGCAATGTATCAACCGCTGATTGGAGACATTGACCAACGTTTTCCCCCACAATAGCCTCTTCCACTGATGTTTTTGCTTTTGCAATAGCTGCTTCCAAATCAGAGGTTTCAAGAATCGTTTCTTGACCCTCTGGAACTAAGATACCATTTGCCATTTTGAAATAGTCGATATTGATATCTGCACTTGCGATAGACTCGGCTCCGATTTTGATTAATTTTCCGCCCGATTCAGTACCTGCCTGACTACTCATCTGATATTGACCATTAACGTAAACATCAAAGCTATAATCGTTATTGACAACGACTCTGTATATGTTGTATTCACTGGTATCTAACGTATGTGTCTGGGTAGGATTCGCGACTCTATCTCTAATCGTTCCCGCTTCACTATCATAGGTAAGAACACTCCCACTAATTTATTGTTTAACCTTACTCCTACCTCATTTCCAGTACTAGGATTATTCACTTTTGCCTTAAACTCAAAGGTAAAAGCACCTTCAGGAATGGCAAAGTCATTTTTAATAAGAAAATGCCAGGCAAAGTTCGAAGCTTCTAGACTTTCTTTTATGGTTACAATTCCATCTCCCTGGACGATATTGCCTGTGTCAGCATTTGTACTTGAGCCCTTGGATATACTCCAGCCGCTTTTGTAATCTGCAAATCCCTCATCCACAATATCCCATGTTTCTGGTACCGCTTCAGCAAGTGTAATCGTCTGAGTTGAAGCACTTAATAGCAATACAAAAATTAAAAGACACCTCATCACAGGTAATGCTTTGAGATTTTTCAATCACATAACCTCCATTTTTGATAGACTAGTAAAGCTTTTTAAATAGTAGAAGGCAGAATTACTTCTGCCTTCTACTATTTACATTATTTAAGTTCCAACTCAGGTTCCAGCTCTGCCTCAAAAATTCTTGGCCATGGCAGGTTTACATGAACACTTTCTAATGCTGAGATTGTTTTGTAAAATTCTTTATTTCCTCTTGAACCCATGTACACTTCTTTTTCATCAAAATATTGGTACCACTTTTCGGTTTCGGCTGTTAATCTTTCTTTTACAAAGCTGTTAACTAAATCGTATTTATTGCCTAAGTCCCACTCACTTGCACCAATTTGTCCGATATAGCCTCTCGCCGCCGGATGGACAACATTTTTATAACCTTGATCTTTTGCAAAACGATGGAGTAAAAATTCATAATGAATCAAGATCAGAAGATATTACAGAGTTCGTCTTTAGTGACTGGTCTTGCGGAAAGGGTAGATTTAACAAAAATTCTAGCCTATAGCGGCTGGAATACAGCTGGAAATGCACTCGGCATTACCGTGGGTCATGCAGCAGCTCGTGCAGCGTTTTTAGCGCAAGAGGCAGGATTTGGTGTGCCTTTATATGAACAGGCGGCTGAACGTTCCACTCTGAGATGGCGTGTTTAATAGAAGATGAATATCTGCCTCTTCTTCGTTATCAACAAGCCTTCCTCCAGCAGAAACGATATGCTTTTGTACATTGTAATCGAAGGTTGTATCTTCAAAAGGAGCAATCCAGTCCTTGCCATGAACGCCTCCATATTCAACAAAGAATGCTGGAGATGTTTTATATAGTTGGTTGACAAATCGTGATACCAATACCACTCCCACTTCATCGGCACCTAGGAAGACAGCAACTTGATCTTCGACATCTAATTGATTCACCTTTTCAAGAAGGAGTTCTCTTTCCGCACGATGAAGTCCGTGAGGAGCTGCGTCATCTTGTGCAAGGATTAAATGGTCGATATAACCTTCATCAACCCAGTCAATCATCAAGTTATTAACAGTGTGGTTTCTGGCTCTGGCTTTCTTGTAATCTTCTAAAACAGCTGCAGGGATAATCGACTCTAATTCCGCTAGTCTTTCTTTCCCTGGCAACCCTAGATTTACTACCTTGTCATATAAAATGGCCCACTCGCTAATTTGTGAATAATATTTTAAGTATTCATCACTTATCGCAGTGACGGCTAATCTTTAAATCGTATCAAAAATGTATACAGGTTTTTCAGGATACAATTTTTTCAATTCTTTAATTACCTGGATATCCTTGGTTGCTTCTTCCAGTGATTTGACTCCTATACGTGAGGCTACTAAACCGCCATAGGCCAGCATACTGGTTGAAATAACAAACCCATCAGCTTGATCACCATTCTCTACTTGCCATTTACTAATTTCATCTCCGTTTCCTGGCTGCGTAAATTTACCTGTCATTTCTTTTGGCGGTGGAATCACTTCTATACCTGCAGAAGCACCCACCTTCTGTGGAAAGTAAACATTGGCTGGTCTATCATCTAAGGGAACTAGTAAGAGTGTTGATTGTTCTTGTTTAATTTCTTCGGCTGAAATCATCGCGACAGAACTAAATAATAGTAGTACTGCAAGACTTACGGTAAAGAGTTTTCTCCAACGTTTCATGTGTTTCCTCCTTAAAAATATACTTAGATCACTACGCCATTCTCTATTAAAATGGATTGCAGCTTGTTAATATCTAAATCTTTTGGTGCCACGTTATCTATAATAGAACGTGCGGCGGCTGTTCCTGCTGCTTGCCCTGTTGCCATGGCGCTAGGCGTGAGTCTTGTTGTAGCTAAGGCCTCATGAGTGGTTGAAATACATCTTCCTGCTACTAATAGGTTTTCAATACCTTTTGGAACGAGACAGCGGTAGGGAATGCCATAGCATCCGTCTCCCTCGATGTCATTTGCTTGAACGCCTTTGCCGGTAGGGTCATGGATATCAACGGGATAGCCACTGAGTGCGATTGTATCATCGAATTTTTTTCCGGAGATAACATCCTCAATCGTGAGTGCATACTGCCCATCAATCCTTCTTGTTTCACGAATACCAATTTGCGATCCAACAGCTGAGATCGAAGCCTTTGCAAAACCAGGAATTGTCTGCTGCAAAAATTTGGCCATCATCAATACTTGCTTCCTGCCTTCTTTTTCTGCTTTTGTTAAGTCAAAAACATTCGTTCCATCAAGTCCTTGAACTCGGGTGCAATTGACGAGAACCTCATCTTCTTCAGGACCGGCAAAAAAGAGAACTTGATCCCGATTAATCGGTACTCCTGATTCCTTCCATTCCTTATAAAATCCCTGTACGCCTGTGATTGGGATTTCATCCAATTCAGCAATTGGTGTTTTTTTATAAAAATTACTTGGATTTGCCTTCATGGCTTCCTTTACTTTCGAAAGGTCTACGCCTCTCATCCGAAACTTCATCGTCATGGGCTGTGTTTTACTATCCCCTTCACGCCCTTTTAAACAAGGAGCACCTGATAAGTAAGCAAGATCTGCATCCCCTGTTGTATCAACAAATTGCTTCGCAGCAACTCGTATCGGACCAGATTTTGTTGTTAGATTAAGAGAAGTAATTTTATTTCCTTCTACCTCAACCTTATCTACAAAACTATGAACAAGGACTTCTACCCCTGCTTCATCTAGCATTTCTAATGCTAACAGTTTATATTTTTCAGGATGGTACGGGGTAAGTGTATTCGTAAACCCTACGGTATCGCGCAAATGACCAGGTGATCCATCTCTATCCATTAACCTCTGAACGATTTCCTGTGCAATGCCCTTGATAACTTGTTTTCCTGATTCTGTGTGGAAGGTCATCCATGGATAGACAAGTGCTACTGTTGACATTCCGCCTAAAAAACCATACCTTTCAATCAGAAGTGTTTTTGCTCCTGTTCTACCTGATGCAATCGCCGCATTGATCCCGGCAGGACCTCCTCCTGCTACGACGACATCATACTCTAGTTCTCTATTCAAAATAGTCACATCCTTTTTTGTATTTGAAACAGAACATTACTTGCCGCCAGTCATGGCTACCCCTTCAATAAATTGCTTTTGGGCAAAGAAGAAGACAATTAACAATGGAACGGTCGCCATCACCGATGCGCTCATAAGGAGCTCCCATTTGGTACCCACCTCATCGGTAAATAACGCCAATGCAAGAGGTAAGGTCATAAGTTCTTTTGAGTTAATATAAATTAGCGGTTCATAAAACTCATTCCAGCTTGTTAAAAAGGTGAAAATCGTGAGTGTTGCAACAGCTGGTTTTGCTAAAGGAAGCATGATATTCCAATAAATTCGGAAATATGAGCAGCCATCTAATTTCGCAGCCTCTTCTAGCTCCTTTGGTACTAATAAGAAAAATTGTCTCATTACAAATACGCCAAATACTCCCGCCGGACCTAAAATCGGAATCGCAATTAACGGAACATGAGTATTGATTAACCCTAAATCTCTCATGAATAAAAATAACGGGATGGTGATAACCTCAACCGGGATCATCATGGTGCTTAACAAACATAGAAAAAGAAAGCTGCTTCCCTTAAATTTTAGCTTTGCAAAGGCATAACCCGCTAACGATCCCAAAAAGATGGTTCCTGCTGTTACTAAAATCGCAATATATAAGCTATTAAAATAAAAAAGATGAAAGGGCGTGGATTCTAACACCTGTAAATAGTTTTCCCATTTAAAAGGGTTAGGAATTAACTGAAAAATAAATATTTTCGTTGAATCCTTGAAGGAAGTATTGATCATCCATAAAAATGGGACAATCATGATTAGAGATATAAGTGATAGCACTCCGTAAAATAATACTTTAGTAAAGATTCCGTTTTTCTTTTTATTCTTCATGAAAAACCCACCTTTTTCTTGCACTCCATTGAATGATGGTAAAAAATAAAATAATTACAAATAAAACAAGTGCTATCGCCGATGCATAACCAAAATCAAATAGTTTAAATGCATTTTCCCAAATATAGTAAACTAATACTTTGGTATGATTTCCAGGACCACCGTTTGTCATCACATAGATTTGCCCAAACACCTTCATGGAACCGATTACAGTTAAAATCAAGGTTAAAAACACAGTAGGTGTAATCATCGGTAATGTCACATGCCAAAATTGTTTTGCCTTATTGGCACCATCTAAATATGAAGCTTCATAGAGATTTTTATCTACTTGCTGAAGGGCTGCTAAGAATAAGACCATATTTAAACCAACATTTTTCAAGGCACTAACGACAATAACGGCTCCCATTGCTAGGTCGGGATCATAGAGCCATGCGGGTCCGTCAATTCCAATCGCAGCAAGGACTTGGTTAATGAAACCTTCCTCTGTACCAAACATATATTTCCAGATAATCGACCATACAACAATAGAAGTCATGACTGGAATAAATATCGCTGTTCGAAATAAGCCGATTCCAGGCAAATTTCTCTGTAGGAGCAAAGCCAATAAAAGGGCAATTAGGATATTAATTGGCACCAGTCCTGCTGCGAAAATGAGGGTGTTTTTCAATACCACCCAAAAATTCGAATCATTTACTAAGCGCTGATAGTTTTCCGTCCCAATGAAATTTGGATCACCGAGAAGCTGCCAATCAGTTAAACTCATATATATGGAATATACCAGCGGAAAAAACATAATCAACAGAAAGCCAATCACCATTGGACTAACAAATAAATAGCCATAAAACGATTCACTTCCGATGAATTTCTTTCGCCTTTTAAACCCCTTCGTGGGCAGGCGTTTTGCTGTTTGAACATTTGAATCCAACTCTCCCTACCCCCTTTACAATGAATCGATTGCATTTCTAAATGATCTAATCGCCGTTTGAATAGTTTCTTCGGTATGACCAATCACAATAGCCCCGAGCATAACTGCTTTTACCCCTGCCTTAGCTAGTATTGGAATATCAGAAGGCACTAGCTTTCTTTGCGAAGGAACAAGAACAGGTATATCAACATTCTGGACAAGTGTATTATAGGCAAGTACATCCTTAAAGGTCAGTGGTGTTCCATACTCTTCTCCTGGAATAATCGATGCTTCTAAAGCAGAAACACCAAGGTGTTTTACATTGCCGATGGCATTTAAATCATACTCACTCGAAATCGCAAATGTTTTCTCAATTTTGTCTAGCACAAGCATCCAGCTTGGTTTATCATGAGCATAAATCGAATAAAAATTGAATCCTAGGGCGATTAGCTGCTCCATTTCACCTTGACTTATATCTCCAAATGACCCACCCGGAACGATTCCAAGTGGTCCAGAAAATTCATCCCTAATACTACGAAATATTTCATCATAGGATTCCACTGAATTAAACACATTTCCTGATGCCCGATGATTGACATTCACATGCAACTTAACTGCATCTACCCCTGCATGAATGGCAGCCTTTGCTAAATCGAATCGATTTTCTGGTAAACTCACAATTAATGTCATTTTATTATCTGTAAGCATTTGTTTTAATGCTGCTGTCATCGTCTTTCACCCCTATAAAAGGTATGCGGTTAAGCCTATTCAGGTTTAACCGCATCTTTTTGATTACTTCATGATTGGATTGATTTTTTCTTCCATACCTTTTAAGATGTCTTCAGGTTTTTTCAATTGACCAAATAATTCATCGAATCCGAATTGAATCGCTGTATCAATTTTTTGCCATTCCACATGACCTGCTTGTAAGCGGGCATTATCCATTTCATCAATAACCGCACGTTTAATACTTTCTGCCGGTGGGTTATTTGGCTGATTGACAAATGCCTCAGAACTTAACACTGATTCACGTGGTGGAACAAAGAATGTAGATGTTTGCGTGATTCCCTCTTGGCTTGTAAAGAATTTAAGAAGTTCTTTTGCTTCTTCCGGGTGTTTTGAATCTTTAAACAATCCATATCCTGCTTGACCAAGCATTGGAAATCTTCCTTCTGTTCCTTCTGGAAGTGGGGCAATGTCCCACTCAAAATCTTTTACATTACGGGCGGCTGATACATAGCTATAAACATCGAAGAACATCCCAATTTTTCCGGAATCAAAGCTTATTTGTTCACCTGCTTTTGGATGGGATGAATCTTTAAACATCATGCGATCGAGCATATTTAATGTTTCAACACCTTGTGGGCTATTCCAAGTAAATTTGCTTTGGTCTTTATTAAACAAGTCCCCGCCATTAGCCCAAGTATGGGATAGTAAGGCAATCCACGTATTCCAATCACGGAAGAAGTTCGCACCATAGACACCATTAGATGAGATGGCCTTTGCTGACTTTTCAAACTGCTCCCAATTCCATGTTCCCGCTGCTACATGTTCATTTGGTGTTTTTTCACCAGCATTTACAAACAAGTTCTTGTTATAGAACATAACCATTGGCGGAGTGGAGAATGGGATGCCGTATAATTTACTATCCTGCTCGAATAAATCGAGTGTGGATGGGAAAAAGTCATCCATGTTATAGTCCTTATCCTCTTTAAAGGTAGACACATCGGCTAACAGTCCATTTTCCATAAATTGAGGTGCCATCCGCTCTGCAACCCAACCTACATCCGGCAGCTCTCTACCAGCTGCTAAAACAGTAATTTTTTGCTGATAATCTGGAAATGGTACGCTTTCCATCTTCACCTTGATATTCGGATGTGTTTCGTTAAATTTTGCGATTAATTTGTTGTACACTTCTTGATGTGCTTCATTTCCCCACATCATAAAGGTCAACTCAACTTCCTCATCCTCTTTTGAGCCATTTTCCTTCGAACCCGTTTCAGTGTTGTTACTACACGCAACTGTAAACGCTACCAATAAAAGCGTTAAAAAAATGAGTCCTATCTTTCTCTTCATTTGTCATACCTCCCTTTGTCTTACATTTTAAAGATAAATCCCTACAAAAAATATCCCTTCAAAAAGAGATATAGTTCGTTAATCATAGATTTTTAAAATATTTATGAAAAATTCCGAAATTGAACAGGTGTGGTCCCAACCTCCTGCTTAAAGACAGTCATAAAATGCTTGGGGCTTTTGTAACCTGAAAGCTGTGCCACCTCATATACCTTTAAACTAGTCCCTTTTAATAATTGCTTCGCCCGTTTTAACCGTTCTTCCGTTATATACTCCGTAAAGGTTTGATTAAGCTCCGATTTAAATAATTGTCCTACATATTGTGGATTCAAACTGACATGGTCTGCAATGTGTTTTAAGGTAATTTCATGACTTAGGTTGTCATTTATGTACTGCAGGACTTTATGAAATTGTTTAGAGGTTTCTAATTTCTCTTCAACATCATCCTTTAATAGTTTTGATAAAGTCTCTGATAACTCGACTCTATTAATGGGTTTTAATAGATAATCAGTAATACGGTAACGCATAGCAGTCCGTGCATATTCAAAATCGCTATGCCCGCTTAATATTAAAATAGGTACATCTTCCGAAACCTGCCTTACCTTTGAAATAAAAGCAAGTCCACCCATGCCGCTCATTCGAATATCGGTAATAATCAAATGAGGTATTCTTTGGTGAAAAAGGTTCAGCCCTTCCTCACCACTTTTTGCTTCCGAAACTTGAAAGCCGCCAATCACTTGCTCAAGTAATATTCTTAGCCCTTGTCTAATAATGGCTTCATCCTCAACCACTAATATTTCTTTCACGAACCTCTTCCCCCATTCTTTGAATTGGCATTGTCAGCGTCACTGAAAACCCATGCAATTTACTGCCATCAATGAGAATTCCAAATTGTTTTCCATATAGTAGCTGTAAACGTTCATGGACATTTGATAAAGCAATCCCATTATGTTTATCAGAAGCTATTGTATGTTGATTCTCTATTAATTTCTTAAGTTTTGTTAATTCTAATTCCGTAATACCCTTTCCATTATCGCTAATGGTTATTTTTAAAAACTGTCTCTCTCTATATGCCTTAATAAAAATGTGCCCGCCTTGTTGAAAATTCCCATGAACAATGGCATTCTCAACAAATGGTTGCAATACGAGTTTTGGCAGTAATACTTTATTTAGAATTGGGTCAATGTCTTCACTATACTGGAGATTTTCACCCATCCTCACCTTTTGAATCGCCACATATGAACGAATAAAGGATAACTCATCATCTAAAGTTATAATTTTGGATGAATTATCGATGGTATACCTCATTAGTTTTCCTAGTGAGGAGACCATATCAGATACCTCTAGATTTCCCTTTGTAATGGCGAGCATATTGATAGATTCTAAAGTGTTATAGAGAAAATGCGGGTTCATTTGACTTTGTAATGCTCTAATTTCAGCCTCCTTTTCTCGCAAACTGGTTTTGTAAACCTCCGAGACAAGGCGATCAATTTCATTAATCATATGATTAAATCCTTTTCCTAGTTCACCAATCTCATCATTGGAATTGATCGTTACCCTTTGTGCAAAGTTCCCTTTTTCGACCTTGCCCATCGCTTTCCTTAAAGTGTGAATCGATCCAACCAGTGGCTTAGAGAGCCAAAATCCTAATAAGAAAGAGATTAGTATTCCTCCAATGACAACTAAAATGATTACTTGCCGAAGATGATTCACTTCACTAAATACACTAGAACGTGGCGTAAGCATAATCGTTTTCACACCTGAGTAGCTTGACTGATGATAGACCATCATATATTCCGTTCCATTAATCGGTATGTTTGTGTAGTTATTAACCTTGATGTTTTTCAGCTCTGTTAGAAAGGAGGATTCAATTAGTTTATCCTCCTTATTTGGGTAAATGAACTGGTTGTTCTTATCCAGGATAAAAATATCACTTTTCGCATTTGAATTACTGACGATTTCATTGATTAATTCTTGCTTTAAATCAATTTTAATAATACCTAGTGATTCATGGCTGGATGGGTCGCGAATGAGTCTTGCCACAGAAAACACGGAAGTGTCTTTATTTAAATAATAATTTGGTTTATGTAAAGGCAGCAGGACCCACTTCCCGTCTGCCTGCTTAATCTCTTTTATCCAGTCATTATCGGTTTCGAAAACTTTTAGCAAGACGGTATTCGAATCTAAATTACTAAAGATTGTACCGTCATTTGCCATGATATGTATGCCTCTAATTTCATTCCGCATATGGATGAGACTTGAAATATATCTCCACATTGGGACTCTTTCAGCTGCGGGAGGAAAAGATGTCCTATCGCTAGGTGTTTGATGTGATTTCAATATATCCAATACCTCTTGGTCATAAAATGGTGACAAGGAAATAATCTGCATTTCCTTTAAATAACGATTTAAATGCTGGTTAATTTGATTAGCCAATTGAATCTGATATTCTTCTGTTTTGTTCTGACTCGATTTCGCAAATTGATAATAGGTAATACTTCCTAGAATCGAAGCAGTAAGCAGAATTAGAAGAGAGAAAACCAAAATTAATTTAACCCGGTATGGGAGGGAAAACAGATAATTTTTAATGGCTTTATTTATTTTCCTCATATTCATGAATTTCCCCTTATTAAATGTCTTAACTATAGCTTTCTACTTTTACTTTCAGAAATCCTTTTCTGAATTTTGGAATAAATTTAGCTTAAATTAATGAATACCTATTCACTTTGTGTTAAAATTTGACAAAGGGATGGCATGAGGAGGTTTAAATTTATGTTATTAAAGAAGACTTTTAACCACGAGACGATACAGGGTGTTCAAGCAGCAAACGGGACGGTCGCATTTCAAGGGGTAAAATTAAATGTTCATTGTTTTGTAGTAGATGGGGTTCTCATTGATACGGGTTCCGCATCATTGGAAAAGGAGTTTAAACCATTTTTTAAGCAACAAGATATCGATCAAGTGGTCATCACACATTTTCATGAAGATCATACTGGGTGTGCAGCTTTTTTACAAAAAGAGTTGCAGCTGCCAATTTATATGAATGATATAAAGCTGGATTATTGTAAAAAGAAACCCGATTATCCATTGTATCGAAAGATTTTCTGGGGAAAGCGCAGACCTTTTCTGGCTATAAGCATTGGCAAAACTTTTTCATCCCGCAATGCAATATGGGACGTGATAGATACACCTGGTCATGCTATAGATCATTTAGCCTTTTTAAATCGTGAAACAGGCCAACTATTTACTGGGGATTTGTATGTCCAGGAAAAGACAAAGGTTATTTTACAAGAAGAAAGCATTCCGACCATCATTGGTTCCTTACAGAGAGTAATAACCTATGATTTTGTGGAGGTATTTTGCTGCCATGCGGGCTATTTAAAGGATGGTCGTGCTGCTTTACAGAGAAAGCTCGATTATTTGTTAAATCTTCAAGGGAATATTATCAAGCTCTATGAAGATGGCATGTCTCCAAGTCAGATTAGCCAAACCCTTTTTCCAAAAAAATATCCCATCATCTTTCTTTCTAGAGGGGAATGGGAATCTATGCACATAATTAATTCGATTATCCAAGAACATACTATAAAAATCATAGATAAATAGGATTATAGGGATTAGAATTATCACCAAAATACTATATTAGACTCTACATTCTACTATATGTATATTAGTACTTTACACTTATAGGCAAGGGTAAACTATACTCCCTTGCCTTTTTCAAGAATATCATGAAAATAGACAGGACAAAAAATGAATTTAGTTAAATAAGTTTACTCCTGAGCGAATTTTTCATCAAATGGGTCATCCTTTTAATGAAGCTTATTCTACCTCCATAGAAAACTCCCAAGTGGTGCCGTTATCGTTTGAAATGAATTTCCCCTTTATTTTCCCACCTTGGTAGTCCCCATTAGGACCTTGATTGATATTAACGGCCAAATGATCCTCTTCTTTAAAAGGAACTTCAGCCATTACAAAGATTTCATGATACTTCTCTGGAATCGTAATATTTGCTTCATGCCAAGAGTTCCCACTATCCTGTGTGACGTATAGATCTGGTTCAACAGGATTAAGGATTCCGAATGATAGGAATCCTGTGTTTTCGTCAACAAATCCTCCATCATAAATTAATCTAGTAACATCCGAATGGGCCGTCTCTTTCCATTGCTTACCGCCATTGTTCGTAACATAAACGGTTGTCCATTCTTGCGACATCGTTCGATCACCTGAAATGATGACATAACCGAACGACTCATTTAAAAATTCAACCTTACGGAAACGGATTGGAGGATATTGAACTGTAATTACACTATCTTCCCATGTTTCTCCCTGGTTCAGAGAATATTTCAATTTGATGCTGCTGCCTTCTGAATATAAAAAGGCAGAACGATTTTGCGTAAGGATATAGCTATTTTCAATTAGCTCTTGTTCGTTCCCATTGTATTCTCCTGCAAAAAATTTCGCATTTTCAACCGGAACTATAACCCAATCACTTCCTTTATTGAAGGTGATTTGTAATTGATTGTTTTGTAACGAGTATCCAATAGAATCGTCTTCAAAGATCGGCTGTAATGGGCTCGGTTGTGGTGTTTCTGATACTTTCGTATCCTGCTCTTCAATTGGTTGTTTCAGTTCTGGTGTAGTTAATTCTTGGTGCATTTCGAAAAAGAATGTGGCAACGGTTATACAAATCATAATAAAAATTGTTCCAATGATAATATTTTTCATATTGAAAGACTCCTTATAATCATGCTTCTGCCTCTTACTATTCTACTAGACTTGACAAAATAATCTATTAAAAAACCAGGAACATCCTTTATTAGGATAGTTCCTGGCTCTTGTTTCCTTTTACTCTTCAAGTTAACATAATATTATTATATGAAGTATTTAGGGTACTTCTTTTATAATAACCTTCGAAAGATGTATTAAGCTCTTGTTTCCGTTAGAAGATTTACTCTACTAACTATACTAACACCTTACATATTTGCGTTTGAATCCAAGCTTCCCTCGATCTAATTCCTTATGAATATTTTCGGAAGCTAGCAGGATGCTGGGTTTTTTCTTACCCCGGTTCATGTCAACTGGGCCTACTGCCTTTGCTGTTTCAATTGCTTTTTCATGGAGCGGCAGATAGGAAATTGCGACTGTGTAAATAAAATTATTCATAGCAGATTTCGTTCGATCAGGAGAATCGTGAATCGTTCTTTCCACCTGGTCAAGCATACTGGCAAGCTTGCTTGCGCTAAATTCACTATCCGGGCGATTACCCAAAAGCCAGCAGTAACAGCTCCAGCCTGCCGACATTCTAAGTTCTTCACCGTTTGCGATCCATTTATCGGCAACAACTTGTGCAATATCAGCTTCTGCCAAAGTGACTGCGACTACATAATCTGACAGCATATAAAAATACGCACCATCCATCCAACGATCAAAATCAGCCTCCGTCATAGCCATTGGGTCCGCAATGATGCCGGCAAAATACATGGCATCGTAGTTCCTAGTTGCGTAAAGCTGCTCGGCCAAAGGCTGATTTATCTTAATTTTTTTTGCAATCGGCTTCATTTTGCCTGTAGCTACACCAAAAAGCGGTTCCTGTGCACCATTGCCTATGTACATCTTTTTCAATCTTTCATTGCTGAGAGCTTCCAGTTCCTGCATTACCGTTTCAAAATCCATCGTATTGCACTCCCTCCTTTTTATCATCTATTTGATGATGAAAAATATAAAAAAATATCTAGTTAACATAATATTATTATGTATTGAATTGTGTTTATTTTTATATATACTCCATTAGGCTATAATTTTGCCTGAACCGATTGTAACTTACGCTCCATTGTATTTTCTTTGTCGCGCCGATCATCAATTCGAACATTCGTACATACTCTTTGCAAACCTTTTTGAAACGGTACCTCATGCAGTTCTTGAACAATCTCAAGCAATAATTTTAAATCACCTTCAATTAGCGTACTCATTGGGGTTAACTGATACTTGACTCTTCCTTCATACTGCTGAAGAACTTTTTGAATTTCAGCTACATACTCACTGACACTTGGTGTGCCTGTCCCAACCGGAATCACTGTAATATCAACAATCGCCATTCTTCTACCTCCTGCTTTCTTTATACTTCATTAGGATATCATGAAATTAGGCGGGGGAAAAATCTAATACAAGCAACGATTAGGTCAGAAGGACGTAAGTACACGTTTATTTCATATCAAAGTCACGTTAAAACCATATCATGGGTAGTAGAAGCGAAAAGGAGTTTTCCTGTTTAGTTCTACTTGTTTTCGTTTAATATGAAAGGGAAATAACAAGGTGAGTGAATATGTGGAAAAATAGCATAAAATTAATCAGTTTACTTTTTCGTCCAAAAAAAGAAACAAGTCTTCAAACAAAAATGATTAAAGTGTCTAGTGGAGAAAAGACAATCAACATCACCGCTCAAGTTGCAGATACTCCAAAAAAAAGAGACAAGGGCTTAATGTTTGTAGAAAAGATACCCGAAAACGAGGGGATGCTATTTGTGTTTTCAGGTGAAACATATGGCGGTTTCTGGATGAAAAACACCTTAATTCCTTTATCGATTGCTTTTCTTGACTCGAATGGAAAAATTCTAAAAATACTAGATATGGTACCATGTAAAGAGGAGTTATGTCCTACCTATGATCCGGAAATTACTTATCATTATGCACTCGAAGTGAATCTTGGATGGTTTGAAAAGAATCAAATCAAAGAAGGTGATTTTGTAAAGCTTAATTAAAATCATCTCATCTCAAAGACATCTTAGATGTGAGGTGTACAGAAAAAGCTGCCCAATTGGCAGCTTTTGCATAAAGATAAACATTAATCTAAAAATTCCCCGCATTTTTCATCATTTGATTTTCACTCATTGTCCTTATTTTCTTGATATCAAGACGAATAAGGAGTGAAACCGTTAGAGCGACAATAAAGATTCCTGAAAAGATTACTAATGTCCCCTGATAGCTTCCGGTTGTTTCCCTGACCCAGGATACAAAGATCGGTCCCGCTAAACCAGCTGCGGCCCATGCAGTCAAAATATATCCATGAATAGCCCCAAGCTGCTTAGTTCCAAACAAATCGCCAATATAGGCAGGTATGGAGGAAAAACCTCCTCCGTAACAAGTCATGATCATATAAACGATTATAGAAAATAGAATTCCCACGGTTATATTTGGAAGCATAAAAAAAGCAACTATTTGAAAAGCAAAGAATAGTGTGTAGACATTTGGTCTTCCGATGTAATCAGAGATGGCAGCCCAAACAATCCTTCCTCCTCCATTAAATAAACCCATGATTCCAACCATTGCCGCGGCCCCAGTTGCTGTCATTCCAACTAACTCTTGAGCCATCGGCGATGCAACAGAAAGAATCGCAATTCCACAGGTAACATTGATAAATAACATCAACCATAATGCCCAAAACTGTCTTGTTCTGACTGCCTCATTTGCGGTTAACTGACGCAGATCCTGTTTTATTTTCATACCGCCTAATTTATGCCCTGCTACCTCGATACCCTTAGGTACCCAGCCCGCTTTCGGTGGAGCAAGATATTGAGCAGAACAAAATATGATAATGAAGTATGCCGCTCCTAGTAGATAAAAGGTATTGGAAATTCCATAGTTCACGATTAAATAATTCATAATCGGACTGCTAATTAAGGAAGCAAATCCAAATCCCATAATAGCTAATCCTGTAGCAAGACCTCTTCTGTCAGGGAACCATTTTACCAGCGTAGAAACCGGTGTAATATATCCAACTCCCAACCCAATTCCAGCGATCATTCCATAAAATAAATAGAGTAATAGCAATGATTCTACTTGAATCGCAAAACCTGCCCCTGCAACTCCAACTCCGAAAAACAAAGCACTTAGTGTACCAGCTGCTCTCGGACCAAACTTCTCTACAAAATGCCCCAAAAAGGCTGCAGATAAACCTAAGAAAAGAATAGCCAAGCTAAAAGTGAAGGATATTTGCTTTAACCCCCAGCCCATTTCTTGTTGAAGTGGTTTAGTGAAAACACTCCAAGCGTAAACCGAACCAATCGAAATATGAATTCCAACCGCCGATAGAGCGATTAGCCAACGATTTTTTGTATGCATTCATCCATCCCTCGTTCCAATTTGTATGGTCGTGTTGCCGATGATTCCAAAGAGTTATTCCTCATACGTTACCATCATTTTAGAAGCTGCTAATTCCGCTCGTTCTCTAGCCTCATTTACAGATTCACCGTTGCTTAACACAACACCCATCCGTCGTCCCACTTTCGTTTCCGGTTTTCCAAATATCCTAACCTGTGTATGAGGGACAGATAAGCTTTCAGCGATTCCAGATATGT
This sequence comes from Bacillus sp. EB106-08-02-XG196, assembly GCF_013396335.1. Classification (GTDB taxonomy): domain Bacteria; phylum Bacillota; class Bacilli; order Bacillales; family Cytobacillaceae; genus Neobacillus. The sequence continues at coordinate 62,758 of NZ_JABWSY010000012.1, forward strand.
GGTACGTCTTACTTTCTTTTTTAGCCTTAATCGTATAACTTGCACCTGGTTGCAATAGCTGAACATCCGGAATCGGATAGCCTAAAATGGCCCTTACATGTAAGGCAAATTCTGATAAATCTTGGGTAACCATGGTAACCATCCCCGTGTCATGTGGTCGTGGTGACACTTCACTAAAATAGACACCAGTTGAAGAAAGGAATAATTCCACTCCAAAAACTCCGTGCCCGCCGAGTGCATCGGTGATTTTTTTTGCAATTGCCTGCGCCTCCAGAATTTGTTCCTCCGACATGTCATGCGGCTGCCAGGATTCTATATAGTCCCCATCTTTTTGCACGTGTCCAATAGGTGCACAAAAGGTTGTTCCGGAAGCGGAGCGGACGGTTAAAAGGGTAATTTCAGAATCAAAATGGATAAATTCCTCCACAATCATTCGGGCTTTTTTTCCTCTCCCCCCTGCAATTGCCTCATTCCAAGAGCATTCTACATCCTCTATCGAACGGCAAACAGTTTGCCCTTTTCCAGAGGAACTCATAATGGGTTTAATGACGCAAGGTGTGCCGATTTTCAGTACAGCATTCCGTAGTTCGTAAAGTGTGTCCGCAAAAGCGTACCTTGCTGTTGGAATCCCTAGTTCTTCGCTTGCCAATCTGCGGATTCCTTCCCTATCCATGGTCAGGTTCACAGCTTTAGCGGTCGGTACGATACGGAAACCTTCGTTTTCAAGGTCCACTAATGTTTCTGTTGCAATCGCCTCGATTTCGGGAACCACCAAATCTGGTTTCTCTTTTTCTATCACTCTACGAAGTGCTTCTCCATCAAGCATGTCCACAACATAAGACCGATGAGCCACCTGCATAGCAGGAGCGTTTTCATAACGGTCAACTGCAATCGTCTCAAGCCCAAGACGCTGAGCCTCAATAATTGTCTCTTTCCCAAGTTCACCTGATCCAAGTAACATTACCTTTTTTGTCTGGGTACCAAACACCTAACACAACCCCTATCGTTTGTCTTTTGATTATAATATCTTATATATATAAAGATTACAAGCAAATATTATCCGTAAAATACGAACATTATATTGAAAATATAGTTTAATATTCGTACTTAAAACAAGGGTGATAGCGTATTAGGTATTTCTTGACTAATTATCTGATTAGGTAGACGCAGTCCAAACTCACTTAAACTCAAAAAAGCTGTTGAGATAAAGCTTTCTCAACAGCCTGACATTCTTTAATTATTTTTCATTAAGGAGATGTTTGTATCGTTATAATATGTTGAAAACTTTCTTTAATTCGGCACAAGCATCATCCACTGCTTCGCTTTTTAAACAGATGCAGCTAAGGCATTGTTCAAAAACAGTCCGATTTCTTTTGCCGTATTCTTCATACTTTCTGCAAAAGGTGGATAGCTGAAGTAACCGTGAATATGACCTTCCATACAAATAAATTGGACAGGCACACCCGCTTCCTTAAGTCGATCAGCATACGCTTTCCCTTGGTCACGAATCGGATCAAGCTCAGCGGTAATGACGAGCGCCTGCGGTAAATCGCTAAAATCTTCAGCCATTATTGATGAGGCATATTTATGATCACGTTCTGTTGGATGATTGAGGTAATGATCCACAAACCAGTTAATCAATTCTACGTCAAGACCGTAGCCTTCTCCATACTCTTGTACAGATTGATAGCCCAGATTTAAATCTGATCCAGGGTATAACAAGACTTGTGCTGCAATCGATGGTCCTTGACGCTCTTTCGTCAATTGTGTCATTACTGCCGATAGATTTCCCCCAGCACTATCTCCACCCACGATAATTTTTGACGCATCCCCATTCAGTTGCGCGGCATTCGCATCGACCCATTCTAGTGCTTTATAGCAATCTTCCACTGGAATCGGAAACTTGTATTCTGGTGATTTACGATATTCTGCGGAGACGACGACACAATTACCAGCATTGGCAATTGAACGACAACCATGATCAACGAATTCTAAATTACCAATTACATAGCCTCCCCCATGATAGTAAACAAAAAGTGGAAATGGTCCCGTACCTTCTGGAGTATAAATTCTCACGTTTATTTCACCATTATCGACTGAGATCGTTTGTTCTTCAATTTTTAAAACCGCTTCCGGTTCTGAGCGAAGTTCAAGCATTGCATCAATTGCCGCACGCGCTTCCACAGGAGACAACGATGGGATTGGCGGTGCAGTACTTAGCATTTCAAGAAATTGTTTCGTAATGGAATTAATCGTCATTCTAAATCACTCCTAATTTTTCTATGAATTTAAAAGTATCTCTGCTTCCTTACATTTTTTAGCAATGCAATTTTAAAAAAGCACTAGTCAACAATTATAATAGCTGGAGGTTTGGGTAAGAATTCCATTAATTTTTTTACGTCTGCTGTTAATTCTTGTCCTTGCGGTGAAGCCAAGTTTTGATTTAATTCTTCTGCATTTTCAAATTCGAGTTGAACCACTAAGTATGGCTTCAACTCGCAGTTTTGAACTCCCAATACTCGATTTGCTTGGACACTTTTTATATCAGGTAATTTCTCAGCTAAAGGGATGTGGGTACCATAGTAATGTCCATCAAACCCATCTTTGTTTGTTGGTTGATCATAAACTACTAACAATTTTGCCATATCATTGTCCTCCGTTTCAATTAAACTAGGAAAACATCATTGTGCAAGAATGTTCTATCAAACAAGCAGGTATATACATTCTTCCTAAAAAGCGCTTTTCAATAACCACGCCCCCAGTTATTTTTTTACAGCCGCGTTTTGCTTTGGTGTAAATGTAAACCCTTTGTAATCTCTAGCATTATTAAACTGTTCTTGAAACATTAAGTAATCTCCAGTGTAACCTAAAAATGCACGCGGCTTCCCTTCAATATTGGCTCCTGTATACCAGCTGTCAACCTTAGCATAAATCGACTGTTCTCCAACTTCATTTGCATGGTTTGTCCAGGTTTCTTCTGCCTCAGTAGTGGCCTCAATTTCTTCAACCCCATGCTCTTCAACATATTTAATGCAATCGAAAATCCATTCTACTATTAACTCATTCACGGTAATAGCATTCGCTGTTAAAGGGAAATGGGGACCCGTAATGGTAAACATATTTGGAAATCCAACGTTACATACGCCGAGGAATGTCATAAGGTTTTTTCCGCCATCCCATTTATCCTTTAACAAAATCCCATTTCTTCCACGGATATTTGCTTTCATTAATGGTCCTGTCATCGCATCGAAACCGCTCGCAAATACAATGATGTCAAACTCAATCTCACCTTCTGATGTTACCAATCCCTTGTTTGTGCACGCTACAATTGGAGTTTTTTTCAAATTGACGAGAGAAACATTTTCTTGATTATACGTTTCATAATAATTTGTACCTACAACAGGACGTTTTCCGCCGATAAGGTACGTAGGAAGTAAATCCTCTGCGGTGTCAGGATCTTTTACAATTTCTTTGATCTTAGTACGTACGAATTCTGCTAATGTTGAATTAGCTTCATCATTTACCGTAATATCCATGTACGAAAATAATAATTGGAAACCATTTTGTTCTTGCCAGAGTTCCTCGTAAAACCTTTGACGTTCTTCTGGTGAATCTTCGAGTGCTGAATAAGGCCTTCTTAAGTCAAAGGCAGGCGCACCGATAAAATGTTCTCGAATTTTACGTCTCAATTCAGGGAAATTATTCTTCATTTCCTTCACTTGGTCTGGACTGAGTAAAGGGTTTTTCACTGGGCTTACAAATTGTGGTGTACGCTGAAAAACTGTAAGGTGCTCCGCTACTTTCGAAATAGATGTAATTGCTTGGACGCCGCTCGAACCAGTCCCGATAACCGCTACTCGTTTCCCCTTAAAGTCTACTTCTTCATGTGGCCAACGACTCGTATGGTAGGTTTCGCCTTGGAAATGTTCTAGACCTCTAATTTTAGGTGCATGAGGGACTGACACATTTCCTAACGCTGGGATGAAATATTTTGCTTGAACAATGTCTCCATCCCCCGTACTGACTTTCCATTTTTTACTCTTCTCATCATACTCAGCAGATGTAAGTCGAGTGTTGAACTGGATATCTCGGCGGAGGTCCAACTTATTTGCTACGAAATTACAGTAGTCTAGAATTTCGGATTGCTCAGGATAAACGGAAGACCATGTCCATTCTCTATGAATTTCTTCTGAAAACGTGTAACAATAAGCTTCTGTTGGAATATCACACCGTGCACCTGGATAGCGATTCCAATACCAAGTACCCCCAACGTTACTGCCTGCTTCATATAGGCGAACTGAGAAACCCTCCTCACGTAATAAATGAAGCATATACATTCCCGAAAAACCTGCCCCTACGATAATAGCGTCAAATTCTTTTGAATTAGTCATAGCTTTCTCCTCTCGTATTTCATTCTTCCTCAGGTTGAAACTTAATTATTCTCAAAATTCGAATAATTATGTATAAGACTATTTTACATTGAGTACCAAAATCATAATACTCCTAGCATTAGGGGAATTATCCTTCATTTGAGGGGTTCGAAAACTTGTAACCTCCATTATTAAATTAGCTCTTTCATATTTGTTGAGGTTATAAACATTTTCTTGCATAAAAAACACGCAAACTCCATTTCTTTTATACTTGAATTGACGAGAAACAAGTAAAGAATGAGGTTGCGTGCTAGATAATTTTCTCTATACCGTAAAAGAACTTGAACAGTTAATCAACATAGATGAATATGAGAGTTTTAGTTGTATTCCCCTGATTTAGGAAACTAACATTTATTAAATAATTCCTTGCTTTATTAATATAGCAACTGCATGAGTCCGGTCTTTTACCCCTAGTTTTTTGAGAGACAATTTAATATAATCCCTGATCGTAAATTCACTAAGATGCATTGACTGGGCGATAGCCTTCGTCGTTTCCCCTATTGATAGCTTTTGCATGATTTCAACCTCTCTCTTGTTTAGCAAGCAATAATTATCATTGATAAGGTATGGTTCCTCAAACAGCTCCCCTAACATTTCTCCATAAAGCGTAAATATAGAAAGTAATTCTTCTATTTTATTATTGCTTTCCGAAAACTGTGTACTACAGGCAATTCCTACGACAACACTTCTAAAAGATATAGGGATAAATAATATCGAAGAGGTCTTTGAAGTAAAAGTGTATCTAGGATTATACTTTACGAAATCTTCCCCTTTGAGAATGATTGCTTTTCGTGTCCTTACCGCATTGTAAACGAAAGGCAGGGTTCGAACATCATCTCTCATATCTCTAATATGTTTAAGTCCCTCTTCTGGGGTGATGGCCATCATTCCTTCTGTTAAATATCCAAATGGAGAGTATCTGAATAATCCTATATCCAATAATGGAAATAATTCAAGAAAGCTCTTAAGCACTTGGATAATCTGATCTTCATGTGATTCCATTGCATTAATTTTTTTAATGTATTTTTCTAAATCACATGTATCCTGCAATATTGAGTTATGATCAATAACCATTACCTAACCCCTTTCTAGACCAATAAAAAACATTCCATACTTAATACAATTAATAAAAATGAGGAAGAAGGTTATTGAAATAAAGAAAACTAAGTTAGTAGATTCCATTGTCTCCAATTAATAAGGGAACTGAGAATTAATACTTTAACTCGTTTGGAGGTTTGTTGGTAAATCGCTGCTAACATAATATTGATAAAATCCTTTGCCGCTTTTTCTTCCTAACTCACCTTTAGCTACCATTTCTCTAAGTAATTCAGGCACCCGGTATTTGGAATCATTTGTCTTTACAAAAAGCGCTTCTTGAATATGCAGCATCGTATCAAGACCAATCATATCTGCGAGCCAAAGGGGACCGATTGGATGATGAGCCCCTAATTTCATCGCTTTATCAATATCGGCTGGGGAGGCAATTCCTTCCTCTACTAGTGTAATCGCTTCACAGATAAGAGGCACTAGCAGACGATTGACAACAAACAGTGGGGTGTCCTTTACAAGAATGCTTTCTTTATTCATTTGCTTAACAAGTTCTTCCGCAATTTGAATGGTTTCGACCGATGTACTATCAGTCGCCGTGATTTCAACAAGCTTCATAAGTGGCACAGGATTAAAGAAATGCATGCCGCATACCCGGTCCTTTCGGTTTGTGAAGGCGGCCATATCGGATATACATAAACTTGACGTGTTCGAAGCTAAAATCGTCTTTTGCTCACATAATTCATCCAGTTCTTTAAAAACTTTTTTCTTTACCTCGATGTTTTCCGTAATTGCTTCGATGACCAGGTCTGTATCACATAACTTTTGTTTGTCGGTTGTATATTCCATGCGCCCTAATACCTCAACCGGATCAAGGTTAGCATCCTTTTGCGCAAGTTTGGTTAAGCTTTTTGTTATTGAATCTTCGGCTTTTCTCAGAGCTTCGTAAGATATATCTACTAATGTAACGTGGTGTCCACTAGTCGCAAACACCTGTGCAATCCCATTTCCCATAACTCCTGATCCTAATACAGCAATTTTCATTTATCCTTTTCCCCTTTATTAAAAAAATCAGGTACGTCACTGCTGTTTAATGGAAAATGAGCGGGGCGTTTTTCTAGAAACGATTGAACACCTTCCATTGCATCAGTGTTGTTTCCTGCCCAAAATAAAAACTTTGACTCTGCAAGATGAGAGACACCTGGTGAATTCTCACTCAGCATGCTCCAAAGAAGCTGTCGGACAAATCGGTTGGATGTTGCTGCAGTTTCGCTTGCAATTTGTTGAGCCAGTTCATATGCTTTTGCCAGCACATCATCTACTTCATACTGGACTAAGCCAGAGGCTAAAGCCTCAGACGTTGGTATGTAGCGAGCTGTATACATCCATTCCAATGCCTTTCCGATTCCAACGAGACGAGGCAGAAACCAGCCTGAGCACGCTTCAGGACCGATGCCTCGTTTGGCAAAAACAAAGCCGATTTTTGCGTCTTTTTTGACAATCCGAATGTCCATTGCCAGTGTCATTGTTAAACCAATACCAACCGCCGGCCCATTTATCGCGCCGATGATTGGCTTTTTCAAGTCGTGTACGACAAGGCTGACCTGACCGCCGCTGTCACGAAAATCTTCCATTGATTCAGATGTTGAGAATGTCTTTCCTCCGTCACCTAAGTCCATTCCCGCACAAAATGCTTTTCCTTCGCCAGTTACAATAATGACTCGAACGTCATCATCCACATCTGCCTTTTTGTATGCATCGATAAGCTCTTGCGCCATAACGTTTGTGTAAGCATTCATTTGCTCCGGTCGGTTTAAAAAAATCGTTAAGATTCCTTCTTTTTGTTCTGTTCTAATCGTTTCATACAAAGCTCGCCACTCCCTCTTCGTATTCCAGTATCAGCTGTTCAATGATTTCCCTTGTAGTCTGAAGCTTTTTGATTGTTGCTACACCATGGCCAGCCGACCAAATGTCTCTCCATGCCTTCACGTTCACCAAATGAGATAAATCGACGTCTTGGCGATGAACGAATGTACGGGGATCGATTCCTTGCTGAAGAAGACTTGGAATAAGTAAATTTGCATAGACCCCGCTGAACGAATTTGTATAGAGAATGTCTTGTGGCGATGCGTCAATTACCATTTGCTTATAGGTATCAAGGGCTGCGCTCTCCTTTGCGACAATAAAGCGCGTGCCCAAATATGCGTAATCGGCTCCCATCATTTTCACTGCGGCAATATCCTGCCCAGTGGATAAGCTTCCAGATAGAATAATCGTACCCTTATAAAACTGTTTAACGGCATTAACGAATCCAAATGGATTTAATGTACCGCCATGTCCACCGGCACCGGCGCATACAAGAATAAGTCCATCCACGCCTGTTTGCGCAGCCTTTTTAGCATGTTCTACTGTAGCAACATCAGAGTACACAAGTCCACCATATCGATGCACCACTTCGATCACTTCACCAGGGTTGCCAAGTGATGTAATAACAATTGGAGGCTGATATTTGTTGATTAACTCGAGATCATCAGCGTACCGGGTATTTGATTTTTTGTGACAAATAAAATTCACCGCCCATGGTTCATCAGGAAGTCCTTCTTTAATCGTTGTTAGCCAGCGCGCGCACACTTCAACAGGGCGGGCGTTAAGAAGATGAAACGAACCAATGACACCCGCTTTACCGGCTTCAATGACCATTTCTGGAGTGGAAACAAGAAACATCGGGGCAATGATTAAGGGCAATCTAGACATGCTCAATCACCATCGCAATACCCTGGCCACCGCCAATGCATAAGCTAACGACAGCAAATTGTGCATTCCGGCGTCTTAATTCGTAAGCAGCAGATAATAACACTCTTGCCCCGCTCGCGCCAACCGGGTGTCCTAAGGCTATTGCTCCACCATTGACATTCGTTTTTTTACGGTCAAGTCCTAAAGCCTTTTCCACTGCTAAATATTGTGCAGCGAACGCTTCGTTTACTTCAATAACATCCATGTCATCAAGAGTAAGCTTGGCTTTGTTGAGTGCCTGCTGGATGGCTGGAACAGGACCGATGCCCATGATGGTTGGATCTACCCCTGTAACAACCCATGAAACGATTCGGGCTATTGGCTTTAGGTTGTTGTTTTGAACGGATTGTTTTCCAGCCACTACAAGTGATGCTGCTCCGTCATTAATGCCTGAAGAATTCCCCGCCGTGACTGTGCCCCCTTTTTTAAATGATGGCTTAAGCTTGGACAAGGCTTCCATGTTTGCATCCGATTTTATATGTTCATCTTTTTGAATAAGGAGGCTGCCTTTTCTTGTTTTAACCTCAACTGGGACGATTTCTTCCTCAAATACATGGGTTGCTCTGACCGCTCGTTGATTTGATTCCGCAGCAAATGCATCTTGTTCTTCTCTTGTAATTTCGTACATTTCAGCAAGTTTTTCTGCTGTAAGTCCCATACCAAATCCTGTGTATTGGTCCGTTAATGTTTCTAACAGCATATCATCAAACGACAGGTTCCCCATTTTAGCTCCGCCAAAGCGCTGCGTGAAATTGGCAAAAGGCGATTGCGACATATTTTCCGCCCCGCCTGCAAGGACGATGCCGGCATCACCAACTAAAATATGCTGGGCAGCGGAAACGACGGATTGCAGGCCAGAACCACATAACCGGTTCAATGAAAATGCTGGCACCTCCTTTGGAACTCCGCTATATAAGCCGATGTGCCTCGAAAGATAGGAAGCATTTTTTTCTGTGTGGATGACATTTCCATAGATAACATGGTCAATTTGCATTGGATCAACATTTGAGCGGCGCAACGCTTCTACAGCACTTACCTTCCCAAGTTCGGTCACACCCGTTTGTGCGAAGGAACCTCCAAATTTTGTGAAAGCGGTTCTGGCACCGTCAACCAAATAAACTTCAGTCATGTTCTTTTCCTCCTTTTAATTCAAATGATCCATTCAGTTTTACTTGCTGGTGAGCATCCGTGACCTGGATAGTCCCATGTAAGTCATCCAATTCTGTTTTTGTGATCATTGTTTCAGTGACTATCAGTTCTTCCCCAGAGTAGGTAGGGGAGAGAAATCGGACCTGGAATTTTGCTAGTTTCCCCTCTGGATACCATGCTTCAAGTGCTTTTGAAACCAAGCCCATGACATACATACCATGAGCAATTGGTTGTGGATGGCCGCTTTTTTGGGCAACCTCTGGTACTGTGTGGACAGGGTTGAAGTCTCCTGAAGCCCCCGCATACTGGACCAAGTCAACGGGTTGGATATATTTTACTTTTAATTGTTTATGTGACAATTTTTCCCCTCCATTCAAGGGTGCAGGTGCAACTTAAGGGATTTTAATCAATGTGGACCTGCATATAACTGTTAGCTTATTCAATTGATTACGGTACACCGTTTTCAAATAATAAAAGGTCATGCTTCGTTTTTCCTCGACTCTTTCTACCGTAAGCGTCGCGGTAATAGTGTCGCCCGCACAGATTTCCTCGAGGTATTCATACGATTGTTCACCATGGAGCACCTGCTCCGGATGAAGTTGTAACCTATCAAATAATTGATAAAGATCGCGATCATTTGAGTACTCAATGACCGTTGGAAAAGTTGGAGGTGTCACAACATCACGGTATCCATTTTGCTGTGCTTCCTCTTGGCTATAATAAATCGGATTTTTGAGACCCAGTACCTTCGCAAACGTTTTGATTTTTCCCCGCTCTATCTCAAATGGTTTGTAGTGATGAGTTATCTCCACTTTCATCTCATCCCTCTTTTTTACAAGATTTGGTTTGTCCGTGTTAAATTTGCCAAGTTAAATAAGTTGGTAATCGGGATATGAAGTTTCGCAAACCGATCGTCATTCGCCGCGCCTTTTTTCCAGCGATAATAGAGCTGTTGTAATATGACGGCAAGCTTGTAAAAGCCGAATGCCACATAATAGTTAATATGTGAGATGTCACGACCGCTTACCTGGGCATACTGTTCAGCCATTTCCCTTCTTGAAAAGAAGCCCTTCTGATTTGTCACCAGCGAAATTCCCATGTCTGGATCACTCACTTCTCCCCAGTATGCAAGAACTGCGCCAATATCTGTCATCGGATCGCCAATTGTTGCCATTTCCCAGTCGAGTACCCCTTTTACTACGCCAGGGTCATGTGGGTCCAGGACGAGGTTGTTTAGTTTAAAGTCATTATGAACAATCGTCGTCTCGACAGTTGTCGGCATTTGCTTTATCAGCCATACCTCCAGTTCCGAAACTCCAGCAATTTCATGCGTTTTGGACACGCTGTAGCGTTTAATCCAGCTATGAATCTGCCTTTCTAAAAACCCTTCTGGTTTCCCTATATCCATTAAGTTTGCTTTCTTGTAATCTACGTTTTGAAGCTCAATTAAGCTATTAATGATACTTTTTGAAATGGCAGGACCAACCAACTCTGAAGATCCATACGCCTCAGGAAGAACATCGTTAACGACCACCCCTTGCTTTTTTTCCATGAGGTAAAAATGTCGCCCCATAATGACTGGGTCATCGCTATATAAATATGGTTTGGGGGCAAGGGGATAAACACCATGCAGTCTGGATAGAATCATATACTCCCGCTTGATATCATGTGCTTTCGCTGGAATTTCACCAAACGGAGGCCTCCTTAACACCGATTCCCATTCCCCAAACGACAGTAAATAGGTGTGATTGGAATAGCCTTCGGAAAATTTTCTAACCTTCATCGGTTCATTTGGGATGCCTGGAATCGTTTCACGGATTAAAGTTTCCAATAAACCCCAATTAATATGTTCGTGATCAATATATTGGTTCACAGTTTTCATCATCCTTAATTCACCCCTGTTTACTTGCCGTAATAGATTGGAATGCGTTTTTCTTTAAAAGCCTTTGCCCCTTCTAGCATGTCTTCGGTTTGACAAAGAACAGCAAAGCATTGTGTTTCAAAGGCTTGACCTTCCGCAAACGTAGTATCTAAACCTCGTGTAATCGCTTGTTTGGCTTTTGCGATGGCTAACGGACCTTTTCTTGTGATTTGTTCAGCGAGTGCCAGTGCTTCTTTGACAGATTCACCGTTTGGTACGACCGCTTCAACCACTCCCCATTCATACGCTTCATCGGCAGAAAGGGCTGCGCCTGTAAAAATCATTTTCTTTGCCCGGCCCGGACCAATTAATTGCGTCAAGCGCTGTGTCCCGCCGTAGCCTGGCAAAATCGCCAATCCGGTTTCTGGTAAACCGAGTTTTGCTTTTTGCTCAGCAATTCTAATATCACAAGCAAGTGCCAGTTCAAGTCCTCCCCCTAATGCAAGACCATTTATGGCACAAATTACCGGAAACGGTGCAGAAGCTAGCTTATTAAAAATCATTTTTCCTTTATCTACTAATCTCGCACCCTCTTTGGCATCAAGATGAAGAAATTGATTAATATCCGCACCCGCAACAAATGCCTTTTCACCTGCTCCTGTAACGACGAGTGCGCGGCAGTCCGATTTGGAGAGAATTTCATCAAAAATTACGTCCAAATCACTTAATAGTGCGTCAGTCAGCACATTCAATGGCGGATTTGCAATGGTCAGCAGGTAGACAAATCCTTTTTGTTCGTATGTAACCAACATTCTGACCTCTCCCTTCCTATATGATTAGCGTATAATTTCCCATTCCTATATACAGGCACGACATCTACTTTCTCAACTTGGTCAATGACCCATTGAGTACTATGCTCATAACCAGTCCTTTTTAACAACCCTGCTGTCTCGCTTCCTAGCAAGTTTACAAACTGTTTTGACTTGGCATGAATGAAAGCGTCTCTTGCCAACCTTGATGCATCGGAAAGCTCAAAGACATTATTCCTCGTGAGGTGATCAATGATTTGTCCAGCCCCGATAAAATCTTCCATGGAGAAACGTCCAGCATTTCCGGAACAGATGAGAATAATCGACGACCCATCGGCCCGCTGCCTAATTTGTTCGGAGACACGGTGGCCATTAATAAGCGAGGACACATATAGCACCTTCGCCTGCTTAGCTTTTTCGATCGCAATCGTTCCATTCGTCGAGCAAATAATTGCTGGTCGTTTTATCCTGGTTGTTTCTATTAACGTGGGGTCTGGATAATGAAAATTCGCTATCGATTCTCCCTGCCATTCGCCCATTAACAGATAGGGGCTTTTCTGCTTCTTTACAATATCAAGTGCTGATAATGCGTCTTTCACGGCATAGACCGGTTCATATCCTTTTTTGAGTAAATAGGTAATCGTTGAGGTGGCCAGTAAAACATCGATGACCACCGCCGTACAATTACGAATCATTTCCGAATCTACTAATTCTTTTTGCGTTATCACATGGATTTTTCTCATGCTATTAACTATTTCTTTCTATATTAAATAGGAAAGAAGGTTCTTTCTCCAACAGGTTTTTTAAAAGAATGAACAAGTTCTCGACAATGATTAAAGCAAAGGCTGCGGGAACAAAAAAGAACAAGGGGTAAATTGGGTATAATGTTCCTGCTGCCGGAAAGGACATTTTTCGTTCCAGCCCTTCCATGGCATACTCCCATGTAAATTGCGTCATTAGTACAAAAATAAAAAGTTCTACGATAATCATTCCAAATATAAAAAATTTCTTGGTTCTATTCTGAAAACGATCCATCAAAAGGTCCATTCTTGGAAGGACGTTAGATGAATACATATACGCAAGAGCTGGAAACACAAGGATAGGCATAAAGTAGTTTTGCACAATTTCAAACCCACCGTTGATTGTGTTGCCGCCAGTGTTTCGCAAAAATACATCAGCGGTAATAAACAACATCATCCCAAACAAGCTGATACCGCTAATCCATACACCAATGAGCTTAATCCAATTAAAATATTTGTAAGCATTTAAAATCCCGTTCATCCTCATCATCCTTTCTGTTAAGAATCCATCGAATTTGGTAGGTATGTGGCAAGTTCAGGGAAAAGAATCATCAGTCCGCCGACCACAACGAGTGCGGCTAAGGCAAACACCATACCAATACGGAAAATTGGTTCTAATCGAATATTACTGACACCTGCTACCGCGTATACACTTAACCCGACCGGAGGAGTCAGTAGACCGATGGTACAAATGACACCGACAAAGACACCGAACCATAATATATCTATCTGCATGGCATTGATAATTGGAAGGAGTACTGGAATCGACATTAAAATGACCGCAGCCCCTTCAATGAACATAAACATGATGAAAAGCACCACAGAGATCACGATAAGCACTAATGCTGGCGTATCCATAATTGGCTCAAGCATCGAAATTAATTTTCTTGGTATCAGAGAAAGTGAGATGAATCGGCCAAAGATTTGCGCCCCAATCATGATGATCAGAACCATACCTGTTAACCGAAGCGTTTCGATAACAGAGTATTTGATAAAATCAAAATTCACCTTTCCTAACACAAGTGCAGCTAAAAACCCGGCAAATGATCCTACTGCTCCTGCTTCTGTCGGGGTGAAAATACCGCTGTAAATCCCCACGAAAATAATTGCCATCACTAAAAAAGAAATAAATATTACGGTTATTAGCCGAGGTACGGAGACATAATGTGCTTCTTCGACTGTTGCAGCTACTTCGTTTTGAACAACCGGCTGCTTTTTTTCAATTTTGTAATAGACCAACATCACGGCGATAAACACTAGCATACATAGTATTCCTGGGATAACTGAACCAATAAATAAGGAGCCTATAGGAGTTTCTGTAGCTACTCCATAAAGGATTAAGATGATACTCGGTGGGATAACCCCTGAAAGGGAGCCCGCTGCCGCAGCTATTGCCCCTGCAAGCGGTCCGCTGTATCCGTGTCTTCGCAACTCTGGGACTGCGACCTGACCAAGGGATGCGGCAGTGGCTGTACCAGACCCGGATACGGCGCCAAGCAGTCCACCAATAATCATGGTTAACACACCCAACGCACCATTTTTCCCTCTGGAAACCTTATGTACCAAATAAAAAATGTCTTTTACAATGTCAGCTTTCAAAATGAATTGCGCCATCAACACGTACAACGGAATCGTTGTTAACGTATAACTTGCCACTCGGTTAAACGGCTCGTTTCCTAAGAGTCCTGGTAAAATATCGAACCCTTCTAATAAAATAATCCCGATGATTCCACAGGCAAATAACACGGAATGAATGTACAAACCAGACAGCAGAAAAAGGACTAATAATGTAAGTGTGATGGTTATGACGATTACTGCATCCATTTTACTCCCCTACCTTCCTGTAATTATGTGTCCCTCATTTCCTAGGTTCAGTTCATAAGGGCAATTAGGAGTTTTACCAATCAAAAAATGATTTTCTCGTGAATACATCCATGAAAGGGCTAGTCACCAATAGTTCTACCAGTGACTAGCACCCTTTTTTCGTTTTTATTTCATGTTCTTAACGCCCTCTGGGACGTCTCCGCCATGTTCGATAATAATGTCACGCCATAATGTGACTAACTTATTCCCTGGTTGACCTTGTTTTTCAAGAAGGTTGGCGTAATCCTTCCATGTATCTTCAATCCCCTTGTTAATTAAATCTTGAACTCCTTTATCGAGGGTAGAAAATTCAACAAACTTACCGCCATCCGCTTCATTTTGCTTAATCATATCTTCTGAACGCTTAATCCACTCATCTGCTCCTTTTGAGAACAATTCTTCGTTTGCTTGTGTCATAGCCTCTTGCACATTCTTTGGCAGACTATCCCACTTCTCATTACTCAAGCCAATAAACGCATTGAAATGTCCGAAGTTTACTCCTGTAAGAGTGTATTTAAATAGATCCTGGAAACCATACCCTGACCAGTCAGCTATACTATAGTAACTGCCATCAAATGAGCCTCTGCTGAGTGAATCATACATTTCTACCGCAGGCATGGTAACACTGTTAATGCCAATGATTTCGGAGTATTTTTCATGGATGCGTGAAGGAGTGCGGAGAGAAGTCCCTTTCACATCTTTGGCTGTCTTGAATTCTTTTCCAGTTGTAGAGATTGAATACTCCTGAGTTGTGGCAATTGGGAATACTTTAAAATCGCCAAACTGCAACTCAGAAAATGATTTTCCATCAGCAAGCTCTACATCACTATTTAACAGATCATTCCATGCATTTGAACCGATATGGGCATCAGACTTTGCAAGTGGGAGCATGGTGATCTCAGCCATTGCATATTGATCCGGCTGATAGATGGGAAGTACCAGTCCGACATCAATTGTACCGCTTAAAACGGCATCTCCTTCATCAGGTGTCGAAACAAGTTCGCCTCCAGCGAATGATTCAAACTCTACTTGACCATTCGTCAACTCTTCCACACGTTCCATCCACGGAACCATATTAGCCGACCACCAGGCATGTTGGGTGCTTAGCCCTGTCGCTGCCCGAAGTTTGATTACTTCACCCTTCTCACCTTCTCCGCCACTTTTAGATGTTTCTGATGAGCAGGCTGCCAAAATCATGAAAATGCTTATAATAAGTGTCAGTAATACCCCTTTTTTTCCTTTTCTCACACGTGTTTCCCCCTTGTTATTTATGATCCTACAAAACTAGCTTTTCTTTTCTCAAAAAAGGCGGATACCCCTTCTTTGTGATCGTCTGTTTGTAGTAGCATGGCTTGAATCGTATTCTCTTGCATAAGTGCTGTTTCATGATGCAGAGATGGAGCTGTATTGACGAGATACTTGACGTATTTGTTCGCCACTGAGGGACCATTCACAATGAAATCGGCAAAGGTCTCCGCCTCCTTGACAACATCCCCTTCTGACAGGCGATTAATCATCTGATACGATAACGCTTCCTCTGCAGTAATAATTTTGCCTGCAGAAATCCATTCCTTTGCCAAAGGTGGCGAAACCCTTTCAGATAAAAGCTTAATTAATCCCAAGTCGGGAATTAAGCCAATATTCGAAAAACTTAAAGCGAATTTTGCTCCCTTTTCAGCTACAATGAAATCGCAGGCAAGGGCGAGACTAAATCCTGCTCCAGCAGCAAAACCATGGACCGCGGCAATCACATATTTATTGAGCTCTAGAATCTGTCGGGTGAGTCCTGAAACAAATTCGACCCATTCAGCAGCCTCTACTTGATTTTTCAAGTTCTTCATGGAATCAATGTCTCCACCCGCACAGAATGATTTGCCGTTGCCTGATAGAACGATTACTTTCACAGCTTGATTGTTCTCAAGTCCAAGAAGTGCTTCACGTAATTCCTCCACTAACTCCCTTGATAGGGCATTTAGCTTACTAGGCCGGTTGAGAACAATATTGCCAATTCCTTTTTCCACTTTTATTTCAATGAATTCAGTCATGGATACCCTCCTTGTGCGTCATAACGACTAATTTCCCCCATGTTTCCCGGCTTCCCAATTGGTTTAGGGCATCAGGGACTTCCTCGAAGGAATATCTCTGATAAATTAGCGGCTTAATTTTTTTTGCTTTGTATAATTCCATCAGCTCGTCATGGGCAGCTTTTACTTTTTCCGGAAAAAGCTTACGGAAATAACCAAAGTGTACGCCAACTAGTGAGTAATTCTTGATTAAGGCATGGTTCATTGGTGCCTCAGGGATGGTTCCACCCGCAAACCCGATGATCAACAGCCTTCCATCAAAGGCGATGCATTTCCGTGACAAATGGAACACATTTCCTCCGACAGGATCAAAGGTTACATCTGCTCCAAGCCCATCGGTTTCTTTCTTTACTCTTTGACTAAAGTCTTCTTCTCGGTAATTGATGACAACATCGGCACCCAGCTGCTTGCATATTTCGAGCTTTTCAGCAGATCCAGCGGTTGCAATGACCTTGGCACCAAGTGCTTTTCCAATTTGAATCGCGGCCGAACCAACTCCACCTGACCCAGCGTGAACAAGAAGTGTCTCATGGGGTTGGAGACAGGCTTTAGCATGTAACGCATAATACGCAGTATGATAGGTGATAAACATCGCAGCCGCTTCCTCGTACGATAGTTCATCAGCAATCGGGAACACATCCTCTTCCTTTACAACCACTTCATCGGTAAATCCTCCATTTGGCAGCAGTGGAAGTGCGAGTACACGCTGACCGACGGATAGTGACACACCCTCTCCGACTTCGTCGATTACTCCCGCCACCTCTGCACCGGGAATAAACGGAAGCGCTGGTTTCTCCTGATATTTCCCTTGGCATTGCAAAATATCAAAGAAATTGAGTCCGAAAGCTTTAACTTGAATGACTACTTCCCCTTTTGATGGAACCGTCCTCTTGATTTCCCTTATTTTAAGAGCCTCTTCCGGGTCTCCAATCGTTGTCACAAACCACGACCTCATTTAGTGCTACACCTCCTATAGTTGTTCTTTAATTTCCAATCTAGCAATATCTCTTAAATGGACTTTATCTGGTCCATCAACTATTCTAAGCGTCCTTGCATTCGCGTAGTGAGCAGCAAGTGGGAAATCATCTGATACACCCGCTCCGCCAAATACCTCGATGGCGCGATCAATGACTCGAATGGATACGCGTGGCACGGCAACTTTAATCATCGCAATTTCTTTTCTCGCAGCCTTTGCCCCTTCCTGATCGATCTTGTTAGCAGCATGCAAGGTAAGAAGTCTTGCCTGCTCGATGTCAATCCGGCTTTCTGCAATTTGTTCCCTTATCGTCTCTTTATCAATTAGTTTCGAACGAAACGCTTCGCGGCTATTGGCACGCTTGATCATTAAATCAAGAGCACGTTCCGCGGCTCCAATCGCACGCATGCAATGATGAATTCTTCCTGGTCCTAAGCGTCCTTGAGCAATTTCAAAACCTCTTCCTTCACCTAATAAAATATTGGAGACTGGTACGCGCACATTGTTGTAGTGGACTTCAGCGTGTCCGTATGGTGCGTGGTCGTAACCAAACACCGGCAAAGGCCTTTTCACTTCCACTCCAGGTGTATCAAATGGAACGAGAATCATGGACTGTTGTTTATGACGCTCGGCATTCGGGTCGGTTTTCCCCATTACAATCGCTACCTTACAGCGTGGATCTAATGCCCCTGTTGACCACCACTTTCTTGCGTTAATCACGTACTCATCGCCGTCACGAACAATACTGCTTTGAATATTTGTCGCGTCTGAAGATGCTACATCCGGTTCAGTCATTGAGAAAACTGAACGAATTCTCCCTTCTAATAGCGGTTCAAGCCACTGCTTCTTCTGCTCATCGGTCCCGTACTTGATGAGGACCTCCATATTCCCTGTATCAGGGGCATTGCAGTTAAAGATTTCCGGTGCCAGAAGGGAACGTCCCATTATTTCGCATAGATGGGCATATTCATAGTTTGATAGCCCTTTTCCATATTCTTCATCTGGAATGAATAAGTTCCATAGCCCTTGTGCTTTTGCTTTCTCCTTTAATTCTTCAATCAAGGACGGGATTTCCCACCTATTTTCTTGGCGGTTCAATTCTTCTTCAAATACCATTTCGTTTGGATAAATATGCTCCTCCATAAACTCAACAAGTTGTGTTTGTAGGTGCTTCGCTTGATTAGACAACTCTTTTAGCATCGTTTTCCCTTCTTTCTTTCAGATTGTTTTTTAGAATTTTTCCAGAAGCGTTTCGTGGCAGTTCATCTAGGAATTCGAACAACTCTGGAACCTTATAATTTGCAAGATAGGTTCGACAATGGGCTTGAATGGCAGGAATGTCTGCTTCTTGAAGCTGGTCGCTAACGACAAATGCTTTCACGCGTTCCCCGTAAATCGGATCTGGTTCACCGACAACTGCCGCTTCCCGAATCCATTCAAGCTTCTTCAGGACATCCTCAACTTCAATGGAAAAAATTTTCTCTCCTCCGCGATTGATCATGTCCTTTTTACGATCGAGAATATAATAGTACCCCTCCTCATCCATTGTTCCAATGTCACCGGATTGCCAATAGCCATTGGAGAAACTCTTAAGATTAGCTTCATCATTTCGCCAATACTCCTGGATGACCATTGGCCCCTTAATGTAAAGTTCGCCAACTTCACCAACTTTGCACGCTTCTCCCTCCGCATTCATGATCCTGATATCCGCCACTGGAACCGCCAAGCCGACGGAAGCGACTTTTTCTGGTGGATGAGTTCTTGGCATTAGCGTAGCGGGAGATGAAGTTTCGGTTGAACCATAAGCATTATGTAGTTCAGCATTTGGAAAAGCACTTTGGAGTAGTTGGTAGGTTTGCTTGTAAATAGGTGATCCGCCATAGGCAACTTTCGTGACAAAATCAAAGGTGTGGTTTTTGAATTCTTCTTCAGTGGACATCATGATGAAAATAGTGGGTACGTTGAACAGGAAGTTGATTTGGTGTTGTAAGATGAGTTCGATGTATTTCTTATTTTGGTAACGTTCCATGCTATAGGATGTACCGCCGACATAGACCATGTGCAGGAGCTGGCCGACTAAACCAGTCACATGAAACATTGGGACTGCAATCAAGGTTTTCATTGTGGAAATAGTGTTAAATACCGATTGGTAATTCATTAAGCTGTGAATTACTCCAATATGCGATAATACGGCCCCTTTAGGCCTGCCAGTCGTCCCGGATGTATATAAAATAAAGGCAGGGTCAACCTCATCTATTTTGGTAAGGTCAGGAGTTGAATTTCTTATATCCATCAGTTGAGCAAATGAATCCTTACCATCTATAAGAAAGATATTTTTCTCCTTTGGGAGGGCTGTTTTATTGATTTCTTCTACTTGGTTGAGTTGGTTTTCATATTTGCTATCACTGACAACAACTTTAACTTCAGAATGACTTAAAATATATTCCATTTCATCTGGTGATAATTTGACATTGACTGGAACCATAATGGCGCCAAGCTTCATACAAGCAAAGACTATGAGTGGTAAGTGGTAGCGATTGCCAATAATGGTAGCAACCCGGTCCCCTTTTTGAATTTTGCATTTATGTTGTAGGTTGGCAGCTATCGTGCTAGAGTATCTATCTAACTCTTCATAAGTGAGTGATCTTTCCTCGGTCACGATAGCCTCCTTTTGTTTGTTGGCACCCAGTTGCATGTTAAGGATATCACTGATATTCTTTGGTCGGTTTGCAAATACTTTAATAGACTTTCTTCCGAATAAATCCATTTCATGAATCACACTTTGAGCCTCCCTCTTATTTTAAAATTTTTAAAATAGATTTTGTGTATTTTTCAATCACTTCTTCTTTCACTAAACGACCATCTGGATTATACCATTGCTGCACCCAGTTCATGGCACCAAGTATAATCATTCTCTCGATGAAAGGTTCCTCTACGCGGAATTCACCACTTGTGATTCCTCTTTTGATAATTTGGTCGAATAAATTTTCGTATTCCTTTCTCAGCTTTAACACGAGTTCAAGCTGCTCCTCATTAAAAAAACGCTTAGGCTCCATTATGAGATTGAATACTTCTTTCTCTTCAATTGCGTACTCCATGTGGGTAGCGATCATTTTTACGAGAATTTCTGTTGCACTTCCTTCCCCTCGATTCAGAATATCACGCAAATCCTCTGTTCCCTGGGACAGGACAAAGTTATGACATTGGTACATTAAATCACTCTTATTTTTGAAATAATAATAGAGGGACCCTTTTGTCATTAATAGTTCGGCTGCAATTTCCTCCATGGTTGCACCACTGTAGCCTCTTCTATTCACTATTTCAATTGCTGAAAGAAGAATCTGTTCTTTCTTTCGGAGGATTTTCTTTTCTGAAAGTTTCATAGGATCACCGCTTTGATAGAATTAGAAATTTACGGAACCGCTTACATTATCTTTTTTTAAACAAGGGTCTGTTTTTAAACCCCATTTAGTTATCTGAATATTTAGTATTAAATATAATTTAACAACATCTTTTTCAAATTGCAAGCATTTTTTTGAATGATGTTTTATTTTTGAACCCCGTTTAATTTTTTATATAGAAAAACGGAAGTAGGTGTAACTACTTCAGTTTGTAGAAACCTGCTGTATTCAAGGATTTTACCTTCATTTGTCTTTGAGACACGTCAATATTTTAATATATTGATAAAACATGTAACCCATCTTGCTGGTGGCAAAAAATATTTGAAGGCATATTTGCCTTAACATCCAGCCTTTCAATCCATGTTTACGTTGAAGGATTAATTACTTCTAAATTGACGGAACTAGAAAATCCTGATGCGATAAAAGCCAGGATCAAAGAAGCAAGCCAATCTATTCCTTTAGAAAACTTAGCACTAAGTCAGCAATGTGGTTTTGCTAGTACCGAAGAAGGAAATATTTTAACAGAAGAAGACCAATGGAATAAAATCAAACACGTTGTGAACATAGCTGATATTGTATGGGGTTCGATCTAAATATATTGAAATAAATAAAACCTCCTTCCATGCCTAGGGTCTTATTTTTACATATTTTACTATTGAATAAATTTTAAATATGTATATAATCTATCGTAATTGTATACGAAAATGTTTTCTAGGGTTCCGCAACCACTGTGTTGGTCTGGTCCGAGAGAAAACTCACAGCTATAGCTGTGTCACGGAAGGAGAAAAGCCTGGGAGATACTGTTTAACAGTTATCTCTCAGGTTTTTTTTGCTTTTAAAAATTTATTATGGAGGTAATAGGTAATGAATGCGAATTGGATTAAGGTGTTTATTGGGGCATTTTTTGAAGTGTTTTGGGTGATAGGTCTAAAACATGCAAATGGCTTTTGGACCTGGACAGGAACTGTCATCTCAATTATTGTGAGTTTCTATTTAATAATAATGGCTGGTCGGAAACTTCCAGTAGGTACGGTATATGCCGTTTTTGTCGGATTGGGGACAGCAGGGACGGTCTTATCTGAAATCATATTCTTCGGTGAACCAATCAAAGTGGAAAAAATGATGTTGATTTTACTTTTACTAATAGGTGTTCTTGGATTGAAATTATTAACAAGTGACGATACTCAAGAAGGAGCTGAGTCCTAATGGCATGGATTTCATTAATTTTAGCAGGATTATGTGAAGCGTTTGGTGTTGTTACCATAAATAAATTGAATATCAGTCGTAATTGGCAATCTTTATTACTATTAATTCTCGGATTCGGGGCTAGTTTTCTATTTCTTGCCTACGCCATGAAAACTCTGCCTATGGGGACCGCTTATGCAATATGGACTGGAATTGGCTCAGCAGGTGGTGCACTTTTAGGAATCATGATTTACGGCGAATCAAAAGATTGGAGAAGGATCGCATGTATTGCATTAATTTTAGGTGCTACCATTGGGCTAAAACTTGTTGGCTAGGAATCTAAAATTCCACTAAACTAGGCAGACCAAAGAACACGTAAGTAAGTCCCGCTGGCTTAGGCTTGTTTTAATATTAATAGGATCATAGCGGGTCTGAAGATTTCTAGAACTAAAATAAAGTCTTCCTATTTGGAAAGAGAGTCTACGTTATAAGAATGGTTTTCGGGGTGAGCTAATCCTTTTTGGGCAAACCCTACCCTTTTTAATTTACTCTTCACTCTTCTTTTTCCTAATGACATCTTTTAAGGATTGAGACCTATTATCCTTCTAGTAATCCTAACCATTTGCAGACAATCCCGTAACTTATGAAGATGAAGCATTTACAGAAGAGTATAATTATTTTAATATCTGCATTGCATAATTAGTAAAATCACCCAAATGTTTTTCGATGATTTGTTTTAAAATGTCTAGATTAATAGGTTTGATAATCATGAACGACAATATTTCTAAATCCAACCATTGCTTTTGTAGATGCAGTAGTCGCGACAGTTGAAGGTCTATGGAATGTGATTACCCATCCAATTGAAACCTTTAAAGGTCTTGTATATGTCGTCCAGCACCCTGTTGAAACCGCCAAATCTATAAGGGAATCGATTAAAAGTTCATGGAATAATGATGTCGTCAATGGAGATGCCGACAGCCGGTCCAATTGGTTTGGGCGCGCTTTTGGAGAAGTTGCTCTTGCCGTTGTCGGTACAAAAGGCGTCGATAAAGCGGTAAAATTAACGAAGGGCGTAAAGGTAGTTGAAGAAGCTGGTGAGGTTAGAATTGTTGATGGTATCGATGCAATTATTAAAAAAACAAACTGTTCCCCGACCGATCTGAATAATTATTTGCAAAAGATAGATAAAGAACTTGCAGAAAATTATACAGAAACCGGACTGTGGCCGGAACATATTCAGGTACCGAAAGACCCTGGGGTATTAAATGTTGACAGCTCCATCAACTGAGATGAGGTTCCAAAGGGCGGCTACGTGCTAGATGAAAACGGAAATGCGATGAAAGAAATTCATAATCCTGAACAAGGAGAAGTTGTTGACCGATATGGACCTGCAAATGGCAGATATACTTCACTTGTTATAGATGGGAAACCGTATAATATGATCAGCGGTCATTGCCTTATGTCGAGGATCCTTCAAAATATCATCAGTATAGAATAACGGGAGATTTCAATAACATTGAATCGTATGTTAATCAGACGCCAGACGCCGTCCTTAGGGAAAAAGTAACTACACTCATGGATGCTTATGACCTATCTTACGATGATTTAAAAATTCAAAAAGGTGATATTGCTCCAGGGTTTGGTTCAACCGGCGGCGGGATTCAGTATGAAATGCCATTACCAGTAGATTTATTGGAAGGTTTAGTCTTAATAGGAAAAATGAAATAAGGTGTGATTACGTTGACAAGAGAGAAGGCTTTAGAAATCATCCAAAATGAGAAATTGCAGAATTTAAATTGGTTCGATGACCATAAAATTAAACCGAATGAAGTTGGCATCCGCGAAAAAGCAAATAAATGGAAAGTATATACTACAGAAGAGTGGGCAAATCCTATCTCAGAGAAAGAATTCCAAACTGAAGGTGAAGCATTAGAAAATTTTATTAAACGATTAAGAGCATTGAATAAGTTTCAAAATCTCTAGGGATGAAAGTAATAAAATTATTGAGAGAAATTTAATATAGCTAGAAATTGAGGACTAACCTCGATTGGTTAGTCCATTACTTTTTCCAAACCTGTTCTTCCTTTTTAAAATCTGTTAATCAGACAAAAGCGGCCCAGTTCTCTGGTTCCGGTCGGACCATATAAATAAACTTGACCAGGCAATAGATTTCTTCGTCCTCCTAGGGAATCATCCTAGAAATTGGTTGTCCCCTTTCTTTATCATCAATACTTCTCAAAACACCCCGCAATAGCAGGAAAGCTATTAAATTCCTTCCTCATGTCCCGAAACGAAATCACCTCATTTCCTCTAGCAAGCTGAAAATCTAGTGAATATTCGTGACAGTTCAATGGGGTTTGATGAAATGTTTTGGTATAGAACTGGATGGCCTCTTGCTAGCTGGTTGCAAAGATAAAAACAAAATCCTTCTGATTCATCTTTAGTGAGTAGATGCGAATTTTACGAATACCTAATACATTGTTTTGAATCATTTCCCTTACTTTCTGATGATCTGCCTGTTCTAGGTCTATCTTGGACATATCATCATCCAATGAAATTTTCTCCTCTCCGAGTAAATGATGGATGTAATGGGCTAATGCAGATTCTTCAAAACATAAACTATCAAAGTAAGCATCTTTTACAAGCATGCGGGTACACCTCGGTAATCAATTTTTTTGGCTAATGAAAGTTTACAAAGGGGATGACTCTATTCCTTTTGGTCCTCAATCCTTCCTGTATGCTCGTTGTAATTCACAGCGATGGCAGCTACCGGGCCATTACGGTTTTTCGAAACAATGATTTCTAGGGAATAATTCTGAGTTTCCTTTTCATAATACGATTCACGATACAAGAACAATATGACATCGGCATCCTGTTCCACACTGCCCGATTCCCGAATATCAGACATCATCGGCCGTTTATCCACTCTTGATTCCACCGATCGATTAAGCTGCGCCAAACAAATAACGGGGCAATTAAAATCCTTTGCCATCGCTTTAAGAGATTTGGATATTTCCGTTACTTGTAAATGGGCGTTCCCTCCATAAAATTGACCAGAATGGATCAGTGTTAGATAATCGATAAAAAGAATTGGTTTCTTGTGCGGAAATTGATTCATCATTTTTCTCGTTTTCGCTCTCATTTCCGCTATACTTTGTCCAGAGCCATCAAAAATTTGCATATGCGTTTCAGTGAGATCTCCAATCACATCCGACCATTGATTCTTTTGATTTTCATTCAGCATTCTTTTTGGGTCCCGCATTTTTCCACGGTTAAATCCCCCTGTGGAAGCAATTAAACGAGAAGTGATCAGCTTTTCAGGCATTTCTAGGGAGAATACAAGCGGCAAATAACCCACCCAGCCCGCCATTTTTGCAAAATGAAGCATGACATCGGTTTTTCCCATCGATGGTCTTGCTGCTAAGATCGTCACTTCCCCGTCCTGAAAGCCTCCCGTCACTTCGTCGAGCTTTTTAATGCCCGTTGTTGCACTTCTCAGTGTTAGTTGATCCTCCCATGGTGCCTCATAGATATCTGATAACGCCTGCTGTAAGGACGTGTGATCATCCATCTTTGCTTGGTTAATTTTATCCAATTCACCAATGACCTTAGCAATCTCCCAATCATTTATGGCTGCCACATTTAAGATATTTCTCTTTTCCCGCTCCTTCCACAGGTCAAGAATGATCTTCTCCACCCCATCAAATTTCTCCAGATCTGCAAACGATAACAACTCCGATAGATAAGACATTCCACCTAATGTTTCGAGGTTGGGTAAAGTGGTGAATGTGATTAAATCAATATTCTTTCCTTCCTGGGTTAACTCCAGCATTCTTCGCATGATTTCTTTATGCCGTGTACTTTCCAGCTGTTCAGGGTGGATTACGGTATCCTTAAGCAAGTATTCCGCCTTCATCAAGCTTCCTATAAATGCTTTTTCTGCTATACTCATTATTCTTCACCTGCCGTAAGGTCAAGTACAAATCCCACTGGTATCGCTCTTCCTGCAGGAAACGTTTGTGTTGTTTGCCTATGCTTAAATACCGGCTTTTGGTTCTCATGGTAGGAATCAACTTCTTCAATCGTCAGTAACGATTCATTTTCCCAGTTTTTCAGAATCCCAATCACATAGCTCAGCCTTCGCTTGTTATTGGCACAGGCAATGTTCATCGCTTTTAAAATCATTTCTTTCGGCTGTAAAAAACTAGAATCATCCAACCAAGATAACAACTGCTGTTTCGCATTAACGTGGGTAAAACCAAATCCATTATCATCCCAAAACCCGATAATTTCTTTCACGTCTTGTTGATTCTTTTTCAAGGGATTTTCCATGGTTGAATTATACGCTATATCTTGATCAAGAGCTTTTTGTTGTTGGTTTTCTGGTTGCATAGTAGGCATAACATCTTCAAGCTCTTCAGAAACAGTTTCCAAATATGTATCGTCTTCATGTTGATTGATAACTTCCTGGTCGTTAACTATTCTTACTTGCTCACAAAAAGAAATATATAAACTACGAATTTCCTGTTTCTGAATAGGCTCTGACACATATTGAATCAGTGAGGTATCCTCGACTTCCTTTAATTCGCTAGTAATACAATCCATGACTGGTTTTCCTGCTCTATACAGGTTGTCTTTCCCCCAGTTTCTAATCGCGAGTTCTCTCGTCACAGGATTGTAACGAATCACCTTGTGATGGTGAATGAATCGGTCCATCACGGTTTGAACACTCTCCATGGAGAAGCCCAAATCAAACGCCATTTGTTTTTTGGTAATCTTATAGATTCCAATTTGAGTTGTATTTGCATTCGTAAGTAGGTAAAGGTAAAATAACTTGTCCTCTGGGCTCATCTCTTCCAGCACAATCGGGTTCTTCCAAAAATCCGTATGTATTAATCTAAACTTTGCCATCTTCCATCACTAACCCTTCTTCTATTAAAATCTTTCATAGGTTATATATGAAAAATTGAAGAAAACGGACAGGGTGATTTTCATCTAGATGTGAATAGTTTGTGACAAATCAATACAAGGTTCCTATGACTCCTCTTTTTAGCTTTTGAAACCGTATGTGAAAAGAATCGAATCAATTCCTTCTACTGGCCCGGATTTACCTCTATACTTGGATAAAGAACTTGTTGTTGTTTTTCTTTTTATTTTTCCTTTTCTTCTTCTTTTTCTTTTTGTCCACGTATCGTAAAACAGTGCATGAACGTATCGTCTAACTCCTAGAATTAGAATCAATTTATGTATCATTTTCATCTTCGTCGCGAACTTCCTTGCAGAAACCACATCTCTTCTTGTTTCAAAAAGAGTCATAATGCCTACGAACGTCCTGTTTTTGAATGCATCCATATACATATTTAAACCAAATTTTTTCATACTTTTTTACAAAAAAAAAACACTCACAACCATTGATTAATCAAGAATTGTGAGTGTTTTAATAACAGGGGATTTCCTCCAAGACCTACTTCATTATCAACAAAGAGCATTGTTATGTATCTTTATTAATGATCTTGTTCTTTCCTCTTGGTTTAATTAAAAAATAAGAATTGATCCAAGCAGTAATCGGAATAATGAGAGCGACACCTATTCCCGCACAAAAAATGGTGATTAGTTCAGCACTAAATATTTTTGAATTGACAATTTCCCCCAGAGTATAATGTAAATCTTTAAACCAAATGAGCAGGGCCAAATAACCTCCAAAGAAAGCAAAAAATAACGTATTTGTACTTGTTCCTAAAATGTCTTTTCCAATACTAATTCCAAAAGCAAATAATTCTTTTCTGCTTATGGATGAATGATGGTGAAACATTTCCCTCATAGGAGATGAAATGGCTATAGCTGTATCTGTAATTGCACCAATGGTACTCATAATAATGACAGAAGCAGCTATTTTAACAAAATCCACCCCAATATAAAGGGAAAAGTAGGAAAGTTCCTCAATTTCTTCTGCGCCAAATCCTTGAATCATAGCACTTTCTGTCACAATCAGAATAAAAAAGAGCAGTATAACAACTGTAATAATAGTAGAAATGAAAGCTGTAATTGTTTTGTTATTCACTTCATTAATATAAAAGAGATTAATGCAGCTAATAACGGTTGATGCAATCAATGTTAAGATAATAGGATCAGCTTTGGGTATGGTCATAATAAAGATAGTAAAAAAGATTACTCCAAAGTTTAGGAATATCGCAATGAATGACCGTTTCCCTTTATTACCGCCAATAAGAATCATCAGGATTAATAAAATGGCTGCCAGCAACACTAATACATTCATACTCTTGCCCTCTTTCGATTAACGAAAAAAATGGTAGTATACAGCCCTATTGGGATTGTAATGACGATTCCTATACCGCCTGCCAAGGCACGTGCCATTTCCAAAGATAGATTCATGGAAAGAGTGAATATCAATGGGGAATTATTCTTAAAATACAAAATAAGCATTGGAATAGAACCACTGATATAGGCAAAAAACAAAATATTCGTCATGGTTCCCATTATATCTTTTCCAATCTCCATTCCTGAAGTTTTAAGTGCTTTTATTGGGATGTTGCGATCCTTTTCATACAGCCCAAAAATAGAAGAAGACATGGTAATGGCCACATCCATTACGGCTCCTAACGATCCGATAAATAACCCAGCCATAAACACTTCTTTATAAGGACGAGTTAAAAATTGCATTTCCTCATATCGAAGTCCTTTTTCAGCTGTTAACCACATCACAAGATAGGTTATGAACAGCGAGACAAAAGTTCCCAATAATGTTGCAACAATTGCGGCATATGTTTTTTCATTAAAGCCGTTAACGAGCAATAAAGAAATGACCGTAAATAATAGAACACTTATACTGCATATCCATAACAAACTGATGCCTGATGTTTTTAAATAAACATCCAATGCATAGGATAACAAAACGGCATTGACAGCCAAGCTGATAATAGAAAACAACCCTTGCTTTTTTCCCACGAAAAGGAGAGTGAAAATAAACATCCACGCTACCAACAATATGTATTTATCCCGCTTTACGTCCATTATGGTTCCACTTAAATCTGTATTTTCCTTTTTTTTCGTATCAATCGAAACAAATAATTCATTTCCAATATGATATTCTTGATCATACGCTCCTGATACGGAATACTCATTTGTTAAATGGATAAGCTGTCCTTTGTAATCACCATTTCTTATTTCGGCTATGATCCGTTGAGTGAAAAGACAATCTTTATTTTCATGCATATCGATCATTTCCGTAGAATCGCCCAACTCTATTTCAATGACCTCAGCTATTGGTCTTTCGTAAAATGAATGATTGTAATAGACAAAGAACACGGAGGAGACAAAAAGAAGTAAGATGATCGAATACCAAAATATTTGTTTGTAAGTCATTTTCTTAAATAGATTGACTATAACCTTCAAAAAAAAACCTCCAGCTTTTGGGATAAACTCTTTAACATAAGGGTATTACAAGTAAAACAACGACCTAAGATAACCTTAAAATAATGCAAAGGAGGTTCATATAACAAAGGTATATGGTTTACAATGGACTAAGAATAACAGGAATGATTTTGAACCGTCAAGGAAACACATACTATTCATTACTTTCTCCATTTTTCGCAAATTCTTTAGGAAAAGGATCGTAAACCTTTTAAGTCTGTAGAATTCCTTTTCTAAAAAGCTGTTTACAATATATAATTTAATAATAAATAGTTCCAATAATTCATGATGATTTTTTTCATGAAACGCATGAACGTGGAGTGGTGAAAATGGAAACGAGACAAATTCAATACTTTCTGGAAGTAGCAAAAAGAGAGCATGTAACAGAGGCAGCAGATGCGTTGCATATTGCCCAATCTGCCATTAGCAGACAAATTTCCAATTTAGAAGAGGAATTAGGTGTAGAGCTTTTTATACGTGAGGGAAGGAATGTAAAGTTAACCCCTCTTGGCAAAATATTTTATGAACGGATTAAACATGTCTGGTATTTGATGGAGGATTCAAAGAGAGAAATTAGAGAATATTTAAATCCTGAAAAAGGGACCGTTCGAATTGCTTTTCCGATTAGCATGGCAGCCCACACATTGCCTCACATCATTTATTCTTTTCGTACTCGTTTCCCCGAAGCAAAATTTCAAATGAGCAATGCCCTTTATTATGATTTAATAGATGGTGTTATACATGGACAATTTAATTTGGCGATGATTGCCCCCATGCCAAATCTGGAAAAAGAAAAAAAGATTAAAGGGGATATTTTATTCACAGAGAATATCGTTGCCCTCATCCCTCTTCATCATCGATTATCGGACCGGCCATCGATTCGATTACGCGATTTAATAAATGATCCCTTTTGCGTTCTTCCTGAAGGGTTTGTATTTCGTGAACAAGTTGTTCAAGCTTGTAACAGTGTCGGTTTTTCACCAAACATCGAATTCGAAGGGAAAGATATTGACGCATTAAAAGGGTTAGTATCTGCAGGTTTGGGTGTAGCCTTAATGCCTGAGATGACATTGGTAGATAACACACCAAGATCTACTGTCGTAATTCCCCTTTCAGATTCAAGACTCACTCGAACAGTAGGTGTCATCTACCCTGCCGAACGTGACCTGCTTCCAACTGAAAAGCTGTTTTATGATTTTCTTATAGATACTTATGAAAGATTGAATGAATTTAAAAACTAGCAAAACAATCGTAAGTAAAAAACACCAAAACAGTGCATAAAAAATGTGTCACAATTCCATGTAGTTTTTCCTACAAGGATTTCTGACACTGTTTTTATTGTTTAACATTCTAATATGGCTCTATTTATTTTACCTTAAAAAGGCATGTCACCCATTCGTTATTTTGTTTCTTTTCCTTCAACAAGAAACCTGCATCACCAAATAATGTTTCTACACGATGGGAATTCCATTCAAGCATACCTGACAATATAAATGTAGCGTCCTTGCAATCTAATAGGCTTTGGGCGTTAAGGATATCCATGTTTTCCTGCGTTCCAATATTAAGGAAAATCCAATCATATTTTTTGTTGATTTGATTTTTATTCTTGATTAAATCACTTTGAAACACATTTACCGGCTTCACGCGATTTAATTCACACTGATACAGAATTTCTCGTTCGACCGGTTGGATGTCATAGGTATCGATCGTACTTGCTCCCTTCTTCGCAGCGGCCACACTTAATACTCCTGAACCGGCCCCGATATCGGCAACACTCAACCCTGTAAAATCATGTTGTAATATGAAGTACAAACAATCTTTTGTGGTTTCATGATAGCCTGTTCCAAAATTCCCTTGTGAGTCTAGTACAATCATCTTTTCTTTTTCGTAATGATTCCTTCTATCCGGTGTCATAATGACCCAGCCATTCTCAAGGAAAATGTCATCAAAGGATTTCTGGTAATTCTGCTCATTTATTTCCTTAACCACCAGACTGGACTCATCAATCGCTAATAATTCTACTAACTGAAGCCGTTCCTTTGCTTTAATATAATCATTTATATAGATATTAAGTTCTGTTGATTCATTTCTCTTCTCAACAAAGGCATAGCCGTTGGCATCTGTGACCACATCTAATGGAATTTCATAGAAGGTTTGATAATAGCCTTTTTGGTATAAATGCGTAATGATTCTCTCGATCTTTTTAGTTGGGAGTATTACGGTTATTTCATACATTGTAGTTTCTCCTAGCAGTTGGCATTATCGATCATTTGGTATAGCCAACATGATCAAACTTTTTACCATTATCGCCAGTGGAACGGAAATGAAAACGGCTTACATAAAAAAAGTTGACCATTACAATTAACAGCTTCTTCTAAAAAAAAATGAGCTGCATATTTGCAGCCCTGTATTAAAACACTTGAATGACGCAACTCACATCGTGCAAATATCGATTACAAACCGATACTTCACATCTGAAGCTAGAACACGTTTATATGCTTCGTCAATTTGATCGGCCGAAACCACTTCAATGTTAGGAACGATGTTATGTTCCGCACAGAAATTCAACATTTCCTGCGTCTCACGGATGCCACCAATCATTGAACCTGCAAATGAACGGCGATGACCAATGAGAGAGAACACATTTAATGACAATGGCTCTGCAGGCGCACCAACATTTACTAGCGTTCCATCTAGCGCTAATAAGGAGAGGTAAGCACTAATATCGATTTTTGCACTTACCGTGTTAATGATTAAATCAAAAGTACCGGCAAGTTTCACGAATGTTTCAGGGTTGCTTGTGGCATAGTAGTGGTCTGCGCCGAATTGCAAGCCATCTTCCTTTTTATTCAATGTTTGTGACAGAACCGTAACTTCAGCACCCATGGCGTGTGCAATCTTGACAGCCATATGACCAAGACCGCCCAGGCCAACAACCGCGATTTTTTTACCTGGTCCAGCTCCCCAATGGTTTAATGGAGAATAGGTCGTAATACCTGCGCAAAGTAATGGTGCTGCTGCGTCAAGCTCAATGCTATCAGGAATTCTCACTACAAAGTCTTCCGTTACGACAATGTGAGTTGAATAGCCGCCTTGGGTAGGCTCGCCGTATTTGTCAACACCTGCGTATGTAGGAACATTGCCTTTTAGACAGTATTGTTCTTCTCCTTTATCGCAGTTCTCACATTCGCCACAGGAATCTACCATACACCCGACCCCTACTCGATCACCAACCTTGTACTTTGTGACCTCTTCTCCTACATCAGTGACAATTCCCGCAATCTCGTGGCCAGGTACGAGAGGATAATTTACTGGACCCCATTCTCCATGTGCAGTATGGATATCAGAATGACATATTCCTGCATATTTAATTTCAATTAGAACATCATGTAAATCAAGATCGCGTCTCTGAATTTCAGCAGCTCGAAACGATTTGTCTGGACCGTCGACAGCTCGTGCTTTAGCGGTTATCATAATAAAACCTCCAATAATTTATCATTTTTCAAGATAAAAAGTATGTACTGGGTAAATTTCTAACCAGCTTCTTTCTCTTGTAAAAACAATGTTAAACCTTAGAGTTAACTCTAGGTCAAGAGATTAATTAATATCCCTCTAAAAAATCTCACTGGCGAAAACAAGCCTTGTAAACTAGCCTATAGCAAACAATTTTTTTAAAAGTTAATCTTAATTAAACAGGGCAGATTTCTACTATTCTAATAAGTGACTTTGACATTTCTGTAAATACCGTGATAAAATCCACTCAATTCATAGAAGGAATCCGGGAGCCTATCGATCATTAAGAAAAGGAGATAAAGGATGAAGACATATTCAATCAGCGAAGTAGCAAATGAATTAAATCTTACCGTATATACCTTGCGTTACTACGACAAAGAGGGTCTTATGCCTTTTGTAGAACGGACAGCCAGCGGAACACGCTTGTTTAAAGAATCCGATATCGAAGCTTTAAGAATAATAGAATGCCTGAAATCTACTGGAATGCCTATTAAGGAAATTAAAAATTTCATTGTTTGGTGTTCTGATGGAGATTCCACGCTGCATCAAAGATATGCCATGTTTTTGGAACGAAAAGCTACTGTAGAAGCACAGATGGAAGAACTAAAAAAAACAATGGAAGTCATCGAGCATAAATGCTTATATTACAAGACTGCTTTGGATGCCGGCACGGAAGATATTCATAAAAACAATAAAATAGAGATTAAGAATTAACAGAAAACCACCTGTATTTCATAAATGTGTATATGAAATACGGGTGGTTTTCTAATTGTAGAATATTAGAGGTAATAAAAATTTATACCTAAAAAAGTCGATCTAGAAAATGGTTTAGAAACCTGTCTGCTTCTACTTGTGTACATACTTGAATTTGCTGCTCACCTTCAGCGTGCGCTACCGTTCTCCCGTATTCTTCCCCTTCTAAGACAACCTTAACATTCCATTTTTCCTTCTTAACGAAACCAGGGTCAATAACAACACCTACCGCAAGAGGGTCGTGTAAAGCACAGCCACCAATACCTGGGTGGAACCTTTCATAGGATTGCATATAAAAACTGGTCATATCTGCAAAAAAATGGGATACATCTGTATCTAGGGCTCGCCAATCAGCTAACCTCGCGTTCGGCAATAGTGTCTGCATCGTCACATCAAGACCTACAACCGTTACTGGCAGCCCTGATGAAAACACACAATCAGCTGCATCCGGGTCAGAAATTATATTAGCTTCGCTATATGGGGTGACATTACCCCTTACAAAAACAGCACCACCCATGATGACTACATCTTTTACAAGTGAAGCTATTTCAGGTTCCTTTTGAACGGCGTGCGCCAGATTCGTAAGTGGTCCGACCGCAATGATCGTAATCTCGTGTGGGCGCTTTTTCACTTGGCTAATGATAAAATCCACAGCGCCTTCAGTTTCTGCTTCCCTGACCGGAGCTTTTTCGAATTTGTTACCCAGACCGTCTTCACCATGAACATGTGTAGGGAATTCTTTTCTAGCACGTTTTAGCGGTTTATCAGCTCCTGAATATACAGGGACAGTTTTTCCTAGTTGCTCTAAGATCACTAATGTATTGCGGGTGGTATATTCAATAGGCCCATTCCCAAAGCATGTTGTCAGACCAATGATCTCTAACTCTGGGGAATTTAATGCATAGGCCATCGCTAACGCATCATCTATACCTGTATCCACATCCAATATAACTGGCTTCATTAACACTCACTCCAATTAAAACGATTTATGTACCTGTAAAAATTCTTCGACTTCCTTTTTGGTTGGCATCCCAGTTTGTGCCCCTAGCTTCGTAACCGAGATAGCCCCAACAACATTGGCAATTCGACACGCCTCTTCGATCTCAAGCCCCTCACATAAAGCTGTGGCCAATGCACCATTAAATGAATCTCCTGCACCTGTTGTATCAGCAGCCTCCACCTGGATGCTGGAAATTTCTATTTTTTCACCATTTTTATAAATCATAACGCCTTGGGACCCTTTTGTTACAATACACTTTTTCTTTAATTTTTCTAATTCTTGATCCGTCCCGTCTACGGAAGCAAACAGCAGTGCCTGTTCATGTTCATTAGGTGTTACATAATCCACCAACTCTAGTAATTCTTTGGGAAGCTTTTGAATAGGTGCTGGATTTACTATCGTTAGGACCCCATGCCTTTTGGCAAGTTCTACTGCTCTAACGACACTTTCTAGGGGAATCTCTAATTGTAAGAGAAGAATATTGCTATTTTCGATTGCCTCTTCATGTTTTTCGATTACTTCCGGAGTTACATGGTTATTGGCTCCGGGTACAACAATAATACTGTTGTCTCCTTCGGATAATATAATAGTAGCAATTCCAGTAGAAGTATCCTTAACTGTCATAATCCTTTTAGTGTTTATTCCTTGGTTTGTTAAATGGTCCACTAGTGTTTTACCAAAAGAATCGTTCCCCACAGCGCCAATCATTGTTATATCCGCTCCAAGCCGGGCTGCGGCCACAGCTTGGTTAGCCCCCTTTCCACCTGGAATGGTATGAAAAGAATGACCTAACACCGTTTCTCCAACCTTAGGTATTTGAGTGGTACTCGTGACTAAATCCATGTTAATACTTCCAATTACGGTTATTTTTCTACCCGCCATATCCCACCATCCCTTTCTTTACTCGGAACATGCTACTACTAAAATTGCCTAAACATCATTAATTATGTCATTTAAGTGATTTAATCATGATAAAGTCTATTTGTTCTTCATCACCCATATAAAAGGAGTGAGCACCGGCTTGTACGAACCCTATTTTCTTGTAAAAAGCAATCGCGTTCTCGTTCCTTTCCCAAACACCAAGCCAGATTTTGTTTTTTTCTTGTTCCACCGCAATTTCTATCGCCTTATTAATGAGATATTTACCAAGCCCAAGTTTTTGAAATTTGGACCTTATATAAATCCTCTCGATTTCAAGGGAATCCTCCCCCATATTTTCTGACTGAGCATCCTTGGTATTCACTTTTAAATATCCAGCCACTTCATTATTAAAAATAACAAAGAAGAATTGCGAAGAAATAGTAGCTAATTCTTTTTCTAATTGGTTTAGGTTAAATGCCCTCTCCAAATAAGCATTCATATTTTCAGGTGAGTTCTGATCCTTAAATGTCTCAATAAATGTTTCGATACTCATTTCTTGAAGTATGGATAAGTCTTCAATGGTACAATGTTTTATATTTATACTCATAATAGTATGCCGCTCCTTTATCTAATCAATAATTTCTCTTGTTTCCCTTTTTTACATGTTCCCAGTCTTTTTCTATATTCTTTCTTACTCTTTGAAGAAGATTAAAAATGGTGTCTATTTCTCTTTCTGAAAATCCCTCTAATGCAACGGTATTGGAATAATTATGTTCTCTTTTTATAAACGGATACACAGTTTTCCCTTTCTCTGTTGGAAAGAGTTTTTTAATTTTCTTGTTATGTTGGTCGTCTTTCTTTTCAATAAAGCCATTCATTTCAAGTTTTTGGATAGCGCGTGCTGCTGTTGTTCGGTCCACTTTAATCATTTCAGCTACCTTTTCTTGAATGATTCCAGGGTTTTCACATATCCGCACAAGGTACAAATATTGCCCTTTCGTAAGCTCCAATTCTTTAAATTCAATATTACTTATCGAATCTAATGCTCTAGCGATCATTCCAATTTCGCGCAAAATTTCCTTCATAATTTCTCCTTAGATGAAGTTTTTGTTGCAATTACAACATATTTACTATAAATTAAATTTAACCTAATATTATTGTAAATACAACAAAAAAAATAAAGGATTGAAAATAATGAAGACAAAAAGATTAACGATGGAAGAAGATTTAAAAAAGGCATTTCAAATTAGAAAAGAGGTATTTGTTGAGGAACAAGGCGTACCCTTAGAGGATGAATTTGACGAGTTTGACAATCTGAATGGTCAATGTGAACATCTCTTAGTTTATTTCGAAGAACAACCTGTCGGAACAGGACGAGTACGATGGGTTGATGAATTTGGAAAATTAGAGAGAATTTGTATTCTAGAACCATACCGGAAATTCGGTCTAGGTAAGGTAATTATTACCGCATTAGAGGGAAGTGCACAGGAACGAGGCGCGAAGAAGGTCAAATTACACGGACAAACACAAGCAGAGGGCTTTTATAAAAAACTAGGTTATCAGAGTTCATCAAACATTTTTATAGAGGACGGAATTCCCCATTTATTGATGACGAAAGAATTATTTAATCGGTAATGAACTGCCTAGTGTTTACACACACTCCTCATATTTTAGAATTTCAGCAGCAAGGGCATTATATGCAAAAAAAAGCACTCACATCTATTGATAAATCAATAATTGTGAGTGTCTTTATCATTTTCAATAGATACTGTATTGTTAGTCTGGGTCGATCAAGTGCATGAACATTGACCCTATACGAATTAAACTCTTTTCCTTAAGCGAACTACAAGAGGTATAACGATTATACCTGCTATGGCGACCTGCATAATGTTTCCAGGGATGGAGCCGAATGGCTGTATCCAGTTACCATAAAGGAGCACTTCTGTAAAATAATAGCCAACCACTTTAATGATGAGTGCAGTAGCAACGGCCAGAGTGTTAACATAGATCCTTTTGCCCGGTACTTTTTCAGAAATAAGTCCGGCGACGAAGCCCATTGCACCTACAATGATAAATGTAAATGGTGCCCAAAGTGCCCAGCCAGAGAGAAGATCGAATAAGCCCATTCCGAACGCACCTGCTACTGCTCCCGTTTTTTTGCCGTAAACAAAGGCTGCTATAAAAAGCGGTACGTTACCGAGATGGATTAGGCCTCCGTTACCCATTATCGGGAGCTTTATGTTGATGAACATCGTAGCCACTAGGGTTAATGCGATGAAAAGTGAATTGATGACGATGGTTTTTGTTTTTGTTGATACTGTCGGTGCGGATAGTGAATTCATAAAGACAACCTCTTCTGTTTTTTTAAAATAATATCATACAATTCTATTTTTTTAAATAGAAAGTTCCGAATAGTACATATAGTCACTAACCGCTCCACATCCACTTATTGGATTAATTGCTAAGAAAATAGATAGCGATCTTCTCTATTACTACCATAATTATTAAACTACTTACTTTAAAAACTATAGATGATCACAATAGTTAGTTTACTGAATATACAATGTTTGCTAAAATTTTGTTGAATTACGAATGCGTTTTCTTTTAATAGAACTGTGAGAAACGGTTATGAAAATGGAGGTAGTATAATGGTACAGACAAATGAATTTGCACACCGTATGGCGAGCAAGACAATCAAACTTGTCGATACATCAGGATATCCAGTTGCAGGAAAGGAAGTATCACTTAAGCTGACAAATCATAAGTTCTTATTTGGCTGCGGTATTTTCGATGCAATTGAAGTAGCAAACAAAAATGTAGCAGCAGACAGACTTGTATTTTTGGAAAATAAACTGGAAAAGTTCTTAGATGTATTTAACTCTGCAACACTACCTTTCTATTGGGGAACATTCGAACCTGAAAATGGAAAACCACGGACAAACGAATTAAAGGCTGCTGCTCAGTGGTTAAAAGAAAGAAATGTAGCAGTAAAAGGACATCCTCTTTGCTGGCACACCGTTACGGCCCCATGGCTTCTGGATATGAGCAATGAAGAAATACTGAAAGCACAGTTTGCTAGAATTGAACGTGAAGTATCAGATTTCAAAGGTTTAATCGATATGTGGGATGTGATGAATGAAGTTGTGATCATGCCAATCTTTGATAAGTATGACAATGGCATCACAAGAATCTCTAAAGATCTTGGCCGCGTTGGCATTATTAAAGAAATGTTTGCAAAGACCCGTGAATTTAATCCTGGGGCAACACTATTATTAAATGACTTTAATACTTCTATTAACTATGAAATCTTAATTGATGGCTGCTTGCAGGCTGGTATTTCCATTGATGCGATTGGCATTCAGTCACATCAGCATCAGGGATATTGGGGACGTGAGAAATTAGAAGAAATACTAGATCGTTTCTCTCACTTTGGTCTTCCCCTGCACTTTACAGAAAACACACTGACATCGGGGCATCTTATGCCGCCTGAAATAGAAGACCTGAATGATTATCAGATACAAGACTGGCCATCTACACCAGAGTTTGAAGAACGTCAGGCAAAAGAAGTTGAAGAAATGTATTCTATACTGTTTAAACATCCTCAGGTAGAAGCCATTACGACCTGGTCCTTCAGTGATGATGGTGCATGGCTTGGTGCTCCTGCTGGATTTGTCAGAAGAGACAATAGCCCAAAACCTGCTTATGAAGGATTAAAGAAACTGATTAAAGGTGACTGGTCTACAAATGTGACATGTAAGACAGATCAAAACGGTATCGTTTCATTTGAAGGATTCCTTGGTGAATATGATCTTGTTTGTAGAGATAAGAAAGTAAGCTTTAAATTAGATAAAGATGCTGAACCAGTACAAATTACAATCTAATCGATGTACTTAAAAAAAGCTTCCGTCCAAATTCTGGCCGGAAGCTTTTCATTTATCTTATATTCTATCCATGATTACACTTTAGTTAATGCTAAGCGTTGTATTTTTCGCCAATATTGGTTATCACCGGATGTAAAGTGCACCATACTTGCATCAAAAACTAGCTCACGTTATTATTTAAGATTGGTAAGACACTTTTCAATCTTGTTTTTTTAACTCCTAGGAGGAAACGAAATGAATGTCATCGAGGTTCAAAATTTACGGAAAGAATTTAATTCCTATACAAGCAGGCCCGGTTTGGCTGGAGCGTTTCGAGATTTATTTACGAGAAATTATAAAGTCCATGCGGCTGTTGATAATATTTCACTTACGGTTAAACAAGGGGAAATGGTTGGTTATATTGGTGAGAATGGTGCTGGTAAATCAACGACAATTAAGATGTTAACCGGCATATTGACTCCCACATCCGGTTCCATTATCGTAAATGGGATGAATCCCCATAAGCAGCGGGAGGAATTCGTGCGAAC
This sequence comes from Bacillus sp. EB106-08-02-XG196, assembly GCF_013396335.1. Taxonomy (GTDB): domain Bacteria; phylum Bacillota; class Bacilli; order Bacillales; family Cytobacillaceae; genus Neobacillus. The sequence continues at coordinate 103,122 of NZ_JABWSY010000012.1, forward strand.
CATTGGCGTGGTGTTCGGTCAGCGGTCACAGCTATGGTGGGATATTGCGGTTCAAGAGTCTTTCCGGTTATTAAAAAAAGTATACCGTGTTTCGGATGACGACTATAACCATCATATGGGCCATGTGATCGAGACGTTAGAAATCGGTCCTTTACTAGATAAACCGGTCCGAAAGCTGTCTCTTGGACAACGGATGCGCTGCGAATTAGCCGCTGCTCTCGTACACAATCCTCCTCTTCTCTTTTTGGACGAGCCAACGATTGGGCTAGATGTATTGGTGAAATTAAAAATTCGAAAGTTTCTCCAGGAAATTAACGAACAATATAAAACCACCATTCTCTTGACGACACATGACTTAACGGATATTGAAGCTCTTTGTGAACGAGTGGTGTTATTAGATGAAGGAAAAATTATTTATGATGGCAAGTTAAATCAACTTCAACAACATGCCGTGGAAGGAAAACAAATCGAATTTGAATTTTTGTCAGAAGTTCCTCGCAGCTCCCTGCCTCGTGTCGAGAATATTCAATGGGAACAAAAGGATGCCACCACCTGGCTCGGGTATGTCAATGGGGATGAACAAATGGTCTCTCGATTGATTAGTGATGTCATCCAGAGGAATCCGATTAAGAATGTTCGAATCAATGAAGTTTCTACGGAAGAGATTGTACGGAAGATTTATGAAGAAGGTATGGCCCTCACATGAGTATGTATTTAGAAATGATTCGAGTGCGTTTTTTAATGATGCTCGCTTACCGGACAAACTATTATAGCGGGATTTTAATTTACAGCATTAATATTGGAGCCTACTATTTTTTATGGTCAGCGATTTATGGAGGGAAAGAAGAGATCCAGGGATTATCAGTCGCTCAAATGACTACCTATGTGGCAGTCGCTTGGATGGCAAGAGCGTTTTATTATAACAATATTGATCGTGAAATTGCGGCTGAAATCAAAGACGGCAAAGTCGCGATTGAAATGATCCGCCCTTATAACTATTTAGGGATGAAAACCATGCAGGCACTTGGGGAAGGCGTCTTTCGCTTATTGTTTTTCTCTGTCCCAGGTATGATTATTGTTGCCTTAATATTTCCAGTTCGCTTTGATGCTAGTTTGACAACGTGGATATTTTTCTGTATCTCGCTTGTTTTTAGTTTTATTGTTAATACGCATATCAACTTATTAACAGGTATCATGACGTTCTTTTTATTTAATAACACAGGGTTGATTCGAGCAAAACGTGTCGTGATTGATTTGTTCTCAGGATTACTTCTCCCAATCTCTTTTTATCCAGTATGGGCTCAGGACGTAATGTCGTATTTGCCCTTTCAAGCGATCAGCTATGTTCCTAGTATGATTTTTACAGAAGGCTTTGTTGGTCAAGAAATCTATAATGCTTTGCTTTCACAAGTATTCTGGGTGGTCATTTTACTGATTCCTATCCGCCTACTATGGTCGCAGGCAAAAAAACACTTAATTGTACAAGGAGGCTGACCAATGTTTTATCTATCATTGTTCTTTCAATACGCCTCTCAATATTTAAAAACAAGGCTCACTTACCGTGTTGATACGATTATTGAAATCCTATCTGACCTATTATTTCAAGGTGTCAACCTACTTTTCATAATAATCGTTTTCCGCCATACAGCTTTTTTAGGCGGCTGGAACCGAGATGAAATCATTTTTATTTATGGATTTTTCCTTGTTCCTTATGCGCTATTTTCGTCCTTTTTTAACATATGGGACTTTAATGAACGCTATATTGTCAAAGGCGAAATGGATCGTATTTTGACACGGCCGGTTCACAGTCTTTTCCAAATAATATTGGAACGAATCGAGCTGGAATCTTTATTCGGTGCGATTACAGGCTTATTGGTTATGGGTTATGCCATGGCAAATCTAGAACTTACTTTTTCTTGGTACGATATTTTGATCTTTATTCTCATGGTGATTGGCGGGGCATTTATTTACGCTGGAGTCTTTATTTCGATTGCAACGATTGGATTCTGGTCAGACAGCCGTACCGATATTATGCCCATGATGTATAACATCAGCAATTACGGCCGCTATCCTATTAACATTTACAACAAGGTGATTCAATTTGTGTTAACGTGGATTCTACCTTTTGCCTTTGTCGGTGTATATCCAGCTTCCTATTTTTTGAAACGTGAAGAATGGTATGGCTACGCCTTTTTCACACCCGTTATGGGACTTCTGTTCTTCGGGATTGCGATTTTGCTGTGGAATGCTGGAGTCAAGAGGTATCGTGGGGCTGGGAATTAACATTTGAATTAAAACGATAGAATCATATAGCCAACTCCTAAAACTATAATAAGCCCTTAGAAGCCATCAAGGCTTCTTAAGGGCTTTATTTCTCATTATCCCTTGAATGCATTCTTTAATTCCACAAGATCAAATTTCTTCATTTTAAGAAATGCTTTTGTTAGGCGCTTAAGTTGCTCCGGTGTGCCCTTACTCATCATCTCGTCCATCTCACTTGGCACAATCTGCCATGATACGCGAAACTTATCTTTCAGCCAGCCGCATTGCTCGGCTTCTGGAACTGCAGAGAGCCTGTCCCAGTAGTAATCAATCTCTTCTTGTGTGTCGCAATATACCATAAATGAGATAGCTTCGTTAAAATTGAATTTATGCTCATGCGCACTATCCATTGCAGCAAACCACTGATTTTCTAAGCAAAAGTCAGCGAACATGATAGTTCCTTCTTTATCAGGTTCCATGCCATCAGAGTAGCGGGCGATATGTCCCTGCTTTCCGTTCTTAAATACTGATAAATAAAAGTTAATTGCCTCTTCTGTTTTGCCGCATTGATCACCCACAAACAAAAGTGACGGCACAATTGTTGGCCGCTCTTCACCTTCAGGATTGGTAAGCATTAATTGCCAGGATAAACCATACTTATCCTGAATCCAGCCATATTTCTCGCTGAACGGATACTGATCAAGTGGCATTAACGCTGTTCCGCCTTCGGACAATTTGTTCCAAACCTCATCTAATTTTTCACTCGCATCTTTTTCTCGAGATGGGTCAAAATTTACGATAAAGGACACCGATGGATTGATGTTGAAATAAGGTCCTGCGCTGATTGCCATGAACTTTTGCCCCCAAAGCTCAAAGGAGACGATATCGGAGTCGCCTGATGGTGTGTCATGGATCGTAGTTATATCCGTTATTTTTGAGTCTGGGAAAATGGAAGCGTAGAATTCGGCGGCTTCCTTTGCCTCCTTGTCATACCATAAATGCGGAACAATTTTTTGATTTATTTTTGACATAGTTAATCCTCCATTAATTTCTACCATTTTTAGACAACATGGTTATGACCAAAAATCCAGTATAAGGTATCATTCAATATTATATTACCATTTTCCTTCTGTATGTAATTACTAATCGATTCAAAATGAAGCAATTCTCAACAAGAAAAGAGACAAACTCTATATGCTTGATAAGTGGAAAGACTGTAATACAAAAAAACACTCACAAACATTGATATAACAACGTTTGTGAGTGTTTTAATATTCAAGTAAATACTCGAATTGGTTTTTAGTTACCTTATTATTATTGACCTTGCGACTAACTAATTATGCTGCTGGGTTAACTTCTAATTCAACCTTGATTTTGATGTCTTTTCCTACAAGGACGCCGCCTGTTTCAAGTGCTGCGTTCCAAGTAAGACCAAATTCTTCACGATTGATTTTCGCTTCTGCTTCAAATCCGTAAACTTCTACGCCCCATGGGTTTGTACCCTTACCATTGAATTCAACAGCAAACGTTACTGGTTTTGTTACGTCCTTAATCGTTAAGTCACCAGTTACTCTGTAGTCATCTCCATCTTTTGTAATGCCTGTTGATGTAAATTCAATTGTTGGGTTATTTTCAACATCAAAGAAATCTGCAGATTTTAAGTGGTTATCTCGATCTTCGCTGCGTGTGCTAATGCTTGCAACGTCAAATTTGAAAGAAATTGAAGCTGAAGTTAAATCTGTTAAATCTGCAGCTTCTACTTCCGCAGTATAGGACTCAAATTGTCCTTTTACTTTAGATACCATCATGTGTTTTACTTCAAATCCAACGCTTGAGTGTGATTAGTCTACTGTCCATTTTGCCATTTTAAAATTCCCCCATTTTGTTTTATTGTTATCTCGAAGTTGAGATATATTGCTAAAAAAATTGTTTACCTTAACCTTCTAAAAAATTAAAGGCAAACTTATTGAGATCTACAAATCCGAAAGTATAGTTCAGTTGATTGTCTCGAAATTATTTATCTCTAACTCGAGATAAATTTATCATATATTCCTTCCTACTGTCAACACTTTACGGAAATATTTTTTTGATCCAATAATTTTTAAAAAATCCTTGTACATTTTCATACAAAACAAAAAACACTCACAAGCGTTGATTTAACAACCTTGGTAAGTGTTGTGTCTTTCCTAATAAGGCGGTATTGCTAGGAGTAATCTGTTTCTCTCCTACTCCTTACATTCCCTCCAATATCCCCCATCATATTTTTAAAGTCATTCCCAGATGGATTCTGGAATAAATGAAGTCCAAATTCCGGTGCTACTGCGAAAAGGTGATCAAAGATATCGGATTGTATGGTTTCATATACATCCCAGCGAATATCATTGGTAAATGCATAAATCTCAAGTGGCAATCCCATTTCAGTTGGTGCTAGTTGTCTTACGAGTAAAGTCATTTCCGGACTAATTCCTGGGTGATGTTGAAGATATTGATTAATATACGCTCTAAAAACCCCGATATTAGTAAGCGCACGGCCATTGACTGGATTATTCCGATTTATTTTATTCTTGGCATTGTATTCAGCAATTTCATGTTCCTTCGTAGTTATGTAATCTGATAGAAATTGGATCGTTTTAAATTTCTCTATCATTTCTTCTGTGCAAAACGTAATACTGTTGGTGTCGATAAATAAAGACCGCTTAATTCGGCGTCCGCCAGAAGCTTGCATCCCTCTCCAGTTTTTAAAGGAGTCAGAAATAAGAGCATAGCTTGGGATTGTGGTAATCGTTTTATCAAAGTTCTGAACTTTTACCGTATTCAAAGAGATATCAATAATATCTCCATCCGCATCATATTTAGGCATTTCAATCCAGTCACCCACTTGCACCATATCATTGGCAGCTAATTGAATCCCAGCTACAAGTCCTAAAAGTGAATCTCTAAACACGATTAGAAGAACAGCTGATAAAGCACCGATCCCGCTAAGAAGAATAAAAGGACTCTCCCCCATCAAATTGGCGATTACGACGAGTCCTCCAAGAATGAAAACAATAATTTGGACAACCTGAATATATCCTTTGATTGGCTTAGTCTTAGAGATTTCAAAGGTTAAATAAATATCATTTACGGCTTTTAAAAAGCTATTAATGACCATTAACCCAACAATAATTATATAGGTAATGGCTCCTTTTTCTATTAAGTGCTGATAGGCTGGAAAGGTGGTTGAAAAATAATAAATAATAATTGCCGGAACAATATGGGATAACCTGCGAAAAACCTTCCTTTCTAAAAGGATATTATCCCACTCGAATTTGTTATTTGTAATGATATGAGTTATGACCCTCAACACGATTTTCTGCGTAATAAAATTCGCAATAATACAGAGAATGCTTATAAAAAGAATCATAATAATAGCAGCAAGATTATCAGTAAGGACTGGATTCATCCCATATTCAAGCAGTTGATTCCGAATAAGATTCATATTTTCCTCCCTTGTATATCATCACATGTTATCAGTTCGTTAAATACACCACCCTAATCACTCATTCTACATATATTTTTCCTAAATTGCATTTCAAAATACTCCGTTGCAAAATAGAAATATTAAACGCTACTGTATGCTACTCAAGTGCTTCTTTTTCCATATTACTTTATTCAAAATTTGTAATTCAATCTAAAAAAGTCGAATTCCTTACTATTCTAAGGATTCGACTTTTATTAATGAGCTTTCCTAACACTATAAAAATTTACTATTATCGATTCTTGATGAATTACTCCCCTTAACCAGCTTCAACGTCGCTACGATAAGAAAGCTAACAATCACTAATAAGAGCCATGAACTCACCTTTCCTAGATGAACGAGACTCCATGCATCGCTTTGATTTGGGTATTCCCAAGCTCCAAAGAACGTGGCAATATTTTCAGCTATCCATATAAAAAATCCAATGAGCACAAAAGAAAGTGCCAGTGGCATTCGGTAACGGGTTCCACCAACCACGTATGTCACCCCTGATTTCCAAAAGACGATCATGACAAAAGCAGATAGCCACCAACGAACGTCAATCCAAAAATGGTGAGTGAAAAAGTTCAAATAAATCGCAGCTGCAAGAGGTACAACGACTAAAAACGGCGGCCACTTAACCAGTTCTACCTTTAACCTCCTCCACGCCTGACAAAGATAACTCGCTACACTTGCATACATGAATCCGCTATACAACGGCACAGCTAAGATTTTGAAATATCCTTCTTCTGGATAAGACCAGGAACCCATGTGAGTCTTGAAAATTTCAAGCGCAAGTCCAATTAGATGGAACAAGGTGATAACCTTTAATTCATCTCGAGTTTCAAGCCCAGATCGCACCATCCACCACTGCATCAGAAGACAGATGATGAGCAGCCAATCATATCTTGGCAGGAAGGGAAGCTGCACAATCTGTGTTAAAGCCAAAGAGGCAAAAATAACAACAGGAAACAAACATGATAGGGCTTGCTCCCAACCAAAAAAATCGAGTTGTTTTAGTGCTCTCATAGTTTGTGCCTCCAAAGGGTTATTTCAGAGTTTGACTATCCTGTTTATGGGGTGTCTTCGTCACTTCGATATTCTAGAATATCTCCAGGTTGACAATCTAAGGCTTTGCAAATTGCCTCTAATGTAGATAATCGAATCGCTTTGGCTTTTCCATTTTTCAATATAGAAAGATTGGCCATCGTTATTCCAACCCTCTCCGAAAGTTCGGTGACACTCATTTTCCTTTTTGCCAACATCACATCAATATTTATTATAATTGCCATTGTTTTCACCTCAGACCGTTAAGTCATTTTCAGATTTTATATCGATCGCTTCTTGTAAAAGTCTTTGAAGCACGGCAGCAAAGACGGCAATCACCATTGAAGCGAAAACAGGGACCATTCCGACTATGACGAGTCCTGGTGCATCATCCAGGTCTGCTACGAGAAAAACAAATGGAATAATTAGTACATACAAACTACTGATTGTCATTGCACAGAATTTGATATTCTTTAGAGCTTTAACAGACAATTCAGAGAAGGCTTGGTTACTGTCTATATAGCTTAAAAGTTTAAAAGCCTGATACAATGCAGCGAAAAACGGTATCACTGATACATACATACCAATTACAATAGGATATAGCATATGGGCATATTCTGGATTTGCTGGATTTTTAGGTAACCATGTTAACCCAAATATACCCAAAGCAAGAACTGGAGTTCCAATAAGAAAAACAGCCATCCTTAAAAATATTGTTGAACCTCGTTTCATAAAAAGCACCTCACTAATTTATTTTCTATTTGATATTAACATGATATTTATCGTTTTACAATAAATTATTATTCTTTTTTATTATACTCTTATCGTTATGTAAAAATCCTTTTAATTTTAAACAAAAATAAAAGCAATTCCCTCATTACAATGAAATGCTCTTTATCTTTTAAGTATTTTGGAAATATTTTCAATTGAAGGAGAAAAAAGTACTGGCATAGAAATATAACCTATAGAGAAACGAAAGTTGTGAGTGTGCAGTGGCGAAGATGGTAATTATGTATGAGGAACCAACTGATAAAGAGAAATTCGATCAGCATTATTTTGATGTTCATGTTCCACTTGGCAGGAAGATTCCAAATATTATTAAAGATTCTGTGCATCGCGTTGTAGATTCACAAAACACAAATTTAAACTTTTATCTGATGACCATATTAGAATTCGAGAATATGGAAAAACTTCAAGAAGCATTTGCAAACCCGAAGCAAAACAAGTAGAAGAAGACGGTCCAAATCTTTTTAAATACCTGGAAAAACCTCCGATTATCACGATTATTGAATAAAAATAAATAGGACGTTTCTTTTCTTCTATTATGAAGGAAAGACTCGTCCCATTTTCGGATTAGTTATTAAAGGTATAAGGTTGTTGTCTAGGGTCTTTAACTGCTTTAAACTCGAATGCTCATTACTTCCGCCTACTTTTTAAATCCTTAAAAGAATAAAAGGTTCCTTTCCAGCTAATCCCTTCAGTAAATAACGTAATTAGGCTAGCAATTTACATTTTCTTTATATGATATAGAACATGTGTATTTAAAGGGCTCTTTATCTCAATCTTAGGGTGATTAAAATATTTTATAAAACTCATACCGATTTTTATCATTACGTTTTTCGAAGGAGTATTAACATCAGCAGTAAAACTATAAATATCACTAAAACCCAATTCCTTAAAACCATATTGTAAACATGCTGCCGCTCCCTCCGTTGCATATCCTTTTCCCCAAGCCTCTTGTTTCAAGCGCCATCCAATTTCTACACATGGTGTAAAATCTGCCTCGAAGTTTGCCCGATGAAATCCTATAAACCCTATAAACTCTTTATTTTCCTTTACATCCACGGCATATAACCCAAATCCACATTCTATAAATTCAGAGATAATTGATTTATAAAACACGGTTGTTTCTTCACTTGATAAGGTTTTAGGAAAATACTTCATAACCTTTTCATCCGCATTTAGTCGACTAAATGGCTCTAAGTCTGTATCTTCCCAGTCGCGTAGTTTCAATCTTGAGGTTTCTAAATAAATCATCATACACCTCCAAAAAAATTTTTATTTGAGAGTTTCATCACACTTTATTGCAATCTGAAAAGTATTAATCCAATGGCTTTTCGTTCAAAACTAAGGAATTCGAGCTTCGAATTCTAATCCTAGAAAATAACTAAGTCTACTTTCTTTAAAAAGATTCTCGAGATTGAACTCATTATAACATCCATCAATTTCATGATTTGCAATTGTAAGGTAAAATCTTTATAGAATCAAAAAAATTGGGCTATGAAGCTAATTAGTAAAATATTGATCTGACTAGTAATAGATCTCGTGAAAAATATTTTTAGAATAAAGGGGGAAGATAGGAATGACTGAATTAAAAGATTGGAAAAATGGTGCTAGCGGCCATAAATTCATAGCTTCTTTTAGCGGTGGAAAGGATAGTGTCTTAGCGCTATATAAAGCTAGGAAGGATGGAGAAGCACTTGGACTGATTGTCATGCTGGAGGAAGAGGGAAAACGTTCGAGATCCCATGGAATGCCACCGAAGCTCATACATGCCCAGGCTAAATCAATAGGTTTGCCCGTATATACTGCAGCCGCAAGCTGGACTGATTATGAAAAAGTATTTATGCAACTTTTAGAAAAAGCTAAAAATCAAGGAGCAGAAGTGTTAGTAACTGGAGACTTGGATATGCCTGCTCATGGCTGTTGGCATGAAAAAGTTACAAAGAATGCTGAATTAAAGCTGGGGATGCCCTTATGGGAAATGAATCACCGTGAAGCTGTCGAAGAGTTCATCAATCTAGGATTTGTAACGATCCTTGTTACTGTTAATCTATCACTTGGAATGCTCGAAGACGATTTAGGGAGAACATTAACCTATGAATATGTGAAGGAGCTTGAAGCTCGTGGGATTGATCCCTGCGGAGAAGGTGGCGAGTTTCATACCACAGTCATAGATGGTCCTATTTTTAAACATCCCATTCCAGTTCGTAAATGTGCAATTATCAAGGACGGAGAATATGCTTTTTTACCTTTGGAGCTGGATCAGATGGCTGATATGGGTACCTTATAATAAGGCTCTTTTCGTAAATTTTGTTGTTTTTTTTTGTACAAGACCCTGGATTAAGGACTAATCCTTATGGGGCACGCGAGATTTGTCCTCAAGACCCTGGATTAAGGACTAATCCTTATGGCGGCACGTGAGATTTGTCCTCAAGACCCTAGATTAGGAACTAATCCTTATGTGACTCGTGAGATTTGTCCTCAATCCCATCGATTAAGGATGAATCTTCCTTGCCGCATTCAAACTGGTTTGGTAAATTCGAAGGCAACCGAGACATATTCAGCGGCCTTATCAAAATCCTAGAATTAAATCTGTTTGAAAACAACAATCAATGCGAAAACAGCCTATAATAAAGACTTCCATCAGTGGTTTTTCCTCATCCCCCACTGATGGTGAGTAACATTTATAATAATTTCTAAGTAGAAACCTTCGCAATAAAATGAATCATCATGGTTTTAAGATAACCTTTATGCAATCATCTTCATGATTATTAAATTTTTCATAGCCTAAACTTGCCTGTTCTAATGGCAAGGTATGTGTAATGATTGAAGTTGGATCAATTTCCTTTTTTACAATAAGGTCATAAATTTCAGGCATTAAATGTCTAGCCGGCGCTTGCCCCATTCGAATGTTTACGTTTCTTGTAAAGAACGGACCTAGTGGAAACATATTGTAAAGACCCCCGTAAACACCTGTGATTTGAAGTGTACCACCTTTTCTTATCGCCTTCGTCGCAATTTGGATCGGTCCAAGCGTACCGCCTTGTAGTTTTAATTTCTGTTCGATAAATTCTAACGGAGACTTTTTTCCATCCATTCCGACACAATCAATTACTACATCTGCTCCACCCTTTGTTACTTCTTTCAGAACTTCCCCCATATCTTCATGTTCGGTAAAGTTAAAGATTTCCACCTTGTTTTCCCGTTTCGCGTGCTCTAGACGATAAGGAAGATAATCAACAGCAATGACTCTTTTAGCACCTTTTAACCACGCAAACTTTTGAGCATATAATCCAATCGGCCCACAGCCTAGTACGATGACGGTATCGCCCTTTTTCATCCCTGAATTGATTACACTCCAATATGCCGTCGGAAGTACATCTGATAAAAACAATAAATTTTCATCCTCTAATTCACAATCCTTTGGAACCACAAAAGGTGTAAAATTGCCAAAGGGAACTCTTAAATATTCTGCTTGACCTCCAGGGTAATCCCCAAATTTTTCTGAATAGCCAAAATAACCACCAGAGTCATAATGTGGATTCGAGTTATCACATTGGCTTTCTAGCTGATGGTTACAGTAATAACACTTTCCACAACCAACAGTAAAAGGAACAACAACCCGGTCGCCCTTTTTCACTTTCGTTACATCAGGTCCAACTTCTTCTACTATTCCCATCGGTTCGTGTCCAATGACATATCCGATGGGAAGTGGAAAATTACCTTGATACAAATGTAAATCAGATCCACAAATAGCCGTCGAGGTAACTTTAATAATCACATCTTCTTTGTCTTCTATAGCAGCATCATCCACATTTTTAACGGCAACTGAATGTTTCCCTTGATACGTAACAGCCTTCAATTACAGATCCCCCTCGTATTCATTTACTCCTATTGTTTCCAAAAAGGTATAATTCTAGCTACTAATGTTTAAAAAGAGATCCAATTGACTAATACGATTATTAATTAAATCATTCAGGCTCAGAGCACTTAGCCCTGAGCCTTCTGTGATTCGTATTAAATGTTCAAGTTTAATTCTCCATATTATCTACATAGAATGCATATTCCCAGTAGTTATCCTTAATTAAATGCACTTTCGTCCATATAAGCGATTTCCCAGATATGACCATCTATGTCTTGAAAGCCCCATACATACATAAAACCATGATCTTGCGGGTCGCTATAGGATTTCCCACCTGAAGACAATGCCTTATTTACTAACTCATCTACTTGTTCTCGACTTTCAGCTGATAGGCAGAAAATTGCTTCAGCAGAAGTAGTAGTATCCACAATTTCCTTTTTAGTAAATCCTTTGAAACGTTCTTCAACCATGATCATAGCATAGATATTGTCATAGATAATCATACAAGATGCAGTCTCATCGGAGAATTGTGGGTTGAACTCAAAACCTAATTCCTTGAAAAAGTTTGTGGATTTGTTTACGTCTTTCACAGGAAGATTGACAAAGATATTTTTGGATTTAAATTCCATTCTTTTATCACCTCTTGCTGATACTATCATAGGCAATAAAGGCAAGTCAAAATGCTAAAAGAGGCCCTCAATGGACCCCTTTAAGAGTTATTTAGACATATATGAACTGCTGCCCCAAGTATTGTTGAACAAAGTTACATTAATCGATAATTTCATTTACTTTAGTAGAACGAATCGACAGCCACGGATCAATCGCAAAAGCAAACTGTCCGGTTAGGCACAGAGATACATGTCCTGCCTCCACATGCTGATAGGTTTTATCTTCACTTGAAATAAGGTCCATGATCGGAAGGCTTTGTGATTCTAGCACTAATTCATCCCTTGTAGATGTTATTACCAATGTACTGCATTTAATATTGGTTAAATCCACCATCTGACCGCCAATCTTCATTTCTCCTTTTACAAGCTTGTTATCTTTATATAATTCATTCATCATTTGCTTAAATGCTGCACCCGAAAATGTAACGGCATCTTTCATCCATTTGTCCATATGCCGCCACTTATCAACATACTTTTGATCGTGAGCACGGGTGACCAGATTAATGGTTGGTCCGATGTTAAATCCTTGGAGCGCCATAAAGATTGCATATAAAAACTCTGATGGAATTACTTCGTAAGCATCTGCAAACCGGTCAAAATTGATTGTCCCGTTTTGAAGTGCTTTAACCCATTTATTAGGAACAATGGCGTCGCTGTAGTCAACTGGTACTGCAGCCAGAACGAGATTTTTGATTGGCAGATCTGTTAGTGATGTTAGCATTGCTGAAAGCATTCCACCAAGACAATAACCCACCAAAGATATATCTTCTGCACCTGAATGCCTTAGGGTTCGTTTTACCGCAACTTCCAGATAGTCGATAAGGTAGTTATCTAAAGTGAGATCCTTATCTTCCAAGCCAGGAGAGCCCCAATCTAGTAAATAGACATCGTACCCCATTTTTGTAAGGTTGCCAACGACACTTCCTTCCTCAGAGATATCCAGAATATACGCTTTATTTAATAGAGAATACACCAAAAACAAGGGGGTCTTATACTTTTTCTCTGGAGCAGGGTGATACCACAAAACAGATTTATTTTTTTTCCAGACTGCTTTTCTAGGTGTAGACTTAATTTCTGGCTTTGGTTCACTCATGACTTTATAAATAGTGTTCCACCTCTGCTTCTCAGTGTCAAGATTGAGAACAGGGATATTTACTAGTGATTTAACCGCCATCATTTATTCCACCTTCACATTATTTTCCTGTCAGAACTGGTTCTTTTTTTTCTTTCTGCAAAAGCTTCTTCATCGCCTCAATCTCATTTTGCATTTCAGATAATTTTGTAAGCTCCTGTGATGCCTTTTGCCATTCTGAATGGAGATGTTTGGTGAATTCTATGATTTCAGCAAGCATTTTATTTTGCTCCTCCGTAGCTAAAGCAAAGCTTTCTTGTAAATTCCAGATTTGCTCTTCGAGAATATCTATTTTTTCTTCAGCTTGGATGGTTTGTTTGACCGCATTGGCTACATCATTTTTGGTTGGTAGATTCATATAATTAGCCATTAATTCCCGATTTCTTTTTAACATCTCTATATATCTAGAATTTGCCTGAATGCCAACCTTTGTTATTTGGATCAATGGGTTGTTATTAAGGGATTGAAATAGTAATCCATTTAAACCTTTTTCCCACATTCCACTTACTTGTCTAAATGAATCGTAAGGATTATTTTCGGACATGAACTCTCACCTCTGTTTGATTTTTTTTTTGTTCTCCAATACATGTTTTTTCGGTTGTTTCCACTTCACTCCTATCAATATGAATGAATACTCATTCACTACTTATTACCTGTATTTTACATTGGAAAATTGTAACTTACAATAGCCCAAATTGAAGATTCTGAAAACATTTATAAAATTGTTTAGTAGATTTTCTTTTGAGAAGTTATTATCGTAATTTTAAATAGAAATTCTGTAAAAACCCTATAATAAATTATTTAGAAAAACACCAATCAATGCGAAAACAGCCTTACAAAGTCCCCAATTTCTTTTACGGCCTTTTTGGCTTCAGGTAGTTTATTGCTTATTTGCCATACATGCCACATACCTTCCCAGACTTTTAAGTGTACCTCTACCCCAGCCTTACGAGCTTTATCCGCTAATAATTTGGCATCGCTTAACAAAATTTCAATACTTCCTACTTGAATAAACAATGGCGGAAACCCACTTAAATCAGCAAAAACGGGAGAAATCAATCTATTGTCAAGTGACTCCTCAGCTGCATATGCTTGAGCGGTTTTTCGCACAAGTTCCTTCACTAAATACGGATCTTTTTCCTTGTTTTCGATGTAGCTTTCACCCGAGCTTGTTAAATCAACCCAGGGAGACAGACAAATTACTGCTGAAGGAAGTGTTTCAGATTGATCTCTCAGTGCCAACGCAGCTGCCACCGATAAGCCCCCTCCTGCTGAATCACCTGCAAATATGATATTTGAAGATTCATAACCTTGCTTTAGAAGCCATCGATGAATTGTGAGAGTATCTTCAATTGCTGCAGGATATGGATGTTCAGGTGCAAGTCGATATTCAGGAAGGAGAACTTTTACACCTGATTCAATCATGATTCTTGCAGCCAACGATCGATGGGTATCTGCCGAGCAATAACCATATCCTCCTCCGTGCAAATAAAGAATCACCTTACCTGCCTCCGACTGGTTGTTAGATATCCACTCAGCGTAAATTCCTTCAATCTGAATTTGTTCAACCTTACAGTTCTTTGGCAACTTGGAGAATTTCCGGGCAAATGAATCGATGACGTACCTGCTTTCACCAATATCCTTTTCCTTCAAATTAAGTTTTTTGGCTCCAACTTTAATACCTTTTTTAATAAAATAGCTGCTTACACTTGGCAAAACAATCCTCCCCTTCTGAATCCCAAGCACAAAAAACGATGAGAAGTAATTATTCTCACACCTAATTTTACCAAAAATTTTTTTCCTGGCCACTAGTCACTATTGACAATTTTTAGGCAAGATTTCCTTCATTGTCCACCACCTGAACGAATGTTAATACTTACAAGTGTTTAGTTGAAAGAAGGATTACAGTTATGATCCTTTCAATACCAAAAAAGGATTTGCATTAACGCTATGAATCCTGCAGCTATTCAGATTCACGAGAGCAATCTAAAACGACCAATCATAAATAAAAACGGAAAAGGGGCTTATTTAATGCCCCTTTTCCGTTTTTATTCATCCTCACTTCAAAGGCTTACCTCAGATTATTATTTTTTACCCATTCAATAAGTTCTGATATGGCATCTTCAAAGTCAATAACAACGGTTCCATCTTCAGGAAGTTCTCCTAAACTGTTATCGAATTGGTCAATCCGAAGAGAAAGCTCCTCAATGTTTTCATTCGATGGTTGTTTCTTTTTCTTATATTGTTTTGCTTTTTGCAGTAGCTCGCTGAAATATTCATTATCTCCAAGTTCATCAATGCCACTCCAAACCTCTTGTAATGCACTCTCTAATTTTTGCACAGAAGAATGCAGCTTTTTTAATTTCTCTATGGCTGTGTCCATAACCTACTCCTCCTTCCTATTCCAAACCCATCTCATTTAATAATTTCTTTAACTGGATTAACTCCTCTTTAGATAGGGTAATACCTTTGCCCATTTTCTCATGGCTTTGGTCCCAATCCCGCAAATCATATTTCGGCTCACGGTCGTTCCAACTGATGAGATTTAGTTCCTTGTTCCATCCCTTTGCACCTTCAGAAATGATTCCTATCGTTTCCTTTATTTCATATTTTAAGCTGGCCATTATTACACCCCTTTTATTTTCTATACAATAATCTTCCCTTTTTATAAAATAGACACCAAAAAATCTTGAAAAAAACATCCAATTTTTTTCAAAAAAATGTGGTCGTTTTATTTGTTGTGTTATATAATAACTAATAATAATAAACCTGTTATATAACATTGAGAAAAGGGGTAATGAAAATGAACAAAACAGATTCAATCGCACGGAGAATTCTTGGTTGGAAGTTAAATAGATGGGACCGCTGGTTTGATTATGAAAAGGGTATTTTCATTCATGATTCTGAATTTCAACCTGAGCAAAACCTTGAACATGCCATGATAATCGTTAAAAGACTAGAGGAATTCGGGTTTACTTTTTCAACAGCTGGAGAATCCGAAGTTAGCTTTAATAATATCCGCGCGAAAGGTGAAACTTTAGCACAAGCGATTACCAATGCGGCCTACTCCATTATTGAACAACACTCCGTCGCCAACACCACTAGAATCTGGAGCACACTGTGCTAATATGTGAAATTCCTCCATTTTACTAAAACAACTGTCAAATGCCTAAATATATGTTAAAATCCAGTAGGTATTATTACCTAGGATATTACTACTATGATATATATTTGGGCGATTATTGGAAGTTTAATTGCTACTGTACTATTTGATATGATTTATTCCAAAATTGAGCTAGATAGTGAAATTGAAAAATCGTGGCATGCTTTGAATGATCAGCTTGAACGTGAAGGAAAACCTCGCTGGGATCAAATGGACCCTGATGATGAAGGTAAAAAATAAGAGTCCAAAGACATGAAAGTCTTAGGACTCTTTACATAGGAAAATTTAATTTCTAATCCCAACCATTTGATTATTCACCAACAACAGTAAATCTTTCATTAAGATGCTTAGGATTTTCAACTTCATCTACCACCGCGATGGCAAAGTCAGCATAGCTGATATAACCTTCATTTTTTGAATTAACAAGAAGATGATCTTTCCCTGACTGATAAGATCCCGTTCTTTTTCCTTCTGGATTGAAAATAGCAGAAGGGCTGATAAACGTCCATGTTAAATCAGAGGTCTCCTGTAATTCTTGTAGGTTCCTTGCTTGACCTTGTGCAGTTGGTTTAAACATATCCGGAAATTCAGGAGTATCGATTACTCTAACTGTTTTGTTCTCGTCGACAAAAAGACTTCCCGCACCCCCGACAACCATTAATCTTGTACTTATTCCTTTTAACGCCTCGATTAAAGCATGACCCGCAGGCACATTAGCTTGTTCCTCTCCAAGCGGCGCTCCAAAGAGCTGTAGATATTATATCCTTTCAGGTATAACGCGGTGAAACTTTCAGTATCGTCGGGTGAATCCGGATGTGGTAAAAGTACCACGGGTATGAGTTTAATTCGATTAATCAATCCAACTTCTGGTGAAATCTATTTTAACAATGAGGATGTGCTATCACTTAAGTATAAAGAATTAAAAGCATTTCGAAAGGACATTCAAGTAATTTTTCAAGATCCATATAGTTCCTTAAACCCTAAGTAAACAGTAAGGAACATCTTGAGGGAGCCTTATTTAATTCATAAAACCTTTTCAAAAATAAAATTGATGATCATGTTCAAAAGTTAATTGAACTTGTCGGCCTGGATTCTAGCTATTTGGACCGTTATCCACATGAGTTTTCAGGGGGTCTGCGTCAACGAATTGGAATCACCAGAGCGTAAGCTTTAAAACCTCAATTGATTGTTTGTGAGCCGGTTCAGCATTAGATGTCTCTATTCAGGACTTATATGCTCCACTACACTCAGGTCATGAGAAATAAATATATATGTTAAGTTTAACTGTTGCTGTAACACTTTTAGTAAATTTATGATTACCGAGTAGCCGTTATGTATTTGGGGGAAATCGTGGAAATGGGAATATGTGATCAAATTTTTAATGAACCAAAACATCCGTATACAAAGGCATTACTTGCGTCTATTCCAATAGCTAACCCACAAAATGCTGAAAATAAAAAAAGGGTTATGATCACAGGAGATTTGCCAAAAATTCTCCTAAAGGATGTCACTTTTATTCTGCCCGGTTAAAATGAAGCAATGTAAGGAAGTCTACACGGAAGTAAAAATATTGCCTAATCAACAACAAATTGCTTGTCACTTATTCTAAAATAAACCCGATTGTATATCAAAACGGCTACCGTATCGAAATAATCACGGTAGCCGTTTTGAGTATGTTCTATTCCTCTGACACTTTTACAAGCTGTTTACCTATATTATCACCTCGGAAAAGTCCCAGGAAGGCTTCAATCGTATTTTCAAAGCCCATAACCACATTTTCCCGGGATTGGATTTTCCCTTCTGTAAGCCACTGGGATAGCTGTGTTAAGCCTTCTTTGTTATGCTCTGCATAGTCAGTTACAATGAATCCCTTCATCGTGGAACTGCTCCTCAGAAGATGCCCCGCTACCCTTGGTCCGGGTTCTGGGTTTTCCAAGTTGTATTGGGAGATTTGACCGCAAATGATGATTCGCGACTGGAAATTGATCATGGTCATGACAGCATCACTCACCACTCCTCCCACATTGTCAAAATATACATCGACCCCGTCAGGACATGCTGTCTTAAGTGCGTTCTCCAGGTTTTCTGTTGTTTTATAGTTAATGGCTGCATCAAAGCCTAGTTCTTCGGTTAAATACGAACATTTTTCATCTGCACCGGCTATCCCGACAACTCTGCAGCCGTTCAGCTTGGCGATTTGGCCTACAATCATGCCGACTGCTCCAGATGCTCCGGATACGACGACCGTTTCACCTTGTTTTGGCTGCCCAATGTGCAATAGGCCAAAATAAGCTGTCAACCCAGGCATTCCCAGTACATGAAGAGCAGTTGAAACAGGTGCCAATTCCGGATTAATCCTGCGAATCGCGCTTCCATCAGATACATTGTAATCAGCCCAGTTTAGTCTTCCTCCTTCAATAAATTCACCTTCCTGAAATCTGGAATTTTTTGAAGCGACTACTTTTCCAACCAATCCTCCAAGGAACGGCTCACCGACATCATAAGGTTTGGCATAGGATATGGCATTCGACATCCGTCCGCGCATATATGGATCAACCGAAAGATAAAGGGTACGAATCAGAACTTCCCCTTCCTTTATCTCCGGTACTCTTTCCTCAATCATCTCGAAGTTACTTTTATCTGGTATTCCCATTGGCCTGCTGGCAAATAAAATTTTGCGGTTCACTAAGTTTCTCATCAAAATCACTCCCGTTTTATCATCTTTTTCAAAGTTACTTTCAAACCACTTTATACATGTACTATTTTCTTTGAACAAATACCTGCCCAAAAAGGACGATTGCATTTACTTTGCCAGTTTAAACTGATAATTAGTATGATTCCCTTTTTGGATAACCTCATCTTCTGGTGTAAACTCAATTTCACCCCTTCCTCAGTAACATCTCTTAAATATTTCTTGCGCCTAGGCTCTTACCACATCGGTATGTAATACTTGCCCAGTACTATATCTCGATTCTTCTGTCGCAAAGAAATTAACAGCATTGGCAATATCATTTGGTGTCAGTATGATGGAAGTTGGTTGCGCTTTCACTAAATATCTTGTACGTCTTGTCGTAAATTTAGAATGAGAGTTCTATCAATCAATCCTGGGGCAATATAGTAACGGTTACATTGAACTTGGCAAACTCTTCTCCACCGCCGCTCGGGAAGATTCCGAGCTTGATTTCTGGTAAATCGATTCGAACATGGGTTTCCGCAATTCTTAAATCGCAAATAAGGGCCAATTTACCCCCACCTCCCAAGTCATGCCGTTCAAGACAGCAATCGTCAGTTTCGTCAGAAAATCGATTTGATTCATCACTCCGTGGGTTTCCAACGCGATTTCTTTTACATCGTTTCATACGATCCTGGTCGGGAATTCTTTAATATCGGCGCCCGCCATGAACACTTTGTGTTTCCCGCACCGGTCAGGAGCGTCACAACCACTTCCTGATTCTTTTCTATGGCTGAAAAAACCTCTCCCAATTAACTGACCACTTTTCTGTTTATAACATTCAATGGAGGATTATCAATCGTAACAATGGCATTCCCATTTACTTTTTCAACATATATATAATTAGTCATGGGAATTTCCACCCCCTTTTATTGGAATACTCATACCAGCCTTTTCCCGTTTTCCTTCCAAGCGTTTCGGCTTTCACCTTTTCTTCGATGCAAGCAGCCGGCTTATCCTTGGGGTCTCCGGTCTCGGCATAGAGCTGTTGCAGACCGTAATACAAGACATCTACGCCAGACAGATCCGCCAATTCAAATGGACCCATTGGATGATTCAATGCTTTCTTGCAAACAAGATCAATTTCCTTAAAATCCGCAATTCCCTGCTCGTAGAGACTTATCGCTTCTCTTGATAAAGCGAATAAGATTCGATTGGCAATAAATCCGTATATTTCTTTGCGCAACAATACGGCTGTACGGTTCAACTGTTTGCATAGATCCATTGTCACCTGGGCCGTTTCTTCCGATGTCTTTTCGCTCATGACGACTTCCACGCAATCCATGACGAGCGGAGGGAAGAAGAAATGCATGTTACAAACTTTATCCGAACGCTTCGTTGCTTCTGCAATCAGCGAGTTGACAATCGTAGAGCTGTTGGATGCCAAAATGGCATGTGGCGGCGATACTTCATCCAATTCAGCAAACACTTTCTTCTTTACATCGAGCTTTTCGACTACCGCTTCAATGACAAAATCTGCATTAACTGCCGCTTCTTGCAAGCTGGTTGTAAACAATAACCGATCGAAGGCCAATTTTTTTGCTTCATTGGATATCTTTCCTTTAGCGACCCATTTATCCATGATCCCTACTAAGGTGGATTTCGCTTTTAGCAAAGACGCTTCACTAACATCCTGAATCGTTGTCTTGTACCCGCCCAATGCACACAACATGGCGATTTGATGCCCCATGGAGCCGCTGCCTACTATACAAATGTTTTTTATATCTTGAATATTCATCTTGTTTCAATCCTCCTATAATATTGATTTGCAAATACTAATCTATCAGTATATTATGGTGTAAAAAAAATGCTTCTACTCCAAACGTTGGGTTATCGGAGTCTCAAACAATCTCCAGAAGGAAGACCTAATTTTCGCGTTCCATTATAGTAGCGATCCCTTGTCCACCGCCGATACAAGCAGTCAATAACGCGAACCGCCCCTGAATCCGTTCCAATTCATATATGGCTTTCGTAGCAGAATAGCTCCAGTTGCCTCGGGCGGATGTCCGTGCGCAATAGCACCGCCATTTACATTGACTTTCGATAGTTCCATATTCAGCACCCCGGTTACAGGCAATCACTTAAGAAGCAAAGACGACGTTAATTTTAATGATATCCATATCCCTTATGGTTAGCCCGGATTTGTCCATCACCTTGATTGTAGCCGGAACTGGGCCAATCCCCATAATATTCGGGTCCACTCCCGCTACAGCATGTTGACGAACATCGACAAGCGGTTTCAATCCTAATTCCTCCGTTTTCTCCCTGGACATAATAACGAGCGCCGAAGCAGCATCATTTAATCCCGAACTGTTACCGGCCGTTACGGATCCGCCATTAACGAAAGCCGGTGCCAATTTAGCCAAACCTTCCCTAGTTGTATTCGGACGTGGATGTTCATCGGTAGCGAAGATGAAGGTTTCCCCTTTACTTTCGGAACAGCGATCGGAACAATTTGATCTTTAAATCGGCCTTCTACTGGCTGCTAAGGGCAAATTCGTATGGTTCCTCCTCCTTATTTTTTTGTTTGATAGAATCTACTGAATCAAAGACGTCAAACTCCTCAACCATCAGTGGAACACTCACTGCACAAGTTTGCATCCCTAGAATACTAACAAACTATAATACTTCCAAAATCTCTTCACTTGTTGCCCTAGTTTTATGGCATTCTGGATATGAATTCTAATCGCTGGGACAGATAAATGAGTGGGAGAGTTCTGCTAGAAAAAGAGAATAACCAGGAATACCTTATGGAAAGGATAGCTTGATAGTACTCTAGAATTGGCGGCCTTGCTTTAAGTGACCAACCATCCACCATCAACTAAAACGTCTGATCCGGTCATATAAGATGCCTCCGGTGATGCCATGAATGAAATGACATTGGCGATTTCTTCCGGTCGTCCCGCACGGCGTAAAGCTGTATTCCGTTTAAGGGATTCGATGAAACGTTGGTTCTTCATCCCTTCTTCTATTAATGGTGTTTCAACAAATCCAGGCGAAACAGAATTAACACGAATTCCAAAAGCAGCAAATTCATTTGCAAGGGCCCTTGTAAAATTGATGACAGCGGCTTTAGAAGCACTATAATGAGGAATTTGTGCCCCTGCTTTATAACCAGACAAGGAAGCTACATTAATGATAGCCCGGTCCTTTTTATATTTTTCATTATCTAAAGATTTAGTCATTAAATTTCCTAATATCTTTGAGACTAAAAACACACTTCTCAGATTTAAGGCAAAAATTTGATCCCATTCCTCAACTGTAATATCTCGAATTTTTGATGTGGCTGAGCCTCCGGCACTATTAATGACCACATGCAGACTCCCGTGATTTTTTTCAATGTATTCGGCTAAGGTAAAGACATCTTTCTCTAGAGTTACATCCGCGGCAAAAACTTCAGCAGCATTGGGGTGGTTGAGATCAATTTTATTAGCCACGTTGTTTAATTTTTTTTCCGTTCTTCCAACTAGAATCACTTTCGATCCTTCTTTCGCTAATCTAATGGCTGTTGCCTCACCTATTCCGCTTCCTGCACCGGTGATAACTGAAACCGTTTCAATAAAACGCATAATTTCCCTCCATTAATAAGAAATATACTCTTCTGTTTGAATAAGTTTTGATGCGATATCCCGCTTAAGGGCAAAGGAATTTTTCACAACATATTGACCTAATTCTTTTAATACGAGTTTCCGGCAAATTTCAGACTGCTCGCTTAAGTCCAATCCGTTTAATAGCTGGCGGGCGGATGTCTCAACTTTTAGCATGACATCATGGACATAATTCATGGTTAGCTTGGCTTTCCAATCTTCTTTCTCCATTCCGTTTCTTTGAATCGTTTTTACCGTTCGAAGGACAGCTGATTCTGAAGAGTATAGGTAAATGGCAACATCGGAAAGCTTTAAAAGACTTTCTTGTTCATTAGCGAATGCGTCGCCGTACTTTTCAAAAATAAGCCCAGTTAAGACGAGAAAGACTCTTCGGATTGAGCGGACCATCTCAATTTCAAGGGAAAGCGGACCTTCAATTGATGGCATAGTGCTTTCGATTTCTCGTGTCGCTTGTTTAATACATTCATCAAGATCGAATTCTCCTTTCTTTGCTTTTTTGAATAGGAGGTTCGGAATAAGAAATCGGTTAATTTCATTCGTCCCTTCAAATATTCGATTGATTCTCGAATCACGGTAGAACTGTTCAATCCGGTATTCTTGCATGTACCCGTAACCGCCATGAAGCTGAACCCCTTCATCGACGATTTCATCTAGGTTTTCCGATCCAAAGACTTTACAAATAGAGCATTCCACCGCATATTCCATCATTTGATTCTTGATAGAATCCAAATCGGATGCGTCATAAAGGTCACTTAATGCCTCCTCCAACAATTGTGCGGTCCTATATTGCACCGCCTCGGCAGCAAAGAGCCTGCTGGCCATATTTGCTAGTTTTTCTTGAGTAGCACGAAAAGAAGAAATTGGTCGCTTGAACTGGCTTCTTTGGTTTGTATATTTTATTGTCAATTTTAGTACTGCCTTTGCCGCCCCCATACATATTCCACCCAGATTAAACCGTCCCAAGTTAAGTACATTTAAAGCAATCACATGTCCTTTTCCAATTTCCCCCAAAATATTTTCAACTGGTACTTTACAATCTTCAAAGATGACAGAACGAGTGGAGGATCCTTTAATTCCCATTTTCTTCTCTTCCGGCCCTAGAGACAAACCCTGAAAATCCTTTTCAACAATAAAAGCTGTAAATTTATCACCGTCTACCTTCGCATACACAATAAAGGTATCGGAGAATCCCGCATTGGTAATCCATTGTTTGGTTCCATTTAAGATATAATGGGTTCCTTCCTTATTTAATATTGCTGTTGTTTGTGCGCTAAGTGCATCTGACCCAGAGGAGGGCTCAGTCAGGCAGTAAGCCCCAAAAAACTCTCCCGAAGCCAGCTTCGGTAAATATCTGGATTTTTGCTCATCGTTTCCAAAATAGGTGATAGGTAGGGTTGCAATGCAAGTATGATTAGAATGCGCTATACCATAGGACCCTGCCTGTCCAAGGGCTTCACCAACTATTCCTTTGCTCACTTTATCTAGACCAAGTCCACCGTATTTTTCAGGAATACTATGAGCTAAAAGACCCAACCCTCCCGCTTTTCGCAACAACTCAACTGTCTTTTCGAAATTTTGACCCTCAAATTCATCCAAATGAGGAAGCACCTCGCGTTCCACAAATTGTTTTGTGGTTAAAGCAATCATTTTATGCTCTTCCGTAAAATCTTCCGGAGTAAAAACTTGATCAGGGTCTCCCTGTGATACGAGAAATTCCGCACCCCGTAAATTATCTTGTAATATTTTCATTAGAGCTTCTCCTCCTTTTAACTAGTATTGTTTAGATTTTTTTCCTTCCATGGCTGTATTTTGCACTCCATTAGGGACCACTTAACTAGGGCATCTTTTTACCTACGCCTGAGATCCTTGTTTATTTTGTCAGAGCGGATGACAATCCTTCCCCACTAGGTACAATTTGATTTACTAGTCCGACCTTTTTGGTTTTTTCCTCCAATAGAGTAATCGTATCGATTCCCGAAAAAAACGCAGAGATTATCTGCGTTTTTTTCTTCTAGGGACAGAAGTAACTTTAGTTTTCCTTTTCCCATTGCTCTGGAACATTTCCTACTTTTCTTCTAAAATAAAGCATTGGATCCTGTTCATTTTTCGTTACTTCTAGTACCTCCCCAATCAGTATATAATGATCTCCCGCGTCAATCTGCTGCACTTTTTTACATTCTAATGAAGCAAATACATTATCTAACACTGGAAGGTTATTTTTCGAAAGACTCCATGGGTGCTTAGAGAATCGATTTTGTTCAGATTTACTTGCAAACGTCCAGCAAACTTCCTGCTGTTCACCTGATAAAATATTTACAGAAAATTTCTCTGCCTGTTTAAATACTTCACAGCTTCCTGCATTTTTATCAATACTCCAAAGTATCATCAATGGGTCTAATGAGACGGAAGCAAATGAGTTAACCGTTAATCCAACCGGCTTATTATTTGTATCTAGTGTCGTAAGAACCGTTACACCCGTTGGATAGCTACCCATAACTTCTTTAAATAATTGTGTTGCTACTGTTTGCACTATCATCGATAGTCCTCCTTAAAATAGTTTTTTCCTTTATTCTGCTAAGTTATCAAAATACTCCATTAACTTTTGGCGTAATCCTCCATGGCCGAATCTGACTTTATTGTGTGCATCAACAGCACTAACCCGAATAAAATTCAGGATTTCTCTTCGTCGGTCCAAAATATCTACAATTCCTTTATTGTAAAACCATTTATCAACTTCGTTATATACCCCGCGGTTAATACCATATTCTAAATCACACATTTTTTGAAAAGAACGGTCTGTAAAATGAATGCAATTTTTCATATTATCCATAAATTCCCCACATGCTCACAAGATTTTTAACTAGATTGTTAAGATTTCATTTCTTGAGTATTTTGTTTAACGATTTCACCGTAATTTTTTACCAGACGAATGAACTGATCTTGAATCTCTGGATTATTCAATTCATTTTGACAATTAAAGTCACTTGATACAGCAAAAACCTGATTAGGAAGTGTTTTCATTTTTAAATAATTGGTAATAGGTATTAGATGATTTTCAATCGCTTGACTATGTTGCGGATTTCCTCCATTAGCCACTAATGCGATTGTTTTATTTTCAAAAATAGAAACAGGAATGAGATCAAAAAGATTCTTCAGTGCGCCGGGAATGGAATTATGGATGATGGTTGTTCCTAACACATAGCCATCTGCATTCTCGAATTTCTTTATGATTTCCTGTGTATCGTTGTTGTACTCCGTTTGGGGTCTTCCGTCACAGAAATCCAACTGAAAATCTTTTAAATTAATCATTTCCAATTCAAATTCTGGATACTGTCTCTTAATCTCATTCATGAGATACTTTGTGATAATAATCGTCTTTGAGCCTATTAAAGTCCCGCTAATTCCTAAAATCTTCACGTTTACCCCTCCCCTCAAAGTCTACTCTTCACAAAGGTACTTCCCTTAAACCTCCTGAGAGTTAAACCAATCAATTGCACCTTTAAGGCCTAGTTCTTTAATTTTCTTATGAACTAGTTTAATACCATCAGCCGTATGAATTATGGCATCCTGTTCCGGACCAAACATTAAACCCGTTCTAAATCCTTGGAGTTCCATCATGCGATTATGAGCTTTTTTCTTAAGCTTTAAAATGTCCAATGGTGTTTTTGCGATTCCGCGGGCAATTTTTAAGGTTTCTTCTTCTAGTTCCTCACGTTTGAAGCATTTTGCTGCAATACCATACTCGGTTGCCTCTTTACCGGTAATCCTGCTTCCCGCTGTTAAATCAAGCATTTTTGCCCGTTGTGGGCCAACATGCCATCCCCAGTAAATTCCTACAAAACCGCCGCCTAATGGTAATGAAGGAAAACCAAATTGTGCTTCTTCCTCTGTTATGACGATGTCACAGCAGGCAAGCAGCTGCGTACCACCAGCTAAGGCGAATCCTTGTACCTGGGCAATAATTGGTTTCGGATACTCCCAAACTCTTAACCAGCGTCTCGTGAATTCTTCTAAACTATCTCGATCTTCCGTTACTGACGGCTCAATATAATTGGAAACATCGTAGCCAACACTAAAGGCGCGGCCCTTCCCTTTTATAATTAGAACACTTATCGAATCATCTTTTTCCAGCTCCGCTAAAGCTTGATCCAACTCACTGAATAGGTCTGCACTTAATGCATTTAACTTTTCTGGTCTATTTAAAATCACGTAAGCAATTCTTCCTCTTTTTTCAATAAGAACGCATTTTTCAGACATAGAAGCAAAACCATCCTTTTTCATATTTTTTTAGAATGTTAAATCACCTTTTAATAAGCTTCTGGCAATGGTACGTCTATGAATCTCTGATGTGCCGTCAGGGATTCGTAACATCCTGGCCAACCTGTATCCTTCTTCTAACTGAAGCTCATTTGAAAGGCCCATCCCTCCGTGAATCTGAATGGCTTTGTCATAAACCCTGCCCATCATCTCTGTACAGTATGCTTTCACCATGGAAATCTCTTTGGTTGGTGTTTTTTTGCTATTTTCAATTTTCCATGCACAATGCAGCGCCATATTTCTTGCTGCATAAATATCCATGGCACATTCGGCTAACATATTTTGAATCGTTTGGTGTTCTTCAATTGCTTTTCCGAAGGTTCTGCGGATCTTTGAATATTCAACGGCTTTTTTCAATGCCCATTGAGCCGATCCAATACATTTTCCGCTCATGCCTAAACGTCCATTATTGATTCCATTCATCGCCCTCGTAAAACCATTATCCAGTTCACCAATAATGTTTTCACTCGGAACTCTTAGGTTATCAAGGCTAATGATTCCAGCATCCCCGCCTAATGACCCCATTGTTGCAATCACGGAATCTACTGTAAATCCTGCTGATTTCGTATCAACAAAAAAACAAGTTATCCCGCCTTTTCTTTGCTCCTGTAGCTCTGGGTTTGTAACGGCAAATAATAAACAATAGTCCGCATATGGTGCGTTTGTAATCCATTGTTTAGTACCATTAATAACCCAGTCATCGCCGTCTCTCTCTGCACGTGTTTTGATTCCCCAAACATCTGACCCAGCATCAGGTTCAGTTAAACCAAAGCATAATGTTTTTTCTCCTGAACCAATGCCTTCTAGATATCTATCTTTAAGTTCTTGATTCAGCCCTTTTAATACAGGTGTTAAACCGTTTGTGAATGGGGATGGAATGACCACGGCTTCTATCAGTTTTCGATTGGGAAAGTTCTTATCTAATGCTTCGTTGACTAAAAGAGAGGCTATTGGGCCAAATTCTTCACCGCCTAATTCCTTTGCACCAAACATAGTATAAAATCCTGCTTTAGCAGATTCTTTACGAACCTGTTTTCTTAACTCTTCTACTCTAGGATGACGGCGACCGTCCTCCAGATAGTAATTTCGTTCATTGTAAAGTAAATCATGGTTTTCCTCTTCCAAGGGAATAACCACTTTATTTATAAATTGTTTTAGGGCATTGATAATTTCTGTTATGTCTTCTGGAATATTAAAGTTCATTGTTTTTATCTCCTTTTTGGTTTTATCATCAATTTTCGTTGATTTCCGCTCCAATCAACTAAGTTCCAAAAAATCACCTTTATTATTATTAAATGCTTACGAATAGATGACTCGTTTTTCGAATGTCATTAATCCATCTGCTACTTTGATTCCTTGACCTTTTGCAAAGACCATGACTGGATTTAAATCTACTTCTAATAGCTTCTCTTCCTGACTTACAATAAAATGGCTAAATCGAGAGATTAATTTACTTAGTTCCTCCACGTCATACGGCGGCTTTCCTCGATACGATTGTAAAATCGCGCTGGCTCGTAATTCATGAACCATCTTTTCTGCTTCACTAACGGAAACAGGTGCTTTTCTCATTGATACGTCTTTTAACACCTCGATATAAATGCCACCCAATCCAACTAAAACAATCTGACCAAAGATCGGGTCTTTCTTTGAGCCGACCACTATTTCGACAGAGTCTCTTTTCAGCATTTCTTGAACCAAAACTCCCTCGAATTCTGCTCCATCGGTTTGCTCGATGATTGATTTTAATCTCAGGAACTTTTCTATTACATCTTCACTTTCGGTAATATTTAAGAAAACGAGACCTTTATCTGTCTTATGAAGGATCTGCGGTGACATCCCCTTTAACACGATGGGATAGCCAATTTCATTTGCATACTGTACCGCCTCTTCAGCTGTTCTTGCTAATTTTTCATTTGTAATTGGGATACCGTATTGTTTAAGAATTTTTTTGCATCCATACTCGGTTAAGACGGATGCTGAACCAAAAACATCTTCCTTTGTAAGATACACTTCTTCCTTTTCTTCCTCAGGTAGACTAGCAAAATAGGATAATGCTTTTAAAACTGTTACTGCTCTTGATGGATCATCACTAACATAAAGCTCTGCATCACTGAACAACTGTCTTGATTTCACGCTATTGATTGTTACTGGTAGTTGCGGAATATCTTTAAATTGGTTTTTCATTTTTACTAATGTACTAATACGATCATCTAAGGAATCTAGTTTTAAACCAGCAAAACCTAAAAATACAATGGCAGAGTCGTATTTACCGCTGGCGAGGACCGTCTCCATAAATTCTTCGAGTAATGACGGCATATAAGAAATTTGTGCCGTCGTATCAATTGGGTTTTGAACACCCGCAATTGGGAGAATGGACCTTAATTTCTCTTTTAATGGTTCCGGAGTTCCCGGCAGGGTTAAACCATTTGCAGATAATTGGTCGGCTATCATGATTCCTATTCCACCTGAAACAGTAAATACTGCTGTCCTATTTCCATTAGGAAATGGCAACTTTGATGCAGCATATGTAACATCTAGGAATTCCTCAATGGTTTCAGCTCGATATACCCCGTTTTGCTTAAAGACTGTGTCAAATACATCATCTGAACCAACGAGTGCCCCCGTATGGGATAAAGCAGCTTTCATCCCAACATCGGTTTTTCCTACTTTTAAGGCAATAACTGGTTTTTTATTTTTTCGGGCTAGCCTTAAGGCTTCTATTAAACTATTTCCATCCTTCGTTCCTTCTATATAACATGCAATCACATCTGTACCTGGATCTTCTGCTAAAAATTGAATGCAATCAGCAACATCTACATCACATTCGTTTCCAGTTGCTACGAAATAACTAAAGCCAATATTTTGCTGTCTTGCAAGGGTAAAAACGTGAGACCCAAATGCTCCGCTTTGACTTACAAATCCAATATTACTTTTTAATGGTTTTTCATCCTCGATAATCGTGGAAAAGGTTCCATAAACCCCTTTCCCTACGTTGAACATCCCTAAACAATTGGGACCTAATACGCTTACATTATTTTGTTTGGCAATTAAGGCAATTTCATCTTGCTGTTTTTTACCTTCCTCATCTACTTCAGCAAACCCTGCGCTGAATATGATCACGGAACGGACCTTTTTTTCCGCACATCTCTTAAACGTGCTAATTACTACGGAACTAGGTACGGCAATGATTGCTAAATCTATTTCTCCTGTGACTGATTGAATATTTGGATAGCATGTTAAACCATTAATTTCATCATACTTCGGGTTAATTGGATAAATTACACCTTCATACCCATAGCGTTGAAGATAACTAAGAGGTCTTCCGCCAATTTTTTGATTATCTGGAGAAGCACCAACAATTGCAATACTTTTCGGATCGAATAGTGCCTTTAAATTTTCTTGCTTCAACAGCTTCACACTCCTTTTATAATAACTCTGGGTAAATTTAACTTTTTTAACAAAGGAACATACTTTTGTGAAATGATTTAAAATAAACCCTTTATATATAACTAATGCAATATTCGTGCCATCTTCTTCAAAAAAAACTTCTGTTTCTCCACTTCATACATTAAAATAATTTATTGATTGGTCCAGTCATTGATAATCACGAACAGGATCATAGTATTTCTGATTTCTTCCCCTATCGTTTTAAAGACATCTACCTCTTCTTAATATTCAAAATATATTTAGATAGTGATATTTTTTTTGAATGTTCCTACCTTTCATAGTCTTATTCTTAATTTTCAGACTAATTGTTTCGGCGTAGAACAAAGTGTTCTAAAATTGAAACACCGTAAATATCACTTTCAAAGCAAACAAAAAACTCCTATTGCAGATAGGTAATCAACCGTGATGCCCGATTGCTTAACCATCGACAATAAGAGTTACTTTTATTCGTATCTATACTGTTTCAACATTTTCATTCAATTTCCGCCAGAGGGTACTTCTACTGATACCTAATATTTTAGCGGCTTCTTTCCTATTACCATTCGTTTTTTCTAACACTTCTTTTATTTTGTTTATTTCAATGTCTTTTATTACTTCATGGAAGGTGGAATTTTCCATATCCATATCCTCTATAAGGAAGTGATTTTCCTCAATTGCTTCTTTTAAATAAATCAGCACCTGACTTCTTGAAATATTTTGAGGGGTTTCTATATAAGCAAATAATCTTTCCATGGTATTTTCAAATTCCCGAATATTTCCATGCCATTGATGTTCTTCCAGGTATGGCAATATGTCGTTTAATACCTCTTCAATTAGTTGTGTAAACTGTGGATAATTTTTTGCCGTAAATGATTTTACAAGAAGCCCGATATCCTCTTTTCTGTTGCTCAATTTCGGCAGGAATAGATTTAATACCCCAATTCGATAATATAAATCCATTCTAAACTTGCCGCTCTTAATTTCTTCGATTAAATTTACATTTGTTGCTGAGATTACCCTGATATTTATCGGGATTGCCGTAGGACTGCCTATTCTTCTGACAACGTTTTCTTGTAAAACTCTTAGAAGCTTAGCCTGCATACTAAACGGTATCTCTCCAATTTCATCTAAAAACACAGTGCCATTATGTGCAAGCTCAAATAGGCCCGGTTTCCCGCCTTTTTTTGCACCTGTAAATGCACCATCGTTGTATCCAAAAAATTCACTTTCTAGTAGGCTTTCTGGAATTGCCGCGCAGTTAATGGCCATGAAGGGCTGGTTAGCACGCCGACTTTCATTATGTATACTTTGCGCAAATAATTCCTTCCCGGTTCCTGATTCGCCAAGAATCAATACATTCGAATCTGATCGTGCAAATTTCTTCGCTTTATT
The DNA here is from genome assembly GCF_013396335.1 of Bacillus sp. EB106-08-02-XG196. Taxonomy (GTDB): domain Bacteria; phylum Bacillota; class Bacilli; order Bacillales; family Cytobacillaceae; genus Neobacillus. Next base: position 135,009 of record NZ_JABWSY010000012.1, read on the forward strand.
AATCGCCTTTAGTGTTTGTGGACTTTGTCCAACGATATCATTGAAATGATATTTAGCTAAGTCCGCTTTATGATTCATTTTACGTCTAATTTTATTTTCCTGTTGCTGTAATGTCTCTGCATCAGAAAATAGCGCCACAATCCCATTACTGGTTCCATTTACATGAATCGGTAATGTGTTCAAAAACAGCAATTTAGTTTTGAATGGCACAACCATATCCTTTACGACTGTACTGACTGTTAAAATTTCTAATAATTCACTTTCCGGCAATATATCGCTAATATGCTGTGTCTCTAGGTCACCACTGTCACCAAGCCCCAGCAATTGAATGGCATGATGGTTGATATTAATAATCCTGCCAGTTACATTGAGATTAATCACACCTTCATTAAAGTTTTCTAAAATATAGGCTTGCCGTTTTTGATTACTTTGTTCTACGAGCTTTGCATTTAATACATTAAAGGCAATATCCACAGCAAGGCCCACACTTTCTTTACCGTACCAAAGTACTCCTTCCATACCATGTTCTCGGGCAAATCTAACGACTAAGCCTGATCCAATCACTACTTTTTGACCATCAGCTTTCAACCTTTGTACCAGTTTTGTTACATCCTCAATCGTCACATATGTAAGTTGATTTATTTTAATTTTAAAGATGGCTTCTATTGATTCATTAATCCATTCGATATCCTCCGTTTTAGTCTGGATATACTCCTTTTGATAGTTAATAATATTTACTTCATTTGAAATTTTTGAAGCTTTTACTAAAGCCTTAAAAAAATCATTACTCTGAACTCTCATTGGAATAATATGTCCCCGGACATTTAATCTTTTGAAATCCTCAAATAACATAGCACCGCAGAGCAATACATCATCATCTGTAATATATGTCGGGTTATCCAAAATATATTTTGAGTCAAGCGTTTGAACAACCAGCCCCTTCATATTACCTTTTCGTTTATCAATCGCTTTCTTCACATAATCGTCCAGTGGTGATGCTCCCGAAACTAGTAATTTAAGCATAATTCTTCCCCCTTACTATCCAATTGTGCAAAAATTAATAATTACTATCTTTTCCATAATCTAAGTATAATAGAAAGAATATTAACAATATACTCAAATTTCGTATTTTAGAGATTAATAAATAAATAGTCTCGCGAATTTTCACGAGACTACAGGTATAGATTTTATTAACTAAGAACACTTACGGCTTGATTAGCAAAGTGCGGCATTACTTTACTAGAAAACAGCTCCATTGACTTAAGCACATTCTCTTGATGTTGTCCGCCAATATTCATCCACAGAATAATGTTATTCAATCCTGTTTCTGCTTTATATCTTTCTATATCTTTAATCACTTTTTCCGGAGAACCAATTAATGCATTTTCTGATTGTAGGAAGGCATCATAATCTACATTACGCTCTCTGCTAATGACACCAAAAGTAGGACGATTATCACGTTCACTCATATACCATTCTAAACCTTGTCTGTACTCTTCTTGCGCTTGTTCTGTCGTTTCGGCTACATAACAAAATAATAGCTTCCCAGATCTTGCAACTGCTTGTTCAACATATTCCTGTGATAAACCTGAGGCCAAGGCATATTCACGGTATAAGGAAATTTTATGTTTCGTGTCATCATTCTTTATACCGCCTAACACGAAAGAATGCCCTTTTTTTGCAGCACTAATCATGGAGGCATCATTTCCGGAAACCATAACAAAAATCGGCGGTCTCGGACTCTGAACAGGTCTCGGATAGACTGGAATATTCTTAATATCATAGAATTTACCGAAATAGTTCACGGTACCATTTTGTAAAGCAGTCGTTAAAATATCAAGAGATTCTAAGTACTTTTCATGCCGCTCTTCAAAGTCCTCATTATATGCATCAAACTCTAATTTATCGTAGCCCTTGCCAACACCTAAATAAAGTCTACCATCACTGACAATATCCACCAGTGCCATATCCTCAGCGAGCTGCAGTGGATGATGTAACGGTAATCTAGTTACAGCTGAGCCCAATTTTATGTTCTTTGTAACAGCTGCTGCTGCAGCTAAGTAAACAGCCGTGGAGCTAACAACACCATATGCACGAGCATTATGCTCTGCAATCCACGCTGAATGGAATCCTAATTCGTCGGCAGCTTTAATTTGGTCTAAACCATTTCTTAATTCCTCTGCATCTGTTTTCCATGGTGCCACCGAATTTAAAAAGAATAATCCAAAAGTCATATCTCTTCCTAATACTGCCATGTTTACCATCTCCAATTATTCATTATTATTTATACCAATTTATAAAAATGACTTTGTGCATTCCAAAATATCTTATTATATTATCAACCCTATTTAGATTGGAAATTAGGACTTCTTTTTTCCAAAAATGCACTAGTTCCTTCTATTTTGTCTTCGGTAGAAAACAAGACAGCTTGGGCTAGTTTTTCAATCAGTAAGCCTGTTCTTTGGTCAGACTCAAATCCTGCTTGTACGGCGATTTTTGCTAATTTCACAGCAAGCGGACCTTTTGCAAGAATTTTTCCGACTACATCTTCCGTTCTAACTTCCAACTCTTCAGGAGATACTACTTCAGAAACTAGTCCTATCCGGTAGGCGTCTTCCCCATCTATCATTTTCCCTGTCAGGATCATGTCGAGCGCTCTGCTCTTTCCAACTAAACGTGCAAGACGCTGAGTTCCTCCAGCTCCTGGCAGAATAGAAAGGTTTAACTCTGGAAGCCCAAATTTGGCATTTACCGATGCAATCCTGATATCACAGGCTAATGCAAGCTCACATCCGCCTCCTAAGGCAAATCCATTCACCATGGCAATAGTCGGTTTATCATACATTTCGATAAGATCGTAAACCTCTTGCATTCCTCCTGGTTTGAAAACATCTAGGGCGGTCTTTTGTCTTAACTGATTGATATCTGCTCCAGCAGCAAAGGATTTCTCTCCTTTTCCGGTAAAAATAACACAGCCAATTGTTTCATCTTCTCTTAATTCATCGAGTGCATCGACAATATCCTTTAATGTTTCTTTACTCAAAGAATTTCGAAGCTCCGGACGGTTGATGAGAACATAGCCAAGACGCCCTTTCTTATTGACTTCAATATTTTGATATACTTCCATGCTATTCCTCCTTTAATTTACATATAGTTACTCAAGGTTTTCTATTAATATCGCCATTCCTTGCCCGCCACCGACACATAGAGTTGCTATCCCATATTTAAGGCGTCTGCGTTTCAATTCATGCATCAAAGTGACAACTAGACGTGTACCTGTTGCTCCTACAGGATGTCCTAATGCAATCGCTCCGCCATTGACATTTACTTTCTCTTGGTCAAATCCAAGCTCTCTAATGACAGCCAGCGCCTGGGAAGCAAATGCTTCATTAAGCTCTATAAGATCTATCTCATCCAGTGATTTGCCAGTACGTTCAAGAAGCTTTTTGACTGCAGGAACAGGTCCGATGCCCATGATTTCCGGAGAAACACCGGTTTGGGCCCAATCGATGATCCGAGCAAAAGGCTTCAAAACAAGCTCAGTAGCTTTTTCACCCGACATCACAACCACTGCAGCGGCTCCGTCATTACGGCCACAGGCATTCCCGGCAGTAACGGTACCGTCTTTTCGGAATGCTGGCTTTAATGTAGCAAGTTTTTCTAGAGTTGTTTCCGGACGTGGATGTTCATCGGTATCAAAGAAAGTAACTGTTTTTTTGGTTTTGATTTCATACGGTGCAATTTCTTCTTTGAACTTCCCTTCGCGGATGGCCACGGTTGCCCTTCTTTGGCTTTCAAACGCAAAAGCGTCTTGGTCCATGCGTGAGATATAAAACTTTTCTGCTACATTCTCCGCAGTCATCCCCATGCCAAGATTTTCACCGTAAATTTCATTAGGCTGCTGTCCAGCCTCCGTATTAGAGTCGACCAAATGCGAACGGTCACCGCCAAATCGTGATCCGCGCAAGTAAATAGGGGCACCGCTCATGCTTTCTGTACCGCCCGCAACGACGATTTCCGCCTGTCCCGATTGAATTTGCTGTACCGCTGAGGCTATCGCCTGCATCCCTGATGCGCAAAGACGGTTGACCGTAAAGGCTGGTACAGTTTCTGGTATTCCCGCTCTTATTGATGCAACCCTTCCCACATTTGAGGATTCGGTCGACTGCCTGACTTCCCCAAGGATCACTTCGTCTACTAAATTCGTACTTATACTAGCCCGGCTTAAGGCTTCCTTAATGACATGGCTCGCTAAATACCCCGAATTAAGTTCCTTCAATGCTCCCCCATACCTTGCGATTGGGGTACGAACTCCACTTACAATAACAATGTCTTTTTTTGCCATTTCCTTTTTCCTCCCAGACGGAATTAAATTTTTTATTCCCTCTTTATTTACCGGCGTAGATATATTTTGGCTGTCTTTCTACTGTCTAAATGGATTCCCAATCACATCTTAATTGTAGGTGTAAAATCCTCTTCCACTTTTCTTGCCCAACCGCCCTGCTTTTACAAATTTTACGAGAATTGGGCATGGGCGGTATTTTTCACCAAGTGTTTTATAGAGATATTCCATATTTCGAAGCCGTGCATCGAGCCCAACGAGATCAGCAAGTTCAAGCGGCCCCAGGGGGTGGTTTAAGCCCAATTTGATGGCTTTGTCGATATCCTCTACAGTACCGACACCTTCCATGACCATATTCATTGCTTCGTTCCCTATCAGACAATTCATCCGGCTGACTGCAAAGCCCGGAAATTCATTTATTTTTACACATTCCTTCCCAAGTGCTCTTCCAAATTCATAGCTTCTCTTGATTGTCTCCTCAGATGTATCCAGCCCGCAAATCACTTCAAGTAGCTTCATTTTCGGAACTGGGTTGAAGAAGTGGAGGGCAATACAGCGGTCTGGCCTCGATGTCTGGGCACCTATTTCAGTCGGACTCATTGTTGAGGTATTGGTAGCCAATATGGTTGAAGGTTTTACAACCTTATCAAGTCGCTTAAAAATCTCTATTTTAAGGTCCATAATTTCCAAAACGGCTTCAATGACCAAATCTGCATCCTTGGCTGCTTCCTCGAGTTCTGTTGTATAGCGGATTCTGCTCATGGCATGATCTGCCTCTTCTCTAGTAATTTCGCCTTTCTCTAGAGAACGTCTAAATTGCTTTTCTATATAAGATTTGCAGTTTGAAAGGACACTTTCATTGATATCCTGAACAAAGGTGGTAAAACCTGCAGCCGCACAGGAAAAGGCAATCCCCCGGCCCATTGTCCCTGAACCTATTACACTAACAATCTCCATAATATTATCTCCCTTCAAAAAATGATGCTTGTATATGTATGTCATTCTCTTATTCTTTTAAGTTGCAAGAAGCATGCCAATATTTAATATGTTAATTTTAATAGACATGAAAGACCATTTTATTAATGAAAGCGTTATTATAACAATATTTTAAATCTTTAATAATTTCAATGATTCATTTTGCACGCTTTGTCTAAATCATTGTTTATAATGAGACGTTTCATTATTGAAACGTATGAATAGCATTATGAATTGATTTATAGCTTTCTAACTTATGGTTTTCTATTTTCTGTTTATATTTCTCTAAATTTTAAAATATTTGAAAGATATCTATTTTAAGTAATAATTGGTTTTCCTGCACTTTTTTGTAGACTTTTCGTTATTACCATCTGTAATGGGTTTTGTTTTTATAAAAGTTAAAATACTGGCATGAATCTTGCAATTTATAAAACTGAAAAGTAAATTTTATTAATAGAAAGGAAGATTAATAAATCAATGTCAATTAACCGTTTACAAGATAAGGTGGCTATTATTACTGGTGCTGCTGATGGAATAGGAAAGGAAACAGCCATTTTATTTGCTAAACATGGAGCCAAAGTGGTTGTTACAGATATCAATGAAGAGAAGCTTCATCTAACATCTCAGATAATCAATGAGAATGGTGGGTATGCAATCGCTATTAAACTCGATGTTTCACGTGAAGAGGATTGGGAACAGGTTATTTCAATAACAGAAAAAGAACTCGGCCGCTTAGATATTCTAATGAATAATGCAGGCATTGGAACAAGGCTTACATTAGCCGAAACCTCCCTAGAACAATTTGAAAAGGTTCAATCTATAAACTCAGTGGGAGCTTTCTTAGGAATGAAGCACGGATCAAACGCTATGAAAAAATCTGGTAAAGGTTCTATTATTAATATTTCATCCATGTATGGAATTGTTGGAAGTCCAGGGAACACTGCCTATCATGCTTCAAAAGGAGCCGTTAGACTAATGACCAAGTCGTCTGCCCTGGAACTGGCAAAGGATTTGATTCGCGTAAATTCTATCCACCCTGGTGTTATTGAGACGAATATGTCTGGGGCTAAAAATGGAGAACATCCATTAAAGGATAAAACACCTTGGCCACACTTAGGTGAACCGATCGACATTGCCTATGGTGCCCTTTATTTAGCTTCGGATGAATCTCGCTTTGTTACTGGTTCAGAGTTAGTCATCGACGGTGGATATATAGCTCAGTAATCTGAATGAGTTTGGGCTTAACACTTTGGGGATCGTTCAAATACACTTCAGCAGAAGGGAATTGAAATGATGTTAAGATTAAAGGATAAAGTTGCTATTATTACTGGAGCAGCTAATGGTATTGGCAGAGAGGAAGCCCTATTATTTGCTAAGAACGGAGCAAAAGTAGTAGTAACCGATATTGATGAAGCAGGTCTTGTTGAAACCGTTGAGTCCATTAAAAAGCTAAGCGGGCAAGTGATTGGGATTAAGCAAGATGTTTCACTTGAGGAAGATTGGCAGGAAGTCATATCGCAAACAGAATCGGAATTTGGTCAATTAGATATTCTCTTAAATAATGCGGCCATTTTGAGCAGAAATGGATTAGCCAAAACATCAATGGAAGAGTTCTTGAAGATTCAATCAATTAACTCAACAGGTACGTTTTTAGGAATGAAATATGGAGCAGCATTAATAAAGAAAACATCTGGTAAGGGGTCGATTATCAACACTTCTTCTGGATCTGGATTGGTTGGAAGCCCAGGGAGTACGGCCTACCACGCTTCAAAGGGGGCAGTTAGATTAATGACCAAATCAGCGGCCATTGAGCTGGCAAAAGATTTTATTCGAGTAAATTCCATTCACCCAGGTGTAATTGAATCAGCCATGTCTGGAGGCAAAGATGGAGAGCATCCATTGAAAGATAAGATTCCTTGGCCAGGATTAGGAAAACCGATTGATATTGCCTATGGTGCTCTTTATTTAGCTTCTGATGAGTCTCGTTATGTAACCGGTTCAGAGTTAGTTATCGATGGCGGGTATACAGCCCAGTAATATATACACAATAAAAGGCATTTGGAATGGGCTCATTCACAAATGCCTTTTATACTCTATTCATTGAATCGGTCATATTCATTTATGTATATGGAAAATCGCTATTCCAGCCCCTGGTGTATTGTATTGGACCTTCAATTTTTACTCCTAGCTGTTTAGCAGCGGTGTATGTCCAGTAGGGATTTCTTAGCAGCTCCCTTCCAATAAAAACTAAATCCGCACGCTCGCCATGGATAATTTCAGCAGCTTGGATGCCTTCTGTTATCACACCAACAGCTCCTGTCGGAATGTTTACCTCTGTTCTTATTTTTTCAGCATACTTCACTTGGTACCCAGGAAAAACATCATAATTTGCAGGAATGACTTCACCTGAACTGCAATCGATTAAATCCACACCCTGCTCTTTCATCCATTTTGCAAAATCTACAAAATCATCACAGGTATTTCCTTGGGCATCATAGTCATTTGCTGAAATTCTTACGAATAAGGGTCCGCGCCATTCTTCTCTCACCGCATCTATAATTCTACCTAAGAAACGATATCGATTTTCTTTTGTGCCCCCAAACTCATCCTTCCTAAGGTTAGATAATGGAGATAAAAACTCATGGATTAAATACCCGTGCGCTGCATGAATTTCTATGACATCGAAACCCGAATCCCTTGCCCTTCTAGCAGCCTTTTGGAAGTCAGCGATTTTTTCTTCAATCATAGATTTCGTCATTTCCGCAGGCACCTTACTCTGATCAGAAAAAGGAATCGCAGAAGGAGCAATGATTGATTCTTCAATTCTTGACTTTCTTCCAGAATGGGCCAGCTGTATACCTATTTTTGCTCCGTGTTTATGAACTAAATTTGTTAATTTCAATAGTCCATCCATTTGGCTATCTTCCCATATACCAAGGTCCTCTGCACCAATCCGGCCTTCTTTACTAACAGCCGAAGCTTCGACAATTATCAGACCTACTTGACCGATGGCACGAGAGGAATAATGAGTTAAATGCCAATCGGTCACCTTGCCATCCAGTTTCAGACAGGAATACATACACATAGGCGACATCACAATTCGATTTTTTAATGTTAGATTATTAATAGTAAAAGGCTCAAATAATTTTCCTAGTGAATATGGTTTAAATACTGGACTTAGCATAATTCCTCCCAACAAACGATTGATCCTGCTATTTCGTCTAGCTCAACCAGTCTTTTACGTTCTCATTCATCATAATATTAATTTCCTCTTCAGAAACTCCTTGTGAAATAAGAGTTGGAATGACTTCATCAAGTAGGAAGGTCATTGACCAATCAGGCTGAAGGGACTTTTTGAGACTATCCGGTTTAAGACGATCGGTTGTACAGCAATAATCTTGAGACAAAAACATCCGTTTCACATAACCTTTTTCGATTAGAGCTCTTACTGTATCATTTCTTTGTTCTGTTGTAATTGTACCCGTAATACCATAACGGTCTATTCCGATATACGCACCCTTATCAAGGATTCTCTCTATATAGTCCAAATTATCCGTATCACCGCAATGTCCAATTAATACATTACTCAGTTCTACTCCCTCTTCTTCAAACACTTGAAGCTGTAACAATCCAGTCTCTGCAGAAGGAGCAGAATGAGTCATAATCGGAACATTCGTACGGTGATGAGCACGTGCTACAGCCCTTAAAACCTTTTCGACATCCGGGGTTAAACCTTGAACTTCTGTAGCACATTTTAAAAACCCTGCCTTTATTTCACTATTTTGGACACCCTCTTTAATGTCTTTTACAAACTGTTCCGCCATGAAATCTATACTATTTGCCATAAAACGTGTTGGCAAATAATGAAAAGTGAATATCCCTGTTGCAGCAATTATTTGGACACCTGAATCCTCCGAAACTCGCTTCATAAACCGCACATCACGATCCAACCCCATTACAGATGGATCGAAGATGGTTTTAACGCCTCTGTTTCTAACTGCCACTACTTGCTCCATTGCCAATTGATACTCTTCGTCGGCATCATACAAACGAGGAAACTGTACCGGGACACATTCGGATCTTGTTCTGAGGTGTTCATGAATTAATGTTCGTCCTATTTGTTCAACCTCAATTTTGCCCGTAACTGAATTAATGAATATCATCTTGCCCTCCAGTTATTCAAAGAATCTTCATACTTCTTTATACATTCTTTTTCTTTACCGCATACGTTGCTTTTCCTATTGCTAGTAATCTTCCTTCTTCATCTTTAATCTCTCCGGTACCAACTATTAATAGTTTACCCTTGTTTACTAGCTTTCCCTCTGCAAAGATTTTGCCTTTTATCGCCGGTCTAAAATAGTTGATATTCATTTCTGCCGTAACAGAAAATTCATTGGGGTCTAAAACCGTTCTAACCGCAGTACCGATAACGGAATCTATCAGAACAGAAAGAACTCCGCCATGAACCATATTTCCTGACTGTAACAAGTCCTCCCGAATGGACAAGGATAAGACAGCAGCCCCTTCGCTGATATCTTCTATTTTGACTCCTAGTAATTTCCGAAAATTATTGTTTTCCATTAATTTCTCTTCGATTTTCCATAGTTCCATCTTCATTATAAGTCTCCTTTTAATACCACACAATTACTCTATTTCACCGAATATGGTATATATAATGCAATTTCAGGAAAGACGTATAGCAATGCAATAAGTGTAAGGATCGGAATCATAAAAATTAATGCGCCTTTAAAAATTTCTGTAAGCTCCAATTCTTTTACCACTCCATTTAGTACAAAACAGTTCATTCCTACAGGCGGAGAAATTAATCCCATCTCAACAACTAGTACAATGATTACACCAAACCATATTAAATCAAATCCTACAGCTTCAATTAACGGCAAAATAATAGGAATCGTTACAACGATCATCGAAAGTGTATCCATAATTGCACCTAAAATAATATACATAACTACGATTATGATAAATAGCATTAACGGTGAAAGATTTGTTGCAAATAAAAAGTCAGATATTAAATGTGGAACACGTGTTATTGTTAATACATAGTTTAATATAAATGCCCCAATAACAATTGCGAAGATAAAACCGGTTGTTTTTATCGTTTCAAAAATAGCTTCGTTTATTTTTTGCAAAGTTAATTTTTTCCTTGCTAAGCCAATTACAAATGCTCCTAATGCACCTGCCCCAGCTGATTCAGTAGCTGTAAAAATACCAATGTACATTCCACCTAAAACGATGATAAAAAGCAAAATAATCCAAATTGTTGATTTTAATGAAGAAAAACGCTCTTTCCAGCTTACTTTTTCTTTCGATGATTCTGCTATTAAACTTGGTTTTATTAGGCTTGCTACATAAATTGTAATCATAAAGAACAGGGTCAATAGGATTCCCGGTAATATCCCTGCCATTAGTAGTTTACCAATCGATTGTTCTGTCATCATACCATAGATAATAAACATAGTACTTGGCGGAATAAGAATTCCTAGTGTTCCACCAGCAGCAATCGAGCCACCAGTTAAGGATTTACTGTAACCAGCTGCTAACATTTCTTTCGATGCCATTACACCAATCGTTCCTGTTGTAGCTAAACTAGAACCTGAAGCCGCAGCAAACATTGCAGACGAGCCAATCGTTGCCATTGCCAACCCGCCCCTTAAACCACTAAACCAATTACGAAAAGTAGTAAAAAGTTCACTACTTATTCCAGATGAATAGATAAACTGCCCCATTAATACAAATAACGGGATAGTGGTTAATGTATAGGAATAGCTTTGTGTCCATACAATGGTATCGAACGCTGAAAATAATGTATCCCAACCTCTTATATAAAGAATTCCAATAATAGCAGGGATTGCCATAGCAATAGCAATAGGGATCCGTAGGAACATTAAGACAAAGACACATAATATAACTAGTAAACCAACAGTTGAAACTGCCATTATAATGCTCACTCCCCATTGACAAAATAATTAGGATTCTTGTACCATTTTAGTTCAAAATAACCCCTTTTAACTGCTTCAAGTCCCCACGCGAAGAAACCAATAATTAACATAATCTTAAAGGGATAATAAACTATAAGTAGCAAACTAGATTTTGATGCGAAATCCAATTTTGAGATAAAAATCCAACATACAAGGAAACAAAAAAGAATCGTTAATATTTTAGCTATTACTTTTAAAATCAATTGGAACAGTGAGGGTAATTTATTATAAATTAAGTCTATTGCTACATGTGAATCTGTTTCTTCCGTATAAGCTAATGAAAAAACAATCAATAAAACCATTGTAAATTGTACAATTTCAATATCTCCAACAATGGGGTGCCCAAAAGCTCTTGAAGTAGCAAAAAAGAAAACAAGCAACACCATAAGAGAAGAAATACCATACGCTGCCCATTTAGTAATAGAGGTAATATATTTAACCGTATTTAAAAATATATTCATTACCTGGCCTTCCTTCCTGAAAAAGAGTTTATAACTCCAAAAATGAATTAAGCTATTAAGAGTAGACTAGGAATGAATCATTCCTAGTCAGGATATATGACGAACTCCACTTTAAAATCCATTCTATTCTAACCTGTTAAAAAGGTATTTCAACGCCCTCTTCTGCTAGCAGCTGTTTGAAATATTCCATCATTTCATCACCTGGATAGCCTCTTTTAATTGCTTCGGCTGCCCAATTATCCCACATTTTCTTAGCAGGCTCTTTAAATTTATTTAATTCCTCAGATTCCAGTGTGAAAACCTTTCCACCTTGATCTTTCACTCTTTTCTCAAACTCTTTAATAGAATTTTCCATAGAAGTCATATAAAGCTCTGCCATTAATTCTTGGTGTTTTGGGCCTAATTTTTCGACAAATAACTTTTGTAAATCTTCTGGCATCTTTTCAAACATACTTCCATTGATAAATAATCCATTTGATGATACCCCTAAATCAAGCTTTGTCATATAAGGAGCTACTTCATTTAAATTAAATCCTATCGCTCCTGTCGTGTTATAGATAATATCATCGACTAAACCACGTTCAACAGATTCGTATAATTCTGCATTATCTAATGAAACAGGAACGGCATCCCACATTTTGAGCAATTCATTTCTAGAATATAAACTATTACTTACTTTACGATTTTTCATATCTTTTAGTGTTTTGATAGGTTCCGTGGAATATAGCTGCGAAGTATCCGTTGATGATGCTCCTAGCCATACTGCATCTTTGAAAGTATCTTTCATATATTTCTCCTGAAATTTATTCATAACCTTAATCGCTACATCAGGGTTCGGAATGGCAAAAGGCAGGTCACCAATAGATAATGGGAATAAAATATCATTACTATCAGAACTTGCGTATAAAAGGCCAACATCAAACACACCACCGCTGACATCATCATATCCAGTATCAGGCGTTCCTAGTGCTGAGCTAGGAAATACATTAATTTTCACCCTGCCATCTGTTTCCTTTTCAACAAATTCAGCCCATGGTTCAGCAACTTTTGTCGTATATGGATGTGTAGGCGGAGCAAGATCATTGTAGTTTAATTCATAAACTTTATCATCCTTACCTGAAGACTCAGATGATGAAGATTCTTTTGCCTTTCCACATGCCGTTAATAGAACTATCCCGATTAGTATGATGCTGATATTCATAAGTATTTTTTTCATTAAGTTTTCCCCCCATAACATCTATTATTATCCATAACATTTAAAACAGTATAAATATTGAATTAATTTAATATTCAATTAATTTATTTTGCAATAATACTACTCTTTTCTGTAAAATGGGGAAGAACTTTTTCTGCAAATAGCTCCATTGATTTCAATACTTGTTTTTGTGGTTGGCCGCCAATATTCATCCAAAGAATAATATTGTTAAGCCCTGTTTCTTCCTTATACCTTTGAATATCTTTAATTACTTTCTCTGGAGACCCTATTAGTGCATTTCCAGATTTTAAGAAGTGATCATAATCTAAATGGCTCTCCCTTTTAACCACTCCGAATGTAGGACGACTATCCCTTACACTCATATACCATTCTAAGCCCTGTCTATACTCTTCCTGTGCTTGTTCAGTGGTATCAGCTACATAACAAAATAACAGCTTTCCTGACCTTGCAATCGTTTTAGATACTTGTTCTTCGGATTGCCCTGCTTCTAGAGCTGTCTTTTTATATAACTCAATCTTATGGTTCGTATCTTCATTTGTAATACCACCTAGCACAAATGAATGTCCCTGTTTTGCTGCATTAACCATTGATTCATCATTACCAGAAACCATTACAAAAATCGGTGGTCCTGAAGGCTGAATCGGTCTTGGATAGACTGGAATATCTTTAATATTATAGAATTTCCCAGAATAAGTAACTCTCTTATTCTTTAATGCTGCTGTTAGAATTTCTAATGACTCTAAATACTTTTCATGACGCTCATCGAAATCAATATTGTATGCATCAAATTCCAAGGCATCATAGCCTTTACCAACGCCCAAATACAATCTGCCATCACTGATAACATCTACCAATGCCATATCTTCTGCTAATTGTAATGGGTGATGTAAAGGTAAACGGGATACTGCCGAACCTAACATAATCGTAGAAGTTTGAGCTGCCGCTGCAGATAGATAAACAGATGTTGAGCTGACAACACCGTATGCACGCGCATTATGCTCTGCTATCCAAGCGGAATGAAATCCCAATTGATCCGCTACTTTAATTTGTTCTAAGCCATCTCGTAATTCTTCTGCGTCCGTTTTCCATGGAGCCACAGAGTTTAAGAAAAATAATCCAAATGTCATATCTTCTCCCAAAATCGCCATCTAAAACACTCCATTCCATTTATATATTTCCTCTAAACTAGTATGCAAATTTTATGCAAATTTTCAGAATATTAGTTTTGGAGCTAGTTTCCTCAATTATAACTAGAATTCCACCAATTTTTATAAAAGCTAGAACTTTTTCTTTTTATAGATATTTCAAACGAAACACATGTCGCAATTTTGCAATTAAAAAGTTGTTCATTTACAACAACAATTCTATAACTATTTATTTAACCAGCTTCTTATCTGATAACACCGATTGTAAAATAGGAATTCCTGCATAAAATGTATCTACACCTTGTGCACTTGTTAGTTTAAATACTTCCATAATTTCTTCAAATGTCGCTCCATACCTAAGGGCATTTTGAATATGGACTCTAATTCCAACACTAAATAAATGTGTAGTAGCACTATCTATTGCAATATAAATGAATTCTTTTAATTTCGGGCTTAGGATATCACTGTCCCATGGATTAGTCAGAAATTGATAATAACTCTCAAAAAAATGCTCATCATTCATTAAGAGAGTGTCCCGAAATCCATGCCAATAGCCCATCTTCTCTATGAATTTTTCCTTTAACTCCTCCTGGTGGGCATCTAGTTTTGCCTTTGCAAATTTACCCGTTTCTTCTACCAGAATTGGGACTCCTACTGCACAGGTATGCATACCTAGAACACTAACAAGTTTAAAGACTTCTAAAATTTCTCGTTCTGTAGCCCCTGCTTTGATGGCGTTTTCAATATGAACCCTTAGTGTATCCTTGCTCAAATTTGTCGGAGCGGCGCTTAATGACACATTAATTAATTCTCTAGATTTGGCATCAATAATGTTATTTTTGTAGGGAGCAGAAACTAATTTATTATAAATATCATAGAATTCCCTATCCTCTTCAAATAAATAATTCAATATTGTTTCCTGACTAACCATTAATTTTTCCTCCCTTTTTTAAAATTCACATTAAAATAGCTTGATCACAGATTCTTTCGACCATTCATACAATTATTTTGTAAACACTTACATTTACATGTTCAATAAGCAATTTAATACTCACTGATACCATTATATATGCAATTATTATGCCAATTCTAAAATTCCGTTAAAGAATAGTAAAACATTGTGTGAAATTAACGCTTTTCTTGAAGTCCATAAGTTGAAGAAGTTTTGATGAAAGCTATTAAACTAGTACAGCTTATAATTTCTCTTTTTTTATGTTTCAAAAGTGAAACATGCCGTTTCGTTATTAAAGTAATTTAATGCATTTATTGTTCTGAAATAGAAGAGCAAATGCAGATAAGAGATTCAAAGGCAAGAAATCGAAATAAATTTATTTACTAATAGAAGGGCTTTTATAATCCTCACGTAATTTCATCTTTAAAAATTTTCCCACAGAGGTTTTTGGTATTTCTTTGATAAAAATAATTTCATCAGGCAACCACCATTTGGCAAACTGGGGTGCTAAGAAATCCATAAGTTCTTCTTTTGTTACAGTAGTATTCGCTCTATCTCTTTTAACAACAAAAGCAACTGGACGCTCCTGCCATTTTTCGTGTGGAACAGAGATGACTGTAGCTTCTGAAACTCCTTCATGAGCCATTAATGCATTTTCAAGGTCAACAGATGAAATCCACTCGCCACCACTCTTTATTAAGTCTTTTGTACGGTCGACAATTTTAATGGTCCCTTCTGAATCAACAGTTGCAATGTCTCCAGTATAAAGCCAGCCGTCTTTTACCGCTTCAGATGTTTTCTCAGGCTTGTTGTAATATTCATCTATGATCCATGGTCCACGAACCAAAACTTCCCCCATATCATTACCGTTATTCCTTACCTCACCTTGTTCATTTATTACTTTTATTTCAATCCCCGGAACCGGGATCCCCTGTTTAGAGATAAATTCTAGTTTCTCTTCATATTCCAACTCTTGTTGATAGCTTTTTAATCGGGAAACGGTCGCAACTGGACTTGTTTCTGTCGCTCCATATGCATGAACAAGAGGAATATTGTATTTCTCTTGATACGTCCGGATGACACCTTTAGGTATTGCAGAACCTCCACATACGATACAACGTAAACTTGATAAATCGTACTTATTGGTGTTTAATTCATTCAATAGACCTATCCAGATTGTTGGAACACCGGCGGTTATGGTGACATTTTCATTTTCAATCAATTCTCCTAGTGTTTTAAAGTTGAAATTAGGTCCTGGCAAAACTTGTGTCGTTCCAAACCAGACAGAAGAGAACGGAAATCCCCACGCATTTACATGAAACATAGGAACCACATGCATCGCTACATCTGATTCAGATATTGCCATCGTGTCTGCCAATCCAAGCATCATACTGTGTAAGATAATACTCCTATGAGTGTATAAAACACCTTTGGGATCACCGGTTGTTGCGGAAGTGTAACACATGCCTGCTGGATCATTTTCATTTAAGTTATTAGGAAATACATAATTGGCATTTCCTTCTTTCAATAGTTTTTCATAATGATAGATAGTCTGAATTTTAGTTTCGGGCAATTCTTCTTTATCTGTTAGTACAATAAAAGCTTCTACCGTAGGGATTTCATCTTTAATATTCTCAATTATTGGTAACAGTCCCTCATCAATAAGTAAAACCTTGTCCTCAGCATCATTGATGATGTATTTTAGATGGTCTGATGAAAGTCTAATATTAATAGTATGTAATACTGCACCCATACAGGGAATAGCAAAATAAGCTTCTAAATGACGATGATCATTCCAAGCAAACGTTCCCACTCTGTCACCGTGTTTGACACCCAGATTTTCAAGAACACTGGCTAAGGCCCTGGTTCTCTTTGCAAAATCTCTATAAGTTAAACGGGTGATTCCCGTTGAAGTTCTTGAAATAACTTCCTTTTTGGCAAAATATTTCTCTGCTCTCACTAATAAAGTATCAATTGTCAATTGTGTATCCATCATAGTAAATCCCTCCAGCCTTTTCA
The DNA here is from genome assembly GCF_013396335.1 of Bacillus sp. EB106-08-02-XG196. Lineage (GTDB taxonomy): Bacteria > Bacillota > Bacilli > Bacillales > Cytobacillaceae > Neobacillus. The sequence goes on from NZ_JABWSY010000012.1 coordinate 152,118, forward strand.
CTAATTTTTCCTGTTTTATAATAGACCCACTGACATGAAGTATTTTAAAAACAAAAAATTAATTGATTAATTTAACAAGTTGTTTACCGAGATTTTCACCACGGAATAGTCCTAATAAAGCATCTGGGGCATTTTCTAATCCATTAACCATATTTTCCTTATATTTAATTTTCCCTTCCGCAAGCCATTGTGCTAGATCCTTTCTTCCCTCTTCAAACTGATTTTTATAGTCACTATAGATGAAACCTTTTAAAAGGATACTCCTTCTAACAACGTGTGTAAAAAAGCGCGGTCCATTTTCATTGTTTTCTGAATTTAACATCGATATCTGACCACATAAAACGACTCGTCCATAGAAGTTTAATAGGCTGATAGCCGCATCAGTGATTTTTCCACCGACGTTATCATAATAAATATCAATTCCGTTTGGACACACATCCTCCAACTGTTGATAGATATCATGAACACTTTTATAATTAATAACCTCGTCAAAACCTAGTTCATCTTTTAAAAATTTAACTTTATCATCAGAACCAGCAATTCCTATTACTCTACAACCCTTAATTTTTGCTATTTGACCTACAACCATCCCAACTGCACCCGCTGCCCCCGAAACTACTACCGTTTCATTAGGTTTTGGTTTGCCAATATCAAGGAAGCCAAAGTATGCTGTTAATCCAGTCATTCCTGTTACATGCAAATTTGTTGTGATTGGCGCCTTATCAGGAATGATCTTACGTAATGCTGAACCATCCACTATCGAATAATCCGCCCAATCAAAGTTTCCTATCACCATCTCACCAACAGTAAAGTCAGGGTGTTTTGACAAAATGACTTCACCAATACTATCACCCGTAAGTGGTTCACCAATTTTGAAGGGTTTTGCATAAGATTTGATATTGTTCATTCTTCCGCGCATATAAGGATCTACAGATAGATAATGAGACCGGACAAGAATTTCATTTTGTTTTGGAACTGGGATAGCTGTTTTTACCATTTTAAATGTGGAATAATCAGGTATACCAATTGGTCGCTTTGCTAACAAATATTGCCGATTAATTTTCATTAATGAACAAGCACCTCAATCTGAAAAATTTATTCTTTAACCCACTTTTACTCTTTATTTACCACTAAGACTCTAAATGCCCTTCCATCTCTTTCGTTCATCTTACTTTTCAAGCTGCGAGTACAAAAAAATTCTTTTTACTCTTTACTCTTTACTATGCATTTTTTGTGCCAAAAGATTATTAATATAAGAAGGCATTATGTATCCTTACCTTTTTTAATTATTTAGAGTTTTCCTTAGCTACTTTTCAACCAAAAGTGTCTTATTAATAAGAAGCCCTATTTCATATTTGAAACATTAAGGAAACTCGGAGAATAACAAGGAACAACTTATCTTGTTTCTATTGTAGAGCCACAGGACAAATTTAACCTGAGCATAATCTTGAACATGCTATGCTGATTGTGGAAAGATTAGAGAAGTTTGGGTTTAATTTTCAATTGCTGGTGAGTCCTAAGTTAGTTTTAATAATATCCGCGCGGAGGGTGAAACTTTAGCACAAGCAATTACCAATACAGCTTACTCTATCATTGAGACACACTTGTCGCCAAAACTACAAGAAACTGTAGCACATTGTGCTAGCCTTTTCATTAGTAAAATACTTACGCCCAAACCTATGTTAAAGCTAGTAAGATATTTGATATTTTATCAAAAAAAGTCCCAAGACGCGAAAGTCTTGGGACTCTTTTTGCATATTATTCCGCTTCACCTACAACAGTATATCTTTCGTTCAGGTGCTTAGGATTTTCAACTTCATCTGCTACTGCAATCGAAAAGTCAGCATAGCTGATATAACTTTCCCCTTTTGAATTAACAAGGAGGTGATCTTTCCCCGCTTTATAAGATCCCGTTCTTTTTCCTTCTGGATTGAAAATTGCAGAAGGGCTAATAAACGTCCATGTTAAATCAGAAGTCTCCTGTAATTCTTGTAGGTTCCTTGCTTGACCTTGTGCAGTTGGTTTAAACATATCCGGAAATTCAGGAGTATCGATTACTCTAACTGTTTTGTTCTCGTCGACAAAAAGACTTCCCGCACCCCCGACAACCATTAATCTTGTACTTGTTCTTTTTAACGCCTCGATTAATGCGTGACCCGCATCCACATGAGCTTGTTCCTCTCCAAGCGGCGCTCCAAAGGCATTAATAACAACATCAAACGCTTTTAAATCATCTGATGTTAAATCGAATACGTTTTTCTCAATCACTGCAACATTTTTAACTTGAATTTTAGATACATCTCTTACGATAGCTGTTACGTTATGTCCCCGATTTCCTGCTTCTTTCAATATCAAGTTACCTGCTTTTCCACTTGCTCCAATTACTGCGATGTTCATAATGATTTCCTCCAATTATATAATTTAGTAGCTTGTCGCCTTTTTTAACGAGGGAACAACCTCAGTTGCCAATAACTCAATATTTTTGGCTACCTTATTAAAAGGTAATCCGCCTATATCCACTTGCGCTAGAAAACGTCTATGACCAAAAAGCTCATGCTGATGAAGAACCTTCTCGACAATTTGCTGTGGACTTCCTACGAACAAGGCCGTATTTGGACTTGCCATATGTTCGAAGTCGGCCCTTGACATCCTTGTTCCCATTCCTCTTTGGCGATTCACATAGGACCAATAGTTTGAATAATAAGGAAAGAACTCGTCTTTGGCTTGCTGAGTAGTTTCGGCAATGAAAGCATGGCCTGTTACACCCACTTTTAATACATCCGGTGAATGTCCTGCTTCCATTCCCGATTTACGGTAAAGATCCACAAGGTGTTTGAAACGCAATGGATCTCCGCCTAAAATGGCCAGCGCCATTCCAACCCCAAATTTCCCAGCACGGATTGCACTATCAGGCGTCCCGCCAACACCAATCCAAATCGGTATATGCTCTTGTATAGGTCGTGGTGAAATTTCTACATTCCTTAATGGAGAACGAAAATCACCCGACCAAGTGACTCGTTCATTTTTATTTAGCTGCAATAGCAATTCCATATGTTCAGTAAAAAGCTCATCATAATCATTGGTACTGTATCCAAAAAGCGGGAATGATTCTATAAATGCTCCTCGGCCAGCCAAGATTTCTGCACGACCATCTGAGAGCAAATCCAATGTGGCAAAATCCTCGAATAAGCGAACTGGGTCAAGCGTACTCAACACACTTGTAGTACTGGTTAATTTAATTCGATTTGTTGCTTGTGCAATAGCAGCTAAAATGACTGCAGGAGAAGAGGAAGCATAATCCAAACGGTGATGTTCCCCTACCCCAAAAACATCTAGACCAGCTTCATCCGCAAGCTTTGCCGCTTGTATCATTTCCTTCATTCGTTGTTTGGGAGTTATCGTTTTGTTCGTCAAGGGATCCGGACCGATATCAGCAAGTGTATAAATTCCTATTTCAATGCCGTTATGATTACTAGTAGACACTGTGATTCCTCCTTATCTAAACTGTTAACTCTATTTTGTTTCCAGAAGGGTCATGAGTTATAAAAGAATGGTTTACTTCCATTACATTGGCACCAATCTTTTTCAAATTAGATACTACGTGATTACGTACTTCTTCATTAGGCAAAATAAGTGTAAAAGATTCTAAACCTACACTATTTAAGGAAGGAGTTGGTGCCCCTGCTCCATTCCATGTATTGAGCCCAATATGATGGTGGTACTTTCCAGTGGAAAGAAATAGCGCCTGCCCGCCATATCGATTGACAACATCAAATCCAAGTCCTTTTACATAAAATTCTTCCGTCTTCTTTAATTCAGAAACGTGTAAATGAATATGACCCATTACCGTTCCTTCCGGCATTCCCTGCCACTTTTCACCCGGTTTAACAGTAGTCAATAGATTTTCAAAATCAAGCGGGTCCACTGTCATAGCCACTTCTTCGCCTTTCCAGTTCCATTTAGAAGGATCCCGATCGATATAAATTTCAATACCGTTTCCGTCTGGATCATTTAAATACAATGCCTCACTTACAAGGTGATCGGAAGACCCAAATTTTATCCCCTTGTTCACCAAGTGAATCACAATATTGGCTAAATCCGTTCTTTCTGGTAAAAGGATAGCGAAATGATATAAGCCTGTTGTTCCTCTTTGTTTTGGAATGACCTTGTCAGGTAGCTCAAGTGATAAAATACTTGTTTTTCCATCACTTGTTAGTTTTACCGTTGAAATGGATTGCTCTAAAATATTGAAACCAAGAACATCTTGATAAAATTTCAATGAACGCTCTAAATTTTCTACCTTAATTTTGACATGCCCCACAAATGTAGCTGGTTTTATGTGAAATCCCATAAAAACCCTCCTAGAGTCATTTCTTTTATGATAATTTGTCAGTTAAAAACAAATAACAGTTAGTTACTTTATGTAAGTAAGTGTATTATTGTTATCATGCATTGTCAAGTAACTAGATTTACTTTTGTTAACGAATGACATTTTGTGGTATACTATAAATAAGAGAGGTGTAATGTAATATGAAACAACCTACTATATGTCCAAAATTTGAAAAAGCCATCTCACTACTTAGTCAAAGATGGAGTGCATTAGTTATTTATCAGTTATTATCTGGTTCACAACGGTTTACTGAAATTCAGTCCGCCATTGGCATAAGTGGTAAAGTATTATCCGATCGTTTAAAGGATTTAGAACAACAAGGAATAGTAAAACGGAAGGTAATACCGGAAACACCAGTCATTATTGAGTACTCATTAACCGATAAAGGTCGGTCGCTAGAACCGGTTTTACGAGAAATAGAGAGCTGGTCTCAGCTTTGGGTGAAACCGGAACCTGAACTATCTTAACTGACGGAAATGGCAAAGTCCTATTATAGAAAGAAAAATTTAAACTAAAAATACACATTTTCTTATACAGTTAAGTTATAAAAAAACAAAAAAACAAGCATTAGCCTGTGAGGACTGATACTTGTTTTTTTCATAAAGATTAAGGGAACTGTGGTTTGATTCCATCAATAAAATTGCCACTCTAGCATTCCATAATAAAAATTTGATTAAACTATTAAACTATTAAAGTTAAACCCAAAACATTGATAGTGCCGGAAAATAAGTAATGATTAAAAGGTCACAGATCATTACTAAAATAAAAGGAACAATTGATTTAACTATCCTATCATAAGATACATTAGCAATACCTTTTACTATAAAGAGATCTAAACCAACCGGAGGTGTTATTAAACCTATGGAAAGGTTGACAACCATGATAAGTCCAAAAAAGATAGGATCAATTCCTGCTGCCAATGCAATAGGTAAAAGTAATGGAGTTAATATTGTTATTGCAGCTGAGGCGTTTAAAAAACATCCCGCAATAAAGAAAATGATATTGAATAAAATGAGTATTACGTATCTATTATCAGATACACCAGTCACAAGTTGTGTAAGATATGATGGAATTTGTTCAGCAGTTAAAAGCCAGCCGAACAGGTTTGCAGCAGCAATAATAAACACGACCATTGCAGTCATTTTCGCAGCATTCAAAAATGCAGAAGGGATATCCTTCCAATCCATATCTTTATAAACAAACTTATTAATAATAAATGCGTATGCTGCAGCAGCGGCACCAGCTTCAGTTGGAGTAAAAATTCCTCCTCGAATCCCAACTATAATAATTAAAGGTAAAATTAAAGCTAATATACCTTCAAAAAAGGTTTTCCTAAATGATGAAAATTCAAACTTACCCGCTTCTTCAGAATAACCATTCTTTTTTGTCAGCCAGTAGTTTAACAACATAATAGAGAGACCAATTAAAATTCCTGGAACTATACCTGCAGTAAATAAATCTCCAATCGAGACCCCCGCAGTTACTCCATAAACAATCATTGGGATAGAAGGTGGAATAACAACTGCAATAGTACCTGCACTTGCAACCGTGGCAGCAGCAAATCCTTTATCGTATCCTTTACTTTCCATCATCGGAATCATCATTTTCCCAACAGCAGCCGTATCTGCAGCCCCAGATCCAGAAATCCCAGCAAAAAACATACTAGTTAATGTAGAAACTTGGGCTAATCCTGCTCGTACCCATCCAACAGCTGCAAAAGCAAATCCTGCTATTCTTCGCCCCATGCTCCCTGACATCATTAATTCACCCGTAAGCATGAAAAACGGAATAGCTAAAAGTGGAAATGAATCTACTGAAGTTATCAGTCTTTGGGGAATTACTTCCAATGGAATATAATAGATGCTGGATAGAAAACCCGCAATTGAGGCCATAATGAGAGATATGGCAATTGGGACGCCTATCATCATTAATATTAATAGTACTATCAGTACAACAATAGCTACAGTCATTGAAACTCCTCCTTCATTATCCTAAATTGGTACCTTCACCGGTAACTTCGACTCGAGTAATTTCATTATTCTCACTTTTAGAAATTACCAATCCTACTATATTACCTAAAGAATGTATAAGACAAATTATGGAACAAATAAGCACAGCTCCGTAAATTATGGTCATATTAAGCCCCATTGAAGGAGAAATTTGTTGACTAGTAAACTTTAAAATCCTGGAACCAAAAATGATTAAAAATAGAAATAAACTTGAATTTATAACTTCAATAAGTATTATTAACTGACTTTTATACTTTTTGGGTAAATAATGATGTAAAACTTCTACTTGTGCGTGTTCCTTGCTTTTGTAAACAACTCCAATTCCCAAAAAGACAATCCAAACAAACAAATAACGAATCAGTTCTTCAATCCAAGTTAAATTAAACACAGAAAAATCGACCATTGGAATCATTTCTTGTACAAAAGTACTTTGCAAAACAAAACGGGAAAATACTTGATAAACCGTAGACAAGAAGGCAGTAACAAAAAATACAAATATGACAACTTGACTGGCTTTATTTACAGCTAAACTCGTTTTTTCCATAAATTCTTTCAATTCACAGCCACCTCCACATTTTTATTTTAGAGCATCTATTTTGTCGAATAAATCCTTACCAATCGATTCTTCAAATTCCTTATATACAGGTCTTACGGCCTTTCTAAAGGAGTTTAAATCAGGGTTTTCTTCAATTTCAATATCCGTTTTTCGTAAATTCTCTAATAGCTCATTCTCATCATCTAAAGCTACTTGCCTTTCGTATTTAATAGCTTCTTTCGCAGATTCCTTCACGACTTGTTGAAGATCTGCAGGTAAGGTGTCAAATGTGGTTTTACTCATAATAAAAACAGCTGCATCATAATTATGGGCGGTTAATGTTAGATACTTTTGTACCTCATTAAACTTATTTAAATAAATTTGAGCAAGAGGATTTTCCTGTCCATCTACCACTTTTTGCTCTAGAGCAGTATAAAGTTCTCCAAATGGGACTGGTACAGGAGTTGATCCAAGCGCTTTAATAAAGGAGATATATGGTGGAGATTCTTGAACCCTGATTTTCAAACTAGACGCATCGTAACTCGTTTTTATTGGTTGTTTGTTATTTGTCATATGCCTCCATCCGTTTTCCATAAAACCAAGATTGATTAAGCCTCTGTTTGGTAAATTGGACGCAAGATCCTCTCCAATCTCCCCATCAAGAACTTTAAAAGCATGCTCACGACTTTCAAATAAATATGGGATATTAAGCACATTAAACTTAGGTGCAAAGTTTGTCACAGGAGCAACAGATCCTATGTGGAAATGAATAGAACCAATTTGTGCTCCCTCAATCTGATCTCTTCCATTCCCAAGTTGACTGCTTGGGAAGATATCAATTTGTATTCTTCCATCAGATTTACTTTCTAGGAGTTCCTTAAATTTAGTTGCTCCTTTGTGGTAAGGATGAGTCTCTGTTTGCAAATGTCCCAACCTTAGGACATATTCAGCCTTTGCTTCCTGGTTTGTTACATTGGAGCATCCACTAATGAACAAGATAACCATAAAAATTAAAATGGAAATACACCTTTTCATTTAACAACCTCCCATGATATTTGTAAGCCTTTACATATTTAGGATAAGTAAACTTAGAATGAAGCAGATTTTTAGAGTTAGATAAATTTTTATAAACATCATTGGGTGTTCCTTTTTTTCTCATATAAGGTAAAATCGTTAAAATGTAAAAATAGTACTCTATCCTCCTTTTCCAAGGTACGGTCACCCAACCACTATATTCATTTTATTTATAATTTTCCAAAAAATCAATCTTTTTTTTAAATCTTTTCTTAAAGATTAATAATTTTCTTGATTAGTTCATTTTAACATGATTTAATAAAATTATAGATTATTGGTTGGGTCACCTAACCAATGTTAAATAAGGGCTTTTGAATTTTAAAAAGGAGGTAGAAGATTGAGTAATTTAGGTGCGGAAAAAATAAAAGAAAAAAGTAATTCGATTCCTCTTTATTCCTACAAAAAAATCAAATCCTTAAGAATAAAAAAAGGATGGATACAAGGAGTTCTCTTGACAATGGTGTTGGCAATGCTATCCGGTCTAATAGCTGTGTTCCCCGTTTTTTCTGTAATGGGTGTGATGATTATTTCTATTATCTTAGGTATGAGTTGGAAAGGACTAATGGATATTCCAGCAGGTTCTGATATTGGAATTACATTTAGCAGTAAAACCTTACTTCGTGCCGGAATTATATTAATGGGTTTAAGATTAAATATTGAACAAATCATTTCAGCAGGTTTTTCTATAATTTTTATAGATATTGTAATTATTACATTCACCCTTTTAGTCATCATGTGTATTGGAAGATTTTTTTCCATTGACCGCCATCTATCAGCTTTGATTGCTGTAGGAACAGCTGTATGTGGAGCTGCTGCTATTGTAGCAGTAGCACCTTTAATCGGAGCAAAAAAAGAGTTAACTGCAATTTCAGTAGCTTTTATAGCCATTATGGGAACGGTCGTAACTATTATTTACACATTTTTATATCCTGTTCTTGGATTAGACCCATATAATTTTGGATTATTAACAGGGGCTACATTGCATGAGTTAGCACATGTGATAGCAGCAGCTGCTCCTGGAGGTGACATAAGCAGTGACACAGCATTACTTGTAAAATTAGGCCGTGTTGGGCTTCTGATTCCCGTTGCGTTTATTTTAGCAGCATTATTTAATAAAAAGCACCCTGATGCTCCAACACAAAAACGTAAGTTAAAGGATTTACCTATTCCATGGTTTATATTTGGTTTTTTACTAATGTGTCTTGTCAATACAGTCGGTATTTTATCCGAAACCATTACTCAAATGTTAATTGCTTTAAGTATCTTCTTATTATCAATGGCGATGGCTGGTTTAGGATTGAGCGTGAATTTTTTAGAATTTAAAAAGCTAAATAGTAAAGTTCTTCTTACCGGAACGATAGGATCAACAGCGTTAATTTTATTAGGATTTCTTTTCACAAAAATGTAGGAATGCTGCCTCAATTGAGGCAGCTTTAACCTATTTAAATCATATAAAGTGATTTTTGTAATTACATTTGAAAATCTCTTTATGAGATGATTTAATAAAAAGGTTGGGCCAATGGAATACGGTATTTTTTTTATAAAGATAAATAAAACCATTCGAATATCGAATGTAACTGGGGGTTAAGATTACTATGGAACTTAATAGAAAAGGTATTTCTGAACAAGTAGCCGATAGCATAAAGAAAAAAATTCAAGATGGAATATATAAGCCTGGGGAAAAAATTCCAGGTGAAAGGGATATGGGTATAGAGCTTTCCGTAAGTAGAAATACGGTGAGGGAAGCCTATAAAATTCTTGAAGCCTATGGATACCTTACTGCTAAACATGGTACAGGGGTTTTTGTTGCTTCACCCGAACATCAAATTCAAAAAATGGCCGAAGCATTTTTTGTTTCCTCCGATCAAATCAAAGACTTTTTCGCTGTTCGTCAAATTCTCGAAGAATCGACCGTAAAATGGGCAATCGAAAATTCAAATGTTGAACAAATTAATGAGTTAGAACAAATTATTAATGAAGCGAATGAGATCCTAGATGGCAAAATTGATTATAATCGTCTTGCGGAGTTGGATCATAAATTTCATATAAATTTAGCGAATAACTCAAAAAATGCAGTGTTAGTAAGACTCATGTATTATTTAATTGATTTACTATCAGAATCTCGAACGAAGTCCATTCAAATTCCCGGTCGAGTCAGACAATCAGTTCAAGAGCATACAAAAATTCTAGAGGCGATGAAACAAAAAGATATACCGCTTGCACAACAATATATGAAAGAACATTTAGGTAGTGTTGAGCAATCCATTACCCAAGCCACCACAACGAAATAAATAAAAAAGCTGATCTGTTTAAGGGCTCTCATACGTCCTAACCACAGACAGCTTTTATTACGTTTATTGGATTTTCTCCAGGGTAGCAGGTATAGGAAACCTTACATTAAAGTTCTTGCCTAATTTGATTAATTCCTCTTCGACATTTGCCGATAGTTGAATTCCTTCCACTAGCCGTTGCTCTCTATCTCTCTTTCTTCTTTCACCCGGATATCTAATTTCATTCGTTCCTGGTATTTTAGGAATATCCTTCATCTCACCTAAAAGGGTTTCAATTAACTCGAAAAAGCTATTTAAATCCATAAACTTCTCAATGTCCATCAAAATAAAGAAATGACCTACATTTGCTTGTTCTGTTTCATTATCATCGTAAATATTTTTTACATGAGGACCAAAAGCTGCACCTGATAGGATCCCAGTCAGAATTTCCACCGCTAATGCTAAAGCTGCACCTTTTGGTCCACCTAATGGCAAAACAGATCCTTTTAAAGCTGATTCAGGATCGTTTGTTGGCTGGCCATGTTCATCAATTGCCCACCCTTCAGGGATATTATTCCCCTGTTTAGCAGCTAAAATAATCTTCCCTCTTGCTACAATACTTGTCGATAAGTCTATGATAACAGGCTGATCATTCTTTGTAGGAAAGCCAAAAGCAATAGGATTCGTACCAAAAAAAGCATTCTTTCCACCCCAAGGAGCAATGCCTGGAGGAGAATTTGTAAATCCGATACAGGCAAGGTTATTTTCGCATGCTAATTGGCAAAAATAGGAAGCAGTTCCAAAATGATTGCTATTCTTAACAGCTATTGCAGTAATACCACTATCCTTTGTCATTCCAATCCCTTTTAAAATAGCATGATAACTAACTACATGCCCCAATCCATTATCTCCGTCTACTAAAAGAACAGAAGATGTCTTCCTATCCATTTTGAGGTTTGGATTTAGATTAATCCTTTTATCGAGGAAACGTTTGATATATATAGGGAGTCTGCTGATTCCATGACTATCAACACCTTCTAGATTTGCTCTAATTAAGGCATCAGCTACCACGGAAGAATTCTGTTTAGTCATACCCATACCTACTAATACATCTTCACAAAACACCTTAAGATCAGAATTACTATAAGTATTCATTCATATACTCCTTAAAATTTTGTCTAATTTCTACATACAAAACTTAGTGGTTAAAAAAGCTATCTCCCTACGCATAAAAGTGTAGGGAGAGAAAGATCAAGCACTTCTATATAATTTTGTCATGACAAATTCTCTATGTCCTAATGCCTCTGCACACGTGAGACGACCATTAACAGTACGAGCAATCATCTCCATTAACTTATCTCCAGCTTCTTCTAAAGAAATCTGACGAGAAAGCAAACCTTGCACGTCAACATCAATATGTTCACTCATCGTTCCTGCAGTAATTGGGTTTGCAGTAATTTTAACCACAGGTTCAATAGGATTACCGATAATATTTCCTTGTCCGGTAGGGAACAAGTGTAGTACAGCACCAGCAGCAGCCATTAATGTAATACATTCTGCAGCGGCTGAGGAAGTATCCATAAAGTATAGACCATTTCCATTTACAGGTTTTTCAGCAGGCTCCAGTACGCCAATTACTTGTTTTGTACCAGTCTTTGCAATATTTCCAAGTGCTTTTTCTTCAATAGTCGAAAGCCCGCCTGCGATGTTTCCTTGAGTCGGTTGGGATCCTAATAAATCGACACCTTTCGATTCAATTTCACCTATATAATCATTGTAGATATCCATAAATTTGTTTTTCAGTTCCGGAGTTGCCATACGCTGAGCAACTAGGTGCTCTCCACCCGTTAATTCAGATGTTTCCCCGAAGAATACGGTTGCTCCTGCATCTACTACCCGATCAACAGCTTGAGATACAGTTGGGCAAGAACCCAATCCAGTTGTCGTATCAGATTCACCACATTTAATACTAATTGTTAAATCTTTTAATTCGATTGGTTCTTTTTGCAGTTCTGTAGCCCATTGAACATACTCTTTCGCTTTCCAAGATGCCGCCCGAATTGTTTCTAAGTCTCCATTTCTTTCAATAGAGAAATAGGTTACTGGCTTACCAGTGTCTGCAATACCATCAGCAATTTTCTTTGCCCAATTTTCCTCAATCCCGATAACAACAACGGCTGCTACATTTGGATTAGACCCTGTTCCAATCATTGTTCTAAAATGCAAATCTAGATCCGGCCCATATTGAAGTCTGCCATAAGAATGTGGCAGAGCCATAGTTCCTTTTACTTGGTTTGCTACTGCTTCACAAGCTGCGTTTGATATGTCATCTACAGGTAAAATAATTACATGATTACGAATTCCAACCTTACCATTTTCTCTGCGATATCCAAAAAGTTGTGTCATTTTTTACCACCTCGCCGTTTTAATATTTTGAGTGTGAATATAGTCGCCGACTTCCCATTTAGCTGTAGTTATGCCGATTTGAACACCATATTTTAAGACAGGCTCTCCACAGTCTAAATTGACTAAAGAAATCTTGTGACCTAATGGAATATCTCCCTTAGCAGTTACTACCACATCAGAATTATCATCCATATAAATGCCGACTACTTTCTCACCCGTTTGAATAGGACTAGTCGCAACACCTACATGATCACCTCTATGATGGATTAAAAACTTATGAGTACTTACAGGGGTTGATTCCTGCTTTTCAGTCAAAGTGCTTGATTGACTATTGTTGCTCATTATATAGCCTCCTTTATTATTGGTTGAGTGACCCAACCAATTGGTATATCCTTATTAAACCACCTAAACCATTAATAGTCAATAATAATATTCAAATTTTCAAAATATTTTAATTAAATGGTTATATCGTACATAAAGAAGGATTTCCTTTTAAGATTTTTGCTACTTCCTTAGCCACTAATAAAGAGGTTCTTATCTGTGATTCATTCGTCAGTCCAGCAATATGCGGCGTCAAAATGACTCTTTCACATGACAAAAGTCTATTAGATTGTGAGATTGGTTCTATCTCGAGGACATCTAGAAATGCTCCAGCAATGGTATGATTATTTAAAGCGATAGATAGTTCATTCTCATCAATAATTCCACCCCTGGAGGTATTAATAATAACGGCTGAAGGTTTCATCCTATTTAGTTCCGTTTCAGAAATTAGATACTTTGTAGCGGCGGTTAATGGAACATGTAAGGAAACAAAATCCGATACCGATAATAATTCTTCTAAAGAGTCTTTTACCTGGACACCCGTTTCAGAAACGATATGGTCATACTCAGTGATAAACGGGTCGAATCCAATTACCTTCATTCCAAAAGCGTTTGCTCTTTTAGCTACACGGTGAGATATTTCTCCTAACCCAATTAACCCTAATGTTTTATCAGCTAGTTCTTCACCTGTATATTTTTTTCGATTCCAATGTCCTTTTCTAATATCATAATCTGCTAGATGAAGTGGTCTATTTGCACTTAACATAGCAGCCATTACGTATTCAGCTACTGAGGTAGCATTTGCATGACGAGCGTATATAACTTTAATGCCCCTTTCCTTTGCTGCAATTGTATCTATGTTATCTAGACCGACCCCAAGACGACCAACTACCTTTAAGCGATTTCCAGCCTCTAAAAGCTCTTGATCTACTTTCGTTTGATTCCTGACTATAATTGCATCATAGTGCTTCACCACTTGGAGCAATTTTTTACGATTTCCCCATAAATTCTCATCATAATCCACTTCTAGTCCTTGCTTAACCAGTTCCTCTATTCCATCATTCCAAATAATTTCTGTTATCAGAATTCTCATTTACAATCTCCTCTCCTTTATCTTTTTATTTTGATAAATCCTAATTTATATAATACCATTTTTAATATTTTTGGTACAGTGACCCAACCAATTTAACTAAAAAAATATCTACACTTTTAAATAAGAGCAGGAACCTCTTTTACGGCTCCTGCTCTTGATTATTTTCCCATAAAGTTTTGGTGAACGCTTTAAAAGCCCCATCTGAATTAAATTTTTAGTTCTAAGTGTTCGCTCTTTGCATTTGATACAGCTATTGACATTTTTCTTCTTTTTATCACCTGACGGATATTGGAAATACTGAAGATTACTAAAGCGATCCAGATGCATGAAAAAGTAACGGCATGGTCCTTCGTAAATGACTCCCCGTATATAAGTACTCCAAGTAGTAAACTAATGGTCGGTGCAATATATTGTAAGAAGCCCACGAGGTAGAGGGGAATCTTTTGTGCTCCGATACCAAACCATAAAAGCGGCAAGGCGGTAGCGATACCTGATCCTAGTAAAAATAAATCATTCTTAAGGGACCCGGTTGCGAAGCTATGCTGGCCATTTACACCTAAATAGGCTAAAAATAATAAAGCAAACGGTACAATAAACAATGTTTCTAGCAGCAAGCCTAAAATTGAATCTACTTTTATTAGTTTTTTTGACAATCCATAAAAACCAAAGGATAAGGCCAATATCAGCGCAATCCATGGGAAAGTTCCAAGCGATAACGTCATATAGACTACACCGATTCCGGCCACCACAAATGAGACAGCCTGCCAAACATTCATCTTTTCACCTAATACAAAAACCCCTAACAATACGGCGACCAGCGGATTAATAAAGTAGCCTAAGCTTGCCTCCACTATGTGGTTCGTATTCACAGCAAATATATAAACAAACCAGTTTATACTAATTAATAGAGAAGCAAGGAAAAGTCCTAACCAAGTTTTTTTCTGCCTCATTTGAACTTGAAAAAAGTTTTTTAATAGTTTTCGCTTCAAAATGCCTACTATCAGTAAAACGAAAATAAAAGACCAAATGACTCGATGAGCTAAAATTTCTAGCGCTGAAATTTGATCGATAAACTTCCAATAGATCGGTAAGACTCCCCAAAATATATACGCGCCTGCAGTATAGTAAATCCCTTTTGTATTTTCACGTTCCATTTCTTATTCCACCTAGTTTCTGTTTTACATAGTTGTTTAATACGCTTCAAAAAACACAAGTAATTATATCATACTATTCTTTTTATGGTAGGATTCATTCTTATAGAACTTAATTTTGCCTGGGCCATTACCACGATACCCGATTGTTGGGAGATGGGCGATTTATTATCGAATCCGAAATATGCTGCAGCTAAATTTAGCTGCAGCATTTTTCGGTTGATCACTAATTCTTAATGAGAATACTTTTCCGCTCTCGATTTGCGGATGTAATGGATGATAAAAGTAACCAAAAACGATAGTACCAAGAATCCGATAAAAATTTCGTTTGCGATGTAAATATCCACCAAAGTTAATCCCATTTTAATCGCAATAAAGGTGATTAGAATGTAGGCGGTTGTTTCGAGTTCAGGCACCCGGTCCATTAATGCAATGAAGAAAGTTGCCACTCCCCGCATTAGAAGAATTCCAATCATACCTCCAAGTAGGATGACCCAAACTTCTTCAGATACAGCCAGTGCAGTCAGAATACTATCTACTGAAAAGGCTAGATCCATGAGTTCTACACTAATAACTGTTGCCCAGAAGAAACCAAATATTTTTACTAACCAGCCTTTTGGTTGAACTTGTTCTTCTTCATTACTTGTTTCTTTTTGGCTAAGTTTGTCTTTAAAGAATTTAACTGCCAGCCACAACAGGTAAAGAGCACCGATTAATTTAATCCACCATAGTTTAATTAGAAATGTTCCTAATCCGATAAAGATAAAACGGAATATATACGCTCCCCAGAGACCATATACCAATGCCTTCTTTTGCTGCTCTTTTGGTAATGGTTTTACAAATGCAGACAAAACTAACGCATTATCTGCCGATAAGATACATTCGAGTACCGCTAGAGAAAGGATTAACCCCCAAGCTTTCGGTGAGGTTAATACCTCCGACCACATATGCCAATCTAACATTGCCGCATAGGTTGATAAAATGCCTTCCCACATTCTCCATTTCTCCTTCTGTATTTAATGTTTAGTCCATTTTTTCCAGCAATTCATTCAACTTCTTGAGTCCATTAATGATTTCATTCAATGATTGGTCTGTTTCCCCCTGAATGGAATTAGAAATCTTCTCGATTAATTCTTGATTGATTTCCTCTACCACACTTTTTCCCTTTTCTGAAAAAGCTACCTTTACAACTCTCTCATCGAATTCATCTCTTACACGTACTATAAGTCCTTTACCTTCAAGCTTTTTACACATGGTTGAAATATTGGTTCCGGCAATATGTAACCGGCTGGCTAAGGTGCCGATTGTATGAGAACCATGCCGATCTATTTCTAAAAGTATTCTCCCTTGCAATGTAGTTATCCCATTGTGTTCACATAGAGTGATAATTAAATTATTGGTTCTTTCATTTATTTGCCTGGTATAGCTCCAAAGGATATTTTTAAAATCGATTACATCCATGGGTACCTCCTTTTATATATAATTTATATTATATATAATTTATATATATTATAAATTATATACTTAATAATATCAAATCGTTTTTTAAATGAGTATTTATTAGAAGTAGTTCAAACAATAATGATATTCCGTAAGAGGAGGAATATCATTGGAACATACTTGGCTTTCTCTCGTGCCCTTTCTAATCGTTATCGCCATGTCGATTTGGCTAAAAAATATCTTACCTGGTCTTGTGGTTGGTCTTGTCGCAGGCTCATTGATATTTACTTCGGATATATTAGATGGAACCATTCAAAGTGTTACTTATATGGTGACTACTCTATCGGATGAAACCAACATAAAAATCATTGGGTTTCTATATTTATTTGGCGGTCTTGTGGGGATGATGAACATTTCTGGAGGGATTAAAGGTTTTTCAGAATGGGTGGGGACAAAGATAAAAAGTGAGCGCGGACTGCTGGGGCTGATTTGGCTCACCCTCCCTTTTACCTTTATGATGCCTATGTTTCGGATTATGATGATTGGTCCTGTTGTCAAATCCCTTGCAAAAAAGATGAACGTCTCGAAGCAAAAAGTTGGGCTGACGATGGACATTTCTACAGAATCAGTCATTGTCCTTTTACCAGTCGCGACCGCATTTGTGGGCTTCATGGTTTCTTTAGTAGAAGGCAGTATCCGCGACTTGGATTTTGGAATGTCGCCCTACGAAGTATTCTTATTGAGTATCCTGTTTAACTTTTTTGCGATCATTACGCTTGTTATTGGATTAATCCAAACTTTATGGAACCGTGGTACTAAAAATACAAATGTAAAAGGAATCCAAGAGCAGCTGGAAGAAGAGGAGCATGAATTTCACCGCGTTGGTATCAAAAAAGAATTATCCATGGTGAAAGCTCAACCGTGGAACTTGATTGTCCCTGTCTTTTTATTACTAGGATTTTCTCTGTTTCTGTTGTGGCAGGATGGGAGAAGTAAAGGAGCAAAAACAGTTTTTGATGCTTTTTCGATTGCAGACGCCACTTTTGTTATGCTTTTAGCTGTCTTTATCACTCTCATCCTATCATTTATTTTTTATATTATCAGACGGCAACATATTAGTGAGCTGTTGTATCATTTTTATGATGGCGGGAATCAGATGATGGAGGCAATTAGCTTGCTCGTGCTGATTTGGTCATTAACCCTTTCAGCTGAGGACTTAGGTTTCTCCACCTTTATTAGCTCAACTTTAGGGGCATTCTTACCAGCTTGGTTAACTCCTGCCACCATCTTTCTGCTTGGCTCTGTTGTTGGCTATTTTATCGGATCCTCGTGGGGAACTTGGGGATTGTTTATGCCACTAGGTGTCTCATTGGCGGTTTCTACCGGTGCCTCCATCCCGTTAACGGTTGGTGCCGTATTTGCAAGTGGAGCCTTCGGGGCGTTGGCTTCCCCATTGGGTGACACCACCATAACGACAGCTTCCATAATGGATTTACCGATTGTTGAGTATGCTCGATATAAATTGAAGGTTTCCGTAATTGGCGGAATTATTTCAATCGCTTGCTATCTTGTAGTTGCCTTCTTTATTTAGATAGCTACACAAAATTACTCGATAAATAAACACGAGCGGCCGCATCCGCTCGTGTTTTTACTATCTATCAAGGAAAAGGGAATAATGACAAACGAAATATCTGTTGTTTTACTATTTATACATAATTAATCGAATGGTTGTATTTACTTACTTCATTTTATCCAAGGTAACTTCGAAAATCATACATAAAAAAAGGGAAAAGGGAATCGAAACTATTAATGCCAAAATTGGTCTTGAAAAATGCAATCGAATGACCATAAACATGACTACCACAAATAATAGTGACCATCCGAGATTCCACCCGTTATGATAAGAAATTGCGCCTAATCTAACAGATACATACTCTAAAACAATAAATACTAAAATAAAAAATGAAATATAAATGCCCTTCTTGTATATACCTGATTTATATGGATATTTAGATAAAAAGACCCATGTTGATAATGGCATACCAAGTAGAATAAGCAACAACATAGGGATCATTGAGTAACCTACCCCATTTGGTTCCATTTTCCACAATTGAAATTTATAACAAAGGACTTCATACAAAGCATTCCCAAGCGCAGCAAATAACATAGAAGGATAATATTTTCTCCAATCACGATCTCCAAATTTCATTGCAGCGATAATCCATGAAATAGAGAGAATAATTGCTACCATAACCGAACACCTACCTTACCGGTAGTTTTCCAATAATAGTAAATAATAAACCCCAAAGTCTATTTCAGCACACAAAAATAGACCAACAATTTGTTGACCTATTACTTTTGCTTCTTACGGCTTATGACAGATATAGACTATCATTTTTATCGGTAATTATTATGAATGGGTTCAAACAAGTTTTCTTCACTTTTTCGAACCACTGCAAAATTGTCGACATTGTAATGCCCATGCAATGTTTTATTATGATGATCTATGATTTGTACAGCAGTTAGGACGGTTGAGTCTTTTGTAGAATGACCATCTGCTGCTAATGTTACATCAAACCCACTAATTGTAGCGGTTCTCACTGCAGAGTCAATACAGTATTCTGTTTGACATCCCATGATGACAAGGTGTTCGATTTCATGTTCTTTTAGGTACTCCAATAAAGGCGTTCCATAGAATGAATTGGTCGCTTTTTTATCAAAAATCTTTGATGACGATGGGACGTTAATTTTCTGGTGGACTTGAAACCCTTCCCCTTTACCGCCAGCCACATCTTTATCTCTTACAAAAACAACTAATGCATCAGATTCTTTTGCCTTATCAATAACCAAGTTAATATTGTTCAAGAGCTCCTCTTTTTTAAAAACACTACTATCAGATTCATTTCCTTCTATTAATTCCTGCTGGGCATCAATAACAAGCAAAGCTTGATTCACTGGCGCAACTCCTCTCATTACAATATTATCTAATACTCAAATTACTTTCATGGCTTTATGTTTAACAAATAATAGATAAAACTTCAATACCTTTTCACCTGCAAGGTATTTATCACTTTCGTATACATTTGTGCATAATTCTCCAAAGTAATCTACCAATACACCCTCTCCTCTAAAAACATAATATTCTGATATATACTTCCACAGACTATCATAGCAATCCTTTTTTTAAAAAATATTTATGACATAGCAGAGATGTTTAAATAAGTATTGATTCGAATCAAGCTTATTATTACATTCTAATTTCAACTGGCATGATCATTACCGAGAGCATGATTCTTACCGAAATTGGGTCACAATTCACGACTAATTGTGACCCAAATTATGTATCTTTTTGTTTTTTGGTAACAATCAACCAGCAATTGTACCCAACCATTGCTTTTGGCCGATTTTCGAGTACAATTCCTAAAAATCGTTAATTTCTTTCTTACTTACCTTCGTTTTCCGATTCCCACTTTGCCACTTCCTCACGAACAATTGGTGCCACTTCTTTTCCTAGCAGTTCGATTGATCTCATGACATCTTCATGAGGCATGGTTCCAACTGGACAGTGAAGCATAAAGCGTGTGACTCCAACATTCTTTCGCAGGTTAATGATTTTTTCAGCAACCGAATGCGGATCTCCCACATACAAAGCCCCGTGTAGACTACGAGCAGAGTCGAAGGTTGTTTGATCATATCTTCCCCAACCACGCTCTCGACCTAGTTTATTCATGGCCTGTTGTGTTGAAGGGAAAAACTTCGCCGCAGCTTCCTCTGTACTTTCGCCAACAAAACCATGTGAATGCGAGGCAACCGGCAGTTTTGAAGCATCATGACCTGCATGTTCCGCGGCTTTCTTATAAAGCTGGACAAGTGGTGCAAAATGCTGTGGACTCCCACCAATGATGGCTAGTACAAGTGGCAATCCAAGCAGGCCTGCACGGATGACAGATTCCTGATTGCCGCCACTGCCTATCCATACTGGCAGCGGATCCTGAACTGGTCTTGGATATATACCCAAGTTATTGATAGCTGCTCGATGTTCACCTTGCCAAGTTACCTTCTCTGACTTCGTTATTTTTAAAAGTAGATCCAGCTTCTCTTCGAATAACTGATCATAGTCCTTTAAATCGTATCCAAACAAAGGAAAGGATTCGATGAAGGATCCCCGGCCAGCCATGATTTCCGCACGTCCATTTGAGATAGCATCGAGCGTTGCAAAATCCTGAAATACTCGCACTGGATCGGCAGAAGATAGAACCGTAACCGCACTGGTCAAACGAATTCTGTTAGTTTGAGCTGCCGCGGCAGCAAGCACGACAGCAGGAGATGACGCAGCATAATCCTCTCGATGATGTTCCCCTACTCCAAAGACATCTAGCCCTACTTGATCTGCTAATACAATTTCCTCAACGACTTCACGTATCCGTAGTGCATGACTTATGACTTTACCGGTTTCAACGTCCGGTGTTGTTTCTACAAACGTGCTTAACCCTATTTCCACAAAATGGCCTCCTACCTATATTGTCGACAACCAAAATAGTAGATTTCAATTATCATTTGATGTCAACAAAGCTATAGTGCTAGTAACACTACTCGAAGTTTATCATAGAGAATAGAGGCGTGCCAGGCAATGAGTTTGCTTCATGAAGATCACTTTTCAATTTCCCTTTGATTTTGTGCTGCATAAATCCCTGAAACCCCACCTCAGTTAACATAATATTATTACAGTAATCCAAAACACGCATTAGGGTCTATTCGCTGTCATATCGTTATATGGCAGGATTAGCTTTTTCACCTTATCATAGTTCATTGAACTAATTTCTCTCATTAAACGTGGAATTGCTTTTTCAGGGTAACCATAATCCCGAAGCAACTTTTCCATTTTTCTCATCTCTTCCATCCTAATACCTCCAATTACATTTTATTTTCATCTTTACTATTCCCTTAAATATGATTGAGCTAAATGGAAATATTTTATTCGATGGTTATTTCCAGCAATAAGACTGTATAGTCTAATCCAAAATACATAACCTATTGCTGTTTAGGAGGTGAAACAGGATGTCTAACCAAAAGCAAAACAACAAAGGTGTTGCAGATGGTATTAAAGAAACAGCGGGTGCTGCTTTTCACACACTTCATAGTGCCTTGGAAACCACGGAAAATGTCGCTATGAATGCTGTAGACGCGGCTAAAAATGCTGCAAATGATTTAACAGGAAATGGTAAAGATCAACGAAATTGTGATTAAAAAAAATCCCTTTTACAGGGATTTTTTTTGCTAGATGTATTATTTTTTTGTATCTTATTATTTTGTAATTTTGTAATTTTTATGGTTTACAATCGTGATCAGGGGTTCATCCTTTTCTTTCGATACACCATATTGAACCATAACAGAATTTTCCCTTACGCCAGTAACAATACCTTCGAAAGGATTTCCCTCCCGTTTAAAGGAAATCTTATCGCCAACTTTAGCATTAGCCATTCTATCACCTCGACTATATATTTTCCAAAAATAACTGTTAAAATACTTGTTTGCCAGTGCTTAGTTATCTATTTCGGAGTAATTAATTTTTATAAAATTGAAAAAAACGGCAGGATGATAATAGTAAGAGTTAGGAAAAAAACAGCTAGTGCACCTATTTTCTGTTTCTCCTTCCAAAGAGTGACACCAAAGCCAAAGGTATACACCGTAATCAAAAATAAAGAAATGATAATCAATATTTGCAACTTACTCCTCCCCCACCTTTTTAATACTCTTTGTTTGATTCCCAAAATCAACAATCTCGATCTCCGCTTTTACATTAATGTCTGCATGAATGTATGATTTTGCCCAATTGAATTTTTGATATTCCTGAAGCGTTGCAAAATATTTCCTAGCATAGAGGGATAGAGGGTATGGTACACCTTTTAATTTTGTTTGTGTCTTTTTAAACAGTTTTTCCATCACATCTTCAATATGATTCGCTATATGTTTTTTTAAGATTTGCCGATTTTTTTCGTTTAAATAGTTGACCACGGAGGGATTTGACATAATTTCCACCTTTAAAGGGATGGTGATGGTGATTCTTGGTGTAACCCCCTTTAAATTCATTCTTACTTTATTGTTTTCTGTTTTTAGAATTCTTGCTGCAAATTGTTTCGAATCGGCAGAAAATGGGTCGGGTATATTCACCAATATATCCTTTATATTCGTTGTATCATCTAGAATATTTACCGTACGTGTTTCTTGCCCGGTTAGTTTACTAATCATTACGCCATTCTTGAAAACAGCAGACCCAATGAATTGTGTGTTATCCAGTTCACCTGTTGCATTCAATTCACCTGCCAGATAGTCATCTTCCATTTTGATTTCAGGATTCTTCTCCCTTTTAGCCGTTGTGTACATTGCCAAAAAGAGATCAGTTCCTCTATCTGCAGTTAGAAAATAACGGAATAGTGTGGAATCGGGGATGAGCCCATTGTCAATTCCATGATTGACCATAAATTGAAAGTATTTATGTGGTCTTGTCTCCATTTTCGGACGATTATTTAGAAAATACTCATTCGCCTTTTCACTTGAAACCGCTAGATAACTATTTAGGCGAATTTCTTTATCTTTTAAAACTTCGGAAAAAATCACATGAAAATGGGAGTCACTCGCAAATTCCTCTGATACAACAAAAATTCTTAATAGTTCATAACTTATATTACGAGAGATAATAGAATTAGCAGTTGCTTTGGCTGCAATAAAATCATTGGCATCAAACGAGATAATTTCTCGCGGCTTCTCCGTTGATCCCCCGCCGCCTTGTATACTCCCCACTTCGGGATTGGCAAGTAACATGGTGACTTTTATTTTCCCATCTTGTTTAGAAAGATCAAGTCCTAGTCCAATGACATAGGATTTATCTTCCAGTTCTTCACGATCCCAACAGCCTGTTACTAAGCACACCATGACGAAAAGCAATAACATTCTACATACTGTTTTTGTTTTTTGCATGTTTAAATTCTCCCTTTATTAAAGCAGCCAGCCAAATACTAATCGAAATACCGGCGAACATAGGACCCGCAATATTTCTTATTATAGGTCTAAACCTTAGAGCGACATCAAGAGGTGCTTCTGGAATGATTCCAATCAACAAATAAATCGTTGCCAGCGACGGGATCAAGTATTCAAAATCTTTAATTTTAAAAAGATGACCGAACATAAGGGTATTTATGTATAAAAATGCAGTAAATCGAATAAATACGCACATAATCCAGACAATGAAAAAGATGATTTCGACATTCGGTATATAATCTCCTAGAGAAATAAAACGAATGGCTGTGTGGAATGGATAGGCAATTCCCGCTAATGAATGATCAAACATGCAGGTATAAATTAGAATGGCTGCACTAATTTGGATACTAACGTAAACAAACGCAATCCATGTGCCTTTTTTGAATGCTTTGTTTGACGTAAGATACGGGACTACCATGGTCAACAGAAAAAAATCAGCAAATAAAGTTAGATTTTTTGAACCTTCCTTTACTACTTCAAGTTGTCCTGGACCCCAAATGGGAAACATCGAATTTAAATTGCTATGCTTAGTAGCAAGCCATAACGCAAGATAAAAAGTAAGGATTGCTGAGAAAATGAGTAGATAGGAAGCCGAACCAATATGTTGAAGTCCTTTCTTAGCGCCATATGCGCTAACAAGCATTATAAGAACATAGATGATTAGATTAGGTGTTGTAGTAAAATAAAAGGTTCGAATGATATTTGTATACGTTCTTGTATCAAACGAAATAGCATATGAACTGATGATAAATATGCTAAGACAAACAATAAAACCAAGATATTTTCCGAGTAATAATTTAATAACGGAAAATAAGCCTTTATCTTGATACAACGATATCGTCTTTATTAATAAATAAAGAGGGATAAAAAAGAGTCCTGCTGATAGGATTGGGATCATCCAGGCTGCGTTTTGTACCTGACTATACAGATTGGCTGGCGTATCCTCTGTAGCTTTAGCACCCACCATTAAGATAGCGATCGAAACAAATTCACGAATTCCAAGTTTTCCAGGTTTCTGATTCATATGTTTTATCCCTTTCTTTGTTTAACCATATCCTTTGGTTTTAAATATCCTGGGCGAAACCTTTCTTTCATTGGTACATGACGGATAAGTAAGTCCTTTGACGATTGGGAATGTGGTGTCATCGGTGCAAAATATGGTGTTCCAAAGGATTTCAGTGAGAGTAAATAAAAGAGTCCAGCAATTAATAAAGCCATCACTCCATATATTCCGATAAATCCGGCAGAAAAAATAAATAAAAAACGGGTAATCCGAATCGCAAAATTCATGCTTATATCAATGATAATAAAAGAGCTTAGACCGCTTAAGGCAATAACAATAATGACAATGGGACTAATGATATTTGCTTGAACAGCCGCTTGACCCAAGATTAAAGCACCAACAATCCCAATTGTTGGACCAATTGGTGAGGGCACTCGTAGACCAGCTTCACGTATAAGCTCAAAGGCTATTTCCATCATTAAAACTTCCATAATTGACGGAAAGGGCACTTTCTCCCTTGTTCCGGCAATGGCCATTAATAAATCTGGCGGAATCATCCCAACATGAAAGTTTGTAATGGCAAGATAGAAAGGAGAGGTGAATAGGGCAACAAACAGAGCAAGAAATCGTAAAATTCGAATGAAATTACCATAGGGTGTACGTAAATAATGATCTTCTGGCGAATGAAACATCGCCCAGAAGGTTGCAGGCAGGATTAAACAACTAGGTGAATTTTCCATTAGCAAAATTATATGCCCTTCTTCGATAAATGCAGCCGCACGGTCAGGACGTTCGGTATAGACTATAGTAGGAAATAAAGACCTTGGTCGCTCTTCTAGATATTGCTCTAAAATACTTAAATCGATAATACTATCAACATCAAATGAATCTAGCTTATCTATTATGGTTTTTAGCAGTTCTTCATTTACAAGGTCATTTTGATAAACCAGAAATACATTGTTCCTGGATCGTTTTGAAATAGTCTGAGTTTTAACGAGAAGATTTTCATTTTTTATTTTTTTACGGATTAAAGCAATATTGTCGATTACCCTTTCATTAAAAGCTTCTTTTGCCCCTTTTACAATTACCTCATTTTCAGACTTTTCAATCGAACGGCCACTAATTTTGGTCGTTTCAAACAAATAACATTGGTCATCGCCATCCACAAATAAGGCGGTGTTCCCACTAGTAATAAATTCTGTAATCTCCCCAATATTTGTATTTGTAGTTATAATAGGATAGGAAACGATATCTAGAATTTTTTCTGACGGGTGCTCGTTATCAATTAATGGCTCCTGGATACTCTGCATAATAATTTGTAAATCTACCATTGTGCTCAAGTAAATAATAAAACCCTTGCGTTTAAGGGAAGTGATGGTGAACTCACGCACTTTGACATCAATATTATCGGGAACAGAAAAAAGAGACTTAAAAGTCGCTAAATTTCGCTCATAACATGTGCTTATGTCTTGTTCTTTTAATTCCAGTTCCTCAGTATTGGGTTTCTCCTTAAATTCTGGCTCTGTATTGAGACTTTTCATCAACAACTTGGAGATTTTTTTCCTCATCCTAAATCCCTCCCAGTTTTTATATCGTTTTCCATTTCTAGGAGTTTTATGTATGTATAGGGATTTAAGAAAAAATTGAAAATCATTATTTCGAATTACGAAAAAGATGGTACAATACATGTTATTAAATGATTGGATTAGGAGAATGTCATGAAAAAGAAATGGATGATATATGGGATGTTGTTTATCGCAACAGCTACATGGGGAAGTGCGTTTATAGCTGGTAAAATTGCGGTTCAAAGCTTTGAACCGGCAACGGTAGCATTTTTACGGTTTTTAGGGGCTGCAGTTCTTTTATTCCCACTTATGTGGATCATGGAAAAAAATCGTAAGAAACCTACACTCAAGGATTATGGATTATTTGCAATTCTCGGATTAACCGGTATTGCACTCTATAATATCTGCTTTTTTATTGCTACCAAGCAGGCACCCGTTATTAAGAGTTCACTATTTATTGCCTCAAACCCAGTTTTAATTGTTCTTTTATCTGGGTTATTTTTAAAAGAAAAAATCACGAAGAATCATATTATTGGCATGGTAATTGCCCTATCGGGAGCTGCCTTTATTATCACAGATGGACATATCCTCACATTGTTTCAACTTGGATTTGAAACCATTGATTTTGTTTTACTTGGTGCCGTCATTAGTTGGGCTTTATACAGTGTGGTGGGTAAAGTGGTGTTGAAAAAATATAGTGCTGTGGAATCCACTACTTACGCGGTTGCGTTTGGTACGGTATTTTTAGCACCGTTTGCTTTTTTAGAAACATCTTGGCAGGATATTACTCAAGCTAGTGTTTCAACCTGGGTAGCGATTGCCCATATGAGTATTTTTGTAACCGTCGTTTCCTTTATTATGTATTATTACGGAATCAAAGAGGTTGGTGCAGCCAAAGCTTCTATTTTTATTAATGTCATGCCGGTATCGGCAGTATTAATGGCTACCATCTATTTAGGAGAAACCTTCACCTGGGCACATGGGATTGGGGCTGCATTTGTATTAACCGGAGTTTATATTGGAACAAATACGAAGTTATTTAACCGGAAATTACCTGCTGCTAATGTGGTAGATTTCCATTAAAAAAACCAAGAATCAATGAAGTCCTTGGTTTTTCTAACTAAATTAACTATACTATTTATCTGCTAACTTCTCTAAGTGAGGTATCCTTCTATTCAGAATTTTCATTTCCTGCCAGGAGGTAGTTATAAACAAGACTCAAAAACGTTTTTCCGGCCATAAGCATTGCTCGTTCATCAAAATCAAAACGAGGATGATGGTGCGGGAAAACGAAATTTGGGTCTTCCATTGCTGCACCCGTAAAAAAGAACATTCCTGGGACATGCTGTAAATAGTAGGAATAATCTTCAGACGCCATTAAAATTGGCGGCTCCGTGACTTTACCTTCACCAAAATTATTTATAGCTACTTCTCTAAAAAACTCGACTTCTTTATCATGGTTTATAATAGCAGGATAGCTGCGTGTATAATTGATCTTTGCAGAAGCATGAAAGGCAGAACAAACTCCATTGATAATTGATTTGAATTCTCTTTCCATCAGGTCTCTAACTTCCGGACTTGTTGTTCGGACTGTTCCTTCAAATACAGCTTTATCAGCAATCACATTTGCTGCATCACCCGCATGAAAAGTCCCAATCGTTAACACAGCTGGTTGAAGTGGATCAACCTGCCGACTCACGACTAATTGTAATTGATTAACGATTTGTGTTGCTATAATAATAGAATCAACGGTTTCATGTGGGGAGGCACCATGTCCACCTTTACCCTGTATCGTAACTTCAAATCCGTCTATCGATGATGTTATAGCTCCTTTTCTCGTCCCTAAAATTCCTGAAGGAGTCATAGAAGATAAATGAGCACCGAAAATCACATCTACCCCATCCAAGCAGCCATCCTCAATCATTTGGATGGCGCCGCCGGGATGGTATTCTTCCGCGTGTTGATGGATGAGCACAACATTACCCGATAACTCTTCACGTACGTCGCTTAAAACTTTCGCAACTGCTAGGAGGGTCGCTGTATGTCCATCATGACCGCAAGCGTGCATGACTCCTGGAACAGTAGATTTATAAGGAACATCCTTTTCATCCTGAATTGGCAGGGCATCGAAATCTGCTCTTAATGCTACCGTCTTGCCGGGCTTACCGCCTCGAATCGTGCCAACAACCCCTCTTCCGCCGACACCAGTCCGGACTTCAATGCCATAACTTGTTAATATTTCAGCAATCATTTTAGGTGTTTCTATCTCCTCAAATGAAAGCTCTGGATGCTGGTGAAAGTGCCTTCTCCATTCCACCATTTGTTCATACATTTCTTCTAATTTCGTATGTAAGTTAGTCAACATTAGTAAACTCTCCTTAATAAAGACTTTTTCATGAATCATCAAAGGGCACGATATCGAAAGGGTAAAGGTCCTATCGTGTCATGCCCCAAGTTCTACTCAATAAAATGATTACTCAATATTTGACATATTTCGATTTTTGGCTGTCCTAAATAATACTCTTTAATTGCAGATAATTCAACATTTTGATCTTTAGCATATTTTTACAAACGTAAAAGCTCCATTCGTTTCATTTGGATTTTGAGGATTTGTGATACGCAGCAAATACGGATGGGGAATCGCCATTCATTTCAGCATATCAAAGGATTAGTTATAAAGTTACACACTCCCAAGTGAACCGTAATCCATAATATGGGAACAAAAAACTCGTGTAACGAACTTTTTATCGTGTCTATTAAACGGGTTATAATGTAAAAATAGTGATGCTTTTTCATTTTACCTTTGCTACTCCTAATGCAAAATAGTTCCAAAGTAAATTTTCAACTAATTCAGCTTGGGTTTCTTCACAATCAATAATGAGTATAACCTCTGAATGCTTTCCTTTTAAAACCCTGTTTTTCTTCTTTAAAACTCTTTCAGTAAAAAGTCGAATCGAAAGTCCTAGCAAAAATCCGATAAAGGCACCAATAAGTCCCCAGTAAATGGGACCCCAAGCTAATTTAAATCCGATACTAGCACCAATTACCGAAAAAGCAGTTGCGAGTGCCATCCCTATATCACTAAATGAGGTACCGTCTGAATGATGCGTGGAGTCAAAAATCTTACGTTCCTCTGTTCTATTATCTAGTGGGATCGCAAATATAGCTTCTTTTTTAATCCCCTTTTTCTCCAATTGTGAAATAGCTATTTCTAAAAAAGCGTTACTTTCAAAAGTGGAAAAGAGCTGCAAATGGATCACTTCACCTTTTGTCCTTTTAGTAGTCGAAAACCTGTTGCTTGGTAATTCTTTTTTAAATATTTCTTTTGTTCCTCTTTGTAGAGTTTATTGCTTTCGATTGCACTCATGTAAGCATCGAAAGCTGCAAAACCATAATGAGATGGAAGGAATAAGAGCCATTCAGCATTTAATACAGAGGTAGCCTGACTGACTTTACCTAAAAATAAGAGGGAAACGGCCTCTTGGGCATGCGAAAAATAATAGAAAGTAACCACCCAAAAGATAACAAAAAAGGAAGTCATAATCCTATGTGCATAAAGCTGCCCAAGACCAGGCACAAATAGCGACCATACTACGGCTATTATAGGGTTTCTTTTATCAAGATAATTTATTTCCACTGCTCCTAGGCTGAAGGTATTGAAACTGTGATCCTCACTGTCTGCCAGCAGATAAATTTTGTTCATATCAACCGTTGTTCGATAACTATCCCATATGGTAAAAAGGTAAACTGGAATATACATTAAAAGCCATCTTGTGTCTAATACTTCCTTCGCCATATCGATATTTCCTTGAAAGGAATAAATCATAGCTAGATTAACATGGGCTTTAATATTCACGATAACTTCCCAAATAAATAGTACATACCCTCTAAGGTACTTTGATAAAAGCAAATGTCCGAATCCTGGAAAGGCAGCGGACCACCAGGCAATTATATAAGGGTTACGTAAGTGAATTTGAGAAATGCCTAAAATGCTAACATGTGCTTTGTATCGTCTAGCAGTGTTATCATTGGTATAGTTGTTCATTTATGCACCTACAGAAAACAATTAATTTCCAATAGTTTCCCAAATAAAATATTTATTATCCTATTTTTACTTTTATCCTACTGACTTTAATCCAAAATAAAAACTCGTCCAAGTGAACGAGTTGTATTACGAATTATTTATCTTAACGGTGTTTTTTTCCATTTCAATCATTCTTTTTAAGTATTCATATTCTGATTTTTCGAGAATATCTATTTCCCTGTTTGTTGCCAGCAGGATTTGGTCCCTGCATTTAGCGACTCTTTGAATCATCGGATGTATGGTTAAACTTGATAGATTAACAAAGTCATATAAATCATTTAAACACACGGGCAGTTTATAGCCTTTATTGCTGGAGGCAATTAATAATCCCTGATCGCGCAGCTTCGAAACAATGTTGGAGCGAAAATAATGTTGTTTGATTTTGTTGATTCTGATGGCATTCAGGTTATCAAGAATTTCCTCAGTATACACATACTCATCCGGATTTTCCTTCAGATTAAATAGAAGAAACTTTAGTAAATCAATTCGGACTCTTTCATCCTCTTCTTCACTTTTTCGATGTTCCTCAATGTATTGATAAGCCAAATTAACAGCTTGTTTAATGATAATCTGATCGGTTTCTGAATCCGTTTTTTCAAAATGGTAGTCATAGAGATAGTGCTTATAATCATGCGGCCACAGATTTATGGTGATGATTTTGTTTTTCAAAAGTTTATAAAACGCTGGATACTGTTTAGAGTGATATTTTCCATCATACCCTTTTGCTATCGTCCCGGCAATAAACTCTGACAATTCAAGAAGAATTTGTGATTGGCTATTGTTAAAACCAAACGTTGAATAATTAAATAAATCCGGGATGCACCTCTGTTTTACGTAAGCGATAAATTCCTGCATAAACTCCTTTGGTCCATGTTCATCAGCGACAAGATCAAGGGTTTCAAAGGTACGATATAAATCTTCAAAAATCTTACGATTAAAAAATTTAATAAACGTCTTTTCATAGGTAACACCGCTGTCCTCCCTAATTTTCCGTTTATCAATGACATACGCATACACTTTAAAGGGTAAATCCTTTAGGTCTTTTAGGATTTCTATTCGAAGATTATCGTCTATTTCACCGTGTTGAAAGTGTTTTAATTTAATTCTTTCTACTTCTTGCTCAAGGATTTCTTTATCAGAACCTTTTAGTAAGATAGAAACGATTATAAAGTGGGTCGAAGTCTCTAGTTGCTCAAAATCGAATCCATAATGGCCATATTCATTTACAAAAGCATATTGGATATCATTCAATTTTATCCCACCTCGCCAATGGAAAAACTTATTATACTTAATTCAACAAAAAATCATCTAAACCCTTTTAAATCTGCTAATTTCCCCTTAAAACCCCTCCGGGACTTTAGTACCTATTGTAAAAAAAACTTATATTACAAATTTCTTGAAGGATACTATGGTATATATTTGTTTTTGCGAAAGGAGAATCATACGCAAGGTGAATGTTCAAAAATACGAAATTAGAAAGTTAAATCCTCATAGTGACGAATTTACTTTATTACTTTACCTGGATGATTCGTTAACTGAGTTTGCTAACGAACTGGGCAGCGAACCCTCTACAGATATAAGCCTGCAAGCAACAGCCAAGCAAATTATCAAAGAACGGTACCCTGGTTTAAAAGTAACGTTGATTAAGGTAATCCTAGGAGGTATGGCGGTAACATCAATCTCGTTAAGTACAAATGATAATAATTCTGCTCAAGCAGCAGAAACCCCTGCAATTGCAGCTCAAACCGATGGAGGTTCGATCACTTCCTACACCGTTGTGGCAGGCGATACTGTATATGGTATCTCGAAAAGGTTTGGAACAACACCTGCGGCTTTGAGAAGCACAAATCATTTAGTAACTGATTTTCTTAGAATTGGTCAAGTATTAACCATCCCTTCATCGGAAACTAAACAATACACTGTGGGCGCGGGCGATAATTTATATAGTATTTCGAAACGCTTCCGGTCGACTGTTGCTGCCTTGAAAAATGCGAATAACTTAACTAGTGAGATTCTTTCAATCGGACAAACGTTAACGATTCCAGGTGCCGGCGATACACCTGCTCAGCCGTTTGCTCCTGCACCTGCACCTGCACAATATACAGTAGCTGCTGGGGATACTTTATATAGTATTTCGAAACGCTTCGGGTCGACTGTTGCTGCCTTGAAAAGTGCGAATAACTTAACTAGTGACATTCTTTCAATCGGGCAAACGTTAACCATTCCAGCTGCTGGCGCAACACCTGCTCAGCCGTCTGCTCCTGTACCTACACAATATACTGTGGCGGCAGGGGATACTTTATATAGTATTTCGAAACGCTTCGGGTCGACTGTTGCTGCCTTGAAAAGTGCGAATAACTTAACTAGTGACATTCTTTCAATCGGACAAACGTTAACGATTCCGGCTGCTGGCGCAACACCATCCCAACCATTTGCTCCTGCACCCGCACCACTTAACAAAGAACAAAGAGATACCTTTACATATGCCGTCAAATCAGGGGAAAGTCTTTCCGTCATCGCGAAACAATTTGATGTTACTGTTGACAGTATTCGAGCCGCGAACCATTTAAATAGCGATTTTTTACAAGTGGGTCAAGCTCTAACAATTCCTGATGGATTGAATACACCTTCTCAGACAGGAATCAACACCATTACCTACACCACACATACCATTGCATCTGGTGATAACATATGGGATTTAAGCGTACGGTATGGAGTTCCTCAGGCCGATTTATTAAAAGCTAATAACCTGACAACGAGAAGTATGCTTTCAGTTGGTCAAAAATTGAAAATACCTGTACACAATATTGGAGTAAAAGAAGTTGTCAGTGAAAGACATGGGGAAATGATGGATTGGTGGACCGAGGCTCAATATATTTTTACCATTGGAAAGACAGCAAAAGTGACAGACTTTGAAACAGGGAAAAGTTTTTATATAAAACGAACGATTGGTGCAAACCATGCTGACAGTGAGACAGTTACTACGAATGATTCCAACATTGCAAGAAGTATTTGGGGAGGATTTTCCTGGACACCACGAGCAGTAGTCCTCGAGGTAGACGGGAGAAAGATTGCGGCCAGCATGAGCTTTATGCCCCATGAACGAGAGTATATTGCAAACAATGGCATTACCGGACATTTTGACGTTTATTTTGGAAATAGCACACGTCATGTCGATGGGAAAGCGGATGCCAAACATCAAGCGCAGGTTGAAAAAGCCGCTGGCATTCGGTAAATGGGGCGTTTTTTGGTTATTTTCAAAAATAATTAGGGATTGCGATGATTGTGTGCTATACTAAGTCTACCATTTGCTTTACGTTTTACGTTTTTCGATTACCCGCCCTGCTCAATTTTTGAGCAGGGTTTTTTGTTAAAATATTTTCTATTCGTGACCGTTTAAATTGTTTTTTTGAGATGATGGGAACGATTCGCTCCTAATCTTACCGCTATCCAGACAATTCCTTGTTCATGGTAACGAAAAACTCTTAATCGTTACTGATAATCCGACTTTTCCTCGTCCAAGGGCACGATTCACTCCTTATCGTTACCGCCACTCCTATTTTCCCTAATAAACGGGCACGATTAGTTTCAGAGCTTTTTCAGACATAAAAAAAAGACTCTCAATTGAGAGTCTTTTTATATATGTCGGTTCTAATTATGCCTTACGAACGTTAGTAGCTTGGGGTCCACGTTGACCTTGTTCTACTTCAAAAGTAACTGCTTGACCTTCGTCTAAAGTTTTGAAACCTTCGCTTTGGATAGCTGAGAAATGTACGAATACATCGTCTCCTGCTTCTCTTTCGATGAATCCGAAACCTTTTTCTGCATTAAACCATTTTACTTTACCTTGTTCCATTTGTTGTTTCCTCCTCGTGTGCTGTGCACACATTGTGTTACTATCCTTGCTCAGTTCTTTAGACGTAAAGTTTGAAAACTTTTTAATCCAACTGACAAACAAAAATAATTCTTCTTTACTATAACAGAGATATCCATTTAAAGCAAATTAATATCCCAAGATTTTTTCTACACTGTTTCCAATACCTTTTGTAACATTGTTCCCTGCTGAGAAAAATTGATATGCCAAGAGAAGGCTTTTTCTAATACATGCGGGGTTTGACCGCCTCTAGTCAAAGCTTCTTGGTAATATTCACGAAGCTGCTCACGGTACATTGGATGGGTACAATTCTCAATAATTAATTCCACCCGTTCTCTTGGTGCAAGACCACGTAAATCTGCATAACCCTGCTCCGTCACAATCACATCCACATCATGTTCCGTATGATCCACATGTGAAACAAAAGGAACGATACTTGATATGTTACCGCCTTTTGCAATCGATTTTGTTACAAAAATGGCCAAACGGGCGTTGCGGGCAAAGTCTCCAGATCCACCAATACCGTTCATCATTTTTGTACCTAACACATGGGTAGAATTCACATTTCCATAGATGTCTACTTCTAATGCTGTATTAATAGAAATCAATCCAAGTCGACGGATAATTTCCGGATGATTTGAAATTTCCTGCGGTCTCATGATTAATTTGTCACGGTACTTTTCAAAATGAGCAAATACCTCTTTCATTTTTCCATCCGAAAGAGTAATCGAGCAGCAAGAGGCAGTCCGCACTTTCCCGGCATCAATCAGATCAAACACCGCATCCTGTAATACTTCTGAATAGACCTCTAAATCTTGAAATTCGGAATCAATCATCCCATGAAGAACTGCGTTAGCGACGGATCCAATTCCTGACTGGAGCGGTGCCAAACGTTCTGTTAGTCTGCCAGCAGCCACTTCCTTGCGTAAAAACTGAATCAAATGCTGAGCCATGATTTCCGTTTCCTCATCAGGCGGGACGATTGTTGACGGAGAATCAAGCTGGTTGGTAAAAACGATGCCTTTTACCTTTTTGACATCAATATTAATACCGTATGTTCCAATGCGGTCATTCGTTTCGGTTAATGGGATTGGTTCCCTATCCCCTTGTTTCCCAGGTTCATATAAATCATGGAGTCCTTCAAGATTTTCATTTTGAGCTAAGTTGATTTCAATGATGATTGACTTTGCATTCAAGGCAAACGACAATGAATTTCCTACGGAGGTAGTTGGAATAACCATTCCATCCTCTGTAATTGATACCGCTTCCAAAATAGCAAAATCAATAGGGGCAATCACATTGGCACGTACCATTTCAGCAGTGTGTGACAAGTGTTGATCGACAAATAATAGCTCGCCGCTATTAATCTTCTTTCTCATTGTCGGATCTGCTTGAAACGGAAGTCTTTTTCCAAGAATCCCAGCTTCTGCAAACAATTTATCTACATCAGAGCCTAAGGAAGCGCCTGTATAAACGTTGACTTTAAAGTTTTCGGACTTAGCCCGATTTACCAATGCAAACGGAACTGCTTTCACGTCACCTGCACGTGTAAAGCCGCTTAGCCCCAATGTCATTCCATCTTCAATCCACTCCGCTGCCTCTTCCGGTGTCACGACCCTGTCCCAAAGTCTTGGATCCCTAATCCGTTTTAAATTGTTTTCCATCATCCATCCCACTCCCCTTTATCCTTATTTTAACTGAAGATGTTTATCAAAAAGGGAAATGGGGGATTAACTACGGAATTTTCAGACAAAACAGCGAATTCGATTTCTAAAGCAGCAGAATTAAAAACCAAGCAGTCTGCGAAAATAGCTGGAGTACGATTGACTGACTGGCACTCTGTCCCCGTTATCCATTGACAGAATAAAGGTGGAATGCGTATCAGGAAATATCTCTTTTATATGATCGACATTGACAATAAACGAGCGATGGCAACGGATAAAATGATCTTTTGGCAGCAAAAATTCAAAATCCTGTAAGGTGTTTTTATGGGTACCAGAATGTTCCTTACCATTTACAACCGTTTTTTTCTCCTTGGCTTCTAAATAAATTACCTCGGAAAAAGGCATGGGAATCCAGCCATCCTCCGTTTTAATCGTTACAACTAATTTTCCACTCGTTAAAGCAGGAAAAATCGCTGTAACACACCCTTCCAACTTCCCTTCATGGAAAAATGGCACCGCCATTCCATGATACGGGACGCCAAAGACATCCCGGTCGATAAATTCCGATACCTTCTGCCTAGAAAATATCGCTTTATGAGCAATGGTCCCTTCCTTCAAAAGGTCACCTCGCCGGATCTTCAAATCCACCCTTTTACTAGGGCGATAATAGATATACTCACAAGTATCCGAGACCGCAATCGAAATTTCCTCTGAAAATAATTCACTAATGACATCTAACAGGGAAACAACCGTAATACTCTTCAATTGGAATCTCCCCCGTCCCTTAATTCTAGTTTTTCTAAATAATATTTTATTAGATCCTGATACTCCTGCATCTCAAGTTTGCCTTTTTCATTAAGGATGTAGGTTCCCCTTTTAATCCTATCAAACCATCCATAATAGTTTTTTGTTAAGATAGAGGGTATTTTATCACCTGCTCCCAGATATTTTAATGCTTTCGGGGATAACGGTCCCATTTTATTTAGGAGACAAGCAATTTGAATGCAATTTTCTTTGTAGGCAGTCATGATTTTCGTCCGATTACTTCCCCCCACATTGAAATCGGCACTGCGTCCGCTAATTTCCTTCAAGATGGCTTCTCGTTTCAACTTATTTCTTGCAGTGCCTTTGGTGCGATTATAGGGGATTGGATGGATAAGAATATCTGCTGTTGAACGGTTTCCTGAGAAGGAAACGACAATTAAACCCAGCTCAAGCCTTTTAATTAACTGACATTTATCTGCCCATTGTTTAGATTTCATCCGAACTTTTGGTTTAGGAATCGCTATATATACTTGATTTGTTAACCTTTGCCGTTTGGCTGCTTGAATAAGAAGATCTACACTTAATGTGAGCTTTAATTCAATAATGACCAGCTCCTCCTCTTTAACTGCGACGATATCACAGTCCTTTACTTCACCATAAACTTCATAGCCCTCGCCTGAAAAGTACCTCTGTATCGGTTTATATAAATCTACCTCTTGTAGTTTTTTCTTCTCTTTCATTTGTATCTCCTACTAATCTTTTTCTCCTAGTAATCTTAACATGAATAGGTTAGAGGTTTAACTTAGATTTTAAAGGAATTACTATATAACAATTTTTTACAAGTCAATATTATTTGAAATAGCCTATTCTGTCAGAATTATGTTACTATTATTTTTGTTAGAATAAATAGAGAATTTGAAGTAGTAACATGGGGGTTTAAAATGAAGAATAAATTCTTAGCACAGCTACATTGGGTAATTCCTGGGTTTATCCTTATTTTTGGATTACTATTATTATTTTATCAAAACTTTACTAAAGTGACAGAACCGCCTGCCTCAGATTGGAGCAGGGCCTTAACGGTTGGAGTCACCGATCTAAATAAACTGCCTTCTGTACAAGTAACAGAAGATGGAGAATTTGTTTTTACTAGATTCGAGGGTGGAAAATTAGCCACTACAACACTTGGAAAAGACTACAAGGTTAAAGATCAGAATACATACGACATTCCAGTTGATAAATGGACACAATTATATCAGCAAGATGATACAATCATCTACTTTGATTTTAAAAATATTTATGATCAAGATAAGAATACTATTATTACAGATGTTGAGAAGTTTTATCCTATGGAAAACAGTATTCTGTATATAAAAGAAAACTCACTCTTTCAACTTACACCGGATAGTAAGAAATCCGAAAAGATTATGGATGTTGATTTAAAGAAACTAGATATTATTCCTCAGGAAAACGAAGAGGGAGTAAGTATACTAGCCTATGCTTCAGATCCAAACGGTGTCGATCTTACACTCCACCAATTCATTAACGGGAAAATAAATACCGTCTATCAAACAAGATTAAAGGTTGACCCAGGAAAAATTGTTAACGATATTTCCTTTGCATTGGAGGATCAAACCGTAGCATTTTTACTTCAGGAGGAGCTGCAATCCACTCAAGGAAATCCAGAGTTTTTCAATTATTTTATGCAGACAAAGGTTACGAGCCAGGATATGCCGCAGCTATTTGAATTACATTTTCAAGACCCAGCCGGTACAAAAAAACTGACTGAGGTTTCAGATGTCGTTCTTAAATTAAAAAATGATAAACCAACTATATTATTTCATGCTAATGGGCGAACAGAAACTCAATTCAATGATAGCTCAACCTTTAATATCTATACTGCTGATATAAACGAAGAAGGGAGAACGAAAACAGAGAGACGCAGCAATACTCCAGAAATCTCAACTAACCCGCAGTGGATGAATGATGAAACCATTGCTTGGGTGGATTTGGATGGTGACGGACATAAAATAAAAATTTCATCATCTAATAAAGACGCTATAAGTGATTTAATTGAGTTCACGCAAGACGTTTGGCTGCATGCACTTGGAAAAACACTTGGCATGGTAACTTCGTCATTTTTTGGGATTGCCTTTTCTATTACTTGGTTTATTTGGCCCATACTTTTCATTGTGTTTATGTATATGTTCAGAAATAGAATTGCTGACCGTGACCCTGCTTGGTACTTTTATACAGGAATTGGGCTTTATGCTGTAGCAGCAGTTATTTGGAGAGATCGATTTTTTGTTGACAACATTTATAGTAACGCACCGAATTACTTAACTTTTACCGGCGGCTCATTTTTTTACATGATTTTATTCGCAATCATTGCTTTTTGGTTAACGATTCAGACGAAAAAAACAAATCATTGGGCCGGTACTGTAAGAATTATGTATTTTGTTGGTGTTCACATCTTACTCTTAACCATATTCTTCGGTCCTTATATCATTTAGCATAATAAACTCCCCATTTTCAACTCTGAAATGGGGAGTTTATTTTTATATGGGTGAAGTTAACTTTCGTTGATTCCCTCATTTTTTCATCAAGAATTTTGAAAACCTTCGTCTGACCTTAAAGTAATTATGACACGAAAAAAGGACATCACCTAAAGGATGATGCCCAGATATATCTTCAACTATGTTTTAGTTAAGCATTAAGGGTTTCTTTAACAAAATCCACCTCAAAACCTAAATCCTCAAGCATTTGATGATCTGCAGTAGTTTCTTGTCCTGAAGTGGTTAAGTAATCCCCTACAAAGATGGAATTCGCTGCATATAATCCAAACGGCTGCAAACTTCCTAGGTTAACTTCTCGTCCACCCGAAATTCTGATTTCCTTCGTTGGATTCACAAACCTCATAAGCGCTAAAACCTTTAAGCAGTATCTAGGATTTAACTCCTTTGTTCCTTCAAGAGGAGTACCCTCTATTGCATGTAGAAAATTAACGGGAATGGAATCTGCATCTAATACCTTTAGACTCATTGCCACGTTTACTACATCCTCTTTTGTTTCCTTCATACCAACAATTATCCCTGAACAAGGAGAAATCCCTGATTCTTTTACTAACTCAACCGTATTAACTCGATCATCATAAGAGTGTGATGTGGTGATGGAGTCGTGGTGATCTTCTGAGGTGTTTAGGTTGTGATTGTAGCGATCAACACCAGCTTCCTTCAGCTTAGCTGCCTGGTCTGGTTTTAAAATTCCAAGGCAGGCACAAATTTTCATTTGATATTTGTCCTTTATTTCCTTTACTGCTGTAACAACCTGGTCTAATTCATGATTACTAGGACCGCGTCCACTTGCCACTATGCAATAGGTACCGGCATGAAGCTGATAAGCTTGGTCTGCTCCTTTAAGGATGGTATCTTTATCCACCATTCGATATTTTTGAATCGGAGCATTAGAGATACTTGATTGCGAACAATAGCCACAATTCTCAGGACAAAGACCTGATTTCGTATTAATTAACATATTAAGCTTAACCTTATTTCCATAATAGTGATGGCGAATTAAGTAAGCTCCCTGTAATACCTCTAATAACTCCAAATCCGAGGAATTTAGAATACTTAATGCTTCCTCTTTCGTAATTTTATGACCATTTAGCACTTCTAAAGCCAATTCATTCCATTTACTCATATAATCCCCCCGTTAACTCACTTTTCTAGCATTGCTAAATTGACTTCTCGCCAAGGTACGTTTTAAACGATGTCCCATAACACCTGCTAAAATGGCTAGAATAATATCCTTTGGAAGAGGAACAACCATCCATAACCAAGCGAGCTTATAGGTAAAGCCATCTGGTGCGGAAGCCCAAACTTTATAAGCTGCGTACATCCAGTTCGTCCCGAAAAGATAGTTGATTACCATCCCAACAAGTGCTGCGAAAACAAATACCCCAACAGTGTTTTTCATTTTTTCAATTATGTAACCTGTTACATACGCTGTAAAAACATAAGAAACAATAAATCCAAATGTTGGCTTCAAGAACATGCCAAACCCCCCGCCAAATTGAGCAAATACAGGTACTCCTACTAATCCAACGAAAGCATAAACCATCATAGCGATTGCTCCTAATCTACTGCCAAGAACAACTCCTGCTAAAATCGCAAAAAATGTTTGCAGCGTTATAGGTACTCCCCCCACGACCATGAATGGAGCTAGTGATGTAATGTTAGCCCCCACAGCCATTAGAGCCACAAACATTGCCGCTAATGTAAGTTCAGAAGTTTTAAGTTTCATAACCATTCCCCCAAAATATTCTATAAATTAAGATTAATTGGTTCGTGCATTTATGTCAACTATAAATACAATTAGGTTTACATATAAATTTTTAATTATGACCGGAGTTTACCACTCTGGCCCAAAATGCAGTATCCACTTAAAATTTAATTTCATATTATAAGATAGGTATTTGACTAGATAAAGAGTAAGTATTTGTTCTAGTTTTAAAAGGAGCTGCAAAGGGAAATGACGATTAGAAGAGCAACCTTCGAGGAGACTCAACGAATCTTGAATTACCATTTAGAGGTATTAAAAGAAGCCACAATGGGCTACGTAAAGCCAAGCCGTGAAAAAGCAATTGAAATGATGACACCTTTTTTAAATGGCGGTGGTTATTATCTTGTTCGAGTTAAAAATAATGTTATTCAAGGCTGGGTGGGATTAGGTCGTATCATCGATCAAAACAGTGATGAAGAGGTAGGCTTTATCAATGAGATGTATGTGCTCCCACCCTATCGCAAACAGGGAGCTGCCGAAAAATTATGCAAGGCCGCATTCATACAATTACGTGCAGAGGGCCATAAAAAGGTTCAATTGAATGTTTATGCCGGAAACCCTGCCAAGCATCTTTATGCAAAGCTGGGTTTTAAAGACGTTTCCACCCTAATGTCAGTAAACTTAGATTAACTTTTGTAATGTTTTAATTTAAGGCTGTGTTATTATTCATTGTTGATTTTCGTGTAGGCTTGATTATTCATAGGCGGAGAATTTCCGGCTATTGTAGATAAAGGTACCTTATGAAGCAGATATAAGCGGAAATATTACGGTTACCAGCTTTAAATAAGACAAAATCCAATGATTTGGATACCATAAGCGGAAAACCTCCGCTTATTTTCCAAACACAGTAAAATCAACATTCAGATTTAACACAGCCTAATTTTAAAAAAAGGGTCAGCAGAAAAATCTGATGACCCTTTACACCTTTCAACAGAATTAAAGGGAATCAGATATCCTCTTTGATTCACTCAGCCTCCATTTTTTGATGCGTAGGGGACGAGTATACTATTCTACTCTTTAAAGTATTGCACTATTGTCCCTTTCCTATCTTCCACTTCAACAATGCCATATGCTCCATTTATAAATGTAATTTGTGGGGGAACATGTCCACAATCAATGTCATAAACTATCGGGATTTCGAGCTCACCAGATAAGTCTTGGTAAACATCCTCAATCGTATAGTTTTCAACT
Organism: Bacillus sp. EB106-08-02-XG196; assembly: GCF_013396335.1. Classification (GTDB taxonomy): domain Bacteria; phylum Bacillota; class Bacilli; order Bacillales; family Cytobacillaceae; genus Neobacillus. The sequence continues at coordinate 194,329 of NZ_JABWSY010000012.1, forward strand.
GGTTCATTGGCAGGACTTCGACCAAATATGATACAAGTACAGTTTTCAAACCATCCTGCTAATTTCATTTGCATTAAAGATCTGCGCAAATCAGTTGTTTTTAACTCACAATTTTCAAAATACCACATGATGGGTTCATCATGAATATGCTTTTCCCTAAAGTTCTGTAAATCCCCATAAGGAGTACCAATTAAATGTCTGATAATATCAATGCAGCCTCCCAGCAAACGCCCTTCAGCCTTTACCTTTACACCCGAAACGATTTTCCATTTGGTTTCCTCTGTTAAGTGAAAAACACAAGGTGATGGGTTGTCATGCTGCCACTTCTGTTGATATTTTTCAGATGAATATTGGGTAATCGATGACCCTGTTTTTGTAGATAAAACACTTACCCACATAGCAGTTGTATCATCAGAAAATTCGCCTCTTAAATCAATTAAGTTCGTTCCATGTGCAGTAGCTATACCTGTCTTTAACGTAATAGCCAGCAGCAACATGCTCGTATCCGAATAACCGAGCACCCACTTGTTTTTCATATTATCAAAATCAAGCTCTTCAAGGATTTCAATGAGCAGTTCTCCACCCCACGGCGGAAGGATGAGATCGATTGCTTCATTTTTCATCATTTCATTAAACTCTTGGGCACGCTTTTTTGCAGGAGAAGATTTTGCTTTGTCCTGAGTCCATAAGGTATCACCACATAAAATGCAATAGCCGTTTGCTTCTAATCGGCTGCATGAAAGTTTCACCAACTCGTGCAGCTCTTCTTCTACACCTGATGAAGGTGCTGTTACTCCTATAGTTGCCCTTTTTTTCAAAAATGGATATGTAATCATCTCAACTCTCCCATCCCCTTAAATAGTAGAAATTCATTACCATTATTCTACAGTTTTCAAGGAGATGGGACTAGTCCAATTTGTAGGATTCTTTATGAAATGTGGCCATATATTTGAGGCAATCTTCCCCTTTTAATGGAGTAGCAGGCTTACTTTTAAGGTAAAGAACCATTGCCATATAATGTTGTGGCCCCCATTTATAGCAATGCTTATAATCATCTAACAAATGAAAACCACATTTTTCCCAGAAATGAATTCTTGCTTGATTTTCAGACGTTTCATCACATTCTACCTCAACCAGAATACGTTTGAATTGAGGCTCTGACCGTGCCCACTCTATGATGTAATCACAAATCTCTTTTCCAATCCCATGACCACGCAAGTCCTTCCGTACAGCTAAGTAATCCAGCAGCAGTACACTTGAACTGGGTATCGAGCCCGTCAGTGCCATGGCAAAAACCTCATCGTTTTCCTTTAACACATGGAGAGAACTAAGCCCCCTTGCAAACATATTTCTAATAATCTTTTCAGGTTTGGTCGCATGCTCTCCAAAGGCGACATTATAGATATCCCTCGTCTTTTGCCAAAGGTCTTCGTCCCACTGTTTCGTTGTAATAAATTCCATGCTTCTAGTTCCTTTGTTTGAAATTTTTATGATCTTTTTAGCATCCTGCCAGCCAGATGCGGTTGTCTTTCCATATACCATTGAAAGAACCAAATTGATGCGGCCAGCCAGAAGCCGCTGGCAAAATACCCGCCGATTACGTCACTTGGATAATGGACGCCCAAATAAATTCTACTTATCCCTATCATAAAAACTACAAAGGCGCTAAACAGCAGTAAAAGGCTCCGTCCTGCTGAATTAAAGATATGGCGCCAAAGTAGGAAGGTTAGTATTCCATACACCGTAAAAGCATTCATGGCATGCCCACTTGGAAAGCTATATCCACCAATTTCAATCAGATGATGTAAATCAGGACGCGCTCTTTGGAAGATTTCTTTGAGTAATAGGTTAAGTAAAGGTGAACCTGCGACAACAGCGATAAATAATATCAACTCTCTGCGGTGGTGCAGTACCTTATATAGAAAAAAGATAATCAATAAACATAATACGACTACTACTTGTGTTGAACCAACCACGGTAAAAAACTCCATGACCCTGGTGAGGAAGGGAGACTCCTGGGATTGAAGTGCTCTAATGACGCTATGATCAAAATCCACAATCACATCTGCCCTTATGAGAATCGCCACTAACCCAAAAGCCACGAGTGACACTAGGCTAATAATAAAGGCACGAGTAAGTTGAAACTTCAAATTCATATCATTACCCCTTCATAATCGATAAACATATAATTTCCCATCCAAACCAATCCTACTAATACATCACAAACAAAAAAGCACCAAATATACAAAAACCGCTGCATAAAAGCGATTTATTGTATATTTGGTGCCTGTCACCGTATTATTGTCACCTATGCGAATTTCTCCGCTAAGGTTGTTTCTTGTTTTACTTGCATGATTTGTTGTGTTTTGATTTCGTTTTTTCTGTTCATTTCAAATATTTTTAGATGCTCTGATTGAATTTTATTATCTGATAATGCTTTGGTTAGGATTGGTGCTAAGATATGAGCGTCTTTCATTCCACAATTAATCCCGATTGCACCGGTAGGAGTCATGGTATGAGCCGCGTCCCCTATTAAGATTAATCCGTCCTCCACCCAGGTTTCACAACGAGAGCTTTGTACCTTTAAACATACAAAATCGTTCCAAGAAAAAAGGTTCTTATTAACACTTTCCTCAAGTTCTGGAAAACTTTCAATCAATGGTTCTAGAAAGGGCTGAATGGAACCTTTTCTTAGGGTTGGAAATGACCCCTCCGCAATATTCCAGCCGATTTGGATGAGTCCTCCCGTCTGTGAAAACAATGCCAACTGATGTCCGTTTACCAGAACCATTCTTGTTGTAGGTTCCCACCCTTCTGGAGCCGGAATTTTTGCCCATAGAACGTCATACCCGTGTGTCATTTCAATCGTTGGGATTTTTGCAAGCTTTCTGACTGTTGAGTACCGTCCATCTGCACCTATCGTAACCTTGCTTGAAATGTGGATTGCTTCCCCATTCTGTAATGCTTTCACACCTATATAGTATCCTTGTTCATCTTGAATCAGTTCTTTCACTGTTGTGTTAAATAATAGTTGAAAATGATTATTTTCCTCTGACTCTTCGATGATTGCACTTAATAAATGTGCTTGAGGCACATGAATTCCTACATGATCTTCGTGGTTTCCGGGAGTAATACTTTTTACTATATTTCTACCAGCGAAGTATTCTACTTTTTTCATTTTAAGTATACCTAGCTCTTCTATTCTCTCAAATAATTGATGTTCTTTTAGAATTGCCTCAGTTTCAGCGTTAATATGCTCGCCTCTGAATTGACGATTAACTCCAGCAGATCGTTCAATAATAATGGTAGATACCCCGTTTTTAGCTAATAAATGTCCGAGTAATGTCCCTGCAGGTCCGCCGCCAACGATACAAACATCTGCTTGTAAGTTCATTTTACCCACCTTCTATTGTTATTTTATCTTATCAATATATCATAAATGTATTATCAACAATTAGTTTAGTTTCAAAAGTTTCTTAATAAGAAAAAAAGTTAAGTATAGAGTAACAAATTAATAGTACTTGGTCAATCTTTATTTGTTTATGTAGCAAACAAAATAATCACCACTTAAATGTTCGCAATTTTATTAATAATTTGTAAAATTTACTTCATTAAGTTTGAAGTTATTTTAAGATGATGTTAATGAGTGTTAAGAAATGGAAAATTGCATCTATTTTTTTTCAAAAGCTTGTATGATAATCCTGTAGTACAAAATTGCAAGCATTCAAGGAGGAATTTTAAAGATGAAAAGTTACAAAACATGGTTAGTTGCTGTAATGTCCGTTTTTATGTTACTTGGAGTTGCCACTGGATGTGCTGATGCTGGAAATGATGACACAGAAACAGAAGAAACAGAACAAAACGAAGAAGGTACTGAGGAAGGTACTGAAAATACAGAGGAATAGGTAATTATTTGTACATTATATATTTAACAATACACAAGGCGGCTGTTAGCCGTCTTGTTTTGTACTTAATTTATGTTTTACTAGAATATTTGTCCTAAAGGTGTTTTTTCTAACATTCCTAAGCTTATCCCTTAATGAAGAAACAATGATGGAACAAATCAACCAGAGCAAAAGTCCTAATAAAATACTTAAAGACCAATTTCCGTTGACTTGCAATACGGTCCAAACCGTTGCCACACAGACAACACCGCCAATCATTCCAAAAACCGAACCATTTGCAATCTTAGCGGCCTTCTTTGAACCAGAAGCAATTCCTACCATTAAAACGGCTGTAATCATCACGGCTGGAAATGCGGCAAAGATTCCAGCAAGGATTTTCCAAGGAGAAATGACCGTTATTAAATAGCTTACCATCACCGCTGTCCCGCCGAGAGTAAAGCGAATCATTAAATCTTTATACATAAGTAGCACCCTTTCTTATGAGTAAGTGGTAATCATCACAACTGCCATTGATACAACTAACCAAAATCCCATAGCCTGGATAAGTCCACGTTTCCAACCTTGTCTTGGCAGGAGGTATCCTGCAAGAATCGCCACGAGAATATTAATTCCCATGCCGACGATGGCGCCTTTTGATAATAGAATGGAATGGGCTACTAAGTCATCTCCACTGAAGTCCAAACCAACTGTCAACAAAGCCGCTAAATACACGGCTGGAAAAGCTGCAAAAATACCCCCAGCTTTTTCACCTAAATTCCTAGCAACAAGTGTTGAAACAACAACAGCTGCTCCGCCTAATAAAAATCTAATAAGTAAGGCACTTATTGAAAGTTCTCCCATGGTGCTTCACCTCTGTTTTTTTGTGAAATACTAAAATGATTTATTCTATCATTTGTGAATTTATTCACATGAAATGATACAAGTTCATTTTACCGCATTTTCTCTTCTCCATATGTGAACATTTCCTAACTTTTTTTAAAGCGTTACCATACTAAAGAAAAAAACCCTTCAATTAGGGTTTCCGTTTGTTTCCTCTATTCTCAATCATTAATAACCTTTTTTTGTATCAACTTTATTAGTCAAAAGCTTGTTTTCGTCGATGTTTTTAAGAGTTTCTAAAAAGCAAGCTGCCCCCTCATTTGCTGATGTAACCGCAGAAATATGTGGAGTAATTTGAATCCTTGGATGACTCCATAATGGATTGTCTTCTGGAAGTGGTTCTTGTGCAAGGACATCGAGTACGGCAAAGGTGACTTGGTTGTCTGTCAAAGCCTGCAGTAAGGCTTCTTCATCTACTGAAGCCCCTCTCCCCACATTAATAAATCCCGCATTCGATAGTTGACCAAAGATAGCACCGTCGAATAATTTCTCCGTCCGTTCTGTCAACGGCAAAGTATTGATCACATAATTCATTTCACTTAATAGAGAAAAATGAGAATCAAGCTTCAAGACTTCAGTATAATATTCTTTTTCCTTCCCACTTAAAGAAACCCCATAGACGTCTACCCCCAGCCGAGAAAAAACCTTTGCAATCATTTGACCAATTTCACCGGTTCCATAAACTAAAATTTTTTGTTCACCTAATAATTTCGGGGTACGCTGCTCCCATCTTTTTTGCTGCTGTTTTTCTAGGAAGGTATCATGAAATTGTAAATCCTTTAGGATGTAACTTAAGCAATACTCTGCAATTCTCTGCCCAAACGAACAAATCGTTCTGGTTAATAGGATCTCATCATTCCATTCCTTCTTAAATAAAAAACGGTCAACCCCTGCACCTAGCGAATGAACCCATTTCACTGAGCTATAATCATAGTCAGCTTTTAGATTAAAAGAAACTAACGCATCTGCCCAGCTTAAATCAGCTTGGGTCAGTTTTTCCTCAGGAATAAAACGAAAGGACTTTCCTGGGACTTCCTTTTCTATTAATAATTGAAGCTCTTTATACATTGGGCTGACTAGTAAAATATTTCTAATATCCATGGCTTTCCCCTCTTCTCAATAAAGCTTACTCTTTCGGCACATCGAGTGCTTGATAGGCTGTCTGATACCTGCCGCCATCTGCTACTTCTGAATGATACAATGCCTTAAGTGCAAAGTTCTTTTCAAGATCATGTTCATTTATTAACTCTTTTAAGTGCATCTGCAGTTCTTTATTTTCTTTTACTAATTGTTTCATTTGTGATTTAAAATACTTCATTATAGTAACTCCTTCTTTATTATAAAAATAAGGACGATTATTGTATATTTAATCGTCCAAAATTAGTTAAAATTATTTTAAAGCCTTACTCACTTTGAGCTTCTTTCCTTTGACGGTTGTCTTTTCCATTGCTTGGAGGACTACTGAGCCTTTTCCATTAAGGATGTCAACATAGGTTAGGTTGTCCTGGATGGTGATAATGCCAATATCTTCAGCTGTAACTCCAGGGATATTGGAGATTGTCCCAACAAAGTCTACCGCGCGAAGCTTTTTCTTCTTACCGCCACCAAAGTGGAGCTTGGTAATATCCTTGTTAATTCGAGCTGTTTTATTATTTCTTACAACTCTCCGGCCGCTAAGTTTTTCTTCAAATGCTGCTTTTCCACTCGTAACTTCATCCTGGGTTGGAACTTCCAACTTAGGGATTTCAAAGCCAATATATCTTTCAATTGCCTTAACAAATTTCTCTTCATATGGTGTCGCGAAGGTAATCGCTTTTCCTTTGTTTCCGGCTCTTCCTGTTCTTCCTGTTCGGTGAACATAACTCTCTTTTTCCATTGGAACATCGTAATTAATAATCAGTGTCACATTATCAATATCGATTCCCCTAGCGGCGACATCTGTTGCTACAAGATAGCGGAAGTTCCCCATTTTAAAGCCATCCATTACGCCAAACCGATCCTCTTGTTCAAGCCCTCCATGCAGTCTTTCACAAGAATAATTGGCTTTTTCCAACTCTGTATAAACATTTTCCACATTTTCTTTTGTTCGGCAAAATATAATGCAGCTGTCTGGATTCTCAACCACTGTTAAATCTTTCAACAGTGAAACCTTATCTTCATCCTTTACTTCAACGACAGCATGTTCAATCGTATTCGTTGTGACACCCGTAGCTGCAATTTCAATATGGATGGGATCTTTCATATATTGATGACAAAGTTTTTCAACATCCTTTGGTAAGGTTGCTGAAAACACCATCGTTACTCGGTTCTCTGGGAGTTCTTTTATGATGGCTTCCACTTCATCAATAAAGCCCATATTTAACATTTCGTCCGCTTCATCAATAATTAGATATTTGATTTTATCTAATTCAAGCGTTCCCCTTTCGATATGGTCCATCGTACGACCAGGAGTCCCGACGACTACATGTGTTTTTTGTTTCAACTCTTCCTTTTGTTTTGAGAAAGGTTCTTTTCCATAAACCGCCATCGCTTTAATTCGTTTAAACCGGCCAATATTCGTAACATCTTCACGAACCTGGACAGCCAGCTCACGAGTAGGTGTAAGTATTAATGTCTGGGGCTTTCTTTCCTCCCATTCCATCATCTCACAAATAGGAATTGCAAAAGATGCAGTCTTACCGCTGCCTGTTTGTGATTTTACAACCAAATCTAGATTCTCTAATGCCTTTGGTATCACTTCTTTTTGTACTTCAGTGGGATTATCGTACTTTAACACTGTAAGCGCCCTTCTTATTTCCTCGCTTAAATGATAATCCTCAAACTTTTTTTCACTCATGTTGTAACCTCATTTTTTTGTATTATCCAACTTCTATATAGGATTTCTCTGAAAGAATTATCATATGCAAAATCTGAATATGTTCATTATACTTGAAATACAAGACATTTCGACTTTTTATTTCAACACACTGTTACACAACAGCTTTACAAGACTCAAGAGAACGGGTACATTAAATAAAGAAGCTGTTTAGCACTTTTCTCTATATAAATATCAGAAAAGTCAAAAACGCAGTGAAAAATCTGTTATAATGTAAGTATCCTGTTTTTAGGATAGTATAGATCACTCACTTAACAGTAATTTTATACATCTGTGGATCTCTTTTTTTAATTAAACTAAATTTTCTACTAGGAGGTAATCTATGTATAAAATCAAGGATAAGGAAAAGCTTTTCATTTACACTGGACCCGATGGATCTGGAAGAAAGACCATTGCCAAGATGGTCGCGACCGCGTTTGATATGGAAACAGTCCTTTCTTACACGACTCGTCCTCCCCGCCATTATGAACAAGATGGTGTTGACTACCATTTTGTTACTGACGAAACCTTCAACAAACTGAAAGACAACCAAGAATTTCTTGAGTGTGTGGATATCGATGGGATTCATTATGGAATCCGCGAAGAAGATATCGTCAAAGCCTTTGAAGATCATAATCTTGTCTACTTAACGCTAAATCCTGAAGGCACAGAAAAGTTGAAAGAAATGTATGGTGACAAGGTGATGCGCTTATTCATCTATTCTGATCGTGACACCGTTATCGAAAGACACAAAGCACGAAATGATAAAGAAGAAGATATCCAAAGACACTTGGCACACTATGATGAAATCATGGCTTATAAAACTCAATGTGAGCAAGTTTTTGAAAATTATGACTCACCACAGGTATCTTATCAGGTTAGTGAAGTCATTGAAGCTTACCTTGACCGAAATAGAATTGTCACCGATTATTAAAAAAAGGTCCATTTGATGGGATATTTTAGATCCTGTCATTGGATTTTTTTTTATGGGGATGTATGTGATAACAATTTTTGAATGTATTATTATTGTGCCCAAATAAAACAGAATACAGCTTGATATTGTCTTTATAACACTGTATAATTAAGTGTTGAAAACATTATTTAGGGGGAACTCTTTTTGTCGATCGAAGTAGGCAGCAAAGTACAAGGTAAAGTAACGGGTATTACTAATTTTGGAGCGTTTGTAGAATTACCAGGTGGCACAACTGGCCTTGTGCACATTAGTGAAGTAGCTGACAGCTATGTTAAAGACGTTAATGATCACCTCAAAGTTGGAGATCAAGTTGAAGTTAAGGTAATTAGTGAGAAAGACGGAAAAACTGCCTTGTCTATTAAAAAAGCTATTGATAAGCCAGAAGGGCAAACTTCTTCTTATTCCCAGCGTCCACAACGCCAAGGTAGAGATAATAGGCAATCAAAAGACTTCCGTTCAAAAGGCGGCAACTTTAAACCAAAAGAAAACTTTGAAGATAAAATGGCTAAATTTTTAAAAGCGAGTGAAGAAAATTTATCCAGCTTAAAACGCAGCACCGAAACAAAACGTGGCGGCAGAGGCGGAAGACGCGGATAATTATAGATAAAAGAAGGCAAGCCCCAATACGGCTTGCCTTCTTTTTTATTATTCTGATTTTGCTCCTTAAATCCTACACAGCGATTTCTTTGATTGATTTATTAACAGCCTGTCTAAATGCCCAAATGATGTCTGTTAAAATACCTGATTCCACTTTTATTTCTTTTATGTCCCAATACAATTCATTCTTTCGGTGATAATAAAAAGCACCATCAGATGATTTCATAATCGTCAGGATTCCCTTAGGATTCTCTGTTTCCATAGTAAGAAAGTGTTTTTCTCCATCCCAATTTGCAAATGCTTCGAAAATTTTTAGAAACACCTGAACTTCCCTTTTACTCCTAAGCACAATATCCACTCCCCTTTTTTAAAAATCATGTATGAAAAGTCTCCGAAGTGATTACCTTCAAATCGAGTATGGTTCTGATTATAGATAATAATACAGGCAGCATTCCATCATTCTGTTATAAAAACTAGCATGGTTTTCATCTTTTCACAAAATTTCTCATTAATTTCTAATAATTTTATCATCAAACTCTAACTCCGATCCGAGATAATGAGATATTAATAAATTAATAAAAGGCTGTCCAATAGTCTTTTAAACTTTTGAACAGCCTTTTATTAATTTATTTCTTATTCAATTCATCTAAAAGTGGAAAAAGCTCTTCTAAGTGTTGAATTTCATAGGTTGGTATGACTTCATTTCTATCTTTATCGTGACGGTTGATCCAAACGGATTTAATCCCGACCCTATTTGCACCTAAAATATCAGTCATTAAGTTATCCCCTACCATTAGGACTTCATCCTTCTCTAAGGACATGAGTGACAATGCATGCACAAATATCGATGGGTCAGGTTTCCCCTTTCCAAACGCACCTGAAATAAGTATTTCGTCGAAATATGGAACAAGGTCAGGGGTAATCGATAGTTTTGTATGCTGTAGATCCGGTGAACCATTCGTTAACAGAAGAAGTTGATACTTTCCTTTTAGCGTATCTAGGATAGTAAACGTCTCTTCGTACACAAATGGCAGGCTCCTGCGCTCTTGCGGGAATCTTTCCGCCAATTCATGCCCAAAAGCAGGATCCTCCACTCCCATTGCCTTAAGTCCCGCTGTCCATGCTTCTTTTCGATAGCTTGGGACGATTTCTTTCATTTTTCTAAAATCATCATGATCATCTAAAAAATTCCCCCATAATCCCTCAAATGGATTAATACCAATCATTTGTGTAAATGAATAGGTTTCATAGGAAGAATATAAATTTCTTGCAGCCTCACGTACCGCAACTTCCAGTTCACTTGCATCTACTCCATACCGTTCTTCTGCTACTTTACATGTCGCAACAAATGCTTCCTTGATACTTTTTTGATCCCAAAGCAGTGTATCATCTAAATCGAAAAAAATTGCTTTTATCATTTTCGCTGCCTCACCTTTCACCTAAATATATTTTACTAGTTTACCACTTTTCGAATTAAATGAATATTCTTTCACAAAAATAAAATAAATTCAACGAACATAGCCAATTATATATATCTAAAAGGTACATAAGAGTTTAGGCACCTTCCGATAAAACCAAAATACTATTTCGAATATTTCTAATACTGGTATAATAAAAAGGTATATAGACTGGGGGAAGATTAAACCCATAAAGGGGTAATGACATGTTGACTTTGTTGGTTACCATGGTGGAACGGTTAGGAATTCTTGTAATGATTGCCTTTATTTTAACGAGATTTCCATTCTTTCGAGACATGATTTATCAGGAGAAATTAAACGGCAAGCAGCAGTTGACGGCCATTGTTTTCTTTGGTTTCTTTGGGATTATTGGCACCTATTCTGGTCTAACTCTTAGCACCGACAGCCTTGAAATCAATCGCTGGACTTCCGATTTAAACGCCGATGAGGCAATTGCCAACTCGCGGGTGATTGGTGTGGTATTAGCCGGTCTCCTCGGAGGCTATAAAGTCGGACTGGGTGCAGGATTAATTGCAGGGATTCATCGTTTTACCTTAGGAGGATTCACAGGGCTAGCCTGTGGGCTTGCCACTATAATCGCCGGGGTTCTTGCGGGAATCTTTCATCGGAAAAATAAATTGGTAAAACTAAGATCCGCTTTTTTCATTGGTGCTCTAGCAGAAACAATGCAAATGGCAGTCATTCTACTCCTTGCCCGTCCATTCGAAAAGTCATGGACTTTGGTAGAAATCATTGGAATGCCAATGATCTTAGCAAACGGATTAGGTTGTGCACTTTTTCTACTTATCATTAAGAGCGTTATCAGTGAGGAAGAAAAAGCTGGTGCCATGCAGGCACAAAAGACATTGAGAATCGCTGAAAAAACACTTTCCTATCTTAGAAACGGCCTTACTTCAAATTCGGCTAAAATTGTCTGCCATATTCTCCATAATGAAATGAATACGAGAGCGGTGGCAATGACAAATTTGTCAGAAATATTAGCACATGTTGGACTTGGTCATGATCATCATCGTTCTGAAAGTCCCATCCAAACTGAAATTACAATGGAGGCTATCGACAAAGGTGAAATGGTTGTGGCAGATCAGCAATCCATTCACTGCCGTGTTAAGAGCTGCCCTCTTGGTGCAGCCGTTATTGCACCATTGAAACAGCGTGGAGAAACGATTGGAACTTTAAAGTTTTATTTCGCTTCTGAAAAAGAAATAACACCCGTTAATATGGAACTGATATCAGGGCTTAGCTCCCTATTAAGTAACCAGCTTGAACTAGCTGATGCGGACAAGTCTTATCAACTGGCAAAGGAAGCTGAGATTAAAGCACTGCAGGCGCAAATTAGTCCTCATTTTCTATTTAATACACTTAATACCATCCTTTCACTTGTCCGGGTTGACCCGGCTAAGGCACGAAAATTACTACTTTCTTTGTCCCATTTCTTGCGCCAGAATTTATCTGTCACAACCCAAAGGATGACTACATTAGAGCAAGAATTAAACCATGTCAAAGCCTATTTAGCAATAGAAGAAGCTAGATTCAAAGATAAATTACAAGTAGTTTATGATATCGAAGAGAGTGCTCTTTTAGAGACAATCCCCCCTCTTACACTTCAGCCCATCGTAGAGAATGCGATCAAACATGGCATGAAGGATACGGAAAGGAACGGTATCGTAAAGATTACTATTCATAAACAAAATCTAGCGACGTATGTAAAAGTTGAGGATAACGGGATTGGAATGAATATAGAACGCACAAGTCAAATCTGCAAAAGTCCCATTAATTCTGAAACAGGAAGCGGTCTAGCCCTTTACAACGTTAATCGAAGGCTGACCATCATGTATGGTGACCATGCAGGCCTTCAAATTAATAGCGAGCTGCATAAAGGAACGGAAATTGGCTTTTCTGTCCCCTGTACGGAGGTAAGGTAAATGGAAACTTTTATTCGAACATTAATTGTTGATGACGAACCCTATAGCCGCGATGAATTAAAACACTTATTAAGTGCGTTTCCAACAATTAAGGTTGTTGGTGAAGCTGAATCAGGGGAATCCGCCATCATAAGTGCAATTCAACTTCAGCCTGATGTAGTTTTTTTGGACGTAGAAATGCCTAAAATGAATGGTATGAAAGCAGCAAAAGCACTATTGGAACTTAAAAAAGTTCCATCGGTTGTCTTTGCTACCGCTTATCCGCAATTTGCAGCTGAAGCTTTCCGATATGACGCGATTGATTATCTATTAAAGCCCTATGATGAAGAGCAATTACAAGAAACAGTTCATCGTATTGAGAAAAAGTTTACTACTCCTTTCGAACAGGATATAGGAAAACCTCAAGGAAAACTTGCCGTCGAAGTAGAAGGTGAAATTATTTATCTTGAACCAAAAGAAATCCTCTATATAGTCAGAGACGATAAAGTAACAAAACTCATTACGAAAAGTAGTGAATTTGAAACCAAAACACCGCTTAAGGATTTGGAGAGCAGATTATTAAGCTATGGATTTTTTAGAATTCATAAAAGCTTTCTTGTAAATCTGGAGGTTGTTAACAGGTTGTCACCATGGTTTAACGGTGCCTATCAGTTGGAAATTGAAGGAAGAAAAGAATTGCTATCGGTTAGCAGGAATTATGTTAAAGCATTACGGTCTCGTTTAGAAATTTAAACCAAGAAAGCGTTTTAACTATTCTTAATTTTTTTGCATCTTAATTCATCTGACGAGCATGATATTCTTATTTTTCTACCTTTTAATCTAAAATCGCTCTATTCTTCCTCTCACTCTTTTAAACTTATATGTGAAAACGTATTCATTTTTTAAAAAGGGGGAGAAGGAATTTGTATACTTTTTTAGCAGGGATTGCACTCTTAATTATTGGTTATTTTACCTATGGTAAATTTATTGAAAAAATGTTTGGTGTGAAGGAAGATCGAGCAACACCCGCCTATGTTAATAACGATGGCGTTGACTATGTACCAATGAGCACACCTAAGAATTCCTTAATACAGTTATTAAACATTGCTGGAACGGGTCCAGTTTTCGGTCCAATTATGGGAGCTCTTTACGGTCCTGTTGCCTTTATCTGGATTGTCATTGGCTGTATTTTTGCAGGAGCTGTCCATGATTATTTAACAGGAATGATATCTATCCGCAACCGTGGTGCCCATTTACCGGAGCTAGCAAGTAAGTTTTTAGGAAAAGTGATGAAGCACGTAGTAAATGCTTTTGCTGTCCTGCTTCTCCTATTAGTAGGTACCGTATTTGTTTCTACACCTGCAAGCCTTCTTCATGTATTAATGGATGGGAAAATAGCATTAGGATTAATAATTGGAGCCATTTTCATTTATTACATTGCAGCTACTCTTCTTCCGGTTGATAAAATCATTGGTCGCTTATATCCGTACTTTGGTGCATTGCTATTAATCAGTGCATTAGGTGTAGGAATTGGTATGGTTGTAACGGGTGCACCGATTCCTGAATTATCGTTAACGAATTTCCACCCTGCTAATGCACCTATTTTACCTTTGTTATTTTTCACGATTTCATGTGGCGCACTCTCTGGGTTCCATGCGACACAAACACCAATTATTTCACGTACTACTCAAAATGAAAAACAAGGCCGAAAAATTTTCTATGGCATGATGATTACAGAAGGTGTCATTGCGATGATTTGGGCAGCTGCAGGAATGAGCTTATTTAATGGCTATAACGGATTGAATGATATTTTAGCCGCAGGCGGCCCTGGAGCGGTGGTTAGCCAAGCCTCAACTGCCCTGTTAGGAGCCATTGGCGGAACGCTAGCTGTTCTTGGAGTAGTTGTTCTACCGATTACATCAGGGGATACTGCCTTCCGTAGTGCCCGTATGATCATTGCAGAATACATTAACGTTGCTCAAAAGAAATTTTCAAGCCGCTTATGGATTGCAGTACCATTATTCGTGATTTCAGCAGTCCTTACGCAAATTGACTTCAACTTATTGTGGAGATACTTCAGCTGGGCTAATCAAGCCACAGCCGTCATTGCACTCTTTGTCGGGGCTATGTACTTGTATATCGCAAGGAAAAATTACTACGTTGCCCTAGTACCTGGTTCCTTCATGTTAGTAATGGTTATAACTTATATCTTAAATGCACCTATCGGTTTCGGATTGTCGATGTCAATCTCTTGGATTGGCGGCTTTATCGGCGCAGCCGTACTAATTGGGTTATTCTTCCGTGCAGCTAAAAAGGCACGAGCCAATAATCTTCCACTTGAAGAAGACGTGACGGGCTGGAAGGCTGCCTAATCAGTCGTTTAATAAACTGAAAGTGCACTCATTGAGTGCACTTTTTTCTTTCCCTATTCTATTAAAAACCTTTCAATGATCTTTTGTATTTCATTTTCTGTATAAATAAATGAAATTTCACTAGCTTCTTTTAAGGATGGCAATTGCCCAATAGCTTCTTCCGTTAATTGGAATGCGACCTTTTCCCCCTTAACATCCACCTCTATGGTATGCGGATCCATTTGTCCGACGAGTATCCCTGAAGCTTTCGTATATAACGATTGTTCAACGATTAAATCGGTTACCACTTTAGCCTGTTCTTCCTTTGCTGTTAAAAATACTTCAATACGATAACGACCATTATAAAGATCGGAAATGGTAAACGAGTTTTGAATCTCTTGATTATTCTCTAACGTCACCTCGCTGATTGCCTGCGTAGACATGACTTCCTCAGAGTATTGCTTGACCTTCTTTCCTTCTTCATCATAGATAATGTAATCAGCTTGAAGCCCCGTTAGAAACGATAATTTTTGAGGTTCACCCGATAAATTTTTCACTTTGTAATGAATAATGATAGAATTTTTTTCTTCTTTTGTCTCAATTGATGGATGAATACTTGCAACAATTTCATTTTGTTTTGGGGACTCTGTTAAGTTCTCCTTTTTCACACCCTCACCGTTCCCGTTTATATTATTTCCCGTACCACAAGCACTTAATAGTCCTGCTGCTAATACGATCATCATCATTTTTTTATATAACATAAATGAAAATCTCCTTTTAATCGAATTACCTTAATAGTCGATTAAAAGGAGATTGGCGTTACATAAAATATTTATATTTTTAAAAGATTTTTGAATCCTACAAACCACCAAGGTACGCTTTTTTGATTTCCTCACTTGTTTGCAATTCTGCAGCTGTTCCTGAGATTTCGATCCGACCCGTTTCAATAACGTAGGCACGGTCTGCTACAGATAGTGCCATATTCGCATTCTGCTCCACCAGTAGGATTGTAGTTCCATCCTGATTGATTTTCTCAACGATTTGAAAAATTGTTTTAACCATTAATGGGGCTAGCCCCATTGAAGGCTCATCAAGTAAAAGCAGCTTAGGTTTCGCCATAATCGCTCTTCCCATCGCCAGCATTTGCTGTTCTCCCCCAGAAAGGGTTCCCGATAACTGCTTTCGGCGCTCTTGCAATCTCGGAAAAAGCTCGTAAACACTTTGAATATCTTTGCGGATTCCTGCACTATCTTTTCTTAAATAAGCACCTAGTTCCAGGTTTTCCTCTACGCTCATATTGGCGAACACACGGCGCCCTTCAGGCACATGTGAAATACCCGATTTCACAATAGCCTGGGGAGCTTTGCCAGAAATCGAACTGCCTAAGTATTCGATGGTCCCTGACTTTGGCTTAAGCAGCCCGGATAATGTCTTAAGAAGAGTACTTTTTCCTGCACCATTCGCTCCAATCAGTGTAACAATTTCCCCTTCATTAATTTCTAAAGAAAGGCCTTTTAGGGCATGTATATTTCCATAAAAAACATCTATTCCATTTACTTTAAGCATGGTCACTCGGAACCTCCTCTCCCAAATAGGCCTCGATTACTTTTGGATGATTACGGATTTCCTCAGGCGATCCCGCTGCAATCAGTTGTCCATGGTCTAAAACATAAATTCTTTCACATATTCCCATCACGAGTGCCATATCATGTTCAATTAATAGAATCGTTAAATCAAACTGTTTTCGGATAAAAGCAATTAATTCCATGAGCTCATGTGTTTCTTGCGGGTTCATACCTGCAGCAGGCTCATCGAGCAACAATAATTTTGGACTTGCCGCCAACGCTCTGGCTATTTCTAATCTACGTTGCTGACCATATGGTAAATTCTTTGCTTTTTCATCTTTAAATCTGTCCAACTGAAATATCTTTAAAAACTCAAGTGATTTTTCCTCCATTACCTTTTCCTCGGAGAAATGGGATGGAAGGCGGAGAATGGAACTTAAAATGGAATGCTTCGCTAAGGAATGATAAGCAACCTTTACATTATCTAATACAGATAATTCACTGAAAAGACGGATGTTTTGAAACGTACGGCTTATACCCTTTCGTGTTACTTGGTATGGAGCAAGTCCATTCAGCCTTTTTCCATCGAACAAAATGTCACCCTCTGTCGGGACATATACGCCCGTCAACAAATTAAAGCTTGTTGTTTTCCCGGCACCATTCGGACCAATCAAACCGACCAATTCACCTTGATTAAGTTCCATATTAAAGCCTGAGACCGCCTTTAAGCCACCAAACTGAATCCCCGCATTTTTTACCTGCAGTAGAGCTCCCACGTTAAATTCCTCCTTTCGCATTTTTCTTTTTGCCAAAGAAATCTGTAATCTCACGAGTTCCCATTAACCCCTGAGGACGATAAAGCATGACAACGACCAAAACCAAACTGTAAATAATCATCCGAGTCTCAGGATATTGCTGTAAATAGGTTGAAATAACCGTTAACAGAATCGCAGAGATCACAGAACCAGATAAACTTCCAAGGCCGCCTAAAACAACAAAGATTAAAATATCAAATGATTTTAAGAACCCAAAGTTGGTTGGTTGGATAATATAAAAGTTATGAGAAAACAAACCGCCGGCAATACCTGCAAAGAAGGAACCAATGGCGAAGGCCGCAACTTTGTAAAATGTCGTGTTGATTCCCATTGCATCTGCCGCGATTTCATTTTCCCGAATCGCTATACACGCTCTTCCATGCCGCGAGTTGGTAAAATTCGATATCACTAGAATCGTGATAACGAGACATACAAATGCACTTGTCCAAGTCGTCATATTAGAAACCATCATTCCGGCAGCTCCGCCAACATACTCAATATTTAAGAAAACAATTCTAATAATTTCACCAAATCCAAGTGTTGCAATAGCCAGGTAATCTCCTCGCAGTCTTAAAGTAGGTATGCCAACAAGTAGTCCTGCTAATGCAGCCACAATTCCTCCGATGATGATTGCTAACACGAAAGGCAGTTCAAATTTCATCGTGATGATTGCTGATACATACGCCCCAACAGCAAGGAAACCAGCATGTCCAATTGAAAATTGTCCGGTGATCCCAATTACCAAGTGAAGACTCACCGCTAATATAATGTTAATGATCATAAGGGTCAACATATTGCTATAAAAAGCGTTTAATATCCCAGTTTGAATTAAGACTTGGCCAATTCCATAGATAACCGCTGCTAAAATGAGAAATAGCCAGAATTTAGTTACTTTTTTCATCTGTCTATCCCACCTACACTTTCTCTCTTGTATTTTTACCAAAGATGCCTGTTGGCCTAAAAATTAGGATAAGGATTAATATGATAAACGCTGCTGCGTCTCTCCATAAGGAAAATCCTAGGGCACTAACAATCGATTCAACAACCCCTAAAATAAGACCGCCGACCATGGCTCCTGGGATTATTCCAATTCCACCTAATACCGCCGCAACAAACGCCTTTAATCCAGGGATAATTCCCATTAGTGGTTCGATTTTTGTATAATAGACACCAAAAATGACACCTGCTGCCCCAGCTAAAGCAGAACCAATCGCAAAGGTATAGGAAATGGTTCTGTCTACATTAATACCCATTAATCTCGCTGCATCGATGTCATGTGATACTGCTCGCATGGCTTTACCGACCTTTGTACGGTGTACAATAATTTGTAAAATAATCATAAGTCCAAGTGACACAGCCAGGATAAAGAGGGATTGACTGTTAATTTGTGCACCAAACAAGTTAAATGTTGTGCTCGGTAATACATTGTCAGGGTAAGCCTCGGGTTGGGCTCCTCGGACGTAAATCACACCGTATTCAATTAGTAACGACATTCCAATTGCCGTAATTAAGGCAGCAATTCTCGTTGCATTTCGAAGACGTTTGTAGGCGATTCTTTCAATCAATACTCCAAACACCGCACAAAACGCCATTGAGAATAATAATGCTGGAAAGAAGCCCAGCCCCCATCCCTTAATCGCATAAAACCCGACGAACGCACCTACCATAAAAACATCACCATGAGCAAAGTTTATTAATTTTATGATTCCATAAACCATGGTATAGCCTAATGCGATTAAGGCATAGATGCTGCCGAGTGAAATTCCGTTTATCATTTGTTGTAGCCACTCCATCGTTCTCACTCCTTTTTCTTCCAGAAATAATTCTTTACAAAAGTAAAATGGAAGGAGTATCCTTCCATTTTACTTAACTAGTACTTTTAAGGATTTACTTTTGTGTTAAACACTTGTTTACCATCTACATATTCTAAAATGGTTGCTGTTTTGATCGGATGATGGTTTTCATCAATCGTTACTACTCCAGTAACAAGGCTTAAATCTTTTGTTTTTGCTAATTCTTCCTGAATTTTACTAGAATCTGTGCTGCCTGCACGCTTTATGGCATCCGCTAAAAAGTAAACCGTGTCATAGCCAAGCGCATTGAAAGCGTTCGGTGCTTCGCCATTGTTCTGTTCTTTAAATGCTGAAACGAACTTTTGGACCTTTTCATCTGGATCTTCAGATGAGTAATGGTTGATTAGGTAGGTATTATTTAATGCTTCAGCTCCAGCCAAATCAACTAACTTTGGAGAATCCCAGCCATCAGCTCCAACTAAAGGAACATCGATTCCTAATTCACGCGCTTGCTTTACAATTAAGCCAACTTCTTCATAATATCCAGGGATAAAAATGAATGAAGGATTTTTTGCTTTGATACGAGTTAAAGTCGCACGGAAGTCTGTATCCTTTGCTACATATGCTTCTTCCGCAACGATTTTAGCACCTGCTGCTTCAAAAGTTTCCTTGAAGGCATCGGATAAACCTTTTGCATAATCACTTGAGTTGTCGGCAAAAATAGCTGCATCTTCAACTTTTAATGTATCTAGGGCAAAATTGGCAGCCACTGTACCTTGGAAAGGATCAATGAAAGAAGTACGGAAAACGAATGGTCTTACTTTCCCTTTTTCATCTACTGTAACACTTGGGCTTGTACCGCCTGGAGCCATTAGAACAGTCTTCGTATCATTCGCAATCTGAGCTTGAGCAACTGTATTACCGCTTGTTGCTGCTCCAATAACAGCTGTTACCTTATCTTGGCTTGTCAACTTAATAATACCGTTTGTAGCCTCTGCTGCTTCAGATTTATTATCTACTTTCACAACATCAAACTTCTTACCGTCAACGCCGCCATTATTATTGATCTCTTCAACAGCCATTTCAACACCTTTTGCCATTGATTCACCATATGACGCAACATTACCTGAAAGCTCTAAATTCACTCCCAATTTAATGGTATCTGAATTGCCGCCCTCTGAACTATCCTTCGCTCCTCCTGCACACCCTGCTAATACTCCAGCAAAGATGGTAGAAGCCATAAACACACTTGCTAATTTCTTTTTCATGGTGTTTCCCCCCTTGATTGAATTTTCAGATACCAATAACCGTAGTATAGTATCTTCTTAGACCCCAGATATTTGTTTACCGCCTAAATTAATTAACATAAGTTATTGTAGTACTTTTTTCATTGTTAGTCTAGTATATTATTTCAATATTTCAGAAATTTTTATTTCTTATAAAAATTAAAGCGCTTTCTTGCTGTTGCAGTACATTTTAATAAACTTTCATGAAAGGTCTTTTTTAATTTACCTAAAACCTAAGTTAACTATTATACCAAAAAATGTATTATTATGGTGACATACCATTTTGATATTTGCTTTTCTTAGCTGGAAATCGAACTTTAAGGGAATCAAAAGCGTGGACTAAGAGCTATTCGTTACCATTTTTCTCTAAAAGTGCCGCCGCGCGGTCACGAATCTCGATCCGATCCTGTTTACAACCTATTGGTCCTTTCGGACAAAACAAAAAAACACAACCCTAGTCAGGTTGTGCTTCGTTTGCCTGGCAACGTCCTACTCTCACAGGGACAAAGTCCCAACTACCATCGGCGCTGAGAAGCTTAACTTCCGTGTTCGGTATGGGAACGGGTGTGACCTTCTCGCCATTGCTACCAGACTATAAAATTGAGGTATCATTCCCTCAAAACTAGATAATTCAGAAGAAGTTGTAAAACGAGTTCGCTTTTAAAAATTGGTTAAGTCCTCGAACGATTAGTATCAGTCAGCTCCACATGTTACCACGCTTCCACCTCTGACCTATCAACCTGATCATCTTTCAGGGTTCTTACTAGCTTGACGCTATGGGAAATCTCATCTT
>NZ_JABWSY010000013.1:0-24573 GCF_013396335.1 Bacillus sp. EB106-08-02-XG196
TGCAGATAGTCTGGAGTGACCGATGTCCTTTCAGAAATTGCATTTGGGGCATTCCAGGCAGCCTGGAGTGACCGATGCCCTTTCAGAAATTGCATTTGGGGCATTCCAGGCAGCCTGGAGTGACCGATGTCCTTTCAGAAATTGCATTTGGGGCGTTCCAGGCAGTCTGGAGTGACCGATGTCCTTTCAGAAATTGCATTTGGGGCATTCCAGGCAGCCCGGAGTGACCGATGTCCTTTCAGAAATTGCATTTGGGGCGTTCCAGGCAGTCTGGAGTAACCGATTCCCTTTCAGAAATTGCATTTGGGGCGTTCCAGGCAGTCTGGAGTGACCGATGTCCTTTCAGAAATTGCATTTGGGACAATGCAGATAGTCTGGAGTGACCCAAATGCTTTCATAAGTATCATTTGGGTCACTCCAAATACCTAACAGGGGGAAAATTAATCTCCCCTCATTTTTTTGGCAAGTTAAATTCAAATGCCAAATCCTTAAGTTCCTGTCCATTAATATCATATACAGACATTTTGACCGATTCATCCAGTAATTCAAGAATCACATAGGTTTTTTCGATGCGTTCCCGTGGCAAGCGTATGCTGCCAGGGTTCAAAAACAACGTACCCCCAATAACTTCCGCTCCCAATAAATGAGAATGTCCAAAACAGGCGATATCTGCACCAACCTCGGCTGCTTTGTATTGTAAGTTAATTAATGATGACTTTACCGAATACTTGTGACCATGTGTTATGAAGAACTTTCTGCCAGCAATCTCAGTTGTTGTTTCTAATGGATAGCTGCCAAAATCGCAATTTCCCTTCACAGTCAAATAACCATTCATCACTTTTTCGTCAGGCATCATTTCGGAATCACCGCAATGAATCATTAAATCCACTTCGCCCAAATTCCGCTCCCTTAATACCTCGAGCTCTCTCGTTAAACCATGGCTATCACTAACAACAAGAACCTTACTCATGATTAATCCGCTCTTTCCACGATAGAATCTAAGATACCCTCAAGCTTTTTCAATGCATTGGCACGATGACTTATTTTATTCTTTTCATCCGAAGATAGTTCTGCCATTGCAGAGGCTTTTTCCGGTACATAAAAGACGGGGTCATAACCAAATCCATTTGTTCCCCTTTGTTCTTCTAGAATTCGTCCTTCACAAGTCCCATACACAGTGATTGTCTCATTGCCTGGCCACGCTACAGCAAGGGCACAATAAAATCGAGCGGTACGATTTTCTTCAGAAACTCCCTGTAGTTCATTTAGAACCTTTTCAAGATTTTTTTGATCATCCTTTGGCTCTTCACCCGCATAACGCGCTGAATAAATCCCAGGTCTGCCTTCTAACGCATCCACGATTAAGCCGGAATCATCGCCAATCACCATTTTATTTAATTGCTTCGAAACAGCTTCTGCTTTTAATGCTGCATTCTCTTCAAAAGTGGTACCTGTTTCTTCTACATCCTCCATTTCAGGGTAATCAAGCAGTGTCTTGACTTCAATCCCTCTTGGAGCAAAAATATGTTCAAATTCTCTAGCCTTACCTGGATTTTTGGTGGCAATAATAACTTCCTTCATACTCCATATCCCCTTATTTCTTTCGTCTTGCTTCGATTTTTGCCGTAATTTCTTCTCCTAATGCAGTTTTTTGGTGTTCAAACAGCTCCATTAGTCCTTCTTGAGCTGCACCCAGCATATCTTGAAGCTGCTGATAAGAGAAGGTGGATTCTTCGCCGGTTCCCTGTAATTCCACGAATTCCCCATTTCCCGTCATCACGATATTCATATCTACTTGTGCTTTGGAATCTTCTGCATAATTCAAATCAAGAACCGTTTCGTTATTTTTTAAAACTCCGACACTGGTGGCCGCTAAGTAATCTATAATCGGAAACTTCATATTCTTTTTTTCACCAAGTCGATGAAGGGCAATCGCCATCGCGACAAATGCTCCTGTAATGGAAGCGGTCCTTGTTCCGCCATCCGCTTGAATTACATCACAATCAATCCACACGGTTCTTTCTCCTAATGCAGATAAATCAACGATTGCTCTTAAAGCACGTCCAATTAAACGCTGGATTTCCATTGTTCTTCCGGTAACTTTCCCTTTTGAAGACTCACGAATATTTCTTGTTTCCGTAGCTCGTGGCAGCATGGAATATTCGGCAGTAATCCAGCCTTTTCCTTCACCGCGCATAAAAGGTGGAACCCTCTCCTCAATGCTGGCTGTGCAAATTACCTTTGTATTCCCCACAGAAATAAGGACAGATCCTTCTGGATGCATTAAATAATTTGTTTCAATATGTATTGGTCTTAATTGGAATGACTCCCTGCCATCAACTCGCATATTATTTCCTCCTTGTTGTAAGATTCCCACATGTTTTTCTAACCCAAATAAAGAAGAGGCGGCCTTAAGGCTACCTCCCTAATTGTCACTATATAGTATATCAAAAATACATTTTTAAAAACTACCTGTATTGACTTTTTCTGGGCGAGTAACTGGTTCAGATAATTTATCACCTTTATCATTTACCAAATCAGCCTTGCCATCTACTGTTACGGCAACACTTTCAATTCCATTTTGCTCAGTCAATGAAAGGACAAGTGCGTTTAGTAAATGCTGAGAAACAATTTTTTCTTCAAAGCTTCCGTAGATGGATTCATTAAAGTTCAAGGTAACTTTTCCATCTTCAACTTTTGGTGCCTCTAGAAGCTCCACGTCAGGCATAAACTCTGAAGCAAGATTAGACTTTGCATTTGGTCCTTTCACCAATTCATTTACGACCGCAACAATATTATTTTTCTCACTCGTATTTACCCGCTTTGTTACAGGTACATAATAGTACGAATCTTCTTCACCGCCGATATAATAGACGGTTACTGGCTTCGTGTTCGTGATATCCATTACGCCAGCAGTATCAATATTGATTCCAGTTGCTCTTGATAGATTTTCACTAATTGGTGTGCCGTTAACAGGCATTTCCGTTAATTCATGTCCATTCATTTGAAGCTTTACCTTCTCTATTGTGTCAAATTGGGTAAGCGTCCATGTGATAGATTCGAGAATTTTCCTTTCATCCTCAGGCTGGTAATTCTTAAACTCCTTCGAGAAGTCGACCACCGCAACACCATCTTTAATGTTAACTGAAATTTGAGTTTCTTCTGGTAAGACAGCACGGAAATCATTTGGAAGCATGTCTGTAACTGGTCCATTAGCAACTAAGTGTTCTAATGCTTGCTTCGCTACAGAGGTTGTTTTCGGCAGCGTTAATGTTTGCGGTACTACTAACCCATCTTTATTAATTAAGTATAACTCTGTTTTCACTGTTCCTTCGACTTCTTCACTCTTACCAGTGGTTTCCTTAGTTGGGGTAGTATCGGTTACTGTTACCTGTTTTGGCGGATCAACTTTTTTCTGGACTTCTTTCCCGAACAAACCGCACCCCGATAATAGAAGTGTTGAAGCAAAAACGGCTGTAACAAGGGGTTTCACTTTATTTTTTGACATATTTTTTCCCTCCTAAGACAGTTTGTACTATCATGTATACGAGCCTATTAAACTAATTAGACCGTCTTTGGAAAAGAAAATAGGACATTCTTTCATTTTTTTCAAAAAAAATTAAGCTCCTGTAAAGGGAGCTTAATTATAATTTAATCTTATTGACATTAATATTGGGTACACCAAGCCACTGAGAAGCTATCTTTGAAAAAATATACTTCGAACCTGTCGTGTAAAAATCATGTTCAGCTACGTCCTCATCTGTTTCGAGGATCCCATTATAGTGAAGAATTGCACTAATCTCCCTTGCCGTTTCATCCCCAGAACTGATGACATTAACTTTTTCGCCCATCACTGTTTGAATTAGTGGTTCGAGTAAAGGGTAATGGGTACAGCCAAGGATTAGTGTATCTAAATTTTTATTTTGCAGCGGCTTTAGCGCTTCGACGACGATTCTCTCCGCTAATTCCCCGTCATATTCCCCACTCTCAACAAGAGGAACAAATTTTGGGCAAGCTTGTCCTGTTACATATAAACGGCTGTTTAGCGCTTTTAACGCTTTCTCATAAGCACCACTTTTGATGGTTCCTTCAGTCCCAATTATTCCAACTCGATAGTTCTTTGTGCGCTTGATAGCAGCTCGTGCTCCAGGGTAGATTACTCCGAGAACTGGAATCCTTAACTCATTTCTAATTTCATCAAGAACCGCTGCCGTTGCCGTGTTGCAGGCAATAACGAGCATTTTTATATTTTTCTCTAACAAGAATGTAGTCAGTTCCCAAGTGAATTTTTTAACTTCCTTTAGAGGTCTTGGGCCGTATGGACACCGGGCCGTATCTCCCAAATAAATAATTTTCTCATTCGGAAGCTGTCTCATGATCTCTTTCGCAACCGTTAATCCACCAACTCCAGAATCTATGACACCAATTGGTTGTTTCAAAATTCTCGCCTCTACTTTAACGCATTTCTTGATGCAGTTTCATTAAATTGGTTTGAAGTTGTTGAACTTCTTCTGAGGAGAAGTTGGCTAAAACTTCCTCTAAGTAAACTTGTCGTTTCTTAATAACTTCATCTATTATTCTTTCGCCCTCTTCAAGGAGGTGAATTCTGACGACACGGCGATCCTTAGGATCCTTCACCCGGACAACCAGTTGATTTTTTTCCATCCGGTCTACAAGGTCTGTCGTCGTACTGAAGGCCAAATACATTTTAGTAGACAGCTCTCCAATGGTCATATCACCATCCTCAAAAAGCCATTGCAGTGCTACGAATTGCGGCGGAGTAATTTTATAATGACTAAGCATTTCTCTGCCCTTTTGCTTAATAATTCCTGAAATATAACGTAAGTCCTTTTCTATTCTCGCGACAATTTCATCGCTAATCTTTTGTGAATTTTCGACAGTCATTCTATAACACTCCTATACGAGACGTCCCTTTGCCATGATTTCGCAGAATTAGCGCTTCATAATCTTGCTCTTATTTTCTACTTTTTTCGCTAAAATTTCAAGCTGGAATCTATCTCTTTACAAAATACATGTTGATTCATATGATAAATCCTTATAAAAACATGAACCGGCTCCCTTAGGAAGCCGGTCATGATTAAAGTTCTAGCTCTCCCATACGAAGGAGCTCTACAACTGCTTGTGAACGCCCCTTTACACCAAGCTTTTGCATGGCATTGGAAATATGATTTCGAACCGTCTTCTCGCTTATAAATAATTCACCAGCGATCTCCTTAGTAGTTTTATCCTGTACTAAGAGTTCGAATACTTCTCTTTCACGTTTGGTGAGTAACGGCTTGTGAGTATATTCATTCTCCTTCAAGTATTGTGACCCTCCTTGCCTTCGCCAGTTATGAACCGTGGGTGGGTATATATTTAGTCACGATATCATATGTGAATGTCACAACTGTAGTGACTAGAATTACTGAAGAAGAATAATTTTATCAAAATAAAAAAAGCCCCTTCATAAGGACTTTAAATGGGTTTAGCATAAATGATATAACGCTCTGGAGCGTTTCCGACAAAACGGAATGGATAACAGGTAATAACAATTAATTCTTCCTTCGTATTCTGCAGGGTAATGATGGTCCGATCTTCTGCATCAACAATCTTTGTCTTCGTTAATTCATATTTGAATTTACCATTTGGCATTTGTACTTCAAAGATATCTCCAGGCTCTAGTTCACCTAAACGTCGAAAAACAGTATCACGATGGCCGGATAAGACAATCTGACCGTTCTCTGCAGGAAAATAGAAACCCTTGTAATGCCCGACTCCCTTTTTTAAATCATTAGGGTCCGTTCCTTCTACAATCGCCAATTCCGCTTCAATCTTTGGTATCTTCAACAACCCTACTGTGTCGCCAAACTTAGGCGGATCGATTTTTTTGGGGTTCTTAAAAGGTTCTTCCTCATCATAGTTAGATTCGGCCTTTGCTACAATTCTTTTTGCTTCTTTTAGTGAAGCATCAGTTTGAAAATTAGTCTCCACGATTTGCCAAACTCCAAATCCAATGACAATTATTCCTGCGGAAATCATTATTAACGGAAGCTTTTTCACCCTCATATACCATCCTTTTATCCGTACTGATAAAAATTCTTACTATTAGTATACCAAATGGGTGTTCAAAAGTCCTAGCCTCCGAATAGAAAAACCTCCTTTTCATAATAGAAAAGAAGGTTGTAAGAATCAATTATACATTGTCACTTCCGAAGAAGTTTCTAAATGCTTGGAACGTGGTGTCACGGTTTAATGCTGCAATCGATGTAGTTAATGGAATTCCTTTCGGACATGACTGGACACAGTTCTGTGAGTTACCACAGTTAGCTAGTCCACCATCACCCATAATGGCTTCTAAGCGTTCAGCTCTATTCATTTCACCAGTTGGATGTGCATTGAATAAACGAACCTGTGAAAGTGGCTGAGGCCCAATAAAGCTTGAATTGCTGTTCACATTCGGGCAAGCCTCTAGACAAACACCACAAGTCATACATTTTGAAAGCTCATAAGCCCATTGACGCTTTTTCTCTGGCATACGAGGACCAGGTCCTAAGTCGTACGTTCCATCGATTGGAATCCAAGCTTTTACTTTCTTTAATGCATCGAACATTCTGCTGCGGTCAACCTGAAGGTCGCGTACAACAGGGAAAGTTTTCATCGGTTCTAAACGGATTGGCTGCTCTAATTGATCGACAAGAGCCGAACATGATTGACGCGGCTTGCCGTTAATAACCATTGAACATGCTCCACAAACTTCCTCAAGACAGTTACTATCCCAAGTAATTGGTGTCGTACCTTGTCCTTTTGCGGTGACAGGATTTCTACGAATTTCCATTAATGCAGAAATTACGTTCATATTCGGACGATAGGCTAATTCAAACTCCTCTTCATATGGAGCAGAATCTGGGCTATCTTGACGGGTAACAATAAATTTTACTGTTTTATTTTCAGACATGCTATTCTACTCCCCCTTAATGACTTTTTGAATAATCGCGTTCACGTGGCTTAATTAATGAAACGTCAACTTCCTCATAATGGAAAGCCGGTGCAGATGAACTATCAACAAATTTCGCCATTGTTGTTTTTAAGAATTCTTCGTCATTACGTTTAGGGAATTCTGGCTTGTAATGAGCACCACGGCTCTCATTACGGTTATAAGCACCAATTGTAATAACACGGGCTAATTGAAGCATATTCTCTAACTGACGAGTGAAAACTGCCCCTTGATTGCTCCATTTAGATGTATCATTGATATTAATTTTTTTATAGCGCTCTAAAAGCTCTTGAATTTTTTCATCTGTCTTCAGGAGCTTGTCATTAAAGCGAACAACAGTAACATTATCCGTCATCCACTCACCAAGCTCTTTATGAAGTACATACGCATTTTCTGTACCATTTAAAGACATAATAGAATTCCACTTATCTTCCTGTTCTTTAACATGACGATCGAAAACAGTTGAAGAAACAGCGTCAGAACTCTTTTCAAGTCCTTTGATATATTTAACAGCGTTTGGTCCAACGACCATTCCACCATAGATCGCAGACAATAAGGAGTTAGCTCCTAAACGGTTCGCACCATGCTGAGAGAAATCACATTCTCCAGCTGCAAACAGACCTGGAATGTTTGTCATTTGATCATAATCAACCCATAGTCCGCCCATTGAATAGTGAACAGCAGGGAAGATCTTCATCGGAAGCTTACGTGGATCATCTCCAGTGAACTTCTCATAGATTTCGATAATTCCGCCAAGTTTAACATCCAATTCATGTGGATCCTTGTGTGAAAGATCGAGGTATACCATGTTTTCGCCGTTAACCCCTAGTTTTTGATTAACACACACGTCGAATATTTCACGTGTAGCAATATCACGAGGTACTAGGTTTCCATAGGCAGGATATTTTTCCTCTAGGAAATACCAAGGTTTTCCGTCTTTATATGTCCAAACTCGTCCGCCTTCTCCACGTGCTGATTCACTCATTAAACGAAGTTTATCATCACCAGGAATGGCAGTAGGGTGAATTTGGATCATCTCACCATTTGCATAATAAGCACCTTGTTGATATACGATAGATGCTGCAGAACCTGTATTAATAACAGAGTTCGTTGTTTTTCCGAAGATAATTCCAGGGCCTCCAGTTGCTAGGATAACCGCATCCCCAGCAAAGGATCTAATCTCCATAGAAGTTAAATTTTGTGCAACGATTCCACGGCAAACACCATCGTCATCGACAACTGAACCTAAGAATTCCCAGCCTTCGTACTTTGTAACTAATCCAGCAACTTCATGACGGCGGACCTGCTCGTCCAACGCATATAGAAGCTGTTGACCAGTTGTTGCACCAGCAAATGCAGTACGGTGATGCTGTGTTCCGCCGAAGCGACGGAAATCCAATAGTCCTTCAGGAGTACGATTAAACATAACACCCATACGGTCCATTAAGTGAATAATTCCCGGTGCCGCTTCACACATCGCCTTAACTGGAGGCTGGTTAGCAAGGAAATCTCCACCATAAACGGTATCATCAAAGTGAATAAACGGAGAATCTCCTTCTCCTTTTGTATTTACTGCTCCATTAATACCACCTTGAGCACAAACGGAGTGGGAACGTTTAACTGGAACAAGTGAAAATAATTCTACAGGTGTTCCTGATTCTGCAACCTTGATCGTTGCCATTAAGCCGGCTAAACCGCCGCCAACTATAATCACCTTACCTTTACTCATTGTGACTCACTCCCTTAATCCAAAATCCGATATTTTTCAACACAGAGTATGATGTTAATTTTTAAACAAAAGCTAAAATTGTTCTAATTCCTACAATTGAAAGAATCACAAAAACGCCAATTGTAAAATATGTAGAAATTACTTGAGAACGAGGTGAAACTGTAATACCCCAGCTAACCAAGAATGACCACAATCCGTTTGCAAAGTGGAAAATAGTTGAAATAACACCAATCAAATAAAAAGTAAGCATGAATGGTGAAGATAGGATATCAGCCATCATGTCATAGTTAACATGAGCACCAAATGCAGCTGCAACGCGAGTTTGCCATACGTGCCATGTAATAAAGATTAACGTAATGACACCTGAGACACGCTGTAATAGGAACATCCAGTTTCTGAAAAATCCATATTTTCCAGCATTGTTTTTTGCTGTAAATGCAATATAAAGCCCATAGATTGCATGAAATAAGATTGGTAAATAAATAATTACAGTTTCTAGGACAATTCTAAACGGAAGGTTCCCCATAAAATCTGCAGCTTTGTTAAAGGACTCAGCCCCTTCTGTAGCAAAATGGTTGACTACTAGATGCTGCATTAGGAATACTCCGATTGGAATTACTCCTAGTAATGAATGCAATCTTCGATTCAAAAACTCTCGATTCCCCGCCATAATTAACCCCCCTTGAATTTTTAACATGATGTTAAGCCTTTTTACACTACTTTTTATAAATAGAATTTAAACTTAGCACCAGTGTGACAAATATGTGACATGTCCATTTTACTCCCATCAGGTAGTAGCGTCAAGAAAACGTATACACAAAAGTTGGATAAAAATAAAATTTTTAAAATATATTGATATTATAATAAATTAAAAGTTTCTTTGCTTGAAAATGGAATTATCTAGTATTAAATCCAGTAGTATTACAATGAAAAATTCAATTTTCTCCATAGCCCATGTTGTTAATTGGGAACCATAAATTATGATGAAAGATAGGCTATTGTATTGCAAGATAACAATCCTTCACCACTCTAACGCTTTACACTACACTCCATAAAAAGTGTTCTTACTTAAAGCCGTAATTGTATATAATAGAATGGTAGAAAGAGGGGAAGCTATTTATGAATGAAAGTACTGCCGTCGAACTTAATTTACAATCGGATGAATCAAGAAATATTTCACTATTTGGTTACGAGCTGATCAGAGAATTTGTATTGCCAGAAGTTTTAGGCAAAGACACTCCAGAAATTCTGTATTGGGCTGGAAAAAGTCTAGCTCGTAAACACCCATTAAACACTTTTGATGACATCATTGAATTCTTTACTAGAGCCTCATGGGGACAGCTCGAAATAAAAAAAGAGCGAAAAGATGAGATCGAATTTGAACTAGTCAGCCCGCTAATCGTTTCTCGAGTCAAATCAAAAGCAGAACACTACTTCCAAATCGAAGCAGGCTTCCTAGCTGAGCAAATCCAACATCAAAAACAAGTCATCGCCGAAGCCTTCGAACACCCAGTAAAAAAAGCAAACAAAGTCCAATTCACCGTCAAATGGGATCGAAAAGACACAATTTAATGTTGTTATTTTGGTGTCGCTCTTCTTTTGGTGCCTGTCACCATCCGTCTTTTGGTGCCTGTCACCATCCGTGGACACTGTCCACCTCAGGCGGACAGTCAGGGTAAAAGTATTCCTTGGAGGGTTTCCTCCAAGGATACTTTTTTATGCTTCGCTATTTAGACCAAATGCCTGGTGCAGGACTTCTACTGCTTTTAGCATGTGTTTTTCTTCGACTACTGCTGAGACTTTTATTTCTGAGGTGCTGACCATTTTAATTTGAATTTGGTTGGCAGCCAGTACTTCAAACATTTTAGCTGCGACACCTGGGTTTGAAATCATTCCGGATCCAACGATGGAAACCTTCGCCAGTTTATTTTCAGCGTCAAGCTGATCATAATTCAGGACATCCTTGTTATTTTCAAGGACATTTAACGTCTCTAAAAGGTCATCCGTTTTAATCGAGAAAGCAAGATTTGCTGTTTCTGCTTCTGTTGTGCTTTGAACGATAATATCTACGTTTAAATGGTTCTCAGCTAAAGTTGTGAAGATTGTTGATAAACTTGTTAAAGAATTGGTAAGACCTAACACGCTCACTTTAGTAATTTCATCTTCAAATGCCACGCCACGGACTACAAGGTTTTGTTCCATTGATGCTTCCTCCTCAATCACTGTTCCTTCTACTCTCTCCAAACTTGAGCGAACTTCAAGTCGTACCTGATAGTTTTTCGCAAATTCTACTGCTCTTGGGTGCAAGACACCTGCTCCTAAATTGGCAAGCTCAAGCATTTCATCATAAGACACTGATTTTAATTTACGCGCACTCTTCACATATCTTGGGTCAGTCGTGAAAACTCCAGTTACATCTGTATAAATATCGCATTTATCAGCCTTTAGCGCAGCAGCAAGCGCCACCGCTGTCGTATCAGAACCGCCTCGACCCAGAGTTGTAATCTCGCCATTTTCGGTAACCCCTTGGAATCCTGCGACAATCACCACTTTTCCATATGCCAGCTGATTTTTTACAGCATCTGTATTTATCGTTGTAATGCGGGCATTTCCATGGATAGGCTCTGTGACAATTCCAGCCTGCCACCCAGTAAACGATACGGCTGGAAGCTTCTGCTCATTCAGAGCCATTGATAATAAGGCTATCGTCACCTGTTCACCTGTGCTCAACAGCATATCCATATCACGTTTATTTGGCTGTCCAGAAATTTCTTTCGCTAGATTCACCAGCTGATCAGTTGATTTTCCCATCGCTGAAACAACCACTACAACCTGATTCCCCTGATCAGTTTCCACTTTTACCCGCTGTGCTACATTAAGTATTCTCTCTACACTTCCGACTGAAGTGCCGCCAAACTTTTGAACAATTAAACCCATCGTTTCCCCTGCTTTCAGTTATAGGTTTAGCTATCATTATAGTTTTCCCCGCAAAAAAAATAAAAAGCAATGAGAGGGCATCTCATTGCTTAAATACACAAAAAAAATTCTGCGTTCTACAATGTAAGATAGCTCTCCAAGACATGACATCTTGACAATCCGGCATTTATTCAATACAGGACCAGCAAAGAAAGAAATGAGACTTTCTTCACTTCGGCGAACATCCCCTTTCATGATTCTTCCCAGAAGCTCATCCTTCTCAGAATCATTACTATTGAAGCTCGCACCTCTACCTTCACTTTAGTATAAAAAAGTGATAGTAATATAATTTTTACTCATTATAGCATAGTGCCATTATTCTGACAATCACTAGGATTGAAGTTTTTTCATTAATTCTTCCACTACAGGAGCTGGAATACCCAGTGCTCTAAACTCTTCAAATGTGGCTTCTTTCATTTTCTTCACCGAACCAAATTCCTTTAATAATTGTTTTTTTCGTTTTTCACCTACACCTGTAATATCATCCAGCACCGATTGAAATGCGCTTTTTCCGCGGGTTTGACGGTGAAAGGTGATCGCAAAACGGTGAACCTCATCTTGAATTCTTTGTAATAAAT
Source organism: Bacillus sp. EB106-08-02-XG196 (assembly GCF_013396335.1). GTDB lineage: Bacteria > Bacillota > Bacilli > Bacillales > Cytobacillaceae > Neobacillus. Next base: position 12,278 of record NZ_JABWSY010000013.1, read on the forward strand.
AAAACTCTTGGCTGTTTCTGCCAAGCGGGATAATTTCAAGCGGATTCCCATATAACAGATTAGACGTTTTGTGCTTATCATCTTTCACCAATCCAGCCAGTGGAATATCCAAGCCTAGTTCATTCTCTAGAACGTCTCTGACAGCCTCCACATGTCCTTTTCCACCATCAATAATAATTAAGTCCGGAAGTGGCAATTCCTCTTTGAGGGCTCTTGAATATCTCCTTCTGGTGACTTCACGCATCGATTCATAATCATCAGGACCTACCACCGATTTTATCTTATACTTTCGATACTCACGCTTATTCGGCTTCCCATCGATAAATACAACCATAGCAGATACCGGGTCTGTCCCCTGAATATTAGAATTATCGAAAGACTCAATTCGGTGAGGGGTATAAATACCCATAAGCTCTCCAAGATTCTCAACAGCTTTGATGGTTCGAACCTCATCCTTTTCAATCAGCGAAAATTTCTCATTCAGTGCAATTTTTGCATTTTTGATTGCCATTTTAATCAAATCTTTTTTCTGACCACGCTGCGGCTTTAGTACTTTCACTTGAAGAAGCTGCTCCGCTATGGTTAAGTCAACTTCATCCTGAATGAGAATTTCCTTTGGCTTGAAATGATTCGATTTTTCGTAAAATTGACCAAGGAAAGTGAGAATCTCTTCTTCAGGTTCATTGTAAATTGGAAACATGGAAACATCACGTTCGATTAGTTTTCCTTGGCGTACGAAGAAAACTTGAACACACATCCAGCCCTTATCGACTGCATAGCCAAACACATCACGATCAGTAAAATCGGTCATCGTGATCTTTTGCTTTTCCATTATCGTTTCGATATGAATAATCTTGTCCCGGAATTCCTTCGCACGTTCGAAATCTAGCTCCTCAGAAGCGCTGGACATTTTCTCCGTCAGTTCTTTTTTTATCTCTTTATAACCGCCGTTTAGGAAGCGGGTAATTTCGTCTGTCATTTGTTTGTATTGCTCTTCATGTACTTCATTGACACATGGTGCCAGGCACTGTCCTAAATGGTAGTACAAGCAAACCCGGTCAGGAAGGGTTGAACATTTTCGTAATGGGTAAATCCGGTCTAGGAGCTTTTTTGTTTCATTTGCAGCCATGACGTTTGGATAAGGACCAAAGTACTTACCTTTATCCTTTTTAACTTTTCTTGTGATGATTAGCTTTGGATGTCTTTCCGCAGTCAATTTAATAAATGGATAGGTTTTATCATCCTTCAGCATGACATTATATTTTGGGTCGTATTTTTTAATTAAATTTAATTCGAGTAATAGTGCCTCAATATTGGACGAGGTGACAATATATTCGAAGTCCTCAATCTCATTGACGAGTCGCAGCGTTTTTCCGTCGTGCGAGCCGGTAAAATAAGACCGGACACGATTCTTTAAGATTTTAGCTTTGCCGACATAAATGATCGTTCCCTGACGGTCTTTCATCAAGTAGCAGCCAGGCTGATCAGGCAGCAGAGTCAATTTTTGTTTGATATTTTCATTCATTCCAGCTGCTCCTCTCCGTCTTTATCTATCTTAAAATTTTAAATCATAGCGCCGATAAAGAAAAGCCTGATTCTTTTTCCAAAAATAAAAAACCTTAGCTAGAACGATCCTAGCTAAGGTCATTTATGCTTATGCGTGCTTTTCTAATACACCTGCTAAAGCATCTTTAGGCTGGAAGCCGACAACTTTGTCAACTACTTCGCCATTTTTGAAAACTAGAAGTGTAGGGATACTCATAACGCCGTATTTTGCAGCAGTTTCTTGGTTATCGTCTACATCTAATTTTACGATTTTAACTTTGTCGCCCATTTCTGAATCAAGTTCTTCAAGAACGGGAGCGATCATTTTACAAGGTCCGCACCATGGTGCCCAGAAATCTGCAAGTACAAGGCCAGAGCCTGTTTCAGCAGAGAAATTTGCATCTGTTACATTTGAAATAGCCATTTATTTTGCCTCCTAATGAATACTAAATACAACGAAAGTATAGCATTGTTTAAACCATCATGCTAATAATCTGTCTCGCAATAATTTTCCCTAAAATACAGTAAGTATTCCGGCTTATTGTATTAGAAAAAGCGAGCAGTTTGCTACTGCTCGCCCTAATATTGTCCAGCTTCGGCTCCTAGAAACTCGCGAAACTTCACCTCGCACAAAAGAAGCAAAAAGCGCGCTTCTTTGTGCGAGCCTCCAGTTTTCTCGTTTCTGGGCAAGTCGCCTCCGCATTTCATATTATGAGTGAACTTTAAGTTTTTTAAACTCTTCTGTTAAAAGTGGGACTACTTCAAATAAGTCACCAACGATTCCGTAATCTGCTACTTTAAAGATATTAGCTTCTGGATCTTTGTTAATCGCAACAATTACCTTAGAGTTAGACATCCCTGCTAAGTGCTGGATTGCTCCAGAAATACCGCAAGCGATGTATAGGTCAGGTGTTACAACCTTACCCGTTTGTCCGATTTGTAAGGAGTAGTCACAATAGTCAGCATCGCAGGCTCCACGAGAAGCACCAACAGCACCGCCTAATACATTTGCTAATTCTTTAAGTGGTTCAAAGCCTTCTGCACTCTTCACACCGCGTCCGCCAGAGATAACGACTTTCGCTTCACTTAAATCTACACCCTCAGTTGCTTTTCTAACCACTTCTTTAATAATGGCACGAAGGTCTTTAATTTCAACGGATAGGGAGGCAACCTCACCAGCTCTGCTCTCATCTTTTTCAAGAGGTGCAATATTGTTAGGTCTTACTGTTGCAAAAAGTAACCCGTCCGTTACGATTTTCTTTTCAAATGCTTTACCAGAATAGATAGGTCTAGTAAAGACAACATTTCCCCCAGCTACCTCAATAGAGGTTGCATCAGAAATTAAGCCAGATGCCAGCTTTGCAGCAATCCTTGGTGAAAGGTCCTTTCCAAGGGAAGTATGTCCTAAAATTAAACCTTCTGGGAGTTCCTTTTCAATGACAGCAAGCAAGCTTTGCGCAAAACCATCAGATGTATATTGCTTTAACTTTGCATCCTCTACAACAACCACTCGGTCAGCACCGTATTGGATTAACTCTGCTCCTAAAGCGCTAACATTTTCTCCGATTAAAACTCCAACTACTTCTCCGCCCTCTGCTACTGTCTTTGCAGCAGCAATTGCTTCGAATGATACATTTCGTAACGAACCGTCACGCGTTTCCCCTAATACTAATACTTTTCTAGTCATTCCTTTACCCTCCTGCGAATCATTTTTGTCTGAACAGAATCTTCATTCTGATGTTTACGTGCCAGTAAGTTCAATTAAACTACTTTAGCTTCTGTATGAAGAAGTTGAACGAGTTCTTTTACCTGATCATTTAATTCTCCAGATAAGACTTTTCCAGCTTCTTTTTTAGGCGGTAAGTAAATTTCAATGGTTTTTGTTTTTGCTTCAACATCGTCTTCTTCTAAATCAAGGTCGTCTAATTCTAATTCATCCAGCGGCTTTTTCTTTGCCTTCATAATTCCTGGCAGTGATGGGTAGCGCGGCTCGTTCAAACCTTGTTGAGCAGTCACCAATAAAGGCAGGCTTGTTTCGATGATTTCAGAGTCACCTTCAACGTCACGCGTAACTGTTACAGTTGTTCCATCAATTTCAAGCTTCGTAATAGTTGTAACATATGGAATGTTAAGCAATTCAGCAACACGTGGAGCTACTTGACCAGAGCCGCCGTCAATCGCTACATTTCCACCGATAATTAGGTCTGCTTCTTTATCTTTTAGATATTCAGCAATGATTTTGGATGTAGTGAATTGATCACCATTTTCCACATCGTCTTCTGTATTAATTAATACCGCTTTGTCGGCTCCCATAGCGAGTGCTGTGCGTAATTGTTTTTCAGATTCTTCTGTTCCTACTGAAATAACCGTTACTTCACCGCCATTAGCGTCGCGGACTTGGATTGCTTCTTCGACTGCGTATTCATCGTAAGGATTGATGATAAACTCGGCACCATCCTCACTGATTTTTCCGCCAGAGATCGTAATCTTCTCTTCTGTATCAAACGTTCTTTTCAAAAGTACATAAATGTTCATGATTTCCCTCCTATGAATGCAAAACATTTTTTTTGTTTCAAAGATTAAGAAAATTTATAGTAAAAAAATTTATTATGAACTTCTATCGTTCGTCGATAAAAGTTACTCACCCTTTAAAATGAGGCTCTCGTTTTTCAATAAATGCCTGAATTCCTTCTTGTGCATCACTCGAAACAAATATTTCTCCAAACAGCTCTGCTTCTTTTTTAGAACCTTCGTAAAACTCCTGATTTTTTGCATAATTTAATAATTGAATGGTCGCTTTCAATGAACCTGAGCTCTTCTTGGCAATCTTACCTGCCAATTTAAGTGCTTGTTCAAAAACTTCATTCTCCGGATAAGCATGGTTCGCTAAGCCAAATTGAACCGCTTCCATTCCACTGATTGGCTCAGACGTAAACAGCATCTCTGCAGCACGCGCTACACCAACATATTTAGGGAGACGCTGTGTTCCAGCAAATCCAGGGATTAATCCAAGCTGCAGTTCTGGAAGGCCCAGCTTAGAATTTTCACCCACTAAACGGATATGACATGCCATTGCCAGTTCTAAACCGCCGCCTAGTGCGGCACCATGAATTGCGGCAATGATCGGTTTTGGGAATTTCTCCATTCGGTCAAACAAATCTTGACCATATGTACCAAGATTTGCAAATCCTTCAGAAGAAGAAACTGTGGTGAATTCCTTAATATCAGCACCCGCTGAGAAGAAACGCCCTTCCCCATGAAGGACAATCACCTTAATTTCACGATTAGGTTCAATTTCGTCTAGAACAGCCGACAGTTCTCTTAGCAGCCCTTGTGAGAGGGCATTTGCCGGTGGACGTTGAATGGTGATTGTCGCAATCCCCTCTTGATAAGACCATTTTAAGTTTTCCATTCGTTTCCCTCCTTCTCTTACACTCAACAATTTAATGATTTCCACAGCCTTTAATCAATAACTGATGGACCGGTTTAGCGAGTGCAACTAAATCATACTTTTCCTCATTCAAAACCCAAGTTGTAACGGTTTCATCCATCGTACCGAAAATCATCTGCCTGGCAAGACGGACATCGAGGTCACTTGAAAACTCTCCCGTTTCTTTTCCTTCGATGATGATTTTATCTATCACCTGCAAATAGCCTTTAAGAACATTATTTATTCTCAAGCGCAGCTCTTTATTTGATTGACGTAATTCAAGCTGTGTGACGATTGCCATGTGGTGATCATCGGAAAGGTTTCGAAAATGAGCTTCTATCATCATATATAACTTCGCCGCCGCCGTCTCTTTTCCTGCTATCATTTCATCTATTTTTTCAATTAAGCTTCCCATTTTTTCTTCAAAGAGTGAGATGAGAATGTCTTCTTTGTTTTTAAAATAAAGATAAATGGTACCATCTGCGACACCTGCCTGCTTGGCAATTTTCGAAACCTGCGCCTGATGATAACCAACTTCTGCTATAGCAATTACCGCTGCATCAATGATTTGCATGTATTTTGGCTTGTTTTTTTTCATAATAATTCCCCCTCCTCCCGAAGAAAGTAAATTGTAATTTTAAAAAAAGAAAAATATGAATGAATAATCATTCATATTTTTATAATAATTTTTAATTGTCTTTCTGTCAAGAATCACAAAGACATTTTTATATTACTTTACTATTTCTATATAGACAAGCTCTACTATGCAAAAAAAAAAGAAGTGCAGCTTTTAGGCATGTTTTTTGTTTTCTTCCTCTATTTTTATCATCTCTTCTTCTACAAGTGTTCTTCTTAAAATCTTGCCTACAGCTGTTTTCGGCAATTCTTCTCTAAATTCGTATAATCTTGGTGCCTTATAGGCCGCTAAATATTTTCTAGCATAATGATTCAAATCTTCCGGGGTAATCTCTGAGCCTTCTTTTAACACAACATATGCTTTAACGGTTTCACCACGGTATGGATCAGGTATTCCTGCAGCAACCGCTTCTAAAACATCTGGATGCTCATATAATACCTCCTCGATTTCTCTTGGATAAATATTAAACCCACCCGCAATAATCATGTCCTTCTTTCTATCGACTACATAAAAATAGCCTTTATCATCCATATAGCCAAGGTCTCCCGTGTATAACCAGCCATCTTGAAGGGTTTCCTCCGTTGCTTCAGGACGATTCCAATAGCCTTTCATCACTTGCGGACCTTTAATGATAATTTCTCCAATTTCACCCACTGGCATCAATTCACCATTATCCATTGAGACAATTCTTACCTCTGTATTCGGCCATGGTACACCAATACTGCCTTTTACCCGTTCACGATCCCATAAGAAATTGGAATGGGTAACCGGCGAAGATTCTGTTAATCCATATCCTTCAACGAGTTTCCCGCCTGTAACACCCTCAAACTCTTCTTGAACTTCAATAGGGAGTGGAGCAGAGCCGCTGAGACAGGAATCAATTGACGATAAATCATATTTTTTCAGGTCAGGATGATTTAATAGACCGATATAGATGGTTGGTGCACCAGGAAACAGGGTAGGTCGTTGTTTTTGAATCGTTTTTAAAGTAGTGAGAGCATCAAACTTAGGCAATATAATCATCTTATACGCCTGCATGACCGATAATATCATGATAATGGTCATCCCATAGACGTGGAAAAACGGTACAATGCCTAGGACTGATTCTTCACCCGGTTTTGATTTGTATAGCCAAGCCGTACACATGGAAGCGTTAGCCACTAAATTCCGATGAGTCAGCATAACCCCTTTGGGAGAACCGGTTGTACCTCCTGTATATTGTAGAAGTGCTACATCTTCTTCAAAATCAAAGTCATATTCTACGAGTTTTAGAGGCTTTATTTTTACGATTTCTTTAAATAAGTGAGTATTGCCTTCATGTTTAACATTCACGACAATTCCATATTGCTTTTTCTGGATAAAAGGATAAACTAAATTTTTTGGAAATGGCAGATAGTCTTTGATAGCGGTTACAATTATATGCTGCAAATCTGTTTGCGGCATCACCTTAGTAGCGCGCGGATAGAGGATGTCGAGTGTGATGATCGCCTTTGCTCCGGAGTCCTTCATTTGGTATTCAAGTTCACGTTCGGTATATAACGGATTGGTTTGAACCACAATCGCCCCAGCCATTAGGATTCCAAAATAACTTATGACTGATTGTGGTGTATTAGCAAGCATAATGGCAACTCGGTCACCTTTTGCAATACCAATTTGCTGAAGATAACTGGCAAAAGACAATGATTCGTGGTAAAGCTCTTTATACGTCATTTCCTTCCCCATAAAATGGATGGCCGTTTTTTCAGGGAAGTTTTTTGCTGCATCTACTAAATACTGCTGAACAGGTTCTTTTCGAAATTCCAGTTCTGCAGGAATTTCCTCGGGGTAAGAAGTGAGCCACGGTTTAGAATCATACATTATTAACCCTCCTTTTTATTCGATTGTAATTTTTTCCCCTTCCCTTTCATTATAGTATAGTCAGACTCTTTAAACAATTGAAATAACAACCATTGTTCACCATATCACAATACAAAAAAATCACCGCTGAAGGTTCAGCGATGATTTCAACTTAAAATATCATATACCCCAAGCCAATTAGCAAAAACAATGCGCATAATCCAAGAAGTACTTTCGCTAATGTCTCCACGTTTAATCTCCCCTTACGATATTCCCGCACCTATTACAAAGGATAAGCCGATTGATATAATCATAGCAATGAATCCAACCGCGCGATTATCATTTTTTATTTCATCGTCAATGTTAAATTTAGGTGTTAGGAATTCAAAGATAAAGTATCCAACCAGTAATAGCACAAAGCCAAATACTCCCCAGCTAATCATCGTAACCAAAGAATCATTTTGTTCAATGGAATAGCGAAAAATGTTGGCAATCCCAAATATTTTCCCTCCGGTAGCCATAGCTACAGCGATATTGCCCTTTTGGATTTCTTCCCAATTTTTATATTTCGTTACTAATTCAAAAATGGCTAAAAAGAGAACCACACATAGTATAACTACGCTATAATTGGCAGCACTTTGAATATACACGTTATCCCAAAACTGGTTCATTCCCTATTCTCCCCGAATATTGATATTATTTAAATTCGACCACGGTAACACCAGAACCGCCCTCACCTGCTTCTCCAAAGCGAATTTTCTTAACAGAACGGTGATTTCGTAAATACTCCTGGACTCCCTGTCTTAATGCGCCCGTGCCTTTCCCGTGAATAATCGATACACGAGGATAGTTTGATAATAACGCATCATCTATATATTTTTCCACTCTTAGGAGTGCTGCTTCGTATCTTTCTCCGCGCAAATCTAACTCCAGCTTTACATCTGCGTCTCTGCCTTGAACAATGGCCATCGGTCTTGTTTCTACTGGCTTTGGTGTGCTGATATACTCTAAATCCTTTTCTTTCACCTTCATTTTCAGGATCCCGATTTGTACCTGCCATTCGTTATCAGACACTTTTTCAAGAAGTGTACCCTTTTGTCCAAAAGTCAGGACTTTCACTTCATCACCAGGCGTGAAGGTATGCTTCTTACTTTTCTTATTAATTTGTTTGACGGATTTACTTATTTCTGGTGTTGCGTCTTCAAGACGTCGCTTTGCATCTATTAATTCATGTTCCTTAATATCTGCCTGCTTTTCTATCCTCATTTTACGAAGGTCACGAATAACCTTTTCTGCCTCACTCTTTGCTTCTTCAAGAATTTCACCAGCTTGTTCAGCCGCTTTTTCAAGCATTGAGTCTTTGTTCTCATAAAATTCGATCATCTGCTTCTGCATGTCCTGATGGAGCTTTTCTGCCTGTCTTAAATAATCACGTGCTTCTTCCTGTTCGATTTCTGCTTGACGCTTGCTGCTTTCGAGTGAGGCAATCATCTTATCGATTTGATTCGTATCTTCGCTGACATGAGATCTTGCCGCTTGAATTACAGTATCGCTTAAACCTAATCGTTTTGAAATTTCAAACGCATTGCTTCGTCCTGGTACACCAAGGAGCAGCTTATAAGTTGGGCTCAAGGTTTCGACGTCAAATTCTACACTGGCATTGAGAACACCTTCGCGGTTATAGCCATATGCCTTTAATTCTGGATAATGTGTTGTTGCAATTACTCGTGCTCCTCGATGGTGCACCCCATCTAAGATGGAAATCGCAAGTGCAGCACCTTCCTGCGGGTCTGTACCTGCACCAAGCTCATCGAAAAGGACCAGAGAATTATAATCAACCTTCTCCAAAATATCCACGATATTAACCATGTGGGAAGAAAAGGTACTTAAGCTTTGTTCAATTGACTGTTCATCACCAATGTCAGCATAAATGGCATCAAATACAGCAAGCTCTGAGCCATCATAGGCAGGAACCTGTAAGCCAGACTGTGCCATTAATGAACACAATCCAAGGGTTTTTAAGGTAACGGTTTTACCGCCTGTATTGGGTCCGGTTATAACAATCGTCGTATAATCCTTTCCAAGCAAAATATCGTTGGCGACCACCTCATCCATCGGGATTAGCGGGTGTCTGGCTTTATATAAGGCGATTCGTCCTTCATTATTCATGATCGGCATACTTGCTTTCATCTTACGTCCATATCTTGCCTTTGCAAAAATAAAATCAAGATTGGCCAGAATCTCAACAATTACTTGCAGCTCTGACTCAAATTCAGCAGTCTTTGCAGAAAGCTCTGTTAAAATTCTTTCAATCTCCAGCTGTTCTTTTACTCGTATATCCTGTAATTGATTGTTTAGTTGGACGATGACTTGCGGTTCAATAAATAGCGTTTGACCTGATGAACTCTGATCATGGATAATTCCCCCATAGTGACCGCGATACTCCTGTTTAACGGGAATAACAAAGCGATCATTACGTATCGTGACAATAGAATCTGACAACATTTTTGCAGCGTTCGAGGAGCGAATCATACTTTCTAACTTTTCACGCACACGTGCTTCGTTCGAGCGCAGCTGGTGCCTTAGCGTTCGCAGCAGATCACTCGCACTATCGAGGACTTCCCCGCTCTCATCGATGGCATGTCGAATGGACTCTTCCAAATGAGCTAAAATGATAATCCTATCAACTTGTTCCAATAGAATCGGAATTTCGGTTCTTTCTTCGGCAATATCTTCAATAAATCGCTTCATTTGCCTGCTTGCATGAATGGTACTAGCTACCTGTATCAACTCATGGGAACTAAGCACTCCCCCAATAACAGAGCGCTTAATATGGGCACGAATATCATGAATGCCTGATAAAGGGACATTTCCTTTTATTCGTAATACGGTCGATGCCTCATCTGTTTCCGCTTGCAGCTTTACTACTTTTTCAAAATCAGTAGATGGGACCAATCTTTTTAACTTATCTATTCCAAGTGAAGACGCTGCATGTTGTATGAGCTGATCCCTCACTTTAGTGAATTCCAGTACTTTTAACGTTCTTTCTTGCATGGAGATGAACCCCCTATTTTCGATTATGCAAAAACTCTAGTAAGTCATTCGGTTCAAGCGCATTGATCACCGATGATTTTTTAATCCAGCCCTTTTTTGCTGTTGAAACGCCTACACCCATATGTGATAGCGTTTCTTTCTTATGGGCATCCGTATTAATAAATATCTTAACTCCTGCATCCTGCGCTTTTCGTAAATATTCAGCTTTTAGATCCAATCGATTAGGATTGGCATTAAGCTCTAAAGCGGTATTCGTTTCTTTTGCTAACTCTATTAGCATATCGATATCAACATCATAGCCCTCACGCCGGCCAATTTTTCTGCCAGTAGGATGGGCAATTAGATCTACATTTGCATTTTTTAATGCTGTACTTAGACGTTCCATTATTTTTTCCCTTGGCTGAGAAAAAGCAGAGTGTATCGACGCTATGACAAAGTCCATTTCAGCCAGGAGATCGTCTTCATAATCTAGTGTGCCATCTGGTAAGATATCCATTTCAACACCAGAGAGGATTAGAATATCATCATATTTCTCATTTAACCTCTTAATTTCTTCTTTTTGCTGTAATAACCGCTCTCGTGTCAGTCCATTTGCCACCTTTAAATACTGGGAGTGGTCAGTAATTGCCATGTACTTATATCCCTTTGCAATGCAAGCTTCAACCATTTCCTCAATCGAATGAGCACCATCGCTCCAGGTTGAGTGCATGTGAAGATCGCCCTTTATATCACTAAGCTGTATTAAGTCTTCGCGGGCAGAAAAATCCTCCACTTCTTTGCCATCTTCTCTTATTTCAGGCGGAATAAAAGGCAGGTCAAAATGCTTGAAAAACTCTTCCTCTGAAGAAAAAGTAAGGATTTCACCTGTCTCCACATTTTCCACACCATACTCACTTATTTTTTCCCCACGCTCTTTTGCAAGCTGTCTCATCCGGACATTGTGGTCCTTTGAACCCGTAAAATGGTGAAGAGTCGTGATAAATTCGTCTGGTTTAACGATTCGAAAATCGATTGAGACATCATAATCAGATCCAAAAACGAGTGATACCTTTGTATCACCAGCACCAATCGTTTCTTTTATATTCGGTAATTCCAGCAGGAACTGTTTCACCTTTTCTGGCTGCTCGCTCGAAATAATAAAATCTAGATCTTTAACGGTTTCTCGCACTCTTCGTAAGCTTCCTGCCCGAGAGAACTTATGAATCTCAGGAAGTTCAGCAAGCTTCTCTTCAATCTGCTCAGCAATTGGCAGCATGTATGCGAGAGGCAGTCTGTCTGGCCTTGAGCCCACATTGGCAATGGCACTCAGAATTTTTTCTTCTGTCTTCTTTCCAAATCCAGCTAGTGCTTGGACTTTCCCTGCTTTGCAGGCTTCTTCTAAGGTTGTGACATCTTCAATTCCCAGTTCTTTGTGGAGCTTAGCAATCTTTTTCCCACCGAGTCCTGGTAATTGTAATAACGGAATTAACCCCTTTGGAACCTCTTCCTTTAGTTCCTTCAATACTGTGGAAGTGCCCTCATTTATGTATTCTTCAATAACAGCCGCGGTCCCTTTGCCGATTCCTGATAACTTGGTAAAATCCTCGATATCAGATAAGCTGCGATCATCAAATTCAAGTGCTGATGCGGCTTTTCGAAAGGCAGATACCTTGAAGGGATTTTCCCCTTTCAACTCCATATAAACCGCGATGGTTTCTAATAAGCGAATTAAATCCTTTTTATTTACCTCCATCATTTCCACCCACCTTGTTTATATTTTAACCTTTTAAAAGAAAAACTTCTCTCCTAGAGAGA
>NZ_JABWSY010000013.1:24670-159469 GCF_013396335.1 Bacillus sp. EB106-08-02-XG196
AGAAGTAAGTCATTCTCTCCTAGAGAGAAGTAAGTCATTCTCTCCTAGAGAGAAGTAAGTCATTCTCTCCTAGAGAGAAGTAAGTCATTCTCTCCTAGAGAGAAATAGTTCATTCTCTCCTAGAGAGAAGTTAAAGCAGCAGTATATTCAATCCACATACCTTTTACTTGCTCCGATAGGAATGGTGTATGATTCACAATCAAGTTCGCCATAATGGAATCATCCAAAGGTTTTTGCAAAATTTCCATTGGAACTAGCGCAGCAATATATAATAAAATAAAGATAATTAAATAGACTTCGGCAAAACCAAGGATGCCGCCTGCCCAGACATTTAGTTGCTTAAGAATTGGCAGATGGGCAATAAAGTCAAGCATGGATCCAATTATTTGTAACAGAATCTTTACCGCAAAGAAAATGATGACAAATGCAATGGCACGGTAAAAGGCATCCTCTAAATTACCGTTCTCACTTAATAGTTTTAGAGGAGAAGTTGTGCCAAGATTCGGATATGGAACCCATAGCGTTAGTCTCGGTGCCAGATCATCATAGTATAAATTTGCCACGATGTATGCAATAATAAAACCTGTTAAATGGACTAACTGCAAAATGAAGCCTCTTTTTAAACCGATTAAAAAACCAAAAATTAATAATATAATAATTGCTAAATCCAACATGACTTATTCAGTCCTTTTCCTTTGTAATTCAGATTGAAGCACCTCTAATTGTTCCTTCATTAAAATATAATCATTGACGGCATTTAATGCTGTTAATACAGCAAGCTTACTTACATCTAAAGATGGATTCTTAGAACCAATTTCGCGCAGCTTTTTATCGACTAATGACGCGACATGTCGAACATGACTTTGGGGTTCGGTACCTAAAATAACGTATTGCTGTCCGTATATATCTACGGTTGTTCTGGTTTTATCTGTATTTGACAAATTACTGCCTCCATTCGATTCGAAGAAATCCCTATTTTATAATATAACACGAACGGATATGTGTCGAAAAGAGAAAAGCAAAAGCGCCTGTTCAGCCCCGACAAGCACTGGAGGTCAAACAGGTGAAGTCGCGCTCTTTGACTTCGGCTGTTTGACCGAAGTGACCTCGAGGGGCTAGGCGCTGGAGCTAGACAGCAGAACAGATTGATTTGGTGTATTTTTACTTTTTTCTAGAAATTTGTCGAGGAGTGTTTTTGAATTGGGAAATGTTGTTTTAAATCTAAGTATGTCTGAAATTAATAAAATGAAAAGCTATTATGAAGGTAAATTACTAGATAAAGCGCCTCCTGGCAGTGTGTTTGCTGCCAAGACTTCTGGCTCGACGATTACTGCCTATAAGTCTGGGAAAGTTTTATTCCAAGGGGGCGGCTGTGAAGCAGAAGCGAGCAGATGGGGTGTTGCAGCAGCAAAGAGCACTGCACCTTCTAAAACAAGTACTCCTAAAGGTAATGTACCGAGTGGAATCAGTCAAATGTCGGTAATTGGTTCAGATGAGGTCGGTACTGGTGACTTTTTTGGTCCAATTACTGTCGTTGCCGCATATGTACAAAAAGAGGATATTCCCCTATTAAAGGAATTAGGTGTTAGGGATTCAAAGGATTTAAATGACGATAAAATCATTGCGATAGCAAAGGTAATCAAGGATGTAGTTCCATTTAGCCTAATGACACTAAAAAATGAAAAATACAATCAGCTTCAGCAGGCAGGTATGTCACAGGGGAAAATGAAAGCGATCCTCCATAATCAAGCTATCCTAAATGTGCTGGAGAAAATTTCACCGGTTAAACCGGAAGCGATTCTGATTGACCAATTTGTTCAGGGAAGTACCTATTTTCAGCATGTTAAAAATCAAAAAGGTGTTGCTAAGGAAAATGTTTATTTTAGCACAAAGGCAGAGGGGATCCATCTTGCCGTCGCTGCCGCATCCATCCTCGCCCGGTATGCTTTTGTTCAGTATATTGACAAGCTTAGTGATTCGGCAGGCTTTAAGATTCCAAAAGGAGCAGGAGCCCAAGTGGATGAAGCTGCAGCAAAGCTGATTTTGAAAAAAGGACGAGAGGTATTGCCACAGTTTGTAAAACTGCACTTTGCTAATACCGATAAAGCGATGAATCTGGTGAATAAAAAGAGAGGGTAACGTAATGATCTTTCATGTGACCACATTTTATGCGGGCTTAGGTCAGTCAAGGCTATCTGCAATGACCCAGGCTTTTTATGAATACCTTTCGGTCACTTCAGACTACCTGCATTGACCCAAATAATTTTTATGAATGTTTTCGGTCACTCCAGGCTACCTGCATTGACCCAAATGCTTTTTATGAATGCCTTTCGGTCACTCCAGGCTACCTGCATTGACCCAAATGCTTTTCATGAATGCTTTTCGGTCACTCCAGACTACCTGCATTGACCCAAATGCTTTTCATGAATGCTTCTCGGTCACTCCAGACTACCTGCATTGACCCAAATGCTTTTCATGCATGCTTCTCGGTCACTCCAGACTACCTGCATTGACCCAAATGCTTTTCATGCATGCCTTTCGGTCACTCCAGGCTACCTGCATTGACCCAAATGCTTTTCATGCATGCCTTTCGGTCTCTCCAGACTTCCTGCATTGACCCAAATGCTTTTCATGCATGCCTTTCGGTCTTTTCAGACTACCTGCATTGACCCAAATGTTTTTCATGCATGCTTTTCGGTCACTCCAGACTACCTGCATTGTCCCAAATGCTTTTCATGAATACTTTTCAGTCACTCCAGACTACCTGCATTGACTCAAATGCTTTTCATGAATGCCTCTCGGTCACTCCAGACTACCTGTATTGACCCAAATGCTTTTATGAATGCTTTTCGGTCACTCCAGGCTACCTGCCTAGACCCAAATTTCATTTTTTTAAACTAACAGCCTGCATAAAAAAATGACCTAGTTGATTACTTACTAGGTCATTTTTTCTTAACTATTTTTATCCTCTCAATACTGCTCCAGCTTTTTCTTTTAAAGCTTCGAGTACTTGGGTGTGGACTTTTGTTACTTCTTCATCTGTTAATGTGCGTTCTGGATCCATGTATTTCAATGAATACGCAATGGATTTTTTGCCTTCTTCCATACGTTCACCTTCGTATAGGTCAAAGACATTTACCTCTTTTAGAAGCTTGCCACCGGCAGTTTGGATAATGTCCTTTAATACTCCAGCGACAGTGTCTTTATCCACGACAAGTGCAATGTCTCTTGTAATCGATGGGAAACGTGGAATTCCTGAGTATCTTAGCGGTGCAGTGGCTTCTTCTAGGATAGCCTTTAATGATAACTCAAACACATAGGTGTCTTTTAAATCTAGTTCTTTTTGCATGGTTGGGTGCACTTGGCCGACGAAGCCGATTCTCTCACCATTTAAGTGAATTTCAGCCGTACGTCCAGGGTGCATGTTATCCACTTTAGCTTGCACATATGTGACACTTTCAGTAAGGCCAAGTTTGGCAAACAATCCTTCTAAAATACCTTTTAATACATAGAAGTCAACTGCCTTTTTCTCCCCCTGCCAAGAATGGCTGTGCCAAAGACCAGTAATCGCGCCTGCTAAATGCTCCTGCTCTTCAGGTAGAACTTCATTTCCATTGGCTAAGAATACTGCACCTGTTTCATAAACAGCGAGGCTGTCGTTTTGACGGGCACTATTGTATTTTAAAACTTCCAACAGCTGCGGCATGATGCTTAAGCGTAAAATACTGCGGTCTTCGCTCATCGGCATGGCCAGACGTATGAAGTCGCGCTTCTCAAGTGCGAATTGGGCAGCCTTTTCTTGACTTGTTAATGAATAAGTAACTGCCTGGTACAAGCCAGCACCTTCTAAATATTGGCGGACAATGCGGCGTTTTTCCTGATAGTTAGATAATTTACCTGGTGTTGCTGAACCGATTGGCAATGTTTTAGGAATGTTATCGTAGCCGTAAAGACGCGCCACTTCTTCAATTAAGTCTTCCTCAATTTTGATGTCACCGCGGCGTGTTGGAGCTGTAACCGTAATCGTTTCATCCTCACTGGTTACCGCAAATTGAAGGCGTTCGAAAATGGCTTCAACCTCTGACACAGTCAAGTTTGTGCCGATGACACTATTTATTTTTTCCAAAGTAATTGAAACTACTGCTGGTTCAATGGTAAGTGTATCAACCTCCGAAGCACCTTCTAATACTTCGCCGCCAGCGTATTTTGACATCAAATAAGCAGCACGCTCACCCGCTGCTCGAACGCGGTTTGGATCGACACCCTTTTCGAAACGAGCGCTAGCTTCACTTCTTAACCCGTGGTCTTTCGATGCTTTTCTTACAGTTCCTCCTGTAAAATAAGCCGCCTCTAACAATACGGTTGTTGTATCTGAAGTAACCTCTGAATTAGCTCCGCCCATAACGCCGGCTAATGCAACTGGTTCGGTTCCATTTGTAATGACTAAATGGTCAGAAGTTAACGTACGTTCTGCATCATCTAGCGTTATAAACTTTTCACCATCTTTTGCACGGCGAACAAGGATTTCTTTTGAACCTAAGCGATCATAATCAAATGCATGCAGCGGCTGGCCATACTCTAATAAAATGTAGTTGGTAATATCGACGACATTGTTATGTGGACGAATTCCAGCAGACATAAGTCTTGTTTGCATCCATAGCGGCGCTGGTCCGATTTTTACATTTTTAATCACTTTTGCCGCATATAAAGGATTATCCTCATTTGCGTCTACTTTTACGGTAATATAATCAGTAGCTTTTTCATTCACTGGCTGAAGGTCGATTTCTGGAAGCTTTACATCTCTGCCAAGAATTGCAGCGACTTCATAAGCTACACCTAGCATGCTCAAGCAATCCGCGCGGTTTGGTGTCAGGCCAAGCTCAAGAACTTCATCATCACGGTTTAATAACGCTAGCGCATCAGTTCCAACTTCAGCATCCTGAGGAAAAACAAAAATCCCTTCAGAATATTCCTTTGGTACAATTTTCGCTTCCATACCAAGTTCAGTTAAGGAACAAATCATTCCATTAGACTCTTCACCACGAAGCTTTGCTCGTTTGATTTTAAAATTACCTGGTAGTACTGCACCAACCGTTGCCACTGCTACTTTCTGCCCTTGAGCGACATTTGGTGCGCCGCAGATGATTTGAACAGGTTCGCCCTGACCAATATCCACTTGGCATTTGCTTAATTTATCCGCATTTGGATGCTGTACACGCTCAACCACGTGACCAACGACTACTCCTGTAATTCCTTCGTTAAGGACCTCAACGCCCTCAACCTCAATCCCGCTTTTTGTAATTTTTTCAGCTAACTCGTCAGCCGACACTCCGGATAAATCTACATAATCCTGGAGCCATTTATATGAAACAAACATTTTTAAACTCCTCCCTTATTCATGCTTTGAAAACTGTTTTAAGAAACGTACATCGTTAGTGTAGAAATGACGAATATCATCGACACCGTATTTCAACATCGCAATTCGCTCTGGACCCATACCGAATGCAAATCCTGTGTATTTTTTAGAATCGTAGCCAGCCATTTCAAGAACATTTGGATGAACCATTCCTGCTCCAAGAATTTCAATCCAGCCTGTTTTCTTACAAACATTACAACCGTGTCCACCGCAAATCATACAAGAAATGTCCATTTCAACAGATGGTTCGGTGAATGGGAAGAAACTTGGACGCAATCTGATTTCTCTGTCATCGCCGAACATTTTTTTCGCAAAAACCTCTAATGTTCCCTTTAGGTCACTCATGCGGATATTCTCGCCGACCACAAGGCCTTCAATTTGCATGAACTGGTGGGAGTGCGTCGCATCATCATTATCACGGCGATATACTTTACCCGGACAGATAATTTTAATAGGACCTTTACCCTGATTCTTTTCCATAGTCCGAGCTTGAACGGGTGATGTATGTGTGCGAAGTAAAATTTCATCTGTAATATAGAAGGAATCCTGCATATCGCGGGCAGGGTGACCCTTCGGTAAATTTAATGCTTCAAAGTTATAATAATCCTGCTCTACTTCAGGACCTTCCGCCACCTGATACCCCATACCAATAAATAAATCTTCTATTTCTTCAATGATTCTTGTTAATGGATGGTGGTTTCCAACCAGAACCGGTCTTCCTGGCAGTGTAACATCAATCGATTCAGAAGCTAGTTTTTCTAATACTGCAGCTTCTTCTAAACCTTTCTGTTTTGCCTCTAAAGTGGTAGCTATGGCTTCACGAACCTCATTTGCAAGTGCTCCCATCATTGGGCGCTCCTCTGCTGAAAGCTTACCCATTCCACGCAGCACTTCCGTGATAGGACCTTTTTTTCCTAAATAGGCAACACGGATGTCATTCAATTCTTTTAAGCTTGAAGACCGTTCAATACTTTGAATAGCTTCCTGCTGCAATTCCTTTAATCGTTCTTGCATTTGGAATTCCTCCTTTAATTTTCGATAATTTCCGAGTAGTGCCTGTCACCAAAAACAAAAAAACCCCATCCCTGGAAAGGGACGAGGTTTATAGTCGCGGTACCACCCTTGTAAACACGGTATGTATAAAAACATTGTGTTCGCTTCATTCGGATAACGGCTAGGCCGGTGCATCTTTACACGAAATAATCGTGGTCCCGATGCCAACTCAGGAGGTGAACTTCTCCTATCCTTCCCATAAAAGTGCTTTCAGTCACGGCACTTTCTCCCTAAATGGTCGCTGATAAGATACTTTTCTCCGTCATCGTCTTTTGTATTTTTCAATAATGTAAATTATTATATAATACTTTACTTGATGATTCAAACTAGTATCGTCTATTTTTTTAAAAAATATAACAGGATGCCTGTTGCTACCGCGACATTGAGTGATTCACTTTTGCCGTAGATGGGAATATACAGGTTTGCTGACGTTTTTTCAAGCAGCTCTTTGTTAACCCCGCTGCCTTCATTGCCAACAAGCAGTGCAAAGGTATCATCTGTTGAAATATCAGTATATGCAGAAGCCCCTTCAAGTGCTGTACCATAAACAGAAATATTTTTTGTTTTCAACTCTTCGACCCACTCATCGAGATCTCCTCTTAAGATAGGCAGGTGGAAATGACTGCCTTGCGCCGAGCGAAGTACCTTTGAATTATAAACATCCACGCTTCCCTTTCCTACGACTACTGCGTCAATGCCAGCTGCGTCAGCCGTTCGAATCATCGTACCTAGATTTCCTGGATCTTGTACTGCATCAATTAGCAGATACGTCTTTGCATTTGGTACTTCTAACTGAACCTGACGGCAAACAGCATAAATCCCCTGAGGTGCCTCCGTGTCAGATAATGAATTTGAAATCTCTTCAGTAACTAGGGTGACCGGTACTTCTCCGGAATCCCAGCGCGGCGGCAGACCTGTCTTATCAGAAACGACAATTTCGATTACACTCTCATGTTGTTTTAATGCTTCTTCGACTAAATGGAAGCCCTCGACTAAAAAGGTTCCGGATTTATCCCGCTCCTTTTTCGTTAACAGCTTTTTCCATTGTTTTACTTTAGGGTTTTGTATGGATTCAATATGCTTCAAGTTTGTGCTCCTCTAGTGTTTTTTCTCATTATATCCCAAAAAAAATACATAATAAAATCAAATATAGAAATCATATTAAAGAAATGTATGATGAAAAAGGAGTGTGTGATGATGAATTTAAATTTGCGAAATGCTATTATTCACAATGTTACTGGTAACTCACAAGATCAATTAGAAGATACAATTGTTGATGCCATTCAAAATGGTGAAGAAAAAATGCTCCCAGGCTTAGGTGTGTTATTTGAAGTGATTTGGAAAAACTCTTCTGAGGATGATAAGAAAGAAATGCTTTCAACACTTGAAAATGGTTTAAAGTGATTAAGTATTTGCTGCTGCCGATTCGAACTCGGCAGCTATTTTTATGCTTATCCGCCAGTATTTCTTGCCATCCGCCAGTATTTCACGCTATCCGCAAGTATTCTCCGCTATCCGCAAGTATCGTACTAAAAAAAATCCCCGACATAATATCGAGGACAGCACACTTTATTCGTACGTAATTTTATCAACCGTATCACGGTCTAGTCGCTTGATGACTTCAACAATCAGTTTAACAGCATTTTCGTAGTCATCACGGTGCAGCATTGCCGCATGTGAATGGATATATCGTGTTGCGATGGTAATCGCTAACGATGGAACACCATTATGAGAGAGATGGATCGGACCAGCGTCAGTACCTCCACCAGGAATGGCATCAAATTGATACGGGATATTCAATTCATCTGCTAAATTGGTGATAAAGTCGCGCAAGCCTTTATGTGCCACAAGGGTTGCGTCGTATAAAATAATTTGTGGACCATTTCCCATTTTGCTCATGGCTTCTTTTTCAGAAATTCCAGGTGTATCACCTGCAATACCAACATCTACAGCAATACCGATATCAGGATTAATTTTCTCAGCAGAAGTTTTCGCACCACGAGCGCCAATCTCTTCTTGAGTTGTTCCGAGACCATAAACCTCGTTGGGATGGTCGGTACCTTTTAATTGCTTCAATACATCAATCGCAATCGCGCAGCCAATTCGATTATCCCACGCTTTTGCCAAAAGCATTTTTTCATTATTCATCACCGTAAATTCAAAATAGGGAACAGCCATATCTCCTGGGAGAACTCCCCATTCCATTGCTTCTTCACGGCTTGATGCCCCGATATCAATAAACATATCTTTTATTTCTACTGGCTTCTTACGAGCTTCTACTGATAAAATGTGCGGAGGCTTGGACCCGATGACACCAATGATATCCCCTTTTTTTGTAACGATCGTTACGCGCTGTGCCAGCATGACCTGTGACCACCAGCCGCCAACTGTTTGAAAACGAAGGAAGCCTTTATCATCAATTTGGGTAATCATAAACCCAACTTCGTCTAAGTGGCCGGCAACAATAATTTTCGGACCGCCCTCTTTCCCAACCTTCTTAGCAATCAGACTGCCAAGTCCGTCAGTTGTTACTTCATCCGCATATGGAGCTATGTATTTCGTCATTACATCGCGAACTTCCCTCTCGTTACCGGGAATTCCTTTGGCGTCGGTCAAATCCTTTAACATCGTTAAAGTTTCATCTAATTTAGCCATTATTTCGCCCCCTTATATGTATGTTCGAACATCATTATACAATAATTTTCAGCTAATAGTTATTCTGCTGTCTTTGATAATTTACTTCATTTTTCGTAAAATATGCCTTTTCCATTTCTTCATAGCTTATTCCCAGCAGTGCACCCAGCTGTAAATAAGATTGAAGCAATGATTTGAAATCAAGGTCGTTTTTGCTGTTTTTAAAATCATTTATTTTTTCATAAATGAAAAGAAATTGGTCTGAGACATTTAAAGCAGTTGGTTCTGTTTGAATAGAGTACTGAAGTTTCTCAAACCCGCATTCAATGCCAAGTGACAAGATGAAATGGACTCCATCGACAAACTCCTCAAGTACCACACTTTTTTCCGATGATGGTTTCACACTCCAAAACTTGAAGCAGCGGGTTTCATTCGCTAATTCCCCAAGTTCCACAAGCAATGCGAGTACCTTCCTGTTAAATAAATCTTCATCCTGCAGGCCATGTTTTTCTTCAATGTGCTGATCCAGTGCTTGCTGCATGTTAAATAATTTTTCTAGCTGCATTTTATTGAACACTCCCTTTGCAAAATTATATCAAATTGTGGATAGAATGAAACCTTTCAGTTTCCAATTCGTATAGTAGGTAAAAGTACTAGGAGGAAAAACTATGGTTTGGCTGCTGCGCTTACTGTTAGTATTCTTGTTCAGCTTCATTCTTTTTGTAACCATTAAATATCTTCTTAAACCAACTCGTAAATTAGAAGCAGCGCGAAAACACAAACGTTTCTTACTAATAGATAATGAAGAGGTTATCAAGAATTTTCAACTCACCTATAATGGCGCTGTGTTTACGGGAGAAAAATATCTAGGGGCCACCAAAAACACAATAGATGTTGTTTCCATCTCGCTTTGGCCGAATCAGACTACTTCCATTCAGGGAATGGCTAAGGAAGACTTTTATTTTATCGAAAAAAAAATACGCGAACGATATCCAGTTGCCCAAATCAATTGGAAAAGTCCAATTGATGAATTTCTGCATCAAAAATAGCCGCTTAGCCAGCGGCTTTTTCTTTTGTTCTTTTAAAAAACACCTTCCATTTGATTACATTTTGTCTCTCTCTCAGTAGATAAACGAGAATCGTTAACCCCAGTAAAATTAATGCGATTAGAGAAGGCGTAAAGGTTGAGATATACTCTCCGAAAATTGTACAAAAAAAGGCGATTGGGAAATTTGTTAAGAAAGAGGCTTTTAGAAACTCTTTAAATTTAGGTTTTCTTTGTTTTAAGCAAAAGCTTAATAGGTGGTAATGAACAAATGGAATAAGTCTTAAAATGGCAATTTGACCAACGGTAAGATTTCGATATTCCCCAAACCAGCGATTTTTTATTTTTATAAGGCGCTCTTGTGTTTTCGGCATTCTATCAATGAAGGCATAGAAAAAGACGCTAACCCCCATTAAACCAATAACCGAATAAATCGTACCCCACACCGTTCCAAAAAGAACCCCTCCAGCAATGACGACAACCGATACAGGAATAAATAAGAAGGATCTTAGCAGATGAAATAGAACAAAAGCCAATGGAGCAAAAATCCCCCCGGCTTCCACCATGATTAACAGCAAAGACAAGTCCTCATTCATAAAACAAAGCCCCCTAGGTGTTAATCTATCTTATAATCCAGCTCCAGCGCCTAGCCCCTCGGGGTCAAATAACCTTCGGGGCTGAGCACAAAGGAAACCTCCTTGAATACTCTTCGCAGGAACAAGCTGTGCTTGTTCCGAAGGCGCTTCCGCTTTTTGTTGCTAGTTTAGCATATAGAAAGGGCCATGCTGTTATGTCTACAACGTGAAAAAATAGCCTAAAAGAATGATTTCTGTAACAGCTAGTAATGGAAAGACAACTTTAAAGGACAAGTGCTTTGTTTTATGTCGAAAGAGCTGCATTCCTGCTGTTGTACCAACGGCTCCTCCAAATATAGCCACTAGCCACAAGGTGTTTTCACTAATCCTGTACTGATGTTTTTTTGCTCGTTCTTTATCTACTTTCATCACAATCAAACCAATTATATTCATTATGAGATATGCACCTAAAATGGTACTCATTTTTCTCATCTCCCCAATATAAAAAGCCATTCTCGTTGTGAGAATGGCTCAAGAAATTATTTTTGTTGTTGTTTTGCAACGTTTGCTAATTCAGTAAATGCTGCTGCATCGCTTACTGCTAATTCAGCAAGCATTTTGCGGTTTACTTCGATACCAGCAAGCTTTAAGCCATGCATTAAACGGCTGTAAGAAAGACCGTTCATACGAGCTGCTGCGTTGATACGAGTAATCCAAAGTTTACGGAAGTCGCGCTTTTTCTGGCGACGATCGCGGAATGCATACATTAAAGATTTCATAACCTGTTGGTTTGCTACTTTATATAATGTATGTTTTGAACCATAATAACCTTTTGCTAATTTAATGACTTTTTTACGACGCTTGCGCGTCACTGTACCGCCTTTAACACGTGGCATGAATTTTTCCTCCTATATCAATCGTTAACGATTATTTAAGATTTGTTAATAAGAAACGGATGCGTTTGAAATCTCCTTTAGAAACAAGAGACGCTTTGCGAAGCTTACGCTTAGCTTTTGTAGATTTGTTTGCAAATAAGTGGCTAGTATATGCGTGAGAACGCTTCAGTTTACCAGAACCAGTTTTCTTGAAACGCTTTGCAGCCCCACGGTGAGTTTTCATTTTTGGCATTGGGATAGTCCTCCTTATTACTTTTCGATTTTAGGTGCTAGAACGAGGAACATACTCCGTCCATCCATTTTCGGATGTGACTCGATAGTCGAAACTTCCTTGCACTCTTGTGAGAAACGGTCTAACACACGCTGACCGATTTCTTTATGGGTAATCGCCCGGCCCTTGAAACGGATTGAAGCTTTTACCTTGTCGCCTTTTTCCAAAAACTTAATCGCATTGCGAAGTTTTGTATTAAAGTCATGCTCATCAATTGTTGGGCTTAGACGAACTTCTTTTGTAACGATAATCTTTTGATTCTTTCGAGCTTCTTTTTCTTTCTTTTGATTCTCGAATTTAAATTTGCCATAGTCCATAATTCGGGCTACCGGAGGCTTCGCATTTGGTGCAACTAGTACCAAATCAAGATTCACTCGTCCGGCAATCTCCAGCGCTTCAAATTTGGTTTTAATCCCCAATTGCTCGCCGTTTTGATCAATTAAGCGAACTTCGCGAGCGCGAATACCCTCATTTAACAACATGTCTTTGCTAATAATTAGCCACCTCCAAGGTTTTCACGAATACAACATCCAGGTCAAGATAATCTGACTTTTGCTGCATCGGCAAGTACTGAACAACTTTAGATTCTTTGTTTAAGCAAACAAAAAAGTGCGGATGAATACACCCACACTTTACGAAACAAAAGTAATAAACTAAAAAGTTCACGTAAAACCTGCCAACTGCCAATTGCGTCAATCAGGTGAGAAGCGGGTGCTTCTTCTTTTCCCAAATCAAGTATTCAATTTTCCTTAGTTACTATAACATAAGCAAAGACGTAATGTCAAACATGCATTTCATATGGCAACGAAATTTATTCTATCAAGAAACGAAAAATTATTCAATAGAAATTTTTTCTTTTTTTTGCCGTGCTATAATTGGCTGTTGATTTCCACTCCAGGCACTTCGCTTTCCGCAGGCGGTTCGGGAAGCCTCCTCGACGCTAAAGCGCCTGCGGGGTCTCCCCTGTCCCGTCCTCCTGCAGGAGTCTCGTGCCTTCCATTCCAATCAACAGGTGCAAAAATCAAAAATTAGTTCCACACAACTTTTTTGTGAATTATCCTCTTTTCACTTCTGCAAGTAATGATTCGAGGAATTGTGCGAATGGCTCTGTTGCTGAATTTTGCTCGCCATATTTGCGGACGTTAACGGCATTTTCTTCTACTTCCTTGTCTCCGACAACGAGCATATATGGAATTTTTTGCATTTGGGCTTCACGGATTTTGTAGCCGATTTTTTCATTACGGGCATCTAATTCCACGCGGAAGCCTTCATTTTGAAGCTGTTCCTGTACCTGTTTTGCAAAATCAAAGTGTGCCTCTGGTGATACAGGTATTACTTGAACCTGTACTGGAGCTAACCAAGTCGGGAAAGCACCTTTGTATTCTTCGATTAAGAAGGCAATGAAGCGTTCCATTGTTGATACAACTCCACGGTGGATAACAACTGGGCGGTGCTGCTTGCCATCTTCACCCACATAAGTTAAATCAAAACGTTCCGGAAGTAAGAAATCTAATTGAACTGTAGAAAGAGTTTCCTCTTTACCTAAAGCTGTTTTTACTTGAACATCAAGTTTAGGACCGTAGAATGCAGCTTCACCCTCAGCTTCATAATAATCAAGACCAAGGTCATCCATTGCTTCCTTCAGCATACCTTGCGCTTTTTCCCACATCGCATCATCATCAAAATACTTTTCAGTATCTTGCGGATCGCGATAGGAAAGACGGAAGGAATAGTCATTAATGTTAAAGTCTTTATATACCGCTAAAACAAGATTAACAACTCGTTTAAATTCGTCTTTAATTTGGTCCGGACGAACAAAAATATGAGCATCATTTAAAGTCATTCCGCGAACACGCTGAAGTCCTGATAAAGCTCCTGACATTTCGTAGCGGTGCATTGTCCCCAGCTCAGCAATACGGATAGGCAGCTCACGATAACTGTGGATTGCATTTTTGTACACCATCATATGGTGCGGGCAGTTCATTGGACGAAGAACCAATTGCTCGTTATCCATATCCATTACCGGGAACATATCCTCCTGGTAATGATCCCAGTGGCCTGAAGTTTTATATAAATCCACACTCCCCATGATTGGAGTATATACATGGTCATATCCAAGGCGCTGCTCTTTATCAACAATGTATCGTTCAACAACACGGCGAATTGTTGCACCTTTTGGAAGCCATAATGGCAAGCCTTGACCTACTAATTGTGAACTTGTAAACAGGTTCAATTCTTTTCCGATTTTACGGTGGTCACGCTCTTTTGCTTCTTCTAATAAACGAAGATGCTCTTTTA
Source organism: Bacillus sp. EB106-08-02-XG196 (assembly GCF_013396335.1). Classification (GTDB taxonomy): domain Bacteria; phylum Bacillota; class Bacilli; order Bacillales; family Cytobacillaceae; genus Neobacillus. Next base: position 38,859 of record NZ_JABWSY010000013.1, read on the forward strand.
AATCTTCTTTCTTGAAAAAAGCTGTTCCGTAAATACGCTGAAGCATTTTATTCTTGCTGTCACCGCGCCAGTATGCTCCGGCAATGCTCAACAATTTAAATTCTTTTATTTTCCCAGTTGAAGGAACATGAACACCACGGCAAAGGTCAGCGAAATCACCCTGCTCATAAATGGTTACTGTCTCATCATCAGGAATTGCTTCAATTAATTCTAGCTTGTATGGGTCACCCTCAGCTTTGAAATGCTGTACGGCTTCCGCACGACTTACTGCTTTACGAACGATCTCAATATTTTCATTGACGATTTTCGCCATTTCTTTTTCAATCTTCGGAAGGTCTTCTGGAGTAATCGATTCTTCAAGGTCGATATCATAATAAAAACCGCCTTCAATTACTGGTCCTACTCCAAGATTTACTTCTTTTCCGTACAGCCTTTTAACCGCTTGAGCCATTAAGTGAGCTGTACTATGACGCAAAATCTCCAACGCGTCTTTTGACTCAGGGACAACGATTTCTATCGATCCGTCTTCTTCGATTGGACGGCGAAGATCAAATAATTGACCATTCCATTTTCCGGCAATTGCTTTTTTCTTCAATCCCGGGCTGATGGAAAAGGCAATATCTTCCGTTGTTGTTCCACGAGGGAACTCCTTCACTGCTCCATCTGGAAACGAAATCTTAACAACGTCTGACATGGTAACTCCTCCTTTTGAATGTAGCGTCTTATTAAAAAAAAACGCTCTAAATAATAAAAAAACCCGTCCCTGGAAAAGGGACGAGTTTAATAAACACGTGGTTCCACCCAATTTTTCATTTTTAAAAAAATCTTTAAAAAATGACTTTAGGACAGGGTAACGGGCTGTTTCCCGTCAGGCGATTACTCACTTCAAAGAAGCGTTCACCGCTGAAGTTTAAAGGTGGTAAGCATTCAATCCGTGCTAGGAGGCTTTCAGCCGGGTCCTCCCTCTCTGGTAACCGTGAATAAATACTGTTGTCCTTATCATTACTTTTTGCTGCATATTTTACTATGTAGGTTATTATAATGATTAATTTTTGAAAAATCAATACAGCAAACACACAATTTTACAAATCTTTTAAGCCCCGTTTTCATTTGCATTGTTTTTCTGCTGAATCCATTCCTTTGTATGACGCAAACCCTTGAATGATTTTACTAAAACTCTTTCTTCAAAAATGTTTTTGATGGTCCTTACCAGCGGTTCCTCTGGATTTTTCGTATAGAGCAGTATGCTTTTAGGAGCAATCGATAATAAGGGTGCAATTGAAGCAGAATCTACATAGACTGGATGATTAAATAAAAGCTTCCGGTCTATCATTCTCATCAGCTCACCTCTTTTTATCTCTTCAAATTTTTCATCAAAGAAGGTAATTTCTTCATCAAACAAAAGATGCAGCGTGTCCATTTTTGGCTCACGTCCTGTTAAAAAATCTCTTAATGTTTGGATAAACATTTGATATTCCTGCTCCATTTTATACTCGTCGATTGATATTTCCACGTAACTCTCTAATACTTTTAAATAAGGACGCAACCGAAATTTAAGGAAGGAATCAAAAGAAAAGGAGACATTATCCTGAAAGATTTCCTCAACTGCTTCTCTAATGTTTGGTTCTTCCCCATTTTCCCTAATTAAAACAGACAGGTCTTCCCGCTGGCCTTCAAGAACAGAATAAATAATCTCCATGATATGCTGCAGTTCCTCAGGATCCTCGAAAAAATATTGATCTTGTAAAATAGCTCTAAACCAATCATCACGCTTTATTTTTACGATAAATTCATAAAATGCATGTTTAACCTTCTCAAAATTTACCTTTCTGTCTAAAACCTTTACTATATATCGATCTTCTAAAAGAAGAATATCTTGATTATTTGGATTACCTCGTAAGCACTTCAGCAAGTGATCATAAAATCTCTTCGCATCCATCTTGCTTCGGAAGATGATTTCAGCCAACCAAATCCCCCCTCTCACCCATACTCTGTTTTACTATTTATATGGGGGACTTGGCCAAAATAGAAGTTAAGACATCAGAGATACACCTATATTGTGAAAAAAAATAAAAAGATTACCGAAACTAAATCGGTAATCCTTTATATATTTCAATTAATCGCGCCGATTTGGCCCTTCAACCAGCACTGGTTCACTTAAACTTCGAATTCTTTCCATGATTCTCCGTGCTTTCATCTTTTCCTCTTCACCACGTTGACTGTAGGTTAAATGGTGCTCAAGTCCTTGAAAGTCAAAATTAGAGGTGAAAAAGGTTGGCAGCTTTTCAAGCATTCTGAATTGAAGGATGGGGCCTAATACTTCATCCCGTGTCCAGCTGGAAACAGCTTCAGCCCCGATATCATCCAGCATGAGAATCGATTCTTTCTTCAGAGCTTCTATTTTTTCATTCAAGGTATTATCACCAATTGCACTTTTCATTTCGCGCAGCAGCTCAGGAACATAAACAATCATTGACGAAATCTGCTTCTTAGCAAGCTCGTTGGCTATAGCTCCTAACAAATAGGACTTCCCCACTCCAAACATCCCATAGAGATACAGCCCCTTTGGCTTTTGACCTGCCTCGTAATTCATTAAAAAGGTGGCAGCCTTATCTCCTGCATCTAGACGGCCTTCGTCACCTTCGAAGTCCTCAAACGTCGCTTCCAATATGTCTCTTGGAACGTATAAACTTTTAATAAGCTTTTGATTTTTCTTGTGTTCATCTGCCATCACTTTTCGAGGACAGCGCTTATACACCACATCAATAGAGTTTCGTACCACTACCAACTCTGGGTGATACCCTTTCATGAAATTAATACAGCCATCAAGACTCTCACAGCGATTACATTCTTTACTTTGCTGGGTATACTCATAAAGCTTGCTCATGCTTTTCTCAATCGTTGCCTGATTGAGCTCATTTTGGTGCTCTGTTAACAAGGCTTGAATATCAGGGTGATTTAGGACTTGCTTCCTCTGCTCTTCATATCGCTTCTGAAAACTTTCATTTGAGGCTAAACGCTTAAGTGTCCGATTAATTTTTTCCATTTACTCTCACCCCCTATTTACGAAAGGCTTTTAGCTTTTCTTCAATGGCACGTTTTCTTGCTTCAAGCTCTGTGTTATTTTCTTTAGCAGGCTCTTTAACACTTTCTTTTCCTTTATCGTCAAACCAATCAGGTAATACTTCAGTCCGGATAGGTTTTTGTTTCGTAGATTTCCCTGTCTTTTTACTGTCTTTGAAGCTGCGTTCTTCTTTCCTGGCCGCTTCCATCGCTTCCTTCACGGTCTTTATTTTAAGCCGGGCCCAATGGCTTGCAATTGATTCAACAAATCCCTTTGTAAACTTCATGTCTGTTTTTCTCAGGACAACCTCGATCAATACATTGACAACGCCAGGGGGAAGTTTATATTTTATCATGACTTCTTCTAATATTTTTAGATTCGAAACAGAAGGTTCCACACCTCCCGAGAGTTCTTTAAAAATGACAATTGGCGGTGTGGTTTCATAATAGCGAATTAAAGTTTCTTCCTGCGTTTTCGGCTCCGTCAACTGGACCAGGTGAACAGCCGGCTGGGTTCTATTTATCAAACTCGGAAGCTGATCATAATTTTCAAATTGATACCAATCTCGTGCCCCTTTTCTAAGGTCCTCGATATCAATTTCATCCTTTTCATTAATGGCCCCTAATATAAAGTTTTTCATTTCGATTGGGCTGATTCCATATAGAAAGGCAAGGTTACTAATAACCTCTTTTACCTTTTTGGTGAGTGATTTCTGAGGAACCAGCGATTCATTTAGACCCGCCATTAACATTTCAAAGTCAAAGGCGCTGGTATCAATTTGAATGGGCTTCTGGTCCTGCCTGCCAATAAATTCTTGAGCAGGTTCTGCCTCCAATTCCTCAGAATGCTCCTGCATATACTGAAGACTGCCAGGAGTTGCCGAAGCAAACACATCCTGAAACGCTCTTGTCACCTCTACATAGTCCTCTTCCAATGACTTTTGCTTATCACTAAAAAACCGTTTTAACCTAGAAAAATGGTTTTTCCCAATTTTACGATATAAATAAATGTTTAGCATTCCATCAAGGAAGAATTGCTCTGGATTTAACGGTGGATGAAGTTCATAAATAAAAGATCGTCCACTTTCATCACTTTTCACATATGTTTTTAATAACCCGATCCCCTCAAGGTTCAACCTTGCTTCGTATATATCCTTTAAATTGACACTTAACAAATTCATCAATAAATGATGGGTGGAGGATTCAGACCACAGTCTATTTTCTTCAAGCTCAGCCCAGAGAGTCATATATAAGCTTAAACATGTTGAGCCGATTAAGGGCTGATACAAAAAAGTCAACACTTTGCGATCATATTCATGCAGCAATCCATTTGACGTAACAAGATAACGGTCAATCGGAATCAATTCCTGCCAATGCTGCGCCATTTCATTCACCCTTTAATAAAAGTAATAAAGAGCCAAAGACCTCTTTAGCTCCTTAGGATTTCTCCTTGTTTATCAATTCCTTTAATTCTTGAATAAAAACGTTTATATCCTTAAATTGACGGTAAACGGAGGCAAAGCGCACATATGCCACTTCATCCACATGCGCAAGCCTGTCCATGACCATTTCACCAATCAATTCACTTTTTATTTCTGATATTCCTTGACTGCGCAGTTCTTTTTCAACCCCTTGGGTAATATCCTCTAATTCTTTTAAAGCAACGGGGCGTTTTTCACAAGCTTTAATTAAGCCTCGTAAAATTTTATCACGGCTGAATTCTTCCCTTGTACCTTCCTTTTTGACGACAATAAGTGGAATTTCTTCAATCTTCTCGAATGTCGTAAAACGATAACCACATTCCTCACACTCACGTCTTCTTCGGGTTGCACGACCCTCATCTACCGGCCGGGAATCAAGCACACGTGTACCATAATTTTGACATGAAGGGCACTTCATTTGATCAACTCCCAAATCAATCACTACATAAGTATAATATCTACTATTTATCTTATTAGAAAGAAAACGGTAACACAAGAAGTATTATGAGCTTTTTCCGATTCTAACAAGAGTATGTAATTTGTTCATTTTCTCGTAATAGGAAATGAGCCTTTTTCTTAAAATTGGATACAGGCCAATCGGTGAAAACTTTTCGGAAGAGATGTTAAAGTCTACAGCCGTTTCCATTCCTCTCACAGTAACCACCGTTACGATTAGAAAACAAGGTATCGGTTTATTAATTTCTACGGCAATTTCACCATGATCTTTGGATACCGTAACAATTCTACAATCTGCATCCTGCCTAAATAACTCCTCAACAGAATTAAACACCTGGTTAAATGTAGCTTTGTAATAATGAGTGGTTAGTGAGCTGTCTTTTTGTTGATCGGATGTTTCGATTTGTTTGCTAAAACGAATAAATAAATTGCGAATGACTGACATTGTACCCTCCAAAAATATTCTTTTCTCTTAGTTTACAATACTTTACGAAAAAAATAAAAAGAGGTGTACTATAAATACACCTCTCGCTGTTTTTAATTTATAAAGTTAAAGAGCTTTTGCCTGTTTTACATGAACAGGACCCATACCACGTGGAATTTCGATATTTTCACGTGTTTGTGCATTCAATGCTTCTGCAATATAATCCGCTGCAACATTGGGATTTAAATCGCCGCATGTATACACATCAATACTTGCATACCCGTGCTCAGGGAAGCTGTGGATCGTTAAGTGAGATTCAGAAATAATGACAACACCGCTTACGCCTTGTGGTGCAAATTTATGAAATGCTACTTCGCGAATTTCCGCACCAGATTTAAGAGCTGCTTCGACAAAAGTTTGTTCAATAAAATTCATATCATTCAATTTTTCAAAATCGCATCCCCATAATTCAGAGATAACGTGACGTCCCATTGTTTCCATATTCATTTTTCCCCCTCTAAACATTTTCGCTTCATTCTTGAAATCCTTATATTGACGGTACCAAAGTAATTACCACGGGGGAAAGTTAGTCCAGAGAGGTCCTAACCCTTTAAGTAATTAATAGCTACCTAATTTCAAGAAGTTCACGATGACTAGTATACTAAGTTTATATTTTTTTTGCAACCTATCAATCTAAAATTTTTTACAACTTTTTAGTAACTTTGTTTAAAGGGCCAATCTCCTCAGAAAAAAAACCAAATTTCAAACTATATTATGCGAGGTCCATTGAAAAATCTACAAAAAAATGCTGTCAAATGACAGCATTTTTGTTTTATCCGACTTTCACTGAATTTGAATTCGCCATTAAGTGTGCGACATGTAAGGTAAGATCAACAACGCGGGAAGAATAGCCCCATTCGTTATCATACCATGCCAGCACTTTCACTTTCCTAGTACCCATAACCATTGTTGATAATCCATCAATGATAGCAGAGTATGGATTTGTATTGAAATCAACGGATACAAGCGGTTCCATTGTAAAATCGATAATCCCCTTTAATGGACCATTTTTAGCTTCCACAAAGGCCTGATTGATATCATCCACCGTAACATCTTGTTTCAAATCGACTACTAAATCTACTAGAGAAACGTTTGGTGTAGGCACACGAAGTGACATTCCATGCAGCTTCCCCTTTAACTGAGGTAATACCAATGATAACGCTTTAGCCGCCCCAGTCGTGGTTGGGATGATAGATTGTCCACACGCTCTAGCTCTTCGTAAATCTTTATGTGGATTATCGATGTTACGCTGGTCATTTGTATACGAGTGAATCGTTGTCATCAAACCATTTTCAATTCCAAACTTTTCTTCCAGCACTTTTGCAACAGGTGCCAGACAGTTTGTTGTACATGATGCGTTGGAAATCACATCATGTTGAGTCATATCAAGTTTTTCCTCATTTACTCCCATAACAATCGTAATATCCTCGTCCTTGCCCGGTGCAGTAATGATTACCTTTTTTGCCCCTGCGTCAAGGTGCAGACTCGCCTTGTCTCGTGAGTTAAATTTTCCAGTCGCTTCAATAACCACATCAATATTTAACTCTTTCCATGGAAGCTGCTCAGGATTCCGATTGTTTAATAGCTTCACTCTTTTTCCATTTACGATTAGCTCTTCATCCAGAGCTATGATATCCCCTTGAAATGGTCCATGAACCGTATCATATTTTACTAAATGAGCTAATGTCTCTGCTGGATAGCTCGCATTAATAGCAATTATATCAAGCTTATTTTCAAGGATCGCTTTTCTAAAAACCATCCTTCCAATTCTCCCAAAACCATTAATTGCAATTCTCGCCTTCATTGTACGGCCCCTTCCGTAATATGTTATACTCATTAACTTGTTTTGATGTAATTAGTATAACATATTTAACCGAATAAGTGATATATAAAGTGCGGAATTTTAAAAATGTTTTACAATTCAGACATATTGCAAACCATTATGTTTGAAAGTTTCTTTGTCTAGTCAGTATATCTGATTCAAAAGCATAAAAAAAAGAAGGGCTGGCCCCTTCTTTTAATTGTATTATGGAGTTGTTATTCCCCAGCCTGTCAAAATCTCAATGAGCTGTTTTTTTGATTCGGTGATAGACCCATTATTGTTGATGACGGCGTCGGCTAGTGCTACTTTATCTGAAAGCGGCATTTGGGATTTTATTCTTGCCTCTGCGTCTTCTAATGACAGGTCATTGCGTTCCATCAGCCTTTTTAGCTGGATATCTCTATCTACATAGACAAGAATTGTTTTTTCCACCATATATGTTAGCTTACTTTCAAACAGGAGCGGAATATCGAGGACGATTATTTGTTCCTCGCGCATCCTCGCTGCTTCCACTTGATTGTTCATCCTTTTTCTAACCTCAGGATGAACGATGCCATTTAAGAGCTGTCGTTTTTCAGCGTTATGAAAAATTAGCGAACCAAGCTTCTGCCTATCAATGTCTCCGCTAGGCAATAAAATATCATCACCAAATTCAGCAATGATTTTTTGATAGGCTGGTTCTCCTTTTTCAACGGCAAGGCGGGCTTCTACGTCTGCATCAATGACAGTAATGGCCATTTCTTTTATCATATTTGAAACAGTACTTTTTCCACTGGCTATTCCGCCTGTTAATCCGATTACTAGTGACATCCTCTTTTCCTTTCCCTGCTCATAATTTCAAAATACCAATAATAATTAATAAAACCCCTGGTAAAAAAGCGAACTTTTGGACCAAATTAATTTTATGAAAAAAAGCACCGCTTTTTATTCCTAAAAGTAGAAATAAAGAACTCATTACTGCAACACTTACGGCTAAATAAAAGGGAGAGAATCCAAGCATCGCAGCTCCAATTCCAGCACCAAATGCATCGATGGATAAGGCGAAGCCCAGCATGAAAGCTTCGATTCCAGTAATCGTACCCGAACGGTCAAAGTCCGCTGACATTGGTTTTCTTAAAATATTTATTGCTATCCCCAACGAGCGGATTTCAAAATTAATAATCAGCTTTTCATGTTCGAGCAGATCAGACTCCTTATCTTTTTCCGGCCTGAAAAATTGATACAATACCCAAGCTCCTAGAGCAATTAAAATAAAACCGCCAAGGCTTGCTGTGATATTAGGGGATAGGATATTTTCTAGGGCATGACCGATTGAAACAGCAATCATTAATGAAATGGCTGAACAGGTTGCAATAATGAGCAATGATTTTAGCGGCAGTACCATTTTTCTAAGTCCATACGTAAACCCTACGCTAAAGCTATCAAGACTGAGAGCAAAAGCCAGCAGGAGAAGTGAGAACAATTGAAACATGTATCTAGGGCTCCTTCCGTCAATCACTACGATAGTATATGGGAGGAGCCTATCCTTTGTTATTAAAATGTCATTACACTTCTACTACTTAAAGCTTTTGGCAGCTAGGACAAAAATGCGTTCCACGACCGCCAACAGTCGTTTTTTCGAGCGGTGTTCCACAGTTTTTACATTCTTCCCCTTTACGTCCGTAGGCAAATAATTCAAGCTGGAACATACCAATTTCCCCTTGTGAGTTTACATAGGAACGAATGGTGCTTCCTCCTTTTTTAACCGCTTCATCTAAGGTCTTAATAATTTCTTGATGCAGTAAGGTTAATTCAGCCTCACTCAAAGAATTAGCGAGCCTTTCAGGATGGATTCCTGACCGGAACAGAGCTTCATCTACATAGATGTTACCTAGTCCGACAAAGAACTTTTGATCTAGGAGTGCTGGTTTCAGCTTTCTGGTTGTCTTTTTCAGCTTCTCAGATAAATATTCCTTTGTGAACTCTTTTGAAAACGGCTCTGGTCCGAGGTCAATAAGCGGAGGTTTTAGAAATTCCTCCCCTTTTTTATACAGGTGCATGGTTCCAAATTTACGAACATCTCGATACCGTAGTTCAGTTCCATCGGTAAAATGAAAAATGACATGAGTATGTTTGTCATACGGTTCTTCTTTTGGATATAGTCCGTACTTTCCTTCCATCCTTAAATGGGAAACAAGAGCAAAGGTGTTCGTATAGATGATTAAAAACTTTCCTCTTCTGCCAACGTCCTCAATGGTTTCTCCTTTAAGGGCGTCAATAAATTGTTCAACTTCAACTGGGCTTTTAATAATTTTCGCCCAGTGAACAGTTATATTCTCAATTTGTTTATATGAAACAAGCTGTTTTAACGTCTTTCTTACGGTTTCTACTTCAGGTAGTTCTGGCATATTAACAACTCCACCTTATCGCTGTCCAGCTGCAGCGCCTAGGGGCTCGGGGTCATAAGCCAATCCGACAAGAAGGTTAAAGAGCAACCTTCTTGCCGGCTCGTCTTATGCCTGTCGCCCCTGGGAAAAAATGAACTGCTTTTTTCCTTGGACAAGGCGCTTCCGCTTTTCTATTTCGCGTCAAACCACGTTGGGCCATATGAGTAGTCTACTTTCAATGGCACTTTTAATTCGAGGGCATTTTCCATAACATCAGGAACTAATTTCTTCAGTGTTTCGATTTCCTCTTCTGGTGCTTCAAAAATGAGTTCATCGTGCACTTGGAGAAGCAGTCTAGTTTTCAACCCATAATCCTTCAGCGCATCAGCCATATCGATCATCGCTTTTTTGATAATATCTGCTGCACTTCCCTGAATCGGAGTGTTCATCGCCGTTCTTTCAGCAAAGCTTCTAATGTTAAAATTCCGATGGGTGATTTCAGGAATATATCTTCTTCTTTGCAGCAGGGTAGAGACATAGCCTTTTTGTTTAGCGGAATGAATGATATCGTCCATATACTCTTTCACCCCAGGGTAGCTGGCTAAATACCGGTCAATAAACAGACCCGCTTCCTTTCGTGTAATCCCGAGGCTCTGTGAAAGACCATAATCACTAATTCCATAGACAATCCCAAAGTTAACTGCCTTTGCCTGCCTTCTCATATTGGAGGTTACCTCGTCTGCATTCACATGGAATACGTCCATCGCCGTTTTTGTGTGAATGTCAAGGTCATCCTTAAATGCCTGAATCAATTTTTCATCACCAGCAATATCAGCCAATACCCTTAGCTCGATTTGCGAATAATCGGCTGCAAATATAATCCATCCTGGCTCTGACGGCACAAATGCCTGGCGGATTTTCCGTCCTTCCTCTAATCGAATCGGAATGTTCTGCAGGTTCGGATCAATCGAGCTTAATCTGCCCGTTGATGTTAAGGTCTGTTGGTACCGTGTATGAATTTTACCCGTTTTTGAATTTATCACCTTTAAGAGTCCTTCAATATAGGTAGACTGTAGCTTGCCTAACTGTCTGTAATGAAGAATATGGTCAATGATTTCATGATCATTTGCTAATTTTTCCAAAACATCAGCAGAAGTAGAATAACCTGTTTTCGTTTTCTTAAAGGATGGCAGGTTTAATTTTTCAAATAAAATCACACCCAATTGCTTGGTTGAATTAATATTGAACTTTTCCCCAGCCAAATCATAAATATTTCCTTCGATATCTATCAGCCTGTCATGAATTTCGCTGCCCATCCTTTGGAGGCGTTCACTGTCAACCTTGATTCCGCAAGATTCCATATCCGCTAAAATAAGTGATAATGGCATTTCGAGCTGCGTAAACAATTCATATTGTTCATTTGTTTTTAACTCGTCTTCCAGTTTTTGTTTCAAATCAAACATTGCAAGGCTTTTTCGAACAAGGTGCTCAGCTGTTAGCGTTGCTTCAGGTATTTTCCTCTTAGCCCCTTTTCCATAAAACGACTCATCTGATTGGATTTGAATCCCATACTTTTTTGCAATAGTTGAAATATCATCAATGGTATCAGAGGGATTAATAATATAGGAAGCCATTAATGTATCAAAATTAACTCCTTTTAAATGGATATCAAACCTCCTTAAAGAAACCTCTGTCCGCTTTGCGTCATAGACGTTTTTCCTTTTTGTTTCATCTTCCGCCCATTTTTTAAAGCTCTCGGACTGTGTGGCTAACTCTGTTGGAAAGTAATAATATCCATTTTCATTTACAAGTGAAAAACCAATAATATCGGCATAATGATAATTATCATCAAGCATTTCAACATAAAAGTGATTATCATTAGCAAACAAATCATCGGTTATCACATCTGGTGTCACAAACTCAATATCTTCAAGTTCAAGCTGTTCATTGCTTGATGTGTCTCCACCTAACTTTTCTAATAAGGTATGAAATCCAAGCTCTTTATATAAAGCTACAAGTTTTTCTCTTTCAAATCCCTCGTAAAGAGCATTTTCTACAGAAACTTCTACTGGCGCCTGCTTCTCAATCGTAGCAAGCTCCTTGCTCATCTTTGCTTGTTCCTTAAATTCTTCTAGCTTTTCTTTCAACTTATTTCCCGTCACCTGATCGATGGATTCTAATAAATTCTCTAAACTTGAAAATTCCTTTAGCAGCTTAATCGCTGTTTTTTCTCCAACACCTGGTACACCTGGTATATTATCTGAGGGATCACCCATCAACCCCTTCATATCGATAATTTGCTCAGGGATTAAGCCATACTTTTCCATCACATGCTGAGGCGTGTATTCCTCGATATCAGTAATTCCTTTACGAGTAATACCAACCGTCGTATGTTCAGAGGAAAGCTGCGTTAAATCTTTATCTCCTGAAATAACTTTGATTTCATAGCCTTCCTTTTCAGCAGATAAGACAAGCGTTCCAATAATGTCATCAGCCTCATAATTTTCAAGCTCATAGCGTTTTATTCCATAAACGTCGAGAAGCTCACGAATATATGGGAATTGTTCGGATAATTCTGGCGGTGTTTTTTGTCTGCCGCCCTTATAGTCACCAAAAGTCTTATGCCGGAATGTTGTTTTCCCCGCATCAAATGCCACTAGTATATGGGTTGGCTTTTCATCCTCCATTATCTTATTAAGCATCATGGTAAAACCATATACAGCATTTGTGTGTATGCCTTTATCGTTATTTAGCAGGGGCAGTGCAAAAAACGCACGGTAAGCAATACTATTCCCGTCTATTAATACTAATTTCTTCTTTTCCATCCATTTACCCCTTTCATTAATTTATATATTTATGTAATTCGATGATAAACTCACTGCCTTCGCCAGGGGCGCTTTTCACCTTAATGTTCCCATGATGTGCTTCAACTAGATGTTTTACGATCGCTAATCCAAGTCCTGTCCCCCCAGAGTCCCGGCTTCTCGCACGGTCAACACGATAAAACCGTTCGAATATACGAGGAATTTCCTCCTGCTTGATTCCAACACCTGTGTCCTTTATATGGACTTTCACAGTCTTCTCGTAATCAAAAAGTGATACTTTTACATAACCGTTTGGCGGGGTATATAAGATTGCATTGGTTATGATATTAATAAATACCTGCTTTAAGCGGTCATGATCGCCTTGTATATATAATTCTTCCCTATTAAACTCATGTTCTAGACGAATATCTTTGGATTTTGCTTTTTTATTAAGCATCATGATAACCTCTTTAATTAATTCGTAGAGGTCAAAGTTCTGAATGTTCAACTTAAATTCCTGCTGCTCAATTTTAGAAAAATCAAGTAGATCCTGAATCAGTGACTGCATCCGATTGCTTTCTTTATTGATAATGGATAAAAAGGCTTCCAGCGTATCAGGATTATTCATCGCACCATCTATTAATGTTTCAGAAAAACCTTTAATGGAGGTAACAGGTGTTTTCAACTCATGTGAAACATTCGCTACAAAATCTTTTCTCATTTGCTCAAGCTTTTTAATTTCCGTAATGTCATGGAAAACCAGTAGAACTCCTTTCCAAGCATTATTTATGCCGATAATGGGGATTCCATAAACATCAAAGTATCTTCTCTCGATTCCCAATGGAAGAAGAAGATGTTTACTGACTTTTTGTTCCGTACGGAAAACCTCGGCTATGACATGACAGATTTCTTCCTGCTCAATGACTTCATAATATATTTTATTTAAGGAATCCTCTAAGTCCACTTTGAAGATTTCGACGTATCCCTTATTAATTAAATTGATGAAGCCTCTGCTATCAATTAATAGCAGTCCGGCTCCCATATTTTCAATCAGTGCACTTAAACGATCTTGCTGCATTTCTTGAGCTTTACTCATTTCCTCTAGGTTTTGCGCTAAAATGTTAAGGGAAGAGGTTAACCTGCTCGTTTCGTTTAATTCATTACTTTCTATCCTTGTGCGGTAATTTCTATTCGCCAATTCTATGGCTACATTCGTGGCTGCTTCTATTGGCTTCATATATCTCGCTGTTATTCGATATCCAAGATAAACAAAGACGATCAGCACCATAACTAAACTAATGGATAGTATCCACCAAATTTGCCCGTAAGCTTTTTTGAGCTCGTCCGTTTTTGTGATAACGAACAGGTAACCTTCTTTCTCCCCTGCTTTTGAAACGGGTTTCCATGAATAGTGTAAGTCATAATCATCATGCTCCACTAGCTTGGTTTCATTATTTGGTTTTTCTTCTATTACTTCATTAATATTTTCTTTTATCCCGTTTTTATTGGATGTCTCCATTTCTCCGCTGTCAAAAAGGAGGACCCCTTTGGTGTCTGTGATTGCAAGTCTCACATTAAGTATTTTACTTATTTTCAATACTTCGTCATGATCGATTGAATTCACTCCACCGTTATTTTCAATATACATACTTAGAAAATTGCTTTCTTTATTTAAGCGTTCATTGTATGTATCCAAGTAGTTACTTTTAAATAACTGACCTAACAAAATTTCCAAACCAACTAAGCCAATAATGATTAGTGTTATTAGTGCAAAAAGAAGTTTTGTGTGGAATTTACTCATTCAATCTTCGGCTCCTCGAGTTTATAACCTAGTCCCCGTACCGTTTTAATATAAGAAGGTTTCTTCGTATCCTCTTCAATTTTTTCACGAAGATGTGAAATATGAACATCTACAATACGAGTATCTCCAGCAAACTCATAATTCCAAACTGCACTTAATAATTGGTCGCGAGTTAAAACACGATTTTTATTTTGAGCTAAATAATGCAGCAATTCGTATTCCTTTAGGGTTAATTCTAATTGCTGATTTCTAAAATACGCTTCGTATTTCTCAGGGAAGATTTGAAGGTTCCCGATGATGATAGTTGAGCCCTCATTTTGGTCTACTTCATTCGTTTTTGGCTGCATTTGAACTCTTCTTAGGATTGCTTTCACCCTGGCAACCACTTCTCTTGGACTGAATGGCTTGATCATATAATCGTCAGCACCTAACTCTAGACCCAAGATTTTATCAAACTCATCATCCTTCGCTGTTAACATCAGAATCGGAGTCATAATCTTTTGTTGTCGAAGATCCTTACATACTTCGATTCCATCCATATTCGGAAGCATCAAATCTAAAACAATAATATCAGGTGCCATCGTTTCAGCTAATTGTTTGCCTGCTAATCCATCCATTGCCGTGATTACGTCAAAACCGGCTTGTTCTAAATTATATTGGAGCAATGTTACAATTGACTGTTCATCGTCTACAACTAGTACCTTATTTTTCATAATAACCTCCGAGAGTTTTATCTATTTCGCCACCTCACTCCATTATAATATAGAAATAAAAAGAATACCCTCTATCAACCTTGAAACGAAAAAAAGGAATGTGGATAACATTCCTTGTTGATTTTAAAAATTATCTAACACGTCAGCATCCATTCCACCTAAGCGATAAGGAGGACAAACCTTAAGTTTTCCATTAATTACCACTTCGTCTTTTTCATTTGTTCCAACTACCGTCATCATCACTGTGTGATCATCTCGATTAACTTCGACAATTTCCAACAGCAAGTGGACTGTACCGTAATGATAAACCGGTTTGGGAAAGTGGATATCCTGGCTTAAGATATGACTCCCTGGTCCTGGTAAGTACTTAGAAACAGCCGAGGTAATCATTCCTGTCAGCATAATGCTTGGAACAATCGGTTTTTTATGGGGTGTCTGGGATGCGTAATCATGCTGAATATATAGAGGATTGGCATCATCCGTTAAACCTAAATAAAGAAGGATGTCTTTATCTTCTATTTTTTCAGTTAAAGCTAATTTCTCTCCGACTGAAATTTCTTTAATTTCTCTGCCTAGTTTTCTTTTTTTCCCTAAAAGCATTTCTTTACGCTCCTTTGTAAACGGTTTCATTAATAGTAGAAAAAATTCGGGGAAGGTTTTCCCCGAATTTTTATATCTTACACTAAAACTTTCATAACATTTTGAACTGATTCAACCGATTTATCAAGAGCTGCTTTTTCTTCAGCAGTAAGATCAAGCTCGATTACTTTTTCAATTCCGTTTGCACCAAGGATTGTTGGTACACCAAGATAGATACCTTCGTAACCAAATTCTCCTTCAAGGTAAGCAATTGAAGGAAGAACGCGGCGCTGATCTTTTAGGATAGCCTCGCACATTTCAACTAGTGATGCTGCTGGAGCGTAATAAGCACTGCCATTTCCTAGAAGGTTAACGATTTCGCCGCCGCCTTTTCTAGTACGCTCGACAATAGCTTCTAAACGATCTTTAGGGATTAACGTTTCTAGTGGAATACCACCAGCATAAGAATAACGTACAAGTGGAACCATATCATCACCGTGGCCGCCTAAAACAAAACCGGTAATATCTTTAACAGAAAAATTTAATTCCTGCGCCACGAATGTACGGAAACGGGCTGTATCAAGGACACCAGATTGACCAATTACACGATTCTTAGGGAATCCAGATGTTTTGAAAACAGTGTAAGTCATGGCATCTACTGGGTTTGTTAATACTAGAATTGTACAGTTTGGAGAGTACTTCACAATTTGCTCCGTTACACTCTTCATTACTTTTTGGTTTGTTTGAACTAAATCATCACGGCTCATTCCTGGTTTACGAGCAATACCTGCCGTAATAACAACGATATCTGAATCACGAGTATCTTCGTAATTAGATGTACCCGTGATATTCGCATCAAAACCTTGAACAGGACTTGCTTCAAGCATATCTAATGCTTTTCCTTTTGTAGGGTTTTCCATTTGTGGGATATCAACTAAAACGACATCGCCTAATTCTTTTTGTGCAAGCAAGAATGCAGTTGTAGCACCAGTGAAACCTCCACCAATTACGGAAACCTTTTTACGCTTTAAAGACATTTTAAACTCTCCCCTTTGAAAGTATTATTGTCGATAGTCGAATGGGGCTGTTCGAAAACAGCCCTGATTATCCTTGTTAAGATTCAGCCTCTAGGTGCGTAATGCTTACTATTATTCCATATTCTTAATTAATTCATCCGCAAACTCAGATGTTTTAACTTCTGTTGCTCCGTCCATTAAACGCGCGAAGTCATACGTTACTACTTTAGAAGCAATCGTATTTTCTACTGATTTAATGACCATTTTCGCTGCTTCATTCCAGCCTAAGTGCTCAAGCAGTAATACACCTGATAGAATAACGGATGAAGGATTTACTTTATCAAGTCCTGCATATTTAGGTGCAGTACCATGTGTTGCTTCGAAAATAGCATGTCCTGTTTCATAGTTGATGTTTGCTCCAGGAGCAATTCCAATTCCCCCTACTTGTGCTGCAAGAGCATCAGAAATGAAGTCTCCGTTTAAGTTCATCGTTGCAACAACATCAAACTCACGAGGACGTGTAAGGATTTGCTGTAAGAAGATATCAGCAATTGCATCTTTAACTACAATTTTGCCAGCTGCTTCTGCTTCTGCCTGTGCTTTGTTTGCAGCATCAGATCCTTGTTCATCTTTAATGCGGTCATATTGAGCCCAAGTAAATACTTTATCGCCAAATTCCTTTTCAGCAAGCTCATAACCCCAGTTTTTGAATGCGCCTTCTGTGAACTTCATGATATTTCCTTTGTGAACAAGTGTAACAGATTTACGGCCTTCTTTAATCGCATAATTAATAGCTGCACGTACTAGACGACTTGTTCCTTCTTCAGAAACTGGTTTAATACCGATACCTGAAGTTTCTGGGAATCTAATTTTGTTTACGCCCATTTCGTTTTGAAGGAAGTCGATTACTTTCTTAACTGCTTCTGTGCCTTTTTCATATTCGATTCCAGCATAAATATCTTCAGTATTTTCACGGAAGATAACCATATCAGTATCTTGTGGACGCTTTACTGGTGAAGGAACACCTTCAAACCATCTTACTGGACGCAAGCATACAAATAAATCTAACTCTTGACGAAGTGCAACGTTCAATGAACGAATTCCACCGCCAACAGGAGTAGTAAGTGGACCTTTGATCGCAATCAAATATTCGTTGATTACATCAAGAGTTTCTTTTGGCAGCCATTCACCAGTTTGGTTAAATGCCTTTTCTCCGGCTAGAACTTCTTTCCATACTAATTTGCGCTCGCCTTTATAAGCTTTTTCAACTGCAGCATTTAAAACTCTCTCAGAAGCTGCCCAGATATCTGGACCGATACCGTCACCCTCGATAAATGGGATAATTGGATTGTTTGGTACATTTAGAACCCCGTTTGTTACTGTGATTTTTTCGCCTTGCATAGTTGTTCTCCCTCCCGTTATGTATCCATCGTAATAATTTTGCCAATATCCAGTAAAGATTGAATCCAAGGTTAAAGATTTGCAATCTTTAACCTTTTCATACAATCCTATTAGAACAATTTTTAGGCAAAAAGTAAAATATTTTTATTAACCTCTTTGAGTAATTGGTACATATGTCTGCATGCCAGGACCTGTATATTCAGCACGTGGACGAATTAGACGATTGTTTTCATACTGTTCTAGGATGTGAGCAAGCCATCCAGAAACCCTGCTTACTGCAAAGATTGGTGTAAATAGGTCATGGTCAATACCTAAGCTGTGGTACATGGAAGCTGAGTAGAAATCTACGTTTGGCGGTAATTTCTTTTCGCCAGTAACGATGCTTTCGATTTTTTCAGACATTTCATACCAATGTGGTTCGCCTGTTAACTCAGTTAATTTTTTGGACATTGCTCTTAAATGCTTGGCACGAGGATCACCTAAGCGATAAACTCGGTGGCCAAATCCCATGATTTTTTCTTTTTTCGCGAGCTTTTCGCGAACATATGGCTCAACATTTTCAATTGTACCAATTTCTTTAAGCATTTTCATTACGGCTTCATTTGCGCCACCGTGCAGTGGTCCTTTAAGTGCTCCAATTGCAGCGGTTACACCAGAATAAACATCTGATAAAGTAGCCACACAAACCCTTGCCGTAAATGTAGATGCGTTAAGTTCATGATCTGCATGTAAAACAAGTGCTTTGTCTAAAGCTTTTACTGCAATCTCGTCAGGCTCCTGACCAGACAACATGTAAAGGAAGTTAGCAGCAAAGCTTAAATCTGTTCTAGGCGCAATTGGCTCAAGACCTTTTCTAACGCGTGCAAAAGTCGTTACAATTGCAGGCATTTTCGCTTGAAGTCGAATCGCCTTCTGATAGTTTGACTCTGAATCCATTAAGTCTGCTTCTTCATCATAAAGACCTAATAATGAAACAGCTGAACGGAGCGCAGCCATAGGATGAACCTTATCAATTGGATACATCTTAAAATGCTCAATCACTTCCTGAGGTAGTGCGGCATTCACAGAAAGCTGCTTTTTTAATTCTGCTAGTTCAGGCTCTGTTGGCAATTTGCGGTGCCACAATAAATAAATTACTTCTTCAAAGCTTGCATTTTCAGCTAAATCATCAATGTCATACCCAACATACGTTAACGTATCATCAATAATTGAGCTGATAGAAGAAGTTGTTGCCACTACCCCTTCAAGACCACGTGTTACTGTCATAGAAAATCTCTCCTTCTCATTATAAATTCCCCATTACCCATTACCCATTTGTAAAAAAGAAGTATTTTATTAGCTAAAACCGTTATCGGCCACAGCTATGTTGAAAGAAATTCTTCATTTCAAACATTGTCTAAGAATTACTATTACGCGCCTCTTTTTAACAAATATCTAGATTGAGCGCTTGCTCGGGATTGGTCCAACAAGCAAAGTAACTTTTCTTTAATAAAAAAGTTATATTACAAGTAATCTAGCATATTTATGTGACTTATGTAAAAAAGGATGCGCTTTCAAGTCCTATTATAAACAATTATCAGATTTTTGTGAACGAAAAGGAGCTGAAAAGTTCAAAAAAATATTATTTTACAAAATTGCTAACTAAAAAAATCAATCATTTTCATGGCTGTATAGGCTATTCCAGCGCCAATTAGAGGCCCAACTGCCACCCCTTTGAAAATAGATACAGATAGAATGGTCCCTAAAACAAGTGCTGTTGTAATATGCGGATCATGCTCCAATAAAGAAACTCCACCCTTGGCTAATAGAGCAACAAGCATGCCAGAAATAAGAGCCACCCAAGCAAGAGGTGATTTAAAAGCACTGGATAAATCCTTAAATCCAATTTCACCGGAAGCAATTGGAGCTAAAACAGCAATCGTTATTACGGTAACTCCCCAATTAATTCCTTTACTCTGGATAAAGCTGAAGGTTTTTGAATCTAGTCCACCCAATTTTAATACGATTAATACAATAATAGCAATCAGCAATGAGTTGTTTTTTACGATAAGTCCAATTATTAATAGCAGTAACAAGAACAATAATGACCCATTAATCATATTATTTCATCCTTTCTATTTCTAAAACCAAATATGGAAAATCATGCAGGTTTGTACAAAAAATGTTAAACTAGAGCTACCAATACTATAAGTGAAGGAGGCATGTTATTGGAGAAAAAGTACTTATTTCGAACGATAAGGTTCATTTTGGTGATCGCCATCGTTGTCCTGGCATTTCTATCATTTTATTATTTGTCAAAAGTGACTTATCCATTTCTAATTGCCTTAGTAATTGCATTTTTCATCAATCCAATTGTTAACATATTTGAAAAAAAACTTCGCATGCCTAGGGGATTAGCTGTTTTTGTAGCATTAATCAGCATTTTTGCCTTTGCTGCTGGCTTAATCACGCTATTAGTGGCTGAAATTGTTTCCGGAGCGAACTACCTGGCTAGAGTTGTTCCACAGCATTTGGATACTTTAATAAGCTACATTGAGAAGTTTATTACTGCTCAAATAATCCCTCTTTATAATCAATTAACTAGTATGTTTAACCAACTAAAAGATGGGCAGCAAAATACAATCATAACGAATATTGAAAATGTAGGCACGACCATTGGAACAACTGTTGGCAGCTTCCTGCAAAATCTATTTGGCAACATTCCAATGATATTATCATGGTTCCCTAATGCTGCAACGGTTTTAATTTTCTCCTTCTTAGCAACCTTCTTTATTAGTAAGGATTGGGACAGATTTTCACGTCTTGGCAGTCGCATTTTACCTGAAAAGGCTAAATCAAGTGGTAAAACTGTATTTGTTGATTTGCAGAAGGCTTTATTCGGTTTTCTAAAGGCACAATTGACCCTCATTTCAATTACAACCGTCATTATCTTAATCGGCCTTTTAATCCTCCGGGTTGATTATGCGATTACAATCGCTTTAATAACGGGTATCGTTGATATTATTCCCTACCTTGGTACCGGAGCCGTTTTTGTACCATGGATTATTTTTGAGATTATTACAGGGGACATGGCACTTGCAATAGGTTTAGGTGTTCTCTATTTACTTGTTATTGTTCAAAGACAAATAATGGAGCCCAAAATACTTTCATCTAATATTGGACTAGATCCATTAGCAACCTTAATTGCCTTGTTTGTCGGATTTAAATTAATCGGTTTCCTAGGGTTAATTGTTGGTCCGGTTACATTGGTTATCCTAAGCACCCTCTATCGAGCAAATGTCTTTCACGACCTTTGGACATTTATTAAAGGGAAAGAAATTTGATATAAAAAACGTCAACTCCGATTTGGAAGTTGACGTTTTTATTTAATAATTTTTTTATTTCCTTTTTCGATTCTCTTCCTTAGTGCATTAATCATAAGAAACTTAAAAGGCTTCCTAGACGGCGGAAACAACAATAAAAATCCGAATAAATCGGTAATAAACCCAGGTGTTAAAAGGAGCGTTCCGCCAATTAATATACAAATGCCATCTAGAAGAGATTCACCAGGAATTTGACCATATGAAAGCTGCTCCTGTACTCTTTTTATCGTCTGCAGTCCTTCTCTTTTTGCCAAATAAGCTCCGACGACACCTGTAAAAATAATAAAAGCAATCGTTGGAAAAAGTCCAATCGTTTTACCTGATAACAGCAGGACTCCAATATCTATTGCGGGTATAACTATAATTAATAGTGCTAAATAGCGCATTTTTCTGTCTCCTTCAAACCAGCTTGTATTCATTATATAACGAATCAATGAAATCATGCTGAAATAAAGAAAAAAGAAGGGAAAGTCCCTTCTTTCTCAGTTTTTAAAGGACACTGGCATGCCCGTTATAAATGACACCTCTTGTCGCGTCAACTGTGATCTCTTGACCATCTCTAAACAGCTCTATAGCGTTCTCGACACCCACAATAACTGGAATTCCAAGGTTTAGCCCTACAACTGCAGCATGGCTGGTTAACCCGCCTTCCTGTGTAATCAAGGCAGCACATTTTTCAATTGCCGGCATCATATCACGGTCTGAGCCTAATGTGATCAAAATAGAACCTGGCTTTACTTTTTCAATAGCTTCTTTCGCATCATGTGCAATGACCACTCTGCCAAAAGCAGATTTACGGCCGATTCCTTGCGCTCTTGTAATGATATCACCAACAACATGAATCTTCATCAGGTTCGTTGTACCTGCTTCACCAACCGGAACCCCGGCTGTAATAACCACTAAATCACCATGTTTGACGATACCGCTATTCACACTGGCTTCAACAGCATTATCAAGCATTTCGTCTGTAGAACTGCAGATTTTTCCTAGCTGAGGATATACACCCCATACAAGTGCTAAACGACGGAAAACCTGCTCGTTTGCTGTAACAGCCACAATTGGTGCCTTTGTACGGTATTTTGATATCATTCTAGCAGTGTGACCACTTTCAGTTGGTGTAATAATGGCATTTACATCAAGATTTAATGCCGTATGTGCAACAGACTGTCCAATGGCATCTGTAAGATTGTGTTCCGAATCTTTACTGCGGGTAGATAAAATTTCTTTGTGATCTAAAGCTTGTTCGGCTCTTGAAGCTATATTGTGCATGGTTTGCACTGCTTCAACAGGGTATACACCTGCCGCTGTCTCACCAGATAGCATAATAGCATCCGTACCATCAAATATCGCATTAGCGACATCACTGGCTTCTGCACGTGTCGGACGTGGATTACGCTGCATAGAGTCAAGCATTTGTGTAGCTGTAATAACAGGTTTACCTTGTGTATTACATTTCTTAATTAACATTTTTTGTACAAGTGGTACTTCTTCCGCTGGGATTTCTACACCTAGATCTCCACGAGCGACCATTAGACCATCAGAAACCTCAAGGATTTCATCAATATTATCGACGCCTTCTTGGTTTTCAATCTTAGGAATAATATGGATATGTGTAGCCTGCTTTTCTTCTAACAGCTGGCGAATTTCCAACACGTCGCTGGCACGGCGTACAAAGGAAGCAGCAATAAAATCAACACCCTGCTCAATTCCAAAAATGATATCTTGCGTATCTTTTTCTGTAATGCCTGGAAGTTTTACTGATACTCCTGGAACATTGACACCTTTTTTGTTCTTTAATGTTCCACTGTTAAGTATTTTTGTCTGAATTTCATTTTGTTCCTTATCAATGTGAAGGACTTCTAGTCCAATTAGACCGTCATCTAATAAAATTTTAGAGCCCACATGAACATCATCAATCAATCCAGGGTATGTAATTGAGAACTTTTCTGTGGTACCTTCTACTTCAGTCATCGAAATAATAATATTATCCCCTGATGTAAGTTCAATTGCTCCATTTACCATATTATTAGTACGGATTTCCGGGCCTTTTGTATCAAGTAGAATAGCAACAGTCTTACCTGTTAATTTTGAGGCTTCACGAATATTTTGGATCCGCTGTCCATGCTCCTCAAAGTCACCATGGGAAAAATTCAAGCGGGAAACATTCATTCCAGCTTCTATTAATTGAGTTAACTTTTCTACACTTTCACTTGCAGGACCAATCGTACATACGATTTTCGTTTTACGTAACATTCTTTGTTTCCTCCTAAATTAAAAAGCGCAGGGCGCCCGTTCATCGGCGACGAGCCAATGGCGCCCGGAGCTAGATTATTATATTAAATACAGATTAGATAGATAATTCTTTAGAAAGTTTAACAAGGTCTAGGTCTAGTATATGCTTTCTTTCTAAAGCTTCGACGATATCATAATCAACAAGGGTATTTTTTTCAATCCCTACTGCTCGTCCGCCCTTTCCTTCGATTAATAACTCTACAGCTCTTGCACCTAGACGGCTTGCCAATACTCGGTCAGAGGCTGTTGGCGATCCACCGCGTTGAATATGACCAAGTACAGATACTCTTGTATCAAAGTTGGTTGCTTCTTTAAGCTGCTTGGCAAAATCATTTCCGCTGCAAACTCCCTCAGCAACAATAATAATGCTATGCTTTTTCCCACGTTCCTGTCCATTGCGAAGTCTGTCAGCAACTTCAGCCATATCAAAGTCTTCTTCAGGAATAAGAATGGTTTCTGCCCCACCAGCTAATCCAG
Source organism: Bacillus sp. EB106-08-02-XG196 (assembly GCF_013396335.1). GTDB lineage: Bacteria > Bacillota > Bacilli > Bacillales > Cytobacillaceae > Neobacillus. Next base: position 62,976 of record NZ_JABWSY010000013.1, read on the forward strand.
CATACAATGCTAAATCACCCGCGTCTCTACCCATTACTTCAATCACAAAAGTTCTTTCATGTGAGGTAGCGGTATCACGAATTTTATCCAGAGCATCAATAACTGTATTTAATGCCGTATCAAAACCAATGGTTATCTCTGTACCTGGAATATCATTATCAATTGTTCCTGGTACACCAACACATGGATAACCCTGCTGTGTCAAAGCTCTAGCACCACGATATGAACCATCGCCGCCGATGACAACAAGCCCTTCAATTCCATGTGCTTTTAACTGTTCGATTCCTTTTTGCTGTCCCTCTGGTGTTTTAAATTCTGGGCAGCGTGCAGTATGCAGCATGGTACCTCCACGATGAATAATATCACCTACGGATCCAAGCTCAAGTTTTTTAATATTTCCTGAAATTAATCCAGTATATCCCCCATAAATCCCATAAACCTCTACGTTATGGTATATCGCTTTTCGAACAACAGCCCTTATAGCGGGATTCATCCCTGGTGAGTCTCCTCCACTTGTTAAAACGCCAATTTTTTTCATTTATACCACCCCATGTGATTTTCTAAAAATCGTATGTATATTTTAATGTGAGTTTCAGTATGCGTGTACTGCATTTATTATTTACATAAACGCAGGGAATATTTATAAAATACCATTAAAGACACACCTATAACAACTCAATCACATTAGTAAATTTAATAGACGGAATAGTGTGTTAATTGGAACCGCTTAACCATAAAATGGGAACGCCATCATTTACAGATATTGGCTAAATTTTGACACAAATGTGAAATGGAGAAAAATCCTAAAAATAAAAACGTGCTCCGAAAGCACGTTTTTAGATACTAATAAAATCCTTTAAAAATGAATATTCACCGATCGTTCTAAATCGATTATAGCGATCATCAACAAGTTCCTCTTTTGAAAGTTCTAAAAGTTCCTTGAGAGATTTCTTTAAGATCAAGTCTATCGCTTCTGCTTGCCCCTTGACATCTTTATGTGCACCACCCTTGATTTCTGGGATGATATCATCTATGATGCCAAGTTCCTTTAAATCTGGCGCTGTTATTTTCATGGACTCTGCCGCTTTTTTGGCAAGTGAAGAATCCTTCCATAAAATCGCAGCAGCACCTTCAGGCGAAATAACTGAATAAGTTGAGTTTTCAAGCATATACATACGATTCCCAACTCCTAGCGCAAGCGCACCACCACTTCCGCCTTCACCAATAACAATGCATATCACTGGCACATTAAGACCTGCCATTTCAAATAGGTTACGAGCGATGGCTTCGCTTTGTCCACGTTCTTCTGCAGCTTTCCCCGGATACGCTCCTTTTGTATCAATAAAGCAAAGAATCGGGCGATTAAATTTATCCGCCTGCTTCATTAAGCGAAGAGCTTTTCTATAGCCTTCAGGGTGTGGCATTCCAAAGTTCCTGCGAATATTTTCTTTTGTATCTTTTCCTCTTTGATGTCCAATGACCGTTACTGGCAGCCCTCTAAACTTAGCAACCCCGCCTACAATCGCTTCATCGTCCCCAAATGCTCTGTCTCCATGACATTCAAAGAACCCGTCAAAAAGGTGAGCAATATAATCCAAGGTAGTCGGCCTATTTGGGTGCCTTGCAATTTGAACACGATCCCAAGGCTTGATATTGTCATAAATGTCTTTTTCAAGTTTTTCAAGTCGCAATTCTAATTTCTCAATCTCGGAAGATAAATCAACGTCTGTACTTTTTGTAAACTCTTTTAGTTCAGCAATTTTATTTCTTAATTGTACGACAGGGCGTTCAAATTCTAATTCTCCTACCATTCGAGCTCACCCCCGGGTTGATGAATTTCAAGTAAGTTTGTGATTTTATCAATTAAATCAAGGCGGGAAATGATCGCATCAAGCTGACCATGCTTCAATAGAAATTCTGCTGTTTGAAAATCTTCAGGCAGTTCCTCACGAATCGATTGTTCGATTACTCTGCGACCGGCAAAACCGATTAATGCACCTGGTTCTGCAAAGTTATAATCACCTAGAGATGCGAAGCTTGCTGATACACCACCCGTTGTTGGATGGGTCATAATCGAAATAATTAACCCGCCATTATCACTAAATCGTTTTAATGCAACGCTGGTTTTTGCCATTTGCATTAAGCTTAGGACCCCTTCTTGCATTCTGGCACCGCCAGATGCGGTGAAAATAATAAACGGTATTGACAATTCATCCGCTTTTTCAATCGCACGGGTTATCTTTTCCCCTACAACGGACCCCATGCTTCCCATTCTAAAAGTAGAATCCATAATAGCAAAGGCAATCTTATTTCCATTAACGCTTCCACAGCCGGTTACAACGGCCTCATTAATCTTTGTCTTTTGACGGTCTTTTTCTACCTTTTCAAGGTAATCTGGGAAGTTCAATGGGTTTTCAGAAACCATATTTTCATTTATTTCTTCCAAGCTGCCTTCATCTAAAAAGCTGACGATACGCTCTTTTGCATTCATAGCAAAGTGAAATCCACAATGTAAACAAACTTTTAAATTCTTATTTAGCTCTTTTGTATACATAATGGTTTTGCATGAAGGACATTTTGTCATAATTCCTTCAGGTACATCATTTTTCGCAGCCTCGGTAGGAATCGTTGCATACTTTTTCTTTTTATGAGTATTTTTTGTAAAAAGTTCTTTAAGCAATTTGCCCAAACCTCCCTCGTTGGAAAAAAATCAAGCCAAATGGCAAGTTTTTATCATCTTATATAGAAGTCTTTCCTTAAATAATGACAATTCAAACCTAGCCCATCGAAAATTGGTCAGACCACCTAAACAGTAAAAATGCCCATATCAAATAGGGCTTGATTGCTTGTCTATCACTATAAAGGATAAATACTTCAAATTCTGTTAGTATTTGTCGGTTAAAATAGACAAATTTCTTAATTCCCGATAAGCAGCTAATGTCTTTTCCTCATCTTTTTCAATCAAAGCTTCTATTAACATGATATAGCTGTTCTTATTATACTCCACAATTCTTAAATTCAAAGAATTATAATAATCCTTTAATATTAGCCAGATTCTCGAAAACAGATAGTTATCAGCCATTTCAATCAGTTGATAAAAGAATTGATCATCATTTAATTGATCCTCTTCGACCAAGCTTTTTAGGGTAAATAACCTATTTTCATCCGCTCTGTTCAGAACCAAACGAAGAAAATCCATTTCTATGAGGTTCTTTGTTTCTATCACATCTAATTTTGCCTTTTCATCTTGGAGAATAAAAGTTCCGAGCAGCTGTACCAGCTGATTTCCTCGAAAATCTCTTATGAACGTCCCTTCACCACGTCTAGTTTCAATTAAACCGAGCAGTTCTAACGCTCTTAAAGCTTCCCGAACGGAAGAGCGCCCGACATTCAGGCGCTCAGACAATTCCCGTTCAGATGGTATTTTATCTCCAGATTGCAAATTATCAGCTGAGATCATTTCTCTTAGCTGTTTAACAATCTCTAAGTAAACTTTATTATTGGTCACTTACTAATCACTCACTTTTACCGATAATAGCGAGCCTCATTGTTTTTTCTTTCACATCTTCAGGGTCAACCTTTATCCGGGCAACACCCGTTTCCATTGCAGCTTTGGCAACCGCCGCAGCAACTGCTGGTGCAACTCTAGGATCAAAAGGTGCAGGGATGACATAATCCTCAGATAGCTCTGATTCATTAATTAAACTGGCAATTGCCTCAACAGCTGCCACCTTCATTTTTTCATTAATATGTGTCGCACGAACGTCTAGGGCGCCACGGAAAATTCCTGGGAAGGCTAGTACATTATTTACTTGATTTGGAAAATCTGATCTCCCAGTTCCCACCACTCTTGCTCCAGCTTCTCTTGCCACATCCGGCATGATTTCTGGATTAGGGTTAGCCATTGCGAAGATGACAGAATCTTTATTCATTGAAGCAACCATTTCTTTTGTCAAGGCACCTTCAACAGAGACGCCAATAAATACATCGGCACCTTTTATTACATCTTCAAGACTTCCAGTAAGATTATCACGATTGGTGAATTTAGCTACTTCAGCCTTGACGTTATTCATTCCTGCCGGGCGGCCTTCATAGATGGCACCCTTTGTATCACACATAATAATATCTCTTACACCAAAGCTGTGTAATAATTTAATAATGGCAATTCCAGCCGCTCCAGCTCCATTAGCAACCACTTTAATTTCAGTTATTTTCTTGCCAATCAGCTTTAATGCATTTACAAGACCCGCAGCCGTAACAATCGCAGTCCCATGTTGATCATCATGGAAAACAGGAATATTCGCTTCTTTTTTCAATCTTTCTTCAATGACAAAGCAATTTGGCGCAGCGATATCTTCAAGATTCACACCGCCAAATGTTGGCTCAAGCAACTTAACAGTTTCAATGATTTTTTCGACATCGGTTGTGTTTAAGCAGATTGGGAAGGCATCCACGCCAGCAAAGCTTTTGAATAATACTGCTTTACCTTCCATAACTGGAAGTGCAGCTTCTGGTCCAATATTTCCTAGTCCCAGGACCGCGGTGCCATCTGTAACGACAGCAACCATATTGCCTTTCATTGTGTATTCGTAAACCGTTTCTGGTTTTTCATAGATGTCTTTACACGGTTCGGCAACCCCAGGCGAATACGCTAAACTTAAATCCTTTGCATTTCTTACAGGTACTTTTGATTTCGACTCAAGCTTTCCTTTGTTAATTCGATGCATGTGTAATGCTTCTTCCCGTAATGTCAAGATATGTCACCCCTTAAATTAGTACAACAAGAAATCGATAATTAGAATAATAGCTAGTCTGTATTTAGTGGTCAGACCACACCCATTTCAATACCACTATATCATATCTTGAAGAGTTGTAAAGAATTATTCTTTCAAAACAACATTATTATTTCCTAAAAATTCACTCAATAATTTTAATAGTGTACTGCTAGGTTCAATCATAAATTCATCCCCCAGCCTGATGGTTTTTTTGCTTGTCTCATAGTGTAAAACAACTTTTGTTTTTCCAGTATTGCCCTTAAATAATTGTTTTAATTGATTTAACGAATGTTCGTCTTGTTTTCCCTGTACTATTTTTAGATATAAAATAGACTCCTTCTTCGTTTTTGTGCTTAACCAAGGTTCAATTTCAGATACTTGCTGGATAATAAATTGAAGCTTACCATCTCGTTCTTCTACTTTCCCTTCCATCACAACAAATTTCCCATGGTCCAGCAAGTGGGAGTATTTTTTGTATACAATTGGAAAGGTGACGGCTTCCATTTCACCGCTAGAATCACTTACATTCAAAAAGGCCATTGAATCCCCTTTTTTTGTACGGATTTTTCTTAGAGATACGATATATACACCCGCAGCTGCTCGTTTATGGTCCGCAGATAATTCAAACAGTACAGATGCTCCAGCTTGTTTTAGACTTTTTTCATAAATCGATACTGGGTGGTCCGAAAGGTAGAAACCAAGAGCCTCTTTTTCAAAAGAAAGCTTATCCTCTAGTCTTATAGGATCAACTTGAACGTATTTTGGCTTAAGTTGAAATTCATCAAGAAATAACTCCACTTGGCTTGATTCATCAACCTTAAATATTTGAGCATGCTCTAGCGCAACATCCAAACTTGCAAGCAAGACAGCACGGTCTTCCTTAAATTCATCGAAACTTCCAGAATGAACGAGAACCTCCAGCGTTTTTCGATTGATTGCTTTTGAGGAAACCCTTGTGCAAAAATCGAATAAATCCTCAAACTTTTTACTTTTCCTTGCCTGAAAAATTTCTCTTAATGCTGCTGCACCAACACTTTTAATGGCTGCAAGGCTGTAACGGATACTTGTCTTCTCTACCTGAAAGGAAAAACCGCTGTAGTTGATGGAAGGAGGCAGTATCTCCATTTCCTTTTGTTTTGATTCCATGATATATTGGGCTATTTTTGTTTCATTCCCAATCGCTGATGTGAGCAGTCCAGCCATGAAATAGAGGGGATGATTCGCTTTTAAATAGGCAAGCTGGTACGCAATCATACTATAAGCAACTGCATGACTTCTATTAAAGCCATAATTCGCAAATCGAACAATTAAATCATAAATCTCATTTGCAAGTGCTTGTTCATACCCCTTCTTTAAAGCACCTTGGACAAAGTGGTTTCGCTCCCTATCCAAAACCTCCTTTTGCTTTTTCCCCACTGCTCTCCGCAAAAGGTCTGCTTCACCGAGAGAAAAACCAGCCATGGTTGAGGCAATTTGCATGATTTGTTCCTGGTATACAATGACTCCATAGGTATTTTCCAGTATGGGTTCCAAATCTTTATGAAGGTATTCCACTGCTTGCCTTCCATGTTTCCGATCAATAAATAGGGGGATATTCTCCATTGGACCAGGTCGATATAGTGCATTAACGGCAACAATATCTTCGAACCGTGAAGGTTTTAAACGCAATAATACCTTCCTCATTCCCTCTGATTCCAGCTGAAAAATACCTGTTGTCTCTCCCCTTGCTAACAATTCGAACGTTTTTTCATCATTTAATGGGATGGTTTTAATATCTACTTTTCTTCCCGTTTTCTTATGAATAGACGATACGATTGATTCGAGCAGGGTTAAATTTCTCAAACCAAGAAAATCCATCTTTAGTAACCCTATTTCTTCAAGATGCTCCATAGAATACTGTGTTAAGTAAACTTGATTATGCCCCTGTTGAATTGGAATTAGTTCAATCAGCTGCTTCTCACTAATAATCACTCCTGCGGCATGTGTAGAAGTGTGACGAGGTAACCCCTCTAGCTTTAAAGCTGTTTCATAAAGCTTACGATTTACCGGGTTTTCATCAACAAAGGCTCGAAGGTGCTGCGATTCTTTATAGGCGTCTTTAAGATTGATACCTAAACGTGCAGGGATACGTCTTGACAGCTGTTCTAATTCCTTCGTATTTAACCCAAAGGCCCTGCCAACATCTCTTATTGCTGCCTTGGCGGCAAGCGTTCCAAAGGTTACAATTTGGGCTACGTGTAATTCGCCGTATTTCTTTGCAACGTATTCTATCACTTCATCCCGGCGGTGGTCTGGAAAATCAATATCAATATCCGGCATCGATATCCGCTCTGGATTTAGGAATCGCTCAAATAGTAATTGATGTGACAGTGGGTCGACATCGGTAATATACAATACGTACGCAACAAGTGAACCTGCAGCAGATCCCCTGCCCGGACCTGTCAAAATACCATTCTCACGTGCATATCTCATAAAGTCCCAAACAATTAAAAAGTAGTTGCTAAATTTCATGGAGTTAATGACCGATAATTCATAAGCCAAACGCTCAAAGTGTTCCTGAGAAGGTGCAGAAAAGCGCTCCATTAACCCTTTTTGGCAGAGCATTTCTAAGTATTTCTCTGCAGGTTGTCCATCCGCTGTTGGATATTCAGGTAAATAGGTTTTGTTCAGTTCAATATTTACCATGCATCTTTTAGCAATACTAATACTGTTTTCTAATGCCTCAGGTATTTCAGAAAATACTTCCACCATTTCCTGTGCAGTTTTTAGGTAAAATTGATTACTTTCTAATCTTTCTCTATGCTCATCCTGAAGTTTGTCACCGTTTTTTATCGCTAGTAAACATTCATGTGCGAACATATCCTCTTGTTCAAGGTAATGAACTCTATTCGTTGCGACTAATGGAATAGTTTGGTCTTCGGCAATACTTTGAATCTTCTTTGTTACAATACCTTCCTGCTCTATTTGATGGTTTTGAACAGCAAGGTAAAAAGACTCTCTTCCAAAGATGGACTGAAGTTTTTTGATGATTTCAATTGCCTGTTCTTGCTTATCATTTAAAAGATTTTGTTCTATCTCTCCTTCTATTCCTGGAGAAATGGCAATAAGACCTTCCGCGTAATGCTTCAACCATTTAAAAGGGATACCATTTGTCGCTTTTGTTTGTACCGCACTAGATATTTTTAAAAGGTTTTTAAATCCCTTTTCATTTTCAGCAAGTAAGACTAGCGGATATGATACTTCCTTCTCTATTTCACTTTCTACATCTACAGTCAGCCCAATAATCGGCTGTATATTATTTTTTATGCAAAGCTTATAGAATTCAATGGTTCCATACATAACATTCCTATCGGTTAATGCGATCGCACGGAATCCCTTTTTCTTTGCGTTATCAATCAATTCATGAACCGATGCTGTGCTGGTTAATAAGCTGTATGCACTATATACATGAAGGTGAATAAAAGACATTTTTGTCACCTCTTTCAATAAAAAATTCCTATCTTCATTATAGAGCCAAACTAAAAAAAAGGAAAATATGTTCTTATTTTAAAAAACATAATCAAGGATGTTTGTCCATATAAATGATATAAGGGTATTTATACTTTGTAAGGGCGGTTGAGGTTATGAAAGAAATTGGCTTTTTTCCTACTTTTATTGAAAGTTATTTTATTGCATTAGGTGTTATATTAGGTGGTTCCCTGATTGGTGGAATCGCTGCCTTTCTAACTGGACAACCACCGCTCACGGCTGTTTACCGGCTGTCTACAGACTTAAGAATATGGGCAATTGTCGCTGCTATTGGCGGGACATTTGATGCCGTGTACACCTTTGAGAGGGGGTTATTTAATGCAGAAACCAGGGACATATTTAAGCAGCTCCTCATTATCCTTTCTGCATTAGGCGGCGCACAGACAGGTGCACTGATAATTAATTGGTTAACACAGGAGTATATATCGTGAGAATTCCTCCTTATTATCGAAACCCTGCATGGCAGCGTTTTTTTGCAGGAATGGTCATTGGCGGTGCGATTAGCTGGTGTATTTTCATTTATATATTTGGTGTGTGGCAGGAGCAGCATACTGCATTAATTGATAAACAAAGGGAAGAAATTGTTGACTTAAAAGATGAAAAAAAGATCTGGCAGGAAGAGTATAAAGAGATTAATAAACGGACGATTGAGCAGCTGACGATTCAAAAAATCAATATTAAAATAACAAATTGGGAGAAATACAAGCTAGACATGCTAAGTGTTTCAGAAATTGAAGATTCGGTAAAAGATGACATTAGTTTGATGATCGCAAAGGACATCGATACAGTCTATAAAAGCAAGGAATTAATCAAAAAAATCATTCATAATAAACCTGTTAAAATAAATGACAAAAGGTATAAACTGCAAGTCAAGGAAATGGTCATTTTCACCACATTGTCCATTCAACTTGAAATTGAATTCGAACAATAAAAAGAATCGGCCCGAAATTTGAGGCCGATTCTTTCATTATGGTTGAAACTTGTCACAAACTTCACTAAGCTCTTTCATTACATGATCCACTTCATCCCATGAATAGATAGAGGCACCTGAGGCAAGTGGATGTCCTCCACCTTTAAACTTCCTGGCAACCCCATTGATTACTGGACCCTTTGAACGCAGACGTACCCTGATTTGATCGTCCTCTTCAATAAAAAAGACCCATGCCTTAATCCCTTTTACATCTCCTAATGTTCCTACAAGTAATGAAGCCTCTGATGGCACTGCATCATACTCTTCCAATAGTTTCTTTGTAAGTAGAACCGAAGCTACGCCGTTACTCTGCATTTCAAAGTTTTGCAGGATGTAGCCGTTTAATTTAATTATATTGGTGTCACGCTCGTACATTTTGTCAAAGAGTTCGGTACGGGAAAAATTATAATGAATCAGTTCACCTGCATATGCAAAGGTTTTATCTGTAGTACTTGGAAATAGAAATCTTCCTGTATCTCCAACAATCCCGCCAAATAAAAGCCTGGCTGCCTCATCGTTTAATTTTAATCCTCGGTCTTTACCAAATAGATAGAATTCATAAATCATCTCACTGCAGGAACTTGCCGTCGTATCCACCCACAATAAATCACCATAAGGATCCTCGTTTGGATGATGGTCTATTTTGATTAATTTTTCACCTAATGAATATCTTCTATCACAAATCCGTTCTTCATTCGCAGTGTCACAAACAATAACTAAGGCTCCTCTATACACTTCATCTTCAATGGAATCTAGACGACGCATAAAATGAAGCGACCTTTCTTCTTTTCCAACAGCGAACACCTTTTTATTGGGATAAGATGCCTTTAGGATCTCAACTAATCCACATTGTGAACCATACGCATCCGGATCTGGACGGACATGTCGATGGACGATGATGGTTTCATATTGTTCGATCATTTCTAAGATTTTTTCATTCAATGTGATCACCTCTCTATTGTTTTCTTAAGCAAGGGTAGAATTTTGGTAAAATAATATGTACAATGAACAAGAGAATTTTAGACTTGGAGGAAATTTAATGTCTGTTCTAGTTTTTCTGATTGTCATTCTATTTGCTTTCTATTTATTCTATAAAACCAAATACTTTAGAAGCAGCCGTCCGGTTGAAAAGAAATGGCTTGCTGCCAAATCCAATATTGCACTAGGGCTGTTTGTCTGCTTATTTGGGTTAAACCATTTATTCTTCATTTCGCAAACGACTGTCACCATTATTGTTTCAGTAATCTTTATTGTTTATGGAGCAGTGTTTACTTTGGTGGGAATTAAGAAATATAAACATTACCTGCCGTTTGCGGCGGAAGAAGCTAAAAGCTAGACCACCTTTAATGTTCAATAAAGAATGAGCCGCTTACCCTTTGGTAGCGGCCTTTTTTTACGTCCTATCAATCAACTGACACATCATCATTGCTTTTCCGACTAGGATGCCATCATTAAAGACCTCGACATCGACCTTTCCAAACTTTCGGCCAACTTCAAGTACCTTTGGAAAGATTTCGATAACACTTTCCATCTGAACAGGCTTGAGAAAGTAAATGGTCATATTTTCAACAACAAGATCACCTTTTTTATAGCTTCTTAGGATACGATTCGCTGCCTCCGTAACAATGGTTGTGAAAACTCCATAGGAAATGGTTCCAAGATGGTTGGTCATTTGCGGAGTAACTTCACTGGTGTATACTTCTTCACCTTTTGCTCTTCCGCGCATTAACACCATTTGGTTGGTGACAATATCATCCAGCGTTTCTCCTACCTGTGGCTGGCGTTGGTTCATTTGCAGTGCTTTTAATACATCCTGCCTGCTAATAATTCCTTCAAGACGGTTGTTATCATCCACAACTGGAAGGACTTCAATACCTTCCCAAACCATCATATGTGCGGTAGAGGCAACACTTGTCTTGCCAGATACTGTCATCGGCTGTTTTGTCATGATTTTATCAATGGAAGTATCAGCATCCTGACCCATAACGTCCTTTGCCGTTACCATCCCTTGAATCTTCATGTTTTGATCAACAACAGGATAACGGCTGTGAGTGGTTTCATGATTCAGGTTATGCCACACTGAAACCTTATCAGAGGTCTTCAGGAAATAAGTCTCTGAAAGAGCGGTTAGGATATCCTCCACCAGAATAATTTCCTTTTTTATTAACTGGTCATAAATGGCGCGGTTTATCATCGTTGCCACTGTAAAAGTATCATAACTGGTCGATATGATTGGCATTTCCAAGCTGTCTGCTAATTTTTTTATATAGTCTTCGGTATCAAATCCTCCGGTAATTAATACAGCTGCCCCAGCCTTTAATGCCAGCTCCTGTGCTTGTGTACGATTTCCTACGATCAATAGGTTATCTGGACCTGTATAGCGCATCATTGCCTCTAGTTTCATTGCACCGATAACAAATTTATTTAGTGTTTTATGCAATCCAGTCTTGCCGCCTAAAACCTGACCTTCCACAATATTAACCACTTCCGCGAAGGTGAGCTTTTCAATATTCTCTTTTTTCTTTCGTTCAATCCTAATCGTACCTACACGCTCAATTGTACTGACATATCCTTTATTTTCTGCTTCTTTAATTGCTCTGTAGGCTGTCCCTTCACTTACTGTCATCGCCTTGGCGATTTGACGTACAGATATTTTTTCCCCTACTGGAAGTTCATCAATATATTGCAGAATCTGTTCATGCTTTGTAGCCAAGACCTTCACCCTCTTCTATAGCCCTTTAATTATAAATTAATCGATATATTATTTATACCATTATTTCGAATAATAAACCAACGCAAAAAGAGCCTTTATACGGGCTCCCCTTGCAGTGAGGTGATTAATAATAAGATCTTGATTTTTTGTTGATTCGAAGGTTTTGGCGTTTTTTTTCTGCCTTTTTTGGACTATATAATAAGGCGGTCAGATTTCCTGCTAAAACAATTAAGGCAAGCGCAAGCCAAGATAGAGCAAAGACCCCTTCTAGACCATCTGCAAATACCGAGAGCCTTGGAACAGCAAAATAAAGCATGAATCCACAAAGTAAAAGGCATAGTAAATATCGATTTTTTTTCAATTCTTCTGTCCCCCTTCAAAACGAACTGCTTGTTTCACTTTATGCAAAGAAGGGATAAAAAAGTATTATAATTCTATATATTCTCCGGGCTCCATCACTTTTCCATTTTTATTTTCAAGCATTTCAATAAATTGCTTAGGATCCTGCTTAATTGGCGGAAATGTATTGTAGTGGACCGGAACAATGGTTTTTGCTCCTAATAATTTTGCTGCGTATGCTGCATCTTCTGGACCCATTGTGAAATTATCACCGATTGGCAAGAAAGCTAAATCAATCGGGTGTCTTTCTCCAATTAGCTTCATATCTGAAAATAACGCTGTATCACCAGCATGATAAACGGTCTTACCTTCTGCCATTAAAAGAATTCCTGCTGGCATTCCGCAATAGATTATTTCATTATTTTCCGTCGTATAGCTTGACCCATGAAAAGCTTGTGTTAATTTGACTTTCCCAAAATCAAATTGATGTGCACCGCCGATATGCATGCCATGGGTATTGACACCCTGCCAGCTTAAGAATGTTGAAATTTCATGATTGGCGATTACCAGTGCATTGTTTCTTTTGGCTAACTCTACCGTATCTCCGACGTGGTCATTGTGACCATGAGTTATGATAATTACATCTGGATTAAGAGTTTCCACTTTTAAATCAGTTAATTGGTTACCGTTAATAAATGGATCAATCACTATTCTTTTTCCATTGAGCTCAATTTTAACAACCGAATGTCCATGATAAGATACTTTCATCTTCCATCTCCTCCAAAAACTTTTATAGTATGTATTTCAATAATAATTTCTAAATTCCTTCCTCATTTATATCCATAAATGGGGTGATTTAGCACATCCTAAAGTAAGATTGTTTACACATGGATTTAAAATTGATACCCTCAAGAAGGATGTTTATTTTAGGAGGCGTAAGTTATGAACCAACGATTACAAAAGCTTCAAGCATGGATGAAGGAAAATGGGATTGAAGTAAGCTTCATCACTTCTTCTGAAAATGTATTTTATTTAAGCGGGTTTTTCTCAAATCCCCATGAGCGTTTACTTGCCTTAGCTGTTTTCCAAGAGCAAGAGCCGTTCCTTGTATGTCCTGGGATGGAAGTCCATGATGTCAAAAGCTCCGGCTGGAACCAGGAAATCCTTGGCTACAGTGATATCGAAAATCCATGGGAATTAGTACATACTTCGATCAATAAAAGACTTAATGGAGTACAAAAAGTCGCGATTGAAAAGGAACATATGAATGTGGAACGATATGAACAGCTAACGGCTTTATTCCCTAGCGCAGCGTTTGTTTCCGCAGAAGAAAAATTAAGAAAGCTGCGGATGATTAAAGATGCCAAGGAATTAAAGGTTATTGAAGAGGCTTGTGCCTTAGCTGACTATGCCATTGAGGTGGGCTGCAGTGAAATAAAAGAAGGAAGAACGGAATTAGATGTCCTTAATGCAGTTGAGTATGCACTTAAGCAAAAGGGTGTAACGGAAATGTCATTTACAACTATGGTTTTGACGGGTGCAAATGCTGCGTCCCCTCACGGTAATCCAGGCAGGACAAAAATTCAAAAGGGAGATTTGGTCTTATTTGATTTAGGTGTAGTAGTAGAACGCTATTGTTCAGATATTACAAGGACTGTAGCCTATGGTGATATTAATGATAAACAAAAAGAAATCTATGATACCGTGCTTAAAGCACAATTAGCGGCAATAGAGGCAAGTACACCTGGTGCAACTGCAGCTGAAGTTGACCTAACGGCACGAAGAATCATTGCTGAAGCTGGCTATGGGGAATACTTCCCGCACCGACTTGGACATGGATTAGGGATCAGTGTTCACGAGTATCCTTCCATGACAGAAACCAATCAACTGGTAATCGAAGAAGGTATGGTTTATACCATTGAACCAGGTATTTACGTTCCTAATGTAGCAGGAGTACGTATTGAGGATGATATTTATATTACTGCTGACGGAGCTAAAGTCTTAACTAAATTCCCTAAAGAACTACAAATCATTCGATAAGCGATTTAGATTTTTTTACCATTGAAGTGTTGAAGAATTTGAAGTAATATACAAATACAAGCTGCGTTGCTCGTAGTGATAATAAAGTTTTAACCTTTAAGCTGTAAAAGGGAGTTTTACTATCGAAGCTGTAATGACACGCCTCTGTCTATACGACATGGAGGACATGCAGGAGGGCTTTTGCGAACACCCACTTTGAGGAGTGGTGGTTTAAAACTTTCTTATATGAGGTACGGCAAATGCGGCTATATAATCTATGAAATAACCAAGCCAGCTTCGTAAAGAAGCTGGCTTTATTTTTTTGTCTAGCTACAGCCCCTAGGGGCTGTAGCTTTTCTATTTACATTTGTCCTAGTAATGTTTTTGTATCTGAGTAGTGAAGACCATGTGCTTCTGCTACTGCTTCGTATGTTACAAAGCCGCCAAGGGTATTGATACCTTTTAGCAGTGCTTCATTTTCGAGGCATGCTTGTCGATAACCCTTATTAGCAATTTGGATTGCATATGGGACGGTTACGTTGGTTAAGCCAAGAGTTGAAGTTCTTGGAACCGCCCCTGGCATATTTGCAACGGCATAATGAACTACTCCATGTTTAATATATGTAGGGTTATCGTGTGTTGTAATTCGATCAGTTGTTTCAAAGATACCACCCTGATCAATTGCAATATCCACTACGACGCTTCCTGGTGTCATTGATTGAATCATTGCTTCGGAGACTAACTTAGGAGCTTTTGCACCTGGAATTAGGACCGCACCAATCACTAAGTCAGATTCTTTAACAGCTTCCGCAATATTATAAGGATTAGACATTAATGTGGTGATGTCAGAACCAAAGATATCATCCAGTTGACGAAGACGGTCTGGATTAAGATCGATAATTGTAACTTTTGCTCCAAGTCCAATTGCCATTTTAGCTGCATTTGTTCCCGCAACTCCACCGCCAATAATGGTTACTGTTCCTCTTTGTACACCCGGAACCCCAGATAAGAGAATTCCTTTCCCGCCATGAACTTTTTCAAGGAACTGAGCACCAATTTGTGCAGCCATTCTTCCTGCCACTTCACTCATTGGGGTTAATAACGGCAAAGAGTTATTTGGTAACTGAACTGTCTCATAAGCAATTCCAACCACTTTATTATCAATTAAGGCCTTTGTTAGCTCTGGTTCAGGAGCTAAATGTAAGTATGTAAATAAAATTAATCCTTCACGAAAATATTGATATTCACTTGGGAGAGGTTCTTTAACCTTCATAACCATTTCCATTGACCAAGCTTCTGAAGCAGTTTCTACTATTTTTGCACCTGCAGTTATATAATCTTCATCAGTAAAAGCCGAACCAAGTCCTGCCCCTTTTTCAATATATACCTCATGACCAAATTTCAAAAGATTGAAGACCCCTGCTGGTGTCATCGCAACACGATTTTCATTATTTTTTATTTCTTTCGGTACGCCGATCTGCATGTGCTTACCCCCAATTAATATTTTCATAGCAAAAGAACCAAAAATGATTTTATTATAACCATTACTCTAAGTAAAGATTTGACTATGAAAGCACTTTCATTTTACCAAATATATAGTGGAATCCCAACTTATTTATTATAAAAATTAAGTTTAGTCACAATGATTTTGGTAAAAAAGCCTTGCAGATGATGGACCTGACAAGGCTATGATGGTTAATAGTAAGGGTAGTAAGGATATGGATATGGTGGATAGTATGGATACGGGTATGGATACGGGTATGGATAATAGTAAGGACGTGGACTTAATGCTGCCCCTAGTGCTAATCCCCCTAAGAATCCAAATGGAAATCCAAATCGACGGCGGCCAAACCCAAAGCCCGGACGACCAAAGCCGAGGCCAAATCTCATGTCATTTTGATTCATGTGCATAATCTTTTCCTCCTCAATTTATACTTCTTACACTAAAGAATATGCACATAAGAAATTGGTTTCTTGGGTATATGTCCCTGAGTATAAAAATTTAAGTAGACATTTGCATAGAAAAACTCGCTTGGAAGCGAGTTTTTCTGTTATTCCTCATTATTTTGATAAGTCTCACTGCTGATTTGTTCCATCTCTTGTCCAATATATCCGCTATTATAGGAATCCATAATTTGCTCGCTAACTTCATTTGTACCACTTTCATCAAATTCAAATGTAAATTTATTTGGGTCTTGTTTAAACATCTTTTAATCTCCTTTCCATGTATGGTTACTCTTTTATTTTTCGAAAAATTGAAACATTTATTCCTAGAAATTATTGTATAATTTAGGTGAGGAGGGATTATCATGGGAGTTCGATATGGCCATATTTTAGTTGCTATAGATGGCTCGAAAGAATCAGAGTGGGCACTAGAAAAGTCGATTGAAATTGCTAAGAGGAACAACGCTAAATTGTTATTAGCACATGTGATAGACACAAGGTCATTTTTGTTAATTGATTCATATGATCCAGATATTGCTGATCGTGCAAACAAACTTGCCATAGACATGCTGGAAAAATACCAAACCCAAGCAATAGAATCAGGCGTTCCGCATGTTCAATTTGAAATCGAATACGGCTCACCTAAAGTTAAAATCCCTAAGGAAATAGCTAAAAAGCACAATATTGACTTAATTGTTTGCGGTGCTACTGGCATGAATGCAGTTGAGAGATTTTTGATTGGCAGTGTTTCTGAACACATTACCCGTTACTCCCCATGTGATGTCCTCATTGTCCGCGCAGAAATAAAATCGTGAATGCTTTCCGGATGTGTAGTAAAATAGAAGAATAACTCGTCTTGGAGGCTGTCACATGAAAGAACATTTTTCCTTTGATCTACGGCTTGGCATTTCGATTCCCAATCTAGAAATGGAATGGGCACATAATAGTGAGGAAACACAGGAAGCTATCCTGTTTCATTGGGAAAAAATTCGAGGTTCCATTCCTGATCGAATTGCTGAACTTGAAAATACGATTAATCATAAGCAAGCACAGCTTTCTAATGAAAATAACTTTAAAAAGTCATGTGAATTAAACAGCGAGATAGCTGAACTTGCTTCTATCATTAATGATTTATGGCTGTGGTACAGAGCTAATCAAACAATGGCAGATAAAATGCATCAATAAGAAGAGCTCCCTTTTGCTGGGAGCTCTTTTAACTATAAATCTTTTTTAATTTCTCTTACTACATGACCAATCTCCGGTAGTATTAACTTATTCATTGCAAGTTTTACCGCTCCTGTAGAACCAGGCGTAGAAAAGACTGCTTTATTCTTAACTACTCCTGCAATAGCCCGTGAAAGAATAGCAGCTGAGCCGATATCCTCCTGGTAGCTTAACATCCTAAACAATTCTCCAAAACCAACGATCTCTTTATTTAACATTCCCTGAACGGTTTCAATGGTTACATCACGTTTGGCTATTCCCGTACCGCCATTTGTCAGGATGACATCAATATCTTCCCGCTCACAGCCATTTAAAATGGCCTCTTTTATAGGAGCTGCTTCATCCTTGACGATCACATAATCAACAATAGCATGCCCAGCTTGCTCTAGCATTTCCACCATTACCTTGCCACTTTTATCGGTATCCTTATTTCTTGTATCACTTACAGTAATCACTTTGCAATTAACTTTCTTTGGTGCCCCTTGCTTGTGTTCAGTAGTACTCATCTCAAATTTCCTCTTTCTGATTTAGGTATCTCAGTTTGTAATAGTTATGGGCGAATTCTGTAACTTTTCTTGTTAATTGATAATTTGTTCCTGCACCAATGGCCATACTCACGACTGGTATTCCCTGGATAAGCCTTTTGCGGAATATGGTTATCACCATGGCTTTGAGTAATTGTTGTATGGGCTGCTCGAGCCAGGTCACATCTGTGATTTCTTCATTTCCCTCATAAAAATAATGGTCATCGTTCGAGCTCATCTCATTCCTCAAGCTAGACCAACCCTCTTTTTGAAGACGGGGGGGCAAGGTTGCTGTATGAAATACCTTCAGAGAACTCATCATCTCGTAAGGAGTATTTACCTCAAAACCATATGTCATGGCAATGAGTTGGACGACTCTTAAATTAATGACGGCCATTGACGGAATGTCTGTCCCTAACAGCAGCGGTCCACCCGTTCCCGCTAAACCACCCTGCGCAAAGGAGTATAGACGGTGCCTTGCAATTTGCTGCATGGCTATGTACTCTAACTGATCAATATTCAATTTCCTTAAATCCTCAATTTGGTGCAATTCCTTATTAAAAACACGCCCTGAAGATAGGATTCTTTCCTTCGCATCCATCTGTATCTGAGAACCTTGAATCATTCCGTGCAAATGGAACAACCAGGTATCAATAACCGAAAAAAACTGGTGTTGAACATTTTCAGGTAATATAGAGAAAGAACGCTCTAAATATTTTTCATACGTAAGCTGTAAATCATTTGCCTCGTAATTTATTAAATGCGTTTCCCACTCTCTAATTTCATTCAATACCTCTGTTTCCCGGTCAGTTAATGGCATTGGCAATCCCTCCTCACTTCCATGTCTAGCTACAGCGTCTAGGGGCTCGGGGTCATAAGCCAATCTGTCAAGAAGGTTAAAGAACAACCTTCTAGCCAGCTCGTCTTATGCCTGTCGCCCCTGTGCAAGACGCTTCCGCTTTTCTTCCAGTATATCACAAAGAAATATAACTAAAAAATGCAAAAAGGCAAACCGTCTAATATGGACAGTTTGCCTTTTAATATGAATTATTGTGCTAAACGTACAACGTCACGCGCAATCATTACTTCTTCATTTGTCGGAATAACAATTACTTTTACAGGTGAGTGCGGATAGTTAATAAATCTTTCCTCACCTCTGATTTTATTTAATGCCGGATCCCAATAAACACCCATAAATTCTAGACCCTTTAAGACTTGTTCACGAACTACATCGCTATTCTCGCCAATACCTGCTGTAAAGATAATGGCATCAACCCCATACATACGTGAGGCATATGAACCAATATATTTATGAATACGATTAGCAAAAACATCCAATGCAAGCTGCGCACGTTCATTTCCATTACGTGCTTCAATTTCGATGTCTCTTAAATCACTTGAGAAACCAGAAACCCCTAACATTCCGCTCTCTTTATTTAAAACATCAAGTACTTCTTCTGCTGTTTTATTTGTTTTTTCCATAATGAATGGAATTAACGCTGGGTCGATATTACCTGAACGAGTTCCCATTGTAACCCCAGCTAGAGGTGTAAAGCCCATTGATGTATCAATTGATTTTCCACCTTCAATGGCAGCGATACTTGCTCCATTCCCTAAGTGGCAGGAAAGAAGGCGAAGCTGTTCAACCGGACGCCCCAAAAGTTCAGCCGCACGCTGTGAAACATATTTATGACTCGTACCATGGAATCCATATTTACGAATACCATATTTTTCATAATATTCATATGGAAGACTATAGAGATATGAACTTTCTGGCATTGTTTGGTGAAAGGCTGTATCAAATACAGCAACAGCAGGAACATTTGGAAGAACACCTCTAAAAGCCTTAATTCCCGTAACGTTCGCAGGATTATGCAGAGGTGCTAATTCTGATAGTTCGTCAATTTTATTTAATACTTCATCAGTAATTAGAACGGAGTCATTAAATGCCTCCCCACCATGAACCACACGGTGTCCAATCCCTTCAATCTCACTTAGTGATTGAATAATACCTAAAGTAGTAAGCTTATCAAGCAGCATTTTTACAGCTACTTCATGGTCAGGAATATCCGTTGTTTCTGTAACTTTTTCACCATTAACCGAAATGGTAAATATTGAATCGTTTATGCCAATTCTTTCAATTAGTCCTTTTGTTATAACTTCTTCAGTGGGCATTTCAAATAGTTGAAACTTCAAAGAAGAACTGCCTGCATTAATTGCAATTATTTTAGACATTTCGTTTACCGCTCCTTTTTAAAACAACATCGGTTCAAGAAGTTCCTTTTTTCGTACAAGGTTATTTTGCTCAAACGGACACCGTTTATTGCTTTCATCACCTCATTTAATCACTGTATAAATTACATTTCAAGGAGGAAATTGGATGGAAACGGTTACCTCTAAAATGAAAATATATTCACATAATTCTAATTGTTCTCACCATTAAAAAAGCGATAAAACCGCTGCGAAACCCGGTTTTACCGCTTATTATCTTGAAACCATTTATCGATTTTTTTTAAGATATTGTCCATCTCAACTGCACTAGATAAGCTTGGAAGATTGGCAAGTAAGGCTTGTTTAGGCGCCGCTATCCCTTCACCCTTCTTTTGCAGGATTAATATACTTTTTGCTGCATTTTTATTCTTAAAAATACTTATAGGAAGTTGTAATACCCCTTGAACGATGATTTCTTCCTTAAAGTATTCACGAAGCTGTTGTGCCTGATCACTTTCAAAAAGACCATTTGGAATGATAAAAAATAAATATCCTCCCTCCTTTGTGTGGTTGACACTTTGTTCAATAAATAAATGATGCGCATAGGAGTGTCCCTCTGGCGCTTTTAGCTGATAATCTGACGCCCGGACATCATTGGGGTAGTATCCTACAGGCAAATCGGCGATTACTGCATCGACAGGGTCAATAAATAAAGGTTCAAGACTATCTTGATTAAAAAGTTCAATTGGGTGCTCCTGTAAATTTGCATTCACATAAGCAAGTTTAAGTAACAGGTCATCTATTTCAATTCCAATACTTTGGACATTTTTTTGCAGTTGATTCAATACAGTAGTTACTAAATTTCCTGTTCCAATCGCAGGGTCTAACAAACGGAGTGCTGGCTGCTCAATAAATTTATCCACTAGGTAGCTCATTAACATCCCCACACTATCAGGCGTCATTTGATGGTTAGGCTGAACATTTTCTTTCATTCCTTTTAAAATGACAAGCTGATAGGCTTTACGAATTTCTTCCTTTGTAAAACTGCTTAAATGTATTTCTTGGTATTGTTTTTGAAGTCTTTTTTCAGTTATTTCACTTACTTCATCCTGAAGAACAGATCCGTGAAATAAATTCTCACCAGTTTCCGCTAATGCTTCTAAATATGTACAAGCTAGTTCTTCCTGTAAAACAAGAGCAGTTTCATTGAATAACGTGAAAAGCTGCTCGACTGGAGCCATTTTCATACCCTGCACCTCCTAAAATAAAGAAAAAGGCCTCATCCATTGACGAGGCCTTCTATCGTCATCTAAATTACTTTGCATTCCTAGCAGCTTCAAGTGCCGCCTCATAGTTCGGATGATTTGTTGCCTCACTTACATATTCCACATAAGTAACAGTATCATTAGAATCTACAACAAATACAGCACGAGTCAATAAACGCAGTTCCTGAATTGCCACACCAAATGCTTCTCCAAAAGAAAGGTCACGATGGTCTGATAGAGTTTGGACATTTTCAATGCCGTTTGCTCCGCACCAGCGTTTTTGTGCAAATGGTAGGTCTACGCTGACAGTTAGGATTTTAACATCTCCTAAGCTATTTGCTTCTTCATTAAAACGACGTGTTTCTGCATCACACACGCCAGTATCTAAAGAAGGAACGGCACTGATTAAACGAACCTGTCCTTTTGTATTCTCTAGCGTTACAGGTGATAAATCATTCGCCAAGACGCTGAAATTAGGAGCTTTGTCGCCCACCTTTACTTCGTTGCCTAGCAATGTTACTGGGTTCCCCTTGAAAGTTACGTTTGCCATTTAAACATCCTCCTTTTTCCGTACAAAAGCGAAATAAATTACGCCTTCAACATAATTATGTACAGTGTAAATATATCTTTTCAGAATTTTTTTTGCAATGATTTAGGCTTTCACTTTCATGAAAAAAGTTAACCTCCCTCTTTATATGTGGAAGTTAACTTTTACACCTATATATCAAATTCTTGCTTTTGTGGTTGGTTCTGTGTGGAATGCTGCGAACCTTGCCCTGAGCTCTGCTGCTCATTTTTCTTTGAGAACATTTGCTGAATCTTATCCACAGCTTGTGGAGCCATTTCTAAAATTTTTTCATAAAGATGAGTACTTTCGTCAAGATGAAGCATTTTTACTCCTTGAGAATTCACAATTAAAAAGGCAATTGGAGTAATGGAGACTCCTCCACCGCTACCGCCTCCGAAAGGAAGCTTTGATTGACCTTGACTTTGACCTTGTTCCTGGCCTTTTGATTGCTGCTGAGAACCACTATCTAGTTTAAATTCACTACCACCTGCAGCAAATCCAAAACCAACCTTTGAAACGGTAAGAATAACACTTCCGTCAGGAGTTTCAACAGGATCACCAATAATCGTATTTACGTCAATCATTTCTTTTAAGCTTTCCATTGCAGTCGTCATTAAACCTTGAATTGGATGTTCAGACATGGCTGTTTCCTCCTCTTTTACACGGTTTTAGTTTTTTCCTTCGAATAAGCTGTGTTCATTTTGAGATTTGGGCGTCCGCCCTTCCAGAATTTTATTAGATTTAATCCTGCTAAAATAGCATACCCGATACGAAACTGAATAATACATGTAATCCGGGTTTGGATAATAGCCATTTGAAAATGGGGCGTAACGGATAAAACAGGCATTTCCTTTAGTCTCAAAAAGTTACTGAGCATGCCAATAACACTTCCTTTGAGAGTCCAAAGTGCACCCGTAATAATGCCAGTATGTGCCGCATCACCTACGCCAACTAATGAATGCCATTCAAAATACTTAATGACTATTCTCTTCATAAATTTACTTACGATCACATGCATGTTAACAACATGCTGTATGATTTCTTTGGTATCTGACAATTTAGTCACAATGTCATCCTTGTCAACTTGTTGGACCTTGCTCGAAGATTCACCCTCACCTGAATCTCCCATACTTGTATTACCCTTCAGGACAATACTCGGAGAGTTATCATCAATTTTTATGAGAGGGACATTTAGTGTGTATTTAATTAATCCAAACCAGAGTTTAAACACTACAATTAATTCATCATTATCATTATGATGAAAAAAATTAAGATGGATTGTCAGCTTCGAAAAAATAATTAGTAGAAATAATAAAATTATAGCGATGAGAGCTATATACAGCCAAACCAAATTTTTCACTCCTTTCAGCCTATTAGTATCACCTGAAGAAGGAAAAATAAACCCGCTAACGAATTGTTAGCGGGCCAGAATTATCGTTCTACATGAATAACCGAGGTGTCTGTAAAGAGGTCGTGAAGTCCTTGTTTTTTTGGTAAAAAGGCGACAATGATATATCCAATAACCACTGTTGCAGAGATAAATCGGCCAATCCATTCTCGAAAAAGAATGGTTCCCCATGATAATTTGTCATTCTTCAAATCAATTACTTTTATACCAAATACCATTTTTCCAAGCGTTTGATTAAAATATTTTGTCATTAACACGAAATATAAATAAAATAAGATTGCGGAAGCAATGGAAATAGGGGCAAACATATTAAATTCCATTATTGGAATGTCAATTGCCCGAAATAGAGGATTAATAATTAATCGCTCTAAACTCCCTACAACAATCAAATCCAGCAGGTAAGCCCAGAACCGCATCCAAAAACCTGCATAACGAATGGAGGTTGTATCAGGTTCATGAGAGGTTACTTGTTCATCGACTTTTACTATTTCATTTGAATTTATTTGATTTTCATTTTCCATCTACAGTTCCCCCCTACTCAGCATACAAATACATTAGACGTGGAGAATTGGGTCTTGATAAAATATCCATAAGTCCAGCCATCTCACTATCAGCACCAATAAATTTTTGAACCTTTAAATTCAATAACGAACCAAACCCTATTTGCTCGGTATAGCGGACAACCTTTGCATCCTTTAGCTTCTCCTGCTCCATCATCTGATCGATTACATCTTCTAAGTATCCAAAGCCGTCAATTAAGTTCAGCTCCTTCGCCTGTCTTCCATCATAGATTCTTCCATCCGCAATCTTTTTAACCTGCTCAGTTGTCATCTTTCTGCCTTCAGAAATAACCTTAACAAACCCCTCATAGGAATTGTCGATCATTTTTTGGAGGATTTGCCGCTCTTCCTCAGTCATTTGTCGAGTCGGGCTCATAATATCCTTAAATTGACCACTTTTAATGGTGACAAAATCCACTCCATACTTTTCGGCTAATCCTTCATAATTGATTCCCTGCATAATTACCCCTAGAGAACCAGTCATTGTTTCCTCACTGGCAAAGATTTTTTTTGCACCCGCGGAAATATAATAACCGCCGGAAGCAGCCATAGAACCCATTGAGACATATACAGGCTTCTTTGTTTCCTTTTGGATTTCTAGCAGTTTATCATGGATTTCAGCGCTTTCAACAACTCCGCCACCCGGTGAGTTAACCTTAAGAATAATCCCTTTTACGCTATCATCCTCTTTAATGAATTCTAACCTTTTCATAAATCCTTGATGATTATATCCTGCTGCTTGAAATAATGATTCTGCGTCATTTGTATCCTGAATAACACCATTGACGTCCAGTACAGCAATCTTTTTCATTTCATTCCCTTCCTGAATAACTTCTTCTGTAAAAGGAAGCTCTGATGCCGCAAAAAGCTCACTAATATCTGTTTCAACACCTTTAAAAGCAAATGCAGATAAAAAATTAATCATAACGGATACAAAAAATAATGCCGCAGCAATTCCAAGAGCAGCCCATCGTTTCCCATTCATGTTAAGAATCCTCCTCGTATATTCATTAAAATTTTTCTTACATAAATTAATATTGTTTCAAGATAATGCTAAAATTAATGCAGGACTACCTTAGTTTATCAAAAATGAAAAGTTTATTGGGCTATTTTTACAAATTAATAACCAAAATCTGGAGGGTACCATGGGACATAGACGCAATATCTTTTTTTATCACCACTTAGATAAAGAAATGTTGGAAAAGGTTGGAGACTTACAAGGAATGGCAGAGCAGTACGGTCTAACAATTGTAAAGGACCACCGTCAAGCCAATATCATTGCTAGCATTGGTGATGATGGAACATTCCTGCAAGCTGTCAGGAAAACTGGGTTTAGGGATGATGTTCTTTACGGTGGAATCACAATCAAGGATAGTTTAAGTATGTATTGTGACTTCAAAATCAATGAATCCTCTAAGATGATAGAGGCAGTTTCAAATGAACAGTTAAAAGTTCGCCGCTATCCATTTATAGAGGTAATGGTTGACGGGCAAGGAACTTTTCCCTGTCTTAATGAGTTTAGTATTCGCTCCTCCATCATAAAAACACTTGAATTTGATGTATTTATTAATGACCTCCATTTTGAAACCTTTCGTGGAGATGGCTTAATCGTTGCTACTCCAACTGGAAGTACAGCTTATAATAAATCTGTTAATGGCGCTGTTGTTGACCCCTTAATTCCGTGTATGCAAATAAGTGAAGTGGCATCCATTAATAATAACAAGTACCGCACCTTAGGTTCTCCCTTTGTTATTGGAGGCGAACGCACACTTACGCTTAAAATTATTTCTGCTGAGGGCAATGAGCATCCTACTATGGGATTAGACAACGAGGCTTTAAGTATCCAGCATGTTGATAAAGTCCAAATTAAACTCAGTGATAAAAAGATTAAAACCCTGAAGTTAAAAGATAACTCCTTCTGGGAAAAAGTAAAAAGAACCTTTCTTTAATAGCAAAAAGGCTGTCTGGGGAACGACAGCCTTTTTTCATTATTATTGTTTTACGGATTGTAACTCCTGCTGGCGAAGTTCGATTCGGCGGATTTTTCCTGATGTTGTTTTTGGAAGTTCTGACAAATATTCAATTTTCCTTGGATATTTGTATGGTGCTGTAAGTGTCTTAACATGCTCCTGAAGATTTTTGGTTAATTCAGAGTTATTTGCATCGACATCCTCTTTTAACACGACAAACGCTTTTACAATAAAGCCGCGAATTTCATCTGGGCTGGCCACTACTGCACATTCTTTAACAAATGGATGTTTTACAAGTGCATCCTCAACTTCAAAAGGTCCAATTGTGTAGCCTGAACTGATAATAATATCGTCTCCACGCCCTTCAAACCAAAAGTAACCATCCTCATCCTTCTTTGCTTTATCACCTGTAATATAGTATTCACCACGGAATTGCATCGCCGTTCTTTCTGGATCCTTATAATAGTTCTTAAATAAGGCAGGAGTTTCTATGTGCACGGCGATATCCCCAACTTCTCCAATTGAACAAATTTCGCCTTCTTCATTTATGATTTCTACCCTGTTACCCGGAGTTGGTTTGCCCATAGAACCTGATTTAAGCTCCATTCCTTTTGTTATTCCAACCAACAAAGTATTTTCGGTCTGACCATAGCCGTCACGGACATCCACATTAAAATGTCTTTTAAACGTATCAATTACCTCACGATTAAGCGGTTCCCCAGCAGAAACAGCACTATGCAGGCTAGGTAATTTGTAATCTCCTAGATTCTCTACCTTTGCCATTATCCGATATTCAGTTGGTGTACAGCAAAGGACATTAACGGAATATTTCTCTAGAAGGCTTAAATACTTTTGGGGATCAAACTTGCCGTTATACACTAGCCCAGTTCCACCTGACCCAAGAACGGATAAAAATGGACTCCAAATCCACTTTTGCCAGCCTGGTGCTGCGGTTGCCCAAACGGTATCACCATCTTCAATACAAAGCCATTTTGGAGCAGCCGTTTTTAAATGTGCAAATGCCCATCCATGTGTATGTACAACCCCTTTTGGATTACCGGTTGTTCCAGATGTATACGATAAAAATGCCATGTCATCACGAAGTGTGTCAGCAAACTCAAACTCTTGTGATGCCGCTTTCATTTCTTCCTCCAAATAGATCCAGCCATCTTGCTTTTCTCCAACTGATACCTTCACAAAGGGTTCTTCACTGGAAATATTCTCAAATTGATCAACATACGGGTAATAACTAATGACCGCTTTTACATCCCCATGGGTAATGCGATATTGAAGGTCCTTTTCACGGAGCATTTCTGAGCTTGGAATGACAACTAGTCCAGCTTTTAACGCCGCTAAGTAAACAACATAAGCCTCAATTAGTCTTGGAATGATGACTAGGACAACATCGCCTTTTTTTAGACCATTTTGCGTGAAAACATTTCCCGCTTGATTCACTTTTTTCAATAACTCTTCATATGTAACCTGATTCGTTTCCCCTAATTCATTTTCCCATTTTATTGCTAATCTTTCTGGATCCTTTGCAAAACGTTCTACTTCCGATACAAGGTTATACTTTTCTGGTGCAATTAATTCTTCGCGGTTCATGTTTCTCCCCCTCACTCAAAATAAAAAACATTATCACAAATCTTATTATACAAAATTATTCAAAAATTTAAAATTGTTATTCTAAAAATAGTTTTTTTGTACACATAGAAAGAGAGTGGGAAAAATCCCACTCTCTGTAGCCATCTTATTTATTTGTTATCGTGAAAATCCGCCGCCTAATTGAGACTCAGCCATTGCGACTAAACGCTTAGTGATTTCACCACCAACAGAACCGTTAGCGCGTGAAGTAGTATCCCCACCAAGTTGTACACCAAATTCAGAAGCAATTTCGAATTTCATTTGAGAAAGAGCTTGTTCTACACCAGGTACAAGTAATTGATTTGAGTTGTTGTTATTAGCCATGTGATATCACCTCCTTGTGAGTATAGAATGTGTAGAATCACATGGCAGTATTCTTTTTTATAATTGGTAATTGTTCACAAATATTTCACATTTTTCATAATTACTGTCCCTGTTCATATTGAATGTTGATTGGACCTCCAGGCACTTCGCTTTCCGCAGGCATTGCGGTGAGCCTCCTGCAGGAGTCTCGTGCCTTCCGTTCCAATCAAGGAGGCAATAATTAATTAAACGAATCACAATAAGTTAAAATAAATCATCAAATTCTGGTGTCTGTTTGCTGTCTGGTTTGATTGTTAGTGTTTCTGTATTTTGGACTGCTTCTTCTATTAAGGAGTCAAAGTCATGGAAGCTTTCGTAGTGTTGGACTTTTTCTCTTTTTGGTTTTGTTTTTGGTGAGGATGGGACAAAGATTGTACAGCAATCCTCGAAGGGTCTGATTGAGATATCATAGGTATCAATGTCTTTGGCGATTTTAATAATATCATTTTTGTCCATTGTCAGCAGCGGCCTTAGGATTGGGGTATTCGTTACCTCATTAATGGCATACATGCTTTCCAATGTTTGACTAGCGACCTGCCCAAGGTTATCCCCGGTAATGATCGCTAGAGCTTCTTGTTTTTTTCTAATTTCATCTGTGATACGAAGCATAAACCTTCTTGTTGTGGTCATCGAATAATTTTCAGGAATTTGTTCCTTTATGGTTTGCTGTATTGTCGTAAAAGGGACAATATGAAGCTTCATTGAACCAAAAATTCCAGAAAGCTTTTTGGCTAAATCAATTACTTTCTCTTTAGATCTTTCACTTGTATACGGGGGACTGAAAAAATGTACAGCCTCAATTTCCACCCCTCGTTTCATGGTCAAATAGCCTGCAACTGGACTATCAATTCCTCCTGACAGCATCAACATTGCTTTACCGCTAGAGCCAACTGGCAGTCCGCCAGCTCCTAAGATATTCTCACATGACATGTAGATGGCCTCAGCTAGAACCTCCATTTTCAAGTTAATATCAGGATTTTTCACGTCAACCTTTATGCCTGGTATATTTTCGAGAATATGCCCGCCAAATGTATGATTGATACCAGCTGTATCCAACTCAAAAGATTTATCAGAACGTTTAGGAGAAATTTTAAAGGTTTGCCCCTCTTTGTACAGACTTTTAACTAAGGAAAGGGCAGCCTCTTTCATTTGTTCAAGGTCTCGTTCAACTCTTATTGCAGGACTAAGGGACTGAATACCAAAAATATTTTTCAACGACTTGATGATCTCTTGAACGTTTTCGCCATTTACAAGAACGTACATCCTGTCACGCTCAGCCCGTATCTTTATCTTTGGAAAAGGAGCCAATGCGATTCGAACGCTCTTTCTTAACTTGTCTACAAATTTCTTCCGATTTCTGCCTTTGGTAGAGATTTCACCATAGCGAATCAGGATACGATCATATATCATATTAATTCATAACCTTTCTTAGTTGTTTGGCACCTTCTTCAATCGCCATAATTACCTTTTGTGCCTCATCCTCCGTATTATCGTAGGATAAACTTATTCTAAACGCACTGTCAGCCAAATCGTCTGGAACCCCCATCGCTAAGAGTGTTTGACTAGGTAATTGTTTCTTAGAAGAACAGGCACTTGTTGTCGATAAATAGATTTCTTTTTGCTCTAGAGTATGGATTAAAACTTCTGCTTTAACACCTCTGATTGAAAAGTTTAGAATATGCGGTGCAGAGTTTTCAAGCGGTGTATTAATTGTAACGCCATCAATCCTGCTTAGCCCTTTTCTCAGAAGTGATTTCACCACTTTCATTCTTTCTAATCCCGATTCACTGTTCCCTATCGTCATCCTTAAAGCCTTAGCCATTGCGACAGCACCTGCTACATTCTCCGTGCCGCTTCTTACTTTCCATTCTTGGTTGCCGCCCGAAAGCAGAGGGTCCAATCTAACACCTTCTCTAACAAAGAGTGCACCAGTGCCCTTTAATCCATGAAACTTATGTGCTGAAAATGAACATAAATCCACACTATTTTCCATTAGGTTTAATGGAACTTTACCGACAGCTTGTACAGCGTCTACGTGAAAGAGAATGTTTGGGTATTGGTTCAAGAGTTCACCAATCTCAGTAATCGGCTGTATGGTTCCAACCTCATTATTTACCTGCATAACAGATACAAGTATTGTATTCTTTTGAATAGAAGCTTTTACATCCTCTACCTTCACTCTTCCATTATGGTCAGCTGGCAAATAGGTAATTTCAAATCCTAATTTCTCCAGCTGTTCCATTGCTCCACGGACTGAAGGGTGCTCGATACTAGATAAAATCAAGTGTTTCCCTTTACTTTTATGTAAAATAGCACTCCCTTTAATAGCCAGGTTATTACTTTCTGTACCACCGGAGGTAAAGTGAATTTCTGTTGGTTTTACAGCTAGAAGGTTTGCCACTTGGGTCCGCGCCTGAGTAAGAAGTTTCTCAGCTTGAACCCCTAAACCATGGAGAGAAGATGGATTGCCAAAAAATTCACTTGAAACCTTCACAAAAGAGTCTACTGCCTCTTTATATGGCTTTGTGGTTGCACTATTATCAAAATAAATCATATCTTTACACCTCACCTTTGCAGGACTAAATCTTACCACAAACTTAATCAATTGAAAAAGGTTTGTGTTTAGATAAAAAAACCGATTCACCATTATTGGCTGAATCGGTTTTTAGGGTTCGTTCTATTATTTGCCTACTGTGGCTTTTATTTTCTTTAAGGCTCCCGGATCGATGGATTCAAGGGAGGCTGCTGCCTGTTCCAATGCTTCCTGGTACTCAAAATGTCTAAATGCTGTTTCTGCATCATTTAGTCCTTTGGCAACCGTTGGATATTGACTTCGATACCTGTTTCCATATTGAATTGCTTTTTCAGCAAGCAATACACTCTCAATCAATTCGACTGTCGTATTAGACAATTTATCAACCGTTAAAACTGCAATTTCTAAGTATTGATTTAGTGCAGAAACATTAAGCGGCTTTTCTTGAAGCTGCAGCCTTACATTTTGAAGACTCTCATTGGTATCCTCATATAAGTACTGATAATCTTCTGGTAATCCAGGAATATTACTTTTAGAAACCAAACGAATCGTTTCTCCCACTTTTTTTGTTAGGTCCTTAAGTGTTTCTCGAGCTTCGAACTCATCCTTCCTTAGCGCTTGAAGCTTGAGTCCGAAATTTTCCTGCTCTTCCTGAATCATTTCAATATGAGTTTTTATTTCCTTCAATTCTTCACAGAGTACCGTTATTGCTGTTTCATTCATATTCATTTTTTCCATTAAGATCTCATAATGTTTTGTAACAGAGGAAAGTTGTTTTTCCAAGTGTCTTTGTATTTCAAAATCACTGTCAGTTAAATGATAGCTTTCTTGAACATGCTTTACCTCATTTGAAAGATGATCATGTTCTTCTAGTACAGAACTTAAGAGTCCACTCATACCTTTTTCGTTTTGGAGGATAAAATGTTTGGCATTCACTTCTTTTTCCAATAAGTCAAAAAGTATGTCAATCCGTTCTTTAACCTCACCAATTCCTTCTAGTGCATTTTCAATTTTCGTCTCTTCAATAAAAGCTAAATACTCAACCAATTTTTCTTTTAAACTATCGATTTCAGTTTCTAACTGAATATGGCTTAAGTAATAACCTTTTTCAGTCATCTCTCTATGTCCTTCAAGAATATCAGTTAATTGGGCTGGTATAAGTGAATGACACTCGATTAAAAGTTGAGGAATTAATTCCATACTTTTTTTAACATTTGCTAACTGATCATGAATTGACAGTACGAGTTCACGGGCCTCGAGATAGTTGCCATTCACAGTCTTCTCATCAAATTCATGAAACTTTTTCGTTACGTCATCTAATTGAGTTTCTAAATGTTTTTCGGATTTGCCAAAACTATGACGATGAGCAAGCAGCGTTTTTTTTGTTTCCCGATACATCTCCTTTAACTGCTCAATTTCCGTTCTGTTTTTTTCTTCGCTCCCAACAAGCTCATGTAGTTCCTCAACAATTTTATTAATTTCATTTTCTGTTGCTTGCAACTTATTATTGATTTCCTGTTGAATACCTTTCGCCTTATTAAAGCGATAACGGTCTATATATTCTTCGGCGTCAAATAACATCTCTTCCAAATCAGGTAATTTAACGGTTACGATATCATCCCATTGGTTACGCCAGCCCTCGAATAACTCTTCGGTTTGTCCGGTCATATTCAATTGTTTTACCTTTGACATTTCATCCATTATTGGTCGATTAAACAAATCAATTTTCCAGGCTTCTAACCTATCCATCTCTTTAAAATACTTTTTCTTTATAAAATACCCCAATACAAATAAGGCTAGTAGCAGGATGATAAATCCAATAAAATACTTCACGTTCAAGCCCCCTGTTTCAAACACTTCATTTAAATCCTCAAAGCATTAGATACTAATCTATAAATAAATTATAATTGTTGGTAAGTTCAATGCCTCTATGATACCATGTTAACGACATTTTTTGACTATTATTTTCATTTTTTTTGTAAAAGAAATTTTAATTTACTAATTTATGACAAATCCCCACCTAAAAACACATATTCCCACAAATATCCAAATTAAAAAGCACTTGCTTGAAGGAAATTTGATTTCCCAGCTAGTGCTTAGCATATAAGAATCCGTTTATTTGTTTCAATTTATAAAATAGCCTCTTTCTTTTCTATAAATTTTGTTCCTAAGGTATTGTCAATCCAATTGTTGATTTCCTTTAAATACTTTTGTTCAAAGAACCTCTCGTTTGGAAAAATATAAAGTACTTCTCGTAAATAATGAGCATTAATAAACGGCATCATAAGTAAACCCTTGTATTGGATAATTAGATAAGCGATAGAGTGTGGACGGAATTCTTTCCTTTCAAACCCTTTTTCAAATATCTTTTGAAAGTAATACTTTTCCTTTACTGCATAGGTGGACATAATTTCTCTGACCATCTGAGAATCCATTGACATTTCTCGATACACGAAGCTTGTAAGTTCAATATTTTCACATTGATAGTGGAGCAAATCAGCAGTAATTCGTTTTAAACAATCCTTTACACCTGTATCCATTGAAGTAAACTTTTCTTCAATAATGCTAAGATATTGCTCAAAAAAGTAAGTAAAGCAATATTCTAATAATCCAAGCTTATTTTCAAAATGGTAGGCGATGGTTGCAGAGTTCACTCTGGCTACGGTTGCAATATCACGTATTGACGTTCCACTATATCCATTTGAATTAAAAAGCGATATCGCTGCCTTTACTATTTCTTCCTTAGAATCCTTTTTCATCCTACACCTCCTGTATCTATTACTTTTATCCTTACTATAACAATTCTTGTTATGAGGGTTGATTCCTTTATTAATTTATCGACAAAGTATGCTCTTTTTCTTGTCATTTTGATAAAATAAATAAGAATACAATAAAAAGATGGGAGAATAACCATGTTTAATGTCGAAATGTATAAAGGGAGCCGCCAGGAAAATTACGATTTAGTAAAAAAACAATTCCAGGCCCTTCTCCATGGCGAGAAAAATCAGATCGCTAATCTTAGCAATGCTTCAGCATTATTAAACCAGTTTCTTGATCGCATAAACTGGGTAGGTTTTTATTTAATGGATGAAAACAATGAGCTAGTACTGGGTCCCTTTCAAGGTCTCCCAGCATGCGTTCGCATTCCACTTGGCAAAGGTGTATGCGGTACATCTGCCAAAACTAGAGAAACACTCCGGGTAGAAGACGTTCATCAATTTCCTGGACACATTGCCTGTGATGCTGCCTCCAATTCTGAAATCGTCATTCCCCTAATAAAAGACGGAAAATTACTGGGTGTCTTGGATATTGACTCGCCAGAGAAAAATCGTTTTGACGAATTGGACCAAGAGCAATTAGAAGAACTTACCGCCATTCTTATTGAACATTTGTAAGTTTAAAAAACTCGCCGCAGCGAGTTTTTTAAATTTTCTCAAGCGCTTGCTCGATATCTTCCATTATATCTTCCCATGCTTCAAGACCCACAGAAAGCCGGAGCAATGTATCTTCTATACCCATTTTTCTTCGTTCTAGTTCTGGTATGACAGCATGCGTCATCGTAGCGGGGTGCTGTATTAACGTTTCTGCATCTCCTAGACTTACCGCAATTTTTATTAATTGTAACTGATTCATAAATAATTGAGCTGTCTGTTTTGTTCCTTTGATTGCAAATGAAATTAATCCGCCTGGTTTTTTCATTTGCTTATGCATGATTGAATGATCTTCTTCATAGTCACTATTACCAGGAAAGTAGATGGTTTCAACCTTTTGATGACTTCGTAAAAAATCAACGAGCATGCTTGCATTCTCACAGTGACGATCCATCCTAACTGGCAATGTTTTTAATCCCCGCAGTAAAAGCCAAGCATCGAATGGAGAAATAATACCGCCCATATCTTTTTGTGTGGTTCTTGATACTGTTTGGATAAACTCACTTTTACCAATTACAATCCCTGCAATGACATCACCATGACCACAAATATATTTGGTCGCACTATGAAGAACAACATCGCAGCCATGGCTGATAGGCGTCTGTAAATACGGAGAGCAAAATGTATTATCCACCACAACGGGAATACCACGTTGTTTTGCGACACTTGCAACTAATTCTAAATCAATAAGTTTCATGGTGGGATTGATCGGGGTTTCAATATAGATACAGGCTGTATTAGGTTTGAGGTCTTTTTCCAGCATTTTTATAGTAGACATTGCTGAAAAATCATGGCTAATGTTATATTTCCCTTTTAATACTTGCAGCAAACCGAACGTACAGCCATATACACCTTGCGAACACAAGATATGGTCACCTGTTTTAGTTAAAGCCGTTAACACAGCAGATACTGCTGCCATCCCTGAGGAAAAGGCTAAGGCTGCTTCCCCTTGTTCAAGCTTTGCCATTCTATCTTCAAGGATTTTTACTGTTGGGTTTCCTAGACGGGAATAAACAAATCCTTCTTCTTGCCCGGCAAATCTCCTTTCTCCTTGCTCCGCACTATCAAAGGTAAACGAGGAAGTTTGATACAAGGGAGGAACTAAGCTTCCTTGGTGTTCTTCTGAACTGTACCCAGCATGAATTGTTTCCGTTTCAAACCGTAAATTTTTATTTTCCACTCTGACTCCTCCTATTTGAAAACGCTTACTTTTTTATTTGTTTCTATATACTATTCATTTATGGATAGGATTTTCCTGAAATTAACTTGACACATTGTTGAATAAAATTATATAATATCATTTGTGTAAAATAACTGCAGCCTATGTGAACACTTGAATGGATTCATTTTGTTCCTCAAGAGTCAACGAACTCTTCTGATGGTGTATCTTGTAACCCTCTGCTGCTAGGGCGAAGGTGCATGAAAACAAAATGGCTATCATTGATGTTTCATAACGGTTTTTATTTTACCAAAATAAAAACACTAAGGAGGAGTCATTCATGGCTCGTTATACTGGCTCAAGCTGGAAAATCTCTCGTCGTCTTGGAATCTCTCTAAGCGGCACAGGTAAAGAATTAGAAAAGCGTCCTTACGCTCCTGGACAACATGGTCCAAACCAACGTAAGAAGCTTTCTGAATACGGATTGCAATTACAAGAAAAGCAAAAACTTCGTCATATGTATGGAGTAACTGAGCGTCAATTCCGTAACCTTTTTGACAAAGCTGGCAAAATGGGTGGGGTTCACGGTGAAAACTTCATGATCCTACTTGAATCACGTCTTGACAACGTAGTTTACCGTTTAGGTTTAGCTCGTACTCGTCGTGCAGCTCGTCAATTAGTAAACCATGGTCACATTATGGTTGATGGATCTCGCGTAGATATCCCTTCATACCGTTTAGCTGCTGGTCAAACTATCACTCTTCGTGAAAAATCACGTAATCTTACTGCTGTTAAAGAAGCTATCGAAGTAAACAACTTCGTTCCTGACTTCTTAACTTTTGATGCAGACAAGCTTGAAGGTACATTCACTCGTTCACCTGAGCGTTCTGAATTACCTGCTGAAATTAACGAAACTCTTATCGTCGAGTTCTACTCACGTTAATTGATTTGCTTATTAAACAGCAATCATAAAAACCCTAGAAGCGTTGATATAACGCAGTTTCTAGGGTTTTTTTTCTTACTATTAGATAAAAATAACTTGCATGGATATGCATTTCATAAACATTCTTGAACGATTGGACGAGCATAACGATATCTCTATTTAGATGACATCTCTTCAAAAGTACATTCTTTTAGTGGAACGACCTTCGTTTTATGAACAAGTTTATACCCGAGCCATAATACCAAAAAGATCGGTAAACCAATATAGGACACAGCTACTCCATACCAATCAATTTCACTAGTTAAAAAAGCTTGATAATTTTGGCCGAGAATGACAATAACACACATCGCAAAAGCGAGAATCGGACCGAGAGGGAACCATTTCGCTTTATATTTCAAATCATTTATGTCCCTCCCCTGGGCCATATATGCTTTTCTAAAACGGTAGTGGCTGACTGCAATTCCTAGCCATGCAATAAATCCAGTTAAGCCTGACGCATTTAATAACCATGTATACACTTGATCTCCAAAAATGGACGTTAAAAAGGCCATACCTCCGATAATTGTCGTTGCGACAAGGGCATTCATCGGAATCCCGCGTTTATTTACATTTTGTAAAAATTTAGGTGCCTGTCCATCCCTTGCCATGGACCAAAGCATACGTGTCGATGCATATAAACCTGACGTTCCCGCTGATAAGACCGATGTTAAAATGACTGCATTCATCACAGATGCCGCAAACGCAATACCCACTTTCTCAAATACAAGGGTGAAAGGGCTGACAGCAATGTTGTCGACATCCACGCCTAACAGATCAGGGCTGGTATAAGGTATAATAAGGCCAATGACAGCAATGGCAGCGATATAAAATAGAAGAATACGCCAAAATACTTGTCGAATCGCCTTTGGCACGTTTTTCTCAGGCTCTTCACTTTCTCCTGCAGCAATCCCCACGAGTTCCGTTCCTTGAAAAGAAAAACCTGCGATGAAAAAAATACTAAAGATGGACAAAATGCCGCCACTAATCGGGGCATCTCCTATAGTAAAGTTCTTAAACCCGATAAACTGTCCGCCCAGAATACCGAAAATGGTGAGCAAACCTACTCCAATGAAAACGATGATTGTCACTACTTTTATTAAGGCAAACCAATACTCCGACTCACCGTAACTTTTAACCGACAATGCATTCAATAAGAAGATTAGTCCTAAAAACAGTGCGCTCCATAAGATACTCGGTACATCCGGAAACCAGAACTTCATAATAATAGCTGATGCAACGATTTCAACGGCCAATGTAACAGCCCAGTTAAACCAATAATTCCACCCAAGCGCAAAACCAAATGCCGGATCGACAAAACGGTTGGCATAGGTTGAAAACGATCCTGAAACCGGCATTAAGGTAGCCATTTCCCCGAGACTTGTCATCAAAAAGTAGACCATGATGCCGATAGCTCCATAAGCTATTAGCGCCCCACCGGGTCCAGCTGTTTGAATGGACGCCCCTGTCGCTAAAAACAATCCTGTCCCAATTGATCCGCCAATAGCAATCATCGTCAAGTGACGTGCTTTTAGATTGCGTTTAATTTGCTCTTTACTCCTGTTGTCATTCTGATTATTCTGATTTTTTTCGTTGTTAGTATAGCTTTTGATTGCTTCCATGCATTGTCTCCCTTCAATTTTGAACTATAAGTATCTATCTAACTATAAGGAATTTATCATTGTAGATTGTTTAGGACAATTTATCCCTTTTTGAAGTGATAGGGATAAATTGTCCATAGGAATAGAAGTTCATTGCAGGTAATTATCGAAAAATGGGAGACGGCTCGCTATTTATTTCGAAAAATCAAAGTAGTTTCGCTTCAATAAGCGCGGAGCAGCCATTAGGGTGTCGTAGTTCATACTTTTTCCGAGCTTTGAGCAATCAATTAAAAATAGATGATCCTCAATTTCTTTCACCGTATTATCTGTTTGATAGGTCATTCCGCATTCCAAGCAATGAACGGAGGGTGTGTCCCGAATTTCAATCGCTTGTGTACCATCTGGAAGTTCCCAATATACCGTGTTGCTTGTTTCACGCGCTGTGTCAGATTCGCACCATTGACAAATCATAACTACTCCTCCCTCGCTCCAACTGTCTCAAACTTACTTAGTTGTGATTGGAATTTCTTCTCCTTTAACTCATCACGTTTGTCACGTTTATCCTTTAAAGAGCTATGCTCAGGATTTTCCTTATATGTTTTGCGACGATCTAAACGGTTCAAGCCTTCTGGTGTAAGGTTAAATTTCGTGTCATCAATAATGGATAGAACTCCATTACTTTCAAACTTTTCAAACACCTCAGGATATACTTTTTTGTAGTAATTCTCTGCACTGCCTGACTGATAATTTTCTGGCTCCGGATAAGATGTAATGACACCTTCAAAATTACGTAATACTACTTTATTAGAACTTTGAGAAATGATATAGTTCGGCTGCAATGGAATTTTACCCCCTCCACCCGGGGCATCAACAATAAATGTAGGAACGGCGTAACCCGATGTATGGCCGCGGAGTCCTTCCATAATTTCCAATCCTTTGCTAATTGGTGCACGGAAATGTCCAATCCCTTCTGATAAATCGCATTGGTAAATGTAATATGGACGAACGCGAATTTTAACAAGGTCATGCATTAGTTGTTTCATAATCGGCACACTATCGTTAATGCCTGCTAAAATAACCGATTGGTTACCAAGCGGTACCCCAACATTTGCAAGCATTTCACATGCACGCTTCGATTCTTCCGTAATTTCAATAGATGTATTGAAATGTGTATTCAACCACACTGGATGATACTTTTTCAAGATATTACAAAGATTTTCTGTAATTCGCTGCGGGAACACAACAGGTGCCCTTGTACCGATACGGATTATTTCTACATGCGGAATCTCACGTAAATTCTTTAAAATATATTCTAAAATATTGTCATTAATAAGGAGCCCGTCTCCTCCAGAAATTAACACATCTCGAATTTGTGGGTTAGATGCGATATAATTAATCGCTGTGTCTAACTGTTTCTTTGGTACGCCCATTCCGATTTGTCCGGAGAAGCGTCTTCTCGTGCAGTAACGGCAGTACATGGAGCATTGGTTTGTTACTAGGAACAACACGCGATCGGGATAACGATGCGTTAACCCAGGTACCGGCGAATCTTCATCTTCATGCAGGGGATCCTCTAAATCATATCTTGTTTTATGCAATTCCTGGCCAATTGGAACTGACTGCATACGAACCGGACATCTTGGATCATCTTGATCCATAAGCGATGCATAATAAGGGGTGATGTTTAATGGGATTGTTTTTGTTGCAATTTTAACACCTTCTTCTTCATCAGGTGTTAAGTTAACAACTTTCTTTAAGTCCTCTAAACTTTTGATTGTATTCGTCAGCTGCCAAACCCAATCATTCCATTGCTCCTCCGTTACATCCTTCCATAGCTCGATTTCTTTCCAATGCCTTTTTGGTTTGAATAAATTGTTTTTCATCATAAACTCCTCCTAAAACTATCCTATTTTTCAAATCATTTTTGAATAAATTCTCCTCTATCATTACTGTATTAAGAAATGAGGCATTCCATATAATAGCGATTTTCCCCTTCTCCAAATTCATCGAATCTCGTCTCTTTAATGGTAAATCCCAATTTTTCATATAACTTAACTGCTGCCTTATTTTCAACGCTGACGGTTAAGCAAACCTTATGAAATCCATCTTGTTTTAAAATCGGATAAATTTCCTCAAAGAATAATTTTCCTATTCCTTTCCCTTGCTGGTCGGAGCGGACATAAAACCCAAAAATGTAGGCTTTATGAATATCATTGTAAGCTCTCATCAATTCGCAAATCGCAATCGGCCTTGGATCATTTTGCTGCCGGTATTGAATAAGTTTCCCGTAGCGTGTGAGCGGGACAAGGGCTTGTTCATCTACTGCTCCTAATCCTGGAAATGCATCTTGCTCAAGCTCCATCATCATTTTCAGTTGTTCTGGATTCAATGAAGCTGGTACTTCGACATAATAGGTTTTGTTCAATGTTTCCATTTTTCCGTCCCCCCCTGTTCTACTTCATATTGGATATCATCCAGCGGCCAAATTGGCTTAGGAATGTATCGATACGTAAAAGTTGTTAAACGGTTGGAGGCAACACCAGGTGCATCCACATAAATGATACGGCCAACAATCGGCTCAAACGCAGCCCGAAAATGATTTTTAGCCTTTAACCCAAGAATTCTCTTTGCCTGCGGCTCAAGGCCAATATGACGAAACATTTCCGGATCATTCGCTGACATCGGCCTTCCAATGAGGAGTATATCCATCTTGCCAACACAAATGTGTGCCGCTCCTTTTAAATCGACTCTTAAATGCTGATTGAACGGCCCAGAATTGTGAAATACACCGTCTGATAAGGCCACGACCGTTGCTTCGACCTGAACGGGCTCCCCAAATTCAGGCGATACTTTCCCTCCTAGGGACAACAATACCTTATTTCCGACCCCTTTTTTGCGGCAAGCCTCGAGGGATTCTGGATCGTAGAGTCCTCCAAACAGTGTGTCAGAAATGTTCATCTTCACCATCTCCCGAAGCAGCTCTGTTGTATCCCCGCTCCCGCAGCTTAAGGGATTATCCGAGATGTCAGCCAGCACGACCGGTTTGTCATCTTCAATCAACACCGCCAAATCGAGCCCTTCTTTTACACTTGGCAATTCCGTGATAAATTCTTCTCTGACACTCCAGAACAAGGATGCCATCTTTTGGGCAGTCTCTTTTCCTTTTTGTGGATCGAGTGAAACCACAAGTACACTGGCACCGACCATGGGAATATCCGAGTACGGAAAGCCGCCAAAAACGGAAACATTATAAATTCCTTCTTCCTCTTCGGCCTGTTTCGCCCACTCTATCATTTTGTGCATCGGCCCTTCTGCCGTTCTCATATTGATAGAGGGAGGCATCATCGGTAATTTTTCAAAAGAAGCATAATAATGTACATCTTCCTTTAATTGCTTCAATAAAGCCATTGCCGCATGGACTCCTTGTTCATACATATCAACATGTGGATAGGTTTTAAATCCAAAATGAAGTGGTGTGTAATGAACCATTTTTTCACTTACATTGGCATGCATATCCAGTGTTGTCGCAATCGGGACATTCGGTCCGATCAGCTCACGAATTTTCCCGAGTAAATGCTCTTCCGGGTCAAAGAGGTCCTCCACAACCATTGCCCCATGCAGTGCCAGCAATAATCCGTCGAGCCTTCCCGCCTGCTGGATGGACTCCAGCATTTTTTTTTCGATGATGGAGTACGCCTCTGTTGATACCA
Organism: Bacillus sp. EB106-08-02-XG196; assembly: GCF_013396335.1. Taxonomy (GTDB): domain Bacteria; phylum Bacillota; class Bacilli; order Bacillales; family Cytobacillaceae; genus Neobacillus. Next base: position 104,414 of record NZ_JABWSY010000013.1, read on the forward strand.
CTCCCGAGGGAATCGCAGCCGCACAAAGCAGCGGTACGATTACTACATCCCTTTCTTGTTTCAATACATCCAAAAACCCGCCCACTTCCGTTTTTGTACCATTATAGGTATCATAAATTTCATCGCCGATAAAGTAACCTTCATTTCGAAACTGCTGGATTTCAGTTTTCATCGGGCTGAAACTGTGGGATTCATGGTAAAAGAATGCAATACCGATACGATTTTTTCTCATGTTCTCCCACCTAATAATAGATATTGTCCGTCAATTAATAGTTCGTATAAATTGACTTCCACTCGGTCATGACATCAAATACATGATGGGAAACTTCACGGTGACCGTTTCCGGACATTTTCATCCCCCCAAACGCCACTCCCATCTCGGCATTGGATGTTCCGTTATTAATATAGACAAGTCCGCTTACCGCTTCGTTTGCAGCACGGTTTGCATAGTGAAGGCTCTCAGTATAAATGGAAGTCGATAACCCATAAATCGTCCCGTTATTTACCTCCATGGCTTCCTCATATGAATCTACTTCAATGATGGCAAGAACAGGACCAAAGATTTCTTCCTGTGCAATAGTATCATTCGGTTTCACATTCTCAATAATTGTCGGCTCATAGTAATAACCTCCTAATTCTTTGACACGCTGCCCGCCTGACACAATTTTCCCGCCTTCTTCAATCGCTGTTTTTACATATTTTTCGACTGTATAAAGCTGTTCTTCATTTACGAGAGGGCCCACTTGTTTCCCTTCTTCAAGTCCATTTCCTATTTTCATAGACTTAGTTATTTCAACTACTTTTTGTACGAGCAGTTCCTTTATTGGACGTTCAACGATTACTCGACTTGCTGCTGTACAGCGCTGACCAGTTGTCGTAAACGCTGATTTTACAATTCCGTCTGCCGCCTTGTCCAAGTCCGCGTCCTTTAAGACGATCACTGCATTTTTCCCACCCAATTCCAATGAAATACGTTTTAACGTTTTACTGCTCATTTCAGCCAGCTTTTGTCCGACTTCTGTTGAGCCTGTAAACGAAATGATTTTAACATCTGAATGCTCTGCGAGTGTTTGACCAACTGTTCTTCCTGAACCGGTAATTAAGTTCACAACCCCTGCTGGCAATCCGGCTTCATCTAACACTTCCACAAATATCTTTGCCGAAAGTGCAACCTCTGAAGCAGGCTTCCATACGACGGTATTACCAGAAATCAGGGCTGAAAAAATTTTGTAGGAAGCTAGCGCAACTGGGAAGTTCCAGGGTGTAATGCACGCCGCAACTCCAAGAGGTTCACGAACCATTCTTACGTTCCGGTCTGGGAAGCCGGTCGGGACCGTTTCTCCAAACAGGCGTCGTCCCTCACCTGACATATATTGAGCAGTCGCGATGACCACTCCAACTTCGCCTAAAGATTCTGGCAGTACTTTTCCCATCTCCATTGTCATGACACTAGCAAGTTCCTCTTTTCGCATTTCAAACAATTGGGCTGCTTTCGTTAAATAAGCCGCCCGTTCTGGAATGGGGGTGATCTTCCATTGTGAATACGCTTCATTCGCTTTTGTGACAGCCTCATCCACTTGCTCTGTTGTGGCAGCCGCACATATGCCGACAAGTTCCCCCGTTGCCGGATTTAAGCTTTCAAAGTAGGACTGATCGGGGACACTTACCCATTTTCTATTTATATAAAGATCTCCCTGAAGAATATCTGTTTTGATTCGGCTAGACATAAACTTGACCTCCTTTTTCGTTCTATACTGAGAAATCAAAATTAGTTTTCGGATATAGTTTCTGTTATCACATCTTCTAAAATCGTTAATCCTATATCTAGCACATCTTCTTGAATATTAAGAGGCAGCATTAATCGGATCGTTTGACCACTTACACCACAGTTCATAATGAGCAAGCCATTTTCCAGTGCTTTCGATTTAATTTTCGGCACAAAGAAAGCAGCAGATTCCGAATCGAATTCGATACCAATCATCATGCCGATTCCTCGAACTTCAACAATGCCTGGTAAATGTCCTACAGAGTTATGAAGTCGGCCGACAATCTCGGCACCAAGTTTAGCACTGCGTTCTACTAACTTCTCTTCCTCAATGACCTCTATATTTGCCAATGCCGCAGCACAAGAAATTGGATTTCCTCCAAATGTCGAACCATGACCAGCAGTCGGCCATTTTTCATGAAGCTCACGACTTGCTACAATAGCACCAAGAGGCATGCCGCCGGAGAGAGCTTTTGCCAATACTAAAATATCAGGAGTCACATTCGCATGCTCTGCCGCAAACATTTTGCCTGTACGGCCAAATCCTGTTTGTACTTCGTCAAAAATCAGCAGAATGCCGTGTTCCTCTGTAATCTTTCTTAACTCCTGCAAAAAGCTTGGCGGTGCCGGATAATAGCCGCCTTCACCCATTACAGGTTCAATGATGATGGCCGCTACACGTGAAGGGTCCACACGTAAATCGAACAATTTTTGAAGCTGATTCAAGCAATACTCTTCAGCTTCTTCTTCTCTAATGTTTTTCAGCTGGCTCGGATACGGATATGGGACGTGATACACCTCACCTAAAATCGGTTCATAATAACGACGGTATTTAGAGCTTGATGCCGTAATCGCTGTTGCTCCTAATGTGCGCCCGTGAAACGATCCTTCAAAAGCAATGATCGCAGGTCTTCCTGTAGACGCCTTCGCTAGTTTGAGTGCACCATCAATAGCTTCCGCTCCCGAATTGGAGAAAAAGACAGTGTCTAGATTTCCTGGTGTAATATGAGCAAGCTTTTCCGCCAAATTCGCTGCTGTTTCGTAATAACCATAGTTCAATCCAAGATGAATCAAGGCTTCAGCTTGCTTTTTAATGGCTTCCACCATTTTCCCGTTCGTATGCCCGACAGCGTTGACAGCCACTCCAGAAACGAAATCGATATACTCCTTTCCGTCTGTCGTCCAAAATTTGGCTCCATGCGCTTTTTCAATGACAAGCTCTGTTACCCTTGTCATAACCGGTGATAAATGTTTTTGTGCTTTTTCTTTAATCTCATCTGTTTTATTTTGTAATTTCATAAATCTCATCCTTTCTTAATTGACCTTTGAATATTGCGAATGAATCATCTAAAATTCTTACAATCTCATCAATTTCTGTTCTCGTAACATTTAAAGGAGGGCTGATAATGAGGTGCTCCCCCTTTGTGCCGTCAATTGAACCAGAACCAGGATAAAAAACTGCACCAAGGTCCATCGCAATTCCATTCAATCTTTCTGCAGCTTTTTCGGATGGATCGAACAACAGGTCCTGTCCATAATCTTTCACAAGCTCTATACCTATTAAAAGCCCTCTGCCACGAACATCAGATATATAAGAATGTTTTTGCTTTAGCTCCATTAGACGTTTGACAAGGTAGGTACCTTGTTTTTTGACGTTTTCCAGCACCATATCTCGCTCATAAACTTCCAATGCTGCAATACCGGCTGCAACAGCAACAGGATGCCCACTATATGTGTAACCGTGAATGAATTTCCCGTCACTGTTTTGAATGAGTCCGTCGATTAACCGATCATGAACGATCATTCCGGCGAGGGGGGCATATCCCGCTGATACCCCTTTTCCGAATGTGATAATATCAGGCTTGATTCCAATTTGTTCTGTCGCAAAATTAGTACCAGTACGGCCAAAGCCAGTCATCACTTCATCGATAATTAAGACGATTTCGTAACGATCACACAGCTCTCGAACTTTCTCAAAATACCCCGGTGGCGGTGGAATAGCCCCTTGCTGGCTTCCAACAATCGGTTCAGCAATAAATGCCGACACATTCTCAGGACCTAGCTCAAAAATGGTTCTTTCAATATCCTTTACACAAGTCCAGTTTTGTTTAGAGAGACAATCATCTTTTTGACGATCGTATGGACATCTATGGCAGTATGGAGAATAGACATGGGCATAGTTTAAAAGATTAGGAGTGTATGCATGCCTTCTTTTAACGTCTCCCCCTGCGGATAAAGAACCTATGGTATTTCCGTGATACGATTGCCATCGCCCGATCACAATGTGTTTTTGGGTTCTGCCGGCGTCCCGATGATATTGCCTCGCCAGCTTCAAAGCGCTTTCATTTGCTTCGGAGCCTCCGGTTGTAAAATACACTTTATTTAAATGGTCTGGAGCCATTTTTCCAATTGTTTCAGCCAGCTTATGTAACGCTTTCGTCTCGAAACGCATGGTATGGACGAAAGCTGCTTTTTTTGCTTGTTCTGCCATGGCCTCTCCTATAGAAGTAATCCCATGTCCCAAGTTAGCTGCAACCGCTCCCGAGCAAGCATCCAGATATTTTTTCCCGTTCTCATCTATAAGATAGACCCCTGCACCGTGGGTAATAATCGGATACACCTTTTTTAAATCACGATGAAACACGTAGTCCTTTTTTATTCCGTCCATCTTTCCACCACCATTGCCATTCCTAATCCACCCGCCACACAAATCGTCGCAAGGCCATATTGCCGTTTTTGTTTTTCAAGCTCATGACATAATGTAGTGACGATCCTTGCACCGGAGCATCCAAGTGGATGACCTAAGGCAATCGCCCCACCGTTAACATTCACGTTGTCTCCATTTATGTCCCATTCTCTTAAACAAGCAAGGCTTTGAGCGGCGAATGCTTCATTTAATTCAATCAAATCGATATCTTCCAAACGAAGACCCGCTTTTTTCAACGCAATCTGGGATGCAGGAACCGGACCGATACCCATTTCTTTTGGTGATACACCCGCTGCAGCAAAGGAACGAATCCTTGCAATCGGGACCACTCCAAGCTGTAACGCTTTTTCTTCCGACATCAACAGCAGCATCGAAGCTCCATCATTTCTTCCGGATGAGTTTCCAGCTGTTACCGTACCATCCTTTTGAAACACAGAACTTAGTGTTCCTAACTTTTCAATGTCCGTCAATCTTGGGTATTCATCTATCGCAAAGTGTCTAATCCCCTTTTTTCCTTCCTTTACCGGTACAGGTATGATCTCTTCTTCAAAATGGCCCCTTTCAATTGCACGTTTCGTTTTCTGCTGACTCCTGAAAGCAAATTCATCTTGTTCGCGGCGGCTTATGTTATATTTTTCAGCCAGCCACTCAGCTGTATTGCCCATCGTGAAACGACCGTATATCTCCTCTGGCTGTGATTTTGGCTGACTCTCCGTATTTGAATCATACAGCGTCATATCACCCATCTTGTTCCCAAATCGAGTCCCAACCGTATAATGAGGTGCTTGTGACATGTGTTCGACGCCTCCTGCTAAAACGACGTCAGCCTGACCAGTCAAAATGGACATCGCTCCGTTAATGACAGCCTGCATGCCTGAACCGCACTGGCGATGAACAGTATAAGCAGGAATCGTTTCGGGAAAATGTGCCTGTAATGCCGCGACTCTTGCAATATTCGGAGCATGCGCACTTTGCTTTGTTTGTCCAACGATGACTTCATCGATAATATTGGCACCGTAACCCGAAGCAGAAAGATTATTTTTCATGATGAGGGAAACAAGCACTTCGGGGGGAGTATCCGCCAGTGATCCACCGAAGCTTCCAATAGCCGTCCGAAATGCATTTACAATTACAACCACTATACGGTCACCTCTTTGCCTATATTGAAAGATTCAGCAATTTGGAAGGGTGCGTCCGTTTTCTGTTGAATTTCCTCAAGGGAAACTCCAGGGGACAGCTCAATAAGATGAAGTCCATCTTCCTTTACAGCGAACACCGCCAAATCGGTAATAATTAAATCCACTTTTCGTTCCGATGTGACCGGATAAGTTAATTCCTTGACTATTTTTGAATCTCCTTGGTTAGATGTATGCATTGTTGTTACGATGACCTTTTTGGAGCCTTCCAATAAATCCATCGCCCCACCTACACCTAGAACACTTTTTCCTGGGACGGCCCAGTTGGCAATCCGCCCAACTTGATCAATTTGCAACATGCCAAGGATTGAAACGCTTACATGCCCTCCGCGAATCATCGCAAAAGAGGAAGCGCTATCAAAAAAGGCTGCTCCTTCCAAAACTGTGACAGGCAGTTTCCCCGCATTGACAAGATTTTGGTCAATATGCTCTTGATCTGGCGTAGGACCTACACCAAGAATGCCGTTTTCTGAGTGTAAAAAAACGTTAACATCTGATGGAATATGATCAGCCACTAGTGTTGGAATCCCTATCCCCAAATTGACGATATCGCCATCCTTCAATTCCTTTGCTGCTCTTTGTGCAATGTATTGTTTCATATTTAAACTAGTCCCCCCCCTTCACAACAAGATAATCAACGTATAAATGAGGAGTCACAATTTCCTCAGGAGAAATTTGGCCTACCTCAACAATCTCGTCCACCTCTGCAATAACCACATCCGCAGCTGTTGCCATCATCGGATTAAAGTTTCTTGCCGATTTGTTGTATATGAGATTTCCTAATTTATCTGCCTTTTTCGCTTTAATTAGTGAAAAATTGGCTCTAAGAGGCTCTTGGAATACATACTTTTTACCATTAAGGGTACGCTCTTCTTTGTTTTCAGCGATTTTCGTTCCTACGCTGACTGGTGTATAAAACCCTCCTAATCCCGCGCCGCCCGCTCGAATGGCTTCAGACATCGTTCCTTGTGGAAGAAGCTCCACTTCTATTTCTTTATCCTGATGAGCTTTAACCACTTCTGGATTTGATGTAAAATACGAACCTATTGCTTTTTTTACTTGCTTTTGCCGTACTAAAACTCCAAGACCTCTGCCCGGTTCACCTAGGTTATTACTAATAATCTCTAAGTCCATCACTTCCGATAGAGCCAAAGCGGCAATTAAACTAAGTGGACTTCCTATAAGACCAAATCCACCTACCATTATTCGAGATCCGCTTTTAACCTTTTTTACGGCTTCTGCGCATGTAATTAGCTTGCTCATGTTTTTTTATCCCTGCCTCTCCATCGACTTTTGTGGGTGTTAACCGTTTGGTAAAATAAAAAACCGAGCAAAACATAAATCTCTATAAAAAATGTCGTTTCAACGAACATTCCTTACACAGAGTTCATGTTTGCCCGGTTTTAATAAGACCATGGGAAGAGGTCATCTTCCCACTTTATTATAACCAAACGTTATGTATTCATTTGCTTCACATTATCCCAGTAACGTTGAACTGCAGCTTGAAGAGCCACAATGATTGCTTGCTGGGATGGAGCAAAATAAAAACTTTGAATTCGTTTAATCAGCTGCTCAACACCGTCTTCAAGACAGTAGCCTATCAGCAGTTTTTGAAAATAATTTTTTGTTAGTTCAGTTACGAATGTGAATTCAGCGCCGATAATCTTATGATCCTTTAGATTCACTTCGAGGACAATTCCAGCATGCTTATACATTTCATACATGGAAGTCCCCTGTGGAGCTTTTGCATATCCTGTAACAATCACCGTTTCCAGTGTTTGCATGCCCTAATCCACCCTTCAAAAACCCACTGAACACCTTTCTAACACGAGTATACGGGTTAGAATAAACAATGTCAATGCGAATATTTTAAATTTTTAAAAAAGTTAAAGCGCTTTCATTATCGATGAAGATCTTACAACTAATTATTTGAAATTCTTACCAACCACGTTCCTGCATACGCGCTTCAGGAGACAGAGTTGAAATCTCAATACCTTTCATTGCAACTCCAAGATTTTTTGAAATCTCTGCAATTAGTTGATAGTCCTGGTAGTGGGTTGTTGCTTCCACGATAGCTCTAGCGAATTTTGCTGGGTTATCAGATTTGAAGATTCCGGAACCAACAAATACTCCATCAGCACCTAACTGCATCATAAGTGCAGCATCAGCAGGTGTTGCTACTCCACCAGCTGCAAAGTTTACAACAGGCAGGCGTCCAAGACGCTTAATCTCAAGTAGAAGTTCATACGGAGCTCCTAGTAGCTTAGCCTCTGTCATCAATTCATCTTCACTCATTGAAACGACTTTACTTACCTGTGCATTTACCTTACGGATATGACGAACTGCTTCTACGATATTACCAGTTCCCGGCTCTCCTTTTGTACGAAGCATGGATGCACCTTCACCAATACGGCGACCTGCTTCGCCAAGATCACGGCAACCACAAACAAATGGAACAGTGTAAACTTTTTTATTTAGATGGTACTCTTCATCAGCCGGTGTTAAAACTTCGCTCTCATCAATATAATCAACGCCCATTGCTTCAAGAACCCGGGCCTCAACGATGTGTCCGATTCGTGCTTTTGCCATAACCGGAATGGAAACAGCCTTCATAACTTCTTCTGTAATTCGTGGATCTGCCATTCTTGCCACCCCGCCAGCTGCACGGATATCAGAAGGCACGCGCTCCAATGCCATTACAGCTACTGCTCCTGCTTCCTCTGCTATTTTTGCTTGCTCAGCATTAACAACATCCATTATGACGCCGCCCTTTTGCATTTCAGCCATGCCTCTTTTTACACGATCCGTACCTGTTTTCATTGTTAATCCCCCTTTGATGATTGTGAACGTATTAATTTTTTTAAAAGGAAAACTCATATAATTCAATAGGAATTATCATTAACCAAAAGGCTTGGCTTCTAAGTAAAAAATGTATAATATTACATATTTCTCCAAATCCTTTTTTCACTTAATACAATGCAATTACTGTGCCAATATTAAAAACGCCTATTTGCTAACTATTTGTGAAGTCAATATGCAAAATTTCTTGGCACTAACATTGTATTTTTTGCACCTAAACTGCAAAAAAAAACCTCTTTAGGATAAAAGAAAACCAGCCTCATTATATCTATGAGACCGGTTTTGCTATTGATTAATATTTAATTAGTGAGTATTTCTTCTTCCCTCTTCTAATTATCGTAAACTGACCTTCGATTCGATCAGTGTTCTGCAATACATAGGAAGTATCTGTAATGCGTTCCCCGTTCACTGTCACCGCACCATTTGTGATGTCTTCTCGTGCTTGGCGCTTGGATGGAGAAATTTTCGCTGCCACTAATAAGTCCACCAAGTTAGCATCTGCTTCAGTTGCATTAAAGGATGGAACGTCTTTGAAACCCTGCTCGATTTCTGATGCAGACAGGCTGCGAACATCGCCGCTGAATAATGCTTGCGTAATTTTAATCGCCTGCTGTAAGGAGTCTTCACCATGAATCAGACGGGTCATTTCCTCCGCCAAGGCCTTTTGTGCTTTGCGTAAATGTGGTTCTTCCTCTACAGACCTTTCTAACGCTTCAATTTCTTCGTGGGACAAGAAAGTAAAGTACTTCAAGTATTTCACTACATCTGCATCTGCTGTGTTAATCCAGAATTGGTAGAACTCATAAGGGGTCGTTTTCTTAGCGTCAAGCCAAACGGCACCACCTTCTGTTTTCCCAAATTTTGTACCGTCCGCTTTTGTAACAAGAGGAATCGTTACTCCATATGCCTTCGAACCTTCTGGCTGCATTTTACGAATTAGTTCAAGTCCGGAAGTAATATTGCCCCATTGGTCACTCCCCCCCACTTGTAATTTACAATTGAAATTCTCGTAAAGGTGATTAAAGTCCATAGCCTGAAGGATCGTATACGTGAATTCGGTAAACGAGATCCCGGAATCAAGTCGTGAAGCAATTGTATCCTTTGCCAGCATGTAATTGACGCCAATGTGCTTACCAATATCACGTAAGAACGTAACAATATCCATCGACCCAGCCCAATCATAGTTATTCACCATGACAGCACCATTTTCACCATCAAAGTTAAAAATAGCCGCTAGCTGCTTTTGAATCCCTTCAACATTTTTCTGTACAGCTTCCAAGGTTTGCAGATTACGTTCTTCACTTTTGCCACTTGGATCTCCGATAAGCCCTGTTGCACCGCCAACTAGAACAACAGGACGGTGTCCATGCTGCTGAAATCTTCTAAGTGTTAAAAACGGCACCATATGTCCGATATGCATGCTGTCTGCTGTTGGGTCTACTCCACAATATAGAGAGATTTTCTCCTTACTAATTAAATCCTTAAGGCTCTCTTCATCTGTCTGCTGGTAGATGAGGCCGCGCCATTTTAAGTCTTGTAATAAATCCATTTGCATATTCCCTCCAAATTCTCTAATAAATAGGCTGTGTTAAACTAGGCTGTTGATTTGCGAACTTTTTATCACAGCACATCAAAAAAATAAAACAAAAAGCGCCCCTGCAAAAAATGCAGGGACGCATATACGCGCGGTACCACCCGGCTTGAGGAATGAATCCTCCAACTCGTAAAAATTAACGGTTTAGACCGTTCCCCGCTACTTCTTTTTCACGGAGAAAGCTCTGGGACGTAATTCACTCTTCTATTTGTGTCAGCTTTCACCAGCCGCTGACTCTCTTAAAACAGGGATAGAAGACCTACAGTAGATTCCCTTCATAGCTTGATTATGAAATTTTATAACTTATAGAATTTTTACCATATTTTATACCTGCTGTCAAACAAGAACTGGTAATATCAGAAAAATGTAGAAGTTTGTCATTTTTGCAATCGTCATTATGCTATAATATATGTGATTTTAAAAGAGGTGATTCTATGAATGATAAATTTCAAGCGTGGATAGAGAAATTAAAGTCCATAACCAACTTGTTTACCCATAAAAAAACAGTAAAAAGTGCACGTATAACGTACCAGGTCTTTTGGAACCTTTTACTACTGCTAATGACAGTCGTTATCCTTGGGGGAGCATTTGCAGGTGGTGTGGGCGCAGGATATTTTGCCTCGCTTGTAAAAGACGAACCTGTTCGATCTTATGACAGTATGAAGAAAGACATTTATAATTATACGGAAACATCGGACTTATATTTTTCTGAAAATGTCTATCTTGGAAAACTGCGTACAGATCTTGAACGGGAAGAAGTGAAAATAGACCAAGTATCAGATTATCTGGTAAAAGCAGTAATTGCAACAGAAGATGAGTATTTTTATAAACACAAAGGAGTTGTGCCAAAAGCAGTATTTCGTGCACTATTCCAAGAAGTAACCAACTCTGCTAATCAAACCGGCGGTAGTACATTAACACAGCAATTAATTAAAAACCAAATCTTAACAAACGAAGTCTCATTCGCAAGAAAAGCAAATGAAATTTTGCTCGCCCTTCGATTAGAGAAATTTTTTAGCAAAAAAGAAATACTAGAAGCTTACTTAAACGTTTCAACTTTTGGCAGAAACTCATCCGGTAAGAATATCGGCGGTGTTCAAGCAGCGGCAAAAGGAATCTTCGGAAAGAATGCCAGCGAATTGACCCTTCCACAAGCAGCCTTTATTGCAGGTTTACCACAAAGCCCCTTTGGGTATACCCCTTTTACAAGAGAGGGTACTGTGAAAAATAATTTAGAACCTGGGCTTTCCCGAATGAAAACGGTACTAAAAAGAATGTATGATGGCGGCCATATTGATGAAAAACAATATGCGGAATCCTCATCCTACGATATCACAAAGGATTTTATTCCTGCAGGGGTCAACCCGCTTGAAAAATATCCATACTTATCATTTGAAATTGAAAAGCGTGCGGTTGACGTACTGACGAATGTATTGGCGAAAAACGAAGGTTATGAAGAAAAAGATTTAAAGGAAGATGAAAATCTTTATTATAAATACCAAACATTAGCCAAGCAAAACTTAAGACAAAATGGATACGAAATTCACACAACCATTAACAAAGATATCTATGATGTCTTTCAAGTTGTAAAGAATAACTACTCTAACTACGGACCTGATAAACCTGAAGAGAAGCAGGATCCAGAAACTGGGGAAACCATTACTGTCATGGAGCCGGTTGAAGTCGGTGCTATGCTAATCGAGAATAAAACAGGGAAAATCATCAGTTTTGTAGGTGGAAGAGACCATAATAAACAGGAGCTTAATCATGCGACTAGCGCTGTCCGCCAAAACGGTTCGACGATGAAGCCCTTACTAGTTTATGCACCGGCCATTGAATTGGGGAAAGCATCACCAGGTACGCCTTTACCGGATGTAGCTTTAAGGCTCGAGCCTTCCATTTCAAGACCTTGGCCTCTCAACTATGATAAAAGATACAGTGGTATCACCTCAGCAAGACATGCACTAAAAAAATCTTATAATGTTCCTGCAGTTAAACTTTACAAAGATATCATTGACCAGCAGCCTGCAAAATATCTTGAAAAAATGGGTTTTACATCTCTAAGAAGTGAGGATTATACCAATCTCTCCACCTCTATTGGGTCATTGAAAAATGGTGTAACCGTTGAAGAAAATACCAATGCGTTTGCTACTTTTGCAAATGAAGGTAAATTTGTTGATGCTTACATGATTGAAAAAATCGTCGATAAAAACGGTAAAACCATCTATCAACATGAAGTGAAGCCTGTCGATGTATTTAAACCACAAACGGCATTTTTAACGCTTGATATGATGCGGGATGTAATCGGACCTGGCGGTACCGCAGCTGCTATAAATAGTAAATTGAAGTTTAGAGCAGATTGGGCAGGTAAAACAGGAACAGGAAACGAATTCATTGACTCTTGGTTTGTTGCTACCAATCCAAGCGTATCATTTGGGATTTGGACAGGCTATGACACGCCAAAATCATTAAATAAGTCTTACTCATCAAGAACGAACAACCTATGGGCTGAATTAATAAATGCAGCTTATGATATTAAACCAGAGTTAATAAACCCAAATGTACAATTTCCTGTACCAGCTGGAATTGTAAAACGCTCGTTTTGCGCCGTTTCAGGTTTATTACCTTCGGATGCCTGCTCAAAGGCAGGTTTAGTTGTAAGTGATTACTTTAATGCAGAGAATGTACCGACAAAGCGAGATGATAGCTTAATTGCAGGAAATTATGTGCAAATTGGTGATAAAAAGTATCTTGCATTAGATTCAACACCAGCGGAATTTTCAGAGCAAGGGGTTATCCTAAATCCTGACTTTATTTCACAAATGGTTGGAAAGAATTTCAACAATCCAAGCCAGCTAATTCCTAAGATGGAGCGTTGGGGTAAGATTCTTGTTCCTAATGATAAAATTGTAGATAATGGAAAAGCGCCAGACGGCGTGACCCTATCACTTTCCGGTAACAATTTAATTTGGAGCGCACCAGGTGATAATGATATTGTTGGATATCGAGTATATCAAAATGGAAAAAAGGTCGCGAGCATCAAAAATGGTTCCAGTCTTTCCTTTACAGCTTCTAACGGTTCATACCATGTAACAGCTGTAGATATCGCAGGGAAGGAATCCGCGCCATCGAATCAAGTAGATGCTGGTGTTATTAGTACACCTACACCTACACCTGCACCTGCACCTGCACCTGCACCTGCACCTGTACCTGTACCTGTACCTGTACCTGCACCTCAATAAAGCAAAATAAAGGAGCTTGGATATGAATCCAAGCCCTTTATTTTTTTGATTCGCTTTTTTTATTACTTCTAATAGGATATAGTGCTTTTTCAAGAGTAAGTAAATTCTTTTCTGTTATTTCTGCTTTTCTAGGGATTGGTTTATACATACCCTCTGGGTCATCCCAGGTAATAGGAAGATTTACTGGTGCTTTTTCTTGCCAATAATCCAGCCAGTCCTGTGGTAAACTTCCATAACAGTTTGAGTTTTCAGTCATTTCCATCCATACAAGTGCCCAAGCCCTTGGAACGACCCTCCAAATATCATAGCCCCCGCCGCCGACTGCAATCCATTTACCACCGCAATATTGATGGGCAATTTCATGGGCAAGCTTAGGAATTTCACGATAGATTTTCATCGTCGCTGATAAATGGGTTAAAGGGTCATAATAATGGGAGTCAGCCCCATTTTGAGTTAGGATGACATCTGGTTTAAAAAACTCAGCTACTTCCTTGAGCGATTGAGTATAAGCATGAAGCCAGGATTCATCCTCTGTAAATGCATCTAAAGGAATATTGAAGGAATAACCGTATCCCTTTCCTTGGCCTCTCTCGTTAACATTACCGGTACCAGGGAACAAGTATCTTCCCGTTTCGTGTATGGATAAAGTACAGACATCGGGATCGTCGTAAAAGGACCATTGTACACCGTCTCCATGATGGGCATCGGTATCAACATAAAGAACTCTTGCATTATATTTATTTTGTAGATATTTAATGGCTACTGAACTATCATTATAAATACAAAATCCAGAAGCTTTTCCGCGAAATCCATGATGCAATCCCCCTCCCAGGTTAAGGGCATGAACTGCCTGTCCTGTCATAACTTGATCGACAGCCGTAAGTGTGCCTCCCACTAAAAAAGCGCTAGCTTCATGCATATTAGGAAATATCGGAGTATCCTCCGTACCTATCCCATAGTTCTCAGCCACATGCTGTGAAAGTTGTCCATCCCCTGCCATCTTTACAGCATCAATGTAACTAGGGTCATGAACAAGGGCAAGTTCCTCCTCTGTTGCCATTCTCGGAGGAACTACCTGATGATTATCCAGGACATTTAATCTATGTAATAAATCTACAGTAAGTTTAAGCCGAAACTGATTAAATGGATGATTACTGTTGAATTTATATTTTAACTGTTCTTCTGAAAATACAAATGAACATCGATCGGTCATAGGGAAACACCTGGCAGATTTGGCCACAGTACGTCATAGCCAGATTGTTTTAAATCCTGGATAAGCAAAGTAGGATTCATCGTTTGCAATCTGATGACAAGTATTTTGTATTGGTCATTCTTTTTATCAGGATAAACGAGTACACTTAAAATATTTGCTTTCCGATTCTTTATTAAACTAGTAATATCACTAAGCTTTCCTGCAAGATTAGGAACCCTAATTTCAATTTGAGAACCTGGTTGATGGGCACCTGTCAACTCAACTAACGTTCGGAGTAAATCAGTTTCTGTCACAATTCCAACTAGTTTTCTACCGTTTGTAATCGGCAGGCAGCCAATTTTATGCTCATAAAAGAGTGCTGCAATTTCCTCTACAAAATCAAGCGGATGACCTGTGATGACGTCCTTTTTCATTATGGTGTCTACAGGGTTTTGCATGTCCTCTACATGTTCGTTAGCACGGAATATAGATGGAGCAGCATCGCGAATATCAGATAAAGTTACAATACCAACAAGTTGTTGTTCTCCATCAATAACAGGAATATGGCGAATTTTTTTCGTTTCCATTAATCTCATTGTCTCAGCAATTGAAACTGTTGGTGTAACCGTAACAATCTCCGTTTTCATTATTTCCTCTACTATCATCCAAAAGCCCCCCTCAACCTAAATTTCGTATCAATACATAAATCGATTCATAAAACGAAGCCGGTCAAACCGTTGAATTGTCTCTACATCGACCCTATTGCCAATTCTTGCCATAAGGCAATTTGCCGGGTGTGAACATATCTCAGGGTCATCCGTTGCATACCATTGGAGGCCGCCCGCATTCATCATTTTCTCCATGATTTTCCGATACTCCCAAACATTTAAACCTGTTCCTTTTAAATCCCAATGCCAATAATATTCCGTCGTAATAATTAAGTAATCCTCCATGGCATCATCCATCATAGAAACAATGAGGAGATTTTTCCCTACCGCACATCCTCTAAATTGAGGAATTACCTCAATAGCACCTAATTCAATTAAATTATCCATTTTGTCTTCCGACCATCTTTCAAGAGGATCTGGAAAAAGGTAGGTCACATAACCAACAATGGTATGGTGATGCCTAGCGATAATAATTCTTCCCTCCTCAAGCTGCGCGATCCCAACTAGCGCATTATGCTGCTGCTCTGGGGGACGAAAAGCAGTAAGATGTTCATGAAACTCATAGCCAGCAAGTTTATCTGAGGAAATAGGACCTTCGATAATTAAGTTTCCATGGGGAGTTTTTAATTCTTTAGCATTGTACGTTTTTCTGTGTTCCATCCCTACACCACCTGAAAAATCATTCGCATATCTAATTCTATTATACATAATTTCTATCACTTTTTAGCCTCTTCCCACAATTTTCTGTTTAATTAGAAAACGATGTGACAATTTACCGAAATTGATAAAACTTTTTTTAAAATTGAGAATAATTACTTTTTGTACTATAATTATCTCATACTAGCATAAGGGGGAAATGGAATGAAAGTGGAAAAGCTGCCAGTAATGCAAGGAGAGCATAATTTAGCAAATTATGATGAGAAGTATAAGAATTTTAGTTGGGAGGAGACAGAAAAGGAATTCTCCTGGCATGAAACAGGACTTGTTAACATGGCTTACGAAGCGATTGACCGCCATGCAGAAACTTTTCGTAAAAATAAGGTAGCCCTTTATTATCGCGATAATTTCAGAAATGAAAAGTATACCTTTAAAGAAATGAAAGAGCTTTCAAATCAAGCTGGAAATGTTTTAAAAACATATGGCGATGTAGAAAAAGGTGATCGTGTTTTTATTTTTATGCCTCGCTCACCTGAACTATATTTTACTGTATTGGGTGCCATTAAGCTTGGTGCGATTGTCGGGCCGTTATTTGAAGCCTTCATGGAGGGTGCCGTTAGGGATCGATTACAAGATAGTGAAGCAAAGGTATTGGTCACTACACCCGAACTGTTAGAACGTGTACCTGTCGATGAGCTGCCATCATTAAAGCATATTTTCCTTATCGGCCAAAATGTTGATGAACAAGGACCTTATATTGACTTTTTGAAAAAGTTCGAAGATGCAAGCAACAAGTTGAGAATTGAATGGGTGGACCGTACAGATGGTCTCATTCTTCACTATACTTCTGGTTCAACAGGCAAGCCTAAAGGGGTACTGCATGTACATAACGCAATGATCCAACATTATCAAACAGCAAAATGGGTACTCGATTTGAAAGAAGAAGATGTTTATTGGTGTACAGCAGACCCAGGCTGGGTAACTGGGACATCTTACGGTATTTTCGGACCATGGTTAACTGGAACATCAAACGTCATTGTTGGTGGTCGTTTTAGCCCTGATACTTGGTACAAAATGATTGAAGACTTCGGTGTCAGCGTTTGGTATAGTGCTCCGACCGCATTCCGGATGTTAATGGGCGCAGGGGATGAAATTGTTAAGAAATACAATTTAAGCAGTCTGCGACATGTACTAAGTGTTGGAGAGCCGTTAAACCCTGAGGTAGTAAAATGGGGCGTGAAGGTTTTTAACAAAAGAATCCACGATAACTGGTGGATGACGGAAACAGGTGCACAGCTTATTAGCAACTACCCATGTATGGAAATTAAACCAGGTTCGATGGGCAAACCTATTCCAGGTGTAGCGGCTGCGATTGTTGACGACCAAGGAAATGAACTTCCACCTTACCGCATGGGGAATCTTGCTATTAAGAGAGGCTGGCCATCCATGATGTACACTATTTGGAATAATCCTGAAAAATATGATTCCTACTTTATGCCTAGCGGATGGTATTTTTCTGGCGATTCCGCCTATATGGATGAGGATGGATACTTCTGGTTCCAGGGACGGGTGGATGATGTTATTATGACGTCTGGAGAACGTGTTGGACCATTTGAGGTAGAAAGTAAGCTTATTGAGCACCCTGCTATTGCAGAAGCTGGAGTAATTGGAAAACCTGACCCTGTCCGCGGCGAAATTATTAAGGCTTTTATTGCGCTAAGAGACGGCTATGAAGCCACAGATGAACTTAAGGAAGAAATCAGGAATTTTGTTAAAAAAGGTCTTGCTGCACATGCAGCACCAAGGGAAATTGACTTCAGAGATAAGCTTCCTAAAACAAGAAGTGGTAAGATTATGAGACGTGTCTTAAAGGCATGGGAACTTAACTTACCAACAGGTGACCTGTCCACAATGGAAGATTAAAAAGAAAAGCGGAAGCGTTATGATCAAAGCGCTCCCGCTTTTTTTTAATTCGTTGATTGACGGTGTTCGATGCGATGTGGAAGCACAACGGTTTGTTCCTCTACCTCTTCTTTGTTCATTAATTTGGTGAGTAAACGCATAGCCACCGCTCCAATATCGTATAAAGGCTGAACGATTGTAGTCAGCTGGGGGCGAACCATTAATGAAAGCCTTGTATTATCTGATGTGATTACTTCGAAGTCTTCAGGAATTTTATATCCTTTATCCTCGGCACCATGAACGACACCAAGTGCCATTTCATCGGAGCCAACTAGTATTGCTGTTGGTCTATTAGGAGCCTCTAATAATTTATCGAATGCTTCTAATCCAGAGTCATAGGTGTAATCACCTTCTACAACAAGTGAATCATTAAAATCTATTCCTGCATTTGCAAGTGCCCGCTGATATCCCCTTAGTTTTTTGTGGATATTTCTTGGCTCCTGTAATGGTCCAATTACAAAGGCGATATGCTTATGACCTTTTTCAATAAATTCATTCACTGAGTCATAAACAGCTTGTTCATAATCGATGTTAACAGAAGGAATCTGTTCAGATTCTTCAATCGATCCAGCTAAAACAATCGGAACTGGTGACTTTCCAAATTCATCCACATGTTCTTTTGTAATATTTCCACTCATAAATACAATCCCATCCACTTGTTTTCCTAGCATTGTATTTAATAAGTGTAATTCTTTCTCTAAGTTTTGATCGGAATTGCTTAAAATAATATTGTACTTATACATGGTAGCGATATCTTCGATCCCACGAGCCAGTTCTGCAAAAAAGATATTTGAAATATCGGGAATGACTACCCCAACAGTCGTAGTCTTTTTACTTGCCAATCCCCTTGCGACAGCATTAGGGCGGTAGCCAAGTCTATCAATGACTTCTAAAACTTTTTTTCGAGTAACAGGCTTTACATTTGGATTTCCATTGACTACACGTGAAACGGTTGCCATCGAAACATTTGCTTCCCGGGCAACATCATAAATTGTTATATTCACGTTAACACTCTCCTTAAACACAATACGTATTTTCTTTTATTTTACAGCATTTTCAATAATTTAGTCATTGTGATATAGTAAACAAACTTTTTTATATGTATTTAATCATACGATAAGAACAAGCAAGTCGCAATGATATTTGTTCTCATTTTCACATTATTTTCGCTTTCATATAAAAAGAAACCTTCTGTAAGGCATACAGAAGGTTTCCTTTCTATATATTATTTATACTCTAACGAAGTTGGATGCAAGCAGTTCACTATAGAAAGTATTAAACTGATCAAGGTTCATTTGTTGTTGTGCATCAGAAAGTGCCACTGCTGGATCTGGATGAACTTCAGCCATAACGCCATCTGCGCCAATCGCAATTGCTGCTTTTGCACATGGAAGAAGTAAATCTCTTCGTCCAGTTGAGTGGGTTACATCCACCATTACTGGTAAGTGTGTTTCTTGCTTTAGAATCGGTACGGCAGAAATATCAAGGGTATTTCTTGTTGCTCGTTCGTACGTTCTAATTCCACGTTCACAAAGGATGATTTGACCATTTCCTTGGGCCATAATATATTCGGCAGCATTAATAAATTCTTCTATCGTAGCAGCAATACCACGTTTTAAAAGAACAGGCTTATTTACGGAACCTGCAGCTTTTAATAATTCAAAGTTTTGCATGTTACGTGCACCAATTTGAATAACATCAATATAATCGATAGCCATCTCAATATCAGCAGGGTTTACAATCTCACTAATAACAGCCATATCATACTCATCAGCCACACGTTTTAAGATTTTTAATCCTTCCACTCCTAGACCTTGGAAGTCATAAGGAGAGGTTCTTGGCTTATAAGCTCCTCCACGCAGCAGCTTTAAACCTTTTTCTTTCATTGCTTTTGCCACAGTTGCAACTTGTTCATAAGACTCAACTGCACATGGACCAAAAACAAAATGCTGCTTTCCATCACCGATAGTTTTACCTTTTATATTTACAATTGTGTTTTCAGGCTTCTTTTTCCTAGAAACAAGAAGAGCTTTTTGATGGTCATCTTTTTGCAAATCTAAGCCTGCCTTAAAGATTTCCTTAAATAAGTGGTCAATCGTTGCATTATCAAACGGACCATCATTATTTTCTTTAATAACATCAAGCATTTTTCTTTCTCGAACTGGGTCGTATTTGTAAACCCCCTGAGTTTCTTTTGCTTTTCCAATTTCTTGGACGAGTTGAGCTCTTTCATTGATTAGTTTCAATAATTCTAAGTTAAGATCATCAACACGTGTCCTTAATAGTTCCAAATTACTTTTGCTCATGATTTGTCCCCGTCCTTTCATAGCATGACAGATCAAACACATAGATCAGATCTGAAAACTGTCAGCTAGCTCCCTTATTAATAAAGTTTTTTAATAATTCAATAATTAGGCTTTATTATAGCTGAAAAGGATTACTTTGTCACGCCTTTTTCTTTAATGATTAAACGCTTTTAAGCGCTAAAGTAAAAGGTTATATAATAATTCATTCTATGCTGAGATTTTTATTTGTTGCCTATAAGTTTTCACTAATTGCACTGGTTAAAGAACGATTTGTGATTTTCCAGTGAGAGGCATTCCATACCGCCGAACCATTCTTAATTAGCAGAGCTTGTGGAGATTCATGTTTAATTTCGAATTTTTCGGCAATCTCATTAGATAAAGGGCGTGAGTCTTGTACGGCTAAATAATAGGCTGGTACGCTTTGATTTGACGCTGAGTATTTTTCATATTCCTGATAAGCCGCATGACTTATTGGACAGGTTAAACTATGTTTTAAGAATAAAAATTTGTCTTCTTGCTTCAATAAATCCTCAAATTGTTCTAATGTATCGATTTTTTTAAGCATATTCAATCCTCCAAAATATAAACGGTGAAGTCATTCTATCACTTCACCGTTTTTGATACAAATAATTCGATTAGTTATCCGAAGATTCTTAATGTGTTACTTTATATTCTTCCTCTTCAAACGCTTTTTTTGCTTCTTCTAATTTTTTTCTGATTGCCAGTTCATCCACGTTAGCTTCTGGATTTGTTTTTTGTATCCCGCCAATTGAAATGTAGTGTTCTTCTTCTGTGTCTACTGATGGTTTTGTTTTTTTGACGAGTTGAACCGTTTTTTCTTTTAGTGTCTCTGCTTGATTGTTAATCGTGCTTCGAAGGTCCTTGCCGGATTTGGGTGCTAAGAAGATGGCAGCTGCTGCACCTACTAATCCGCCAATTAGTGCTCCTAGCAAAAAACTGCTTGATGAATCTTCACTTTTGTTTTGGTTTAGTTCTCGGCTTTCGTAATCTTTACCCATAATGGATTCCTCCCTTTTATAAATGGCTGTGTTAAACTGGGCTGTTGATTTATGCTCCAGGCGCTTCGCTTTCCGCAGGCGGTTCGGGAAGCCTCCTCGGCGCTAAAGCGCCTGCGGGGTCTCCCCTGTCCCGTCCTCCTGCAGGAGTCTCGCGCCTTCCGCATAAATCAACAGAGTTCTAAAACCATTTATTCACCTTAAACACAGCCTTAAAAATACTATCTAGATCTAACTCTTTTAATCTCCTCGGCACTGCTTTCTTCTTTTTCTTTCTTTTTAGCATTCCATTTATCTTTTAGTTCAAGGAAGACGTTAGTCCATTGGACAATTTGAGAGACTTTTTCTTTGTTTTCTTCTACTTGTATTTCAAATGAATCTGTTAAATCTTTTAAAGTACCATTGAATTTGTTTACTGTTGTCCCAACATCTTTTACTGCCGTAACAACACTATTTAAACTCTTTGACTTTTCCTGAATATCATCAGCAAGAGCATTTGTTTTTTGCAGGAGTTCTGTCGTTTCTTGCGTGACACCCTCCAACTGTTTTTCTACCCCCATTAACGTTTTTGAAACACTTGATAGGGTTTCTTGGAGAGATTTCAGGGTTTTTGCTACGTAAATCACAAGCACTAAAAAGGCAACCGCTATCAAAGCGACACTTAAATATAATATAATCTCCATTCGTCTTTACCTCCGCATATATACCATTATGTATTACCTATCTATCGCGGTATTAAACGTAGATAGGTATCCTATATTACTTCAAGATAATTGTCTCATTTTCCTGCAAGAGATTACAATACGTTTTACTCTTAAGTTGAATTTTTATCACTTTCTGTATGAATTCGGTTACAATAATAACTGTATTATTACTTTTTTCATTGGAGGAATCTAGTACATGAAAGATCCACGTATTGAAAAATTAGCAAAAAATTTAATTAACTACTCGGTAGATCTGCAAAAGGGTGAAAAGGTTTTAATTGAAAACTTCGGCCTGCAGCGAGAGCTTGTTACAGCACTTGTTAAGGAAGCCTATCTTGCAGGGGGATACCCATTTGTACTTCTTAAGGATCAGCAAGTAGATCGTGCCTTACTTCTTGGTGCACAGGAAGAGCAATTTAACATGATTGCTGATTTTGAAGCAAATGTAATGGGGAAAATGGATGCATACATAGGTCTTCGTTCTGGTGATAACATTAACGAGCAAGCAGATGTGCCGGACGATAAAGTTAAGATTCATGGAAATACGATTGGTAAAAAGGTTCATCGTGACATCCGTGTACCGAAAACAAAATGGGTTGTCCTTCGCTACCCAACTGCAAACATGGCTCAGTTAGCAAAAATGAGTACGGAGGCATTTGAGGACTTCTATTTTGATGTTTGTAATTTGGATTATGGAAAGATGGATAAAGAGATGGACAGCCTTGCACAATTGATGAACCGTACAGATAAAGTTCGTCTCACAGGTCCTGGAACAGACCTTAGCTTCTCCATTAAGGATATTCCAGCTATTAAGTGTGCCGGCCATGCAAATATTCCTGATGGTGAGGTATATACCGCGCCAGTTCGTAATTCGGTAAATGGTGTTATTACTTATAATACACCATCCCCTTACCAAGGATTTACTTTTGAAAATGTAAAACTTACCTTTAAGGATGGAAAAATAGTTGAAGCCGTGGCAAATGATACAGAGCGTATCAATAAAATATTTGATACTGATGAAGGAGCACGTTATGTTGGAGAGTTTGCCATCGGTGTAAACCCATATATCTTAAATCCAATGCAGGATATTTTATTTGATGAAAAAATCGCCGGAAGCTTCCATTTTACTCCGGGTCAATGCTATGATGAAGCCTTTAACGGTAATCATTCTAATATTCACTGGGATATGGTTAACATTCAGCGTCGGGAATACGGCGGTGGAGAAATCTATTTCGATGATGTCTTAATCCGTAAAGACGGTCTTTTTGTGATCCCTGAACTTGAAGGATTAAATCCTGAAAACCTCAAATAAATTCAAAAAAGGATGTCCGTATGTTTAAGGGCATCCTTTTTTTATTATAAGGTGAGCTGGTTTTCATAGGATTCCTGGAATTTTTGAATATCTCCTGCACCCATAAAAATAATTACACTATTTTGATGTTTCGAAAGCGGAGAAGTATTTTCTTCTGACAATATTTCTGCTCCTTCAATTTTCATTTGCAGGTCATTAATCGTTAGTTTTCCATGGTTTTCTCTTGCAGAACCAAAAATTTCACATAAATACGTCTTATCTGCAAGTCTCAGGCTTTTTGCAAAATCCTCAAGAAAAGCTTGAGTTCTTGAAAAGGTATGCGGCTGAAATACGGCTACAATTTCCCTGTCTGGATATTTTTGATTGGCCGCATCAATTGTAGCTTTAATTTCTGTTGGGTGATGGGCATAATCGTCAATCAAAATTTGTGAGCCAATTCGCTTTTCTGTAAATCTTCTTTTAACACCCTGGAAGCTGTTCAGTTGTTCCTTTACAATTGCAACATCAATTTCTTCATAGTGGCACACCCCAATGACAGAAAGTGCATTTAATACGCTGTGCTCACCGAATGTAGGGATGGAAAATGTATCATAGAAGTTATTACGAATAAATACATCAAAGGTAGTTCCACTTGTGCTTTTCACAAGATTTTTGGCTTGATAGTCATTTTCCTCGTCAAAGCCATAGAACAAGACTGGCACCTTTGCCTGAATTTTTTGAAGCTGTTCATCATCCCCGTAAGCAAATATCCCCTTCTTAACTTGAACGGCCATTTCCTGGAATGCTGAAAAAACATCATCAATATTCGCAAAATAATCAGGGTGATCGAAATCAATATTTGTCATAATTGCATAATCTGGAAAATAGGACAAAAAGTGTCTTCTGTATTCACATGCTTCGAAAACAAAATATTTAGATCCTTCTTCGCCCTTACCTGTACCGTCACCAATTAAAAACGAAGTCGGCTTTGCACCCTTAATGACATGGGCAAGCAATCCAGTGGTAGACGTTTTACCGTGTGCTCCCGTAACAGCGACACTAATAAAATTTTCCATAAAATCGCCTAAAAATCGGTGGTAACGAACAATTGGCAGTCCGAGCTTCATGGCCTCTTGAATTTCCTCATGTGTATCAGGAAATGCATTACCAGCAATAATAGTCATCCCCGGTTTAATGTTTTCCTTTTGAAAGGGGAGAATCTTTATTCCTGATTCTTCAAGGGCCAGTTGAGTAAAAAAGCGCTTTTCGACATCGGAGCCCTGTACATCGAAATTCATATCATGGAGAACTTGTGCTAATGCACTCATTCCTGACCCCTTTATACCTACAAAATGGTAAATAGTCATATAAAGAACCTCCAACCAACGTCTATCTGTAAAACAGTATATGACATCTATCTTGAATTGTTTATTGAACAAAATTGAATCCATGTAATCACATTTAAGTATTATAACATTGTTCATCAATAAAAACTATTTGATACCGAAGTCACCTATTATTTTTTTATTAGGCTGTGTTAAACTGGGCTGTTGATTTGTGCTCCAGGCGCTTCGCTTTCCGCAGGCGGTTCGGGAAGCCTCCTCGGCGCTAAAGCGCCTGCGGGGTCTCCCCTGTCCCGTCCTCCTGCAGGAGTCTCGCGCCTTCCGCAAAAATCAACAGGGTTACAAAATCAACAGTTTACTTTAACACAGCAAAAATATTTAAGATTAATTTATTGTACCAGTATCCTGCAAGGACTCCAAGTCTGATTCTGTTATTAATACTTCTCGGGGCTTGCTGCCATTAGCGCTTGTAATAAAACCGTTTGATTCAAGCATATCCATTAGTCTTGCTGCACGGTTATAACCGATTTTAAATCTTCTTTGTAAGCTAGAGGTTGAAGCAAGCCCCTGTTCAATAATAAATTCACAGGCTTCATAAAAAAGCTCATCTTCTTCTTCGGTAATCTGTGCCTTTTTTAACAGTTCCTCTTGTACAAACAAGTATTCAGGTTCACGCTGCTCTCTCACGTGCCCGACCACAAGGTCAATTTCTTCATCTGACACAAAGGTTCCTTGTAGACGAACAGGCTTTGATGAGCCATTTTCTAAAAAGAGCATATCGCCCCTGCCAAGTAATTTCTCAGCCCCGCTAATATCAATAATCGTTCGCGAATCCACTTGTGATGAAACAGAAAAGGCAATCCGCGTTGGGATGTTGGCTTTAATTAATCCAGTAATAACATCCACTGATGGTCTTTGCGTCGCAACAATTAAATGAATTCCACAAGCTCGTGCTTTTTGAGCAATCCTGCAAATCGCTTCTTCCACATCCGCGGGTGACATCATCATTAAATCAGCTAATTCATCAATGATAATCACAATAAACGGAAGTTTATCACTATATTGTTTATGCTTTATGGCAAGCTCATTAAATCGATTGATATCGCGAACTCCAGTATGGGCAAATAGCTCATAACGTCTTTCCATTTCATCGACAGCCCATTTCAAGGATGCAGTTGCTGCCTTTACATCCGTTATGACTGGACTAACTAAATGCGGAATTCGGTTATACGGAGCAAGCTCTACCATTTTAGGATCAATCAGTAATAGCTTTAAATCTTCTGGACTAGCTTTAAACAATAAGCTTACTAGGATGGTATTAATACAAACACTCTTTCCAGAACCAGTTGCTCCAGCAATTAACCCATGGGGCATTTTCTTTAGATCGGTAACAATCGGCTTGCCGGAAATATCTAGTCCTAGTATAGCTGTCAATGGGGATTCAGACTCTCGAAAGACTGGACTTTGAATGATTTCATTTATAAACACAGGTCGTGATTTTTGGTTTGGCACCTCAATACCTATGGTATGTTTACCTGGAATCGGTGCTTCAATCCGAATATCCCTGGCGGCAAGACTTAACTTTATATCATCACTCAGATTTGTAATCTTGTTTACTTTTACCCCGGGCTCCGGTTGAACTTCGAAACGAGTAACCGCTGGTCCTTGGGTTACATTCACAACACTTGCACCGACATTAAAATTTTGCAGCGTTTGGTTTAAAAGTTCTTCTTGGTATAATAACCATTCTGTATCATCTTTTACGATCACAGGCGGTTTTAACAAGTTCATTTTAGGAAATTCATAAATATTCGAATCTAAATGTATTGGCGGGTCCTCTATCAGCCTTTCGTTTTTAGGTTCTACTTTGACGGTTTCAATATCATTTGACGGTTCCACTGAGAAGATTTCTACAACATTTGAA
Source organism: Bacillus sp. EB106-08-02-XG196 (assembly GCF_013396335.1). Lineage (GTDB taxonomy): Bacteria > Bacillota > Bacilli > Bacillales > Cytobacillaceae > Neobacillus. The sequence continues at coordinate 130,840 of NZ_JABWSY010000013.1, forward strand.
GGTCCTGCTTTAACAGCTTCCACATCATTGGAGTGTTCCTCTGCTTCAGGAGTTTCTTCCATTACCTTTTCCGGCTGTAATTTCTCAGCAGGCAATGTTTTTCTCCTTTTGCTTTCTTCCCATTTTAACTTATCCTGTTTCAGCATCATGACATTGAAAGGAAGCGGGGATCGTTTTGGAGTGTGCGCCTCAGCAGCTTCTGGGGTCTTTTCCTCCAACTTCGTTTCAATAACTGGAACTTCTTCAATTGTCTCAACTATTTCAATTATCTCTGCTGCCTCAGATATCGCAACAGCTGTTTCAGCAGCAGCCATTTCAATCTCCGGAAGTGACTCATTCTCCAATACAGGTATACTAGAATCAAGCTGTTCATCGAATTCATCTGCAAAAAAATGACTTAACTCATGTTCCACCACTTTATCAGAGACTGCATTCGGTCTAGTAAACCCAAAAATCGGTGATGGAATTTCTGTTAACTGAAACGGTTTTTTCTTAATTGGTGGTGTACTAGTCTTAGCTTCAGGCGGCTTCTTCGTATCAGCCATGTTCTTTGATTCTGAACCACTTCTTTCAGTATTTCTGTTTTCAGTACTTCTTTTTACAGTCCTTGGTTCTACCCTCTTTTGCCGGGTTGCATGTTCAGTTCTCACCATTGGAACTTCTGCCTTCAATTTGAAGTGAAGCTGCCCTTTAGGATACTGATAAGATATTTTTGTATCTAAATGCTGCCCCCCTTCTACTATCCTATGAGGAAATGACCGCACCGGCTGCTTGTTATGTATGTCATATTCAGCATATTCATCTTGATTGTCCTTTATAAACCTTTGAAAAAAGTTTTGGATCCAGCTCAAAACTATCACTCTTTCTACTTTTCTATCACTCTATTTTAACAGGTATTATTATTTTTTCGACATAAAATCTTAGAATAAGCAAAAAAGACCACTTACCGTGATCCTCTTTCGTCTTTATTGCCTGTCTTTCCTAAGATAAATATTGGTTCTAGTTCTCCATCCTCATACAAAAAGGACAACGCCGTTATGGGTACACGTCCACTTGCAAAGAAACTCATTGCCATTTGTGCTAAAACATCATACCCTGTATTGTTTTGAATATCAGCGATAATTAAGACATCCTGATGCGGAACAGCAAGGACCATTGTCCCTGTTATTTTTCTCTTCATATCATTTAAAAAGCCTTTATTTAATATCCTGCTTGCGTCATATCCATCGTTTGAATTAAGAAAATAAAAAGTATTCCCTGCCACTTGATCCTCTTTCAATGAAGTCTTTAAAGACCTGACATTAAATAAGGCGATTTCTTTAATCCGGCTTGCCTGCCATCCCTCTTTTTCCATGATTCGTGAATCAATTAATCGGTAAGTTGTCCCCATATCATAAGCATAATATATTTTTGTTTCAGCGGTGTGCTCCTCTGTTAAGAATGGAACCCCTTCCTCCGCTTCAATAGGGAAAGACGTTGAGCGTATAACTGGAAAAATCTTTTTCTCATGGTCTGTTAACTGGACTGTGTCTGTCATGGCCCTTAGTCCCTCATCCACATAATAAACCACTTCATCAATTGCCTTATCTTTCTCTGAATGCCACTTAGCAACAATACCACCCAGCGAGATGGTTATTCCTTTTCCAAGTGCTTTATTTTCGATTCGCAGCTGATCCTTTTCTCGATCATATGTGATTAGCCGACCTTCCGCGCTTAAGCGTGATTCTAATTCTTTTTTCATTTTTATACTATCCATTTTCATTTTAATCCCTCCAGCCTACCCACCCATTGTACATTAAAAATCCCCCATCTCAAAAGATGGAGGATTTTAAGTGAATTATTTTAGTCCGTTAATAAATCCTTCTATTTCCTCTTGGCTTTTCCTATCTTTACTTACAAAACGACCAAGCTCTTTACCCTTTTCAAATGCGATAAAACTTGGAATTCCGTATACATCTAATTGTTGGCATAATTCAATAAACTGATCTCGATCAACATGGATAAAAGTAAATTCACTATACTTCGTCTCTATTTCCGGGAGAATTGGTTCAATAATTCGACAATCAGGACACCAGTTAGCAGAGAACATTAACATCGTTTTCCCTCCATCACGGAGTTGTTCAAACTGCTCCATCGATTCTAAATTTTTCACCGTCATCGCCTCCAATTAATTTACACTTTCTACCGATTTAACAATTTGCGTCATTACTGCCGCTTCATTTTTTAAGCTGCTCGTTTTAATCAAAGTAGTAATCTTTGTTCCGCCAATACCAATCGTCATTTCATTCATATCTTCTTCAAGTTTCTTTATGATTAAATATCCAAATTGGTTACTTTTCTTGAATTGTTCATTTATCTCTATGTCTTTATTTTGTGCTACTGTTGATTTATATACAACATCACTTACTTTATTTTCTTGAGGATTAATAAAAAGAATATATTGTTTTGATCCATTTTTCAAAAGAATATTATTTGGAGATTCATCTTCAATTTCATAACCAAAGGGCAAATAAAAGTTAATATCTCCACTTTTTTTATTTGTTTCTTTTGCCTTTTCATTTAGTGCTTCTTTTACTACTTCAATACTTTCTTTACTTTCTGAATTGAAATTTGATTTTCCACATGCACTCAGTAAGAAAACAGATAAGATTATAATCAAAATGGTATTAAAGAATTTCAGTTTTCTTCGCCTCCTATACGACAATTGTCCTATCTCTATCATACCTTCCATAATATTCAAAAGACAAGTCTTTTGTCGATTATTGTTGTCGAAATAGGAGGTATTTTCTGTATTTCGTGCAAATGTTAATTCTTAGAGGCTTTTTGATAGTGAAACTGTCCAACCAAGAGATTTATGATATGCGAAAACATCTCTGAACGATTAATTAATCCATTCGTAAAGATTCCAACAGCTCCTTCGTTCTTGCGGACATTTTCCTTCTTCGCATAGTCATCCATTACTGGTCCAAGTTCTGCTCCTGCTCTTAATCTCTCTGCAATCTCTTCAGGCAGGAGAAATCTCGCCCCCCCAGCAATAATCGGCAGCTTATCTTTTGAGGCTAGTGCCCCCCAATTACAAAGTAATAAACCATGAGCAGACTCTTGAACACCTCCCTCAAGCCCAATCCCAATATCACCATTTCCCTTTTCTAACGCGCCAACAGCACGGTTGATGGCCCCTTTAATTGTCTCATCATCGGAAAATGGCTGATCTCTTACACCAGAAGGAATGTCTAACGAAAGAAACTCCGTTTGTTGATAGTGAAAAGCATTTTTAACTGCTGCCACCTTAGCTGGGTTATTGGAACCAATAATTATTTTCATTAACTCCCTCTCCTTTACCATATAAAAAGAAGGCATCTGAATGTGCCTCCTCATTTGTTCATTTAACTGTTCGCCTTAATGGTATCTACAGTTGTTTGGTCACAAGCCTTTACAAGTTTTACGATTAGTTCTTTTGCTGCAGCATAGTCATCGATATGGATCATGGAGGCATGTGTATGAATGTAACGTGAACAAATACCAATTACACCGCTAGGAACTCCTTCGTTGGATTGATGCACACGCCCAGCGTCGGTGCCACCCTGTGAAACAAAGTATTGATAAGGGATTTTGTTTGTCTCTGCTGTATCTAGAATGAACTCTCTCATTCCTCGATGCGTCACCATGGATCTGTCAAGAATACGAAGCAGCGCTCCCTTGCCTAATTGACCAAATTCTGATTTACTTCCTGACATATCGTTTGCTGGACTCGCATCTAATGCAAAGAAGATATCTGGATTAATCATATTGGCAGCTGTTTGTGCCCCGCGAAGACCTACTTCCTCTTGAACAGTTGCTCCAGAATAAAGAATGTTCGGTAAGGTTTCATTTTTTACTTCTTGAAGCAATTCTATTGCGAGTCCACAGCCATAACGATTATCCCAAGCTTTAGCAAGTATTTTCTTTTCGTTAGCCATATGGGTAAATGGACAAATAGGCAGAATTGCCTGACCTGGCCTAATTCCAATTCTTTCTGCATCCTCTAGATCGTCAGCGCCAATATCAATTAACATATTTTTCATTTCCATTGGTTTATTGCGCTGTGCTTCAGCTAATAGGTGCGGAGGAATGGAGCCAACGACACCAATAACAGGTCCATTATTCGTCATCACCTGAACACGCTGAGCTAATAAAACCTGACTCCACCAGCCGCCAAGCGGTTGGAACCTTAGCATCCCATTATCGGTAATGGCCGTTACCATAAAACCAACTTCATCCATGTGCCCTGCTACCATGATTGTTGGACCATTGGGATTCCCTTTTTTAACTCCAAAAATACTGCCTAATTTATCTTGGACAATTTCATCTGCATATTGAGTTAACTGCTCTCTCATAAAATTTCTAACTAAATGTTCATTTCCAGGTGCTCCTGGAAGTTCTGTTAAGGTTCTGAACAGATTTAATGTTTGTTCGTTCAAAGTAAAATTCCCCCTTAAATGTGTTAAAAATCTATATGTATGTTTTTATCTTACTAAAATTCTGGCTCTCTTACCCACAATTAATTTGTCAGAAGGATTTATTATGTTCTGCATATTAAATGAGATATACTGGAAACAAGAGCAATATTGAAAATTTTGGAGGTGCCTTATGAACTGGAAATCGTTTATCCTCGGCGCTGCTGTTGGAGTAATCAGCGGCTATGCAGTTAAGGAAATCATTTCACAAAAAACATATGTTTCACCTGAAAAGGTTTTGGAGAATGTGAAAAAGCAATTTAACCAAAATGGACCGATTAGCGGCTCTTGGATACATATGGTAACCGAGCCTTTTGAGAAGCATCAAATCAAGTATCAGGTTTATAAGGGCGGAATCTCAAAAAGTCGGAATGGGGTAAATGAACAGTTCGAATTTATTGCGGACGCATCGACCGGCACCCTCCTAGACGTAAAAGCCTCGACAGACTTAGCCCTATAATGACAGAAGCCGTATCCATAAAGGTACGGCTATTTTTTATATCGTGACCTTATTTTACCCTCTTTATACTGTCTTGAATTTGCCCATCTGGTCCCCATTTGACTGCACGATAATAAGCATCATGGTAAAAAGTAAACCATACATCTTTATCCATCGCATATGCGCCCCATTTCTCTTTGGCGGCAATTGAATCCATTGGATAATCGTCGTAGGCCATGACCCATAGTGGATTTTTATGAGCATGTGTAGGCATTATGTCCGCCATATGGATAGCCATTTCACCCTTATCCTCGATAAGCATGATAGAATGTCCATTACTGTGACCGCCAGTATGATACATACTAATGGCTCCTAAACTCCACTTTTCATCAAAGGTAATAACCTGTGATTGAATTGCCTCCCAATTTTCCTTCCAATATGTACTTTTTGAGCGGATATTCGGATTTCTCATTTCATCCCATTCAATGCTTGAAGTGATAATCTTGGCATTCGGAAATGTGGATTTATAAAGTCCATCTTCCAGCTTCGTTAGCCCGCCAACATGATCATTATGCATATGAGTCATTAAAACAAAATCAATATCCTTTGGATTTAACCCTAACATTTTTAAAGAGCCATCCACATCTGATTCTGCTGTAACTCCAAAATTTCTAAGCTGTTTTTCCGATAGTTTTCCTTTTCCAAGTCCAGCTTCCAGTAAGATATTTTTTCCATCCATTTGGATTAAGATTGGATCTGTAGGAAGTTCAATTAAGTTATTTTCATTAGGGTGATACCTTTTTGACCATAATGCTTTGGGAACGACACCAAACATTGCACCGCCATCTAAGTTTGTCACACCACCGGCTAACCAAGTAAGCACAACTCTGCCAATTTTTAAAGTCTCCATTTCTTTCCCCCTTTGACCTAATATATATATTTTACCATATACAAAAAGGACAGTCTTTAATTAGACTGTCCTAAGATTAGTTCTGATACTTTACTTCGCAACGGTAGATACGGTTTCCCATTTCAGAGAATTTTTCTTCATATTCAGTCATGATATTTCCTTCAAATTCACTCTTATGAAGGTCAAGGCTGAGGAAGGTTAATAATAAACCATATTCAGAAAAACTCTTTAAAGAGTATTCAAACAAGCCTTGATTATCAGTTTTAAAATGAATTTCCCCTTTATCAACTAAAATGTTTTCGTAAAGCTTCAAGAAATCCTTATAGGTTAACCTTCTTTTATCATGACGAGTTTTGGGCCATGGGTCTGAAAAATTCAAATAGACTCTGTCAACATCATTTTTTTCAAAATATTTATTTAAATCACTGGCGTTTACATTCAGAAGCCTTAGATTTGGTAAATCTGCTTCGATTAATCGATCTAAAGCTGCAACGATAACGGAATCATAAATTTCTATTCCCATATAGTTGATATCAGGATGGGCCTTAGCCATTTCAGTAATAAACCGGCCTTTTCCAGTTCCTACTTCGATATGAAGAGGTTGTTCATTATTAAATACTTTGTTCCACTTTCCCTTAAACTCCTCTGGGTTAGCGACAATATATTGAGGATATGCCTCTATATATTCTCTTGCCCAAGGTTTATTTCTAAGTCTCATTTTGCCACTCCTAAATCTTATATTGTTTTTATTATTGGTAATAATGGGGTTTCTCATTAATGCATAAACAAAAAAAGAATTCACAACCTAACTGTGAATTCTTTTTTATTTTCACTTGAAAGGGTGTACCAAACATGCCATTAAGTCATCAGGACCAAGTTTCATTACTAAAGGATATATTAAATAATCATCAAACCGATTGCTGTGGGTCTGTTTCTGAATGTGAACAATTGGAACGATTAGTAAAATCTCTGATGGTTAACACACATATTGATCAAAATGTAAAAAGCATCTTACAGGAGGTATATAATTACAGTCAGCATGGTGCCGAGAGTGCAGACCTAGATGATCATATTCTTTCTAATCAGGATAACTTATCGCAATGGGTCTCAAATATTGATACCTACTCCTGATTACAAAAGGTCATTTAAAAAATTGATCCATTTATCCATTTCCTCTAGCCGCCCTTTGTTTTTGTAAAATTGAATGGAATAGAGAGTTTGAAGTGCCACATACCATTTCATTCTGAGTTTCAGGTTTTCTGTTAACGGTTTACCGTACATGGCTAACCAGCTAGTCCAATTATCTACAGGTATATAACAATAAAGCAGCATACCGAGGTCAATCGCAGGGTCTGCGATCATTGCACCATCCCAGTCAATTAAATACAACTGGTTGTCTTCTGTTAGAAGCCAGTTGTTGTGGTTGACATCTCCATGACAAACTACTTTTTCGTCACAGAAGACATTTTCTACCTGTTGTAATAGAAAACTCAGTGTTTCTATTACAACAGGTAACGATAGCACTTCTTCGTCCAAATCCACGACAACTGATTGAAATATCGCTTCTGGCTTTAGTGGCTGCTTTTCAAGCCTGCTTAGCATCCCTACCATCGGTTCAGAGCGGTGAATCTTCCTAAGCATCCTCGCAACATTTTCATGATTCATGTCATGAGGCTTTAATTCACGCCCAGGAAGCCATTGCTGTGCTGTAATCACATCTCCGTTTTCCAATCGTTTTGTCCAAACAAGCTTTGGGACGATTCCTTCTGCAGATAGTACTGCTAGAAAAGGAGAGGAATTGCGTTTTAGAAAAAGCCTTTGGTCCTTATAGCTAGCATAAAAGGCCTCTCCCGTTGCGCCCCCCGCAGGGACAATCTCCCATTCTTGTCCTAATATATGTTCCAAAATTGTTCACCTTCAATGTATGCCGTTCTCAAATGGGTATAGTAACTCCCATTTAGTCGTTATATAAGAAAAATTCTAAAAATCTATTTTAGAAAAATAAAAAAAGCTATTGGACAATTACACACAATAGCCATCTTATAAATTTTATCTCCAATTAGCTTAGGTCGTCAAGTACAACTGAATAAACTATTTTTTTGCTAAAATGGTTAAACAAACCGGTTCCAGCACCATTTCTTTTCCTAAAACAAGTTGTTTGGAGGAAATTTCCACTTTTTCATCATCGACGAGAACACTCCATTTGCCATCAGGGATCTGGATAGATTGTTTACTCCTTGTAGGATTAATCAGTAAAAGTACTTCGCGGATATCATGATTTTCATTTTGAATGCTATATCCGATGAGTGGAATTGGCAGCGGTAAATTCTGAATATAATTCCGTATCGCATCCCCCGTTTTTAGTCGGAAGCATGGAAACTGTTTTCTTATTTGAATTAAACCTTTAATATAGTTTACATTGTCTGAGTAAAGCTGCTTTCGATTCCAATCAAGCCGGTTGATATGATCCGGAGATTTGTAACTGTTCCCATCTCCTCGCTTGGTACGAAAGAACTCCTGACCACTGTGAAGAAAAGGAATGCCCTGAGATAGTATGATAAGTCCTGTTGCAAGCCTATGATATTTTATATGGAGTAATTCATCCATATCGGGTAGACAGGAAAGTAGTTTATCCCACAAAGTATGATTATCATGACATTCAACATAGTTCACAGATTGTGAAGGATTTGATAAAAGCCCGCTTCCTTCTTTATCTATTCCTACGCTCCCAGTAATGACCTCTTTTGCCTCCACATAGTAATGCTCGTTTCCAAGAACATACCCTTTATCATACAAGTAAAAAGTATTCCCTTTTATCGTATCGCGAAACTTATCATTAAATTGGGCTATGTCAGGAAGCTTCGATTGATTCCGAATGATTGCCTTTTTGTCCATTGCAAGCGGCGTATTCAGGTTCCACCCTTCTCCAATAATGAGGGTTTTCTCTTGAATGCTGTCACAGGTCTTTCTAACTTCCTTCATTGTATCAATATCCAAAATCCCCATTAAGTCAAAGCGAAACCCATCAATATGATATTCTTCCATCCAAAAGCGGATGGAGTCCAGTATGAACTTTCTCACCATTTTCCGCTCTGAGGCAATATCATTTCCAACTCCTGTTCCATTCGATGGAAAACCAAGTTCATTATGTCGAAAGTAATAACCTGGCACTACTTTTTCAAAGGAAGAGGTTTCCCGAATATATACATGGTTGTAAACCACATCCATAATAACTCTTATTCCTTGACTATGGATGTTATCAATTAATTGTTTAAGTTCAATGATTCGTGCATAAGGGTCCAAAGGATTGGACGAATAGGAGCCCTCTGGGACATTAAAGTGAAGAGGGTTATACCCCCAGTTATAATCTTTATTAGGCTCAGTTTCATCTACTCCTGCAAAATCATTGAAAGGCAGGAATTCAATATGAGTGATTCCTAAATCCTTTACATAAGACAGTCCCGTAGGTTCACCATCTTTCCCTTTTGTATTTAACTCACCAGCACCTAAATAGAGTCCTTTATGTTTGACACCACTGTCAGGGTGGATGGTGAAATCCCTGATGTGTGTTTCATAGATAATTGCATCTACTGGATTTTCAAAAGGAGGTAAGAAAGGTTTCTGTCTGCGGGTCTTCTCTAATTTCACAACTACCCCAAGCTCACCATTTGCTGTGACAGCAACAGCGTATGGATCAACAGATTCACGCCATTCCTGATTTACTTGGACTAAGAAAGTATATTGAAAAAGTTCTAAATCTGAATGAACAAGTACTGACCATACCCCTTTTTCTTCGCGTCTCATCTTAATAATTTCGGAGAAAGTGCTGTTAGGCTTTCTTAATTTTAATTTTACCTGAGCAGCTGTGGGTGACCATAATTTAAATTGTGTTTGATTTTCCATAAAACTTACACCTAGGTCATTCCCATCATAGAAAAATCGTTCATCAAATGACTCTGTTCGAATGACAGCACCTATTTGCAAATCGGTTTTTCCGCCATGCTCATCGATAATCCAATAAGGATGACCAAATGAAATTTCCTCTCCAAGCCGACAAATATATTTATTATTATTTTCGATTTGTTGTTTTTTAATAATTTGCAAGGTTGTAACTTTTTGTGATTCATCTGAAATTGAGAAAGTGGAAGACGATCCATGATGATAGCTAAGTGGGAGAAGGATCGTAATGATATTCATCTCATCTAAATAGGCTTGGAAATTACGGTCATTGGAGTTCATGCGAGTCCCCTCTTTCAGAACAGTTTCTCGTATACTTCACACCCTCGTTAATACTTTAAGTGTTTTTGCTTGAATATGAATATTTAGAGGAGTAAATCCAATATCTTCACCGTCAGCGTGGACAAATAATAAGGATGAGGATTGAATGGTAACCATTTGTCCTTTGAATGTTTTTACTTCTTTAAAATGGACATGTTTACCCCAAAATACACTAATAAAAACCAATAATAACTTTAACCTTGATAATCTATGAACTACTGTAATATCTAAGAGACCATCACCTGGGACTGCATCAGGTGCAATCATCATTCCTCCCCCATAATAGGGTTGATTGGAAACAGTTACAAACCATGTTTGTTCAAGTATATGCCTTTTACCGTCAATTGATAAATCAATTGTGGAGCATTTATAAGAAAAGAGTTTTTTAAGTAAAAAATACACATAAACCAAGCGCCCTAAAGATAATTTATTTAGCCATGCTTTTACTTTAGAGTGGTTTACTTCATAAGAAACTAAAGCGTCAAATCCTGCCCCCATATTATTTATAAAATAATGCTCAGAATGATCTTCCCTAGTAATCTTTCCAATATCTATGGAAGGTACTTCCTCATTCATTAATCTAAGAATCACTTTTAATGCCTCTTCGGGATTTGCCGGAATTTGAAACCCTCTCGAGAAATCATTTCCGGAGCCTCCAGGCACAAATCCCAGAGTGATATTGTTATATTTTGCAATCCCATTCATGACTTCGCTTATTGTTCCGTCACCGCCGACTGCAATAATGACTATTTGCTCATTATTCTTCTCAGCAATTTGTGCAGCTAGCTTGATTGCATGACCATGGTATTCTGTAAAGAAAGCCAAGTAAGGAATCTTATCATCCATTAGTTTTGTTTCAACTTTTCCCCAGACCTTTAAACTGTAGCCATTCCTAGCCTTTGGATTGATAATAAAATAGATTTGTTTCATACAACCAACCTTTACCACGTTAATTTATCTCTTATTCTAATAGGTATATTTTTTTCGGCTCGTATTTCGGTGTCTTATCAAGATGAGTTTGGTATAAAACTACCTCGCTTATGTTAAATAGGAGTGGTTCTGGCTGAAGCTCTATCCACACATCCAAGAGTTTTTTATGAAAGTGTTGATCTCCCTTCCACTTTCGGGCAAGGGTAATGTGAGGTTTAAAGTGTCTAGTTTCGAGTTGAAAACCCGCCTCTGTGCAAGCTGTAAACACTTTCTTCCTCACGGCCTCAAGCTCATTACTTTCCTTTGTGTCAAGCCAAAAAATACGGGGTGATTCTTCTTTTCCGAAGGTTCCCAGCTTGTTCATTTCTAAATAAAATCCGTTTCTCCCGCTTAAGGCTGCATTAACATTACCGACTGCATTGGACAGTTTTTCAGAAGGTGCATTGCCAAGAAAAGCTAATGTAATATGCAAATCTTCATGATGAACCCAGGTGCTAAATGGGAAGATTTCTTTTAATTTATCGCATTTTTCTTTTATGAGTAATTTTATTTCTTCTGGAATTTTAACGGCAAAGAAAAAATGTGTTTGCTGCATTATACTTATCATTCCTTTTCTTATTTTAGACTATTTTTTACATCAAGTATGTATTTTATAGCTTAATACAAAAGAAAACGTGCACCAGACAGTGCACGCTCTCATTCTAAATTACTTTATCCACAAGTAGACCACATTGCTTTTCAATTTCTTTTTCAAATAATCCTTGTAATCTTTTAGTGATTGGTCCAGGGACACCTGTTCGAATTTTCTTTCCGTTAATTTCGATTATGGGCATAACTTCAGATGTTGTACTAGACAAGAATACTTCCTCAGCATCTTCCAGTTCAGCCAAAGAGAATGTCCGTTCCTGCACCTTGATATTATTTTTTAAACAAATATCCAAAATCACATCTTTTGTTATTCCTTTTAATATTAGGTTGTTTGATTCATGGGTTATGACACTTCCATTTTTAACGATAAAAATATTAGAAGAACTGCCTTCGGTGACATCCTGACCGCGGTGCTGAATCGCTTCGAAACAGCCCTGCTCACTGGCTTTTTGTTTTGCTAATAGATTTCCAAGCAAATTTAGGCTTTTTATATCACAGCGAAGCCAGCGAATATCCTCCGTCAAGATTGCTTTTACTCCTGATTTTAGACTATCCAGTGGTCTAACTCCCTTTATCGTATAAGCGACAAGTGTTGGCACTACATTTCCAGTTGGAAATACATGATTTCTTGGTGCAGTCCCTCTAGTAACCTGCATATAGATATTGCCTGTTACAAGATTGTTTTTAATAAGAAGTTCCTCTAACATTTCTGATAATTGCAGACTCGTACATGGGATTGAAATCCCTATGCTCTCAGCACTTTTCACAAATCTTTTTAAATGTTCATTAATTGTAAACATTTTTCCATTGTAGATACGAATTACTTCGTACACCCCATCACCAAACTGATAACCACGGTCTTCTACATCAACCTTGGCTTCCGAACGCTCAATAATTTCCCCATTTAATAATGCAAATTCCATGTGTTCATTCCCCTTTTTATTTTCTGCTACTTAGCCAATTCATAGATTGCCTGAGCGTAAATAGCGGTAGCTTTTAATAGGTCATCGATTTCAATATATTCATCTTTTTGGTGGGCAATGTCCGGTCTTCCTGGAAATAAGGGGCCGAATGCCACTCCTGATTTTAATGAACGTGCGTACGTTCCGCCGCCAATCGCTATTAAATATGACTTTTCTCCCGTTTGTTCTTCATAAACCTTTTTCAAGGTTTGGATTAAGAATTCATTTTCATCCACATAATGCGGCTTTGTATCTTTGAATTTTTTTATCGCAAAGCTTTCTACCTCTAAAAGTTCATCCAGCTTTTTCTTGGTTTCATCCATTTTATTTGTAACTGGATATCTACAAGTCAACCCTACGCTGCCACCTGATTGCCGAGAGTATGAAAGTTTCCCAGGATTGAGTGTTAATTCACCTGAAACTTCATCAGAGTATGCTACGCCTAGGCTCACTCCTCTGGAATCATTAAAGAAATAGCGGGAAACGAATTTGAAATAATCAGAAGCTGAAGGATTTAGATCTAGTTTTGAAAGAAATTCCCCTAAAAATAAACCTGCATTAATTCCCTTCTTAGGCTCCATTCCATGTGCTGATACTCCCTTAACCTCAAGAATTAACTCCCCGTTTTCAACATGTGACTGGTATTCTAATTGGTGCAGCTTCATGAAATCTGTGAATCTCTGTACAACATCCATTTGATTTCCAATGATGTTTAGTGTCACCGTTGCATGGTCAGGAACCATGTTGTACCGTTTTCCGGAGGTAAAGCTTAGAACTTCAATATTACCTATTCCAACTTCTTCAACAGGAAGATTCTGAATGATATCAATATCAGCAATCCCTTTTTCAGCATTTATGATTGGAAAGTCAGCATCAGGTGCAAAACCTAGAGCAGGCATTTCTTCATTCTCAAAATAGTGATCTACACATCTCCAGTCGCTTTCTTCATCGGTTCCGATAATCATTCTAATACGCTTATTTACAGGCAGTCCGAGTTCCTTGACTATTTTCATTGCATAGTAAGCAGCCATTGTTGGTCCCTTATCATCAACAGCACCACGAGCAAAGATTTTCCCATCGCTAATTTCAGCAGCAAACGGGTCACTCGTCCAGCCATCACCTTCTGGAACTACATCAACGTGGCAGAGGATACCGAGGAGCTCCTCCCCTTCTCCAAATTCTAGATGTCCTGCTAAATTCCCCACATTCTTTGGTATAAACCCATCCTTCTCACCAAGAGAGAGCATAAAATCTAATGCTTCTTTTACACCTTTTCCAAGAGGAGCCTCTGTAAAAGTATTTTCTTCATCTAATAGACTCTTTATATGTAATAAATTCTGGGTATCTCTTAACAAGTCATCCTTTCTTTTTTCTACCTCATCCATCCAAATAAGCTTCGTCAATTATGTTGTCCCCTTCATACCTGCATTTGTTATTTATATCCATGCAAATATTTTATCAATATTCACCCAAAAAACGAAATAATATCCGTTATGGTTTTTTTGTTAAATTTACTAAAAATTCAATTAATTTGTCATAATCTTAACATTTATAACCATAGACTATAGTAAGAATCATGCAAGAGAGGTGAAAAGCCGAACAATAATTGTAAAGAAATGATGATTTTTATGTAAAAAATTCTCTAATGGTGGAAATTTTCAGAAATTACGGGTACAATATATGTAAGTCATCAGGGTATCCACTGCAACTATTTATTAATAAAGGAGTTGTCTGCGGAAAGAAAATTACATACTAATCAAAGAGGCTGTCGGTAGCAGGATATTGCCATAGGTTTGAAAAAAGGATAGGGAGTGGTTTTTTGAAACCTTCGACTAACCGGATGTTAAACCGCATCAAATGCATCTACATGTTTATTCGTAATAAAGGCACAGTCACGACGCAAGAACTTGTAGAGGAATTTGGTATCACTCCTCGCACCATACAACGAGATTTAAATGTCTTAGCCTATAATGACTTGGTAATAAGCCCAAGCCGCGGAAAATGGACCATAACAGAAAAGAAAGTAAAAATGTCTTCGTAAATATATGAATAAACAAAAAAGCAGCCAAGCATGCGATAATCTCGCGTGCTTGGTTGCTTTTTTTTATAAAATAAGGTTGAATATCTATTATATTATGATATATTAGTATAACACTTTAACACTTAAAAGCGTTTGTGTAAAAGAGTGACAATTTTATTAATAAAGGCAGGACCAACATGGAAAATAATCAGCATGAGTTAAAAAAAGGATTACTGCCAAGGCATGTACAGTTTATTGCATTAGCTGGGATGATTGGTACAGGTATTTTTAAAGGAAGTTCCGATACGTTAAGTATTGCGGGACCCAGTGTTATCTTTACCTATCTAATCGGTGGACTATTATTATTCATTGTAATGGCTGCTTTAGGCGAGATGGCCATTGCATTTCCAAATCACAATGTACAATTGCTTCTTTATCGAGCATTTGGTTTCAAGCTGTCATTTATTACTGGCTGGTTATATTGGATTAACTGGATCATTGTTATAACTGTTGAATTATTAGCTGCAGGAAGTTTTTTGCAATTTTGGTATCCTTCTATTCCACTATGGCTACTTAGTCTGCTATGTGCAGTAGTAATCATTGCGATAAATTTATTCCCTGTTAAATATTATGGGGAGCTTGAGTTTTGGTTTGCAGGGATAAAAATAGTCGCATTAGTCGCTTTTATCCTTTTAGGCGCACTCATAATATTTGGTGTATTTCCTAGTAATATTGAGGATCCTCTTGCAAATTACACAGCACATGGCGGTTTCTTTCCCCATGGATTGAGTGGAATGTTCAGTGCCTTTTTAGTCGTTATGTTTTCATATGGCGGAGCTGAGTTAATTGGGGTCGCTGTCACAGAGACCAAGGATGCAGAGCGTGTTATGCCAAGTATCATTAAGGGTGCAGTTTGGCGGGTTATTATTTTTTATATCTTCCCCATCTTAATTATTTGCGGAATAATGCCTTGGAATCAAGTAACAGGTCAAGACAGTCCCTTCGTTCAAGTTTTTACTATAACAGGGCTTCCTGGAGCCGCACATGTTATGAACTTCATCCTATTAACGGCTGTCCTATCAGCTGCAAACTCGGGAATATATGCAACATCTCGAACGCTATTTTCAATGGCAAAAAGCGGAGTTGCACCGAAAGCATTAATGAAAACCTCAAGAAACGGCATTCCCGTTACTGGACTTATGATTACAACGCTCTGTCTATTAGTCGGTGTTTTCTTAGCGTATATCAGTCCTAGTAATATCATTAGTTACTTTATGACCATCCCTGGTTTCACGATTATGATGGTTTGGATAGGGATTTGTTCCGCCCATTTAAAGCTGAGACCGCAGTACAAGGTTATGCCTTCTTTTCAGGTAAAATGGTTTCCATTTACAACAGCCATCGCTATCGTAGCATTAAGTCTAATCTTTATTGGGTTTATTTTAAATCCAAACAATGTCATCGGCTCAACCGTTTCCCTAGTAATAGTTGGAATGGTGGTAGTCCTATCATTTATAGCTAAGCAAAAGTGATATCCGTTTTGGATATCACTTTTTTTGTTATTCATCCTCTTTAAAGAGTTCATAGAGAAATCTTTTTCTATTTTCCAAAAAATATTTTGTAATATTAAAATGGTCTGTATCTTCATAGTTTATCTTTGAAATTTGCCCGTGATCAAAGCTATAGATGTCTGCATCTGGATACCCCAATAGAATAGGAGAATGAGTGGCAATGATGAACTGGGCATCCCCTTGTGTTTCAAGGTCATGGATGATTTTCAGAAGGGTTAATTGCCTGGCAGGGGATAATGCAGCCTCTGGTTCATCTAACAGATAAATGGCTTCCCCATTAAATCGATTTAAAAATAGTGACAAAAAGGATTCTCCATGCGATTGTTGTAACAACGATTTTCCACCGTAATCTTTAAATCCATTGTCATCCACTTCATCAATATGGGTAGCAAAATGATAAAACGATTCTGCACGTAAAAAGAAACCATTCATTACTTTTGGCATCCAGGAGAGTCTAAGGTACTCAGTGAGTTCTGAATCTGTTTCATAAACATCATAAGAATTATTTCTGCCGCCGCCAGCTGTATTAAAGCCACATTTGTCCGCTATTGCTTCTAATAAAGTAGATTTACCGGATCCATTCTCGCCTACAAAGAAGGTAACGTTACAATCTAACTTGATTTCATTGAGGCTTGCAATTGATGGGATAGAAAAGGGATAGTGGTCTTTGGTTGGAATCTTTTCATTTAATAAAGTAACTTTTTTTAAAAACATAATTTTCTCCTGCTAAATAAAATAATTTCCTTTGAATACCATTTTACACCATAGACGAAAAAAAGCAGTCTTACTTTTTCGTAAGGCTGCTGCGAACTTTCTTTTTGGCTACGATTCGATATATTAACGCGATAAGTAATACAGTCATTTATTGCACAATATTTTTGCCATAAAAGATTTCATCCATTTCCAGCTTTATTCTCTCGGTAATTTCGATAAGTTCTTCTGGATGTAATGTTTCTTTTTTATAGCCAAATAAATAGTTATTTAAATCAAACTCCCGAAGCTTGCATTTTGTATGGAAGATATTTTCTTGATACACATTTACGTCAATCATGTCGAATAATTCACCAACGTCCTCGGGAATATAATTTTGGATTGAGCTAATCTCATGATCGATAAATAATTTATATCCATCCTTATCTCTTGTAAAACCGCGGACCCGGTAATCGATCGTCATGACGTCTGTTTCAAATGAACGAATAAGATAATGCAGCGCTTTTAGCGGTGAAATTTCTCCACAAGTTGATACATCAATGTCTGCCCTGAATGTACTAATACCTTCATCCGGGTGATATTCAGGGTATGTATGAACCGTAATATGACTCTTATCCAACTGCATAACCACCGATTCTGGAAGCGGTCCTGGTGACTCCTCAAAATGTTCGGAAGGGGCATTTTCAACAGGGCCCTCTGAGACAAGAAGGGTAACACTTGCACCTGCTGGTTCAAAATCCTGACTCGCTACATTTAATACATGTGCACCAATAATATCTGATACATGAGTTAATATCTTTTGTAATCTTTCCGCACTGTATTGCTCATCAATATACTTTAAATATGCCTCACGCTCATCCCTTGTTCTTGTGTAACAGATATCGTACATATTGAAGCTTAACGATTTGGTTAAATTATTAAAACCATGTAATTCGATGGTTTCCTTTGGTGTCAGTTTCATGATGCTTCCCCCTTTTGGATTTTCAAAATGCGGGATAGTGTAGTAAATATTTTTAGATTACCCATTTTTATATATTGTTACTTATTTTTATAAGAGGACATTTCAAATTTGTTATTTATAATTATTATAATTTAATATTTACTTTTATATAACATGTGTTATAATTAATTCAGATAAGAAATTAGGAGGAATGAACAATGACACAAACATTAACATTAGAACAAGTGATGAATCAACAACTCGCAAACTGGAATGTACTATATACAAAGCTACACCGTTTCCACTGGTATGTTAAAGGACCACAATTCTTCACCTTACATGCAAAATTTGAGGAATTGTACGAAGAAGCTGCAGGAACAATCGATGAATTAGCTGAACGTTTATTAATTACAGGTGGAATGCCCATTTCAACACTAAGAGAATACATCGAATTTGCAACTGTTGAAGAAACAACTGATATTCTAACAGCGGAAGAAATGGTACAAGCCATTGTTAATGATTTCTCAAGACTCATTTCAGAATTAAAGACCGGTAAAGAAGCAGCCGAAATGGAGAATGATGAGGTTACGAGTGATATGTTCACAGAATTAATTGAAAAACTAAGCAAGCATAATTGGATGTTAACTTCTTTCCTACAAGCATAGAACTAAAAAGGACAAGGCCTATCGCCTTGTCCTTAATTATTTGTATAAACTTATTTAAATTTGAAAATTTTTAGGCTTCAAGAACTTCATGATGACTACTTTTTCGATTTTCCTCTGATTTTGGGCTTCATGAACGCTCCATGGTGACCACTTCTTCAAATATCCCCTGATTTCAGGCTTTATGAACGCTTCAAGTTTTGTAATTAGCTTAAATTTCTTATACTACTTGATACTCCTTAAGCAATTCTACTTCTTCATCGGTCAATTCCCGATATTCTCCGAGCTCTAGGGATTCGTCTAATGGCAATGGCCCCATGGAAATCCGTTTCAAGTAAATGACTTTTTTTCCAACAGCTTCGAACATTCTTTTCACTTGATGGAACTTTCCCTCGGTTATCGTCAGCTCAATATCGGAGCGAATGCCAGACTTTAAAATTTTCAACTCTCCTGGTTTTGCTTCGTACCCATCATCGAGGGTAACTCCCTCTGCAAATGCCTTTACGTCTTCATCGGTTACTTCCTGGTCTATCACCGCAAAATAGGTCTTGGGAACATGTTTTTTTGGGGATAACAACCTGTGAGCTAATTGGCCATCATTTGTAATTAGCAACAAACCTTCTGTATCCTTATCCAACCTTCCGACCGGGAATGGCTCATAAACCTGGTCTTCGAGTTCGAGTAAGTCGATTACCGTTTCCCCAACACTGTCCTCGGTGGCTGACAATACTCCATGAGGTTTGTTCATCATTAAGTAGATAAACTCTCTATATTCAATGATTTCTCCATTTAACGTAACAATTTGTTTAGCTGTATCTACGTGCTGTTTCGCATCCTTCACGATTACATCATCGATTTTGACTGCACCGCTTTTTAGAAGCTGCTTCACTTCTTTTCGGCTTCCATAGCCAAGATTAGCAAGCATTTTATCAATTCTCAAAACGTGATCCTCCTTCATTTTTAGGAGTTAATTCGTTAATCTTAATTTTCGCTTGATGGTGTCAACCCTGTCACCAAATAGTTTGTTAACAAGTCCGGATTTTAATCCTAAGTAAAAATAGATTACCGCTCCAATCGCAGCACAAACGAAAATAATTAAGAGCGACTGAAACTTGGAATCTGGAGTTAAAAATAACAAAAGCAGCTGATAAACGATTTCGGTCCCAGCCCACATGACTCCAGCAAAAATAACGATTAACAAGCTCCTTCTCCACACAAATAAAAATGGGTATTTTGCATAACTTTTTATAACAAATAATTGAATCAATATGGCTCCGACGTATCCAAGTGCTGTTGCGTATACCGCGCCTTTTGTTTCAAACATAGAAATAAGAGAAATATTTAGCGATAATTTAATAAGTAATCCTACTAACAAACTTAATACTGTCCATCGTTGTTCATTGATTCCCTGTAGAATGGAACTCGTTACTAAAAATAAAGAAAAAAGAATTCCAACTGGTGCATAGGCTCTTAATACTTCAGACCCCATCGGCTTATACTCGTAAAATACGGTATAGATAGGTTCTGCTAATAGAGAAAGACCGATTGCTGCTGGCAGTGTTAAGAATAATAATACTTGAAAGGTCTGATTTAGCTGCTGTTTTAACCCTTTTCGATCATTATCTACAAAAGCCTTCGTGATACTTGGGACAAGAGCCAAGGAGAATCCTGTTGCGAGGGAAACAGGGATAATAACGATTTTATGTGATTCAAAATTTAAAATAGAAAATGCTGCATCAGCCGCCTTGAAACTGTGGCCAATATCCTGCATTGCCCTTGTAAAGGTGACTTGATCGATTGCTTGAAATAATGGGTTGGCAATTCCAACAAATACAAAGGGAGCAGCGTAGATTAGGATTTCTTTATAGATTTCTCTCAAGGAAACCTTTGCAGTTCCTCTATCTTGTTCGAGAAGCTGGTCTAAATGTGGTTTCCGTTTATACCAGTACCAAAATAAAACCACCAGACTCCCAATTGCCCCAACAAACGCGGCAAAGGTCGCCACACTTACAGCTGTTACGATACTTCCATTTAAAAAGTTTATAACGATAAAGGCTCCTGCAAGTGTGAAAGCAATCCGGACAATCTGTTCCACCACTTGGGAAACTGCGGACGGTCCCATTGATTGATGTCCCTGAAAGAACCCTCTAATTAAACTCATGAACGGAATCACAATTAAGGCAAAGCTCACAGCGCGGATAACCGTAATAATATCCTTTGCTCTTGAACCGACATCCTCTTCCTTTGAGATAATCATGTCAGCTATAAGCGGCGCGGATAAATACAGTATTAAAAAAGAAGCAATACCAGTCAATAGCATCATGACTAGTCCAGATTTAAACAATTTACGGCCAACTGCATATTCTTCGAGTGCATTATATTTAGAAATGAATTTTGAAACGGCTAGCGGCACACCTGCCGTGGCAATACTTATAAAGATCGTGTAGGGTATGTATGAATATTGATACAATGCTGTTCCTTCTGAACCTACAATTTGATAAAAGGGTATAACATACAGTAAGCCAAGAATCTTGGATATAATCGTACCCAATGTTAAAATAAATGTTCCTCTTATAAGCTTAGACGACATAAAATTAGAATCCCTTCCCAGTGAAGAAAAAGTTTGTGCGCATATGAGCAAAGTTTATATCGGCTATTTTTGCACACTATTAGTAGTTTACAACTCTTTGGGCTGTGATGCTACTAACAGCATAGTTAATTTTCGTAAAAATGGATGACTTTTCGTTTTCTTTTCAATAAGGATGTTTATAATGGAATAATGCGCAGGATTAAAAATTAAGTTGAATATACATAAAGTTGGTGAAAGTATGATATACGATGTTGTTGTTATTGGAGGCGGACCTTCAGGTTTAATGGCGGCGATTGCAGCTGGCGAAAAAGGTTTAAAGGTCCTATTAATTGATAAAGGAGACAAACTAGGCAGGAAGCTCGCCATTTCTGGCGGCGGCCGCTGTAATGTTACCAATCGACTCCCTGTTGAGGAAATTATCAAGCACTTACCTGGTAACGGGAAATTTTTATACAGTGCCTTTTCTATTTTTAGTAATGAAGATATTATTAAGTTCTTTGAAAAGTTAGGAATTGAGTTAAAGGAGGAAGACCACGGCCGAATGTTCCCTGTATCTAATAAAGCACAATCTGTCGTGGATGCCCTATTAGATCAATTAGAGAAGCTAAAGGTCAAAGTATACAAAAATAGCCCGGTTGCAGACCTTACTTATAAAGAAGGACGTGTAACTTCCGTAATATTAAAAAACGGTACTGAAATTGAAACAAAATCAGTTGTTATAGCAGTCGGAGGGAAATCTGTTCCCCATACAGGCTCTACAGGTGACGGTTATGCCTGGGCAAAGAAAGCCGGACATACGATTACAGAACTGTTTCCGACTGAGGTGCCTGTCACCTCAAATGAACCTTTCATCAAAAATAAATCACTACAAGGTCTATCATTAAGAGATATCGAGCTAAGTGTTTTGAATCCAAAAGTGAAAGCCATTATAACTCATAGGATGGATATGATTTTTACCCATTTTGGACTAAGTGGTCCTGCCGTTCTTCGCTGCAGTCAATTCGTTGTGAAAGCAATGAAAAAGTGGAAATTAAATGAAGTTTCCATGAGCTTAGATGTGATACCGGATAAAAAGGAAGAAGAGTTTTTTCAAGAAATTGTGAAGCTGGTAAAAAGTGAGCCGAAAAAAAGCATTAAAAACACATTAAAGGGACTTGTTCCTGAACGATATCTTTTGTTTCTGTTAGAACAAAATGACATTGATCCTTCCGAACAGGGTGCGACGATTTCAAATGAAAAAATTCGTACCTTTGTGAAAAGCTGCAAGCAATTCTTAATTAAAGTAAATGGTACTTTACCGCTGGAGAAAGCATTCGTAACCGGCGGCGGAGTCTCAGTTAAAGAAATTGAACCGCAGACAATGGGGTCTAAATTGATGGGGGGACTCTACTTTTGTGGCGAAATTCTAGATGTTCATGGTTATACCGGTGGATATAATATTACTTCAGCGTTAGTTACGGGAAGACTTGCAGGAACAAACGCTGCACTTACCGCTAAAAAACAATATCTGGCCTAATATCTTATTAGGCCCGATAGATTATCATAGCCGAAAAACAGTAAATTTGTTCTTCCGCTTCATCCTCGGTTATGGCAGCTACATTATACTTAATATCCATTAACTGCTTTTCATCAATTCCTTTTAAAAAGCGGTTCATTTCCTTTTCTAGATCCTTTTCATGTTCACGGTCAAACAACTTTACCTGAATCATATGAATCTCCTTTTCTGTTTTTATTTTCATTATTTCCATCTTTTCCGAAAATTAAAAATAAAAGGTATAAAAAAAACGATTCCGCATTGGAATCGTTTATTTCGTTTCACCCGTCCATTCAAGCATGCCGCCAATCATATTGCGAACCTTGTATCCTTGGTCCTGTAGATAATAGCAGACATTTTCACTTCTTCGGCTGGAGCGGCAAATGAAGATGTATTCTTTTTCTTTGTCAAAATAATCAAGATTAGCAGGAATCTCGCCCATACGTATATGCTTTGCACCCGGGATCATTCCTTGCTCTACCTCTTCATGTTCCCTAACATCGACAAGCTCAAGTTTCTCCCCTTCTTCAAGCTTCTTCTTTAATTCTTCTGGTGAAATAATTTGAATTCCTTCCATCTTTTCCACACCCCTATGTTAAGTTCCCCCCTGTAACAAGGGGGGAATCCCAATTAATTAGCTACGATATTAACAAGTTTACCAGGAACGGTGATGACTTTGCGAATGGTTTTTCCTTCGATTTGTTCCTTTACTCGATCATCATCCATTGCAATACCTTCTAATGCTTCTTTGCTGGCATCTGTTGGCACTTTAAGCTTCGTCTTTACTTTTCCGTTAACTTGGATAACAATTTCAACTTCATCATCAACTAATTTAGCCTCATCATAAGCTGGCCAAGTTTCGTATGAAATAGTACCACTAAACCCAAGTTTCTCCCAAAGTTCTTCAGCAACATGCGGGGCAACTGGGGCAAGCATTTTAACAAACCCTTCCATATAATGCTTTGGAAGAACAGTTGATTTATAAGCTTCATTAATAAAC
This sequence comes from Bacillus sp. EB106-08-02-XG196, assembly GCF_013396335.1. GTDB lineage: Bacteria > Bacillota > Bacilli > Bacillales > Cytobacillaceae > Neobacillus. Next base: position 154,531 of record NZ_JABWSY010000013.1, read on the forward strand.
ACCATCATTTGCGAAATAGCGGTATTAAATCTCAAGCCCTCGTAATCCTCGGTTACCTTTTTCACGGTTTGGTGATAAACCTTTTCTAAATTCGAGGCATCTTCATTCGCCTGAATTTTTGGATTTAACTCTCCATTTTCTTCCACCATCAAGCGCCAGATACGATCTAAGAAACGGCGAGACCCATCAAGCCCATTTGTTGACCAAGCAATGGAAGCATCAAGCGGTCCCATGAACATTTCATACAAACGAAGTGTATCAGCACCATGACTGTCGACGATATCATCAGGATTAACTACGTTACCTTTTGATTTACTCATTTTTTCATTGTTTTCACCTAAAATCATTCCCTGGTTGAATAGCTTTTGGAATGGTTCTTTCGTTGCTACAACTCCAATATCATAAAGGACTTTATGCCAGAAACGAGCGTACAATAAGTGAAGAACGGCATGTTCTGCACCACCGATGTATACGTCTACTGGCAGCCAGTGATCTAATTTTTCTTTTGAAGCAAGAGCTTGATCATTTTTCGGGTCAATATAGCGTAAATAATACCAGCAGCTGCCTGCCCATTGCGGCATTGTATTTGTTTCACGGCGACCCTTCTTGCCTGTTTCTGGATCCAAGACGTTTACCCAATCCTCAATAACAGCAAGCGGTGATTCTCCCGTTCCAGAAGGTTTGATATTGGTTGTTATCGGTAAGGTTAATGGCAGCTGGTCTTCCGGTACAGCTGTCATTGTGCCATCCTCCCAATGGATAATTGGAATCGGCTCACCCCAATAACGCTGGCGGCTGAACAACCAATCGCGTAAACGGAAGGTTACTTTTTTCGTACCAATTCCTTGCTCTTCCAACCAAGAAATCATCTTCGTAATACCTTCTTCTTTATTTAATCCATTTAAGAATTCAGAGTTAATATGTTCACCATCACCAGTATAGGCTTCAGTATCAATACTTCCTCCTGCGACAACTGGCTTAATTGGCAGATCAAATTGTTTCGCAAATTCGTAGTCGCGTTCATCATGTGCAGGAACAGCCATGATTGCACCAGTACCGTAGCTAACTAATACATAATCCGCAATCCAGATTGGCATTTTTTCGCCATTAGCAGGATTAATCGCATACGCACCAGTAAAAACACCTGTTTTTTCTTTCGCAAGATCGGTACGTTCAAGGTCACTCTTTGTCTTTACTTTATCTAAATAAGCCTCAACTGCTGCCCGCTGCTCATTCGTCGTAATTTTACTAACAAAAGAATGCTCTGGAGCAAGAACCGCATAAGTAGCGCCAAATAATGTATCTGGACGTGTTGTGAATACAGTAAATGTTTCATCATGGCCCTCAATGTTGAAGGTTACTTCAGCACCTTCGGAACGGCCAATCCAGTTGCGCTGCATTTCTTTAAGACTCTCTGGCCAGTCAAGTTCTTCTAAGTCCTCAAGCAAACGATCACCGTAAGCAGTAATTTTTAACATCCACTGCTTCATTGGTCGGCGTTCAACCGGATGCCCGCCGCGCTCACTTTTCCCATCAATTACTTCTTCATTGGCTAACACTGTGCCAAGTGCGGGGCACCAGTTAACAGCTACTTCATCAATATAAGCAAGACCCTTTTCCCATAGCTTTAGAAAAATCCATTGCGTCCATTTATAATATTCTGGATCCGTTGTGTTTACTTCCCGGTCCCAGTCATATGAAAAACCTAATGATTTAATTTGTCTTCGGAACGTGTTAATATTCTTCTCTGTGAACTCTGCAGGATCGTTTCCAGTATCCAATGCATATTGCTCGGCTGGTAAACCGAAAGCATCCCAGCCCATCGGATGTAGAACATTGTACCCTTGCATTCTCTTTAAGCGAGCAAGAATATCTGTAGCGGTGTAACCTTCAGGGTGTCCAACATGCAGCCCTGCTCCCGATGGATAAGGAAACATATCTAATGCGTAGAATTTTGGTTTATCAAATTCTTCACTCGTTTTAAATGTTTTTTCTGTCTCCCATTTCTTTTGCCACTTTTTCTCAATATGCTGATGATCGAAACTCATAAGTGTTGCCTCCTTAAAATAAAAGCGGAAGCGCCTTGTTTAGCCCCGACAAGCAAATGTTCTTCGACAAGAAAAGTCCGTTCTTGACTTTTATTGCCGAAGGTTATTTGACCTCGAGGGGCTAGGCGCTGCAGCTAGATAATAAAAATTAAAAAAACCCCTCATCCCAAAAAGGGACGAGAGGATTGTTATGTATCTTCCCGCGGTACCACCCACATTAGTGTTGTTAACACTCGCTTCATTCACCCTTAACGCGGAATACGGCAAACATTACTATTCTTTCATGTTTGCAACTCATAGGCGAGTTCATGATGTACCCGGTTGACTTCCACCAGCCGTCAACTCTCTAATAAACGGGTATGATTCACTACTACTCCTACTCACTGTCATTAAATATAAAAAGTATTACGGTTATTGTATTAAATTTCCCAACAGGATGCAAGTAACATTCACCTAAAACAGTATGACCAAAAAAATTATTTTTAAACATAAAAAAGCCAGACTCATTATGAGACCGGCATATTTATATCTGATACTTTTTTTTCTGATTTTAATATACGGTCATACGTTAGGGTTGTTACAATCGCGATAACGAATAAGCCAATTAAGACGAAAAATAATGCAGACATGCTATATAGATCAACAAGCATACCTCCGAGTAAAGGACCAATCATCCTTCCGCCTGTGGCAGTACTATTGACGATTCCTTGATAGAAACCTTCACGCCCTTTTGGGGCTAAGCCAAAGGCGATTGTTGGAACTGCCGGCCAAATAAACATTTCGCCAATCGTTAAAATAATCATCGCTACAAGAAATCCTGAAAATGCATTTGCATTTCCTGCTGTAAGGAAAGAAACAATAAAAATAGCAATTCCGATGAGGATTTGCACCTTTAGCGTGGCAGCAAGACGCTTAAGCAAGCCATTTAATAATGGCTGCCCAAGAACAATTAGTGCACCATTTATCGTCCATAATAGGCTGTATTGCGATAATGAAATATTAATTTCCTGAGTATACGAGGCAATCGTTGTCATCCATTGAACGTAGCCAACCCAGCATAGCAAATAACCTGAACATAAAATCAATAAAGCATATAGATTTTTTCTCTCCTTTTTAAGTGCTGCATCCTGAATGCTATTCGCTTGTTTAGCCGAACCAGTTGAAATCCCTTTATAGCCAAAAACAGCGATTAGTAAAAAGATAATATACATAACGGTGTTCGCAAGGAAGATTAACTCAAATGAGTAATCTGCAAGAATGCCGCCAAGTGCGGCTCCGACCGCTACTCCAAGGTTCTGCGCAATATAAACGGCATTAAAGGCTTTACGTCCGCCTTCCTTCCAAACCATTCCCGCCATCGCATACATGGCGGGGAAAGTGACTCCACTGCCAAATCCAACAATGGTAAGGAAAACAATATATTCTGGCCAGCCATGCCAAAACGTTAATCCAATTAGGGCTGAAAGGGAGATACCTATTCCTAGTAGTATAGATTTGTAGCCGCCGATTTTATCAAAAAGACTGCCGCCATAAAGATTTCCAATGACGCTCGCTGCGGAGTTCAACATTAAAACAACCCCAGCCATCGATAAAGACTTACCTAAATGATCGTGAATATAGATTGTATTTAGAGGCCATAGAAAAGAATTACCTGTTACATTCACTGCCATCCCAATAATTAAAAGCCATAAGGCACGTGGCATGAAAAACGCTCCTTTACAATAACAATAACAAGTTCCAAAATTATATTTTAGACCCATACAGGATTCCTGGCAATCTTTTTGTTTATGGTATTTACCTATTAAGCTTGTATTCTTGGATAATATTACATAAAATGAAATTATAGTTTTTTAAAATAATATTAAGGGCGTGAGATATGATTATTCAACAACGGCCAGAACCTTTAGAAATAATAATTTCCCGCTTATTATTTGAACGAAAGATCGCGGGTCTAAGTTTCAAATTGATACGTTGATTATTGCATACGAAAAGATTCACTTATTAGACGTGAAATATTATGAAGGTGACTATTACCTCGAAGATGATAAATGGTTTACCAAAACCAATCCCAATCTCAAAAATCCACTTCACCAGCTGATACGATGTGAAACGCTGCTTCGAAAAATTACTCCTAGAACTTGATTGCAATTATCCAATTGAATCCTATCTAATCTTTAATAACCCCGAGTTTCACCTATACATGACTACATTCAATCCATCAATTGTTTTTCCATCTCAATTAAACCGCTTCTTGAAAAAACTAAACACACGTCCTATAAAACTAAATTCAAAACATCAGAAAACAGCTAACCAATTAGCTTCTCTTCATATAATCGAATCTCCTTATTCTCGATTACCACCTTACACGTTTGAACAAGTAAAAAAGGGGCTTATCTGCCCGGATTGTCGTACATTTTTTCAGGAAGTTTGTAATGGTAAATTTATTTGCGGACATTGCAAGTGTAAGGAAAGCATAGATGTAGCTGTCATGAGGAATATGAAGGAATATAGAATGCTTTTTCCTGATCGAAAAATCACTACAAAGGATATCTTTGAATGGTGTGGTTATGTTTTATCTAAAAAGACTATACGAAGGGTTTTATTAAAAAACTTTAAACTAAAAGGGTTTGGACCTTCTTCAAATTTTGAATAAGAAATGGGGAGTCTTAAGGTTAAAAACCTTTTTACTCCTTTTTTTATTATATTGGCCATAAATAAACTTAAAAGATTCCCGCTTTACTCGATAATTCTGCTGTTTGGGAATCATTACTCTCGAATGATTCCCGTCTAACGACTTTTCCCACTTATTCGTGAATCATTACTCTCGAATGATTCCCGCCTAACCACTTTTCCCACTTGTTTGGGAATCATTACTCTCGAATGATTCCCGT
>NZ_JABWSY010000013.1:159565-200613 GCF_013396335.1 Bacillus sp. EB106-08-02-XG196
ATTACTCTCGAATGATTCCCGCCTAACCACTTTTCCCACTTGTTTGGGAATCATTACTCTCGAATGATTCCCGTCTAACCACTTTTCCCACTTGTTTGGGAATCATTACTCTCGAATGATTCCCGCCTAACCACTTTTCCCTCTTATTCGGGAATCAAACGCCAATCCGACAAAATAAAAAGCCCTTCATAAAAAAGGACTTTGTGTAATTATCGTTTTTTCCTCTTCGCTAGGTCTGCTGCTGTAGGCTTATTTTTAACTACTACCTTCTCTACCATAATCTGTACATGTACATGTTTGTCATCTACCTGATTAACATCAGTGACCTTCCCTTTACGACCTTTAACGGTAATCATTTCACCGACGGATGGAACACTTCCAAGAAGCTGATTTAATAGTTCTATCTTGTCTTCAAAAAAATGAACAACATACATGATCCTCACCTATTTCATATTGGATTCTTCCTTATAAAATATTTGATTTTCACCAATTTTAGACCAATACCAGATAAGTTTAATTGACAGCTAGACATGATTTGTTCACAATAATAACAAGAAAACACTGTCTCCAAAAGAGAAACAGTGTTTTCTTCAAAACCATTATGGACTCTTTCACGATGTTACTTAATCCTTCTTAGCGGGACGATTAAGCAGATGGTTGAAAGGGTCTATTTTTTTACTGCTGGCACTACTGGCTGTTGTGCAGGGAAGTAGCTATTAATAGCATGATTCTTTTTATTCTCATTTACAGCTTCAGCTTGTACAGCAGTTTTTACTTTCTCAATCTCAGAATTAACCTCTTCGATGCTGACACCTTTTTTCACTAACTCTTCTGTTGCAAGGTGAATAGCATTATTGGATTGTACAACTGACTCTCTTAATGAATCCATTGAACCTTGTGGATTGTGGAAGCCTGAAGAGTTTTCAGCGGCTACAATATCCCAGAACCATTGACCTTTACGGACAAATTCCTGAGCCTGCTTGATTTTGTCTTGGCTGACTCCAGAAGTAATCATCTTGTTAATGTAATAGTGAGCTGTGGTTGAAATATCCTGTGCTTCATGTAATGCACTTACGTTTGCATCTTGGATTTCAATAACACGATCTTTTAATTTGTCTAAATCTCTATCACCATGACACTGTCCGCAAGACGTATCCATCGTTTTAAGCGGTGAAGTCCAATAGTGTGAGGTGATTTTCCTTTTTCCATCTACACGTTCATATGGCATATGACAGTCCGCACAGGAAACATTTGCCTTACCATGTGTACCGCTCGCATGGGTTTCAAATTCAGGGTGCTGTGCTTTTAACATTGGAGTTCCTGAGATATTATGAACCCAGTCCTTTTCAAATCCTTCTTCTTTTGCAATTGTATTATAATATTCATACATCTCTTCAGGTTTGAAACCATTATTCCATGGAAAGGTTACTTCACTGTTATCTGCTGCGAAGTGGTACTCCACATGGCACTGTCCGCAAACATAACTGCGCATATCGTTTTTCGTTGGGTTGGAAGTATCAACTCCCTGAGCTTCTAAAGCCTTGTAAAAGCTTGGACGTGTAACGCGTAAGTCCATTGTTTCGGGGTCGTGGCAATCAGAACATCCAATTGGTGAGTGTCCCATTGCTTCCCCTTTTGGCCAAATGTCTTTATTAAAATTGGCTCCCCAGTAATCGTCGCCCATTTCTTCAATCATTTGAGGTACTGCCGTTGATTTACAAGTATAACAAGAACCTACTGATTTATCTGTAATCCGCTTTACATTACGAATATCTTCAAGAGCATATACGTGCCCGCGGTCTTCATTATATTCAGTAGCAAAACCATAGCCGTTAAAAAGAACTGGAAGTAAAGGTTCTTTATCTGGATCGTATTTACTGCGTTTTTCAGAACCATTGTACTTTGTATCTTCCATTTTTTCATTCTTCATATAGCTATTATATTGAAGTGGAAATAACTCTTTAAAGGCCTCATTACTTATCTCGTCTTTAGAAAGGCCTGTTGTACCCTTCGCTTCCTTAGCACTTGCCGTTTTTTCACTTGCACCGTCACTGGAATTGCTGCAGCCAGTAATGATGAGAACAAATACTAGTAGAAGGAGGGATGCCCCATAGCGGAACCTATTCATGCTTAAAATCCTCCCTTATTCTTTAATAGCTCACCGGACTTAGGTGGCTGATGGTAACTATCATCTTTAAAATCGCTTCCATGCGGTACGGTTTGGTGACATGACATACAGTTTTCCTTTGCGTCATGTGAGACATTATCAATTGTGCTCTTATGACACTCCGCACAGTTTTGATTGATGACTCTTAATGTTCGTGTTGTCGCATAGATTCTATCTGGTATATCTTCAGTACCCAGTGTGTTGTAGAAAATATGTGTCATCCCTGCACGGCCTTTAAAAAATAACTTTCCAACCTCACTTTCATGCGGCAAATGGCAGTCGTTACACTGCAATTCTGCATGAGTCGAATCCACAAATGATGTATACACAGACTTCATTGTGTGACAGTTTTGACAAAAACCTGGTGAATCTAAGTATGCCATTGTCTTAACTGTCCCGAATGAAAAGAGTACGCCAGCGATAAGAGCGCCTAGAACTAATACCCTTTTATCAATTGCCAGCAATTTTTTTAACCCTCTTTTTAACATTCTTTCACCTCCCATAATTTATATCTTTCTCTCTAATTTATTGAATAAAGTACATGAGCACTTTATTGCCAAAAGGAATGTTCTTACTAGGCTAGCTCTGTGGACGTTTTCTTCTCATTAAGAAAACGAATGCACCTGCAGCAATTAAACCTATTCCACTAACTGCTGCAACGGAAAGGATAGCAGGACTTTTTTTATTCTCTATAGTGTCAAGCGGTTGTTGTTCTTGTTTCTCCATCATCTCAACAGTAGGTGTCGTCTCTATTCGTTCATACGTCAGTGTAAAGCTTTTTTCCTCTCCAGCCTTGATTCCTTGATAGAAATAGGAGTGAACTCCTTTTTCATCACCGTGAGTGTTTTTCTCTTCAGGTGCTGGATCAAGTGCGACCTTTTCTGCCTTTATAGGCTCTATGAACGAAACATTGAATAAGCCAATATCCGTAAAGCTTTTAAATTGGTATGGCAAAGATTTCTTATCATTTTCAACCATTATGTTATCTGTATAAAATTCAATAACAAATTTATAAACATCATTTGGTTTAATTTCTTTACTCGTTTTCCAGGAAATAGTTCTTTTTTCTAGATCTAGTATGTACTCAATTTCATACACCTTGGATAAGTCGCTTGAATAATCAGCAACATATCCAATTCTGAAGTTCTTAGCATCTATAGGAAGAGGGATTTCAATCTGCCCTATTTGTGGCTGTTCAGATTGATTGCGCATGGTTCCTTGATAGCCGATTAGTAATGGCGGATGCTCTTTTTTGACATCATTTGGGTGGTAGGCAAATTCAGGCATTATTTTTATTGCAAGTTCTTCCATACTTAAGGTGTTTTTATTTTCTTCTGCTGCGATCATTAAAGGGTTTATTAGCAGCAGTAAATATAGGAAAAAATTTATGTTAATTAGTAATTTTTTCATCATTCTTACTTCCCTTCTTATTTGTGAAGAATTTGTGAATGCGTTCACAATCAATCTTAAAAAAATATATAGTGCGGAATTTCTTTATCTTATTTATCGCAAATTAGCCCAACGTATTCTGTGACCAAAATCACAAAAACATATTGAGTTATTTCTAATTTGTGAACTGGAATTTTACCTTATTTTCAAGGTGTTATTAGGACTTTTAAATATAAAAAGACCTTCAACAAATGTCGAAGGTCAAATAAATGTATTAAGATGATTGATTTTTTTCTTGGTGAAATTTTGATTTGACTGGCTGACCGCCTGATTTTTCATATTGCTTTTTTGCTTGTTTTACAAGGTCGAAATCCTGACCTAACTCGAGATCTTGATTATTGCTGCCATTTCTTGTCTTTTGTTCTGGGTTATTTTTTTTCGAGCGCTTTTTCAAGTTGGGTTTCCTCCTGTATAAGTCTGCCCCTCTAATATCATGGTGTTTTGAAGCTGCTGTATTTGTAATCTCATACGATGGAGTTGATCCCGCTGCTGAGAATTCGCACTATGAGCCATTTTTGCAATATCCTGATAGGTTTGTTCAAGATCCTGTAAGGCCTTGGTATAGTCATCATTATTGTAATGCTCTTGAAGGCTGCTTGTTTCAAACTGTTCTTTCGCATAGCGAATTGTATCCTCACACTGCTGAATTAAATTATCCATTGAATCACGAGTAGCCATTGTTGACCCCCTTTATTTTGGTGCCAAAAATACGTGAAGCGAATTGCTTCATTTGTTATTTTGTTCTCTCTGCATTTTCCTATTACATTAAATGATTGATAATTACTACCAAATTTGAAAAGCGGAGGCGCCTTGTTCAAGGAAAAAAGCAGTTCATTTTTTCCCAGGGGCGACAGGCATAAGGCGAGCCGGCAGGAAGGTTACGTTCTTTAACCTTCTTGACGGATTGACTTATGACCCCGAGCCCCTAGGCGCTGGAGCTAGATCATATACATTTATTACAAATGGATAAGCCCTTCTTTTCATGTTAAAATGTAAGTTATGTTGAAAATTAAAAAAAGGAGGTTTCTGATTTGACTCAGACCAACCCTTTTCCATATGCTACTGACGATAAACGTTATCATACATGGAATTATCACCTGCGCCAGCAATTTGGCCATAAAGTTTTTAAGGTTGCTTTAGATGGCGGTTTTGATTGTCCAAACCGTGATGGTACGGTTGCTCACGGCGGGTGTACTTTTTGCAGCGCAGCTGGTTCTGGTGATTTTGCCGGTGACCGTACCGATGATTTAGAAACACAATTCCTTGAAATCAAGGAAAAAATGCATACTAAATGGAAAGACGGCAAGTACATGGCCTACTTCCAAGCCTATACGAATACCCATGCACCGGTTGAGGTTCTCCGTGAAAAGTTTGAGAGAGTTCTCAAGCAGGAGGGTGTCGTTGGATTATCGATTGCTACTCGCCCTGATTGTCTCCCAGACGATGTTGTTGAATATCTAGCTGAGTTAAACAAGAGAACTTATCTATGGGTTGAACTTGGCTTGCAAACAGTACATGAACGGACAGCATTATTAATCAATCGTGCCCACGATTTCCAATGTTATGTTGAAGGTGTAAATAAGCTTAGAAAACATGGAATCCGGATTTGCTCTCACATTATCAATGGATTACCTCTTGAATCAAATGAAATGATGATGGAAAGTGCCAGAGAAGTTGCAAAGCTTGATGTTCAAGGAATCAAAATTCATTTGCTTCACTTACTAAAAGGAACGCCAATGGTTAAACAGTATGAAAAAGGAATGCTCGAATTTCTTTCTCAAGAGGATTATGTCAATTTAGTATGTGATCAATTAGAAATTTTACCGCCGGAAATGATTGTTCACCGAATTACAGGTGATGGACCGATTGATTTAATGGTAGGACCGATGTGGAGTGTGAATAAGTGGGAAGTACTTAATTCCATTGATGCCGAGCTAAAAAGTAGAAACAGCTATCAAGGAAAATATTATCAAGATAGGACCGTGAGGAACTAACCATGAAGCTAGATCGAATCCTTCCATTCGCAAAGAAATTACTTGAAAAAGCTATTACTAGCGGCGGAGTGGTTGTTGATGCTACTTTGGGCAATGGTCATGATACAGTCTTCCTAGCTGGTCTTATTGGTCCTAGCGGTAGATTGTATGGATTTGATGTCCAGGAGGAGGCCATTCGTACCAGCACGGAAAGACTGAAGAAACATGGTCTGGCTGATCGAGTCACTATTTTTCATGCAGGTCACGAACAGCTTTTTAAGCTAATCCCTGATGAACACCATGGTACGGTAACGGCAGCGATTTTTAACTTAGGGTATTTGCCTGGAAGTGATAAAGCAATTGTTACAAAACCAGAAACCACCATATCTGCAATACAACAATTGCTTGAGATAATGGCTCCAGAAGGAATCATTATCCTTGTGATTTACCACGGTCACACCGAGGGTGCTGTTGAGCGCGATGCTTTATTGACGTATTGTCAGGACATTGATCAAAAGAAGGCACATGTTCTACAGTATCAGTTTGTCAATCAACAAAATAATCCCCCTTTTATCATTGCAATTGAAAAAAGGTAAACCAGGCTGCTTTGGCTTGGTTTACCTTTTTTTACGAAAGTCTGGTAAACAATGAGGGAATCCATTTTTGTACAGAACGATAGGCTAGTCCATTGATATAGAAGAAATAGCTAATCATGCCGCCAGTCTTAATAATCCCCTTTGCTAATTTTCGGATATTCTTCTGTTTGCGAACCTTTCCATCCGATAAGTAAATCCCTAATAATCCTCGATTAATAAGCTGATGGAATTTTTTATGCGGCAGGAACTCCGTATGTCTGTCTGCTTCACTGACAAAATGTTTTAAACGTTTAAAAAGGGTTTCTGGGTTTTCATAATAAAAACAAAAATTCAAGTCGCCGCCTTCTCGATCTTCTTCTTGGTCGATAAAATAATCTAATAAAATATGAAGCCCCTGTATGTAAGGAAAATAACCTTTCCGAATATTTTCTCCATCCTCCGCACGAAAATCTTCTCTCATTGCATAAGAAATAAGACAGAATATCCCCAAAGTGGAACCCGAGCAGGCAGAAAACTCATACCATTCCATCTCCGGCAGGTTACTTTGATGGTCTGCAAACCATTTTTCCAGTCTGGGTACACGTTCTTCTTGAATCACATGCTTGTGGATTTGCAGGTTGCAATAATATTCGCAAAGCTCCAAAAGATATTCTTTTATTAAAGGATAATGTTCCACTTCATTTAATACAGATCTGCACGTTTTCGCTAAATCATTTAAATAACCGCCATCGTTTTGATCCTCACGGAACCGGTAATAGTTCTTAGGCTGGCTTTCTAATGTAAGCGCATCATGCATAGATTCATGGAGGGCTGCAAAATCCTCGGGATCAAGCGAGGTACTTCGGTCACAAAGATTATCTAAGTAATCACTAATGGTTTGATAGGCAACAATAAATTTCACTGCTTTCTTATACTCATCAATCGCGGATAAAGCTAGAATACCTCCGCCCTCACAGTGAAAGGTTTTATGTTCAATACTCGCCAGAGCCTGTGTCCTAAGCTCCTCATTAGGGATGCTTTCTGCCCGGGACCTCCAATACCCAAGTTCTTGATGAACAGCTGGAATAATTCGACGATATACCTTTGACATGAGTCTAATTGGCATCATGGAGAGTTCCTCTTTCCTTTCTTAGAGGCTCTTTTCTTATACTTTGTTACTTTTTGAACACAAAATATATAAGAAATGAGCCTGCAAACTAAATTCAAAAGCAAAATAACTATTTTCACGTTAAAATCGGCTTTAAGATTTTAACAACAATCTTTGAAAACATGCCTACTTAAACAATATAACCTATTGCTTTTAGTTGGCTGATGACAAAATCCCTCGCGTATTCAAATATATCTTCCCGTTCTGATTCATTAAAAATTTCATGATAATGCTTTGGCCATTCTTTAAACCTTTTTTCTGATAAAGGTGCATGGTTGAACCACTCCTTAACAGGAGCTTTATTAACAATTTTATCATCGCCGGCTTGCATGACCAGCATCGGCACATCCTTGGTGCCTTCAATAGACAGAAATGCCTCTTTCATGGCCTCAACTAATTCACGGTACCATCTAACAGAGACTTTTGTTATGTAGAGAGTATCATCGGCATCTGCCTCTATAACATCCTTGTTGCGGGTGGCCATATCAACCGTTATTCCTGAATTCATTCGAAAAGAAGGAAAAACCACATTAATTCCATGTGATAGTAAATCTAAAAATTTGGATGGTGATTGCATAAGTCCGAGACACGGAGAAGAGAGAATGACTCCAGCTAAGTCCATTTTTTCTTCCTGTAGCAACCGAATAGCAATTAATCCTCCCATACTATGCCCTAACAAAAAAACAGGCAATTCATAACGATATGCTGCTTTAATCCAATCTTTCACTTCACTTAGATACTCATCAAAAGAATCTATATGGCCCCTGCGGGATCTTGTTGTCATACCCTGCCCAGGAAGATCACCCATGATGACATGAAATCCGGACCTGCGCCACATTTCAATGAGCCAGCCGTACCGTCGATGATGTTCCATTGCACCATGAACCATCACAATCACAGCCTTCGCTTCCCCTTCTGCTTCCCACTTCCACATAGTTTTTCCCCCTAGAAAAATATTCTATTTAGTATAATATTAAATTGAATATGTATTTCAGTCAAAAAGGAGCGACGAATATGATCTATCCCTACAAAGGAAAGTATCCAAAAATTGCAGATTCTGCATTCCTTGCAGATTTTACTACTATTACAGGTGATGTTGAAATAGGCGAGGAATCGAGCGTCTGGTTTAACTCCGTCATTCGAGGAGATGTCGCACCTACTGTAATTGGGAAAAAAGTAAATATTCAAGACAACTCTGTATTGCACCAAAGCCCGAATAATCCATTGATTTTAGAGGATGAAGTAACGGTTGGACATCAGGTTATTCTCCATAGCTGCATTATTCGTAAAAAGGCTTTAATCGGGATGGGTTCGATTATTCTAGATCAGGCCGAAATCGGAGAAGGAGCCTTTATAGGTGCAGGCAGTCTCGTGCCGCAAGGTAAAAAAATTCCTCCTAATACATTAGCATTTGGCAGACCAGCAAAAGTTATTAGAGAATTAAATGAACATGACATTAGTGAAATGAACAGGATTTATACAGAATATGCAGAAAAAGCTCAATATTATAAGTCATTACAAAAATAATAGTATAGAAAAGCACCCATAAATTTTTTATGGGTGCTTTCTTCTTATCTTAATGTTTCATTGTCAGCAGTTCTTTTTGTCCTGAAAAGGAATACTTGCCTTCTACATATACTTGATGCCAAATCATAAAAATAAGAACGGTCCAGATTTTACGGCTGTTATCAGCTTTTCCTTGGCAATGATCCTCAAGAAGTTTTAAAACATAAGATTTATTGATTAAATGCTCTGTACTGCTTTCGCGAATAATTGTTTTTGCCCACTCATTCATTTCGTTCTTCAGCCAATGGCGAATTGGCACTGGGAAACCAAGTTTCTTACGGTTTAATACATGCTCAGGGACAATTCCTTCAGCAGCCTTTCGCAAGATATACTTTGTCGTACCATTAGCCGTTTTCAAGCTCGTTGGAATTTTGGACGCTGTATCAAACACTACTTTATCCAAAAATGGAACACGAAGCTCTAATGAATGCGCCATCGTCATTTTATCAGCCTTCAAAAGAATATCCCCGCGCATCCAAGTATGAATATCAATGTATTGCATGGTGTCAACAGGATCATAGCCCCTTGATTCTTTATAAAGCGGTTTAGTGATATCTGTGTAATGTAAGCCTTCACGATAGACAGAAAGCACTTCTCTCTTTTCTTCCTCAGTGAACATTTTCGCATTGCCAATATAGCGTTCCTCCATAGGAGTTACACCACGTTCAATAAAGCTTTTACCCTTCATTCCCTCAGGCATCATGTTCGCAATCCCTTTTAACAATACTTTTCCTACTCTTGGGATTTTATTAAACATTTCTAAATCCTGCGGCTCCCGGTAAATATTGTAGCCGCCAAACAATTCATCAGCCCCTTCACCAGAAAGAACGACGGTTACATGCTTCCTTGCTTCACGCGCAACAAAGTAAAGCGGGATGCAGGCAGGGTCAGCAAGGGGATCATCCATATGCCACATGATTTTCGGAAGTTCATTCATGTATTCCTGTGGTGTTATCACATAGCTGATATTTTCTACACCCAACTTTTCTGCTGTTTCCTTTGCTACATCGATTTCACTGAATCCCTGGTACTCGAAACCAACAGAAAACGTCTTAATAGCTGGGTGAAATTGTTTCGCAATGGATGCAATAATCGAAGAATCTATTCCGCCTGAAAGAAAAGAACCGACCGGAACATCACTTCTCATATGCATTTTTACTGAATCTATTAACACATCTTGTATTTCTTTAATAAAATCTGACTCTGATTTTTGGATCGGGTTAAAATGCGCTTTCCAATACCTTTTGATCTCCATTGGCGAGCCAATCTTTTTCGTAAAATAATGTCCTGGCTCCAACTTATGAATACCTTTAGACATCGTATTAGGCTCAGGGACAAACTGATAAGTCAAATAGTGCTGAAGTGAATCATAGTCTAAAACATCATTTTCAAGGGCTAAAAGGATACTCTTTTTCTCAGAAGCAAAGAATGTTCTCTCTTCATCCACAAAATAAAAGTATGGTTTAATCCCAAATGGGTCTCTGGCACCAAATAGTGTCTGTTCTTGTTTATCCCAAATCGTAAAGGCAAACATCCCGCGTAATTTTTCTACCGCCTTTTCTTTCAAATGGCTGTATAGAGCAATAATGACTTCTGTATCTGAATTTGTGGCAAACTGTAAGCCCTCTTTGAGCAATTCTTCACGAAGTTCTACGTAGTTGTAAACCTCACCGTTAAAAATAATCCAATAACGCTCATTTTCATATGTTAATGGCTGATGTCCACATTCAATATCAATAATACTTAAACGGCGAAAGCCAAATTGAATATGATCATCATAAAAAAAGCCATCATCATCAGGTCCACGATGGGTAATAATATCGTTCATATTTTTGAATTGTTGTTTTTGTTCATCACGATAGTTTTGTTCCTTGTCGTGTACACAACCAATAAAACCACACATTATGTACGTCACCTACTCCAATCTAAATATCCAATCTAAAAAACATACTCTCTTATCCTACCACTATTATTTGAAAAATGGCAGTGTGAAAGGTAGGAAAATTCAGGTATAAACAGTTTTTACATAAACACATTGCCCTAAACTTAGACGACTAAATGAAAAAGAGAGTTACATGTAAAATGCAACTCCCCTGTATTTTGGTTAAATATTTGCTTGTTGACGCAAAGTGTCTGCTTTGTCTGTACGCTCCCAAGGAAGATCAACATCAGTACGGCCAAAATGACCATATGCAGCTGTTTGTTTATAGATTGGGCGGCGAAGATCCAACATTTTAATGATTCCAGCAGGACGAAGGTCAAAGTTTGAACCTACCAGTTCAACTAATACATCTTCGCTCACTTTGCCAGTACCAAATGTATCAACAGCAATTGAAACGGGTCTTGCTACACCAATTGCATAGGCAAGCTGTACTTCAACTTTATCAGCAAGTCCTGCTGCTACAATATTCTTCGCAACATAACGTGCTGCATAGGCCGCAGAACGGTCAACCTTTGTAGGATCCTTACCGGAGAAAGCACCTCCGCCATGACGAGCATATCCGCCATATGTATCAACAATGATTTTACGTCCTGTTAAACCAGCATCCCCTTGAGGTCCGCCAATAACGAAACGTCCTGTTGGGTTGATAAAGTATTTTGTATTTTCATCGATTAATTCCTTTGGTACCACTGGATTAATAACATATTCCTTCAAGTTACGTTGGATTTGCTCCAATGTTACCTCTGGATTATGCTGAGTTGAAATGACAATCGTATCAATTCGAACAGGCTTATCATTTTCATCATACTCAACGGTTACTTGAGTTTTTCCATCGGGACGAAGGTATTCAAGAACTTTATCTTTTCTTACCTCTGTTAACTTACGAGCAAGCTTATGTGCAAGAGAGATTGGAAGAGGCATAAGCTCATTTGTTTCATTACAAGCAAAACCAAACATTAAGCCTTGGTCCCCTGCTCCAATTGCTTCGATTTCTTCATCAGACATTAGTCCTTCACGTGCCTCAAGTGCCTGATCAACACCCATTGCGATGTCAGGACTTTGTTCACCGATTGAGGTTAATACTGCACAGGTCTCGGAATCAAAACCATATTTAGCACGATCGTACCCGATACCCTTCACCGTTTCACGAACGATTTTTGGAATATCAACGTAAGTAGATGTAGTAATTTCCCCTGCAACTAAAACTAAACCAGTTGTTACAGAAGTTTCACAAGCAACTCGAGCATTTGCATCCTTTGCTAAAATTGCATCTAAAATCGAATCAGAAATTTGGTCACAGATTTTATCTGGATGACCTTCCGTTACTGATTCAGAAGTGAACAAACGTGCGTTTCTTGACATCTGATTTCCTCCTATATTATGAGATAAATCAAGGTTCACATGAAGGTTACAGGAATACTTCTTGAACCACTGACATTATTGATACGGTACTCATTCCCTTAGTATGAAATAAACAAAGGATTTTTATTAAGGCTATTTTCATAAAATTGTTGTTAAAATCCTAATCCGATTTTAACGCGGAACAATTTATTTTTGTGCTTGAGATTAAGGTTGCAGCTCTTTTCTTACAATGAAAATTCTTTTGCAACAATTCATTGCTCAACAAGGGCCTCAATCTACAATAGCAGCAAAGTATAAGAAAAGAGCCTTTATTAGCACATTAAATAAAAGGTCTTATACAAAACAAAAAACCTTACCACTTGAGGAAAGGTTGTTCCGGGCCTTTCACTCTTATCGTTCAAGGTCAAAGCCTTGCGTCAGATTAGCACCTTCGCACTTGAGAATTGAATCGAATATGCGATCCATTTCTCATAAAGCAGGTTGCTGGGTTTCATAGGGCCTGTCCCTCCACCAGCTCAGGATAAGAGAGTATCCGTTCAAATTAAAATCATACTTGAACATGTCGAACATTGTCAATAATTTTTTTAGCAAATTAAGGGTAAAAGTATGAATTTTTCCCACTTCTACATTATAGTAAATAATACAACCTAATTTCGCTAATTAGTATAGACTATTCAGTTCAATGTGTTATACTATTCGTAAATATATTGAATATTAAAAACCAAAAAAGGAAGGGTTTTCTCTGATGAATTCCGTATATGTTCCAAATGAATTAAGTCAATTGTTAGAAGAAAATAATGTTCACATTCAATTGTCAGTACCTCAATTAGTGGAAAAAGTCTTATCAAGGAATGAAGGAAAATTAACCTCTACTGGTGCCATTAGTGTATCTACAGGTAAATATACAGGACGATCTCCACAAGACAAATTTATTGTAATGGAAGAATCTATAAAGGATAAAATCGATTGGGGTCAATTAAACCAGCCAATTTCGGAAGATGTTTTTAACAACCTCTATCATAAAGTTTTAGACTACTTAAAAGAAAAAGAAGAAATATTTGTGTTTAAAGGTTTTGCGGGTGCAGATAAAAAGACACAATTGCCAATTCAAGTTGTGAATGAATTTGCATGGCATAATCTATTTGCGCATCAATTGTTTATCCGCCCAAATGCAGAAGAATTACTGACACATAAAGCCGGTTTCAACGTGATTTCTGCTCCAAACTTCAAAGCAAATCCTGCCGTTGATGGAACAAAGTCTGAAACCTTTATTATCATCTCTTTTGAGAAACGTACGATATTAATTGGTGGAACTGAATATGCAGGTGAAATGAAAAAGTCCATTTTTTCAATTATGAATTACCTATTGCCTGAGAATAATATTTTCTCCATGCATTGTTCGTCAAATATTGGTGTTGAAGGTGATGTTGCTCTGTTCTTTGGCCTTTCTGGGACAGGTAAAACCACCTTATCTGCAGACCCTAAACGTCGCTTAATTGGTGATGATGAGCATGGTTGGTCGTCAAACGGCGTCTTCAATATTGAAGGTGGCTGCTATGCAAAAACCATTAATTTATCTCGTGAAAAAGAACCACAAATCTTCGATGCCATCCGTTTTGGTTCTGTACTTGAAAATGTTGTGCTTAATCCGGAAACTAGAATTGCAGACTATGACGATGCGACACTAACTGAAAATACACGGGCAGCCTATCCGATTGAAGCGATTGATAATATTGTGAAGCCAAGTATTGCAGGCCATCCGAATACCATTGTCTTTTTAACAGCCGATGCATTTGGTGTACTGCCTCCAATCTCAAAATTAACGAAAGAGCAAGCCATGTATCATTTCTTAAGCGGCTATACATCAAAATTAGCAGGTACAGAGCGTGGTGTTACATCACCTGAAGCAACCTTCTCAACATGCTTTGGTGCACCATTTCTACCTTTGCCTGCAACACGTTATGCCGAAATGCTAGGTGAAAAAATTCTTGAGCATAATGCTAATGTCTTTTTAGTGAATACTGGCTGGACTGGCGGGGAATACGGAGTCGGCAGCCGGATGAAGCTATCCTACACAAGAGCTATGATTCAGGCTGCACTTGAAGGAGAACTAAACCTAGTTGAAACAGTTAGAGACGATATTTTCGGTCTAAATATTCCACTCCACATTGCTGGTGTTCCTGATGAGGTCTTGCAGCCAAGCAAAACATGGGTAGACCCACAGACATATGAAATGAAAGCGAAAGAATTAGCAGGTAAATTCCGTGAAAACTTCAAGAAATTCACGAAGGTCTCTGCAGAAATAGAATCAAAAGGCGGTCCGATCGCTTAAAGTGAAAGCCCTTATCGTTAATCGATAAGGGCGATTTTTTTAATTCGTGGAATTTAATGAAATTAATTGGTAGGTGATTATCGTGCTGCTGTTTTGCCATTCTACTTTTTTAATCACAGCTGTTCCGCTCGTATCGCTTTCAAGAGTTTTTCTAACATCAATTGGAATATCAATTGGATAAAGTCTATAGCCTTCTTTTTCTAATTGGAAAAGGTTTTCTTCTACTCTCTTCTCTCTGCCTTTTGTTACAATCAAAGTATTTAACTCAAAGGGCATACCCATATGTATCCGCTCCTCAGCTTTTGGACTTACTTTATTTTATCATCTTTTGATTTGATTTTTCATCCACTTCGATAAATCCTTCACGATTTTTCTGTTTACCACTGGAGGGAAGTAGTGAGTATACTCATCAAAATACCAGGATTCCACCTGCTTATCTAGTATCCTAAGTCTGCGTTCAAGTCTGTAGGCATGCTCCACGGATACATTATGGTCTTTTACCCCGTGGATGATGAGAACAGGAGCTTTAATCCTTTCAAGCTCATAGAGAGGAGTTCGTTCCTCATATCTTGTTGGATATTTCCCCGGTGTACCGCCAATGACCCTTTTTAGCATCTTCCGTAAGTCTTTTCTTTCTTCGTATGTTAAAAACATGTCACTTACTCCGCCCCAAGTCACAATGGAAGCTGCCTCAGGAAACTCAACTCCTGTCATCAATGCCATTACACCACCTCGGGAAAAACCAAATACATGGATATCTCTCACCCCAGGTATTGTTCTTAATAGCTCAAAGGCTGTAAATGCGTCGTGTCTATCCTCTCCAGCAAAATCTTCATTCCCCTCCCCTCCTTGATTCCCTCGATAATAGGGAGCAAATACGATGAATCCCTCAGAGGCAAATTGTGCAATTCTAGAAGGTCTTACCTTTCCAACGTTTTTAATGCCTCCTCGCAAATATAAAAAGCCGTCATAGCTTCTTTTCATTTTCGGTTCTGCCAGCAACCCTTTTACTCTCAATCCATTAGATAGATAGGTTATTTCCCATAATTCCACACGAGGATTGGGTGAAGGGAATCGATACGCCTCGATGATTTTTTCATTTGGTTTGATCACCTTACAGTTCACCCTTTCATTTCAATCATCAAAAAATTGATGTAACTGGGCATTCACACATTAATTACTTTATCATACGATATGGTAGGCAAACAGCCCAGATTTTTCCTTACCTAAAGGGGGTTTTAGTGTGAAAAAATGGTTTAAATTCGGTTTTTCAGCTCTTCTCATTGTGATTCTCATGTTTTCAATTGCAGCTTGTAACGCTAATGACACAACCGACACTGAGAAAATCGAAAAGGTCCGATTAGTGGAAGTTACCCGTTCTATTTTCTATGCTCCTGAATATGTTGCCATCGCAAAAGGATTTTTCGAAGAAGAAGGTTTAGATGTTGAACTATCAACAGCCTTTGGCGGTGATAAAACCATGACTGCTTTGTTATCAGGCGGTGCCGACATCGCCCTGGTAGGCTCTGAGACATCTATTTATGTGTACGCCCAGGATTCGAATGATCCTGTCATTAACTTTGCGCAATTAACGCAAACAGACGGTACCTTCCTTGTTTCAAGGGAAAAAATTGATAATTTCTCATGGGATCTATTAAAAGGGTCTACGTTTTTAGGACAGCGTACTGGCGGTATGCCGCAGATGGTTGGTGAATTTGTTCTTAAGAAACATGGTATCGATCCTCATCTGGATTTAAATCTTATTCAAAATATAGATTTTGCAAACATTGCCAGTGCCTTCGCTTCTGGAACAGGCGACTTTGTTCAGTTATTTGAACCTCAAGCAAGTATTTTTGAAAAAGAAGGAAAAGGACATATTATCGCTTCCTTTGGAACAGAATCAGGGCATGTCCCTTATACAACCTTCATGACAAAAGATAGCTACATGAAAGAAAACCAAGATATCGTAGAAAAATTCACAAGAGCCGTTTACAAGGCACAGCAATGGGTTGAAACACATAGTTCTGATGAAGTGGCTGAGGCTATTCAATCCTATTTCCCAGATACAGACCTTGAACTTATTAGTACAGTAGTAGACCGCTATAAAGAGCAAGGCTCCTTTGCTGCTGACCCCATCCTCGATGAAGAAGAATGGAACAATCTCCAGGGTATCATGGACGAAGCTGGTGAACTTCCGGA
The DNA here is from genome assembly GCF_013396335.1 of Bacillus sp. EB106-08-02-XG196. Taxonomy (GTDB): domain Bacteria; phylum Bacillota; class Bacilli; order Bacillales; family Cytobacillaceae; genus Neobacillus. The sequence goes on from NZ_JABWSY010000013.1 coordinate 176,299, forward strand.
AGTAGTAGATCACAAAACACTTGTTAATACTGAGATAGCTAAAAAAGTAATAGAAGAATAATTAAAATGGGAGGCCGTCCAAATGAGTTTTTTAGCTATTAAGGATGTTCATCACACTTATTTCACTAAAGCCTCTGCAACCACGGCCCTCTCCGAGATTACCTTGCAAGTTGAGGAAGGAGAATTTGTTTCCTTCCTCGGCCCTAGCGGCTGTGGCAAGACAACATTGCTCTCGATCATTGCCGGGCTTATAAAGCCTACCCAAGGGACCATTTTACTTGAAAACAAACCGCTGTCAGGATTAAAAAATCAAATCGGCTATATGCTTCAGCAGGATTACCTATTCCCATGGAAAACAATTGAAGAAAATATCCTCCTTGGTTTAAAGTTATCTGAACAATTGAATGAAGAAACCAAGTTAGCTGCTTTAGACCTATTAAAGCAGATGGGTTTAAGCGGGATTGAGAAGCAGCTGCCCAAGCAGCTATCAGGCGGTATGAGGCAGCGTGCTGCTCTTGTAAGAACACTGGCAACTGAACCTAAACTGCTCATGCTGGATGAACCCTTTTCAGCTTTAGATTATCAGACTAAGTTAAAGCTAGAGGACCTAGTATCAAAGACGCTTGATGCATTCGGGAAAACAGCCATCCTTGTCACACATGATATCGGGGAAGCCATTGCTATGAGTGACCGGGTTGTCCTCTTTTCACCAAGTCCGGGCAGGGTTCATAAGGTATTTCAAATGCCAGATGAACTAAGAAGTTTATCTCCTTTTATTGCAAGGAACCACGAGACTTTTTCTAGTATCTTTCAAACAATATGGAAGGAGTTGGAGTCACTTGAGTCAGGGAAAGAATAAGGTGAACCTCCTCCATAAAGATTATTTACATTCACTTACGATTGAAAAAAGATGGGTTCGATTTTATCAGGCGGTCATATTCTTAGTCTTTTTCACAGGCTGGGAAATATCTAGTCAGGAGCGGTGGATAGACCCGCTGCTGTTCAGTTCCCCATCTAAGATTTGGAACCTATTTTTAGAGAAATTTCAGGATGGATCATTACTATCAAATCTTGGTGTAACCTTAACAGAAACTATTTTCGGTTTTATTTTAGGTACCCTGCTTGGAACTTTACTAGCTGCGTTACTATGGTGGTCACCGATGTTTTCGAAAATTATTGACCCATATCTGGTAATCTTAAATGCAATGCCAAAGGTAGCCTTGGGACCGATTCTAATTGTTGCCCTAGGTCCTGGATATCCTTCGATCATTGCGATGGGTGCCATTATCTCGATTATTATTACCACACTTGTGGTCTATACATCTTTTAGAGAAGTGGACCCTAACTATTTAAAAGTGCTGCAAACATTTGGGGCGACACGTTTTCAATGCTTTAAAGAAGCCATTCTGCCCGCGAGTTTCCCAACAATCATCTCAACTTTGAAGGTGAATGTTGGATTATCATGGGTCGGTGTTATTGTTGGTGAATTCTTAGTTTCCTCTAGGGGACTTGGTTACTTGATTATTTACGGCTTCCAAGTATTTAATTTTACACTTGTCTTTTTATCACTGATGGTGATTGCTGTCGTCGCCACGATTATGTATCAGCTGGTTGAACTGTTGGAGAAAAAACTTATCAAGGAATAGCGGCTTATAAAAATTTGCTGCTATTCTTTTTCAACTTGGAGCTTATTAATATAATTTATACACGCTGAAATCACTTCATCTTTCATAATAAAACTGTACTCATCTCCAAATCGTAATTGCAAAATATCTCCTTCCACCACAATAGGTCCATTCGTTTCGTAATAGTTATTTGCTTTACTAATCGATTTTATTTTGCCCCAAAAAACGGCTTTCACAAAAGATTCATTTCCTTCCGTTACTTTATATTCTGCTATCTGTGAAAGTTCGTCCACTTTTGCACCCGTTTCTTCATAAACCTCGCGACGAGCAGCTTCTACAAGGGTCTCCCCTTCCTCCACTTTTCCACCTGGAAATTCTAGACCTCGAACCTTATGATGGGTTAAATACCATGCACCCTTGTATTGACTAATGACAAGCACATGCTTTGCTTTTTTTTCGAATGCGTTTGTTGTAAAAGCTAGCTCCACCTTGTTCCCATATTTATCATAAAACTCCTTCATCTTTGCTCTCCCCTTGGGTTCCCTTTTTGCATTTATTATAATCGAAAAAAGCGGAAAATCCCTATTGAAAGGATTTTCCGCTTTTTTAACCTTCTTTTGGTAAAATATTCATCGACTCTATATGGTTTTTTGCTTCCTCATCTCCGAGGTTGTAAATCATCCCATATACTTGCTCTATAGTATTGTCATAGGCGTCGTTTTCACGGTCATGATGATATTGAACATATGGAACATGGGCTCTCATGAAGTTTTGCCATTCCGTTGAATAGTTTTGGTCAAATAGCTCTCTTAATTGCGTGATTTCCTCATCATTTGCTTGAATTTTAAAGCTCCAAGTGGAAGCAGTTGAACTTTGGGATATTTGTCCATGCCCAACGTCTATATAATAGGTCTTTTTTTGCTCATCCATTATGTCATCCCCTTATTAATATTATTTAGAATTTCCCACAATCAAATAAAATTTATTCTTTTTTCAAATTTCGATGTTTTTTTTAGAACTGAATCGTGTATAATTGTCATAATATTAAGAAAATGGATTAAAACTTTTTACTATCTTTTTGCATCCAAGATAAAGGATAATTTTCATCATTAAGGGAATTGAATAAGTAAGGAAAACTTTTTAAAAAATTCTTTGGAGGTGAACGAGATGAGGTTAGTCGATGAATTATTTCAAATGTATCGCGACAAGCTGACAGGTGATGAAGAGGATATTGATATGTTAGCATTCGCCTTCTTAGAAGAAATGTCACATGAGGATCTTCTCCATTTGATTAAAGAGATGGATAAACAAGAATTATATGATTTAATGGGGCTCTATTTAATTGAGAGCTTGAAAGGAAAATTCGCGCAAGAAGAGTACGGACAACAGCGCACCCATACTTATTATCCTAGAAATATCCACTAATGATTACATACTAGAGACCAAAAGGGAAGCTGCAATATGCAGTTTCTTTTTTTTCAGTGTAAAACCATGCTAGAATAGAAGAATACAAGGGGGAGAAAAAATGTATACGTTATTTGTGGTAAGCATTGTTATCATTATCGTAGTTCTATTGCTTGCAGTCATTACTACATCAAAAGCCTATTCCTTTAAACATACAGTGGATCCACTTGATGATAATCCATACGAAAATACCGGCAAAAAAGAGGAAGATGAAAAAAATCCATAAAAAATTCCTATTCTTAAAGAATAGGAATTTTTCCGTTTATGCAAAAACCTGTTTTAAGTCTTCTTTACTTTGTTCAAGCCAAAAACGCATTAAAACCTTTGCTCCTTCTAAATCGTGAAGCTTTGCTTGTCCGCATTGTCTTTCATTTGCTGCAGGAATCTCGGTAATTTCAACAGCAGTCTTCATAGTATCTTCAAGAAGATCAATGATTTCTTCTACAGTCGGCTCGCCGCTGACAACTAAATAATAACCTGTTTGACAGCCCATAGGTGAAATATCGATAATATCGAAATGATCATATTTTTCTACGTGTGCACGAAGATTAAAGGCAAGGAGATGTTCTAATGTATGAATGGCATCTGGCTTCATAGCCTGTTTATTCGGCTGACAAAAACGGATATCATATTTATTTACCATTCCATCGCTTCCTACCTTATGGACGCCACAATGTCTAACATAAGGTGCTTTAACGGCATTATGATCTAAATCAAAGCTTTCTACTGAAGGCATTTTCTCCACTCCTTATATATATCTAACATTAATCATACTATAAATTCCGAGTTTTTTCATCAACATTGTATCATTTAACAATTTAGACGTTTTTTCTTTTATATGATATCTTTTAGTAAACTGATAAAGGGAGTGTCTTATGTTAAAAAAAGTTTTTATTTCCATAATACGATTTTACCAAATTGCCATTTCCCCAATTAAACCGCCTAGCTGCCGTTTTTATCCTACCTGTTCCCATTATGGGTTAGAAGCCGTTCAAAGGTTTGGAGCTTTAAAAGGCGGCTGGCTAACGCTAAAAAGGATATTAAAATGTCATCCCTTTCATCCCGGCGGGGTGGATCCTGTTCCAGATAAAAAGGAAATTTAACTTTGATAACCATCGACCACAAGATCAAGTTTTCCTGTCTTAGGATCTATAACTAGTCCGTGTACCGGGACACCTTCTGGCATTAATGGATGGTTTTTTATTACCCCCACACTGTGCTCTACGCTTTCTGTGACATTATCGAATCCATGCAGCCATTTCTTTATATTTATTCCTGAATAAGTTAGGGTATCAATGGTTTCATCTTTTACCCCGCGGTTTTTCATACTTTCGATTACCGGCTCTGCCTTTAATCCGCTCATCCCACAGTCATGGTGAGCAATAACTAGGACTTCTTCAGCTTTCAGCTCATAAACAGCGATTAGAATACTCCTCATAATACTTCCAAATGGGTGAGACACCAAAGCCCCCGCATTTTTAATGGTTTTTACATCTCCGTTGCCTAGATTCAAAGCCTTTGGCAATAATTCCAATAATCTTGTATCCATACATGTCAGAATAACCATCCGTTTATTTGGGAACTTAGTCGTTTCATATCGCTCATATTCACGTGTTTCAACAAATTCCTTATTATATTCCAGTATTTCATTTAATAATGTCATAATTATCCCACCTTTTTTTTGGTTACTATAAGCATACATAAATACTAAATGAAGTATCAACTTTATGCTTGCAATTATCGTATTTTTTTTGTAAGATACATAAGGAAATCGGAATCGTTCCGTATTATATATTTTTAAATAATTCGAATCCCAAAAATTTTTCGACTATAAATCGTAATAACTCCGGTTTATTATTCTTTAAAGGAGCAAATATGAAAAAATTTATCTTTTTACCTATGATCATTTTATTACTGTTAATAACAGCCTGCAGTGCTGAAAAGGATGTAACACAAAAGGAGAAAGATCACATCACCATTTATACCACTGTATTCCCACTTCAACATTTTACGGAGCGAATCGGTGGTAAATTCGTTACTATAAATACTATTTATCCACCTGGAGCAGATGAGCATACCTTTGAACCATCCCAAAAGGATATGATTAAACTGGCTGATTCAGACTTATTTTTCTACATCGGTTTAGGATTAGAAGGATTTGTGGAAAAAGCTAAGGAATCATTAAAAAATGAAAATGTCTCGATGATCCCAGTAGCTGATAATTTGATATTAGAACCTGCTGAAGAACATGAAAAACATGATGACCATGAAGATGAGGGTCATGGAGATTTTAATCCCCATGTATGGCTTGACCCCATTTATTCGAAGGAAATGGCTGCTGTTATAAGAGATTCTTTAGTTGAAAAAATGCCCCAAAATAAAGAAGCCTTCGATCAAAATTATCAGCAGCTTGCAAAGGAATTAGATCAATTAAATTCTGTATTTGAAAGTACCATTCAAGATGCAAAACATAGAAATATCCTAGTGACTCATGCTGCTTTTAGTTATTGGGAGCAAAGATACGGTATCGAACAAATCAGTATTTCTGGTCTTTCTACAACCAATGAACCAACACAGCGAGAATTAGAAGAAATTATTACACTCGCTGACGAGCAAGGTCTGCATTATATCCTTTTTGAACAAAACGTCCAATCAAAATTAGCAGAGATTGTTCAGGAGGAAATTGGAGCAAGAGCTTTACCTGTCCATAATTTAGGGGTATTAACAAAGGAAAATATCAAGGATAATGAAACATATTTTTCTCTAATGAAGCAGAACTTAGAATCACTAAAAAAAGCCTTAAACTAGTTCATTAGTTCCCTTTTACTTACAGGGATGAGTAGAGGTAAAAAATCAAAAGCTATTTATGTATTACAAAGATTCTAAAGGAGTGATACAAAATGGCACAAGATGTATTATGTGAAGTTAACAACTGCTCGTATTGGGCAAAAGGGAATAAATGCAGTGCTGATAGTATTTATGTTGTCAGCCATAAAGGGAAAACAGCTGATAACAGTCAAGAAACTGATTGTAAAACATTTGAAGCTTCAGATATATAATCAAAAAATAAACCAGACATTTTTGTCTGGTTTATTTTTTATCGAATTTAAATAATTTCTCTACTACTGTGGTTTTTCGGAGCCTTTTTTCATTTATACTAAATCCAATTCCCAGTGTATCTGGTACATCGACATATCCATTTACTACTTTTACTTCAGGTGTAATGATATCTTCTTCCCAGAATCGATTGGAAGCGGAGATATCGCCGGGGATCGTAAAGCCTGGAAGTGAAGCAAGCGCAATATTATGCGCACGAGATATTCCAAATTCAATCATTCCCCCGCACCATACTTCTATTCCCTTATCAAGGCAATAATCATGAATCCTTTTTGCTTCATAAAGACCGCCCACTCTTCCTGCTTTAATATTTATGATCTTACAGCTTCCCAGGTCAATCGCATTTTTAGCATCTTCAAAGCTCACAATACTCTCATCTAAACAAACTGGGGTCTTTAACTCTTTTTGAAGCAATGAATGCTGAATGATATCGTCGCTTGCCAGCGGCTGTTCAATCATTAAGAGATTAAAGTCATCAAGTGCTTTTAATCTCTCCATGTCTTTCAATTTATAAGCAGAATTGGCATCAGCCATTATAGGAAGTTCAGGATAATGGAGCCGGATACCTGCTAAGAAGGAATAATCCCGTTGAGGATTAATCTTAACTTTAATTCGCTGGTAACCTTCTTCAAGGTATTTTTCGATTTGATTAAGAGAACTGCTTAGAGAATCAGCTGCAACCACCACACCAGAAGCAACTTTTTTCCTAGTACCGCCAATATTATCCGAAAGGGATTCAGTATTCCTTTTTGCATGCAAATCCCAGATGGCCATTTCTAGACCAGCCTTAGCCATATTGTTTCTTCTAATGGACTTAAATAAGATAGCTGCCTCATCAGGATGTTTTATTGGGTTCTTCATGAGCAATGGGATTAATATATCGGTTAACATATGTAAACTGGTCTTAACCGTTTCTTCTGTATACCAGGGCGTAGAAAAGGCCACTCCCTCCCCGAAGCCTGAAACTCCATCAGAATCGATTACCTCTAGGATGATTCCCTCACGTTCTGTTACTGTACCTAGGTGAGTGTGAAAAGGCGATTTCAAAGGCATACTTATTACGTTAAGTTTAATTTGTGCAATGTGCATACGCTATTCCTGCCCTTCTAAACCAATTCACACAGCTTTCTGCGCAGTAACTTTTTAGCAGCGTTCCTTGGAAGTTTTTCAGTAAAATGGAACGTTTTTGGAACCTTGTATTTCGCCAAGTTTTCTAAACAAAACTGTTTGAGTTCTTCTTGAGTAACACAAGCCCCTTCTTTTCGTACAATAAATGCAGCGGGAATCTGTCCCCATATTTCATCATCAAAGCCTGTGACTCCAGCATCAGCTACGTCGGGATGGGCTAATAAAACGGATTCAATTTCGGCAGGATATATGTTTTCACCACCTGAAATAATGAGATCAGAGCGTCTATCAAGCACATATAAAAATCCTTCTTCATCTAAGTAACCAATATCTCCTGTATGAAACCAACTTTCTGTAAATTTTTCCTTAGTGACCTCTGGACGATATAAATAACCCATAGTCACATTTGGACCTTTAACAATAATTTCACCAGCTTGTTTTGGCGGTGCTATTTTTCCATCCTCCAAAGTAATCTTAAGCTGGGAAGGAAATAACGGCTTACCTGCAGAACCAAGTTTTGTGATGCTGTACTCCGGAGATAGTGTAACGAACTGTGAAGCAGTCTCAGTCATTCCATAGGATTGAAAAACTGGAATGTCCTTTGCCTTACAGTTCTCTAACAACGGTAAAGGGGCAGGACCGCCTCCTAAAAGCGCACAACGGAAATGATTTGGCAGCCGAGTATCCTTCAAAGTTTCAACCATCCTAAATAGCATGGTTCCTACCACTGACATAATAGTGACTCGTTTCGTTTTTATATCCTCTATTATTTTGCCAGCGTCAAATGTTTCATGTAAAACGATTGGCATCCCATAGATCACACTCTTCATTAATATGGAATAGCCGCTAATATGAAAAAGTGGAACACTGCAAAGCCAGCGGTCAGTTTCGGTATATCCTAAATTTAATGCTGATCCGACAGCACTCCACCAATGGTTTCCGTATGTTTGAATAACACCCTTCGGATTTCCTGTTGTACCTGATGTATACATGACCGTACAGATATCTCCTAAATTAATTTCTTCTTGTATTTCAGGATCATTTGGAGTCACTGCAAACAATTCATCTTTTGTAATAACTGGTACTTCTACTTCTTGCTTTATTTCATGAAAATCATTTTCGAGAATTAACGAGGCTGCCTTTGAGTCATGTAACTGCCAAATTAACTCTTTTGTCGTTAAGCGATTGTTAAAAATAACAGCCTTGATTCCTAATAGCTGAAGTGCAAATAAAATCACGACGGTATCAAGATGATTCTTAAGTAATACACCTATATATTGATCCTTTTTCAATCCTAAGCTTTGGAGCTTCCCAGCACTTTGATATGATTCCTCATATAATTCTTTAAACGTTAATGTTCTTTCATTAAAATAAACAGCAACCCTATCCGGTGTAAGGAACGCCCTATTTTTCATAAAGTTAGACATTGTTTCGTTACTCAATATTTCACCTTCTTATTTTGTCTAGCGCAAACGGCCAAGGCGCTGGAGCATTTCGATATAAAAACAGCCTGATGGAGTCCATCAAGCTGCGTTCAAAAATTTTAAAATCAAGGGAAGCGTGGGAATTGACCAAAATCTGGCTTGCGCTTTTCTTTGAATGAGTCACGTCCTTCTTTGGCTTCTTCCGTAGTATAGTAAAGCAAAGTTGCATCACCAGCGAATTGCTGAAGACCTGCTAATCCATCTGTATCTGCATTCATTGCTGCCTTTAAGAAACGAAGGGCAGTTGGACTTTTCTCAAGAATTTCATTACACCACTGAATGGTTTCCTCTTCAACTCTTTCAAGTGGAACAACTGTATTAACTAAGCCCATATCAAGAGCTTCCTGTGCATTATACTGACGGCATAAGAACCAAATTTCACGAGCCTTTTTATGACCCACAATTCTTGCTAGATAGCCTGAACCATAACCAGCGTCAAAGCTTCCTACCTTTGGACCAGTTTGTCCAAAAACGGCATTATCGGCTGCAATCGTTAAATCACAGACAATGTGTAAAACGTGGCCGCCGCCAATCGCATATCCCTTAACCATCGCAATAACTGGTTTTGGAATAACACGAATTAAGCGTTGTAAGTCTAGAACATTTAAACGTGGGATTTGATCATCTCCAACGTATCCTCCATGACCACGTACACTTTGATCACCGCCTGAACAAAATGCCTTATCTCCAGCTCCTGTTAAAACGATAACTCCTACACTAGAATCATCACGCGCAATGGCAAACGCATCAATTAACTCCATAACGGTTCTTGGTGTAAATGCATTATGTACATGTGGGCGATTAATTGTGATTTTCGCGATTCCGTTATATGTTTCGTATAGAATTTCTTCATATTTACGTCCTGCTACCCATTCTACTGTCAAAACAATCTCCTCCTTAGTTTTTTAACAAAAAGTCACTTACTATTGTACCAAACTTTTCTCTTTGTTCCACATGAATTGCATGGCCACTATCATTAATTACAATCCCTGCAGCCTTTTTCATATCCTCTAGCATTTTTTCGGCTATCTTACAGAATTTTTCATCCTTTTCCCCTGTTAGCAATAAAACTTCACCGTTGAGGAGGCTTAATTTTCCCCACCAAGATGGCTGAGAACCTGTTCCCATCCCTAGCAGGCTATTTGCAAGACCCATAGCATTATTGGATAATCGTTGACTCCTAATACTTACTTGAATCGACTCGGGAAGATCCTTCATTGTTGAAAAGAGTGGAATTCCCTCCCAATAGTCAACAAATGATTTAATTCCTTGGTCATTTATAAAGTTTGCCAGTTCCCTATCTTTCATACGGCGATGCATTCTTTCTTCTTCCGTCCTCAGTCCTGGTGACACACTTTCCAATATTAGCTTTCTAACTCTCTCCGGATAAAGTATTGCAAAGGTCAGAGCAAGCCTTCCTCCCATTGAATACCCTAGCAAATCCGTTTGTTCAATTTCCAGCCCATCTAAAAGCTTAAGCAGGTCTTTAGCAGCTGATTCGATATTATAGTGATTTACATCTATAGGTGATTCTGTTTTACCGTGACCGATAATGTCTGGAATGATTAAATTAGAATGCTTGCCCCAAGCAGAGCAAAAAGGTGTCCAAGTGGAAGAATCCCCAGTAAAGCCGTGTAATAAAAGTAATGGAAATCCTTCCCCGCACATTTCGACATGGTATCCAATATCATTAATCTGTAGCTGCATTACTGAATACCTTTGACAAAATTTGATATTTCCTGGGAAACAACACGCCAAAATTCGCGGTGTTGTGTCAAATTGCTGTCTCTATTTGTTACCACTTCATATACATTTAAGCCTTTGACTTCGTTAGATTTGTTCATTAGTTCACGGAGATGCTCCCAATCCTTTACTTTCGTATAATTCCCGCTGAACATTGAAACAGCATGTTCAAATTCTAAGTTTAGTGGAGTACCAAATAAAAGCTCAAAATTCTTTGAATTCTGCGATTGAGGGAGGAAGGAGAAAATACCTCCACCATTATTGTTAACAACAATAATTCGTATATCTAAACTATATAGCTTCGCTGCAATCATCCCATTTAAATCATGGAAAAAAGTTAGGTCTCCTAAAACCAGGTATAATGGTTGAGAATATAATGCTGCTCCTAAAGCGGTTGATACAGTTCCATCAATCCCATTAGCGCCTCTATTGGCCATAACTTTTATTGACTTATGATTATTGAGAAAGAAACTATCTAGGTCTCTTATAGGCATGCTATTCCCAACGAACAAAGTAGCTTCCTCAGGAAGCATTTCCGCTAATTGATAGAACAATCGACCCTCGCTTAACATCTGGCTATCCTTAATTAAAGCCATGTTTGCTTTTGTAAGCTCATTAATTTCCTGCCATTTGTCCAAGAATTCTGTAGACGCTCTTGTTTCCGTTAGGCTTGCCAACTGCTCGCAAAAAATGGTTTCATTACAGAAAATCATTTCCGTTGATAAGGTTGCCGGATCCCTCCAGCCCCCTGCCCCGTCAATGACAAATTGTTCAGCTTGATGATTTTCTTTTAGGAATATAGTTAATGCCTTTGAAACAGGCATTGCACCAAAGCGGACAATGACATCCGGCTTCAAATATTCCTTGGCATCTTCATTCCTTAAAAAAGTATCATAGGCCTCCACAATATTCTCTAGTGGATGTAGTCCACTCCTGAGCTGTGACAATGGATCTGCTAAAACTGGAAATTTCAAGGCTGCTGATAACTCTGTGACAGCCTGAGCAAACCGGTTGTCAGCAATGTTTCCGCAAACAATAATTCCTTTTTTATAACCATCCAGCTTTTGAGAAATCTCCCTAAATTCATCCTCACGAACTGTCAATTCCCCATTTCGAACATTAACATAGCCCGCAGGACGTTCTTTTAATTCGAAGATTTCTTCATCAAGTTTAGGTATAAGCGGTTCCCTGAACGGAAAATTCAGATGGACTGGTCCAGCAGGTGCCTGACTTGCAATGGCAGCTGCACGTGCACCAACGGTGCGGGCATAACGGATTATTTCATCCCTATTCTCAGGCAAAGCCATATCTGCAAACCATTTTACATGCTGACCATATAAATGAATTTGGTCAATCGCTTGTGGGGCGCCCACTTCTCTAAGCTCATGTGGGCGGTCAGCGGTTAGAACCAGTAACGGAACACGTGAATACCGAGCTTCAATAATTGCTGGAAAATAATTTGCTGCAGCTGTCCCAGAAGTACATAAAATGGCCACTGGCTTGTTTGCAGCTTTCGCGATGCCTAAGGCAAAGAAAGCCGCTGAACGTTCATCTACATGGATATGGATATTTATTTCTGGATGTTCTGCCATTACCATTGCCATAGGGGTTGACCTAGACCCCGGGCTGACAACAACATCTTTTATTCCTGTTTGTACTAACTCAACTACAAAGGCAGCTAAATAAGCTGTTAATGATACTTGATGATTCATATTAATTTCCTCCAAGGGCGCGAAGCATCGGTCTGAATTTTAAGCTTGTTTCCAAATATTCACTTTCTGAATCCGAGTTCGCAACGACACCACATCCTGCAAATAATGAAGCTTCCTTATCTTGAATGAGACCGGATCGGATAGAAACGGAGAATTCACCGTTTCCTCGATAATCACACCATCCAAGTGGAGCCGCATAAAACCCACGATCCAATTCTTCGACTTCTCTAATTTTTTCAATTGCTTCTTGCTTAGGAAGTCCACCTAGGGCAGGAGTTGGATGAAGCCTTTCAACTAATAAAAGCAATGATGCGTCCTTCTGACATTTACCAATGACAGGTGTATAAAGGTGTTGAATGTCCCTTATTTTCATTAATTGCGGCTTATCTGGAAGGATTATTTCCTCACATGATTCTTCTAAAGCTTCCTTTATCATTTCAACTACATATCCATGCTCAATAAGGTTTTTCTTATCATTAAGTAATGTTTGCCCTAACCTCCGGTCTTCTTCTGCGGTTTTACCTCGTCCAATCGATCCTGCGAGACAGGTAGAGAATACATCGTTTCCTTGTTTTTTTACTAACCTTTCAGGTGTAGCACCAATGAAACAGTCTCCATTAGATTCAAAAACAAAAATAAAACTTTCACGCTGTTGATTATACAAATTCTTAAGAATTACCTCTGCTTTAACGCGTTGATCAAAAAATAATCTTAGTTCCCTAGCAAGAACTACCTTTTTTAATGAGCCAGATTTTAAATCCTCAACCACCTCATCCACACTCTGTTTCCATTCCTGTGGAGATATTTCTTTTGTTTCAAGGAGTTTTACCGGTTTTATTACAAAATCTTCTTTAGAAGACATGAGTAATTGGACTCGCTCATTTACTACTTTTTCAAAAAGTGTATAATCATCATTTTGGGTACAAACAATATTCGTCGTTAAAAAAGTTTGCCCTTCAACAATTGTCAACATAAACTTTGGAATATGAAATAAAGAATCTGCATATTTAGACCAAAGCGTTGTTTTCGACTTATGCGGATCAAAGGAGAATCCGCCAAACATTACGGGACCTAAGCCATTTTCTTTGTACGGGTTAAAGATAAGACTGTCCTTTAAAAATCCCTTCCATTCCTCTTCAACATGAAAAAAGCGGTCAGTAGCCTGATCCGACTGAATTTGTTTTGATATGCCAAGGCCAATAAGCACCACTTCTTCCGATGGGTCTTTCCAATAGAACCTTTCTCCTAGATAGCGCTCTCTTCCACTATTAAAAAAGGATATTGGTTCAACACTATCCATTTTATGTACTTCACTTATTAGAATGGGCCGGCCTAGTTTTTGAGCAGTACTAACTGCCAAAAGACCCCTTTCCTTTAATTCCGTTTCCTGAATGGTAACCAAAAAAATCCCTCCAAAACAGTCAAATGACTGTTATCCATTCATTATTAATGCCAATTTAAAGATACTACTTTCATTGTAAAGAAGTCAGTAATACTTGTCACTATCTATCCTCTTTGACTTCCTCATTATATCTTAAATAATACCGATCAGGGTTGTTTTTGATTTTCACTCGTTCATTTCATTTTCCCTCCAAATTCTCATTAATAATCAGACAGGAATAATCTACTAATTCCGCTAATAAAAAATAATTGACTATAGTCGCCGAATTCGCATAAACTTAGGGTTGGAAAGTTTCAAGCTCATATTACAAATTAATTATGTTATAGATAAATTTTTAAAAAGGGAGAGAAGAAAATGCAGCCAAATATTCAGCACACTTCTAAGCCTGCTGTTGAATCGAATCGTGGTTTTCAAGTTTGGTGGCAAATGACACGTCCCCATACGTTAACTGCAGCATTTGTTCCAGTTTTGCTAGGTACAGCACTTGCACTTGCACATGGGGAAATACATTTTGGACTTTTCTTTGCCATGTTAATTGCGAGTTTATTAATACAAGCAGCTACTAATATGTTCAATGAGTATTATGATTATAAACGCGGACTTGATAATGAACATTCAATTGGAATAGGCGGTACCATTGTCCGCGATGGTATTAAGCCGAGAACAGTCATGCAGCTCGCTTTAAGCCTCTATGGGATTGCATTATTGATTGGGATCTATATTTGTATGAGTACTAGCTGGTGGCTGGCACTTCTTGGGCTTGTTTGTATGGCAGTTGGTTATTTGTATACAGGAGGTCCTTATCCAATTGCTTATACTCCATTTGGAGAGATTTTCGCAGGGTTCTTTATGGGTATGTTAATCATTTTAATTTCATTCTATATCCAAACGGGAACGGTAACATCTACTAGCCTCCTAATTTCAGTCCCAATTTTAGTTCTAGTTGGTGCCATTAATTTCTCTAATAACATTAGGGATTTAGAGGGCGATAAGGAAAATGGCCGAAAAACATTAGCCATTTTAATAGGTAAAAATAGGGCAGTTACTTTAATGGGTTACATGTTCATTTTTTCATTTCTTTGGATATTAGGTCTCATCGTCACAGAAATTGCTCCAATTTGGACAGTAATCGTGCTTCTTAGTATTCCTAAAGCAATGAAAGCAATTAAAGGCTTTAAAGCAGGTGTTTCACCCATTCAAATGGCCCCTGCCATGAAGGCAACCGCACAAACTAATACAATATTTGGGTTCTTACTTGCAATTGGTATTCTTATTGGACACTTTGTTTCATTTTAAATAATAAAAGGCTTCTGCTATTTTCTAGTAGAAGCCTTTTACTATTTATAATGGTTTAATACCCCAGATATTGTCCGCATATTCTTGGATTGTCCGATCACTGGAAAAATATCCTGCATGGGCAATGTTTATTAGGCACTTCTTTTGCCAGATTTGCTGATTCCTAAAGGTCTCACCAATTTTCTTTTGTGTGTCAGCATAGGAAGCAAAATCCTTTAATACAAAGTACTGATCATTTTCCTCCAGCAAGGAATCAAAAATCGGTTCAAATTCGTTATAGACACCAGGGAAAAATCCATTAACAAGCTGATCAACTGCCTGACGGATGCGGCTGTCATGGTGATAATATTCAATCGATTGATAACCGCCATGCTGGTAATAATGTAGTACTTCATCAGCAGAAAGTCCAAATGTAAAGATATTCTCATCCCCAACCAATTCATGAATCTCAATATTGGCCCCATCCATTGTTCCTACTGTCAGTGCTCCATTTATCATAAATTTCATGTTTCCAGTACCAGAGGCCTCTTTACTTGCGGTGGAAATTTGTTCACTTAAATCAGCAGCAGGAAAGACTTTTTCCGCAAGCGAAACGCGGTAGTTTTCGAGGAAAACGACTTTCATTTTATCGCCAATAGCGGGGTCATTGTTAACCTTCTCAGCTACCGTATTAATAAGCTTAATAATTTTCTTTGCATAATAATAACCGGGAGATGCCTTTGCTCCAAAAATGAATACTCTTGGCACCATTGAAAAACTAGAATCCTCTTTTATTCGATTATAAAGATACATAATATGTAATACCTTTAGAAGCTGTCTCTTATAGGCATGCAGACGCTTAACCTGGACATCAAAGATAGCAGAGGAATCCACAACAATGCCGTTATGGCTTTGGATCACGTCAGCGAGTAGCTTTTTGTTATTTCTCTTAATATCTAAAAGTTTATCCATAAAGGACGTATCATTCTGATATTTAAGTAATTGAATTAAATCACTTGGTGAATTTGTCCATGAAGAACCAATCGATTCAGAAATTAAGGCTGATAAGTCAGGATTTCCTTTTAATAGCCAACGGCGGTGGGCGATACCATTCGTTTTATTATTGAATTTTTCCGGAAACAGCTGATAAAATTGATTCATTTCACGTGTTTTTAGAATTTCTGTATGCAGCTTGGCCACTCCATTGACACTGAAACTCCCCACAATCGCTAAATGAGCCATTTTTACATAGCCATCAGCAATGATCGCCAGCTTTGCAATCCTATCCCAATCCCCTGTATATTGGTCCCATAACTCCCCGCAAAATCGTTCATTTATTTCTTCGACAATCATATAAATTCGTGGTAATAACGGCTGAAAAATCCGAATTGGCCATTTTTCCAACGCTTCTGATAAGGTCGTATGATTGGTATAGGAAATGGTATGTTTTGTAATATACCAAGCTAGATCCCAATCAAAACCTTCGTCATCAATTAGGATTCTCATTAGTTCTGGAATAGCCAATACAGGATGGGTATCATTTATGTGAATACAAACGTGTTGATGAAGTTCCTTTAAGTTTCCGTGTTGTTTACGATACGTTTTGATGATGGATTGAATACTTGCTGATACTAGGAAATATTGCTGCTTTAACCTTAGTATCTTCCCTTCATCATGTGTATCATCCGGATAGAGGAATTCTGAGACAGACTCCGTTTCACGTTTATACTTTAAGATATCCTCATGGAAAGGGAATTGAGATGGTTCTGCATTCCATAGTCTCAATGTGTTAACCGTTTCAGAATTAAAACCAATGACCGGCATATCATGTGGAACAGCCGTTACACTTTCAGCATTCAAATGTTGAAACGTTAAACGGCCATTCTCTGTTCTTCCTTCGATCTTCCCCCAAAAAGGAATTTTAACAGCTAAATCTGCTTTTCGGACTTCCCAGACATTACCACTCCTAAGCCATTGCTCTGGGAGTTCTACTTGATAGCCATCGACTATTTTCTGTTCAAAAAGACCATGCTTATAGCGGATACCATGACCATGTCCAGGGAGATCCAGCGAGGCAAGGGAATCAAGAAAACAAGCGGCTAATCTGCCTAAGCCACCATTTCCTAAGCCTGCGTCACTTTCTAATTCCTCCAAGTCACTTAAATCGATTCCAAGGTCCCGAAGACCAACTTGTACGGTTTCTTCGATTCCCAAATTGATTAGGTTTTGCCGCAGGAGCTTTCCTAACAAATATTCTATCGATAGATAATAAACTTGTTTTCCTTTTGCAGCCAAGTACCGTTCATTCGTTTTTATCCAATCGTGACTTACAAATTCCCGAATCATAATCCCAAGTGTTTGGTATTGGTCTCGCTCTGAGCTTTCTGAAAAGCTCTTGCCGCAAACCATATTCACCCTCTTTAAAAAATGGTTTTTAAACTCTGTTGGATTAGAAAACATGGGTTTCACTCCTCAAGATCAGCTCTGCATAAAGCTGATTATACTTAAATGCAGACTGGGCCCAGCTGTTATCCTTTTCCATCGCTTTTTGAACGATTGTTTCCCAAGCGGGGTCATGATAAAAGCGTAATGCCCTTCTAATGGTGTAAAGCATGTCATGGGCATTAAAATTTTTGAAAGAAAACCCATTTCCCTCATTAGTAGTCTCATTCCAAGATTGTACCGTATCATTTAGACCGCCTGTTTCACGTACAATAGGGACCGCGCCGTACTTCATCGCAATAAGTTGACCAAGACCGCATGGCTCAAATAGAGATGGCATTAGGAAAAGGTCAGCAGCTGCATATAGCTTATGAGCCAGTCCTTCACTAAAACCGATGTGCACCTTTAATTTATTTGGATAGGAGTTTGCTGCATAACGCAAATACTCTTCATAGCCATAATCCCCAGTACCCAGAACAACCATTTGAATATCTTCATGAAGAATGTCTCTTAATACACATTTAACGAGGTCTAATCCCTTTTGTTTTGTCAGCCTAGTAATCATCACCATTAATGGTGTGTTTGGGCTCTGTGGCAGCCCAAAGTGCTTTTGGACTTCACTTTTGTTAATCGCTTTATCCTCAAGTTTATTTGCTGAAAAAGTTTTGTAGAGCAGCGTGTCATGCGCTGGATTATAGAATTTATCATCTATACCATTTAAAATTCCAACTAGATCTTCTTCTCTCGTTTTCAAAAGACCTTCCAGTTTTTCTCCATATTCCGGAGTTTGAATTTCCTGTTTATAGGTTGGGCTAACCGTTGTTATTTCGTCTGCTGCAACAAGCGCGCCCTTCATATAATTTATACAGCCAAAAAACTCTAAATTTTCAGGGTGGAAAGCTCCCCAATCTAAGCCAAGCAAGTCTCCCAGCGTTTCTCTTGGGAAAATGCCCTGAAATTGTAAATTGTGAATCGTGAAAACAGTACGAATCAAACCATAGTCTTTACGTTTGTAATATTCCATTCTTAATAAAAATGGAATCATGGCTGTATGCCAGTCATGGCAATGAAGGACATCTGGATAAAAGTCTAGATGTGCCAAAGCTTCCAATACAGCCCGGTTAAAATAGGCGAACCTTTCGCCATCATCATAATATCCATAGAACCCTTCACGTTTAAAATAATATTCATTATCAACAAAGTAATAGGTTACTCCTTGATAGATAAACTCTTCAATTCCACAATATTGGTTTCTCCAGCCAACAGGAACACTGAACTCAGTCAGTTTCTTCATATCCGCTTTAAAGTCATCGGCAATACTTCCATACTTAGGCAGAATAACCCGTACGTCAGTACCTAGACTTTTCAGTTCTTTAGGCAGAGAGCCTGCAACGTCTGCAAGCCCCCCTGATTTTGCAAATGGACCACATTCTGATACTGCAAATAATACTTTCACGTATTCATCAACGCTCCTTGCTTCGACCCTTTACGCACAACAAAAGGATCTCTGGCGGTACCTGTTAAGATTGTACCTTCCTCAACCTTTACGTCTTTGTCTAATATAACGGAATCAAGATAACAGTTATCTTCAATCACACATTTTTGCATGATAATACTATTTTTAATAACTGCTCCTTTTCCAATTTTTACGCCTCTGGAGATGATACTATTTTCAACTGAACCATTGATTAAGCAGCCATTAGCAATCATTGCATTTTGGACAGTTGATCCCTTCAAATAACGAGTTGGCGGCTCATCTTTAACTTTTGTTAGGATTGGCTGTTCTTTTATAAATAATTGCTTCCAAACATCGGAATTCAATAAATTTAAACTAGTAGAATAATAGTTTTGAATAGAGTTTATCATGACAGCATAGCCAGAATATTCATAGCGGCAAATGCTGTAATAATGGTCAGGGTCTAACACTACATCTTTCATACATGTATAACCTGTTTCATTTCTTGTTTCAATTAGTTTAATAAGTAAAGATGTTTTCACTAAATACATTTCCATTGGTGTTCCATCTTCATGGTGAATTTCGGTTATATCACACTCAGAATGGATATGGTATTCTAGCAATGGTTTGAAATTCATATTTAGAACGGTATAACAATTCGTAATAATCGAATACTCTTGAGAACTGCGGTAAAAGAAATCTAAGTTTGCTGCAAAGTTCTCAAATGAACCAATTTTATTAATATCTGAATCAACAACGGGAGTAGGGAAAAAGAAAAGGCCATCGCGTTTACGATTCAAATCCCAATTCTTTCCTGATCCAAGGTGATCCATTAGCGATCGATACATCATTTTCGGAAAGATGGCTACACTTCTAATCCCAGAATTAACCATATTCGAAAGAACAAAATCAATAATACGATAACGTCCTGCGAAAGGCAGGGCTGCAAGTGAACGATGTGTCAAAAGGTCCTCTAGATCATCATGGTACGTTGTTGCGTCAATAACACCTAATAGCTTTCTCTTCAATACATGTCCCTCCCGTATATTATAAAGCAGGATGTAACCCACTTAACATTTCTTCTGTAACAAGAATAATTTCATCATCAAATGAACGAATCACAGTTCCATCCGGAATGACAGCATCACTTGGAACAATTGCTTTTTCAATCTTAACGTTTTCACCAATCACTGCATCAGGCATGATGACCGATTCCTTTATGATGGATCCTTTACCGACGCTGACGCCTTGGAATAAAACAGAATTATCTATTTCCCCCTCAATCGTACAGCCCTCATTAATTAAAGACTCCTTAACAATTGCTTCAGGAGAAATATACTGAGGAGGTTGATTTGGATTTACAGAATAGATTCTCCAATCGTGATCAAATAGATCTAAATCACATTCGTCATTTAATAAATCCATATTTGCTTCCCAAAGACTCTTAACTGTCCCTACATCCTTCCAATAGCCTTTAAAAGGATAGGCATACAACTTCTTATTTTCTTCTAGCAGCGTTGGAATAATATCTTTACCAAAATCGTGGGAGGATTTAGAATTTCTTGCGTCCATCTCAAGATATTCTTTCAGTATATTCCAGCTAAAAATATAAATGCCCATCGAAGCTAAATTATTTTTCGGCTCTGCAGGCTTTTCCTCAAACTCTGTTATTCTTAAATCCTCGTTTGTATTCATAATCCCAAAACGGCTAGCTTCCGCCCAAGGAACTTCTATTAAAGAGATCGTTACATCTGCTCTTTTCTCAATATGATATTCAAGCATACTCTCATAATTCATTTTGTAAATGTGGTCACCTGAGAGAATGAGTACATATTCAGGCTGGTATTGCTTTAAATAATTAAGGTTTTGATAAATAGCACTAGCCGTTCCGGTATACCACTTTACCTCAGAAGTCTCAGCATATGGGGGTAAAACAGTTACCCCTCCATCTTTTCGGTCAAGGTCCCATGCACTACCTATACCTATATACGAGTTTAATAGCAATGGTTGATATTGTGTTAAGACTCCCACTGTATCAATACCTGAATTTGCACAATTGCTTAATGGAAAATCAATGATTCTGTACTTTCCTCCAAAAGGAACAGCAGGCTTTGCCAAATCCTTCGTTAGTGAGTTAAGTCTACTTCCTTTCCCTCCTGCCAATAGCATAGCTACGCACTTCTTCTTTCCCATTCCCTTTTCTCTCCTTTCGTTTTTTCACCGGTCGTATGATCTGAAAGCCAAAAGGCGGAATCGTCACATTAACGGAATATGGTTTACCATGAAATGGCACTTCTTCAGACATAAATGTTTTCTTATTCACAAATCCAGCGCCGCCAAAGTCTTGATGGTCACTATTTAAAATTTCCCTAAACTCACTTTGAATGGGTACGCCAATTTTAAATTCTGGATAGTGAACACCTGTAAAATTGCATATGATGACTAAATAATCATTTTCCGTCTTACCTTTCCTAATAAAAGAAAAGACTGATTGGCTTTCGTTATTACAGTCAATCCATTCAAAACCATCATGATTATGGTCAAGCTCATAAAGAGCTTTAGAGCGTTTGTAAATTTTTGTTAATTGTTTAACGTATTGATTTACATTTTGATGCATTTCATAATCTAATAAATTCCAATCTAATTGTTCTTTATCTTTCCACTCTGAGAACTGACCAAGCTCAAATCCCATAAACAGTAGATTCTTCCCAGGATGTGCAAACATATACCCTAGAAGCAAGCGGAGCTGCGCAAACTTCTCCCAATAATCACCCGGCATTTTATCTAATAATGACTTCTTACCATGGACCACTTCATCATGTGAAAATGGGAGCATAAAGTTTTCAGAGAAGGCATAAAGAAGTGAAAATGTCACTTTAGTATGGACATTTGCACGTGCAAATGGCGGAGTTTCCATGTATTTTAACATGTCATTCATCCAGCCCATATTCCATTTATAATCGAAGCCTAATCCACCATAATGGACAGGGGAGGTAACATTAGGGAAGTCTGTTGAATCTTCACCAATCATGACAAACGTTGGATCATATTCATGTACTTCTACGTTTAGCTTTTTAAGAAACTCAATTCCAAATGGATTTTCTTGATTATCGTCTGAATTTGGCCAATAAATGATATTCGCAACAGCATCCATCCTAAATCCATCAATATGAAAATAATCTATCCAAAAAAAGGCATTTGAGATGAGGAAGCTTTGAACTTCACCTTTTCCAAGATCAAAGTTTGCTGTCCCCCAGACTTTGTTTTCCCTGTCACTCTCTGTTTCGTAGGAATAAATATGTGAGCCATCAAAACGATATAACCCATGTGAATCCTTACAAAAGTGACCAGGCACCCAATCAAGAATAACGCCAATGCCATTCTGATGACATTGGTCAACAAAGTACATGAAGTCCTTTGGTGTTCCATAGCGAGAGGTTGTGGAAAAGTACCCAGTTCCTTGATATCCCCAAGAACCGTCATAGGGGTGTTCAATAAGAGGTAATAATTCAATATGTGTAAATCCATGTTCAAGCACATAAGGAATGAGTTCTTCTGCCATATCCCTATATGTTAAAAAATCGCCATTTTCATGTTTCTTCCAAGATCCAAAATGAACTTCATAAATTACCTGCGGCTCTGACAAGATGTTCTTTTTTTGTTTCCGATACATCCAATGGTTATCCTGCCAATCGTAGTTTTTCAATGAGTAAACGATTGAAGCAGTATTTGGCCTTAGTTCGGAATAGAAGGCATATGGATCTGCTTTTAAAATTTTTTCATTTTGCGTTGTTGTTATTTCATATTTATAGAGGCAGCCACTTAGGTCCTGATCAATAACTATAATCCATACACCTTCATTGTTTACCCTATGTAAATCGTAACCTTCTCCATTCCAGCTATTGAAATTACCCACTAGCCTGACTTCTTTAGCATTGGGAGCCCAAACACAAAATCTCGTATAGACTTTGTCTGATTCTTTAAACACGTGTGCTCCAAAAAGCTGATGACTTTGAAAAAGGTTTCCCTCATGAAATAAATGCAACTGATATTCTGTTGGATATAAAGTATTCACTGCCATTAATAACCTCATCCTTGTGAAAATGTATTTCAAGGGTTAATTATAAGTGCAAATAACAAATAATCCTTATAAAACTTTTTTATCTTTTCTGACAATAAGTTTTATAGTTTGTCATATAAACGGACATTTCAACAACTTACGACAACATTCAACAAAGATTCCTTCAATTAACGACAAAAATATATAAAGTTTTTTTGCAATTTTGGGTAAAAAATATTATTTGATTTGTTATAAATTAAGCAGTATAAAATTATAGAAAACCCGGAAGATGTAAGCGTTACCAACGTTTTTCTCGGTGATGAGGAATGGAGGGAATTATATTAAAATAGTATTGTTCCTTAGAGATTGCTCTCTCCAGTCTTGGACTAGCTATGGACGTTTTAGAGGATTGAATTGTTTGTTTTTCTTATATAATAACAAATATTTAGAGATGATTCTTATATAGGGGTTAGTTAGGAAAATTAAGAATAAAAGGGACATTTCATAATGGCTAATGCAGCATGTTATCTTAAAGAGGCTGGAGTTTACCCATATGGAATAATCTACAGGAGTTCGATCACTCCAAGGGCGCTGGAGTTACCCTAATGGAATTATCTACAGGCTTTCGGTCACTCCAAGGGCGCTGGAGTTACCCTAATGGAATTATCTACAGGCTTTCGGTCACTCCAAGGGCGCTGGAGTTACCCTAATGGAATTATCTACAGGCTTTCGGTCACTCCAAGGGCGCTGGAGTTACCCTAATGGAATTATCTGCAAGTATTCGGTCACTCTATAGATGTAGGTATCGTTTTTTTACTATTAAAAAAGCACAAAAAAACTGATGATAATATATCATCAGCCTTTTTGTATGACCCCTACGGGATTCGAACCCGTGTTACCTCCGTGAAAGGGAGGTGTCTTAACCACTTGACCAAGGGGCCTTAAATTTTATGGCGGAGAAGGAGGGATTTGAACCCTCGCGCCGGTTACCCGACCTACACCCTTAGCAGGGGCGCCTCTTCAGCCTCTTGAGTACTTCCCCATAAAAAATGGCTCCGCAGGTAGGACTCGAACCTACGACCGATCGGTTAACAGCCGATAGCTCTACCACTGAGCTACTGCGGAACAGTATAAAGTTATTTTGCTTCGCAAGAAAATCTGGTGGGCCTAAATGGACTCGAACCATCGACCTCACGCTTATCAGGCGTGCGCTCTAACCAGCTGAGCTATAGGCCCATATGGAGCGGGTGATGAGAATCGAACTCACAACATCAGCTTGGAAGGCTGAGGTTTTACCACTAAACTACACCCGCACTATTATAATAAATAGATGGGGCGACTGATGGGAATCGAACCCACGAATGCCTGAACCACAATCAGGTGCGTTAACCACTTCGCCACAATCGC
>NZ_JABWSY010000014.1 GCF_013396335.1 Bacillus sp. EB106-08-02-XG196
GATTAGTATGAATTGACCAATCAATTTTGTACATCTTTATTCAAGCATGATTGTACATATTTAAATTAGCATTTCTACCTTGGAGTTACCCAAATGCTTTTTCTGTATGCACTTCGGTCACTCCAGATCCCTTGGAGTTACCCAAATGCTTTTTCTGTATGCACTTCGGTCACTCCAGATCCGACAAAAAAAACCGACATTAATTCTTGTCGGTTTCATCTGATTTCATATCGTTCAAGCTTGGGCTTTCAACGATATGTTTAAGGATCGAAAGTTTGTTTTCCCAAAACTTTTCGTAGTAGGACAGCCAGTCTTTTAGCTCGGATAACGGCTCTGGGTGCAAACGATAAATTTTTTCCCTTCCTACCTTCCTTCCACTGACTAACTCGGCTTCAGAAAGGACCTGAAGATGCTTGGCAACGGCCGTTCTGCTTATCGGAAAATGAGAGGTTATTTCTGAAATAGGTAATTCCCTTTCCGCAAGCAGTCTTAATACCTCTCTCCGCGTAGGATCAGCAATTGCTTGAAATACATCATGCTTTTGGCTTGTTGCTGACACTTAGCTCTCCAAAAGCTTACGAAGGTTTTCAAGGATGCCTGTCCAGCCTTGAGACATGCGATCACGAATAACAGAAGCTTTTTCTCCTGCTTTTCCAACCATTTCATCTGCTGATTTCCAGCCGCCATGGATAAGGGTAAACTCTGTTTTACCGTCTATTTCTTTTAAGATAAACGTTAAAAACCAGCCATCTGTGTCCCACGTAAACGAAAGCGTATTAGGGGGGTCAAATTCAGTCACTTTACATGGTGATGGACCAAAAGGAGATTGTATGTGGAATTCATGTCCTACTTCTGGTTTAAAGTCATTTGGCATAAACCAAGCTGCAATACCCTCTGATGTTGATACCTGTTCCCATACCTTTTGAATAGGTGCGTTGAATACTAGCGTTTGTTTAATATCTTGTAATGTATTTTGCAAGAATTTCTCCTACCTTCATCTTTTATATAAAACCATTTGGTTTCACTTCTTGTATTATATAAAACCTTTTGGTTTCATGTCAATTCATTTTCCTCATATACTTTACCCTAGATCAAAGTTTTACAATCAAAAAAAGACACTTCTATTTGAAGTGCCTCAGGTGTCAAATTCCTTCGTTCTTGTTAACACCTTCAAGCTTTATATATATCGTATTCTTGTTATAATAACGGGCTAAAAAATATCCTGTAAAAGAAGCCAGTACCTGCTGGAACAACATACCGACAACCACTGGAACTGCCACTGCTGGTGGAAAATAAGTGACCGCAATAACAGCACCAGCACTAATATTTCTCATTCCGCCCGAGAAGGTCAAAGATACGACAGTATCTCGGTCACTTCTGATTAGTTTACCAATAAAGAACGAGAACACATAACCTGTAGCCGCAATAAAAAAAACCACAAGAATGATACTAATTAATTTTAAATTAATATTTCTTAAATAAGGTGCAATGACTGCACCGTTAAGCATGACAACAATTCCCAGAGTGATTTTTGAAAAAGGGGCCAAAGTCGCGCTCAGCTTTTTCGTCACACTGCCTTTTAAAAATTGATTTAGCAGCATTCCAAGGATAGAAGGCAGTACGATCATTCCAACTAAACCTTGCATGATTCCGACAATGTCCATGTCAATTTTTTCACCTATTAATAATGAAAGACAATAAGGAACAAGTAACGGGGAAAGCAGCGTATCGATTAAGATAATGGATAAAGTCAACGGGATATTTCCTTTATAAATCGAAACCCAAATAAAGCTCGTTATACCAGTTGGAATCGCCATTCCTAACACAATACCGGTAATGGTAAAGATATCGTCTTGGAAAGTTATATGACCGACACCCCAAGCCCAAATTGGCATGTGTATGTGTAATAAAATCATTGCAGCAAAGATCGGAAGTGGATGGCGTACCACATCTGATAATGATTTGAAATTCGAGTTCAAGCTCCCAGAAAAGGTCATAAAAGCAAATATCCAAGGGATTAAATACGAAAAGTCCTTTATATAGGCAGAAAGTATTACACCCAATACAACACTCGCAGGAGTGATTAAAGGCATTATTTTTTCTAGTTGTTTATTTATCGTCAGCAGCATATTGCTTCTCTCCAAGCTATTTTCTATATTCCTTCCAAGCGGTGAGGCCGCCTTCTAACACTTCAACTTGGTAGCCGAGACCGTCAAGAATCTTTGCACACTTTGCCGCTGAGTTTCCAGTCGTACAAGTAACAACAACCGGGCGTTCCTTTGACAGATGTGAAAGATCCGCACCTTCTTCAAGATTGAATATTTCCGTCTTCGGGATATTTAGGCTCACCACCTGGGGATCTTCGATATGGAATTCTTTATATTTTTCGACTGCTCGAACATCAAGAAGAACAATCTGATCCTCACCTTTTGTTCTCTCATAAAGTTCTTTAGGGGTAATATTTTTTAATGTCATGGTTAACACCTCCAATACAAAGAATATCACAATTTTAATAGTTCGGAAATCGAATAAGATTTCCACTTTGTCTGCCATAATACGTCTCAAGCCTTAGAAATAATTAAATCTCAGGTTCATTGGTGGTTCACTCTAAATCCCTTATGATAGAGCTATAAGAAATGAAGGGCAGGGATTTATATGAAGAGGATTGTGATTCTTTTATTAATCATCACCGGGTTATATATTGTTTTTAATCAGTCTTTTCAATTTGATGGTTTTGCAGTTGACGCCAGTAAAGATGGGAGGTCAGCGATATCAAATGACATTGAATCCATTGATATTAATGTGGCAGGTGTAAAAACAACCATTATTCCTGAGAACCGTGATGATGTTAAGGCGATTTTAACGGGGAAAGGCTCGCTCATTGTGAAAGAAGAAGGCAGCAGTATAGTAGTTGAAACGAAAAGAAAAATGTTTGATTGGTTGTCTTTCTCTGAAAAAAGACACCTTAAAGTTTATATACCTGAAGATTATAACCGAGATATGGAGATTCAGATTGGCTCAGGCAGCCTGCATTTCTCCGGACAATCGATGAAATTAGATGAACTTTCTTTAGATATTGGTTCTGGGAATGTGAATATTGATCATTTAGAAGTGAATGAGTTTACTCACGATGGTTCTTCAGGCAATGTTAAAATGGATACATTAAAGACTAAATCAAGCAGCTTTGACCTTAGCTCTGGAAATTTAGAGGTTAACCACTTTACAGGTGCATTGAAAGCAGATGTATCTTCTGGAAGGTTCTCCATGCAAATGGATAAGCTTAATGATTCAATTGAGATTGACCTTAGCTCAGGAAATGTAAATCTAGATTTACCTGATAATGCGGATTTCAACCTAGATGGGGAAGTGAGCAGTGGAAATATTTCGAGTGATTTTCCATTAACCACTAATGGAACGGATAAAAAGAGTTTAAAAGGAATACACGGTTCCGGGAAGAATCAAATAAATGTTTCCGTTTCTAGCGGGAATGTTCATATTTTCTAATACTGTAAAGAGCGCTTGGAGCCAAACTCCAGGCGCTCTTTACTTGTAACAAAAAAAGTCCAACATACATACCGTATATTGCCTTGTGTTTTAAATATGGAAGGAGCGTTACAATGTACTATTACCACTATCCTTATCCACCATATCCTCAGCACCCTGCTTACCCAGGTTACTACTTTTATCCCCCAGTAACCAGGCAATATCCGCAGGTGGATGTAAATATTTTCACGAAGTCCATTAAATCCTATCGGCTATTAATGGACCAAGGCAGTATCCTGTTGGACCGGTTAGGTGA
The DNA here is from genome assembly GCF_013396335.1 of Bacillus sp. EB106-08-02-XG196. Lineage (GTDB taxonomy): Bacteria > Bacillota > Bacilli > Bacillales > Cytobacillaceae > Neobacillus. Next base: position 3,800 of record NZ_JABWSY010000014.1, read on the forward strand.
TGAAGGTTTTGATGTTAAGTTAATGAGTTTTGCTCAGCAGGGAAACAAAACCGAAGTAGATAAGTTAATCAAAACGATTGGTCTTAAAGTACCTGTGGAAACAAAATACACGCCAACCGGAATAACCTTCGAGCTTACCGCCCATCCGGATCCAAGCACTCCCTTGTCCTGCTGTACGTTAAGTGTACACATGAAATGGGGAAACTGAAAGACCTTCAACTGAAGGTCCTTTTTTTGCAAAAAAAAGAGGCAGAGGGTTCCGCCAAAATCCTATTCGATAGGAACATTGCCTTTTATTAAAAATTCTTCCAGCTTCTCAGCAGACAACGGCTTACTGTAGTAATACCCTTGTCCAATCTGACAGGCATTCCGTGTTAAGAACTTAACCTGCTCTTCTGTTTCGATACCTTCTGCAATAACTGTGAATTTTAGATTCACGCCCATGTCAATAATCGTTTTCACCATCATTCCTTGATTTGAGTGAGAGATTATGTCATCAACAAAGGATTTATCGATCTTTATTTTATCAATGGGAAGATGTTTTAAATAGCTTAATGAGGAATAGCCCGTACCAAAGTCATCCACCGATAAGAGAACACCTACCTCCTTTAATTGATTCAGAATGATGATAGAGTTCTCTAGGTTTTGCATAAGACTTTCCGTAATTTCGAGTTCTAAATAATTCGCCTCTAATCCAACTTCTTCCAGCGTATCGGAAATAAACTGGATAAAATGCTCATCCTGAAATTGTCGAACAGACACGTTAACCGCTATTGGAAAATCTCCATATCCCGCATCCTTCCACGCCTTCCTCCGCTCACACGCCTCTCTTAGTATCCATTTTCCTAATGGCACAATCAGTCCTGTTTCTTCTGCAAGAGGTATAAATTCAGACGGCGCAATATATCCATATTCTGGGTGATTCCAGCGAATTAATGCTTCCACCCCAACAATTTCTCCAGTACGTAAATCCAACTGCGGTTGGTAATGGAGTGTCATTTGTTTCTGCTCCATTGCTCTTCTTAACCAGTTCTCTAATTTCATTTTCCACGTTGAAATTCCATCAAGGTTAGTGGAGTAGAATTGGTAATTATTTTTCCCACGTTCTTTTGCTTGGTACATAGCAGTATCAGCATTTTTAATAAGTGTTTCCTCATCACTTCCATCAATTGGATAGATACTGATTCCAATACTTGGTGTGACAAAAAATTCTTCACTATTTACTTCAAATGGATTTGAAAATTCATTAAGAATTCGCTTAGCTACCTGTGAAGTGTTTTCCTTGTCTATATCTTTAAGGACGATAATAAATTCATCACCGCCCTGGCGAGATACTAGACCTTCATTTTGTACTGCCTTTTCTAATCGACCTGCTACCTTTTGGAGAATAATGTCCCCAACTGAGTGACCTTTTGTATCATTGATAATTTTAAAGCGATCTAAATCTAAGAATAGCACTGCGTGCATCTTTTCCTGTTGATGACGTAATACTTCGTAAAGGTGGTTCCTGAACTGATTTCGATTTGGCAATCCTGTTAATGAGTCATAATAGGCCATGTATTTAATCGTTTGTTCCGATTTCTTCCTATGGGTAATATCTCTGCCCACTACCTGAACGGCAAATCTGCCTTCATATAAAATAGACCTTGCAGCCATCTCCACATCAATGCTTTCACCGTCAGTTCGCCTAACCTGGAATTCAAGCCTAAGTCGCTCATTTTCTACTTTTTCAGCTGCGAATACTTTACTTTTAATTAAGTCAGTAATATGCGAAGGAGCAAAATTCCTAGCTGATTGCCCAATCACCTGCTCCTGACTTTCAGCACCAATTAATTTGCAGCCCGCCTCATTTATATATTCAATTTTCCCATCATAAACGACAGCAATAATATCAGGTGACATTTCAACTAGGCTTTGATAGAGTCCTTCGCTTTCTTTCCGATCTGTAATATCGAATAACACACTTGTAAAATCAACAAAGTCTCCTTTTTGGTCAAAGGTTGGTATCCCTCTGTCCTGTATCCAGCGCACTTCACCATCAGGGCGAATAATACGATATTGGCTAGTAGCTGCTTCTCCAACTGCAAGTTTCCTTTCCCTTTCCTTTAAAACAGACAAATCCTCCGGATAAATAACTTCTTTCCAAAGATTCGTATTTTCATAAAAATCATCCAGCTTATATCCATATAGTTTTTCTATTCCAGGAGTGATTAATAAGGTGTCTGACTTTAAGTCATGGGACCAGATGGCAACATCCAGCGTATCAAATATATTTTTCATTTTCTGCTGGTTTTTAGTAAATTCATCGGCTTTCTTATCGAATTCTTTAACTAAAAAAAATAGGAAACCGATGGCAGCGATCGAAATAACTGAAGCACTATTACTTACTGTTTTAAAAGAATGAAAAAGGTCTGGATTCATTAAATCTATAAATTGTAAAAGGACAAATAAGCCAACAATGTGGATTAACAAAAACCTGTATAAAATTCTTTTTGTAACCATATTTGTCCCCCATTTTAGTATTGTTATAGTTTAAAAATAGCAAATTCAAAGCTTGATAACAATCTTATATTTTTTCCATATGTGTTCCCTTTTTTGAAAAAAACTTTCAACCTTAATTTCCTATTCCTATATCACCCTTAAAGGAGTAAAATAAAACATTATTAATTAAAACCGCTAGGAGAAAATCGTGGAGGAACAAAAAAACACCTATCAAGAACAGACTCTTTTCAGTATTACCTGGCCGCTCTTTATTGAACTATCTCTTCATATGGGGTTGGGTATTGTGGCTACACTGATGTTAAGTCAATACTCTGACCAAGCAGTAGCGGGTGTTGGAGTCGCTAACCAACTGCTAAATATTTTTATTTTAGTTTTTAATGTCACATCTATTGGGGCAACTGTTCTAATCAGCCAGAATCTTGGTGCAGGAAAACTTCAACGTGCAAGACAATTATCCTATTCCGTATTTGGATTGAATTTCTGGTTTGGAATATGCATTGCTATTGTTGTTTTTATTTTAGGAGAGCCGATGCTTCGTTTGTACGATGTTCATGGTCCGGTTTTCGACTACGGACTTACCTTTGTACAAATATGTGCACTTTCACTCTTTTTCGAATCACTCTCTCTGGCTTTCAGTGCAATCCTTCGCAGTTATGGATACACGAAGGAATCTATGATGGTTACTGTTGTTATGAATTTAATCAGTATTGGCGGGAATATTATTGCGACAACCGGAATCTTAGGTCTGCCAATTACAGGTGTGACGGGTGTATCCTGGGCTATCTTTGCAGCTCGAGCCTATGCTGTTTGTGCTCTATTGTATTTGCTATATAACAGACTTTCTTTAAAAATCGTCATCAAGGACATCTTCAACGCAAAAAAACAAGATATCCGGGAATTGCTCGAGATTGGAATTCCTTCAGCTGGAGAAAATCTTTCCTACCAATTATCTCAAGTAGTTATTACTAGCTTTGTGGTTACAATGGGTACAGCCTCTTTGGCTGGTAGAGTATATATTTTAAATATCAGCATGCTTTGCTTTTTGTTCACAGTCGCGATTGCTCAAGGAACTCAGCTTTTGGTAGCACGTTATATTGGCGGGAAACAATACGATCGCGCCTTAAAACGAGGAATTCAAACTCTGAAGATCGCTATGTTTGCTTCCACCTTCGTATCACTCATTATCGCTTTTGGAGGAGACTTCGTCTTAAGAGTATTCACAGAGGACCCTGCCATTATTATGGTTGGACTCCCTGTTCTATGGGCCATAGTTTTCGTTGAGCCCGGAAGAGCTATGAATATCGTCTTAATGAGTTCATTAAAGTCTGCAGGAGATGTTCGTTTTCCCGTTATTATTGGCATTATTTCAATGTGGGGAATAGCAGTATCACTTAGTTATTTCCTAGGCATTCACTATGGTTTGGGACTTCTAGGCATATGGCTTGCCCAAGGGGCAGATGAGTGGCTGCGCGGGTGTTTCGCCTTAAAACGCTGGCTAAGCAAACCGTGGGAACGGCTTACGAAAGCAGTTTTAAATTAAATCGACTTAAATGGTACTGATTCCTGCTTCCAGTCAAGGTGGTTCGCTCATATCAGTTGGGGGATGAGGTTAACCATCCGATCTGATAAATAGACGGTGATATGAGACTGTCGATTAACTCATTTAACCTTTTAGAAAACGAAGATTCCAACTATTTTCTACCTAAATAGATATAAAAAACTATAAAAAGTAGCTAAAAAAGCAAATATTTGGTCACAATTTCATCAAATTGGAGTTGCTGAATTTCACTTGCATAATTAATCGACAGTCTCAAATATCCGCTTATTTTACTTTTGCTGGTTATCAAGCCGCCCATTCACCATGTCATAAAGTTCCGCTTATGACCGTAATAAATAAACTCTGGCTTCATACGGTTTCAATTGAAAACTTTTGATATTTTCATTACTTTCTATAACATAATTACCAATTAATAAATCATGGGATTTATATGTAATGGTTTCAGGCAGAATAAAAACAGGCTGTTCCGAACTAAAATTCGTAACAACAAGTAACATTTCATTTTTTAATGTCCTTGTATAGGCAGCTATTTTTTCGTGGTCTGCATATAGTAAATCATATTTCCCATACACAATAATTGGATATGCTTTTCTTAACTGAATCAATTTTTTATAATAATGATAGATTGAATTTGGGTCAGAAATAGCCTTTTCAGCATTAATTTCCCGATAATTTGGATTCACCATCAACCAAGGCTCCCCAGTTGTAAAGCCAGCTTGGCCGGAATCATCCCATTGCATTGGCGTTCTAGCATTATCGCGGCTTTTTGCATAAATAGCGTTCATAACATCTTCTGGGTTTTTCCCTTGATTCTCCGTAGCATCCTTATACATGTTTAACGTTTCAATACAACGATGATCATCAATCGCTGGGAATCTTAAATTGGTCATCCCAATTTCTTCTCCTTGATAAATATATGGAGTCCCCTGCATCATATGCAGCCATGTTCCGAGCATTTTTGCTGATTCCACCCGATACTCTTGATCATTACCAAAACGAGAAACAGGACGAGCCTGATCATGATTGCTTAAATATAAACTATTCCAGGCCTTACCTTCGAGAACCTTTTGCCATTTTGTCATGATCTGCTTTAACTCTTTTAAGTCAAAAGGTTTTACATCCCATTTTATATTATTTTTAGCATCGACTCTCATATGTTCAAACTGGAAGACCATGTTTAAGGTTCCATCGTTTTGATCTGTATATTTCAGTGCGTCCTCAGGATTAACTTCAGGCATTTCTCCTACAGTCAAAATGTCATACTTAGATAACACTTTTTCTTTCATTTCCCGAAGGTATTCATGAATTCTCGGTCCATTGACGAAATATTTCCCTGCCCACTGGTATTTTCCTTTACGGTTTCTTTCTTCAACGTCAGGAAAATTTGAGTCTTTAGAAATCACATTGATGACATCCATACGGAAACCATCAATCCCCTTTTCTAACCACCAGGTCATCATGTCATAAATTTCTTGGCGCAGCTTTGGATTTTCCCAGTTCAAATCAGGCTGTTTTTTGCTAAATAAGTGAAGATAATATTCATCCGAAACTTGGTCATATTGCCAAGTAGATCCGCTAAAAAAGGATTGCCAGTTACTCGGCTCCTCCCCTTTTTCACCTGGTCTCCAAATATAATAATCACGGTAGGGATTGTCCTTTGATTGCCTTGATTCGATAAACCATTTGTGTTCATCCGATGTATGGTTTACAACCAAATCCATCATCAGCTTCATTTCTCTTTTATGTATCTCACTAAGCATAGTTTCCCAATCTTCAATGGTACCAAACTCATCCATAATGGCTTGATAGTCACTAATATCATAACCACCATCATCATTTGGAGACTCATATACGGGAGAAAGCCAAATCACATCTATCCCCAACTCATATAAGTAATCTAATTTTTCAATGATTCCTTTTATATCGCCAATGCCATCGCCATTACTATCCTTAAAGCTTCGCGGATATATTTGATAGACGACACTTTCCTTCCACCACTTTTTTTCCAAGATTTTGCCTCCCAAATTCGATTTGAGTGTCTTACTATTATTTTTGCCAATTCAAGCTGATAGTACTTTTAGATAAAATCGATAAAATGCAGAAAATGATAAATACGCAATTAATGACCCAGTAAAGAAAGGAAGCAAAAACCAAAATACAGTTAAACTGAAATATAAAAGGATGCTATTACTAATGAGAATCGTTAAGAATAGTACCGGACTTCCAAATGTAATCAGTAAGGCATTTTTCATTGCAGGCACTACTTTCATGTGATAATGAGCAATAATCGAAAAGAAGTTGATGGAAAATACAAATAATACAATTCCTATTAATAGGAAAATGCCCATAAAGATAATATTTTCCTTACTAAAATAGTAGAAATCCACTGCCCAGAAAGTCCAGATTGCCGTTAAGACTAAACCCCCACGCAGACTTTTTTTGTAGTTTTCTTTATAGTAACGCCAATATTGCCTAATAGAGGTACTCTCTTCCTGGATAACCCAATCCCTTGCTGAAGCAAACATCGCGGTCGTTGCCGGAAAAAATAATACAGGCAGCAAAATGATAAGCGGCAGGAGTAAAACAACCAAGACCACTTTTTGCTCAACAAATATGATTGTCAATAATATGAAAACAATAGGAATATTAAATAGGAACCATAATAAATTGATTACAGTAAATCTCATAATCCATTCACATATGCGGTATAAACCCTCCATTAGATCAGAAGATCCTTTCATTTTCCTCCTCCTTTACTCCCAACAATTTAAAAAAATCCCTTTAAGTATAGATGGCTCGTGTCTTAACACAAGTTTACTTAAAGGGAGGCACTTTTTTATAGGGGTCCTAAGCCCACCATATATCGGTTGGGGTTTCTTCGATAATCACGCTTTTTAAATTTTTCACTGCCCGGCTGAAGCCTTCATCAATTGACATGATTGGGTCTTCATGCTCGATGCTGATCACATAATCGTACCCATATGTCTTAAGGGCACTTACGATATTTGACCACTCTTGAATACTATGCCCATATCCTACTGAACGAAAAGTCCAAGCACGAGTTTGTACGTTCGAATATGGTTGCATGTCCGTTAATCCATACATATTTACATTTTCTTGATCGATGTATGTATCTTTCGCATGGAAATGATGGATGGCATTTTCCTTGCCTAGTATTTTTATCGCTGCAACAGGATCAATTCCCTGCCACCATAAATGACTAGGATCAAGGTTGGCGCCGATTGCATCACAAGTTGCTTCTCGTAATTTCAACATGGTATAAGGGGTGTGAACAAGGAAACCTGCATGAAGCTCTAAGCCAATCTTTACCCCATTTTCTTTAGCAAACTCACCTTGCTGTTTCCAATACGGGATTAGTTTTTCCTCCCATTGCCAGGTTAAAAGGTCAGAATACTCATTTGGCCATGGCGTTACAGGCCAGTTAGGAAACTTAGCTCCTTCCTGGTCTCCAGGTATTCCCGAAAAAGTATTCACTACTGGTACACTCATCAGTGCTGCCAGCTTAATTGTTTTGGTTAAGGTATCATGAGATTCTTTCGCAAATTGCTCGTCAGGTGAAATCGGGTTTCCATGACAGCTGAATGCACTGATCGTTAAACCACGGGAATGGACTTTTTCAAGATATTCCGCTCGCTTTTCTTCACTTTCAAGTAATTCTTCTAACGGACAGTGGGCATTTCCAGGATAACAGCCAGTTCCGATTTCAACGGCTTTTAAACCTGAAGCTTGGACATGATCAAGCATATCCTCAAATGATTTGCTAGAAAATAAAACGGTAAAAACGCCTAATTTCAATTCCGCCAACCTCCATTCTATTTGTTATATTGAACACTCTTCCCTGATTCGCTGCTAATATAAATCGATTCGATGATTTTGTTTACCTTTAATGCCTCTTCCGGCTTCACTACAATTTCAGCAATACCCAGACACGCATCAATAAAGTTTTCTGCTTGCGGGACCCCTGCATCTTCTTCCCCAATGATGACAGCTGCTTCTGTATTTAAAAGCATTCCATTTTTAGCTTGATACAGCTCAAAAGGAAATACATTGATACCGCCATTCACTCCAGAAATACTTAAATGCTCTTTATCTTCCTTTATATTTGCTGCCCATGAACATTCAAATAAAAGCGATGATCCATTTTCAAAGGTAATATAGCTTGTCACATGATCATCCACATCGAATGTTTTTGGATCGAATGAGCCCCATTCATTTACCTGATTGGACATTTTGCTTAAACGGTTATAGGATTTACCGATTACTTGCACCGGTTCTGGGTCGCCTAATAACCATAATGCTAAATCAAGAAGGTGGCAGCCATAGTCAATTAAACTTCCGCCTCCCTGCAATTCTTTGTTTGTAAAAACACCCCAGCCAGGTACTTTTCTACGTCTTAATGCCTGTACTCTCGTTACAAGCGGCTCACCTACATCTCCATTAACCATCGCTTCCTTTGCAGCTTGCGATTGTTTTTTATGACGATAATGATAGGCAATGGATAAAACTTTATTATTTTTTTTGGAAGCCGCAATCATTGCTTCACATTCTTCCGTGGTAATTGCCATTGGTTTTTCACACAGGACATGAATGCCCGCTTCAAGCGCAGCGGTAACAATTTCAGCATGGGACTTATTAGGTGTACAAATGGTAACAGCATCTACTAAATCAAACATTTGTCGATAATCCGTAAATACATGCGGGATGCCATTCTTCTCAGCAACTTCTTGAGCCCTGCTCACATTTAAATCACTGACCGCAGTGATTGTCACTTTATCTGCCATTTTTAAATATACAGGAATATGTCTAATCTGGGCGATTCCTCCGACCCCGATGATTCCCATTCTTATCTTACTCATGCTTACACCTTACTAACCTTTGTAATTTGCTTGGATTCATTTGACTCGATCGCTGCAATAATCACTTCTAATGACTTTTTGCCTTCCTCACCACTAATAGGAGGTTCAGTGTTCGTTTCAATCGCATGAACAAAGTTTTCAATCACATGAGTATTCTTTTGTCCGCCCTCATCATTAGACTGAATCTTCCCTAATTCGTAACGGACGACTTCACCATTTTTATATTGAACAATCAAGGAATAATTTGGATCATCTTCTAGACGTAAGATGGCATTTTCACCATAAATAATAGTTGAATTATCTTCACCCGCCGTGTAAGCCCAGCTAGCGGCAAGCGTGCCAATTATTCCGCTCTCTGATTTTAGAATGAAAACAGCATTGTCATCTACATCAGAGCCTTCTTTTGCACTTGTTTCAACAAAGCTGGCAACTTCAACAAATTCTTCTCCTAACAAATAACGAAGAAGATCGGCTTTATGGACACCCAAGTCACCCATTGCACCAATAAAGGCTTGTTCCTTTTTAAAGAACCAGCTTTCTTTCCCATCTGCACTCCAGCCTTCAGGACCGCCGTGACCAAAAGCTGTTCTAAAGCTGTAAATTTTTCCCGCTTCACCATCTTCGATTAACTTTCTTGCTTTAACATGTGAAGGGACAAATCGTTGATTATGTGCAATCATTAATTTTTTATTATTTTTCTTTGCGGCTTCAATCATCTGATCCGCTTCTTCTCTCGAAGTTGCCATCGGTTTTTCACATAAAACATGGCATCCTGCGGTTAATGCAGCAATCGATACGGGTGCGTGAAGTGCATTCGGAAGACAAACACTTACTGCGTCTATCTTTTCATTTGCAAATAATTCCTCATAACTTGTGTATGCTTTTGCATTATATTTTTTTGCCATTTCATTTGCACGATTTTCAACAATATCACAAACTGCAGTGATTTCTACAGCTGGATGAGAATCGTATTCGACTAAATGGCGGTGTCTTGCAATACTCCCACAACCAATAACAGCAACTTTCAATGACATAGGTCTCTCTCTCCTTTTAGCTCCGCTTAAATTTAAACATTTGCCTTTTCTGAGATTTTTTCTAATGGCTTTGAATTTCCGTATACAGGGACAGCAGTTTTAGAAGGCCTTGCCCAGTTTACACCGTTTTTAATTACTCTCTGAATTTCTGCATTATGATAAGTCTTATATGTCTCATGTCCAGGGCGGAAGTAGAAAATTTTACCTTGCCCGCGTTTGAACGTGCAGCCGCTGCGGAATACCTCTCCACCTTCAAACCAGCTTACAAAAATAAGTTCGTCTGGTGTTGGAATGTCAAAATGCTCACCATACATTTCTTCCTGCTCTAATTCTATATATTGTCCAAGTCCTTCTGCAATTGGATGTGTTGGATCTACAACCCAAAGACGCTCTTTTTCACCAGCCTCACGCCACTTAAGGTCACATCCAGTACCCATTAACTTTTTGAAAATCTTGGAGAAATGCCCTGAGTGCAAGACAACTAACCCCATACCTTCTAGAACTCTTTTGTGAACTTTTTCAACAATCTCATCCTTAACGTCTTCATGTGCTTTATGTCCCCACCATACTAACACATCTGTTTCATTTAATACTTCATCCGTTAAACCGTGTTCAGGTTCATCTAACGTTGCGGTTTTAACTGTAATTTGGTCTTCTTTTAAAAATTCGGCAATTGTACCATGGATCCCGTTTGGGTAATTTTCTGCAACCACTTGATTTGTTTTTTCATGTCGGTTTTCATTCCATACTAATACCTTCATATATGTTCTCTCCTTATATTAAAAAAATTTTATGCAAGGCAAACGTTTGCACTATTTTGTGCACGAATGCCTCTTTTAATTTAAATAGAGGCTTCTTCATTGTCCATACCCTATACATGATTCTCTTTCCACAATAAGTGCAGGAATAATAATTCTTTTATTTATCGTTTCTGGTTCTTTTATCTGTTCAATCAGGCATCGCGCTGATTCATACCCCAATTGAAAGGTTTGGATATCTACCGAAGTCAAAGGAGGGGTTGATAGTCTTGAAATCATCGTATTGTTAAAGCTCACAATACTTATATCATCAGGAACCTTAATATTGCGTTCTTTTAATGCTAATACTACAATTAGTGCATTTAAATCATCTGTAATGACGATTGCGGTTGGAGGTTCAGTTAAATTCAACAATTCATCAATCGCTAGTGTACCCAGCTCCCGATCGTAAGAAAAATTCTTTATATAATCATCATGAATTTCCAAATTACTCTCTCTTACTGCCTCTTTATATCCGCTTAATCTCGCTTGTGTTACTTCAAACCTTGGATCTCCACCAATAAATCCAATCCGCTGATGCCCACGTTTTATTACATAATCAGTGGCATCCTTTGCGGCTTGTATATTATCATTATCAACATACATAATTTTATTAGAATCGAATACAGGTTTTCCGATAACGGCAAAAGGAATTCCGGAGCTCATGAGAAAGGGGACCACTTGATCGTCCTTTTTTGAATATAATACAATAACTCCGTCCACTCTTTTCCCTTGGACCATTTTTTCCGTATCCACAAAAATGTCTTCCTCTGTCTCCCCCGTGGTAAGCAGCATACTATATCCTTGTTTATGGCAATAAGCACTTATTCCACTTAACACTTCAGGAAAAACAGGATTAAGAAGAGATTGGCTTGTTGAATTCTTCATGACAATCCCAATTGTCTGCGTTGATTTTTGGACAAGAGTTCTGGCATTAAGATTAAGATGATAGCCCATTTCTTCCATAACTTTTCGAACTTTCCGTTTCGTTTTTTCACTAATATTTGGACTATCAGACATAACACGTGAAACGGTAGAGGGTGCCACATTCGCTTTTTTTGCAACATCCTTAATTGTGATCGACATTTCTATTCTCCCCTTTTATTGTCAATGAAGATAGGGATAAACATTCTCTCTTCTCTAAGTTGTTCATTTTATCTTTTCAAAAAGAACACCATGTACCGTTCCCCTATTATAGTTACTATTTGACAGCCCCTTCAGAAACACCTTTAATAATTTGTTTTTGTGCAAAGAAGTAAGCGATAATGACTGGAATAATAGCAATTGTCAATCCAGCTAATGCTAAATGCCATTGCTTTGTAAATTGTCCAAAGAAGAAGAACATCTTTAAAGGAATCGTCGCTGACTCTTCTTTTAGTACAAGTGATGGCAATAAGAAGTCATTCCAAATCCAGATTACATTTAGAATTCCAACGGTAACTGAAATTGGTTTTAACAATGGGAAAATAATATGCCAAAACACCTGGAATTTGTTCGCACCATCAATGTATGCAGCTTCATCTAGTGAATTAGAAATACCTGTCATAGCGCCATGATATAAGAATATGGAAAGACTGCTTCCAAATCCTAAATACATAAAGATTAAACCAACTCGATTTAGCATTTCAGCTTGACCGAAGATCGAGACAAGGGGAATCATTACGGATTGGAAAGGAATAAGCATCGCACCAACAAAAAGGAAAAAGATAATACCACTCAGTTTACTTTTATTTCTTGCTAAAGCATAGCCTGCCATCGATGAAAACAGGATAATAACCCCTACACCTAAAATTGAAATAAGAAGGGAGTTAATGAGAGAGCTAATAAAATCTAAATGATCAAAAGCTTCAACAAAGTTATCTGAGGTAAATTCATCTGGCATCCCAAGTACATCTGTAAAAATCTCCCGTTTTGTTTTAAAGGCGTTAACAAGCATTAAGTAAAAGGGTGATAACCAAAGTATAGCTAATAGAAGGCCGAAAATCTCGAATAAAAAACGACTTCTTTTCTTTTGCTGCATTACAAGTCGACCTCCCGTTTCTTGTTATAGTAAACCTGTGTTAACGCTACGGCTGCTACAAGGATAAGGAAGATAACCCCTTTTGATTGTGCTAAAGCCATTTGGTTTTCATTAAAGGCCGTTTTATAAATTTCCATCGCTACCATCTGTGTGGAGTTAAACGGACCGCCGCCTGTTAATGATAGGTTTTGATCATATATTTTAAAGGAGTGAGATACTGTTAAAAACATACTTACTGTAAATGCAGGAGCTACTAATGGGAAGATGATGTTTTTGAATCGTTGGAAGCTATTGGCCCCATCAATTTCTGCTGCTTCAAGTAAGTCACCCGGTATATTCTCCAAATAGGCAATGTAAATAATCATAATGTATCCAGCCCATTGCCAGCAATTAAGAATGACAAGTCCCCAAAAGCCTGTTTCTGTGGTAGATAACCAGCCCTTCAAACCTTCAATTCCCAGCAAATCACCGATACTGCTAAAGGCACTGACAAAAATAAACTGCCAAATAAATCCTAGAATAAGACCGCCGATTAAGTTAGGCATAAAGAAAACCGTTCTTAAGAAGTTGCTTGATTTGAGCCCTTGTGTAACAAGTAAAGCGAGTCCCATACCTAGGACATTTAGTAAAATAACCGATACAACCGCAAATTTAATCGTAAACCATAGGGAAGCTCTGAATTCTTCTTCCTTAAATAAATCAATATAGTTACCAAAACCTAAAAACTCGTCAGCGTTAAGACCATTCCAATTTGTGAAGGAATAAACAAATCCATAGAGTAATGGGATGATGACCACTAGCCCTAAAGCTAAAAGAACCGGTGTCACAAAAATCCAAAACGATATATCCCGATTTCTCACCTAAAACCCCCCGATACATTTCCCGACATATGTATGTCGGCAGTATTTTAAAAAAGTACTTTTAAAAGCTGATTCATCCTCTAACAAACCAGATAAAAACGTTTTTTTTAAAGAAGCTAACGGGCATTAAGGTTGTGCTCCGTTAGCTTATATATTCCATTACTAGCTTGTTCAATCAATTTTAGAAAATACAATCAACTCATGAGCCTAGATTATTGACGTGATTTTTCCCAAGATTCTTGAGCCGTTTTTATTGCCTCTTCCCAAGAACCTTCGCCGCTTAAATATTTCTGCATGTTAACAGCTAATACTTCTTCTTGCCAACCGATAGGTGATCCTAAGAATACCCAGCCAATTGTGTTGCCTTCAGAAGAATATTTGTAAATTTCCTGTGAAAGTGGATCAGCAATCTTCGATGTATCATAACCTTCGTATGCAGGGATAAATTTAAAGTCTTCCATTACAGCTGTCTTACCTGTATCAGATGTATACATCCAATCTAAGAAGTCCTTAGAAGCTTGTACTACTTTTTCATCACTCTTCTTGTTTACTGCCCAGTACATTGGAACGCCTACAGGAAGTTTTCCTTCAAATCCTTCAACAGGAATTGGAATCATACCAATATTGTTTTCAGCGTGTTCTGGATCGATATCTAAGATAGAGTTATAAGTCCAGTTTCCTTGCTGAATCATCGCAACTTTTCCTAATGAGAATAATTGCTCAACTTGTTGAGAATAGTCTAGGCTTAATACAGGCTGTACAGAGTACTTAGCTTGCAGGTCAAGCATTCTCTTTAATTCTTCTGATTTTGTGAATGGTGCTGATTTTGCATTAAATGCTTCTAGTACACTATGGTTGAAATCAGGAGCCATGTAAACGTTCGCTAAGTGATTACCGATTACCCATGTTTCTTTAGCCGCTAGCGCGAATACTGCATCCAGACCAAGCTCTTTCTTTTTGCTGTCTAATGTTTTAACTGCTTTTTCTAAATCTTCATATGTTTTAATTGCTGCTGGGTCTATACCTGCATCTTTAAAAACTTTTTTATTGTAAATATATCCGTAACCTTCTTGGTTAAATGGTAATCCAAGAGTCTCTTCGCCATCCTTAACACTATCAAGTGTACCTTCTAAAGCTGCCTGTGCTGCTTTGGTTTCTGACATATCTGCCAGCCATTCTCTATAATCTTCAACATCTGACGGACCGCCTACGTTAAAAATGTCCGGTTCATCTCCAGCTGAAAATGCTGACTTTAATGATGCACCATAGTCATTACCGCCGCCGACTGTTTTTACATTAATATCTACACCAGGGTTTTCATCTTCATACTTCTTTACAAGTTCTTCAAATTGGTTTTTAAACTCGACCTTAAATTGAAAAACATCAACTGTTACCTTATCCCCTGAATCTGCTTTGTCTTTTTCATCACCAGCTGCACATCCTCCTAATACAACACTAGATGCTAAAAGTGTTGATAGAATTCCCGCATAAAACTTTTTACTCTTCATTCTTTTTTCCTCCTAAAATGAAAGTCTTTAATTCATTTTTTACTATGAATTCGTTTGCATAAATTTATGCACAGCCACCTAGAGTAACCGTTTTCAAAACTAGTAATATTATAAAATAAATTGGGAATCCTATATAAATCTAGTAATTCACACCAATTTACCAATATAAAAATTTACGAAAACGTTTGCATTAAGTGAATGAATTTATATTAACACAGCATAACTATAATCACAATACTTTTTAATAACGAATTTCTTGAAGAACTTTCACCCCAAAAAGAACAATTAGAATTCTTTGTGAAATTACTATTTGCCGTTTATTCTTCCTACACGGTGATATCAACATTCCGATATAATAGAGTCATACGTAATTTTGGTTCTTCTCTAATAGAATGTTGTTTTTTGTATACAAATGGACCGTTCCTTTCCGCTACAGGTGCTTGCTTTCCGCGGGGAGGAAGTCGAGCCTCCTCGCGGAAAGCGAAGCACCTGGAGTGGAAATCAACAGGCCATTGAGCAGGCACGAATTTTTTTAAAACTCGTAGGTTAGACTCTGATAAAATATAAAATTGCCGAGAAAAATACCCTTTCTCGACAATCTGAGGACGATTTCAATATTGAAATCGTCCTTCGTTTTGTTAAGCTATTTCATTCGATATACTCGCGCCTCATATGGCTGCAAGTTAACTGTCGTTTCTTGCTCATTCACATCATAGTTACTTAAAATAAGATTGTGAATACCTACACTAATACCTTTAACCTTAACCGGTTTTACAGAAAGGTTTGCTATAACCAGTACCTTATGCTGGTTTAACGTTCTAGTGTAAGCGTAAATCTGTGGATCTTCAGCCAACAGCAAATCATAAGTGCCATAGGTAAACACTTCATTATCCTTTTTTAACTGAATCATCTTTTTGTAAAAATTCAGTATAGATGTCTCATCTTTTTTCTGGGATTCAACATTAATACTTTTATAATTTGGGTTCACTTTAATCCATGGACTGCCTGTAGAGAAACCAGCATTTACTTCATCTGACCATTGCATTGGAGTCCGAGAATTATCACGGCCTGAAGCCCAAATTACTTCCATGATTTCTTCATGGGAAACTCCTTCTGCTTTTTTCAAACGGTACATATTCTTTGCAGAAACATCATTATAGTCATCAATAGAATCAAATTGGACATTTGTCATACCAATTTCTTGTCCTTGGTAAATGAAAGGTGTACCCTGCATCAAGAAATAAATGGCTGCAAACGCTGTTGCACTTTCGCGCCAGTATTCCTTGTCATTCCCCCAAGTGGAGACCACACGAGCCTTATCATGATTTTCAATGAACAGGGCATTCCAGCCTTTACCTTCAAGCCCCTTCTGCCAGCGAGATAAAACATCTTTCAGTTCAATAATATTAAGTTCTTTTTTCACTTCTGCATCCCAAAGATTAAGGTGCTCAAATTGAAAAACCATATTGAATTTACCGTGCTTTTCTCCGACCCACTGATCAACATCAGCTGCATCGTCTACCGTTACACCATTCGCTTCGCCTACAGTCATGATGTCATATTTCGAGAAAGTCTCTTCCTTTAACTCTTCCAAAAACGTATGAATTCCATCAACATTCATCATCTTATCAAAACAAGGAACATAGTTTAACCCTTTAGGATTTGGCATGTCCTCTAGTCCATCTTCTTTTTTAATATGGCTGATAGCATCTACACGGAATCCGTCGATACCTTTATCAAGCCACCAATTCACCATGTCATAAAGTGATTGTCGAACCTCTTTATTCTCCCAATTAAGATCGGGCTGCTTTTTCGAAAAAATATGCAAAAAGTATTGGCCGGTTTCTTTATCATACTCCCAAGCAGAACCGCCAAAAATACTCTCCCAATTATTCGGCTCTTTCCCATCTTTACCGTCTCTCCAAATATACCAGTCCCGCTTTGGACTTTCCTTACCGGAGCGAGATTCAATAAACCATTGGTGCTCATCACTCGTATGATTGATCACTAAATCTAGAATCAGTTTCATGCCGCGTTGGTGTGTCTCATGTAACAGCTGGTCAAAATCAGCCATGGTCCCGAATTCCTTCATTGTTTCTTGATAATCACTAATGTCATACCCATTATCATCATTCGGTGATTGATACATTGGACAAATCCAAATTACATCAATTCCCAACTCTTGTAAATAATCTAACTTAGAAATAATTCCTTGAATATCACCTATTCCATCCCCGTTCGAATCCATAAAGCTGCGGGGATACACTTGATAGGCAACTGCTTCTTTCCACCATATTTTTTTCATGTTATGTCCTTTCCAATCCCATCTGGATTTGGCTTTGTGCATGATGAACGTTCAATTATTTGATGAGAAATGATTAAGCGTTTAGTAGGCTCATTGTTGTTTTCCACCATAACGATTAAATTTTTCGATGCCTGATAGCCAAGTTCAAATATATTGATATCCACTGAGGTCAGAGGCGGTCTCGCCAATTCTGCAAGCAGCACATTATTAAAGCTGACAATAGATACGTCATCTGGTACTTTAATTCCGAGTTCATCCAGTTTATTGAGAACACCTAAAGCCATAAAATCATCAGCCACAACCAGGGCTGTAGGCGGCTGCTCAAGTGCCATTAATTCACGGACAGCTCCTTGACCACCTTCTCTTAAAAACTCTTCATGAATCATATATTCGTTGATAATAGTAAGATCAGCATTTTGCAAAGCTTGTTGATAACCCGCAATACGATCGACTGTGACCATAAGCTCTGCACTTCCGCCGATAAAACCAATTTTCTCGTGTCCATGGCCTATTAAATACTCCGTTGCTTCTTTCCCTGCACGGACGTTATCATTATCAACATGAGTAATTTCCTCAATATCTGTATAAGGTTTCCCAATAAGAACAAAAGGAAACCTCTGCTCCTTAAGATAAGATATAACCGGATCATCAACATTAGAATAAAGAAGTATAACCCCGTCAACTCTTTTCCCTTGCACCATTTGAATCACGGCATCAAGCACTTCTTTTTTTGATTTTCCCGTTGACATATGCAAGGCATAATTTTTCTCTTGTGCTCCTTCGCTGATTCCCTGCAATACTGTAGGGAAAAAGGGATTTTGAAATCCAACATCCTTAGAACTCGGCATAACAAGGCCCAACACCTTAGTGGATTGGCTTGCTAGATTTCTTGCATTAAAATTCGGATGGTAGCCAAGCTGCTCCATTGCTTTTTTCACTTTACGCTTCGTTTCTTCACTAATTCTAGAGCTGTCTGCGATTACTCTAGAAACCGTTGATGGAGCAACATTCGCAAGCATTGCTACATCCTTAATGGTTACTGCCATATTCCTGACCCCTCTCAAAGGGTTTTTGTTTTTATTATAGTAGAAAAAGGTTTTTATTTTCTACCCCTCTTGTTCCAGCCTTAGCCTTTTGTTCCGCCAGCCGTTAAACCTGACACAAAGAAGCGTTGGAAAGACAAGAATAGAATTGCAATTGGGACTGCAATTAGAACAGCACCTGCTGCGAACGTGGTGAATTCAGCTCCAAACTGCTTTGCCACCATTTCATATAAACCAACAGCCAAGGTGTAATTTTCTTCTGTCCTAAGTAAAATACTAGCGATAATAAAATCAGCAAATGGTGCAATGAACGAAAATAGGGCTACAACTGCAAGAATAGGTGTGGCAAGCGGCATAACAATTTGGAAAAAGATTCGTAAATGTCCCGCTCCATCAATTTTTGCAGATTCGTCCAATTCCTTTGGAATCGTGTCTAAATATCCCTTCATTAACCAGGTGTTCATCGGTATTTGTCCACCGACATATACAAGGATTAAACCTAAATGTGTATCGATTACTTTCGTTAAAGTCGCCAAAATATAAATCGCTATTAATGCAGCAAAGTTAGGGATCATTTGCAAAATTAAAAAGGTCATCAACCCATTTTTACGCCCCACAAATCGATATCGTGAGAAAGAGTACGCCGTGAAGCTTACTAAAATGACTGTGAAAATCATAGTTAGAATACTAACCTTTAGAGAATTGATATACCAAAAAATATAGTTACTTTGATTGGTATCAAATAACTCTTTGTAATGGGCTAATGTTGCATTCTTTGGAATGATACTTGATCCAGATAAACTTTGTCCTGGGTTAAACGATGACCCGATGATCCATGCGAGTGGATATAGGATAATAACAAACATAATTAGGACAACTAAATACGTAAGGGTGAGTCTTGCAAAATTTTGTTTTTTCATATTACATCATATCCTCTTCTTGGAATGATTTTGTTCTTTTAAACTGCCAGATGGCAACTGTTATAACAATAATCGATAACAGCATGGTTAACGTCGCTGCCTTTGAGTATTGCGCTGAAGTCATAGTCAGGCGGTAAATCCAAGAAATTAAGATATCTGTTCCGCCGGCGTTTTGGCCAGTTATCGCTGGTCCGCCGCCATTAAATAAATAAATGATATTAAAATTGTTAAAATTAAACGTATATTGTGTAATTAAAACCGGTGCAATTGCGTATAAAACAAGCGGCAATGTGATGTTTTTAAACTTTTGGAAATTGGATGCACCGTCAACCGTAGCGGCTTCATAAAGATCCTGTGAAATGGACTGCAGGACACCTGTGGTCATTGCGAAAATGAATGGGAAGCCAAGCCAGGTTTGCATAAGTATAAGTGCTATTCTTGTGAATATCGGCTCTGTCATCCAGGGGAGACCTTCAATACCGAAGAGCCCTAGAATGTCTCTGTTAATCGCACCAAATGATTCATTGAACATTCCTGCAAAAACAAGAATAGAAACGAATGCCGGTACTGCCCAAGGCAGAATAAAGACGGTACGGATAATTGCTTTTCCTTTCAAATCCTTTTGATTAACGATAATGGCTAGGAATATCCCCAATGCTACTTGGAAGGTAGTTGCAACGAAGGTCCAAACCAAGGTCCAAGATAAAACGGAGAAGAAGGTTTGACGCCACATATCAACCTTAAAGATCTCAACAAAGTTTTTAAATAATACCCAATCCACAAGCTTAGCAGGCGGAGAATGATAAAGGTCGTAATTTGTGAATGCCAGTAATAATACGAATAGAATCGGAAAAACAACTACGAAAACAAGCAATAAAAATCCAGGAGACATGATTAAATAAGGAAAACCATTATCAATAAGATTTCTATATTGTTCCTTTACAGTACTAATAGGTTCATGATTATCGCGACTTGCCCCTACCTTATAGGCATCTCGGAGGTTAAATAAATAAAAACCAATCCCAAATACTAAAACAATAAGTGCTAGAATTCCGTAAACCAATAAGAAAATAGAATGATCTGTAAATGCAATTTCCCCCAATGTAACTAAACCCCATAATCCTATGTTTAATAAATCATAGAAAACATAGAAAAAAGCTGCACTCATAATGAGAAAGGAGGCTCCTTTTAAAAACTGTTTGTTATAAAGCTGTCCTAACCCAGGAATAACGGAAAGAATCAATGCTTTCTTACGGTGACTGGCTGTATAGGATAAATCTTTAGACATCCTAAACTCCCCTTTCTAATGTCATTTTATAAGCTTCAATGCTTTATCAAGGAAAAGATTTATTTTTCCTTCATAAAGCAGCAAAACCACTATAATTTTTCGGCAGTACCCCAAACTCTCTGAGGTACTGCCGATTTATCTATTAAACTACTACTTTGTAGAGGCAATATTGGCTTTTATTTGTTCAACAGCAGAATCAAGAGCTGCCTTTGGTTCTGTTTTACCAGTTACAACTGTTTGCAGTGATTTGGCCATTGGATCCCAAACCTGACCCATTTCTGGAATGTTTGGCATTGGAAGAGCATATTGTGATTGCTCAGCAACTGCCTTTGCACCTTCATTTTCCTTGATTGCCGGATCATCAACTAAAGCTGTATTTGTTGGAACTTCAGCAGTTTGTTCAAAACGGTATTTCGCGTTTTCATCATTCGTAATAAACTCTAAGAATTTAGCAGCCCATTCTTGGTTTTTAGAGTAAGCAGATACATGCCATCCTTTAACACCCATAAATGTTTTTACATGGTCGCCGTTTGGAAGAGTTGGAAGAGCTGCAACACCGATATTAATACCAGCATCTTTGTATGGCTGGAAGGACCATGGTCCGTTCATAACAGCAGCCACTTTACCTTCTGTGAAAAGACCGTCCATTGCAGATCCGCCATTTTCACCGATGATACCATTAGGGAATAATCCTTCTGAGTACCATTTTTGGATATATTCAGTACCTTCAACAGCACCTTTGTTATTTAAGCCGATGTCTGCAGGATCAAGCGTTCCACCGTTATTATTGAAAACATATCCTCCCATACCGCCGATGATTCCATAAGCGAAATAGAAGTTATCCCAAAGTCCTAAGAAACCGAACTTTCCATCTTTCGTGAAATCTTTTGAGAATGCGTAAAGCTCATCCATTGTCTTTGGAGCTTCCTTCATTAAATCTTTATTGTAAACAAATACTGGTGTCTCAGAGGACTTTGGAAGTCCATAAACTTTCCCATCATATGTTTGTGCATCAATAGATGATTGCGAGAATTTATCCGTAACTTCTTTATCTAATTTAAGTTCTGCAAGAAGCCCTTCTGTTACCACTTGACCAATTTGATCGTGAGGTAATGTTACGATATCTGGGCCAGTCCCGGCTGGGCCGTCAAGTCGCAGCTGATCGCGCATTTTTGTTGCCATTTCAACTTCTTTATACTCAATTTTAATTCCATATTCTTTTTCGAAATCAGCTGCTACCTTTTCTAACCAGCCTGATTTATCTTTATCTTCCCAAACTACTAGTTTTTCTGGTTTTACTGTTTCTTCCTTTTTCCCAGTGTCATTCGTGCCTGCTGTTTCTCTTTTTGGTCCGCAAGCTGAAAGAACACCTAACACTAAAACAACCATCATGAAAATCGAAAGTGCTTTTTTCATTTTTTCTCCTCCTGTAATTTGAATAGGAAACATGCACATCGCACAAGTATTCGTTAGCGTTTTCATTTGCGAAAGCGTTTGCGCAACATAATTTCATTATAAGCCCATTTTTCAATTTTACAACTACTTTTTTATAAGCTCGTTCATAAATTTCCAGAATTCCAATATACTCAGGTGACTCAACAATCTTATTTTTATACTATTGACAAGCTTATACGGGTGCAATAACCTTTAAATAAATAAGAATCAAGAAGGAGCTGTCTCAATTGTTAAAGGAAGCGATATATCATCGACCTAAAGATAATTATGCATGCGTTTGCGCAAATAATGAACTACACATTACAGTTCGCACAAAAAAGAATGACCTTAAAACGGTCACTCTAGTACATGGGGATCCCTATGATTGGAAGAAAAATCAATGGCAGCCAACAACTGCTCCTATGAGGAAAAGTGGATCAGACCAGTTATTTGATTATTGGTTTGCAGCTATAAATCCACCGTTCAGACGCCTCCGCTATGGATTTATTATGGATGATGGCACTGAAACTGTATGTTTTACTGAAAAGGGTTTTTATTCTCAACCTCCATTAGATGATACTGCATACTATTTCTGTTTTCCTTATATGAACAGTGCAGATATCTTCAAAGCACCTTCTTGGGTAAAGGATACTGTCTGGTATCAGATATTCCCTGAAAGATTTGCAAATGGAAATACAAAGCATGATCCTGAAGGTGTCCTAGATTGGGGCAGTGAAGATCCAACACCCACGAATTTTTTCGGGGGAGATCTAGAAGGAGTGATTCAAAATATCCCTTACCTAAAAGAACTAGGTATTACAGGGATATACTTTACTCCTATATTCAAAGCATATTCCAACCATAAATACGATACAATTGACTACATGGAGATAGATCCACAGTTCGGAACAAAGGAAACCTTTAAGGAATTAGTGACTGCTTGTCATCAAAATGGAATTAAAGTAATGCTAGATGCCGTATTCAACCATAGTGGGTTTTACTTCCCTCCTTTTCAAGATGTCTTGGAAAAAGGAGAACAGTCATTATATAAGGATTGGTTCCATATCCATGAGTTTCCGGTTATCACTGAACCACAAGCCAACTATGATACTTTTGCCTTTACACCCTTTATGCCTAAACTGAATACGGAGAATCCAGAAGTAAAGGAATATTTGTTAGAGGTTGGGCGTTATTGGGTGAGAGAGTTTGATATTGACGGCTGGAGGCTCGATGTGGCGAATGAAGTGGACCACGCCTTTTGGAGAGAATTCCGAAAAGAGGTAAAGACTATCAAGCCGGACCTATATATATTAGGGGAAATATGGCATGACTCGATGCCCTGGCTCCGGGGAGACCAATTTGATGCGGTCATGAATTATCCTTTTACAACGAATATCCTTAAGCTCCTGGCAAAGCAAACCATTACGGCAAAAGAATTTGTTGAGAGCATGACCGGTGTGATTCATATGTACACTAGGAATATTAACGAAGTGGCATTTAATCTAGTTGGCAGTCACGATACTCCTAGAATCTTAACGGAATGCGAGGAAGATATGGACAGGGTTAAGCAAGTATTTACTTTGTTGTTAACCTTCATCGGAACTCCTTGTATTTATTATGGGGATGAAATAGGAATGAGCGGCTCTCAGGATCCAGGCTGCCGAAAATGTATGGAATGGGATAAGGAAAATCAAAATACTGATTTGTTTCATCATATACAAAGACTAATTCAACTGCGTCAGGAGCATCCTTTACTAAGAAATGCCGGTGAACTTTCCTTTGTTGACCCTGAAAACCACGATAAATGCCTGGCCTATACTAAGTCAAATGATGATAACACTATCCTGGTCATCCTTAATACGAGTGAGAATTCGGTGGAATATCCACTGCCTGAACAGGTAACTGGAAAAACAGTTAAAAACCTTTGGGATGATACGGAAGTACAGTTATCAAATGATACTATCCAGCTGCAGGGCAATGGATTTGCAATTTTGGAATATAAGTAAAGGCAGTGTTAAAGCTGAATGATGATTTCTACTGTGTTTGGAAAATAAGCGGAGAATTTCCGGTTAAATTGGGAAATAGCCATTTTTACCTCCATAATAAGCGGAGGTTTTCCGCTTATGGTATCCAAAATCATTGGATTTTTTCTTATTTAAAGCAGTTAACCGGAATATTTCCGCTTATATCGGCTTCTAAAGGTTCCTTTATCTACAATAGCCGGAAATTCTCCGCCTATGAATGATCAACCTTACACGAAAATCAACAATGAATAAAAACACAGCCTAAGTAAAAAGGAAAGAGCTCTAGCAGCCCTTTCCTTTTATATTTTTTTCTGTGTTAAATTGGGCTGTTGATCTGTGCTCCAGGCGCTTCCTTTGTCGAGCCAAAATTCTATCATTTGGTAGACTTTTATGGCAACAAATATTTTAGTTTGCGGCCATTCGTATCACATAAATGGATACGTATTTCATAATAGGTATAGTGTTGTTCCTGAGCAATACAGATGTCTGGAATAATAGAAAAAAGAGGAATGAAAGCTTTCCCTCTTTTGGTGATAGTTTGTCCTATTTTCTTGGATCTACGTAATCAGGATAATCGGTAATAATTCCATCTACGTTCATTTCTAAAAGAAAATCAGCTGCTTCTTGGCTGCGAACCGTCCAAGATTGAATTTTCATTCCAAGCGCGTGCACTTGATCAACCAATTCTTTTGTTACGATTCCGTAGCTTGGGTTAAAGTAATCAGCATACGTTGCAAATTCTTTCAAAGCTTGTTCTGTTGTGTGGGCTCTATTGGATGTTAGGACACCAATCGGCACTTTTGGAAGTAAGCTGTTTGTTATTTTCATAGATTCAAAATTAAAGGATTGAATAATAATTTTTTCATTTTGCGGTTTATCGAGGTTTCGCTTTATTAGTTTCTGCGCAACCTGTGCTTCAATTCCAGGATAAAGTTCAGGTGATTTTAATTCTATTAAAATACCAGTTTTACCATGATAGCGGTCAAGAATTTCATCAAATGTAGGAATTTTCTCACCTGTAAATTGCTCGCCCTTCCAACTGCCTGCATCAAGACTTCTAATCTGTTCAAAGGTTAAGTCTTTCACATAGCCAGTACCATCTGTTGTTCTGTCAACAGTATTATCATGAATGATGACCAATTCCCCATCCTTACTTCTTTGGACATCAATTTCAATGTAATCAGCTTTCATTTCCACGCCTTTATCAAAAGCGGCAATCGTATTTTCCGGTGCATAACCTGTTGCACCACGGTGAGCAACATTATCCACTTTTCGCAGCTCCCCAGTTGTTTCTGCTGCAAAAGCCTGTTGAAAAGGACTAAATAATAAACTAAAAGCCAGGCCTGCTCCAATCACAAATGCTTTTTTCATTTTTCTCCATCTCCCTTTTATATGTCTGTTACTACAAATAAAATTTTATAGGGAAATTGTTTAGTCCATATGTAGTCACCATTTAGACTTGGTTAACATTCTGTAAATAAAGATAGTGAAATATACATATATAAATTTACAAAAATTTCATTCTTTTTCCTATTGTAAAAAAAAGAGCAGCAAAAGGGTGCCAGTTTGTGGACACCCTTTTGCTGCTCTACTCTCTATCCGGACTATTAACCATTATCCCAGCAACTTGTGTTAACCGATCATAAAAAGCAAGCCCTGCTGGTGTATCATAAAGACCAATCTCTTGAAAGGCTTCCTTCATACAACGAAGCCAGCACTGTGCTCTTCTTGGTGTTACTTCAAAAGGAAGATGACGATGCTGCATTGCCGGCGGGCCGAATTCCTGGCTGTAAAGCGCTGGACCTCCTAAGAATTGTGGAAGGAACATTCTTTGCTTCCTCATAATTTCTTCCATGTCTCCTTCAAACAATGGTCTTAATTCAGGATCTGCATATACCCGAGGGTAAAAGGCTGCAACGAGCTTATCAATCGTTTCCTGACCGCCAATTTCACTATATAGTGATTTAAAGTTATATTCCATTCCTACACCCCTTTTACTTTCTTTCGATTATAAAGATAAAAGCGATGGACTTTCGTGATGTATATCACACTTTCGAAAAATCCTTAAGCCATGCTTGGTGCAACTAGTTCTACTTTAATACGATCCGGGTCCTCGAAAAAAACAGCATAATAGTCTTTCCCACCGGCATACGGATGCTTGTCTTTGTATAAAATTTGTATTCCCTTCTCAAGTAGAGCCTGTGTTATTTCATCAATATGTTCCCTTGATTTGCCATGAAAGGCAAGATGATTAAGCCCTGCTCTGCAACGATGGTAAGGAACATCCAAATATCGTTCTTCGGCTTGTACGAATACAAGGTAGGTTTCTTGATACTTCCAGCTAATACCGGAATCCCATTTTTGATATCGTTCATATCCTAATTCAGGCAGCAGCCAGCCCCAAAATTCTACACTTTTTGAAAGGTTTGAAACATATATCTCAACATGATGTAACATATTATTCCCCTTTACAATGTACTTAATTAAATCAACCCATTGATGCCTAAGCCTCAATGGGTTGATTTCAATTTAATAATGCTATAGATCTTCTGATATCTTAGATTTCTTGCCTTTACCAATTTGCTTCCATGCTAAAACAACTGCTAATGTCACAACCGTCCCAACGACTGCTTCTGGAATTCCACTCGTGATCGCAACCGTCCAAGCTACTTCAGCACCCATGTAACCTCTAACTACGGCCATCGTTAAAACAAGGACGGTATTAGTCAAGGTCCCTAAGAATGCTGCAGTCCCAATCGCAAGGTATTCACTCTTTCTACGAATCCCTACATATACAAGCCACGCGACAACACCTATAAAAAGTCTAGGAAGAATAGCTACTAATGGATCTTTGAACAGCGGAACGGTAGCATTTAAGAAAGAGGAAACACCAAAGATAACTCCGACGATGGCTCCTACAACCGGCCCCTGCATGATTCCGCCAATAATCGCAGGGATATGCATAATTGTAGCATTTCCAGCAGCAGTAGGTACGGGAATATACCCTAACCGTGTTACACCTAAAAGGATGGCAACTGCCCCAAGCACCCCAGCAATGACAATATTACGAACACTTAATGAACCTTTCATTCTATTTCTCCCCCTTTTATTTATCTAATATGGAAAGTGATAAAAAAGTAGTAGTGCTGAAAATAATAGCCCAATCATTAATACTAAGTAATCTCGTCCGATTGCTTTGTAAACGGAATAGGAACTCCTATCATTCCCAGGAGTATAGCAGCGAGATTCCATCGCCAAAATTAAATCCTCTGCCCTAGATAACGCAATATTAAATAAGGGGATAATAATTGGCAGCATATCCTTGGTCCTCTGAATAATTCTCCACCATTCTCCCGATCCGAAATCTGCCCCTCTTGAGGCTTGTGCTTTCATCATTTTCTCCATTTCAATCGCAAAGGTTGGTACAAAGCGAATCGCAATGGTAATAATTAATGAAATTTCATGGACAGGAAATTTTATTCTTTTTAATGGACTTAAAAGACTTTGAATGGCATGGGTTAACTCCGTTGTTGATGTGGATAGCGTAAGAACACTGCTTAATAAAATAATTTCCACAAAACGTACGGCTGAAACGATCACAAGTCGAATACTCTCATTCGTAATCAAGATAAATCCATACTCAAAAAATACCGTCCCGCCAGAAAATATATTCCCTTGGAAGATAAGCTGCAGCACAGCCAATATAATGATAAAGGGAATAGCAGGTTTAATGCCCGATAACCCATAACTGACAGGGATTTTGGATGTCCAGAATAAATAAATGGATAATAAGAGTCCAAGAGCATTCCCTAGATAACTAGTATTGAGGGCAATGGCTAATACAAGTATAGTGAACACTAACAGCTTTATTCTAGGGTCAAGACGATGAATAAAGGAACCCGTTGGTACGTATTGACCAATCGTAATATTTCTTGATAACTCAAATTCACTAGCCATGATTCTCCCCCTCTCCATTGGCAAGAACCTTTATGATTTCATTAGCGGCTTCCGAAATCGCGAACGCAGAAGTATTTACATTGTATCCAAGGTCTTTCAGCCTGTATAAAGCTTGTACCGTTTCAGGTGTTCCGATTTCATAACGCTGCAGATTTTCCTTGTCTGTAAAAATATCCTCTGGAGAACCAGTTAGCACATCCGTACCATTTGCCATTACATAAATTCTGTCCGCCAAATAGGCAACTTCCTCCATATTGTGCGAAACGAAAATAACCGTTAAATTTTCCAGTTTATTAAGGGACTTTATTTTATCCAACAATTCATTGCGGGACCTTGGGTCAAGCCCTGCTGTTGGTTCATCAAGAACAAGTATCTTCGGCTTTAACGCCAGAATACCGGCAAGTGCAACTTTTCGCTTCTGTCCCCCGCTTAAAGCAAAGGTTTGCCGATCCTTCATTTCTTCAAAATCCAACCCAACCATATCCATTGCCCATTTAACCCGCTCCCTTACCTCTTTTAAAGGCAAACCAAGCTTAAAAGGTCCATATGCAATATCATCACCAATTAGTTTTTCAAAAATTTGATCCTCCGGGTTTTGAAAAACGAGGCCAACCTTTCTCCTCAAGGCTTTTATATCCATTCGTTTCTTCGATAAATCTACTCCATCAATGGTGACTTTCCCCGAATCTGGCCGAATCAGGCCATTAAAATGCTGGATAAGAGTAGATTTCCCTGAACCGGTATGCCCAATAATGGCGATACATTCCCCCTCATTGACTACCATGCTTGTCCCCTTTAAAGCTATATGCTCCATTGGAGTTCCCTTCATGTATGTATGAGATAGGTTTTCTATTTCGATGATCGGCATTATACTACCTCCCCGGTCCTCTCTTTTGAAACTCTCTTAACTTCATTAATCAGTTCATCCTCATGGATTAACTCTTTCGAAAATGTTGGAATTTCATTATGAATAATTTCAGCCATCTGACTGACAGCGGGAATATCTAATTGCAATTGCATTAAAACCTCTTTATGTTTAAAAATTTCACGAGGAATTCCATCCAACACAATTTTCCCGTCCTCCACTACGATAATACGGTCTGCTTCTGCCGCTTCTGACATACGATGGGTAACCGTAATAATCGTCATGCCCATCTCATTCATTTTTCTCATAACCTGAAGGACTTCGTTTCTGCCAAAGGTATCAAGCATACTCGTGGACTCATCGAAAACAATACAGTCTGGCCGCATTGCCAGCACTCCAGCAATGGCCACTCTTTGCTTTTGTCCACCTGATAGGTGGTGCGGAGGTCTTTTCCGAAATTCCGACATCTTTACGACCCCTAAGGCATCATCGATTCTTTGCTTCATTTCTGCTCTCGGTACTCCAATATTCTCTAATCCGAAAGCTACGTCCTCCTCGACAATGGTCGCAACAATTTGATTATCGGGATGCTGAAAGACCATCCCAACTCCTTTACGAATGTCAAGCTTCTTGCTATCGTCCTTTGTATTATACCCATGAACCCAAACATCCCCTGAACCAGGCGTTAGGAGTCCATTAAAGTGCTTGGATAATGTTGATTTTCCCGAACCATTATGTCCTATAATAGCAACATATTCACCTGGGAAAATAGAAAATGAGATATCTTTTAGAACTTCTACAGAACTATTCTCATTGATTTTATATGAAAATGATACATTTTCTAAAGCAATAATGGGTTTCATCCAAACCCCCCTCACACTCTATTTTATTAATATTCTGAATATTATTCAACCATAGTATTGGATATACAAGAAATATAATAGCATGAAGTTTTAGATGGGGATATCCTCTAGCATTATTTTATCTATTTTTATAATAAATCTAGGCCAGAACACAATTACAGAGTCTGGCCTTTCGTAAATTATTTAGGATAAAATTCTTTTTATTAATGATTTAGGTTTTTCTGGATTTACTTTTTTATCAATCAGCCGCTGAAATCCATACATAATGAATGCATTTACCGAAAATAAAAGTAACCCCTGATAATTTTTCAACCGGATAAGCGAAGCAATTCCCATTCTTCTTAACCAAACCGCAAAGATATAAATATGGAAAGTATCTACACCAAGATTTAGTAAAGTGTACCGCAGGAATTTACCATATGTAAATTTCAAAATCCAAATAGCTCCCACATAAAAGGGCCCGATAATAAATGGAAGTTCACTTATCATGTTTGGAAATAATTGTGGATAAACCCGCCACCAGCCTTTTTTATGGGCGTAAACAGACTGTGCGCCTACTACGAGACCAATAAACAGTGAGGTGATGGAAAAGCGTTTTATCGCTTTTTTTCCAAGGAATGGTACCGTCAGCCATGGCAATAACATAATAACTAATAAATACTTCTTTTTACTATCCATAAAGTAGACTTCCCTTTTTTTACTATTAGAATGTGTAAAAAGGGAAATATTATCCATAAATATATACTTTACTGATGATAATTTATTAATCACAGGCGATAGTGCTTTCTTTTTATTGACGAGTAGATTGAGATAAATTAATATATTATTTTGTCAGAAAAACGTGGTTCGAGAACCTCCCACGTAAAAAAACTAAGGAGAGAACTGAATATGAAAATAAAAACACTTGTTGTTAACGCGATACTGGCAGCTTTATACATTGCTGTTTCCGGTTTAATTGCACCCTTTGGTTTCACAAATATCCAATTCCGTGTTTCCGAAATGTTCAATCATCTGATTGTTTTCAATAAGAAGTATATCTTCGGAATCATTATTGGAGTATTTTTATCAAACCTATTCTTTTCACCGATGGTCGCCTATGACCTCGTTTTCGGTGTCGGCCAATCACTATTAGCCCTAACGATTACAATCTTATCAGCGCGTTTCATCAAAGGAATCTGGGCTCGTATGATTGTGAATACCGTTGTCTTCACCTTCACTATGTTCTTGATTGCTTGGGAATTAAACCTTGCCTTCGAATTGCCATTCTTATTTACCTGGTTGACAGTAGCAGTAGGGGAATTTGTTGTAATGGCAGTAGGTATGCCGATTATTTATTTCATTAACAAACGAGTTAATTTCGAAAAAAGAGTATAGATAAAAAGAAGCGACGCTGTTTGATTGATACAGTGTCGCTTCTTTTTAAAATTTGGGCCACAGTTCTCTTTGTGGAGGACTGGCTATTTTCAAGGCTGGTGGGTTTCCAAAAAATGTCTAATAGTCCAAAACCTATTGAAAAAAGTCCATAACCACTTTTGAATGGTCCATTACCCTATGATAAAAGTCCATAACCTATCAAAAAAAGTACAAAACACCCTAAAAAAAGTCCAAAACAAAAAAACGACCCAATTTAGGTCGTTCAAAATCATTCATATTCCGCTAAAATCCCATCAATTGTAAATTTCAAGCCATAATAAACGTACAAAGCAGCCATCGAGGACGGATATCGCTATCGATTTCGTTCCTCGATGGCAACAGACCCTTCAAAAGCTGCAAATTGATAGGCCAACATTTACTTCTAGCTATCTATTTCCTTCCAAACCTGTTCATAGACCTTTTTTAATGGAATATCGTGAAGTCTTGCAAGGCTTTTACATTCCTCATACTCCGGAGCTCGCTGCACAACTTGTCCATTGAGGATACCTTCTTTTACAGTTACAGTACCCCACTCCGTTTCCACTTTGTTGAATACTCTTTCTAACCGGTGAACGGTTAACGGATAATAGCGCACACCAAGTGTTGTTGTTTCTTTAAAAAGTATTTCCTTCATTTTATTAAGATTTTGATTAGAGCAGAGTAACTGAAGTAAGATGCCTGGTCTGTTTTTTTTCATATAGATCGGGGTATAAAAAACGTCATTTGCCCCCGCTTCAAATAGCAAGTCCATTACGTAACCCAGCCATTCTCCAGGAATATTGTCTAGGTTAACTTCCATTTTAATCATTTGATCATCAAGATGTTCATAATTAGGAGGGTGAGAACTCATTGCATGTTCCCCCATTTCTATTCGCCTATGATAACTCGAACAACATTAGGACGGTCTTTAAACGTTTTTGTCCCGGCACCATAACCTATTGAGTTAACTTTCATTGAAGGAATAGCACAAAATTCCTCGGCTAGAACCGCGATAATCGCTGCCCCAGTTGGAGTGGTAAGCTCGAATCTCACCTCAGAGTGTTCAATTGGGATTCCTTTTAAAATCTCGAGTGTTGCAGGTGCAGGTACTGGATAGATACCATGGTCGATACGGATTTTCCCGGTTCCCACCGGAATGGGTGAGGATTTAATTTCAGATATTTCTAACTGATGGATTAAAATGGCTGCTCCAATAATATCGATAATCGAATCTACAGCACCCACCTCATGGAAATGAACATTCTCTAAAGGTACTCCATGAATGTGCCCTTCCGCTTCACCAATTTTCTTAAAAATCTTCAAGGCAGTCTCTTTCACTTGTTGGGAAAAATCAGCCTCTTCAATTAGTCTAACAATATCTTTATACGAGCGGTGGTCATGATGGTGGTGGTGATCATGTGTATGTGTGTGTTCATGCTCATGATCGTGGTCATGGCTATGTGTGTGGCCATGCTCATGGTCGTGGTCATGGCTATGCGTGTGGCCATGCTCATGTTCGTGGTCATGGCTATGAGTATGGCTATGCTCATGATCGTGGTCATGACTATGCGTGTGGCCATGCTCATGATCGTGGTCATGGCTATGAGTATGTTCATGCTCATGATCGTGGTCATGACTATGCGTATGTCCATGCTCATGATCGTGGGCATGGGTATGAGTGTGTCCATGCTCATGATTGTGGTCATGGCTATGAGTATGTCCATGGTCATAATCGTGGTCATGGCTATGAGCGTGTCCATGCTCATGGTTAACTAGAACCACATCAAACTTTGTGCTAGTAATTCCATTTTTGATGACCTTTTTCCATGTCAATTCATATTCATCTTCAATATTTAACTTCTTTAATTCTTCTACTAGTTTAACGGGGTCAGCACCTGCGTCAATGAGAGCCCCAATGACCATATCCCCGCTGACTCCTGAAAAACAATCAAAATAAAGTGTCTTCATTTCTTTCCCCTTTTTGTGCAAGTTGATGAATTAATACGGCGTTATACCCTCCGCCAAAGCCATTATCAATATTGACAACACTAATTCCGGAAGCACATGAATTCAGCATCGTCAGTAAAGCCGATAACCCGTTAAAGTTAGCTCCATAGCCGACACTTGTAGGGACGGCGATTACAGGATGGGAAACGAGTCCTCCCACAACGCTCGGAAGTGCGCCTTCCATCCCGGCTACCACTACAGACACAGTTGCCTTTTGAATTTCTTCAGCATGACTAAGTAACCGGTGAATCCCAGCTACGCCGACATCGTAAATACGGTGGACATTACTTCCTAGGATTTCGGCTGTAACCGCTGCTTCCTCTGCGACCCTTAAATCGGAGGTTCCTGCAGCAACGACTGCTATGTAACCATGAGTGTTTTCTTTTGTTTTTTGCTCCTTCCAAAATAGGATCTGAGCGATTTCATGATAAGTAAATTCAGGACAAGATTGTTGGACGATTGCTGCTTTTTCCTCCGAAATTCTAGTTACCATTACCTGATTATTCCTTGCCCTAAGTGCTTGGATAATCGAAATAATTTGATCTGCCGATTTCCCTTCACCATAGACGACTTCCGGAAAGCCCTGCCGTTTCTTGCGATGATGGTCTACCTTTGCAAAGCCTAGATTTTCAAACGTAGCTAATTGGTCTTTGGCTTCGTCAATACTGAGGGTACCTTTTTGAACTTGCTTTAAAATCTCTTCAAGCATTCGATTCCCCCCTTTTCTTTCTATTATTATTCTATACAATATCCTTGGTGAAGGACAAATCTACTGGTTCCTCCACCAGTTTTGTCCTTCATTGCCTTGATGAAGGACAAATCTACTGATTCCTCCACGATTTTTGTCCTTCATTGCCTTGATGAAGGACAAATCTACTGGTTCCTCCACGAGTTTTGTCCTTCATTGCCTTGATGAAAGACAAATCTACTGATTCCTTACCAAGTTTTGTCCTTCAGAGACCTCTCTTAGAAAAACTTTACCATATCCTTAGCAAGCTTTTCATAGTTTTCATATATCGCTTTATATCTTAAGCTGTTTTCTTTATTAGGTACAACACCACTGCCCATTGGAATATTCTTTTTGATTTCTTCAAAAGAATTCACTTTACCTATACCGACTAAAGCAGTCCATGCTGCTCCCCATGCGGCACTGTGATGACTTTCGGAGACATAGATTTCCGCTTCAAAAATATCAGCCATCATTTGCAGCCAGAGCGGTGATCTTGCCAAACCACCGTTAACGTAGATTTTCTTAGGCTCACCGGCCAGCCTTTCCAGTGCTTTCCCGATTTGATAGAGATTAAACGTGATGCCTTCCAAAACAGCTCGGATAAAATGCTCCTTTTTATGCGTAATCGAAACTCCATAAAAATTGCCTTTTGCCTGCTGATTCCAGATTGGCGCTCTTTCCCCATTTAAGTAAGGCAGGAATAGAATTCCCTCCGCACCAGGAGCAACCTTTTCTGCGTCCCCTAAGAAATCTGTAAAATCCCTTTGGTCATTTAGAAGATCTTTTAACCATTGTAAGACGATACCGCCATTATTAGTCGGTCCTCCTACGATGGATGACTCTGCTGTAAAGGAGTAACAAAATGTTTCTTGATTTTCATCAATTTTTACTCCTTGATTGATTTGCCTGATTGCACCGCTTGTCCCAACAGAAACCGCAACTTCCCCAGGCAGAATTGCACCGATTCCCAAATTTGCTAACTGACCATCTGCAGCACCCATCACGAATGGCATCTCTTGATTAATGCCCATTTCATCTGCAATTTCTTTTTTAAGGCCAGACAAAACTTTTGTAGGAGGCACAATCTCGGATAGCTGCTCCCTGCCAATCCCTGTCATCTCTAACAACTCTTGTTCCCAGTCAAGCGTCTGAGGATTGAATAATCCTGTCGCTGACGCCATGGAATAATCGATTACACGTTCATTAAACCAGCACTGAATTAAATACTCTTTTATCGACATAAAGAAAGCTGCCTGCTGGTAAGGCTGATAATTTGTTTCTTTCATCCAAAGTAATTTTAAAAACGGAGTCATTGGATGGATGGGTGTTCCTGTTTTTGCGTAAACACTGCTTCCAATCGTTTTCTTAATGGTTTCTGCCTGCCCCGTGCTTCTCCCATCCGCCCAAATGATTGCTGGAGACAGAGGTCTTCCGTCTTCGTGAACACAAATAAGGGAATGCATCGCCGCTGAAAATCCTAAAGCGAGCAAATCATCCTTTTTGACACCTGCTTTTTCAATCGCTTCCCGAATGGCGAGAACAGCTGACCGCTCAATTTCAACAGGGTCTTGTTCTGACCAGCCAGGCTGTGGATATTGAAAAGTATTCATTTTTTCTACTTCTGCAGCCAGTTTTCCATTTAAATGAAATATACACGCTTTTACACTAGTGGTTCCGATATCAAGACCAATTACAAACTCTCTAGGCATACTCATCTTCCTTTTCAAATAACAAAATATATGTTGTCAATTATCATACTGTGCGTAATATCCCTGACTTCAGGCATGGGGATAAAAGCATATCACTTGACCTTTCAATCAATTTGGAATAAACTAAAAATAAGAACATTTGTTCTTTGAAAACTGAACATAAAAGGTTGTGACATGAATAAGAGCTATGTCACGTAAAATGTTCAAGCCATTAGAAAGCCATGACACGTTTCTAATGTGGATCAAATAGGCTTTGATTAAAGTAAAGCTGAAGGTCTTTATAAAGACCTGATGTATTAGCGGGTTTTGTGGTCACCCACATAAAGACAATGCCACTTAAACGGTATTCTTTATGAAACCCCTCGCTTTAGCGTTGGGGAGATTCATAATTGTCTATTATTGTCATTTCTATTACATTAATAGAAATGGCTTTGGATTTTCCCCAAAGCCTCTTTTAAAATTAAGTACTTTCCTAACCTAAATTAGATAGAACTTTGTTCATACTGCCGCTTTTATATCCGAGTAAGTCTAATGTTATATATTTATAGCCGTATTCTTGGAGCTCTTTGACTATACTATCGTGATGTTCGAGGACGATTTTCATGTCATTGGGCTCTACTTCAATCCTCGCTATTTCTTGATGCGTTCTTACTCGTACTTGACGAATTTTCAAACTCTTTAGGTAAGCTTCTGATTTTTCAACCTTGGTCAGCTTTTCTTTTGTGATGTACTCACCGTAAGCAATTCTTGAAGATAAACAAGCAAACGAAGGTTTATTCCAAGTTGGCAAATCAAACTGCTGAGAAAGCTCCCTTATTTCTTGTTTGAATAGGTTTGCCTCAAGCAAGGGACCGCGTATTCCCTTTTCTTTAGCCGCCTGCATACCTGGACGATGTTCGTTCATGTCATCTGCAATAACACCATAAATAACATTATTAAAACCTTTTTTTTCCATTACTGGAATCAAATGATCAAACAAGCTGCTTTTACAAAAATAGCATCGATTCTTATTATTCTCTGCGTAGCCAGGAATCGCTAATTCAGAGGTTTCAATCACTTGGTGTTTGACTCCGATTTTTTCAGCTAATTCTTTTGCCTCTAAAAGCTCACTAGATGGATAGGTTTCCGAGTCGGCTGTTACAGCAAGAACATGATCTTCACCTAATGTCTCAACAGCTGCTTTTAATAAAAAAGTACTATCCACACCGCCTGAGAACGCTACAACCACTGTTTCCATTTCTCGGAGAATCGACTGTAATTTCTTATATTTCTCTGTTAACATGGTCTAATCTCCTTTCCCCATACATTTATAAAGTCTGTTTTCGTAAAGTTTGTTGTTAAAATCCTAAAGCCGATTTTAACGCGGAACAAACTATTTTGTGCTTGAAATTAAGTTTGCAAGCTCTTTTCTTTAAGAAAAGAGCCATTTAAAAGCCACCCACTATACAAGATATTGAGTGGCATAGGTCTATATGTGTAAATTAAATCGTCATAGCTCCAAATCCGCCATCTACACGAAGTAATGCACCTGTAACAAAGCTTGAAGCTTTATCGGACGCTAGGTATACTGTAGCACCTTGAAGTTCTTCAGCCTCCCCGAAGCGTTCCATAGGAGTATGACCCATAATGGATGCAATTCTTTCTTTATCCAAAATTTTACGATTTTGTTCTGCCGGGAAGAATCCTGGAATAATGGCATTTACACGAATCCCGCTGGTTGCAAATTCACGAGCTAGGAATTGAGTGACACTATTAAGTCCTGCTTTTGAAACAGAATACGTAAATACTCTTGATAAAGGAGTTGTAGAAGAAACAGATGAAATATTGATAATACTTCCTTTTCTTTCTTGCTCAATCATTCGTTTAGCAAAGATTTGGCAAGTCATGACAATCCCTTTTAAGTTAATATCCATAATTTTATCGTACTCGTCCATATCTAAATCAAAAAACGGTGTTGGGCTGTTGGTGCCTGGTGCATTCAAGAGAATATCCCAGCCGCCAGACCATTGTTCAATTTCGTTTGCAACTTGAACCAAAGAATCCTTTGAACTAACATCTGCTTGGAATGCCTTGGCTTCTCCGCCATTTTCAATAATTTCTTTCACAACGGCTTCCGCTGTTTCCAAATTACGGCCAACAATCGCTACTTTGGCACCGTGATCAGCCAAACCTTTCGCCATTGCTGATCCTAATACGCCATTTCCCCCAACAGCAACCGCTGTTTTTCCTGTTAAATCGAATAAATTTTTCATATTTCAACTCTCCCTAGTTTTAAAATAAGTTTCCTTTTTCGTCAAATGGTAGGTCATATAGTTCTGAAGCCAACTCCATATTTGGATGCTGTTTCACATATTCAACTAATGCCTCAGATACTTCGATTTCACTTAACTCTAAAGTGTTTTTAATTCGGACCATTTTTACTTTAGTGAAATCTAAAATATTACTTGTTTTTACTGCCGCTTGTATCGCTTCACGATCATTTGGCAAAGTAGTAGCGATTTTGGTTGGTGCCACAACGGTTGAAGTTAATCCATTGGCATAGGTAACTTCCAGGTCCATTCTGTCCACTAAACGCTGGGTTGTAAAATCTGCCGTTCCCACGCCATTGGCATTTCCCTCTGTTTGCGGAGTTAAACCGAGCACGACCATTTTGTTTACATCTGGTCCTCCGTGTGCATATGGAGTGGGATATCGACCCGTAATATTAGGGTCCATACCATCACCCGAAATGTTCTTACCAATTTGATCAATAACAAGGACCTCTAATTGTTCAAAGAAAAGTTTTGGTAATAATTCTTTCGCTTTTGCCTGAAGGTCTGCCTCTCGATTAATAATTTCTTCAGGAGAAAGCACATCCACCACTGCGACCTTATCGAATGCGTTTTCTACCGTTGCCACACCAAAAAGAAATGGTTTTTTCTCCATGATCATTTTAGCCATCGCCGGTACGTTTTCTGCCATATATTTAAAGCCTAATTGATGACATGCCTCTGCACCTCTTTGCTTACCCAAACCAATACTAATCATCTTCATAATGCCACTTTCAACGGGGCCGCGGAATGCAGTATGAGGTTTGATTCGATTGATGACAACAATACCATCAGCGTTAGCAGCATATTGATCAACATATACAGGTAAGCCATTAGGAAGTTCCCCGATTTTTACCACTTCCATAGAAGAACGAATTTCACAGCCGACACTTTCTTCCGTTACACCAAGATGAGCTAATACCTCGCGTTGTCCTTCAGCTGTTGCACCGCCATGACTGCCCATACTAGGAACAATAAAAGGCTTTGCTCCAAGTTCTTTTAGAAATTTAACTGTCACTGCGGTTAATTCGACTAGACGATCAAGTCCCCTGCTTCCAACAGCTAAAGCAATTTCCATTCCAGGCTGAACTGATGCCCGAATATGCTCCTGCTGCAATTTCTCCATCAAAGCCTTTTCTAAATTATCAATTTTCGTATCATCAAATTTCACTTTCACTTTTGCCATTTTTGGCACTGGAATATCTTTTAATAAGTCCTGCAGAATACCCATTTATCTGTTTCACTCCTTTTCTACTTAAGTGTTCCTCAAGGGATATTATTCCATGTATGTACTTTTTACCGTCAGATAAAAAGTGTGTAATCCCTTTCATAAGTAAATAAAAATGATCTGTTTGGAAAATAATTATAAAATAGTAATTTAATTTGTTTACCAAACAAACTAATTACCTGTATAATAACATTATGGATTATTTACGTCAATTGTTATGAATCACTAATAACCATTTTTCATTAATAATTACCTTGGAGGTGCTATATGGTTACTGGAGATGCTTCATTTATCAAAAAGATAAATCGATCAATAATCATTAGTAAAATAATTGAACACGGCCAGATATCTCGTGCAGACTTAGCAAAGATTACCGGCCTAAATAAAGCAACTATATCAGTGCAGGCAGCTGAATTATTAGCTGAAGAATTAATTATAGAAACTCAGGCTGAGCATAAAAACCTGGGCAGAAGACCTATCATGCTTTCGATTAACAAACATGCAGGATTTGCGTTGGGAATTGACCTGGATAAGAATAATATTACATTTACCTTATCTGATATCAGCGGTACTCCCCTCGACACCCATTCAATCGTGATGGAAACATCTGATTATGATTTGATTCTAAAGTTGTTAGCGGAACAGATTGCCATTTATAAAGAGAAATGTTCACATGCACGATATGGCTTAATCGGAGTAGTTATTGGAATTCACGGAATCGTAAATAACGATGAAACCATCTATTTTGTACCTTACCATCAATGGCATAATAAAGATTTAAAAACTGACCTTCATAATGAAACCGGTATCAATATTTTTGTCGAAAATAACGCTAACTTATGTTCTTTCGCTGAGATCGTTTATAAACATTATCAAAGTGAAAACTTATTATCTGTTAGTTTGTATTCGGGAATTGGGCTGGGAATTATGGTAAAAAGTAAATTACTTAAAGGCTGCGATGGCTATGCAGGCGAGATTGGCCATATGATTATCGTTCCTGACGGTCTTCCCTGCCGATGTGGAAATCTAGGCTGCTGGGAACAATACGCCTCTGAATCGAGCTTTGTAAGTCAATTGACAGAGAGCCACCATAAAACAGATGTAACCTATGAAGACATCCAACATTGGTTAATGGAGAAGGACCCAATTACCTGTAAGTTAATGGAACAATATATTAAATATTTATCCGTTGGGTTAAATAATATTATTAACCTTTATAATCCTGAGATATTAGTGATTAATAGTGAACTACTAAGAATGTATCCGAACGCTTTAGCTGAGATAAAAGTTCTCCTTACTTCAACAGTTGGTCATTATCGTAAACTCTTAATATCTGACTTCGGTAAAAGGGCGTGCAGTTTAGGTGCGTGCGCCTTGGCCATTAAGAACTTTTTGGATGTTTCTGAGTTAAGCTTAGCTTTTGATGAAACCAACACCGAAGTGAAATGATAAACTAATATGAAAACACGAGGAAAACTGTGAAAAAGTAAGAAAATTGCCGATGATTTACGTTTTCATCAACATTGTTCTCGTTTTCATTCCCGTTGTTTCCGTTTTCAGCAACATTGTTAGAAATACCCTAATCCCCCATAATAAAGGTAACAAATCAATAGGGGGAAATGAACATGAAAAAATTATGGCAAGCTATCGTAGAGACAGTTGAATGGATTAACTACCTTCCACAAGAAAATAATAAACAAAGAAAAACCAATTCACCTAAATAAAATGTGAATTGGTTTTTTTATGCAAAAAAACCCCAGCATTGGCCAGGGTTCCAAATTGTGACTCATTTAAATTGCAACTTTATTGCCCTTTTTCCCATTTGCTTTCATTTCGGCAATACCAGATTGAATTTTTTCCATTTCTTTATGATCTAGTTTATAGAATTTCATTGCTGTAATAGATACTAACAAACATAGTGCTGGTAAACCGAATGCCAGTATTAAGGTTACAACAAACAATGGTGATGTTAAAGCTTCCCCAACCTCAGGGAATTTTTCTTTGTAACCAATGAAGCCAACCACTACACCTACGATTGTTGGAGCTAAAGATGAAACGAGCTGATCAATGAATGAGAAAATGGTGCCCATCATTCCTGGTACAAATCGTCCAGATTTATGTGTTTCATAGTCCGAAACATCGGCAATCATAGGAACAACAAGCGTTGTTGGAATTCCCGCAAATCCTAGAGCTAATGAATATAAGGCTAAGAATAAAATTGTAGTAATTCCAATATTAGATAGTGAAATTGATGCAGGATCAATTAATAAGAATAGAGCACACAACGCCAAGTAAGAAAGCATTCCGATCCATGCTGAAGTAACATAGGATTTCTTTAAACCTGTCTTTCTTGCAATTCCAACTACTAAGAAAGTAATCAATAATGTTGGTACTAGTGTAATAAGACCAATTTTTCCGCTTAATGCATAATCTCCTAGCAAAATACCAAACAACATAACTCCGACTACAGAATATCGAGCGATGCTTGTTGCTAGTTTATCAAAAGACGCTGAAAGTGAAAGCATTTGTAATGGTCTGTTTCCTTTAATAACGCCCCAATATTCACGAAGAGTAGTTTGAGTTCCTTCTTCTGCTAATCCATAGTATTCTTTCTTATCTTTTGACCAAATACCTATAATTGCAAGTACCGCAAATACTCCAGATAGAAGAAGTCCATAGGCATTTAATTCCGTAAACAAACCAAGATTAAACCCGCCATGTTTTGCTACTAGAACAGCCGAGACCCAAATTTGTCCGCCAGTGAATAGTGCAGCATTATAGATTCCGTCAAAAATTGCATATAATGGGCGCTGCTTTGGATTATTTGTTAATACTGTTTGTGCAGCCTTTGTTACACTCGTTTGTAATGAATAACCAACTTTATTTACAATTAACATCGCAGTAAAGAAAATAAATTGTGTACCCTCTGGTAAATGATGAGTTACATTATAGATAATTAGGATG
This sequence comes from Bacillus sp. EB106-08-02-XG196, assembly GCF_013396335.1. Lineage (GTDB taxonomy): Bacteria > Bacillota > Bacilli > Bacillales > Cytobacillaceae > Neobacillus. The sequence goes on from NZ_JABWSY010000014.1 coordinate 45,994, forward strand.
GTACCTGCTGAAATGAGATTACCGATAACAATTAGTGGTGTAAACTTACCAAATTTCCCCTCTGTTTTATCGATGATATAGCCAATCGCAGGATCAATGATACCATCGAATAAACGTGCAGCCATTAAGAGCGAACTTACCACCATAACTGCTAGTCCAGCTATTCCAGTTGCATAATAAGTGACAAAACCCAATACAAATAAATGAAGATTTGATGAGGTATTATTTAAAGTAAACAAACCTATTTGCCATAATTTTGCTGTGTTGTATTGATTACTATTTTCCATTTTAACATTTGACATGATTTCGCCCCCTCATGATAAAACGCTTTCATTATTTCGAATAATGAAAAAATTTTCTAACCAATGATCCCCTGCTTATACCAACAAACCTTAGATTATCGAAAAAACACTACCCCTTTTCTTGCCACTCCCTCCTATGAAACCCCTTTCATTCTAAAATAAAAAAATATAATTGCTAGTAAACTATTATTCGATTTTTTAATTAGTTTAATGAACTAACTATTAATTAAAGAATACCATCTCTATTATATCTAGTCAACATATTTTTAATTTTCTAAAGATTCCGCCGATAGACCACCCTTTTTTTAGAGAGATTTACATGTAAGTCCTTTCAACAGTTTGATTTCTAAATGGAAAAAGGCAGCAGAAATCCACTGCCTTTCTCGTTTTTATTTATTTCAATATATTAAAATCAGGTCCTATGTTAATTAATTAAAAGTCCCCCTTGCACACTGTACAAGGGGATTTTTAATCAATGTCTATAAATATTAAACGTTTACATTCTGATGTGAGCTTGTTATTTCATTAAGCAACTTTACTCTTTGATTTCTTCGCTGCAATACTTTCTTGTATTTCTGCCATTTGCTTATCATCAAGTTCATAACGGCTCATAGTTAGACCAGAAATGGTCAATGCAACAGCTGGAATAACAAAGGCTAAAATAATCGTTACAAGTTTTAATTCTGGTGTTAACGTATCCGTTACGGTTGGGAATGCCTCTTTAAACCCGATTAACGCGACTGCAAAACCAACAATTGCAGGTGCTAAAGATGTGATTAATTTATCAATGAAAGAGAACAATGTTCCAATCATACCCGGTACATATCTTCCTGATTTATCTGTTTCATAATCGGATACATCCGCAATCATTGGGTTAACAAGCGTTGATGGAACGCCGCCAAATCCCATTGCCATTGTGTATAAAACAAAGAACAAGATGGTTGTGAATCCAAGGTTGCTCATTGAGATGCTTGAACCATCCATTAGAGTAAACATTGCAATTAATGCAACGAAAGCACCTAATGCAATCCAAGTTGAGAAAAGGAATGCTTTTTTCATACCTGTTTTTCTTGCTTTTGCCACTGCCCAGAATGTAATCAATAAGGTTGGAACAATGGTAATCATCGATACTGTACCGCTCAACGCATAATCGCCGATTAAGATCCCGAATATCATAACCATTACTACGGAATGGCGCAAAAGTGAGAATGCTAATTTGTCAACTGTTACAGCAAAAATTAGTTTTAGTAACGCTTTATTACCTTTTAGAAGAGGCCAGAAGTCGCTGAATTTCGTTTGAACTGTATCCTCTGCTAATCCAAAAAACTCTTTTTTATCTTTGCTTGAGATTCCAATTACAGCTAATACGGTAAATACCCCTGAAAGAATAAGAGCCAGCGTGTTTAATTCAGTGAATAAGCCCATATTAAAATCGCCATGTTTTTTAATTAAATAGGATGCTACATAAACTTGTCCGCCTGTGAAAAGCAATGTGTTGTATATTCCATCAAATACTGCGAATAAAGGACGCTGTTTAGGGTCATTTGTTAAAACCGTTTGTGCAGCCTTTGTAACGGAAGTTTGACACGTATATCCAATAATATGAATGGCATAGATTAAGATAAAGAATAGCAGTCTGAATGATTCCGGCAATAAGTGTGTAATATTATATAATACGAGGATAGTAGCTGCTAAGATGATATTTCCTATCACCATATAAGGCCGGAACTTTCCGAACTTGCCTTCTGTTTTATCTACCAAGAAACCAATGATTGGATCCGTAACTCCGTCCCAAATTCTCATACTCATTAAGATAGTACTTACTACAACTACTGCAATACCCGCAACTCCCGCTGCGTAGTAGGAAACAAAAGCCAAAATAAACATGTAAAGATTGGTTGCCGTGTTATTTAAAGCGAAGAAACCAATTTCCCAAAGTTTCGCTTTATTGTATTGCTGATTATTAACTGCTGCTGTTGTCATATCCCAGCACCCTCCCCTAAGCGGTTTAACCGCTTTCATTAAAGTTAATGTTTAATTATTTCCCTGTGGAAATTTTACCCTTTAATTTGTTTAATAAACTTACTAATTACTACACTCTTATAATAATTGAATCCGCTTTCATATACAATACTTTTTTAAATTATTTTTTCTGGATGATTTAGGTAACTAAAAGTTTAAATTTTGATACTTCCCCCTTTAGTTATCCCCCCCTGTTACCTAGCCACTCCCTTCAAAGAAACCCCTTTCATATCCAGTAAAAAAATATAAATTCCTATTAAACTATTATTCAATTGTTTAATTAGTTTAATAAACTAATTAATTAAATAAAGAATATCATCTCTTCTATCTCTAGTCAATGGATTTTTAATTTTCTAAAGATTTTGTTGATAGAAAACCTTTTCTTCTAGATAAATACACAGGAAATCCTCTACCTTGTTAAAATCCCCCAAAACAAAAAGGCAGCGGACACCCACTGCCTTTCTGTTTTTTACTTTTTCAATATATTAAAACCAATCAGCGTACCCTAGCTCTCTTAAGTGATTAGCAGAGTCTCTTAGACAATCAAATGGATCGCGGCCATATAAATCATCCTGCTCTACCAAGAAATATTGTGAGCCGCTTTCTAGACCTGCTTCGATAATCGCTTTAAGGTCCAGGCTGCCTGTCCCTAGTTCAGCAAATTGTACTACATTATTGAAGGCTTGGAAAAACTTAGCAGGCTCAAATCCGCCCTCTAAAACACTTACATCAAATTGCCCGATGCGGTAGTCTTTTAAGTGGATTAAAGAGATACGGCCTGCATAATTTTTTAATACTTCTACAGGATTTAGTCCGCCGCGATGAATCCAGTGGACATCCATTTCAAAGCCAATTTTAGAAGTATTGTTCTTGATAATATCTAAAAGGTATTCACCATCATATTTTTGGAACTCGATATGGTGGTTATGGTAGTACAATTCAATACCATGCTCAGCTAATTTATGTGCAACCTCATCACATTTTTGTACAAACTCCATAATCTTATCTTTATGTCCAATTGCTGTAAAAGGAAGCATACCGATACGCAGGAAGTTACAGTTTAACGTCTTACAATCGCTTACAATTTTATCGAAATCGTTCGATAAGGTTTCTCCTGGCATACCAGGCATCATTGGCTCTAGAGCGGCTGAAAGGGCAGCAATTTTGATATCAAAGTCTTCACTCGCTCTTTTTAACTCCGCAACATTCTCAGGTGTCATAGGAATTTGTGATACTTCTACGGCACCATATCCTAGTTCTCTTACTTGTCTTAAAGTCTCATAAACACCCAGTTCTTCTACCTTCCCTTTAAGCATCATCATTTGAACGCCGATTTTACCTTTTTTCATCGTTATCCCTCCATCTTAATAGTTTGTTTTGTTTCTGAAGAAAGCCGAATCGCATCAATCATTTGTATGGATACGAGAGCATCCTGTGCATGAACATAATCATCACTGTCTTGTAAAATACAGTTATAGAATTGATTGATCGTTTTCGCATGGCTGGCACCGTAATAGAATTTTGAGCCAGGGAGCTTAGCGTCTTCTACCAATTCTTCCTTTTTTCCCTCTTCATTTATCTTAGAAAGAATGCTGTCTTTAATGATGAATTTACCTTTTTCAAGATACACCTCTAGCTCTACACTGGAGTTCTCAGCATTGGCATTCGTTGAAAAAAACAATCCTCTTGCTCCGTTTCTGAAGAGAATATGTGCAGAGGCAGTGTCTTCTACTTCAATTCCATAATCCAATAATTGGTCCACTGAACCTCTTATTGATTCCATTTTTCCGCCCATTAGCTGTATTAAATCCAGGGTATGAAGCGCTTGATTGATCATGGAACCGCCGCCGGCAAACTCCATTTTTCCACGCCAAGGTTTCACATCATAATACGCCTTTGGCCGATACCAAGCCACCAAACCTTTTACCCCTGTGACCTGTCCGTATTCGCCGCTCTTTACAATCTCCTGAAGCATTTCAAATGACTCATTATAACGGTTTTGCAAACAGACACCAATTTTAACATCACTGTGGTCTTCCTCTAGTTTTACAAGTGCCTTGCCCTCTTCCGTGTTCAACCCCAGTGGCTTTTCTTGAAATACGTTTTTTACTCCCGCTTCTACACAATCTCTTGTTACAGGGTAGTGGAGATAGTGAGGAAGGCAATTATGGACAACATCAAGATTTTCTTTTTCAAGCATCACGTGATAATCGCTATAGAAGTTTACACCTGGCACGGTTCCTTTTAATGATTCATCAAGATCACATACTGCCACTAGCTCTACATTTGGGTTAGCTTGTATAGCTGGAATATGAATTTTTGAAATATCTCCAAGTCCTATTACTGCTACTTTTAGCATTGGCTTTTCCCCTTTTTTAAAGGCTCTTTTCTTAAACATTGTTGCATTTTAGAACAAAAATTTAAAAAGAAAAGAGCCAGCAAACTAAATTCTAAAGCGGAATATAGATAATTCCACGTTAAAATCGGCTTTAAGATTTTAACAGCTATATTTATGAAAGCAGACTTTTGAAACGAACTCATAGCTTGATCAGCGATGAGTTCGTTTCATATGTTTATTACTTTCTAACCGGATATTTACCTTCTTCGGCAATTCGTTTATTTAATTCCTCTAGGAATAAATCTTCATCAAATGGTACTTCGATTTCCTTGCCTAACCAGCTTGACAGGTGCATAGCATTTGCAAGTCTAACACCATTAATACCGTCGCTGCCTGGAGCTAATAATGGTGTACCTTCTACAACCGCAGAAGCAAAGTCTTCTAATACGGCAATATGCTGTTCGCCCCAAACATTGCCAAAATCAAGTACTTCTTCAGTGAAAATATCACCTGCACCGCCGCCCATAAACAGCTTCATAACATCTGACATATCCATGGTAGAGCTCATTTCATTTTCTGATTTATTCAGGCGTTTGATGGTTACTTTACTACTGTTATCAACGATAATTTTTCCTTTGTCGCCTAATATTTCTAAACGGTCTGTCCCCATAACATCGTGTGTACGAGTTACAAATACACCTGTAGCACCATTTCCATAATCAAATACTGCAGTCACATCGTCTTCAACCACAATATCTCTTTGAGAGCCAAAGTTTACTTTTGCATAAACCTTTTTCGGCATACCACAAATCCATTGAAGCAAGTCAATTTGGTGTGGCGCTTGGTTTACAAGGACACCACCGCCTTCTCCACCCCAAGTTGCTCTCCATTCACTTTGATTGTAGTACCCTTGAGGTCTCCACCAGGTAGTTATAATCCAGTTGGTATTGCGAATGCTGCCAATCTCACCATTATCAATAATTTCTTTTACTTTTTTATAAAGTGGATTTGTGCGCTGGTTAAAGAAGATTGCAAACTTAAGCTCAGGCTTTGAAGCTGCAAAGTCGTTTAGCTCTTTCACTTGTTTTGTATAAACACCAGCTGGTTTTTCCACTAATGCATGAATGTCTCTTTTTAGTGCTTCGATTCCCATTTCAGGATGGAGATAATGCGGTACAGTGGTAACGACTGCATCAACATCACCACTTTCAAGCATATCGATATAATTATCGTAGAAAGGAACACCTGGATACTTCTCTTCTGCTACTTGTTTTTTAGCAGGATCATTATCACAGATCGCACCAATCACCATGTTTTTAACCTTGCCTTCGGTAATAAAATTTGCGTACATACCGCCTTCTGCACCTAATCCGATAATCCCTAATCTTACATCAGCCATAATTAAATTTCCTCGCTTTCAATTTTGTTTAGAATTTCTAAAAGTGCTTCATATTGAAGCTTGTAACCGCCGGCACCATCCAGCCCTTTATCGTCCTTTATGATCTCGGTCGCATCCTCAAGCTCTAAATCCTTTAGAGAATCAAAGAGAACAAGATGTGGCTCAAGGGTTAAAAAGCCTTTGTAGCCGCTCTTAATAAACTGAGCTAGTAATTCAGGTATTTTCCCTTCTCCAGTTCCACAGACAACATTTTGACTATCAGATGTTACAGCATCTTTTATGTGTATATAAACAATCTCATCCTTTAAGAGATCGTAACACTCCTGTGTATCCTCACCGCACTGTACGAAATTAGCGAAGTCGAAAATCCCTTTAAAATACGGAGAACCAACTTGTGTTAAAATTTCATGACAGCGTCTACCGATATCACCAAAGATATCCTTTTCATTTTCATGCAGTAAAATCACATTGTATTTCTCTGCAATAGCGGCATATTCCTTTAATTTACTAACTACTTCACTACGATATTGATCTGCATCCTCACCCTTAGGAATATAGAAGCTGAAGATTCGCATATATTTGCAATCGAGCAAGTTGCTAATTTGGCAAAGCGTGTCCAGCATAAGCTTTTGTTTCGCAAAGCCCTCTTCATCATTGATAAATACCTTACCAATAGGCGAGCCGATGGAAGAAACGCCAATTCCAGCTTTTTCCAGTCTTAGCTGTACTGTTTCCTTGATTTCATCGACAGTAAAATCACCAATATTTTTCCCATCAATGCCGCGTAACGAAATATATTTCATCCCTAAATTTGAGACAACCTCAAGCTGGGTATCAAAATCAGATGAAATTTCATCTGAAAATCCTGAAATCAGTAAATCTTGATTCATTTAGACTAATTCCTCCTTAACTGCTAGTTGCTGGCAGTGAGTTTATTTTTCCGATACCTTGAAGGGGTTACCCCAACTTTCTCTTTAAAGTAGCGGCTGAAATGGGCAAGACTTTCAAAACCTGAATTGGTAGATACTTCAGCTATGGAAAGGTCTGGCTCCATTTCTAATAAAAACTTCACTTGGTTTAATCTGCAGCCCATTACATATTCCATTACAGTAAAACCTGTAACTTCTTTAAAAACATGCGAGACATAATACTTGCTTAAATTAAGTTCAGACGAAATCCGGTCTAAGCTAATTTTCTCTTTATAGTGGTCTCTTATCCACGAAGCTATTTCCTCCGCATGTACTTCCTTATCGGTCTTCTTACTTGTAATTCGTGCTAAGTTCTGCAGGCTCATTTTATAAACACAGAGTAATAGTTGAATCAGCTCGAGTTTAACTTCAGCCTCAAATAATTCATTTCTTTTACCTGTACGCTGATGTTCTTCATCGATTTCGGATAAAAGCCCCGAAATTTTTCTTAACTGCCCATCCACGTATTGTCCATTTTCATCGTAGTGCGTACGCAAAAGCGGATTATTTAGTTTTTTAAAAGGATCTAATAAATTCGGTATTCCCAGTGTAGATATCAACTCGGACAGCCAGGTAGGTGAAAAATGAACCATACTTCTCGTATAGGTACTCTCGCCTCCAGGATTAGCCTTATGAAGGGTCATTCCATCCAAGAGAATAATATCACCAGGCACCAATTCATAAATCCGATTGTTAATTAAATACTTGCAATCTCCGCCGCAGAAGAAATAAATCTCATATTCGTGATGTGAGTGAAATTGAAAAGTATAGAATTCCACTCCCTGCATACGATAAAATGCAGTAATCCATTCATCCAATACTCTTCCTTTATTAGGCAAATTATTTAGTTCTTCCACAGCCCTCACGCCTTCCTTAAGCGATTTAAAGCTTACTTATATTTTACCCCTGCAATAGTAAAAAAACATTCTCTGAAACTGCTTTCATTTTCGATGTTTTTGACTGATATTGCTTTCTTATTTATTGTACCAGTAAAAAAAGAGACAAAACCGACCACTTTTCTGGCAGTTTTGTCTCTTATTAGGGAAATCGAAGAATCCTATTCCATCCAGTTAGTGTGGAAGATACCTTCTTTATCAATACGTTGATACGTATGTGCACCGAAATAGTCACGTTGTGCTTGCAGAAGATTTGCTGGAAGCGTTTCTGTACGATAGCTATCATAGTAGGCAATTGCACTTGCAAATGATGGAACTGGGATTCCACGCTCAATGGCAACAGCAAGTACTTGACGTAGAGGCTGCTGATAGTTTTCAACGATATCTTTAAAATATGGATCTAATAATAGGTTTCTTAGTTCAGGATCGCGATCATAAGCGTCTTTAATTTTTTGTAAGAATTGCGCACGGATGATACATCCTCCGCGGAAAATCATCGCGATATCACCGTAACGAAGATTCCAATCATATTCTTCAGATGCTGCGCGCATTTGTGCAAAACCTTGTGCATAAGAAACAATTTTACTCATATACAATGCTTTACGAACTGATTCGATTAATTCTTCTTTATTGCCTTCAAAGCCTTTAACCTCTGGCCCGCTAAGAACCTTGCTTGCCTTAATACGCTCGTCCTTCAGCGCTGAAATAAAACGGGCAAATACGGATTCCGTGATAATTGGAAGTGGAACACCTAAATCAAGTGCATTTTGGCTTGTCCATTTACCTGTACCCTTTTGACCAGCAGTATCGAGAATTAAGTCAACCATTGGCTTACCTGTTTCTTCATCTACTTTTGTAAAGATATCTGCAGTGATTTCAATCAAATAGCTGTCTAATTCGCCTTTGTTCCATTCAGCAAAGACCTCATGAAGCTCTTTAGCATCTAAACCAAGGACATTTTTCAAGATAAAATAAGCTTCACAAATTAACTGCATATCTCCATATTCGATTCCGTTATGAACCATTTTCACATAGTGACCCGCACCATTTGGGCCAATATATGTGCAGCAAGCATCGCCCTCTACTTTTGCAGAAATGGCTTCCAAGATTGGCTTAACAAGATTATAAGCTTCTTCCTTACCGCCAGGCATGATAGAAGGACCTTTTAATGCGCCCTCTTCCCCGCCAGAAACTCCAGTTCCAATGAAATGGAACCCTGCTGTTTCTAGTTCCTTATTACGTCTGATTGTATCTTGGAAGAATGTATTCCCGCCATCAATTAGGATATCGCCTTCTTCAAGAAATGGCTTTAATGAGTCAATGGTTGCATCCGTTGCAGTACCTGCTTTAACCATTAACAAAATTTTGCGAGGCTTTTCTAAAGAATTTACAAATTCTTCAACAGTACGTGCGCCTACAAAGTTCTTTCCTTCAGCTTCGTTCTTTAGAAATTCTTCCGTTTTGTCATAAGAACGGTTGAATACAGCGACAGAATAACCGCGGCTTTCAATATTTAACGCTAAGTTTTTACCCATTACGGCCAAACCAACTACACCAATTTGCTGTTGAGTCATTTTTTATCCCTCTTTCTTCCCTAATCCTATTTTTTTCGCTCCAACTTTATCTTGCTCAAATCAGAATATTTCACACAAAATAACTATGTATAAAGGGGTGAGCCTTATAAAGGGCGCCCCTTTATCTTAACTTAATTTCTTAGCGCTGTAAAAAATACTTCTCTGCATTATTGTAGCCAATATTTCTAACCATTTTCTCAAGGAATTCCATATCATTATGTGCTAGTCCGCTTTCTGCCCATTCACCTAATAGATTGCAAAGAATACGACGGAAGTATTCATGACGAGCATAAGAAAGGAAGCTGCGAGAATCTGTTAACATCCCAATAAAGTGGCTTAAAAGACCAACATTTGCAAGATCCTTCATTTGTCTTTCCATTCCATCGATATGGTCATTAAACCACCAGCCAGAACCAAATTGAATTTTACCTGGAACGCCTTCTTCATAGAAGTTGCCCATCATACCTGCAAGAACTGGATTATCCTTAGAATTTAGGTTAAACAATACGGTTCTTGGTAATGCATCTTGCTGCTCAAGAGTATCTAGGAATCGAGAAACACCTTCTGCAAAATTAGATTCACCTACAGAATCAAAGCCTGTGTCTGGACCAATAAGCTCTTTCATTTTGGTATTGTTATTTCTAATGGCACCCATATGAAGCTGCATCACCCACTGTTTTCCAGCATACATTTTTCCAAGCTCTGTTAATAAGAACCAACGGTAAGCAACCAGTTCATCATTAGAAAGCTGTTCCCCGCTTACTCGCTTATTGAAAATAGCTTCAATCTCTTCCTTTGTTGTTTCTACATATTCCATTTTTTGAATATCATGGTCGGATGCACGTCCGCCATTTTCATGGAAGAAATCAACACGCTGCTGCAATGCCTTCAAGAATCCATCAAGTGAATCAACCTTAATTCCAGATACCTCTTCTAATTTCCGGGTCCAGCTGACAAATGTAGGACGCTCAATAAATAAAGCTCCATCCGGACGGAATGTCGGTGCAATGATTGTAGTAAAGGTCTCATCATTCTTCAATAAACGATGGTATTCCAATGTTGAATTAGGATCATCTGTTGTGCCGATAAACTTCACATTAGATTTTGCAATAAAAGCTCTAGCTGTATAATCCGAAGTTTTCAACTTCTCATTACATTCATCGTATATCTCACGAGCTGTCGAAGGGCTTAGCAGCTTTTCGATTCCAAAGAACATTTTTAACTCCATGTGAGTCCAATGATAAAGCGGGTTACCGATTAAGTTTGGTACGGTTTCTGCCCACGCAGCGAATTTTTCCCAATCGGTTGCATCACCGGTAATGTATTTTTCGCCAATACCGTTCATTCGCATGGTACGCCATTTGTAATGGTCTCCCCCAAGCCATAATTGGGTAATATTTTCATAAGATTTATTTTCCCAAACCTCCTGCGGATCTAAGTGACAGTGGAAGTCAAATATCGGCAGTCCATCGGCTGCATTTTCAAATAATTTAATAGCTGTTTCAGTATTTAACAAAAAGTCTTTGTCTAAAAATTTTTTCATTTGAAACCCTCCTGAATTAACTTACTTTATTGTTATCTGTAAACCCTTACAAATATATTAAAAAATTCCAATAAAACTTCATCTTTTAATTTGTTTAGTAAACAAATTAATTACATTACCAACTTATCATGTTTATTTTGTTAAGTCAATTGAAAGATTATGAATTTTTTTAAAAACAAAGAGACCTTGCTGTAATAACCTGTTATACTAGGATTATAGTATTAATGCTTGCTCGAAATGGAGGACACACATGATTACCGGTGACGCGGCATACATTAAAAAAATTAATCGCTCAATTATTCTAAGAGAAATAGTCAAAGAAGGTTTAATTTCTAGAGCAGACTTATCAAAAGTTACTGCTCTCACACGTGCAACCATCTCAGCACAGGTAGCAGATTTAATCGACGAAGGTCTTATCATAGAGACACAGCTTGAGCACTATGCAGTCGGCAGAAAGCCGATCATGCTTTCCTTAAACAGCGAGGCGGGCTTTGCTCTTGGCATTGACCTTGATTATGACCATATTTCGTTTACTGTTTCTAATCTTATCGGCAATCCTGTCAGTTCTAAAAGGATTGAAACAAATACTTCAGACTATCAGGAGATATTAAATCTCTTAGTAGAACAAATTAGCATATTTAAAAGTGAATACGCTTTCAGTCAATATGGAATTATCGGAATTGTTTTTGCTATTCATGGACTTGTCGGAAAAGATGAAACCATTCATTATGTACCACGCTTACGCTGGAAGAATATTAGCCTTAAAACTGACTTAGAAAAACAAATCGACATCAGTGTTTACCTAGAAAACAATGCGAATCTAAGTGCTTTCGCGGAGAGAGTATTTGTGAACCACGAAACAGATAATTTGTTAGCTGCCACTCTTTATTCTGGTATTGGCCTTGGGATGATGATGAACAATGAGTTTTTCCGAGGACATGATGGCTTCGCTGGTGAGATTGGCCACATGATTGTTGTACCAAATGGAATCCAATGCAATTGTGGAAATAAAGGCTGCTGGGAAAGATATGCTTCTGAGAATGTTATTTTCAATACTTTATCAGAGAAACGTAATATCAAACCTATTACCTATGAGCATATTCAACAATGGCTTGACGAAGGCGATGAAGAAGTAGTTCAATTGATGGAACAATTTATCTATTACCTTTCAATTGGCTTAAATAATATGATCAACATGTATAACCCTGATGTACTTGTGCTTGATAGTGAGCTCTTGCGTTTATATCCGAATTCACTCGATAAAATTAGTGGAAATTTGAATTCTTCCATCAGCCATTACCGCGCACTTCAGATTTCTACAATTGGCAGGGATTCTGCCGTTCTAGGTGCTTGCGCGCTTGCAATCAAACATTTCCTGGATGTCCCGATGTTAAATTTAAAATATCAAATTGAAACCAAAAAAAATGCGAGCGTTAACATTTAATTCTATATTTTCTGACAAACCTCCCTTTAGCTTACATGGCTAAAGGGATTATTTTTTCTGCAATAAAAAAGATAGCTAAATTTTCTTAGCTATCTTTTTGTTATATTTTATTATTTGTTAGCTGTTCTTCTTGCAGCTAAATCTGCTGTAAGTTGTTCTGTACGCTTTTTGTTTAATGGATATAGGAATAGAATCATAAGGAATACTACAATCAGTGCAACCGCCGGAACTAAAGTAGCCAGTGTATGAATTCCTGATAGAGTTTCAGCTGTTTGTGCTTCGGCACCTGCAACGTAACCAACTGATGCAATCGCTGCACCGCCAACGCCGCCAGCAACAGCTTGTCCGATTTTACGAGCCATTGAGTAAATGGAGTAAACGGTACCATCCTCACGCAAACCAGTTAAATACTCATGATAATCGATTACGTCTGTAACGAACGCCCAGATAACTAGGTTGAAAATACCATAACCAAACATAGCAACAGTTAAGATTCCAATAAATTGTGTGGCTGTTAAGTTTGGTAGGAAATATAAAACACCGTATACAAGAGCAGCAAGTAATAAACCACCTAAAGCCACTTCTTTTTTACCAAATTTCGCAACTAATGGTTTGACCATAGGCATACCTACAAATACCGCTAATGATTGAAGAAGACCAACCATACTTAATGCTTTAGCGTTTGTAAAGTAATCTTTAAATAAGAATACGTTTACAGTACTAATTAACATAAAACAAATCATGAACAATAATGAAGAAATAAGGAACCAAATGAGTGGTTTGTTTTTACCAAGACCTTTAACTGTTTTGCCAAAGTTAGCTTTTGGTTTATTTGTTTCATCCATGACAATACGTTCAACAGTTAATTTATAGCAAGCCATATAACAAGCAAGCGCAAGAACACCGAAAATGATTGCACCTAATAGGAATCGATTAGCATCTGCTTTATTGTCAACAAACAAAATCATTGGTCCGACAACATTAATGATTAATCCAGCTAAGTTCCCCCCTAATGTTCTCCAGCTAGATAATGCAGTACGTTCAACAGGATCAGCTGTAATTACAGAAGCCATTGAGCCATAAGGAATATTAACAGTGGAATATAATGTTCCCCAAATAATATAGGTTACATATGCATAAGCAAGGTAAAATCCATCAGACATTCCTGGAATATGAACAAACATTAACACACCGGTAATGACAAGTGGAAAAGACATTCTAAAGATCCAAGGTCTGAACTTTCCATTCTTTCCTGCTTTCCTTGAATCGATGAAGCGGCCCCAAGTAATATCAGCAACTGCATCCCATAAACGTGCGATTAAGAATAGGAACCCGACAGCAGCTGGATTAAGATGATAGACATCCGTGTAATAAACCATAAGGAAAGCTGCGACTAGTATAAAGAAGAAATCGTTTCCAAAATCACCAAATAAATAACCTAATTTATCTCTCATGCCGAATGGACGTACCGCTTCCCCGCTATTTTGTGGGGTTCCAACTTTTTGTTGTATTGCTCTAGCCATGATTAACCCTCCTATTAAATCGTTCTAAAATAATCAATGTAAAACCTTTAAATAATTGCTAAGACGATTTGTTACTTATTTTGTGAATCCCTTTACAAAAATACTCAATGTTTATTTTTCAACTTCTCGAGAGTGTTTGAATATCTGAATTAATTTGTTTAATGAACTAACAAATTAACTGTATACATAGAATATCACCGTCGACAAAATTCGTCAACAATATTTTGTAAGCGTAATACAAATTTTTTTCTTCATTTTTTGAACTTTTCAACTTTAAACAAATGCGCTGCAGTGTTTATCGATTTATACAGCTTTAATAATGTGATAGGATAAATTTAGTAATGGAGATATTTCCAAATAAAATATAAGAATTGAGAGGAGTGGAGAATTCAATGCTTCAACGTCCAACAGAAAATGAATATCCAAGTTATTATCAGCCCTATATTCAACTGGTTCCAAATGGTGAAATAGTACAGATTTTGCAGGAAAATCTTTTAGCGGTGGTTACGCTTTTTAATAGTCTTTCCGAGGAGGAGGCTAACTGTCGTTATGCTCCGGGCAAATGGAGTGTGAAAGAAGTGCTTGGACATATCATCGATACGGAAAGAATCATGACCTATCGCCTGCTTCGTGTAAGCCGAGGAGATCAAACCCCTTTAGCCGGCTTTAATGAAACAGATTATGTTGAAGCAGCCCAAACCCATAACCTTTCAATGGAGGCAATCCTTGAAGACTTCAAAGCTACAAGAAACGCCGCCATCACCCTCATCCAAAACATCCCTGCCGGAGCGTGGGCAAACATAGGCAACGCAAACGGAATGGAAATCACCACCAGAGCCATCGCCTACATCATAGTTGGCCATGAAATGCATCACCGAAAAATCGTTGAAGAGAGATATTTAAAAAGGTAATAGGCTGGTGCCGTTATGGTGCCGCCGCCTCGGTACCCTCCTTCCTCGGTGCCTTCCTCGGTGCCTGTCACCGTCCGTGGACACTGTCCACCTCAGGCGGACAGTTACAATCGGTGGGGGGATGTCAAGTTAGATTAAGGACCAGAGCTGATAAATAGACGGAGATATTCCGCTTATTTAGTAATTATTATTAAAAAAGGCCTAAATAGACGGAGGGATTCCGTCTATTTGCTCGAAAAATTCGAAAAGGGGAGATTTTGCTTTGCTTAAGCGGAAAATCTCCCCTTATATACTCCGAAACGAGCTCCATTCTGAATCTAAACGGAAAATCTCCGCTTATTTTCCTAATAAAGAAACTCGCCACTATGGCGAGTTTTACGATTCAATCCGTTTTTTGTGTTTATGAATGGAACAATTATCCCATTTTGGTTCGAGTGGCTGCAGGTTGAGACTTTCTCATCGGTCCATTTTCGAGTACTTCTTGAAGATAGAGATTTCCATTTGGACTTGTTTTTTTAAGCAGATCCATGAGGTATGTAATATCGTCAAGTGCTCTATGTGTTTGGTGGTTTGTAATTTGGTGCGCTTGCAATAGTGTTAATAGTTTACCATTAGGAAAACCGTAGTTCTTCCATTTAACACCCCGCATTGTACAATACCATTTTAAATCATTCACTTCAGGGTACAAATGATAGAGAAAGCTTCGGTCAAAGGAAGCATTGTGAGCGAAGACGGAGTCAGCACGGTGAAAGTAGGTTTTAATCTTAGCATCCGTGAAACTCTTCCCTTCTACTAATTCATAGGGAATCCCATGGATTTGGTATGCACGGTCATAGTTCCTTCTAGCAGAACTGGAAAGTGGTTCTCTTAAAAAGGAATCTTCTTCAATAATTTCTTGGACTTCCCCGGTATCTGTGCGATATGAAAACAATTTCAACGCTAATTCTATTACTTCATCTGTAGTCGGTCCTAACCCGGTCGTTTCAACGTCCACTACTAAACCTAACTTCTCAAATTTACGCATAAAATTCATTCCTTTGATCGAGATATTACTAATATTATAACATCTTATTTAAAAAAGAAGACTTGCCATTTGGCAAGCCTGTTGAATTTAGCGGAAATACGTATTGTTTTCAATATCTTCAAACACATTGGTAACATTTAGCTGATAAATATCCGCCATAACCTAGTTCTCACGCATACCATGAATAAACGCTTTTATAATGATTTCCAAGCTTTCATTTAGATCTAACGCCATTTTAAAACCGCCCCGCCGCTCCAGTGTAGAAAAGCCATGTAAAATGCTTCTCAGTCCTCTTACTGTATGTGCTGCGGTGTCCCCTTCTAATCTATAGGCCTGTAAAACCCGAACAGTAAGGTCGACAATCTTAGAACCTGCATGTTGAACATCTTCATCATCCATATCCGGTGCCATTAAAGTTGCCTCATACATTCCAGGATGTTTCCGTGTAAACTCAACATAGGCTTTACTAATAGTGAGCACGGCCTCATCTCCAGACACCCCAATAGCAGATTGGGCTAAATCCTCATATAATTGGTCCAGCCCATAAATCGCCATTTTCTTTCTTAACCCGCCCAGCCCATCAAAATGGTTATATAATGATGGAGGTCGGATTCCTAATTTTTTTGCTAGGTTTGCCAAGGTAACTTCCTGCATCCCAAACTCGTCCGCTAACTCCGCTGCTGCTCCCAGAATCTCTGTTAATTCAAGTCCAACCTTTGGTCTTGGCGACATTTTCATAACCCCCCTTTCAACTTCTGCTCTAGTCGATTAATAGCCTGTTCCATTTCCCTAACAGGATTTTCCAGCATTTCACCGTGTCCGACTGCAAGAAGCTTAGGCTGATAGCTCACTAATTTCTTTGCACTAGCTAATGAAGTTTCTTTACTCCAAGTTCCAAAAGCTGGAAACGGAAACCATGTCACGATATCACCCGCTACAGCAATTCCTCCTCTAGTTTGGTAAGCATCCCCTGCTATCAGTGCTTTTGAGCGAGTATCAATGAATGACATTGAACCCGGTGTATGCCCAGGAGTTTCAATTGCTGCCAAGGATCCGATTAAGTCTCCTTCTTTCAATAGTATATTCGCTCTGGTCTTAAGCTTTTTCGGAACCCCGCCCTTAATCGGGGTTTGGTGCTCATGCTCTTCAAGCGATGTGTCACCATGCATTATTCTATTATCTCTGACCGAAATATACACAGGTACATCTGGCAGTGCCTCTTTTATTTTATCAAGCGCCCCGACATGATCCTCATGCGCGTGCGTCAAAATTATTTTTGTAATTGGCTTCCCAATCGCTGCAGCTGCCTTTAATATTCCCTTCATACTATAAGGCAAAGCTGCATCAATTAACGTCAAACCGTCTTCTTCCTCAACTAAATAACAATTAACTGGAAAGACACTTGCCATAAATGATACCTGAAACAAAAATCCCTTTTTGAGCATTCTCACAATACCCAGCCCCTTTAACTAATGTCATTAGTTTTATTTTAACTAATATCATTAGTTTTATCAAGAGCTTTTATAAAAAAATAACTTCCCTTTCTGTATTAGATGGAGGTTTGACAGGGTTTCCGCATTGAAGTTCAGCTTTAAACAGTTTTGAAAGAAATCCTTGTTTACAATTTGTTCAAATCTTTTTTACAGATTTGTGAAATGATGAACAAATTATCCTCATTTCAAGATTCATTTGATATATTAGCAGTGTAGTAAATATATAAAACATATTTAACAAGGAGATGCTTCATAATGTTTATAAACTTTTTAAGAGAAAATAAAATTTCAGCAGCTATTTTAACTTTTATTCGTTTATACCTTGGATACGCTTGGTTCACAGCAGGACTAGGAAAATTACAAAGTGGTGCATTTGATGCAACAGGATTCTTAAAAGGAGCAATTGCAAAACCAGTAACAGGTCCAGACGGCAGCATGGTGTACGGTTGGTATGTTAACTTTTTAGAAAGCTTTGCACTACCTAACATTGATGTCTTCAACTTCATTGTTCCTTGGGGAGAAACATTAATTGGTTTAGGACTTATGCTTGGATGTTTAACAACAGCAGCGATGTTCTTTGGTCTAGTAATGAACTTCAGCTTCTTCTTAGCAGGAACCGTATCTCATAACCCAACAGATATTTTCTTAGGATTTATCATCTTAACAGCAGGCTATAACGCTGGCCGTATCGGTCTTGACCGCTGGGTGGTTCCATTCATGCGCAAAACTGTTTTCAAAGGTAAAGAAACTGCAAAACAACACGCGTAACAAAAAAGTCGCCTCAATCACAAAATGATTGAGGCGTTTTTATTAATATATATTATCTTCTTCTCCACTTTCAAAACCTACACGATCTTGATACCAATTTGTTATTTGGGTGAGTATAGCAAATACTAGGAAGAAATTCATGGCCCACACGTTAATAAAAGGTGCTAAGCCTCCGAACTCGATTCCATGATAACCCTTTAGTTTCATAACAATCAAGCTTTCAATAAAAATTAGAACAAAACCCAAAACACCCGCAACAGCCATTCTAATCATTCCCGTTCCCTCCATATCTCCCCATTAGGTTTACCCTATTTCTATTATTTCAAAAATATAAATTCGACAATTCTGTGAACACTTATAACTCTATTATAGTGCAAATTTCATGGAAACAACAACACAAAACATTTTGTTTTTATAAAGTATTAATTTTTTATCCAGCGGTATAATGATGTGAAGAATGTTAATGAAGAAGCATAAATGAGGAAGGTATAGAAATTAACAAAAATCGTATTTGTGTATTGATTTAACCATGGAAAGTGATAAATTCGAGATGCTTCATTCGTGGGGGGACCACCTAATTTCTGTATCAACTCGTTAAAATAAGATATTTCTAACACACTTACGGCAAGAAGGACAATAAAAGCACAAACTACAACATTTCGCCAAGTAGTCCTTTTAAAGGCTGCATCCTTAAATTTTAGAAATAATTCATATCCAAATAGACCAAACGTTAGCAGGACAAATGGAAATAAAAGAATGACGGGATTTCCGTTACCAGAAAAGGATTCCGGACTAAAGGAAAATTCCCTCACCATTAAAATGGCAACTAAACATAGCAGAAAGTATACAATTAATTGCCGTGATAACATTTAATCACCCCCTATTAAAAGGTATAAGGTCCTGATGTTTATATATTCAGCAAAAAGAGAGGTATTACAATTGAGAGAACATATCTTAATGGTTCTGGAACAAATTGAAAAAGATTATGATATTAAAATCCTTTATGCCTGTGAATCGGGGAGCAGAGCCTGGGGCTTCCCATCGAAGGAAAGTGATTACGATATCCGGTTTATTTATATTCATAAAAAGGAATGGTATCTCTCAATTGACCAGCGGCGGGATGTGCTCGAGGTACCTAAACATGATAAGCTTTCTATTCCAGTGGACAAATTACTGGACTTAAATGGCTGGGAACTTACGAAAGCGTTGCGATTATTTCGCAAATCTAATCCGCCGCTTTTGGAATGGCTCCATTCGAATATCGTTTATTACCAAGCTTACTCTGCCATCAATAAAATGAAAGAGCTAGAAAGTCAAATTTTTTCGCCCATTTCTGGAATCCATCATTATTTAAAAATGGCAATAGGGAATTACCGCGATTATTTAAAATGCAAGGAAATTAAAATAAAAAGGTATTTCAACATATTCAGACCGCTCTTGGCGGCAAAATGGATTGAAAAGCATAATGAATTTCCTCCTAATGGATTTAATCAGCTGATCGAGGATCTCCTTCCTACGGGAGAGATTAGAAAAATCATAGACAACCTTATCAAACAAAAAATGGCTGGTGAAGTTCTTGCCCTTAATCCTGGGACTGAAGTCATTAACCACTTCCTAGAAAATGAGATTAATCATTTGGAGCAATATGTAAAGGAATTATTAGTCGATAAACCCGACCCTACCGAACTATTAAATCAGTTATTTCGAATGACACTCGATGAAGTTTGGGGATAAAAAAGAGCGCATTGCTCTTTTTTTATTTTAACCTTACCTTCTGCCCCCAAAGATCTATGTTTTGTTTTATTTAAAGAAAGGTTGAAATTCTATCCAAAAACGAATATTATATAAAAGTTAATAAACAACGTTCGTATTTTGGAGGATCCTATGTTTAAACTTAAAGAAAACCAAACAAATACAAAAACAGAACTACTCGCAGGAATTACAACCTTCTTTACAATGGTTTATATTGTTGTTGTGAATCCAGTCATTCTTGCAGACGCAGGTGTACCATTCGAACAAGTATTCACAGCAACGATTATCTCTGCAGTTGTTGGGACACTTTGGATGGCATTATTCGCAAATTATCCAATCGCCATTGCACCTGGAATGGGGCTTAATGCATATTTCGCCTATTCAGTCGTTGGCGGCGGGCAAAATATTAACTATGAAACAGCCTTTGCTGCTGTTTTTATTGCTGGTATTATTTTTGTCATCTTGTCTTTAACACCTTTTAGAGAAAAATTAATTGATGCGATTCCAGAAAACCTCAAACACGGGATTACAGCAGGTATTGGTTTATTTATTGCCTTCATTGGTCTGAGACTTACGCATATTATTACTGCTCATCCTACCAATCTTGTCGGTTTGGGTGATCTTACATCTCCTTCAGCCCTGCTTGCAATCATCGGACTGGCCATAACATTAATTCTGATGGTGCTGCGAATCAATGGAGCTTTATTTTTTGGAATGATTATTACCGGGCTAATTGCCTTTTTTACGAACCAGCTTTCTTTTGATCAAGGGTTTGTATCACTGCCTTCTCTTCCTGAAAGGTTAATTGTAGGGAACCCTATTACAGCCTTAAGTGATGTCATTCAGAACAGTCTATATGCCGTTGTTTTTTCATTTATTTTAGTAACGATTTTTGACACCACCGGCACAATGATTGGTGTTGCACATCAAGCAGGATTAATGAAAAACGGGAAATTTCCGCGTGCACGTCAAGCGTTACTTTCCGACTCTGTTGCAACATCAATTGGTGCCATGTTTGGAACAAGCCCAACAACAGCATATATCGAATCTTCTTCAGGTGTTGCAGCCGGAGGTCGTACTGGATTAACTTCGCTTACTGTTGCTGCCTTGTTTATCCTTTCAGCATTCTTCGGACCTCTTGTTAGTGCTGTGTCAGGGATTTCTGCGATTACCGCACCTGCTCTTATTATTGTGGGCAGCATGATGATGGGAAGTATAGCGAAAATTAAATGGGACGAATTAGATGAAGCTTTTCCTGCATTCCTTGTGATTCTGAGTATGCCGTTAACCTCGAGCATTGCAACTGGAATTGCACTTGGTTTCATCAGCTATCCGCTTCTTAAGATAGCCAAAGGGAAATGGCGTGAGGTTCACCCGCTTCTCTATGTATTCGCCGTATTGTTCTTTTACCAGCTTGCATTTTTACCGCATTAAAAAAATGGAGTCCAATTATTCTGTTGGGCTCCATTTTTTTATCTTCACAAATTCCACATAACTTCTCTATAACTTCTACAAATGTTTATCATATTATAAAGATAACTTATTTGAGACTTAGGTTTTAGGAACCTTATTCTTAAAAACTTCCCATAATTTGATTGGTACTGAGTGTACCAATCCTTTTTTTTGTCTATTTTTGCTCAAATTTATCTTCACAAATTCCACATAACTTCTCTATAACTTCTACAAATGTTTATCTTATTATAAAGATAACTTATTTGAGTCTTAAGGTTAAAGGAACCTTATTCTTAAAACTTCCCATAATTTAGCTTGGTACAAGTGTACCGGGCTCTTTTTTTGCCCTTTTTCTATTTTTAAGAACAAAACGATACCAAAAGGTGTAATTTTACACTATAATGGAAATAAAGTGAGATTAAGGGGTGTATCTTATTTATGAAGGCAAAAGCTATTTTTTTATCAATTATTGTTATTGTGCTGCTCTTGTCTGGTTTCATCTATTTCTTTTTTAATGGAAACCCTGTCACAAAGGAAAATAGCAGAGAGATCGTCTCTGCCTACCTTAAGGAAAATTATCCTGAAGAGTCCTTTAAGATTACAAACATCGCCTACTATCCCGGTGAAGGAACCTATATCGTCCATGTTATTTCTAAGGATGGAAAAATAGAAGGAAATATTGATGTTAGGGATGGAAGAATTATTACGGAAGGTGCAGAGTTTCCCTTTGGACAATAAAGTAATTAAAATGGGTTGGTGCCTTAATATGGCACCAACCCTTTATTTGATATAACTAACTTGATTTCTTCCGCTGTATTTACACGCGTATAAACCTTTATCAGCCCGATTCAATAAAGAATCAATACTGTCACCTGGTTTAGCATTGGTAACTCCAAAACTTGCTGTAAGGTTTCCCGCTCCTTTGAAACCGTGTTCAGAAACAACCTTCCTTAAATGTTCGGCAAGCTTAACGGTATCTTCACCAACTGTATTTGAGATAATGATGAACTCTTCCCCGCCCCAGCGTCCAAACAGCTCTCGATTGGTAAGCTGATGGTGGATGAGTTCCGCTAACTCTATCAGAACTTCATCACCAATTTTATGCCCATAGTTATCATTAACCAACTTAAAATGATCAATGTCAAAGAAAATAACGGAAAATCCTTCTTTTTTCTCTGCAAAAACCTTGAGCTTCTTTTCCAGCCATTCATCTATCCGCAGGCGATTAGCAATTCTTGTTAATGAATCATAATATGCGTGCTTTTTAAACATTTCAAGATCAGCATAAGACTTAAACACATGCTGAGCATAATAGAGAACAATAATGTAAACAAGATTGGCAAAGTAATATTGACCTAACGAATCAATTGATTCAGAGGAAAGATTATTTAAATACATAATCCCCATAACAAAGGTGGTAAGAAATATGACAATAGAATAGTATAACCCTCGTTTCGTTCCTAAAGTTAAGAAAAAGAACAAGGTAATGACCGGCATCCAGATAATAAAATCCCCAAGAGACCCGCCTAATACTACCATGTAGTTGCGGACAGCATCAAAAAACGTCGTAACATGATAAAAACTGACTAAAGCCAGATTGGAGTATTCAGTAAATTGGACAAAAAGTCTTTTGTATAGTAAAAACCAACTGATGATAAACCATATTGAGAGAGTATTATTAATAGTAAAATTAAATTTATAAATCGCATCAATATTTTGTAGAAGTGTATTAGAGATGAGAGCAATAATAATACATGGGACAACCCAGAGATAAATACGTATCTTAAGCTCATTTAGTGATCCGAATTTTATTAACATTGGCATTTGTTCATCTCCCAACTAAGAAAAAGTAGTGACCTTCCAAGGACACTACTTCTTTAAACTATTATATCAAACATATTATTAGGAAAACTATATAGGATTCATGGTAAAAATTTATATTTATATGTTATCTAAATGCTTATTTTCCTTTGATAGTACCAAAAGCCTACCAATAATAATTTTGTCTAGCATCTGTTATGATGGCCACATGTGAAACCGGTTTTTAGTTTCATGAATTTATACATGACATTTGCGTGTCTGCCCTTTTTTGTATGAGGATTGATTTTGGAATGAAGGCATTCCATAAATCGTTTATCACAGTAACAAGGGGAGTTTCCACGTTTCAGACATAAATCATGTTTGTAGCAGCAGGAATCCACATCATTGATTGGTGCTCCTGGACCGCTGCATCCCGGACCGCACCACCTATACCCTGGAAAAATACAAAGCGAAAACGGTCTTTTTCTACAACTCATATTTTTCATCTCCTTTTATATAAAATATGAAATTGTAGGATAAAAGGGACACGCTCGTATCACGGGTTGATGAAAAAATTAGGTAGTGGCGGGGTTATGTGCATTTCTGATTGAACAAAAAAAGGAAATCGTTACGATTCCCTGAAAAGTCTATCAACTTCGTTTCTTAATTCTGTCAATAAATCAAAGGTGGACTGCAGAGCCAAACTCTCCACCACATTGGTATAGTACCACTTTTGTTGTTCCTTCCCTGCATTAAACCTGCCCCAAACCTCTTCGCCAACTTGTTCATAATCCCTTATGATGGACCGAATATTATGTAGCTTATCTGCACAAACCACTGCACGGATATCCTCTGAGGCTGTTTTTAAAAAATCAATCGTATGCTCTTTCCTTTCCTTCCATGACAATGATTTATCAGGTTCTGAACTGCCTTCCACTATCTTAGCAATATTTTCTCCAAATTCCTTTTTGATTTCTTCAAGTGTTATGGTTGTGTCCTCTACAGTATCATGTAAGATTCCAGCTGCAACGATTTCCTCATGATACCCGCACTTTAATAACAACATTCCAACCGCAACTGGGTGTGTAATGTAAGGAATATCTGTATTTTTCCGATATTGTCCTTCATGACTTTTACTTGCAATCTGTAGTGCCTTCTCGACTATATCCATCTTCGACCTTCCTTTCATCCATTCAAACATTAATCTATTTTCACCTTATTTCAACATATTAAAACAAATCTCCTTCTTCATCTATCCGGTAAGTGATTTTTAAAAAAATATGTATTTTGTCCAATCACATATTTTTGAACAAGCATATTTTATAGTACAAGCATGAAAGGGGGGATATGGAATGTCTAATGAAAGAAGACGTCGTGATGATGATGATCGCGGAAAAGTAAGAAGAGTCTTTATTGATGCAGAAGAAGTTATTATCCGTGCTGATAGAGTAAGAGTTCTTGGCGATGAAGACAGAAGAGATGACGACAGAAGAGATGACGACAGAAGATGTAAAAGAGACCGATTCTGGTGGGTTTAATTGATTCTTTAAAGGGATAATTACAATTCCCGCAGGCTGGTGAGACAAATCGATCTCACCAGCCTGTTTTTATTTCACCGCTTTTCTTACTAATATGGTAAATTAATGAAATAGAATATACAGAATAGTAGGTGTGCTGATGGTAGAAAAATTTCATGTTTATATGTCCTCATTCAATCAAGAAAGAATGATTCGAGTGTATCTGCCTTTGAGTTATCATGAATCAAACAAGCGTTACCCAGTCTTGTATATGCATGATGGGCAAAATGTTTTTGAAGATGAAGAAGCAATTAAAGGAGTATCATTAAGTTTAAAGGATTACTTAGATAAAAATAGAGTTGAACTAATCGTAGTAGCAATCGATTTAAATCCTGAAGGAGAAGAACGCATTAACGAATACTGTCCATGGGTAAATGGAGCAATCGCTGAGAAAATAATTGGTCACCCCAGCTCTTCTGGTGGAAAAGGTGAACAATACTTGGACTTTATCGTAAATGAATTGAAACCATTAATAGACGATAAATACCGAACTCTTAAGGAACATACTTCGATGGCTGGATTTTCATTAGGAGGTCTTATTTCAACATATGCAGCCTGCACTTATCCACATATTTTCAAGCGTATTGCTGCGATATCACCAGGATATTATCGCAACCAAGAGGAACTCGAGGTATTTGTTAGGAATTCCGACTTATCTGCAGTTGAGAGGTTTTATATGGATTTCGGTACTCACGAAGTCAGCGATGATAAAGAACTGAATATCCAGCTTACAGAAATGATTCAGTCCATCTATGAAATTTTGAACAGCAGAATTGAAGATACCCGCTACCAAACGATTAAAGATGGTGAGCACAATTATACTTCGTTTAAAAAGAGATTCCCTGAAGTACTATCGTATCTATTTTCGGATAGATAACGAATAAAAAGGTATGGCCCGAGATGTGCCATACCTTTGCTCATGATTAAAATGGTTTTAAAATCATTAAAGCTATAATGATAGTAAAAATAACGTTTGCTAGGTGTTCATATCTGAATAGAATCCTTGATAAACGATAATATTCTTCAGGGATTTCCTCTCCCTGATGAGATGCTAATAAGGCCTTTACTGGCTTAGACCTCGGTGATAACAAAAGCGGTCCACTTGCTAGCGCTACTAAATATAGTACGATACTTGTTACATACCAGCCCATCCGAAACAGGCTTGGATTCATGAAGCCCATTATTAATCCAGTGATGAGTAAAAGCGTACCACCTACCATCACATAGATATGCAGTTTATTTCTAACGGCATAGGAATGCCTTAATTCTGTCATGGTCTTTCCCGACTTTACAACTGTCGTAAGGATAAAACCTGGCCCCATTCCAATAATCGCCGAAAAAATATGTATAACTACGATAACTTTATAGAATGTAATCATTTTATAGCAGCCCCCATTCTCTAGACCTCATTATTTTAACATAATGGTGGTTAAAACAGTTTTAATGTACTTAATCTGTCAAAAAACTTTCTTTTTTAAAGTGGTATAATATAGATGTACTTTGATGAACAGGGGACAATGCGATATGAGTAAAATTGTAAAACTTCTATATATAATTATCGGTTTTATTTCCCTCGGCTTAGGGGTTTTGGGTCTTATTTTGCCAGTATTGCCGACAACTCCGTTATTACTACTAGCTTCCTACTGTTTTGTAAAAGGATCTGAACGCTTTGAGATCTGTTTCAAGGGTACCACTCTCTATAAACGCCACTTAGAGACTTTTGTAAAAGAGAGGTCGATGACGTTAAAACAAAAGCTCACAATTTTGTTATTCGCTGATGTGATGATTGCCATTCCTTTTTTCATCCTTGATAGCCTCATGGTCCGCGTCATGCTTGCAGCCGTTATTTTATATAAATATTATTATTTCATCTATAAAATAAAAACAGTACGTAAAGCAACTACAGAAATATAGACAAAAACCTTGCCATTTTCAATGGTTAAACATCTGGTCTGATAAATAGACGGAGAAATTCCGCCTATTGACTCGAAAAACGTGAAAATGGAGGATTTTGCGTTGCATAAGCGGAAAACTTCCGCTTATATACCCCGAAACTAGCTTCATTCTGCGACTAACCGGAAAATCTCCGCTTATTTTCCTTTCGGTGGTTACACAGTTAAGGACAGGATTTTTGGGATTACGCTTTTTTTCTAAAAACCGAACACAGAATTAAGATAATAAGCACCCCTAAACAAACAAGCATGCTAGCTCGATTTTGTTCGCTGAATGCAAATGCCACACAGCTAACACTTAATGCTATGGCAGTAAATGAGGTAACATACGGAAATCCCCAAACTTTAAAACTTGGCAGGTTTGTATAGGTTTTTCGAAGCTTTACTTGTGCTAAACAGATGCTAATCCACACCACCGATACCGTAAAACCAGGTATGGCCATTAAATATCCAAAAACACGGTCAGGCGAAAAATACGCAACAAATGTACCTCCGATAAGGATAATAGCACTAAAGATAACGCTATATAAAGGAACACCGTTCTTAGAGACATATGAAAATAGTTTCGGTGCTTCCCCTTCTGCTGCTAGTGAATACATCATACGTGTACATCCATATATCCCAGAATTAGCTGCAGACAAAACAGCAGTAATAAGGACAAAGTTCATGATATGAGCCGCTCCATCAAAACCGACTGCAGATAGCACTTGCACAAACGGGCTTGCTTGGCTGCCGATTTCATTCCATGGAATTAATCCGCAAATGATGAGAATCGGGAGTGTATAGAATATGACAATTCTCCCAATCACTCCTTTAATCACTTTAGGCAATACCTTGTCTGCATCCTTCGTTTCCGATAAAGTCAATCCAATAAGTTCAGTACCGCCGTATGAGAAAATGACGATTAATAAGGCAGAGAATACTCCAGACCAGCCATTCGGGAAGAAGCCATCGTGTTGTACATAATTTTGTAAATAGTCACTTTCATTGCTCGGGATGATTCCAAATAAAATACCGGATCCTAACACAACAAATAAGACAATCATGGTAATTTTTATTCCAGCAAACCAAAATTCAAACTCACCATAACGTTTCACATTCATAAAATTAATAGCCACAATGAAAACAGCACTTATGAAACTTAAAGACCACAAAGACATAGAAGGAAACCAATATTGCAAAAAGCTTCCCGCAGCGATCACTTCTATCACACATACAACTAACCACATAAAACAGTAAAGCCATCCGATTACAAAGGACACATTTGTTCCAAATGCCTTATGTATAAACCCTTTCATATTTACTCCAGGAAAAGCGATAGCCATCTCAGCAATGGCACTCATCACAATAAGAAGTAATAAGCCTGCAAACAAATAAGAAAAAATAACCGCAGGTCCCGCAATCGAAACTGTTTCAGAAGTCCCCTTAAATATACCAGTCCCTATTGCTCCTCCGAGGGCCATCATACGAATATGACGTGGCAATAAACTTTTTTGTAATTCCATAAATGCACTTCCTATATTTTTTAAAATAATAAAAAAGCCCCTGCTGATTATTTAGCAGGGACAAATAATATAAGTTATATTATAGTAGTATAGTTAATATTCTGTCAATTAAATTCAGCAAAAGAACTCTTTTCCACTGTGTTTCATTCAAAAGTTAGTACATAGGCTTTTACAATGATACCGTCGTCTGCAGGTTGAAAGTCGTATTGTGGTAATCTTTTGAAACCAATTCGCTCATATAGTCTCATCGCATTTTCCATAAATTCGCCGGTATGAAGCCCGACGGAATGGTGCCCTTTCTCTTTTGAAAGCCTTATACATTCAGAAAGCAGGGCTGTAGCTACTCCCTTCCCCCGCGCTTCTGGAGAAACCGCGAGCATACGTATTTCAGGATAATCCACAACTTCAACGTTGCCTTCATAGGCATCTGTCTCTGCCGGGAACAAGGCAACACTTCCTAGAATTATATCATCGACTACCGCTACTAGCAGCTCAACTCCTGGTTGTGTATCACTCTCTGATGAAATTGCCTGTTTCAATGCCCGCCAATGACTCTCAGGGATTATGGCAGCATGCTCTTCGTAAGAGAGTACTCTTTGTTCTCGTATAAATGGTAATTCACTTTCTAAAGCTTTCCGAATCATCATTCCCCCTGCTCCCTCCTTATCGAATGCAAAATTTTTCTTCATTGCCACTTAATTCTTGGCGGTTATGCTGAGATAGAAGCCCTGATAGGTCCGGTCCTTTTGGCAGAATACTATTATGTCCCTTTTGATCATTGCTTGCTATATGATTCGATAGATGATAATGCCTTTTAATTGCATCGAAATCAGTGGTATCACCAAAACCAGGAGTTTGATATAAATCTCGTAAATATCCCCATAGATGTGGAAAATCAACGATTCGATTTCGATTTGTCTTAAATGCGGAGTAATAAGCAGCATCGAACCGGACTAATGTAGCGTATAGCCGTACATCGGAATCGGTAATAAAGTCTCCGAATAAGAAACGTTGTATTGAAAGGCGCTTCTCTAATTCATCTATTCTAGCAAACAAAGTATCATATGCCTGCTCATAAGCTTCCTGAGTTTGAGCAAAACCGCATTTATACACTCCATTGTTCACTTCATGGAAGATGACATCGTTTAAGGCATCAATTTCTTCACGTAACGATTCAGGATATAAATCTGGAGCATTTTCCTTGTGAAAAGGTGCCCAGGCTGTTTCCAGATAGTTTGTTAGTTTAAAATAATCATTGTTCACAACTTTTTGTTCCTTCACATCCACGAAGACAGGAACAGTTGGTCTCCCCGAATAATCCGGAACTGTTTTCTTATAGATTTCACTCATATAGCGAATTCCTAAAACAGGGTCTACCCCGCATTCATCCAAGGAAAATTCCCAGTCTACATGTGGAAGTTTGGGGCGCATCGGACTAGCCGTACCTAAACTGATAACCTCTTCTAATCCAAGTATTCTTCTGACAATCACCGAACGATGTGCCCAGGGGCAGACGGCTGACCATAGTAGTCGATATCTCCCTGCTTCAATAGGCAGTTCACCTTCACCTAATCCAAACGGTGTACTAAATCTATTTTTCTGCCGGTTAAACGAACCATCCGCCTTGATTTCAGCTGCAATACTTCCCTGCTTATTTGCTGTCATTTTATACACCTCATTATTCTTTGTTCATCTTGAACGGTTTCTCGTCTAATGGTAAGTTTGTTCATTTTAAATGCAGCACTCTATGTTCATCATCCAAATAAACGCCATTCAGTTTCATTGCTTTTTCTTCAAGTCCAAATACTTTAAATCCAAGCTTCGTATATAGCTTCTTAGCTGGTTCATTACTCGCAACGACAGATAAATTAATTTTTTCAATAGCTTCAATTGATTTTGCTATAGTAATCGCTTCTGTTAGTAATGCTTTCCCCACACCTGCGCCTTGTTTCTTTGGAGTAACATACATCGCATAAATGTTTGCCCGGTGTTGTATTTTCTCTGCCTTTTCTTGAAGGAGTGTAACAACTCCAATTAGCTCATTACCTTCAAACGCCCCAAAAGTATAATTACCTTCTGTTTTAAAATTACTCTCAACCTGAGCAATCGGATTTTCCCTTTTCATCGCGTCTTCATAACTCGTTAAAAATGCTTCTGGAGCCTGCTGTAATGCTTCTAACCTTAGGTCCCAATATTTTTCTGCATCCGAAGAAGTTAGTTGTCTAATTTCCATGAACATTCTCCTTTTCTTTTAGGGTTATATCAAATATTTTACTAAAATTCAAAAAAGATAGATAACAATACGAGCTAAATCTTTTTTATAGATTATTTATTCCACAGTTTTTGAATAGCTTAACATGTTTATGGGAATTTTAGATAAGTAATAATTTTCTTTAAAGGAGCAGATTTTAGTTTGAAAATCTTACTATTAATTTCTATCCTCTTTTCAATCGGCTCCATAGGTTTCTTCGTCAACACCTTAAACACCTATCTTGGATATATCGAGGTCATATTTTCGTTATTTATTACTGGATTGTAAGTAAATTTAAGGCAGGAGAGAATTTCAATGAAGA
Source organism: Bacillus sp. EB106-08-02-XG196 (assembly GCF_013396335.1). Classification (GTDB taxonomy): domain Bacteria; phylum Bacillota; class Bacilli; order Bacillales; family Cytobacillaceae; genus Neobacillus. The sequence continues at coordinate 76,810 of NZ_JABWSY010000014.1, forward strand.
ATCATTTGAAAGATATTATTGAATGGGACATCCGAAATTGGAGTATATCCCTAAACTATTGGCTAAAAGAAAGCACATTAGATTTAGTAAATAGTACTGCATTAGAAATTGGGAGCCGAAACGGCGGTCTGTCCCTTTGGTTAGCTAATCAAGGATGCAAGGTAACATGCAGTGACGTAACAGGTCCTTCAGATAAAGCTAGACATCTTCATCAAAAACACGGAATTCATCATCTAGTTGAATATAAAGATATTGATGCAACCAATATTCCTTATGAGAATGAAGCGTTTGATATTGTTGTGTTTAAATCAGTATTAGGCGGGATTGGCTACAATAATAATAAGGAGGCACAATGTAAAGCAATCAATGAAATATATCGTGTGCTGAAACCTGGCGGTGAGCTTTTTTTTGCTGAGAATCTAGTTGCCTCCCCTCTGCATGTTATGTTAAGGAAATACTTCACTAACTGGGGAAGTACTTGGAGATATCCCACTATTAATGAAATAGAAGAATTCTTAAATCCGTTTAGTTACCGTAATTACTTCTCAACTGGATTTCTAGCAGCATTAGGTCGAAACGAAAGACAACGAAACATCTTAGGATTAATAGACAATCTATGTGTAAATAAAATAGCTCCGGAAAGATGGAAATACATAGCTGTAGGACTTGCAAAAAAGTAATTGAAACAACCTAAGACAATATCAAAAATAAAAAGAGGCTGTTTCAGCCTCTTTACACACGCAGATTATTTTTCCTTTTTATTATGAGCAGAGCTATTTGTGTTCCCTTCTGTAATAACCCGGTCTATATCAAGATACGGTTTACCACGCAATGCTTCATTTGAAATAATCGTATCATTTTGATTTTCATTATTCATTAAAACTCCCCCCCAATATTTTTCAATAAAGGTAGTTTGTGCAATCTTATCCATTTATATAGAAAAATAGTAAAAGTAATTGGACTCTTTTTTAAATCCTATTTTTTCATACAGTCTCTGTGCGGCTATATTATCTTGACCAGTTTCTAAAGCTAAACCTTTGGCACCTGTCTCTTCTGCAAATTCAATGGCTTTTTGAATTAATTTCTCGCCAAAACCCTTCTTGCGAGCAGATGCATTTACATATAAATCATTCAGGACCCATGATCGTTTCATACTGACTGAGGAAAAGGTCGGATATAGCTGAACAAATCCAATCGGATTACTCTCATCATAGGCAATAAAAACGACTGAATCCTCGTTTAGTAATCTTTCTTTTAAAAAGGATTTTGCAGCTTCAATATCAGAATCTTGTTTATAAAACACCCGATAGGAATCGAATAGCTCTGTTAAAGAATCTAGCTCATTTATTGTTGCCTTCCGAATACTCATGATATTTCCCCCTTTATTTAAACTATGAATAGTGATGTATTAATTTTTTCAAAAGATTATCTAATGAAGAAAAACTGAACCCCATGGACTGAGCAAGACTCGTATTCACCGACCATGATCCAGGCAAATTATAAGGAGATGGGTCACCCTCTACACTTAAAATCGCTTTAGTACCAATTAGTTCCTCAATTAATCCGTTTAATTCGCCCAAACTGATATCTTCCTCAGAACCTGGATTAATCGGACCGTGATAATCGGACTTCGCCATACTTAATAAAAACGCAGCGGCTTTTTCTGAGTCAATAAAACTATATCTAAAGGTAGGATGTTCAATGAACATTGGTTTTCCTTCTTTCACATGCTCTACATGGAATTTCAAACGATTGGTGTAATCGTCTTTTCCAATAATAATCGGAAAACGGACAGCCACTATTGGAAAGTCTGCATTCTGAAAAAGGATTGCTTCCGCCGCTCGTTTTGCTTCCTGATATCCTACATACCCTATGTATTCTCTCCTCGATTTTAATACAGGCTGAAACTCCATTGGATTAAAGCCTTCTTCCGTACTATTCGTCCCAAAATCATAAACGGCCTGGCTAGAAGTAAATATATATTTTTTAACCCTGCCATTCAGTGTTTTTAACGAATCAAGGGCTTCTTGAGAGGAATAGCAGGTTTGATCAAATACAACATCCCATTTCTCATCCTTAAAAGCTTGACCCAAAGACTCTGCATTTTCACGGTTAATAATCAATCTATTAACTTGATGACCAAAGGAATCAGGTGTCAAACCTCTTGTCGCAATGGTCACTTCTACCCCTTCATCTACTAATAATTGCACCAATCTTTTGCCAACAAATTGCGTTCCCCCGAGTATTAAAGCTGACTTCATCAAAATCTCCCCTTTTAATCATCCTATTTCTAGAATATTAACAGTTAAGTGATACTACCAGCATTACCTGATTGTTAGAAAAATTTCAGTATAGAAATAGGGCTTTCCCTACACCTAAATGTAAGTAAAGCCCTGACTTCCATTTCAAGATTAATTAAAAGGCACCTGCCATGATTAACAGCTGTTGTAGACCTGCAAGAGCAAATCGCCCGATAAAGCTGTAGGCCAAAATCGCAACGATTGGTGAAAAGTCAATCATACCTAAAGGCGGGATAAATTTCCTAAAGACAGACAAGTAAGGATTAACAATTCTGCCTATCAAGAGACCGACTTTGCTTGTTTGAAATTGCGGGAACCAAGATCCAAAAATATTAATCAAAATTAACCAATAGTAAATATCATAGATATAATCTGCTACTATCATTATATTTGTGCCCAAATTTATTCTTCCTATCTATAAAAATTTTTTACACTACCTCTACTTGTACATATACGTATTATACTCAATAAGGTTTCAAATATATCTATATTTTTAACTAAAACTGTTTAATTTCAAAAATTTTCGTTAGAACCTAAGTATTATTAAACTATCAGAACTATTTTTATTTCATTTGGGAATAATATCTGTTACAGGGATGCTAAAAATAGCATCCTTTTTTTGGTGTTTTTTGACCGTAAAAGATTGTTTTTGAATTTTTACGATTGATTTTTACCGTTTTTAATTGTAGAATGAAATTAGAAAATAATGAAAGCGTTTTAGGAGGCGGTATCTATGTTAGAACCAGAACGCCATCAAATCATATTAGAAGCATTAAAAGTAAAGAATTCTGTTAAACTTCAGGAACTCGTTGAGCTAACGAATTCCTCAGAATCAACGATCCGAAGAGATCTTATACAGCTAGAAGAAGGAAAACTTCTCAAGCGAGTTCATGGTGGTGCTGCTAGGCTGCAAGGAAAGCTCCAGGAACCAAGTATGACGGAGAAATCCTCCAAAAACCTTCAGGCAAAACGTCAAATCGCTCAGTTTGCCGGAGGTTTAGTGGAAGAAGGTAATTGTATTTATTTGGATGCCGGTTCTACTATTTACGAAATGATTCCTTTTCTTCCAGACAATATTGTGGTTGTTACAAACGGACTATCACATGCAAATGAACTTTTAGAAAAAAACATAAAAACATTTTTAATAGGCGGTTATGCGAAGCCCACTACTAAAGCCTTAATTGGCCGAGGGGCATTAGATAGTCTGGGACATTACAGATTTGACAAGTGCTTTATGGGAGTGAACGGGATTCATTCGCAATTCGGTTATACAACTCCTGATCCTGAAGAAGCAATGATCAAACAACTGGCGATTTCATTATCGAGTGAAGCCTATGTAGTGGCGGATGAATCAAAGTTTTCGGAAGTCGCTTTTGCAAAAATCACCGATCTTCATCAGGCAACGATTATTACAAATGAGTTAGACCTTGATACGAAGGAGCAATATCACAGCAAAACAAAAATTAAGGTGGTTACATCATGATTTATACAGTTACGTTAAACCCATCACTTGATTACATCGTAGAAGTTGATCAGGTAACGCTTGGTGAGTTAAATCGAACAAAAAATGAATCCAAATTTCCAGGTGGAAAAGGAATCAATGTTTCACAAGTATTAAAGAGATTAGATGTAGATAGTTACGCTCTCGGATTTTTAGGTGGTTTTACCGGTGACTATATTGAAGGCTTCTTAACCTCACAAGGAATTCAAACTGACTTTGTGAAAGTCAATGAAGATACGAGAATAAATGTAAAACTCAAGTCAGACAAAGAAACCGAAATAAATGCAAAAGGTCCCAACATTACAGAAGAAAACTTTGAATCCTTAAAAGGAAAAATTAGAGAACTAACAAGCGAAGATACCCTTGTTCTCGCTGGCAGTATTCCATCAACTATGCCGGAGAGTACGTATAAGGAGCTTGTAAAACTATGTAATGCAAATGGAACAAAATTTGTGGTCGATGCAGAAGGAGAATTACTGAAAAAAGTACTTCCCTTACATCCCTTCTTAATCAAACCAAATCATCATGAGCTTGGTGACTTATTCAATACCGTTATCAACTCTTGTGAAGAGGTTATTCCTTTCGGTAGAGAGCTTGTCAAACAAGGTGCCCAAAACGTGATTGTATCTCTTGCCGAAAAAGGAGCTGTCCTAATTAATAAGGACATAGCCTTAATCGCTACTAGCCCAAAAGGTGATGTAAAAAGCTCAGTGGGTGCAGGGGATTCCATGGTGGCCGGTTTTATCGCAGCCTATGAAAAAACAAAATCGCTAGAAGAAGCTTTTCGTTTTAGTGTGGCAGCTGGCAGTGCGACTGCATTTTCGATCGGATTATGCACACGCGAAAAAATGGAAGACTTGCTCCCTCAAGTAAAAATAGAAAAGACAAACCAAAGAGGAGAATGACGATGAGGATTACAGAGCTATTAACCAAAGAAACCATCAACCTTTCATTAACTAGTTCAACAAAAACCGGCGCCATTGAAGAGTTAGTATCAGTTTTAGATCATGCAGGCAAGTTAAATGATCGCACCGAATATAAGAAGGCCATTATGAAAAGAGAAGAACAAAGTACAACAGGTATTGGTGAAGGTATTGCGATCCCCCATGCAAAAACAAACGCTGTTAAACATGCAGCGATTGCGTTCGGGAGATCAAATGCTGGTGTAAACTATGAATCTCTTGATGGACAGCCCTCCCACCTCTTCTTTATGATTGCAGCTACAGAAGGGGCAAACAATACACATTTAGAGGCACTTTCTCGACTTTCAACCATTCTATTAAAAGATGAAGTACGCAAACAACTTTTAGAAGCTAAAAATGCTGATGAGGTCTTAAACATTATTAATTCTCATGATCAAGAAGAAAAAGAAGAAGTACAATCCATGGCAGGCAAGAAACAATTTATTGTTGCTGTAACGGCTTGTCCTACAGGGATTGCCCACACATATATGTCTGCTGATTCGTTAAAAGCAAAAGCAGCGGAAATGGGTGTTGATATTAAAGTTGAAACAAACGGTTCCGGAGGTGCTAAAAATGTGCTAACAGCTGAAGAAATTGAAAATGCTGTTGCCGTTATTGTAGCTGCTGATACAAAGGTTGAAATGAACCGCTTTAATGGCAAGCATGTCATTGAAACGGCTGTTGCCAATGGTATTCGTAAACCAAAGGAACTAATCGAAAGAGCTTTAAAGCAAGATGCACCGATTTATAGCGGCAGTGGAAAATCCAATCAGGAAAGTGAACAAACTGGAAGAGGAGTCGGTTCCACTATTTATAAGCACTTAATGAATGGTGTTTCTAATATGCTTCCATTCGTTGTCGGAGGCGGTATCTTAATCGCCATCAGCTTTATGTTCGGGATTAATTCAGCTAATCCTGATGACCCAACCTATCATCCTATTGCTGAAGCATTAATGACCATTGGCGGCGGAAATGCCTTTGCGTTAATGGTTCCCATTTTAGCAGGATTTATTGCCATGAGCATTGCGGACCGCCCCGGTTTTGCAGCAGGTATGGTCGGCGGAATGCTGGCAACAAGCGGCGGTGCTGGATTCTTAGGCGGGCTTGTTGCAGGTTTCTTAGCAGGTTATTTAGTAGTAGGATTGAAAAAGCTTCTATCTGGCATGCCATCTTCTCTTGAAGGAATTAAAACCATCTTGTTATACCCTTTATTAGGGATTGCTTTAACCGGATTCATTATGTTATTTGTTGTAAACAAGCCTGTTGGTGCATTAAACACCGCTATTTCTGAGTGGTTATCTGGTTTAGGTACAGGAAATGCTGTTTTACTTGGAATTATTTTAGGATTAATGATGTCCTTTGATATGGGCGGTCCAGTTAACAAGGCAGCTTATGTGTTTGGTACAGGGTTATTAGCAAATGGTGTCTATGAACCAATGGCTGCCATTATGGCTGCAGGTATGGTTCCTCCATTAGGAATTGCGATTGCAACTACACTATTTAAGAAAAAGTTCAGCAAGCAAGACCAAGAAGCAGGTAAGGTGAACTATATTATGGGATTATCCTTTATCACTGAAGGAGCTATTCCATTTGCAGCGGCTGATCCGCTTCGTGTCATCCCTTCTGTTATGGCTGGTTCAGCAGTTGCTGGTGCTTTATCAATGATGTTCAGTATTGGACTTCGTGCCCCGCATGGTGGATTATTCGTTATTCCACTCGTTGACGGAAGCTGGATCATGTATTTAGTTGCCGTTGTGATTGGTGCAATTGTTTCTGCATTATTAATGGGATTCTTGAAAAAGCCCGTAACGAATTAAAATAATGACTCTGTTAAACGTGGCTGTTGATTTGTGCTCCAGGCGCTTCGCTTTCCGCAGGCGGTTCGGGAAGCCTCCTCGGCGCTAAAGCGCCTGCGGGGTCTCCCCTGTCCCGTCCTCCTGCAGGAGTCTCGCGCCTTCCGCACAAATCAACAGCGTGCCAATATCAATAATTTGCTTTAACATAGCCAAGAAAAGCCCAATTTCCTATTTAATCGGAAATTAGGCTTTTCTTATTTTACGATTGCTTCTGTATGAAGATTTAGTAAATGACGAACTGCATAAGCAAATCCGTCTTCGTCGTTAGATTTTGTAATAATGTCTGCTTTTCCTTGAACATTTAGTGGAGCATTTGCCATCGCAACAGAAGTAGTTGCTACCTCGAACATTGCAAGGTCATTCCCGCCATCACCAAAAGCAATAATTTCTTCGAAATCAAGATTCATCATTGTCTGGTATCGCAATAATGCTTTTCCTTTATGTGCTTCGTTAGATGTGATTTCTACATTATTGGGGAATGAAGAAGCCATTGAAATATCAAACTTCCCCTCAAGCGCCTTCTTAACCACTTCGACTTTTTCTAATTCATCATGATGGGTTAAAGCGATTAATTTATAGATTTTCAACTGATCTTTATCAAGAACTTCATCATAGTTGAATTCTTTAAAAATAGTATTGAGTTCTTCTTTACTTTTTTTATGGAGCGGCGGTAAAGTGGACGGAAAGCCTCCATAATTGGTATAGACTAAAATGCCAACACCTAATCCCTTTAAGATTGGAAACAGTTCTTTGTACGTTTCAATCGAAATAGTCGCCTCATACAAAAGCTCTTTCGCTGCCGAGAATAATACAGATCCATTGACACAAAAAATAGGAATCTCTAAATTTTGTAATGCTTCTATTTTTATGACATCTGCATAAGCGCGGCCCGTGTTCAAAATAACAGCATGACCTTGTCCACGCAATTCATTGATGGTTTGAAGGTTAGCTTCAGATATATCATGTTCAGAATTTAATAGCGTACCGTCTAAATCGATCGAGAAACATTTCATATAGTAGTCCTCCTATCTATCTCAAAGACTACTATATCAGATATTCGACGATTAAAAAAAGTTTAAATTTTGGAAGGTACATGAAGACTCAGGGGACATTAGTTAGTGGAATGTCCCTGAGTATTTTCATTTTTTCTTTGCTTTAATATATCTTGAATGATTTCCATATGAAAAGCAGCCCAAGCTTTTTCGCGGAAATGGATCATCACACTGACCCCTAACATAAGCAGATATACGATACAAAAGCCTGCCCAAAGCCAGGAGCCATCTTTGAATAGGTAGGAAGCTAATTGCTTCGAAAACAGTAGTAACAACCAAGGAGCAGAAGATACTAAGATTGGAATCATGCCTGATCCGTTATATTCTTTTATCATTCGGTAATGGATTAATTGCAGTGTCTCACTATCTAGAGACAGATATAGAGTTTGAATCTCTTCAATTTCTTTAAATTCCTTTGTTTCCCTGATGATTTCGCCATTATGTATAGTCTTTTTCAATCGCAGAAAAACTTTATGGGCATCGCCTTTTAAAGAAAACATCATCAGCACATCCCCTCCCTATCTTTAAGGTTTCCTAGAGGACTATTCTTTTATTACTAATTTTTTTGAAAGATTGGATTCAATATTACCACTTAATGGCACTATTCTGTTTTCAGAGCATCATGAGAAGGTTCCACTCAAACTAGTTATAAAAAAATTAACGCAATTAGAGCTTTACCTGCGTTAATCGCTGGGATTGGAACGCATTTATATATTGGATATACAGATTTTATTCATTTTCTTCCCGTTTACTTTTTAATCATTTTATATTTGTTAGGATTAGGATTGTCTTATCCTTTTTTAAAAAAGCTGTGTTAAAGCTGAATGTTGATTTTACTGTGTTTGGAAAATAAGCGGAGAATTTCCGTTTAAATTGGGAAATCCCCATATTTCCTTCATAATAAGCGGAGTTTTTCCGCTTATGGTATCCAAATCATTGGATTTTGTCTTATTTAAAGCAGTTAACCGGAAAATTTCCGCTTATATCGGCTTCTTAAGGTTCCTTTATATACAATAGCCGGAAATTCTCCGCTTATGAATGATCAACCCTACACAAAAATCCACAATGAATAATAACACTGCCTTTAAAAAAGAAATAAAAAAGCCGTATCGACAACTCGATACGGCTTTATTTAGGTGTTAGTCAGAAAGGGTTATTACTCTCCCTCATTAACGATAATTTTATAACCCTCTTGTTGCGGTCCATCTTCGTAAACTTCTCTTGAAACGATGTAATAGGTTTCTTCCTTTTCGTCAGTGATCACCATTTCACTTGGGCTCTTATCGACAGCAGCAGCATCTAAGCTGAAATAGCCCATACCCAACATTGAAATATCAAATGGCATGTTCATCCCTCTTTTCTAGTTTTATTGCATTTTACCTTTTTTCATGTAAGGGAACAAGCTAAAATGTGGGATTATATGAAACATTTTGAAATCCAATACGTAAATAAGTGGAAAGGTTTATAACTGGAGGGATAATAATGAGCGAAAAAGGTTGTATAAAATGCGGTTCTAGAGATGCCGGACAAAAGGAAGTTGCCATGACTGGAACGGGATTATCAAAAATATTCGATCTTCAACACAACACGTTTATCGTTATTTTCTGTAAAAAATGCGGGTATTCCGAATTCTATAATAAGAAATCATCCACTTCATCCAATATTCTTGATCTATTTTTCGGGGGCTAAGGTATAAGGAAAGGGGAAATTTTAGATGAGTGAAATATTATTGATATTTGTAGCTGGATACATTCTATTATCTTTAATATTAGTACCTTTTCAATATCGATATATAGAGCAAATGGCAAAGAGGCGCATAGAGAATGAGAAAAAGGGCAAGAGTCAAGGGGAAATGATGGAGGATATGGAATTTGAGGAACAAGTATTGCACGCGAATGTGCAGGGGAACATGCTATTCATTCTCCCTAATATTTTGGCTACAATTGGTTATAAGATAAAACATCGAAAAAAAGCAGTAAGATAACTACCATTTAGAAAAACGGTTTTACTTGTAAAGGGTTCCATTTTGGGGTGCTTTCTAAAAATTCAAGCCAAATTGACATCTGTTTTGGTATAACAATTGGTATATAAAAAAGCAAAACTCACCACTAAGTTGTGGCGAGTCCTGCACGATTATTATCCAACTTCTTCTTATATGATCTTGAACTCTAAAATGTTATATCATCTGTATCAGCTAAAGATAGTCCTATCAAGGAATGCACCCTATTGCCGAGTTATTACTTGAAATTTTAATTTTTATTTTCCTGCTTATTAATGAGAAAAGTGATTGGCACGAATAATAAAAAAGCAAGTAAAAGTAAGCTTCCACCCACGATAAAGAACACCATTACAAAGGCCTCATTAAGATTGAATGGATTTAGATTGTACATCCACATTCCTACGGTCAAACCCAAAGCACCCAGCATTCCTAGTATACTGTGAATGGGTACAAGTTTTTTATATTTAATCGTATATACCTTATAAAAAATCCCCCAGGCAAATACAGATAGCCATCCTACTAATAGAATATGAGCATGAATGGGTCTCAATGAATAATCCATATTTCCTGACATATGTGAGCCAAGAAACGTACCGATTATACCGAATATTGCCGAGAATCGAATTAGCCGTATACTCCAAGTTTGTTCCATGATTTATTCCTCCAATTTTTTCTTCATAATAGGAAGTATAATTGTGAAGGTTGTCCCCTTTGCATCTTTGCTATCAACCTTTACTTCTCCTCCATGCAAGTCAATGATTTGTTTAACGATCGATAAACCAAGTCCAGTACCGTCACTTTTTCTAGATGAATCTACACGGTAAAATCGGTCGAAAATTTGGGTGACGGCTTCCTTGGACATTCCGATCCCTGAATCTCTAACAATGATAGTTAGAAAGGATTCGTTTCTAGATAAGCTAATCCAAATACTGCCTCCATGTGTATTATACTTTATCGCATTTGTTAACAAGTTGTCCCAGACGTTGCTCATAAGTTCCGCATCAACCTTCATCCGAACAGATGGCAGTTTATAAGAAACTTCAATTTCCTTCTCCTGCAGCCGCCATTGATACCTGCGGATAGTTTGTTTAATTTGTTCATCCAATTGGACCTCCGATATCATCATTGGATAAGCTCCTTGATCAAGGGATGTTAATAGCAATAACTGCTTTGTTAGAATCGAAAGCCGCTTTGATTCATGATCAATAACCTGTAAGTATTCTCTGAATTCATGTTCATTTACTTTTTGTGACAATAGAAGTTCTGCATAGCCCTGAATATTCATTAGTGGTGACTGAAAGTCATGTGACACATTATTAATGAAGGATTTTCGGGCTTCATCATTATGTTGTAACTGCTTCTGCATGGTGTTAAAGCTTTCTACTAATTGTCCAATCTCATCATTACGATTAATCGTTAACGGATAATGAAAATTCTCCCGTGTAATCTCTTTAGTCGCTTCCGTTAACTTTGTAATCGGCTGGATCAGATGCTTCGCAAAAAGGATTACCCCACTGATACTGACAACAGTAACCGCTACAAAAAACCATGCTAGAATCATATGAATATCAGAAAAGAGTAGTTTATTATTTGGACGCAGGAACAAGCCGTATTGTTCCCCACTCATTGTGAATGGAATACCTACCGTATTCTCAACATCATTTGAAAAGTGTCCCATCATTAAAAACTTATGGGAAAAGTGGTTCATACCATGGTAGATTTCTTTTTTCGAAAGAACCTTCTTGGCTTCTTTCGGAAGATCCGTCTTGGCAAAAGGCTTGCCAAAATAAGCTTCTTCCCCGGATTCGTTTACTACATATATCTGATATCCAAGATTTCCAATCGATTCCAAGAAAAGCTCGAAGGATGAACGATCAGAATGCATATTCTCAAGGATTAGTGTAACATTTTGTGCAATCTCTACATTTTGCTGATCAATCTTTTGTTTTGTAGATGTCATGTAAATAAAATTTGCTAGTATCATTCCAATCGTAACGCTTATCGTTAGGATCAATAGCGTTGCAACAATGAATTTCCGATATAAAGTTCTCATTTCGTTACCTCTAGCTTATAACCAATTCCTCGAACCGTTTGAATTTCCACCGTTGCATCGTATTTTTTTAAACGTTCTCGGATTCGGTTGATATGAGTATTTAGCGTCTGTTCTCCCCCTTCATAATCAACTCCCCATCCTTGTTCAACTAGGACGGATCTAGGGGTAATCTTATTTACACGTGAAGCTAATAAACTTAATAGTTCAAATTCCTTTAATGGCGGGAGCACGGTTTCTTGATTGATCATTAATTCAAAGTTTTTCCGATCTATCATGAGATTCCCTACTTTTATGACCGTTTCCATGGCACGTTCGACTCGTCGTAACACAACGGCAACACGAAATAGGAGTTCCTTCACCTCAAAAGGCTTAACGATATAGTCCTCTGAACCAGATAAGAAGCCTTTTTCCTTATCATCGATTTGTCCTTTGGCCGTAAGTAGAATAACGGGGATAGAAAAGTCGTTTGATAGGATCTTTGTCAATTCAAATCCATTCATCCCGGGCATCATGACATCAACAATCGCTAAATCAACTGTTTTTTCTTCCAACAAGTCTAATGCTTCTTCGGCATGATTCGCTCTATATACTTGATAGCCTTCTCGGCTTAAGTGGATCGATACAAGCTGTTGAATATAGACATCATCATCGACAACAAGAATCTTCATAATACAAACCTCCTAAAAAATAGAATACAATGGAAGCCCAATGTATTCTATTTTACTGTCTATTTATTATGCGATGCTTGCTTGTCTTTTTCAAATAACAGTATCAAAGCCGGCAGGAGCATCCCACGAACTAGGAAAGTATCAAGTAAAATTCCAACTGCAACGATGAATCCAAATACGAAAAGGTCAGCAATGGGCATCGTGGTCAACGCTGCAAACGTTGCAGCTAGAATAATCCCAGCAGATGATATGACTCCACCAGTATTTCGTATTGCAACTTCAAGAGCATCTTTAACTCGATGAGTCTTCCTTTCTTCTATAAATCTTGAGGCAAGGATGATGTTATAATCGATACCTAATGCTACGAGGAAGATGAAGGCATATACAGGAACTCGAGTACTTAATGCGTCAAAACCAAACAGGATATCGACAAGGAATATACCTAGTCCCAAAGCGGATACATAGGAAAGTAAAATGGTCGCCATCATATAAATTGGCATTTTAATAGAACGAGTTAAGGCAAATAAGAGAACGAGTATGAGTAATGTTTCAAGTGTCACAATTGTAAAGATATCTCTCGTATTCACATCTCGTTCATCTACTAGCTTTGCGGTTACTCCGCTATAGTATGCTTCTCCAGATATTGAAAGATCCTTTAATAGAGTTGGTGTATCTTCACGTAAATCTTTAATAAAATTCATAGATTCCGGAGAGTATGGATTCGATGCTAACACAACACTTAGCTTTAAAGCCTTAGCGTCTTCAGATTGTGCCGTCAAACGGACAGATGCAATATCATCATAATCTTGTAGTTTTTCTGTAAAAGCAGTTACGTCTTTTTGGTCTATCGCTTCATCACTTTCGATTAACAGGGTTGTAGGTGCTAGTTCCCCTTTGTCATATCTTGCCTCTACAATTTCATAACCCACTCGAGAAGGTAAATCCTCAGGAAACTTTTTAACTGTATCAAATTCAAAATCAAGATTAAACATATTAAAAGCAGTAATGAGAAGGAAAATACCAACAATGCCTCCGGAAAAACCTGGCTTATTCACGACAAACTTAGCAATTGGCCCCCAAATTCCATGTTTTACTTCTTTTTCTTGGCCGTACTTTGGAACTTTCGGCCAAAATGCTTTACGGCCAAATAGTGTAAATAAAGCTGGTACCAATGTAATAGATGCTAACATGATGAAGAACATGGCAAGCCCGAATATGGGAGCAAAGTTTTGGTAGTCACGGAAATTAGCGAAGAATAAGATTAACATGGCTGCTAACACAGTTCCTCCTGCAAAAAATACAGGTTCTCCAGTTGCACGCATTGCAACTTTCATCGCTTCATATTTACTTTCTACTTTGTTAAGCTCTTCGCGGTAACGAGAGAATACAAATAGTGAATAGTCAATCACTGCAGCAAAAAGTAAAATACTCATAATGGAGGTGGTTGAGTTATTGATTTCTAAACCGCCTGCTCCCAGTAAGGCAATACTTTGATTCACGACCTGGTAGACAATTACGGTTGCTAGAAGAGGGATAAAGGCAAGTAACGGTGAACGGTAAATCGCTATAAGTAATACTAAAATAATCACGATCGTTGCAAACAATAACACAAAGTCCGCTTGTTCAAACAACTTTAGTGTGTCCCCAGCAATTCCTGCAGGACCCGTGATATAAAAGGACATATTTTCAAACTTATCTGCAATCTTATTCCCTATCTCTGACGCCTTGTCATTGATTTTGGAAAACTCACTATTGCCAAGGCCCTGTTCTAATTCCATCGGAACAATCATCGTTGAACCATCTTCAGAGATAAAGCCTGTTAACGCTTGAGGCGGAAGTCCGCTTATATCAACGATATTCTCAATTCCTTTAATATCTTCTGCTAGTATTCCATTTAGTATTTGTGTGACCTCATCGGTACGGATGTCACCATTTTCATTATGGAATACAAGGATTCCTGGTGTCCCTTGCTCATTTGGAAATATATCTTCTGTCTTTTTCTCAGCTATTATAGATTGTGCTTCATCAGGAAGCGATTGAAAGTTAGATACTTTATAATCTCCAAGCCTCGGTCCCGCACTTAATCCTACCATCAGGACGAGCCAAGCGATAATCGTAATCCACATCCCACGTTTAGTTGAGACCCAATCTGTAATGGGAACTAACAGTTTTCTCAAAATGTAAACCTCCTTTGATATCTTTCAATTATGATCTTACTAATGGAATATAAATTTAATATCAACTTTTGTTTACATTTGTCGAGAAACGGATATTAGTTTAACAATAAATCCCACAAAAAAAGACGTTAATCCTTCCTGGATCAACGCACTCGTAATTAAACTATATATTAACCTTAAATTTTGCATTTAATCAGGAATTTCATCAGAAGCCACTTCGTTTTATGTATTTAAAAACCAATGTAAAAAGGATGATGTTTCTTATCTAAGCAATATTCAATTCTTTGCCTAAAGTTATTCCAGGTGACCATTTCTAAAGCTTCCTCTAGTTTGTAAAAACCAACTTCTAGACTCTCCGGACTGGTTGTTAATTCCCCGCCGATGGGTTTTCCTAAAAATAAGGTATTACAAATCGAATTCTCGATATTTTGAAAGATTCCACAAAACTTAATAACCTCTATGTCTATCCCTGATTCTTCTTTTGTTTCCCTGATTACAGCATCCGTCAAGGATTCCCCTTCCTCCACCTGACCGCCAGGCATTTCCCATCCTCTAAGTGGTCCTTTAATCAGTAATAGTTCATTCTTTTCATTTAATACAATGGCTGCAGCTGAAACAATGTGTTTTGGTGTCACCATTATTTTCCACCCCTCTCTGTCTCTATATTATACTTCTTGAATTTGTCTTTTGCATTTCAACCATACTATTACTTGGAGGTGTATAAAATGCCAAAAAATAATCCTATTGAATATACTGGGAAGGTTCTTAATGAAAGGAATCAACTAACTGGTCCAGATGATTCAGGCAAGGCGTCCTATCCAGAACGACCGAAGAATGTTTCAATTCAAGATTCAAACAGTAAAAAGCGACAATAAGATTCAAGCTGGGCTGCCAATCAATTTTGGCAGCTTTTATTTTTTTTCATTTAAAATACCTCACTTACTTTAATTACAAAACGATTTATAAAGTAATATAAACTATTTTATATGTTCACAAAATTGTAATATATTAATAATTCAACAAATTGAAATCGTTTTCAAAAAAACTTAATTAGGAGGCGTGGATATGAAAATTAATTTTAAGAGTCTCACTACCCAGGTTATTCTGGGGATTTTTCTTGGTATTTTGGTAGGCTTTGTTTTTCCTGAAATTGGCTCGCAGCTAAAGGTGATTGCAGATGTTTTTATAAAACTAGTAAAAATGGTCATTGCTCCAATTATTTTCCTTACAATCGTCATTGGAATCGCAGGTATGGGGGATTTAAAGAAAGTTGGTAAAATCGGCGGGAAGGCATTACTCTATTTTGAAATCGTCTCCACCATCGCTCTTGCCATCGGAATTATTGTGGCCAATGTTTTTAAGGCAGGAAAAGGGATTGATGCAGAAGCTGGAAAAGGAGATATCTCGCAGTACACCGAAAAAGCAGCTGAAACTAGTCATGGGTTTATGGATTTTATCTTATCGATCATTCCTGATAGCTTTATCGGTGCCTTTGCTAATGGTGAACTATTACCTGTACTTCTTTTAGCAATATTATTTGGAGTTTCATTAGCTCACTTAGGTAAAAAAGGAAAACCAATTATCGAGTTTTTTGAAAAAACAGCTGATGTGTTTTTCGGAATTGTTAATATCATTATGAAAGTTTCTCCATTCGCAGCATTTGGCGCGATGGCTTACACAATCGGAGAATTTGGAATTGGATCATTATTGTATCTTGGAAAATTAATGGGCTCCGTTTATCTTACAATGGCTCTATTCATTATCTTGGTTCTCGGCGGAATTGCTAAAATGTTCGGCTTTAGCATTTTCAAATTCATTGCCTATATAAAAGAAGAAATCCTGTTAGTGGTAGGAACTTCATCCTCTGAGGCGGCGTTGCCAAAAATGATGGAAAAGCTTGAAAACTACGGCTGTTCAAAGCCTGTTGTCGGGTTAGTTCTTCCAACAGGATATTCCTTTAACCTTGATGGAACGTCCATTTATCTTTCGATGGCGGCATTGTTCATCGCACAGGCATATGGAGTGGATCTAAGTATTTGGCAGCAAATCACCCTGCTTGCAGTACTGATGTTGACCTCTAAAGGTGCGGCAGGCGTCACAGGATCAGGATTTGTTACACTAGCAGCCACTCTAGCCGTTTTCCCTTCCATACCTGTCGAAGGAATGGCACTGATTCTTGGGGTTGACCGATTCATGTCTGAAGCACGTGCCATCACAAACCTCATCGGAAACGGAGTAGCAACCGTCGTCATCTCCAAAACAGAAGGCGAATTCAACCCCGTACACCAAGTACCAGACAAAAAACAAATTACAGCCTAAACCAAAAAAATGTGAGCCCCTCCGGCTCACATTTTTTTATTCCCTCCTCCCCTTTCAATCACTGTCCGCCTGAGGCGGACAGTGTCCACGGGCGGTGCCTGTCACCTAATTATGTAACCAAATTTCTACAATTTACATTTCTTGCTATTTACCCACACACTCTATTTTGATACCTTTATATATATTGTTAGATTCATAGGTTGAAGGGAGCTTTGATCTCTTTAGATCTTATGGGAAGAAGGATTTATTATGAAAGTGAAGTTCCAATGGAAGTTGCTGCTACAAATTTTTTGGTCTTTTTTTAAGATTAGTCCTGTTACTTTTGGCGGGGGTTTTGCGATGATCCCTTTCATCATAAAAGAAATAGTGGACAAGCGAAAATGGTTATCTCATGAAGACATTACCGATGTGATAGCTTTATCTCAAACGGTTCCAGGAGCGGTTGCGGTGAATTCAGCCACGTTTATTGGTCACCGAATTGGCGGGATTAGAGGAGCACTAGCTGCGATGATTGGCGTTTCCCTGCCTACATTCCTAATTGTTCTGTCTTTAGGCATTTCTTATTTTTTCGTTCAAGATAATCCAAAGCTAGAAGCCGCATTTGTATCAATAAGAGCGACAATTGTAGCCATCATAGTTTATGCAGCTTTTAAAATTGCTAAAACTGCGATTTTCGATAAGACCACTTTCTTTATTATGGCTATCGGTGTCCCTGTACTGTTTTTCATCCATCCAATTGTTGCTATCTTTCTTGGAGCTATCGCCGGATTAGTCGCTATTAAAATTAAACAAAAATTAGGTTACACGATAGACTTGCAAAAAAATAAGGAAGTGGACCCAACCACTGACCCTGACTATTTTATGGGTGCGGGTATTTAGAACGAGGAGGTGCTTATTGATGATATTGTGGGAACTGTTTCACACATTTTTCGTGATGGGATTTGTCTCATTTGGAGGAGGCTATGCCATGATACCTATCATTGAGACAGCCGTTACGGACTACGGATGGATGACTGCGGAACAGTTGACGAATATGATTGCGATTGCTGGAATGTCTCCAGGTCCAGTCGCTGTAAATAGTGCGATTTTAGTAGGATATTCTGCTGCAGGAATCAAGGGGGCTCTCGTCTCTGCGATGGCCATTTTGCTGCCCTCGCTTATCTTAGTCATTCTTGTTGCTGCTCTATTTACCAAACTCCATCATAATCCAGTGGTTGAAAAGATTTTCTATGGTTTAAAGCCTCTCGTAACGAGTTTAATTATCTTTGCTGCGCTTAAATTTGCGCTGGCTAATAACCTGATTACTATCAATATCTCATTCCACTCTATAAGCTTGGTCATCATCTTTGGGCTCTCTTTGTTTGCCTTATTGAAGCTCCGTTGGAATCCTGTCTATGTGATCGTACTTTCTGGGTTGGTAGGTATAGCCCTCTATTCTTAGAAATCTCTTTCATGAAAAAAAAAGTTTTGAAGTACAAAACTCAAAATAGTTGGGGAAATAACAGGTTAATTCGCACAGAAAAAACACCGCAATTAACCCGGTGTTTTTTGTGTATATATAAATTTTTCTTGGTTTTATTAAAACCCCCGTTAGCTCAGCAACAATGTCTAAATTTATTATTCGACTCCTGTACTAAGCTTTCTTCCCGCCCATTTTATGAAAAATAGACATGATGATCCAAATAGCAGTTGGAAGTGCGATTGCTCCAATGATCATAGTCGCTAAAATGTTAACTGCACTGCCCTCGGCATATAACGATATAAAAACAGCTACTAGGAAAAGAAGGACTGGTATAGTTTTAAAAAGATTAACTTATCCTCTTTTTTCTTTTACCTTCCATTTGTTATTGTATGTTGCGATTACAGTCCAGGCTGTTGGAATGGCAATGACAGTGAAAATAACTGCTATATTGTCCTTTATAATCAAAATGAGCCCTTACAATGGGCTCTTCGCTAAATCTTCAATTACATGATGCTCTTTTCAATTATCCTGCTATAAATAAACTGCTCCGGGTACTTTATGGAGCTGCGATGCATTGGATGCAAAATCAAACCTCACAACCAGAAGATTATGTAGAGAACATACTGTATATCATAAAAATGGAAATACATGGATAAATTGGTGTTAATTTTAAACTAAACTCAACCATTTTATTTCTATTCTCAAAATATAAAAGAGCCTGTATTTATATATATAAAAACAGACTCTCTCATATTGTCTTGGCTTCCATCTTTCTTCAACTATTCTGTACTCGAAAACAGAACCCGTTAGGCTGAGCCATTTTTTTAAGGCTGTTTTCGCAAAGATTGTTGTTTTTATTATTGGTTAATAACGTTTTTTGCTTAAGTTGCCACAGGTTCCGACACCATGACTCTTAGATTCATCAAACTTGTCTGAAGTTGCCTCTGGTTCGGACACCATGACTCATAAATTCATCAAGCTTGTCTGAAGTCACCTCTGGTTCGGACACCATGACTCTTAAATTCATCAAGCTTGTCTGAAGTCGCCTCTGGTTCGGACACCATGATTCTTAGATTCATCAAGCTTGTCTGAAGTCACCTCTGGTTCGGACACCATGACTCTAAAGTTCAACAAACTTGTCCGAAGTAACGATTTATTTAGAGTAATTTGTACAGAAAACAACAAAGTTTATGAAAAGAGCCTATTTTAAAGATACATATTTACTTGACTAAGCTTATCCTTCTTCAATGTATAATAATAAACCGGTCTCCCAATCCCATAGGTTAATGATTCTTCAAGAACACCGAGATAGGTTAAATATTTCAAGTATTTCCTGACTGACACTCTTGATATATAGGTACTTTCTGCAATATCATCGGTCGAAAAAAGGGCGCCTTCTTTTGATTTAATCACAATTAAGATATTCTGCAGCGTACTACTGGTTAAACCCTTTGGCAAATCATTGATTGTTTCCCCAGCCGGCCTCTGCTCCGAATGAAGTATTCGATCATCTAATTCTTCCTGGTTAAAAACTTGCTTTTTTTCAAATAAGGCATATTTGTCTTTATATTTCACCAAGGCCTGGTTAAACCTTTCAAACTCAAATGGTTTAATCAAATAATCGACTACGCCCATCCTTATTGCAGTTTGTATTTTTTCTGTGTCTGCCGCAGCGGTAATCAGAATAACATCGACTTCCATCTTTTGTTCCCTAATAAATTGAAGCAGTTCGAGACCATTCGCCCCTGGCATATAGACATCCAGTAAAATGAGGTTCACCTGTTCCTTGTTTAGAAACTCCATTGCATCCTTTACGTTATGAACAATGCCAGATAAACTAAATCCATTCATTTCTTTCAGATACCGCTTATTAAACTCTGCTACCATTGGATCATCTTCGACTATCAGAACCTTAATCATGATTCCACCCCTTTGCCTCGTATGGAATTCGTATATGAATCTCTGTTCCTAGCAATAATTTTGAATCAATCGTCCATTCCCCGCCTAAGTTTTCAATGCTTCTTGTAACGAGGTATAGACCATAGCCACGATTTTCCCCTTTTGTGGAATAACCTTTTTCAAGAACGTTCTTTTGAATCTCATCAGGAATTCCTGGTCCCGAATCCAAAACTTCCATTGTTAATAATTTATCCGAATAATGAAGCGTAATTTCAAGTGTTTTATCGCTGGAATCAGCCATCGCTTCAATCGCATTATCAATTAAATTACCAAGAATGGTGATTAACTCATGGGCAATCCTAGGGTTCGCCGGCTCAGGAATCACAGTATTTACCTCAATGATAAACTCCACATTTTCTTCCCTGGTATAGCTTAATTTTCCCATCAGAAATCCGGCTAGAGCAGGATCTTTAATATGTTGAGTGATGTTTCCTAATTCTTGATTTTGGTGGCCGACTAAAGTGCGAATAAAATCAGATAGTTCATCGTAGTACCTCATTTGGACCATTCCAAGAATAACATGCAGGCGATTCATAAACTCATGAGACTGCGCACGGAGTGCTTCCGCATAGGTTTTCACGCCTGTTAATTGCTCCGCTAATTGCTTGACATCGCTCTTATCCCTGAAGGTTGAAATCGCCCCAACCACCTCGCCATTTACAACTAATGGAGCTCGATTAACGAGGATGGAAACACCGTTAATAGTTTGTTCTTCATCTAGTTCTGGTTTACCTGTCTCAAGAACCTGATTAAGTTTGGTTGATGGCAAATATTCGTGAATTTTCATCCCAATCAGATCTTCAGATAGCCCTGCCTTTTGAAAAATTTGTCGTGCTGATTGATTGACCAGAGTAATGGTTTGTTCTTTATCAACGGCAATGATTCCCTCACGTACGGATTGAAGCATCGTACTCCGCTCTTCAAAAATCTTGGCAATGGCAAAGGGTTCAAGTCCAAATAGGATTCTTTTAATATACCTTGCTAGTAAAATCGCACCAATGACCCCAACAAATAAGCCTAATACCGTAACAGTAAGAATACTCCGATGGCTTCTGCCAAGAGCTTCATCTACACTTGTTAGAGATATGCCGACAGCAGCCACACCTATCTGTTCTCCAGTCTTGTTATAGATAGGTGTAAAGGCACGTAAGGATTCGCCTAATGTCCCCCGGGAGCTTGATACATATTCTTTTCCCTTAAGTGCTTCCTTCTCATCCCCGCCGACAAAATGCTTGCCAATTTGTTTTGGATTAGGGTGCGATTGCCGTATTCCGTTCATATCCATGACAACGATAAACATCATATCAGTGGCAGATTGAATTTCCTTTGTATATTCTTGAATCTCATTTGCCTTCTGGTCGTCCTCCAAGGCGTCTATAATAATCTGAGAGGCTGCAACAGATCTCGAAACCATCCTCGCTTTCTCGTCTTGATGTTTTCTAATATTTTCACTGACGGTATTGCTTATTAATAAATCTGTAATCATTAAAGACATAAGTACTACTAAACAAACAAAGAATATGATGATTGTACTTAACTTAAACTTAAAACGTTGAGTTTGCATCGTAAAACCTCCGCAATTTGAACATTCAGCTTGCTCTATCTACTATTGTAGCAATATTTTTACTAGTAGATTAATTATTTTTAAGATAAGACCACAGAAGTAGAGAGAATTAAGGCTGTGGTTCATTATAAGATTATTTTCTCCCTATTATAATGAATAGTGCATGAAGCGGTAAGGCACATTTTGATAAAAAAATATTTTAAACAATAGGCAGCTTGGGGGTTTGAAAAATGAAGAAAATAGGACCTAAAGGTATGAAATGGCTAAAGATAATCCACGTTTTTCTAGTAGTATTATTTTTCGGAGGAATTTTAAGTTCTTTGGCTTTAAATCTTCATATTGATTTCACAAAATATGATGAGTCCTATCTTGGCTACAAAAACATTATCATCATTAGCGATAATATTGTCAGATGGGGCGCGATTGGAACTTTATTAGTGGGTTTCACTTACGGTTTTTTTACCAACTGGGGGTTTTTCAAGCATAGATGGGTAGGTGTGAAATTTGTTCTATATATGATTCAAACAATCGTTGGGATTTTTGTTGTGGACGAGTTAATGGTAGCTAATATGGAATTATTAGAAACTCAAAAGGAAATGGCCTTAAGTAATCCAATCTTTATTCAAAATCACGAGATTAGACAATATGCGGTCTACTTTCAAGTTCTTGTTACAATTTTCATATTTATTATTTCGTTTTTAAAACCTTGGAAGAAGAAAAAACCTCATTCAAAATAAAATACTTTATCAATCCGATGAAGGACAAAACCCTGTAGGAATCTCCTTCATAAAGCCAATAGCGAACAGTGCCTGTCACTGTTCGCTATTGGCCACAAGCTCTCTGTTATTTTGCATTTTGGTCACTCCAGCCCCTCTTTGTAACTGTAATCTCTTTTCTTTTTTTGATACGCAGCATACATGCACCTACTATTGTTCCGAACCAGATAAGAAATAATAGGCATGCAATAATTGGTAATGGTGATAACACAAAAACTGAGTGCCCCAATGCAGTTTGGATGCCTATCATAACAATCATAAGCAGCCAAGCAACGCAGCCAGCATGAATCAATTTTTGTTTTAAGCTTTCATTTATCACAGCCTTTTCCAAAATCCAAGCAGGCAGAATCAATGTTTGCAGTGCATGAAATCCAATTCCATGTAGAATAATTATATTCCCAGTCACTCCTGTTAGCCGGTCCTGAAGAAGAATCATCCATAGACCAGCAATATTCGCTGCTAAGACCGAGATAAATGCATATCGAATCCCCATTATTAACAAGGGGCGTTGAGAAGACTTCTTCAATCGAAAGAAATGGACTGTAAGGACTACCGCCAAGATTACTAATACTAGTGAAACAACTCCAAATAGGATTCCCGCAGCCATATCAACAACTGTTCCTTCACGAGAAAATCTCGGACTTATTCCTCTAAAGTTTTGAACCGTTTCTATGGTATAAGAATATAAGCTTGTAATAATAAATAACCACCGCACCGCTTTCCTTTTGGCAGTATTCAGTCTAGTTAAGGGCAGAATGGCAGCGATTGATAATATATAAATTCCGATAGCTGCATTAAAAGAAAAGGCATCCTTCACGTTTCCTTCAGGTAAAATAATCGAACCTCGAAAAAACATATAAATGGCAATTCCTGCCGAAAGTATAAATCCGAATATACCTGTAATAACTAGTGCCCTTTCTCCTTCAAAAATCCCAACGGTTGGTTCATTTTCAATTCGACTTGCTTTCGCTAACTTTGACATATAATAACCCTCTTTCTGTAAATTTATTTATCAATCAATAAATTACCAATAAAAAAAATATGCATATTTATTTGTCTGTCAATAAATGATATTTCAAAAAGTAATTCTAGTACTATTTATTTATTAGTCAATAAATAAAACTTTAAAAAAAGAAGAGCCATAAAGCTCCTTTTTTAACAATGATCTTTTCCATGGGTTAATTGGGGTAAATTCAATACTTCAGCTAGAGTAATTAATAAACCAGTACCAATAAAATGGGCCGCTGTTTCTTTTGCATTTGGAATACCTGCATTTTCAAATTTCGAGGTTAAGGATTCGAAAATGGTAAGAAATAATTGACTGACATGTTCTCGAATTCCCGGTTCAGAAATGGCATGTGCCTGCATAACCATCAATACTTCATCACGATGGGTTTGGATAATTTGTTCAAAAGCATGCCCCATGGTTTCGATTAATTGATCGGCAGGTGCATGAACTTCAGCAAAAGTGTCATAGATGCGGCCAAATGCCCGGTCAATAACCGCCTTAAATAGTTCTTCTTTGTTTTCAAAAAAGTGAAACACATAAGGCTGTGTTACTCCAGCTGCCTTTGCAACCATTGCAGTAGTTGCTTTATAATACCCCCTTTCGGCAAAGACTCCTACAGCGTTTTCTATTATGATTTCTTTTTTATCTTCTCTGGCTGCCACGTTTGCTTCAACCCTTTTTAGTTAATTTATTTATCAATAAATAAATCATATTCAAAGCTAAGGTATTTGTCAATCTCAAATGAACTTAAAAATTATACTTGGTCCATTATCTTTGTTTTCATAGCGAACAGTGCTTGTCACTGTTCGCTATTGGGCCATAATCACTAAATATTCAGTGCTTCCTGTTGAACCTTTTGCATGAATTCTTGCACCACAATATTGTTGCTTTTCTCGCTGCCGAGCTTTAACATGGCCCTTCCAACGAAATTAACTCCCTCGTTTTGTCCCTCATAAATAAATTTCGTTTGATTATCATTGATTTTAAGTAAGCTAAAACTTAGAGAAATCTTAAAAGCCTTACCTAAAACAAAACTTATTTGCTTATGCTTTTTATCTGGTTGATCTTCAAATGCTAATGTTTCTACAATATAAGTTTCTACGCGCCTGCCTTCTCGGTATTTTTGCTCGTGCTTTGCCCCCACTTCTACTTCCGTTTTTTCAATAAGGGTATGTTCCTCGACCTTAGGCATGATTTTCTTAATATTTTTATCGAAAAATAAGCTCCAAACTTTTTCAATATTAACCTCTATAATTGTTTCTTCTTTCCATTTGATCATTCCATTTCCTCCCTCCCTGACGCAATAAAATCATCAATTTCTTCAACCTGAAGACGAAGGTCTTCGATTTGCATCTTGATATTATCTCTTTTTTGTAATAATAAATCTTCTAAGTGAGCGAAGGATTCATCCTCCATCACAGAAATCATCTCCTGTATCGTAAAGCCAAATCTCCTTAGCTTCACTAAGAGAATCGCCAAAAAGTAGCTTCCATCATCATAATAGCGGTAATTATTTTCTGGGTTAATGTAGGCAGGTTCTAGCAACTTTACCTCTGCATAATATCGTAACGTTTCTTTACTAAACCCGGTCATCTTCGAAAAATCACTAATCTTGTACAGATATATCCCTCCCCAGCTAAATAATAAACTGTGTGGTGCACCACACAGTCAACCATTACTTTTATTAAATATTTTTCTTCATAAGTTGTGCTATATGTATATCATTTTGATCTGCACTATTTTCTAATTGCTTAATGATTAACTCTTGTCTAGATGCCGGATGATTTTGACTTAGTTTGGCTTTCCCCTCTATTTTGTTTATATTGATTTTAAAACCCACAATACCTTTACCCATGCCCTTAATATAATTTTCATCAACATTTTCTAAGTGATAGGAACTATCTGGCCTTTCATATTTTTTTACCATGTCTGACAATGATTCAAATACTTCCTGCTCATCCTCGACAATCTCCAACTGTCCATAAACATGAATAGTAACATAATTCCAGGTTGGTACTGCTTGATTGGTCTCATACCAGGATGGTGAAATATAGCAGTGGGGACCTTGAAAGATAACGAGCACTTTTTGATTCACAATATCCTTCCATTGCTCGTTTGGGCGGGCAAAATGTCCATACAAAAAGCCTTTTTCTTTATTCAAAAGCAGAGGCAGATGAGTAGCGTACGGTTCACCATTATGCTGAGAAAACAATATAGCAAAGCTATTTTTTTCAATAAAGTCGTACATTACTTCATCATTATCCATTTTAAATTGTTTAGGTATATACATATCTTTCATCTCCACTCTATAGGTATTTGAATTATTTCTCTTTCGGCTAATCAAAACCCTCTTAAGCCATGATAGTTTTAGAAATAGAAAAGGACTGGGGAGGTTAATCGCCAGTCCTTTGGGAATTCTATGCTAAAAATTCAGCTTTCAATATTCAATTCCAACTGTGATTTCAATTCTTCCTGAATACGCTTTTGTTCTGCGAGCGTTACAATTCCATAATAGATATTTTCAATCATTTTTCCCTCTGAGTGCAACACCAGCTGTTCGATGTTTCTTCCCGCATCCTTATAATTCTTTTGGATATCCATCATTTCATCAAAAGTAAGATTCGTTTTGACATTACTCCCAATCGCATGGAAAATATCTGGTGCTTTTGCTAAGCTTGATAGACTTGCGCCCTCTTTGATCACGGCTTGAATCACTTGACGCTGGCGTTCTTGACGGCCGAAGTCCCCATTTGGATCATCGTATCTCATTCTAATAAAAGTTAGTGCTTCCTCCCCATTTAGATGAATCTTTCCAGTGGGAAAATTATATTCACCAACATTAAAAGCAAAATCATTCTCGACATTAATCCCACCCAAGGTATCAACAATATCCTTAAATCCTTCCATATTGATTTTCACATAATAATCAATCGGAAAATCAAGGAATTTCTCCACAGTATCTACCGCCATTGAAACACCGCCAAATGCGTAAGCATGGTTGATCTTATCTTCTTTCCCCTTACCGACAATCTCTGTCATGGTATCCCTTGGAATACTTAGCATCTTTACAGAATTATTATATGGATTTACTGTTAACACAATCATCGTGTCAGAACGTCCACTATCTCCTTCACGCTCATCAACACCAAGCATTAAAACAGAAAATGGTTCTTTCTTTTTTATAGCTTCAGTCTGCTGCTCCTTACTTTGCTTGTCACCGAGCGGTTCATGCATGGTTGCTACTGCTTTATTAAAAGATTTATAGATTGTAAATCCATAGATACCGCCAGCGATTAAGATCATAAATAAAAACAAGCCTATTATATTTCGCCAGTTAAGCCTCCGCCTTTTTCTTCTTCTCATTTCATTGTCTCCTAAATAAAATCAGCATTATTAAAATAGGTTACCAAAGAGTTGTGTCAAAGGAATTACAGGGATATGTCGATTTATTGTTTTTTACTTTACATAGTAACTAAATTATCGACATGAATTGAAGGAAATATTGTTAAACAAACGTTTGATTACAATCATCATCGAACCTATTGTAAAACGAAATTTTATTTATTTCCTAGAAAATTTTTTGTCGATTAGGGAGTTTCACTTTTTGGCTATAAATCTACAAACACTGCGAAATAAATAAAACTTTCTAGATTCACTAAAAAGCTTGAGGAAAAAATTTTCCCCAAGCTATAATGATTAGATCCTATTTACCAATAAACTCCTGTGTCCAATAATTTCCTTGGGAGACGTAACCAACGCCAATATAGTTGAAGTTTGGGCTAAGGATGTTCTTGCGGTGACCTTCACTATTCATCCATGCTTTTACCACTTCTTCAGGAGTTCGCTGCCCCATGGCAATATTTTCACCAGCATAACGATACGAGATTCCGTATTTTTTCATCATATCAAACGGTGAACCGTATGTTGGGCTTGTATGGCTAAAGTAGCCGTTCGCAGACATATCACGAGATTTTTCTCGTGCCATTTTGCTAAGTGTTAAATCTACTTTAAGCGCTGGCAGCCCATTCTTTGCACGTTCTTGATTGGTAAGGTCGACCACTTTTTGTTCATAAGCACTTAAAGTACTTGTATTTTGTGGTGCAGCTGGTTGTGTTGATGTCTCAGATGGCTGCTCTACAGGTTGCTGCTGTACTGGTTTTGGAGTAGTTGTCTGAGCAGGCTGTTGTGTTGGTTGACTTGGTTTTGTCTGGACAGGCTGCTTTACGGTAGTTTTCGGAAGTGTAATTCCAAAGCTAGCAAGATATTCTTCTATTACACTATTAATCTCATTCATATTTGTTCCTAGGGATACATAGACCTTTTCCTGTACTACTGGATTAAAGGCAGCAGCATCTGCTTTATTTAGTGCTGGATTGGCCATTACTACAGCCGCCGCAGCTACTACGGTTAAAAGTGCTTTCTTTTTCAACATTTTTAAATCCTCCTTAAAAATTGCCGTTATTTGCAAATTCATCGTACCATATGATTTCCGTCATATTTTAGGAAGGATTTTACAGGCTGAAACACGAAAAGTTCTCTGTACTGCCGTTATATTTCTTTTACGCTTACAATAGTAGCCTTTGCAAATACTTTGGTAATATAGCTCTTCTACATCTAAATCTACCAGTTCCTTGAAACATTTCCAGTAATTATGGCAAAAAAGGAGATTGACAGCATTCTAAAAACGGAACGTTTTTAACAAATGTTTCAGAAAAATATCAGTATTAACAGAAATATTATTCAGTTATTATTGAAAACACTGTTAGAATAGAGCAGAAAATGACAGGATTTAAAAATAAGGTGTTGTTACGATATACATAAGGAGTGAGCGATATGGGATGGGTAGAATCATTACAACAAGCAATCGACTATATGGAGGAACATTTAGTAGAAGAAATATCGATTGAAGACATTGCTAAGCAAGCAAATGTTTCAGAGTTTCATTTTCAACGTATTTTCTCTGTGCTTACAGATATTACTGTAGGTGAATATCTTCGTCGCAGACGTCTAACACTGGCGGCCCAAGAACTTTCTACAACTGAAAGCAAAATTATTGATATCGCCCTAAAATATGGCTACGACACTCCCGAATCTTTCTCAAAGGCTTTCCGAAGGCAGCATGGCATCACACCCACTCAGGCACGTAATTACAATGGAAAGCTGAAATCTTATAACCGCCTGACCATTCAGGTGAATTTGAAAGGAGCAGAACCTATGAATTACAAAATCGTGGAAAAAGAGAGTTTTAAGGTTGTCGGTGTAAAGAGGGAGTTTTCATGCCAAAATGGGGAGAATTTAGCCGGAATCCCTAAAATGTGGGATGACGTCCATGTGGATGGAACCAATGATTTATTATTTAAATTAAATGATGGTCAAATTAAAGGGGTACTTGGAGTATGTGTCGATAAACGCGCACCTGGTTCTCCGTTAATGGATTACTGGATTGCCACTGCTCATACTGGAAAAACTCCAGAGGGCCTTATGGAACTTGAAATACCTGCTTCAAAATGGGGAGTATTTGAAGTTCACGGTTCAATGCCTGATGCCATGCAAAATGGTTGGAAGCAAATCATCTCAGAATGGTTTCCATCTAGTCATTATGAGCATGCAGGTACGCCAGATTTAGAAGTCTATTCAAATGGAAATCCATCAAGCCCAGATTATTACTCTGAAATTTGGATACCTCTGAAATAATGGCACTTACAAAGTAGAACCCTAAAAACGAGTTGTTTTCAGGGTTCTGCCATTCTAAATTTTTTCTTATGGCTTTAGAAGAACTTTCAAAGCCTTACCTGATTTTATTAATTCAAATCCCTTTTCAAATTCCTCAAGAGGCAATACATCACTGATACATTCTTTAACATCCAGCCCAGCATCCAAAAGTCCCTGCATAATATTCCAAGTTCGATAGAGTTCCCTGCCGGAAATACCATACATATTTACTCCACTGTAGAATATATCTTCAAAGTTTAAACCAATTTCACCGGAAGGCAGACCGGCCACAACAATAGATCCACCTTTCCTGATGTATTTTGTTTCGTCGATTATTGCATGCTTACTTCCAGAAAACTCAAGGATCACTTCAGGACCTAAACCATCTGTCGCATTTCTGACATGCTTGATGGTATCCTCTTTAAGGGGATTCACAGCAACACTTGCTCCCATCCTTATAGCGGTATCCAAACGATATTCATTGGTTTCAACAGCGATTATTTTTCCCGCACCCATTTTTCGTGCTACTGCAACAGCCATAAGACCGATTGGGCCACACCCAACTACGGCAACTTTTTTTCCTGCAAGTTCACACTTCGATGCTGCATGGACCGCAACACCTAATGGCTCAAGAATTGCATTAACTTCCTCAGGAAGATTTGGATCACAAACTATCGCGTTTTCATCTGGGATCACGACATATTCGGCAAAAGCCCCATCAAAATGCAATCCTATACACGTGGTGTTAAGGCACACATTTGCCAGGCCTGCTTTACACATCACGCAATGACCACAGATAACATGACTTTCTGCAGATACAAACTTACCAATTCTTGTAGGATCAACACCAATTCCTATTTCAACAATTTCACCACAGAATTCATGACCAATGGTTACCGGAGGATTTAACCTTTCCGCAGCAAACGGATCCCAATCTTTAATATGTACATCGGTACCACAAATTGCGGCCAATTGTACCTTGATAAGCACTTCACCTGGGCCTGGCTGAGGTATAGGCTTTTCACATAATTCAAGATTGTTCGGGCCCGGTTTCGTTTTTACAACGCATTTCATCGTTCCTCTCACAAACTCCCTCTTTTCCACTTTTACTAGATCCTAGATTCTCATAGAGTTAAAATTGCCCATATTTATTGGACGTCACTTTTGTTATAGAAATTGAAAAGTTTAAACCCTGTTGATTCATCAAATTCCCTGACAGGCTGGGCCTCATCTACTACATAGATGGTATATTCAATGGTGATTGCAACAGTATTGGTTCCTTCTAAAAAATGTCCTCCGTTTATAGTCTTACGGTGGTCAATAAAGACACCATGAAAATGAACATCTAGTTCACCCTTTTCATCATGTCCAATAACTCCATGCCCTGATAGCAATTCAACAGGTGTATTCCAATGTATAGGATGAGAATAAAACATATGATCATCTTCATAATTTAATTGAATGATAGATACATGTGACAATGAACCAATACAGTTCATCGTACCTGCGGTGACTTGATGCTCTTGGCAAACTTTTTTTATCCCTTTAATTAAGTCTTCATCTGGCGCTAAACACCCAATAATGATGCCCCTTTTTTTATCATACACAGACTGAGAACGGCGGTTTACCAACATAACACCTCCGGTTTGATTAGCCAAATGCTGCACCTCCGCATACTATTTATTTTCATGAAACACCTAGAACCATTATTTTACACCTAATAAATTTGGTAAAAATGTTGAAATGGCTGGTATATATGTGATTAGTATTAAAACAACAATCGAAGCAACTACAAATGGGACAATTGCTTTACTAATCTTGTTGAGAGAAATGTTTGAAATTCCACATGCGACATACAGATTGACACCTACTGGTGGAGTAAACAATCCAATTGCAAGGTTAACTGTCATAAATACACCGAACACAGTTGGATCTACACCTAATGCAATCATAATCGGTAATAAAATAGGAACAAAGATATAGTAGGCAGATATTGCATCCATGAACATTCCCGCAATTAACAGGATAATATTGACAAGGATAAGGATTATATATCTATTCTCTGATAGTCCAAGCACTGCATCTGATATTAAGTCAGCGATTCCCTCCGTCGTGATAACGTATGCAAATAAGGAGGCTGAACTAACAATAAGCATAACAGTCGCTGTTTGAACACCAGAATCAATTAATATTCTTTTTATATCTTTAAGCTTAAGTTCTTTATGAATGAATATCCCGACAAATAAGCCATAAAAGACCGCAACTACGGCAGATTCCGTTGGTGTAAAGACTCCCCCGTATATACCGCCTAAAATGATAACTGGAACGAGTATACCCCAAATGGCACCCGTAAAAGCTTGCCATCTTTCCTTCGGACTTGCAACTTCCTTTGTGGCAGCAATTTCAAAGTCGATACCAGCCTTCTTCGCTTCTTGCATCAGTGCCTTTGTATCTTTTTTCTTCACATAGATTGCAGCTAGGTAAAAGCCGACACCCATGAGTAATCCCGGAATAATTCCGGCTATAAACATTCTGCCAATGGAAACACTAATGCTATCACCGGCAACAACAGCAAATACAATCAAAGCAATACTCGGAGGGATAACAATCCCTGTAGCGCCAGTTCCCGACAATAATGCAGCAGCAGATTCCGTTTTGTATCCATTTTTCACCAACGCAGGAATTAGGATACCGCCAATGGCTGCAACAGTCGCGGGGCCTGAACCAGAAATAGCTGCAAAGAATAGCGCAGTAATAACCGTTACAAGGGCCATACCATGCTTTTTATGTCCAACAAATGTGTCAGCAAAATTGATTAGACGCTTTGAGATTCCCGCATAATCCATAATAACGCCGGCTATAATGAAAAATGGAATGGAGAGCAATGTAAACTTCGCAACACTTGTATACATGATATCCGAAATTAACCCCAGTGAACTTGTACCCATTGTAGATATCAGTGAGAGAATGGAAGCAGCACCCAGGGCAATTGCTATAGGCACTCTTAAAAATAATAGAAGAAAAAACACTCCGAATAGAATTATAGCTATCATTTACATCATTCACTTTCCAAGTGTAAATTTTTGTATTCTTTTACTGCAACTTCAATGGAACGGATTATGCATAATATACAGCCTAAAGGAAATGTCGATGAAACCATCCATTGGTGCCAGCCTAAGGCAGGTGTCATTTGGTTAACGGACATTTGATACAGCACCATATCTACTCCGTAATAAGCAAATAGGATAAATACCACTGTGACTAAAAGCCCTGAAAAAATACAGAGGAGTTTTTTTATTGGAAGATTAGCACGATCAAAAAGGAGGGTGAAGCCGAGGTGAGAAGAATTCTTCACCCCGACTGAAGCCCCTGCAAAAACTAACAGAACAAAAATGTTGATCGTTATTTCTTCCGTAAATGCAAATGAATTTCCGGTTAGGTACCTGGATACAACATTCGCAAAGGTAATGATACACATTATGGCTGAACTAAATATGATTAAGCTATTTTCAACCATCGAAAGCAATTTTGACATAATATCACACCCTAATTATTATTTACGGATACTATTTCTCTAAGAATAAATTTAATAGGTCTTCTCCCCATACTTTTTTATAATTGTCATAGATTGGCTGAACTACTTCTTTGAATGAAGCTTTTTCTTCTTCTGTTGGCGTGTAGAATTTCATTCCTGCTGCTTCTAATTCTTTGATTTGTTCTGCCTCTTTTTCTCTAGCTAGTTTAATTTGGTATTGGTTCGCATTGTCTGCAGCTGTTTGAATGATTTTTTTGTCTTCATCGCTTAATGAATCAAATAATTTCTTGTTCATACCTAAAATTAGTGGGTCGTATGAGTAGTTCCACATTGTAACATGCTCCTGAACCTCTTGAAGTTTAGAAGAGTAAATTACATCAATAGGATTCTCCTGTCCATCAACAGTTCCTTGTTGTAACGCAGTGAAAACTTCAGACATAGTCATTGTTGTTGGGTTGGCCCCATACATCGTCCATAAATCTGTATACATTTTAATTCCAGGAATACGGATTTTTAGATCTTCGATATCTTTAGGAGACTTTATTTCTTTTACGCTATTTGTAACTTGTCTAAAACCGTTTTGTCCGAACCCTAAAGGCTCAACACCAAAATCACGAATAATTTGTTTAATTTCTTCTCCGCCCTCACCGGCCAATTTTGCATCTACATCATTTAAATCTTTAAAAAGAAACGGTGCACTTAATACGCCTAATTTATCGTTCAAGATGGAATAAATGATGGTTGAGTTATATGTAAGATCGATTGTTCCCTTTGACAAACTTTCTACAGCTTTCCCAGAATCCCCACCAGATAACTGTTCATTTGGATATACTTTAATATTGATTCTGTCATTGGTTTTGTCTTTTACTTCATTAGCAAATTGTTCTGCAGCCTGATACCAAGTAGATGAATCTGATATAGTAACTGACATTTTTAAATTCAGTTTTTTTCCTTCTGCAGATTTCCCACCTTCGCCACCGGAGCTCTTGCTGCTGCACCCCGCAATTACCAACATAAAGATAGCGCTTACAATTAGTATAAAAGATAACTTACTTTTTCTCATTTTATTATCCCCTCTCCCGATTCACATTTTACATAGCCTAGTAACCCTGATATTTTGTTTGCAATTTGAGTTCCTTCACCGACAATGGAGGATATTTTTTCATCAGTAAACCGGTGGGAAACACCTGAAATACTTAAAGCAGCTACCATTTTATTGGAATAATCATAAATTGGAAAAGCCATACCGCGCAGATACTCTTCCCATTCCTGATTATCAATTGCAAAATTACGACTTCTAATTTTTGTAATTTCATCTTTCATTTTGGCGATACTTGTAATTGTATTACTAGTAAAAGGACTAAGTTTCTGTCTATTAAAATAGTCATCTAGTTGTTCGTCACTAAAATGTGCTAAGTATAATTTACCACTTGCTACACAATATAACGGGGCTGAATTCCCTGGCTCCACAACAATTCTTAGTGTTGAATTCCATTCAATTTTATCTAAGAAATGAACAGCGTCATTAGAAAAAGACGAAATAACTACAGTTTCATTAACTTTATTTACTAGCTGTGATAAAAAAGGTTTGGCAACCTCCAGCAGGTTATACCGCTCAATTTCTTTCTTTCCTAATGAATAGAGTTTTAATGTCAGCTGATAACGCTCATTTTGATTTTTGTAGATATACCCTTGATCCTCCAATGTTGTAATAAACCTATAAATTGTGGCCTTATTACTATTCATTAAATCAATTAGTTCTGAAAAAGAACGGGGTTTTTCAGCAATTAACTCCAGAATTCTCATGGTTTTCTCAACAGTTTTTACACCTTTTGGTTCAATCTCATGATCCCTCCTTTATTTTTATTAAAAATACTGTTTCCACTTTTACTATTTCTTGTAAAAAGTGAAACCTTAGTTTCATTTTTACAAAACTATCATAGTAAAGTCAATAATTTTTCTGTCTTTTCCAAATATTTATTTTAGTTTAACTCTTTAAAATAATTTTCAACCATCTTGTTTCTCCTCTGAAAAGATGCTTTTTTCTATATTATATTTAACTTTAAAATACCGCCCCTTCATATTATTTCAAAATAACTTCCCTGTTTCCAACAAGCATTTCAGTCATTTTAAATTCTTCAGAACATTGTTAATATATTATCGTAGTCCATTCTATAGAGGTTTGGGGAAGGGAGAAAATTTATGAAATTATTAACAGAGTTTCTATCAAAAAGGCTTCCATTGCTAATTCTATTAATTGCTGTCATTACTTACTTTTCACCATATTATTTACAGGCACCGCCCTGGATTCCCAGTCTTCTATTAGGAATCGTTATATTTTTTGCTGGGTTATCAATGGATATAGACGCCTTAAGAGGAATTGGGAGGAAAAAGAGAGAGCTCTTTATCGCTTCGTTACTAAAATGGACTATCACCGTTTTTATTTCTGTAGGTATTGCCTATTTGTTTTTCTCTTCCAATCCAGAATTAGCTGCAGGGATCATTTTATCTGGAACAGTACCAAGTGCTACTGCTGCAACACTCTATACTTTCCTCGCCGGGGGTAATGCCTCTCTTGTTATCGCTGCGTCTTTAATAGATGTTGTTGTAAGTCCTATCGTTACACCACTTTCGTTCATGGGAATATCAGATACTTTAGTAACTATTTCTTTTTTTGATTTATTCAGGTCCTTTTTACTTATTGTTGTTCTCCCGTTGAGTGCTGGAATTATTACGCAAAGGAAATTTCCTAATTCAAAGCATCATTCAAAGGCAGCAACAAAATTTGGATCCTCATTAGCATTACTCATAACTGTCCACATTATTGTCGGCAGTGGCAGGGATGCTATTGAAAAGGAAATTGCTATTCTGCCTATTTTGTTTTTGGCTATTTTTATTCAAGTTGTCTTTCCTATGATTGCCTCTTATTTTATCGCAAAAAAATTATTAATCAGTGAAGCAGATGCACGAGCCATACTATTTCAAGTCGGTTTATGCAATACCGCTTTGGCTGCAATCCTAGCATTTGAATTTATTGGAGAACTTGCAGCTATTGCACCAATTATTAATATGATTATTAATCTATCGACGGGTTCTTGGATTTCCAATTATTTTGCTAGAAAAAGCATACCGGAAGAGTGTGTGTTAACCAAAAGTGCTGATGCACGTTAATTGGACAAAAAAAAACAAAAGGATTCAGAATTATCATATGAATGTGACAATACTGCATTATTCCATTGGCATTTTTGCTATAATAATAGCAGAAATGCCATATTTTTTAAAAAAGAATAGAAACGGAGGGTTTAGATGGAACGTCTTGAACATTTTTTAAAAAATAAGCCAGAATTTTTACTTCGCAAACTCATTGGCAGTTCATTTGATGGTGTTACGATTACCAATTCAAAAGGACAAACAATATGGTATAACCAATCCTTTTTACAAATGTCAGGCTTACTTCCCTCTCAGTTAGATAACTATACAGCGGCAGAATTAGTTAAAAATGGCTGGATGGAGGATTCCGCATCCATTGAAGCGATATCAAAGGGTGTAACCACTACAAAGTCAGTTAAATACTCGACAGGAGTAGAAGCTTTAGTATCCGCTACACCTATTTTTGATGACGATGGAAAACTTATTTATACCTTTCAAAATATTAGAGATATAACAGAACTGAATAAATTAAAAAATCAGCTAGATGAAACATATGCCCTTTCTGAATCTTATCGACAAACCCTGCAGGAAGTTCAACAAACAAAGGTAAATGGCAATCAAGTAGTCTATCAAAGTCCATTAATGGAGAAGATTGTTATACTTGCTCACAAATTTTCAAAAGTGAACACCTCGATATTGATCTTAGGAGAGTCCGGGGTCGGTAAAGATGTTTTAGCTAATTACATTCATTCCATTGATATTCGAACCAATAAAGGACCCTTCGTAAAAATCAACTGTGGAGCCATTCCTGAGCATTTATTGGAATCGGAGCTTTTTGGATATGAAGCGGGTGCATTTTCCGGTGCTAATCGCAGTGGGAAAGCAGGGCTATTTGAAGTAGCCAATGGAGGGACTATTTTTTTAGATGAAATTGGTGAAATGCCCCTTTCTCTCCAGGTAAAATTACTTGGAGTATTGCAGGATATGAAAATTCAGAGGGTTGGAGGAACGAAAGAAATACCAATAGATGTTAGAGTGATTGCTGCAACTAATGCAGATTTAGAAAAAATGATTAAAGAAAAACAATTTAGGCAGGACCTTTACTTTAGATTAAATGTACTGTCCATTTCAATACCCCCACTTCGTGAAAGACCTGATGATATCATTGTGCTTATTGAACATTTTCTAAAAGTGTTTAATGAAAAACACCAGATAAATAAGTCATTCTCGCCAAATACGATTCAATTATTTCTCTCTTATGATTGGCCGGGAAACATTCGAGAATTAAAGAATTTAGTCGAAAGACTCATGATTATTTCTGATGGAAACCTTGTTAATGAGACGTTCATTCCAGCTAACATACATACTAAAATTAGTAATAGTGATGATAAACTAATTGAAGATTCTATAGACGAAACTTCAGACCTTCAGCTTAAAGACCTAATGGATGAATATGAAAAGAAAGTTCTATCTTTCTATCTATCAAAGTATAAGCCTATGAAGCGTTGTGCTGATGTTTTAGGAATCGACCTTACCACCTTAGCACGTAAGAAAAAACGTCTTGGGCTGTGATTTACTCCTCTTTAGGGCTCTAACAAATAAATGCCAAAACATATAACAAATATGTTTTGGCATTTTCTTTTGAATTTTAGAAGATAAGAGAATTAATTGATTATTTTAAATCTTGGCACGGTACTTGCATTAAATTTAAGTAAGATTTTAAAAAGCGTTTTCAATAATTAGAAAGCGCTTACTATATAAATATCAGAGAGGTGTGGAGAAATTGGTTAATGTACTAAGTAGAATTGAAACAGAAAATAAATATTCAAAAGAATTTTTAGTTAAGTTATATGAAGAAATGGTGAGGATCAGGACGTTTGAAACAAAAGCAGGAGAATGCTTTAACAAAGGTGAGTTAGCAGGAAATATCCATCTTTGTATTGGCCAAGAAGCAACTGCAGTTGGTGCAAACTATGCTCTCGAGAAAAGAGATTTTATTACAAGTACCCACCGAGGGCACGGCCATTGTATTGGAAAAGGTGCAAAAACAGATAGAACGATGGCTGAACTATTTGGGAAAGCAACAGGCTATTGTCAAGGAAAAGGCGGTTCAATGCATATTGTGGATGTTAACTTAGGTATTCTCGGTGCTAACGGTATTGTTGGTGCAGGTATCCCAATTGCTACAGGTTCTGCCCTAGCTTCAAAAATTAAGGGCCTGGATGAAGTAACACTTTGCTTTTTCGGTGATTCTGGTGCGAATACTGGTGCATTTCATGAATCCATTAATATGGCCGCAACATGGAAATTACCTGTTGTTTACTTAATC
The DNA here is from genome assembly GCF_013396335.1 of Bacillus sp. EB106-08-02-XG196. GTDB lineage: Bacteria > Bacillota > Bacilli > Bacillales > Cytobacillaceae > Neobacillus. Next base: position 115,193 of record NZ_JABWSY010000014.1, read on the forward strand.
GAAAATAATGGCCTTGGAGTTTCTGTTGACATCAAATCAGTAACAAATACACCTAATCTTTCTGTAAGAGCAGTAGCTTACGATATTCCTGGTAAAACAGTTGATGGAAATGATGTATTGGCCGTGTATGAAGCTGTCAAGGAAGCTGTTGATTACGCAAGATCAGGTAACGGCCCTTCCATCATAGAGTGTGAAACGTTTAGACATGAAGGACATTATTGTGGCGATCCTTCAAGCTATCGTCCAAAAGAATATATCGAAGAAGCCTATAAAAAAGATGCTATTAGGAGATTGAAAGAATACTTGCTTGAAAATGATGTGACCGAAGCAGAATTAGTAGAAATCGATGCAGCGATGAAAAAGGAAATTGATGAGGCATATGAATTTGCCGTTAATTCCCCATATCCGGATCTCAGCGAAGTAACAACGGATGTATATTCTCAAGATAATGATAGGAGTGTTGTACGATGAGTAAAAAAATAAGCGTTAGTGCCGCAATTAGAGAAGGCATGCATGAAGAAATGGTAAGAGATGAAAATGTCATTATGGTGGGTGAAGATTTAGGAAAAATGGGCAGCCCATTTGCTTTGACATTAGGGTTTTTAGATGAATTCGGTTCAGATAGAGTGGTCGAAACACCTATTTCAGAGTTAGGATTTACTGGAATGGCAGTGGGTGCAGCTATGAGAGGAATCAGACCAGTAGTTGAATTAATGTACAATGATTTTATTAGTGTTAGTTTAGACCCTGTAATGAACCAAGCAGCAAAATTAAGATATATGACTGGCGGACAACTTACAATGCCAATGGTGATTCGAGCACCTATGGGAGCAGGACGAAGAAATGCCGGACAACACTCACAGTGTTTAGAAGCGTTGTTTGCCCATATTCCTGGTTTAAAAGTGGTTTGTCCTTCTACTGCAAAAGATGCTAAAGGTTTAATTAAAGCAGCCATTAGAGATAATGACCCTGTTATATTCTTGGAGCATAAACTCCTTTATGCGAAGAAGGAAGAAGTTCCTGAAGGCGAATATGTAATCCCTCTAGGTGAAGCGGATGTAAAAAGAGAAGGTAAAGATATCACCATCATTACATGGAGCAGACAGGTTTATTTTGCCCTAGATGCTGCTAAAGAATTGGCTAAATCAGGTATTGATGCAGAAGTCTTAGATCTCCGTACGCTCGTTCCGCTTGATTGGGAAGCAATTAAGAAATCAGTCTTAAAAACACATAATGTAGTCGTGGTTGAGGAAGGCGTTAAAAGAGGCGGTTTTGGCGGTGAAATTAGTGCCCAAATTATGGAGGAACTATTTGATGAACTAGATTCACCTGTTGAAAGGGTAGCAGGACTTAATATCGTATCCCCTTTCAGCCCGCCGCTTGAGGATGCAAATTTCCCACAAGTGAATGATATTGTGGGTGCCGTTAAGAAAGTGTTAAATAAACAAAACGCAATGAACGTTATATAGATTCAAGAATTTTACGTAAAAAATAAAAATGTACATATTTTCCATGAATTTATAGCTAAACTATGAATTTTGGAAAATATGTTTGGAGGGTTATAAATATGGCTGTTGAAATTAGAATGCCACAGTTAGGTCTGACGATGGAGGAAGGAACCATAGACCAATGGTTAAAGCAAGAAGGTGACGAAGTAAAGGTTGGGGACCCGATTGCTCAGATCCAAACAGATAAATTGACAAGTGAACTTGAGAGTGACGTTGATGGCGTCTTATTGAAAATAGTGGCACAAGAAGGCGAAGATATTCCTGTAAAAGGTTTATTAGCCTACATTGGAAAACCAGGCGAATCAGTAGGGATAGTAGACGAAGTGGCGGCGGCTGTTGAAGAATTAGCACCTATTGAAGTGGAAGTAAGAGTAGAAAAAAATGCTGAAACTTTAGCTGTAGAGACAGGCGGAAGAATAAAAATCTCCCCTCTTGCAAAGAAAACAGCTAAAAAATTGGAAGTAGACTATACAAGTCTTAAAGGTTCTGGTCCTGGAGGAAGAATCATTCAACAGGATATCCTTAAAAAGGCTGAAGAACCAAAAGTTGAAGCTCCTGTACAAGTTACCGAAGTACCTACAGCTAAGAAGAGTGAACCTGTTGAATTAATGGACGGCGATACAGTCGTTAAACTTTCCGGAATGAGAAAAACCATCGCTGAAAGAATGTACAAATCCCACAATGAGATTCCTGTTGTGACTCAAGATGTAAAAATTGACGTTACAAAGTTAATGGAATTCAGAAAACAACTTAATGCAAACAGAGAAACAAAATTATCGGTAAATGACTTTATCTTAAAAGCTGTAGCGAAAGCATTGAAGAAAAATAAAAATATTTTAGTAAGTCTTGATGGCGACAAGATAATTAAACGTGCTCATGTAAATCTTGGTATGGCTGTCTCAATGGACGAAGGACTTATTGTACCTGTTATCAAGGATGCAGACAAAATGGGAATCGAAGAATTATCCGCAGCAGCAAAAGATTTGGCTGTAAGAGCAAGAGAAGGAAAACTAAATATGGATGAATATAAAGGCTCTACCTTTACCATCTCTAATTTAGGTATGTACGGTGTTGAATCATTTACACCAATCATTAATCAACCAGACGCAGCGATCCTTGGAGTAAATACCATTCAAAGTGAACTGGATATGGACGATGAAGGAAAAGTATTTAAGAAACAAGTTATGAAAATATCTTTAACATTCGATCACCGACTTCTTGATGGATCAGCAGCAGCTGTATTCCAACTAGATATCAAAAAATTACTTGAAGAACCTATCAATATAATTCTCTAATTCTTTTAAGAAAATCTACGCGAGATTGTTTTCACACAAGGGGGTTCATAACATTGTCAAATGAAAGTCAAGAAGTCATTATCGTTGGAGGAGGACCTGGTGGATATGTAGCCGCTATTAGAGCGGCTCAACTAGGTGCCAAAGTAACATTAGTTGAAAAAAGCAAACTAGGTGGTACCTGCTTAAATGTTGGCTGTATTCCTACAAAGGTACTGCTGCACGCTGCGGATTTATTAGCGGAAGCAAATCATGCAAATGACTTCGGTATTAATGTTCATGTAAATGGGTTTGATTGGAAAAAGGTATTGAAGAAAAAGGATAGTGTCTCCAGTCAGCTTGTAAATGGAATAAAGGGCTTAATGAGGGCAAACAAAATTAAAGTGATAAATGGAACGGCTGAGTTTGTTACATCCGATACATTGGCCGTAACCAAAGCAGATGGAACGAAAGAAAAATTGGCTGGCGGGAAAATAATTATTGCAACTGGATCCGTTCCAGCAATACCGCCGATTCCAGGTATAAAAGAAAATGATAACTGCATTGATTCTACAGGTGCCCTTTCCCTTTCAGAGGTTCCTAAATCACTTCTAATAATTGGAGGCGGGGTTATTGGAGTAGAATTTGCATCTGTATACAGCCAATTTGGTACAAAAGTAACCGTCATTGAAGCGCTGCCTAAGCTCCTGCCTTTGATGGAAGGTGAATTAACGGAAATATTAAGAAATAAATTGGAAAAAGACGGTGTTGACATTTATACAGAGGCAAAAGTACAGTCCGTTGAATATTCACCCGTTGGCGCTAAAGTGAAAGTTGAATACAAAGGTGAAGTAGTAAGTTTTGAAGCTGAGAAGGTACTTGTAGCTGTTGGAAGAAGAACAAATACAGAGGCACTGAAACTTGAGAATGCCGGTATTGATAACGACAAAGGCAGAATTACTGTAAATAATAAAATGCAAACCAATATTAAAAATGTTTACGCTGTCGGCGACTGTTTAGGTCAAGTCATGTTAGCTCATGTAGCTTCTGCGCAGGGTGAAGTGGCTGCAGAAAACGCAATGGGTCTGTCAGCTTCTTATAATGGTAAGACGGTTCCTTCCTGCGTCTATACAAATCCTGAATTTGCAGGCGTTGGTTTAACAGAAGAAAAGGCAAAAGAAGAAGGTATTGAATATATAACAGGTCATTTCCCACTTATGGCTAATGGAAAAGCACTCATCATGAATGGCGGAGAAGGTATGGTCAAAGTAATTCTCGGCAAAGAGTTTAAAGAAGTCCTTGGTGTTCATATTATAGGACCACGAGCAACCGATATTATTGCCGAATGTGCCTTAGCCATTGGGATGGAAGCAACTGTTGAAGATTTAATCGAAACCATCCATGCACATCCTACATTAACAGAAGCAGTTAGAGAAGCAGCATTAGCAGCCGAAAATAGAGCCATACATACAATAAATAAGGGTGCTAATTCTAATGAAAGGAGTGAAACCCTATTAATAAAACAATTGGTTTTATAGGCTTAGGGATAATGGGGTTACCCATGGCACTAAATCTTTTAAAGAAAAGTGATTACCCCATTATGGGTTATGATGTTTTTAATGAAAAGCGGAGTATCTTTATAGGAAATGGCGGGAAATCTCCAGATAATATAGAAGAAATTTATGAAAATAGTGATATTATCTTTCTCTGCCTCCCTTCTAATAATCTTGTGAAAAAGAGTATTGAAGATATCATTAATAATGGAAAAAAAGGGACTATTATTGTAGATCTAAGTTCTACAGCTCCAACTGTGATTAGGGAAATGTATGATAAGACAAAGCAAGTTGGAATAAGCCTTTTAGATTCTCCTGTTAGCGGCGGAGAGCCTGGAGCAATTGCCGGAACACTTGTCCTTATGTGTGGTGGTGATAAGGAAACATTTGATGAAGCGAGTCCTCTCCTTCATTATATGGGAACTTCCGTTTCCTATATGGGGAAGTCTGGATGCGGAAGTATTGCGAAACTGGCCAATAATATGATTGCTGGTTGTTATCTCGGTGCCATGTCAGAAGGTTTAGCTTTCGCGGTAAAGGCTGGACTTGATCCTGAAACACTATTTTATGCCATAAAAGATGGATATGCAGGCAGCCCGATATTTGAAGTGAAGGCTCCTAAAATTATGAGCAGAAACTTCGAAGCAAGTGCAAGAATTGCAGTCCATCAAAAAGATCTTATGAACGCGGTAAAACTGGCAGAAGAAATGAATGTTGAGATTCCTATGTCTAAGATGGTTCTTGATTATATGAACGAAATGGAAGACTTAGGGAAAGTTAGTGAGGACCACTGTGCGATTGTTCAAATCTATGAAAATAATATGGGTGTAGTGGTTAAAAAGCAGGAAGTTAATGTTTAATTAATAAACTTATAAATAATTTTTGAAGCTGTCTCATTAGGGGTCTTACCCTTTTGATTTTGAGACAGCTTTTTAACTTATATATTATAGAAGAAACTCGTCAAAAAAGGAACCATTCATTAAGCTGACAAAACCAAATCTTTACGGCGGTATACACTTAACACTGCTCCTATTAATATTGCATTAAGCAAAGTAGGCATTAACCCATAACTAATAAATGGCAGAGACATTGAGGTCAAAGGGAAGAATCCAAGCACCATACCAATATTGCTAACCAGCTGGATACCGTAAAGGGCAACCCCGCCTATAAGAAGTAGTTTTCCATAAGGATCCTTAATCTTTGGATGGATGGCAATCATTCTAGCTGCAAAAAGCAGGAGAATCGTGATAAGTAAAACTCCGAAAAGCCAGCCGTAAGAATAGGTAAAGCTTACAAATACAAAGTTCGTATGCGCTTCGGGTATAAATTCCCCTATCCTAGGTTGTCCGAACCCGCCAAACCAGCCAAACCAGCCAGCTTTTTCCATGAGTTCCTGACTCTTTAGGATTATGAATCCTGCCCCATCTGAATACTTTTCAGGTTCGATAAACGCCAACAATCTTTCAATCTGGTAAGGTTTTATCAATGGCCAAACGATTATGCCTGTTAATATAATGGAGCTAAATGTGCCAGTTGTCATCATCCATTTAACCTTTTTACTAAATTTACTCCACCATAGCATCACAAATACCATCACAGAATATAGGTAGATGGTTGATATACTCGGTAAGGCGAGAAATAGCAGGATTGGGCTGAGAAACAATAATAGAAACTGCCAAATCCTTATTCTTTCATTGTTGAAAAATGAAGCCCAGGCCAGATAGAAGAACGGCAAAGCCATCAGACTTTCAATTGTAACGGGCCCAAGCTTTATTATCTTCAGCCCATTTATCATAGTGTTGGAGAAAAACGCAAGGAAGACTAGCAGCAAAATTCCTATTATGTAAAATAACCATCCGAGACTTCTCCATTTTCGATAATCAACCAGCATTACACCCACTGTTGCAATAAATCCAAGAACGACAATGAGAATTTTATAGATGATATAGTGAGAGTCATTCATATATCCAAGCGAAAACATCGGAAGAAAGCTTAATCCCATGGCTGTAGTTATAAGGAAAACCAGCCACCAATCCACCTTTGGACGGTGTAGCTTGTTCATTTGGATACCCAGTTTTGTAGGGCTTCCCATTTGTTCTACCGCTTTTTCTTCCGCCTCAGTCTCTGATAACCCCTTTATCATCCATGTATTTTTCGCTTCCTTTAAATGATAACTTAACTCCTTTGAGACATATGCCTTTGCTTCCTTTGATTTAATTTGATCAGTGACCTCATTTAGGAAAATCTGCTTTTTATTATTCGCCAATGACCGCTCACCCCTCTAACAGTTCCTTAAATACAAATCCACGTTTTGTTCGCTTTTGCTCTGCATTACTCAATAACTTCCTGCCTTTATCCTTTAACCAATAATATTTAGCTCCAGATTCGTCCCAATTGGTTTCGATGCATCCAGACTGCTCTAAACGATGTAACACGGTATACAAAAAGCCTTCGTCCCCCTCAAATTTCTGGATTCCCCGACCTCGAAGAAGCCCTGTTAATTCGTGACCTGTTTTTTCTTGAACAAGTTGCTGCATGACTGCTAAAAGAATTTCCTCATCGCTTACGTCCAATTGGTTTATTTTCTTGTGTACTGCCTTTTGGTGCTGGTCTGAAAAGTTCAAGTCTGAAAAAGTTCTTCTATCCATTACCTTCTTTAAATTCTTTAAGCGATCTTCCACACCTATTCCTCCAATCTTTCCTTCAGAAGTTCCTTGGCCCGTCTTAGTCTTGTTTTCACAGTATTAATACCTGTATCCGTTACCACTGCGATTTCCTTAAGCGGCATCTCCTCATAATAAAAAAGGTAAATCACTACCCGATATTTAATCGGCAGTGTCATAATCGCTGCTATTAATTCATCGTCCTCTTCCTGTTGGATAACTGCCTGCTCAACAAGCTCCTTTTTGGTACCATTACTAGGCATTTCTTCACCGGTAATGACCACATTTTTGGTGTACCAGCTTCTATGGAAATCCTTACAATGATTAATGGCAATCCGCCACAGCCATGTCCTCAATTTAGATTTTCCGTTATATGTATGGAGACTTTTATAGCATTTAACGAAGATACCCTGCGTTAAATCCTCTGCAATGGCTCTATTATTCACATAGGAATAGGCCAGCTGTAAGATCTCCTGACCATACTGGTTCATAATCTCTTCCATTAGGAGTTCTTTATCTTCTGATAAAAATCCATCTAAAATCAAATCTTCCACTACCTTCACCCCTTCCTATACTTAGACGAAGTGTCCTGTAAGAAAGTTTTTTAGATTTTTATTATTTTGGCTCTGTCTGTTATTATTCATTGTTGATTTTCGTGTAGGGTTGAGAATTCATAGGCGGAGAATTTCCGGCTATTGTATATAGAGCATGCGTAAGAAGGTGATATAAACGGAGATATTCCGGTTAACTGCTTTAAATAAGACAAAATCCATGGATTTGGATACAATAAGCGGAAAAACTCCGCTTATATTTAAGGTAAATTGGCTATTTCCCAATTTAAACGGAAATTCTCCGCTTATTTTCTAAACACAGTGAAATCAATATTCAGTTTTAACAGAGCCTTTATTTTATAAAAACCACTAAACCTCATATATATTTTCCCAAGCACCATTCTTTAGTTTCTTGGTCGGCAAAGGATGCTTCTACACTATTTAAATAAATTTGCCGGTAATCTTCTTCGCTTAGATTAAATTCTTTGTTAACTAGATGGATTTCTTTTGCCATTGTAGTATCAGATACTGTTCTGTTATCCGTATTAATCGTCACTTTTACACCATCTTTATGAAACTTATAAATTGGATGTTCAGAATAATGTTGAACAGCTTTCGTTTGCACATTACTGGTTGGACACATTTCAAGCACTACCTGTCTTTCTTTCACGATCTTATAAGCCTCAGCACATTCTTTAATGAATACTCCATGTCCTACTCTTTCAGCACCCAACAGTTCAACAGCTTCTAGAACGTTTTTGCCAATTCCCGTTTCCCCGGCATGAATAGTGACTCTGTAGCCATATTCTTTGGCTAAGAGAATTGGAACTACGAATCTTTTACAAAAACCTTCTTCTTCTGAAGCACATAGGTCAATTGCCACTACACCTTTTCCAAGGAACTTTTTCCCCTTCTCAACCACCTCAAAGGCGCTTTCTACCGACATCGTCCTCATGCAGGATAAGATTATATTTCCTTTTATTTCGTAACAGCTTTCAGCTTCCCTCATCCCCTCTATAACAGATTGAATAACCTCTTCAACACCAAGACCTTTTAATGTGTGAAGTAACGGGGCAAATCTGACTTCCATATATTTCACATTTTCCCTTGCTGCATCCTCAAATAGCTCAAAAGTAATTCTTCTTAAGTTCTCCTGGGACTGCATGACCAAATTAGGAAGAGAAAACCTTTTTAAATACTCATCAAGGGATTCACATTCTAACGGAGCAACCAGTTCCTTTTGCAGCTCATCCTTATCATAGGAGGGTAACTGAATGCCTTCCTTCTGGGCAATATCGATAATCGTTTCAGCCCTAAGGCTTCCATCCAAATGACAGTGAAGTTCAATTTTTGGCAATGCTAAAAAGTTCATTTTTGTCCTCCTGAAATAATTTTTAGATTAGAATTCAGAAAAAAAAATTCCTGACTACGAAGAAAATACAAATCTTGTACTTTCTTCGTAATCAGGAATTTCGGTTCCTGGTAGAGACCTCCAAACCATATTATTGGAGTTATACGAAATTTTATTGAATTCTTTAACGTTTTTTAAAGGATAATAAAAAAAGTTTAGATTGTCAACAAGGTGCCTACACGAATAATTCATTTTGTTTATTGTAAAAGCATTTTCTACAATAACAATTATTATTTGCCTTCCAACAAACCTGACACTTGCTATTTATAATATTTCACCTGATTCATCCTTGCAAAAACTAGAATAAGAAGCGGCCCAGGACACAAACTATGCTAAAAAGGAGGGTGTATATCATGGATGAAAAGGGTTTAAAACAGAACGCTAGTAATACTTTACGCACGAATAAACTGAAACCTTTAGATAAAATAGCAAGCATTGATGAGCTGAAAAAAGAGCATGAACCAGAGTATGTATTCTTATATTGGGATCAATGAAGATAAGTATCTTCAGAAGAGAAAATGAAATGGATTATGAATAGAATAATACCAAAATAAAGCAATTCTTCTTATAGAGAATTGCTTTCAATCTGCCAAAATTAGCAGGAGGATATTAAATTAATGCACCCTTACTTCAATAAGCTATTTGTTTCACTAAATATTTTTTCCGAAAACCTGTTGAATCTACTTTCAATATGTAAACAGTGTCTAATATTGTTTTTCTCCATATTCCTTAATAATCCTGTAAAAGAGGACCCAAATACTTACGACCAATAATTTTCTATCACATCTTTTACATCATCTGCTCCGCCCATATAAATGCGGTCTTTAATTAATTCATGATAGTTCTTCGTAGTCATGATAATCCTCCACCTTTTTATAATGATTTACTCCAATCATGGTAGCATTGTTTTCTAAATAACGTTCAGCATCCAGTGCAGCCATACACCCTGTACCTGCTGCTGTAATGGCTTGGCGATATTTTTTATCTTGAACATCTCCACCAAAAACGCAGTCCCTTTTTCAACTCTTGCACTCTTCACTTAAGCGAATTAGTTCACAATCTTTTTATGCTAGTTGTCTGAGAAATTTTGTTTACCTTCAATAATGTATTGAATCCCATACAACAAAGGGGCTTTGTAAAAGAAATACAGAAAAAAAGGAAAATTACTTATTCGAACTAATTTAGCTACTTTTAACTTTTCCAGTAACTTTATTAACATAAATGCAAAAAATGCATTAACAGTGGCATTAAGTAAAATAAACTGTTTAAAATTCCCATATGTCCATTTTAATATCCACATAGACCCTACCAAAAACGGACCAATATTAAAAGGAAATTCGTTAAATAAATAAGAATTGGGTTTATTATAAAAAACCCACCATTTACGTCTTTTCCCAATTAGTACATTAATAAATTCAAAAAATACAATCAGGAGTGAAGCGGGAGCAAATCTTTTAATAGTATGTAACCCTAAAAAAGGTAATGTAGACCACGCCAGTATGACCATAGTAAGATTTAACAACCTACGAATCGTTATTGACACATTTATTAACCTCCTATTCCAAAAAGCTATTCCTACCTGATAAAGTCTCCAATCAAATATACTTGTATGTAGTTATTCTTAATTAAACCTGCTGCGTTTGTTCTATAAAAAATTCAACAAAAAAGGCGGTTAATCCTTCCTGGATAAACGCACCTGTTACTTAAAGTGAAACCGAAAGTCAATATGAATATGATAATACAATCACTACTGTTATTGATATAGCTTACAATGTCATTGCTTATACTAGGCATGTACCATAAAATGATTTAGTAACAAGATAAATGATAAAGAGGTAAAAAAATGAGATTAGATTCACATTCTAAAAAGAAGATGCGTTTTACATCCGTACAATTGCTTGTATTGTTTTATTTTGCAGCAGTTATCCTTTCGACTATATTGCTTCTTTTTCCTATTACATTGAAGGACGGAGCAGAACTATCACTATTAGATGCTTTATTTATCTCTGCAAGTGCTGTCAGTGTTACAGGGCTATCGACTGTATCATTAACAGAAATACTCAGTGTTCCAGGTACGTTTATTTTTGCATTTATATTGCAATTTGGCGGAATCGGCGTAATGACGCTTGGAACCTTTATTTGGCTATTAATGGGCAAAAAAATTGGCTTAATGGAAAGAAAACTAATTATGACGGACCAGAATCAAACGAATCTCTCAGGATTGGTTATTTTAATGCGTCAAATCCTTCTCATCATGATTGCAATTGAGTTAATAGGGACGTTGATTTTAGGGTTTTATTTTTTAAACTATTTCCCTACATGGGAAGAAGCGTTTCTCCAGGGCTTTTTCGCTTCTATAAGTGCAACAACGAATGCAGGCTTCGACATTACAGGTGAATCATTGATACCCTTTGCCAACGATTACTTTATTCAAAGTATTAATATCCTATTAATGATTTTTGGCTCCATCGGCTTTCCAGTCCTTATTGAAATAAAGAACTATTTTATTACTAAGCGGAAGAGGTCTTTCAGATTTTCACTTTTCACAAAATTAACTACCTTTACTTTTTTTGCATTAATCATAGTCGGAGCTCTATGTATTTATATCTTTGAGTCCAATCATTTTTTTGCTGATAAAGCTTGGCATCAATCTTTGTTCTATTCTCTATTTCAATCCGTTACCACACGCAACGGTGGTTTAGCAACAATGGATATGAATGAATTTTCTACACCGACGCTTTTGGTTCTTTCCTCTCTCATGTTTATTGGTGCATCTCCCAGCAGTGTTGGCGGAGGGATTCGAACAACGACGTTTGCTATCATGTTATTAGCTATTTATAGCTACGCAAAAGGTAAAAACAGTATTAAAGTTTTTAAGAGAGAGATTGATCCTCAAGATGTGACGAAAGCATTTGTTGTCATTACAACTGCTGCAATGATTTGCGGAATTGCAGTTGCTCTATTGACCTTTCTAGAACCGAAAATGAGTTTACTTCAACTTTTCTTTGAAGTCTGTTCTGCGTTTGGTACTACAGGTCTTTCTATGGGAATCACGGCAGATTTAAGTATTGGTGGGAAAATCATAATTATTCTACTAATGTTCATTGGGCGTATCGGTATCTTTTCCTTCCTATTCCTATTAAGGGGTGAAACAAAAGAAGAGCACTACCGTTATCCTAAAGAAAGAGTCATTATTGGATAGGTTATTCAGCTAGGGTAAGTACGGTAAGCATTTTCTAGTTGTATAGGGTGATTAATTACCTTATACAAACACTCTATTATCATTATGGCTTCTGTTAGCAGTAACAAAACTTAACAATGTTTTAGCATATTGTATTTAATAGATATAAATAAAATAGCCTAGCTCTCGCTAGGTTATATCTCTTTTAGCATTAACTTAATCGACTAACCTGCCCCGTTCGTCTAACAAGGATTAACAAAAAGGTGCGTTAATCCTTTACAGATAGACGCACCTCTTAATTGTATTTTTATTGTAGATTAAAGAAACAGTGTCCATCTAAAATATCTTGATAACGTAGTTGGGCTTTTTCGCCAATCTTAACTAATCCTGCAATATAACATTCTTGCTCACTACCTACATATAATTCAAAACTAAAGTCTGGTTCAGTTGTTGGTACGATATCACCACTATAAATATCTCCACTTTTACTTACCATATTAAAATTCATAATGCCATCAATCATAAAAGGCAGATTTTGCTTCTTCCCCACGTATAACCTCAGAAACAGTTAAATCGAATTTAATTAAGTCCCATTCATTATTTATCCGATTTTCTCCGCCAACTCTAAAATAATTCCCTCTGGACCACGAACGTAGCATAACTTATAACTTTCTTCATATTGCTGTATCTCACTAAAGATTTCAGTACCCTTCTTTTTCAATTTAGCAACAATAGTTTCAATATCTTCAACAGCAAAACAAATATGTCGGATACCCAGCGTATTTGCACAAGGTTGCTGAATATCTTTTTCATCTGACGGCTGATAAAATTTAACTAACTCTATCCATGCCTGACCACCTGGCATTCCCAATCCTACACATGCCGTTTTAACATCTTTAAGCCCCACTATTCTGTCCAACAGTTCTCCATCCAATTCCCATTCCGCTTGCACTTCAAGTCCTAAATCAAGAAAAAATGCTTTAGCCTCTGAAAGATCATTTACGTTTATACTCACATGATCTATTCTATTGATCCTCATATCTCCTACCTCCTATGTTCCTGTTATTTTCAATACCTGTATTTGTGTTAGATTTGTTTGGTATTATTTCGCTTAAAGCAGAAAATATCCTTCTTCAACAAACCTGTCCAGTTAGTACAATAAATTCAAAAAAATAAGCGATAATGCCTCTTGGACTATCGGACCTGCTAGTTTAATAAGTTTCCACAATATTTTTGTTGTTAATATTATCTAAACTAGTATAATTACCCAATGTAGGAGAAAAATTGAGATTGCAAGGGTGGAAGTAATATGTTACTTATTGGTAGTATTGGAATGGTTTTTCTATTATCAAGCTACATTATTTATTACACTTTCCGAAACAAAAACAGGCTTAGCTGTATGGCTGGAATGATGATAAGTATGACTAACTCAATGATGGTAAGTATTGCTATTGGGAGTATTTTAGGAATCCTTATTCAAAATAAAGATTTAACCATACCTACGATTATTTCTGTATCATTAGGAATGATTGTCGGATATATGACAGGTAGACCTGTTTCACTGATGGCATCAATCGACGGATTAACAGCAGGAATAATGGGTGGAATGATGGGTTCAATGTTAGGCGTGATGTTACAGCCAAAATCTATAGACGTTATGATTTACTTTATTGACATCGTGTTTGTAGCAGTAATGGTATTACTAATTCGGTTAATTGATGAAGAAACAAATACAAAAAATCAAGAAAGCATAAGTAAAAAGCCTTTAGTAGCTAACCCCTTTGTTTTAGTCATTATTTTAATATTTATGGGTGTTCTTTTATTCGGAAAAGGTGCGTTTTATTCCGATGGCAGTAAACAAGCGTCAAACGAAGTAGAGGATATTAAATTCACAGATACAAGTAGTCAGATATATGAAGTTATGGTAAAACCTACTGAGTATACCCCTAATAATATAGTATTAAAAGCTGAAACACCATCAATCATTAACTTTAAAACAGAGGAAGTTGGTTGTACGGGTATTGTCCTATCAGAGGAACTCGGGTTTAACATTTCATTAAAAGCACATACAAATAACTATGTTAATATTAAATCTCTCAAGCCCGGAACTTATCATTACGCTTGTGGAATGAATATGTACAAAGGTACAATAACGGTGCAATAGAATTTATTCAAAAAACCCCTTTCAAGAAGGGGTTTTTTGAACTATTTTTTCCTCCGTTAGTTAAATAAAAACCGTAGTAGCCTTTGTTAAACAAAAGCCACCCCGTAAGTTGAATAAGATATTTATTTAGTTCCATTAACAATAAGGTCTGCTCTTTCATAAGGTTTTTGTTCTTCAACATAAATGTCTTCTGAGATCATCCAATTATTTTCCCACATATCACGAGCCTCTTCCCCGTCTCTTTCAAGACCTCGTGAAAGTCTTATTTCTCGTGAACATTCAACCCATATTGTAAAGTCGTATTTATTGGCTAATTCATTGCGAATGGAATATACACCTTCTATTATGACAATTCCTCCGATTGGAACAGTATGCCATTCTGCTAAATCATCCGTCTCCCAATCATATCGCTGATAACACCCCTCTTTGTTTTGACTAATAGGTTCAAGAACTTGATTTAGTACACGTTTCCAATCAATATCCGCACCAATGTTTTTTTTTGCTGGATGTGTTTTTATTAGTTGTGAGGATGGTAAATAAAAATCATCCATATGTACAACAGTTACATTTGAACATTCATTTTTTAATCTATTTGCAAATGTACTTTTTCCTGAACCCCCACAACCATCTATTCCAATTAGCAAGGTCGACTGTTTTTTGGGAATTGAATTAATTGAACGAACCAATTGTACAAAATTATTAAATTCACCTTTTTTAATTTTGAAACTCACTATATCACCACTTTTAAGTTTGTTAAATATTAGTTCTTCAAACATTTAATCAAAACCTGCTTATTGAAGTGCTTCTTTAGTTGAAGAAGAAAAAAGCCTTACTCCTTATTGAAGTAAAGCACCCCTATAGTTTAAGTACAATTATTCACAATGTTAGCTTTCATAATATAAAGAACTCGCCTCAATAATCCTTATTTCTCATCTCAAGCTTTATTTCATTTCACTAATTTTCACATCAAAGATGCTTAATAACAATACTATAATCATTATTGATAATAGCCAAGCAAACAAAGGTTTTTTGTAATGAATAGGCAAGATAAAGAAAATAATGGCTGTAAATAACACAGACCACCAAATATTCCAACCATTATGGTATGAAATAAACCCAAACTTACTATTAAAATACTCTGCACATAAATATATTCCTACCCATAACAAAAACCATAATGAACGTTTTTTCCATCCATCAGGGAACCTCCCTAAGTATATTAATACGGTTGCAGAGTAGGATACGACCATAGCTAAAATTGTAATAGTAGTATGGTTAGGTAAGATTAAATCATGAAACAACCACATTGTTTTTTTATAGAGGAGAAAGTTGTATAAAAAATCTCCAATGATTAAGAAGAGTATTGTCGGATAATACAGTTTCCAATTCCTCCAATCCCCCCATTTAAACGCTGCTAACATATATAAAATATTGATAAAAATATACATAAGACCATCCTTTAAAATTAGTATTTCTATTTTCCCTCAATAACAGGAAATTATATAAATGAGATGGTCTACCCTTGTTGAACTAAACTGCCGTTAGCGAAAAAGAAAACCTTCCAAAATGACTGCTACGTTCTTAAAATCTTGCTGTTGAAAATCTTAAAGAAATATTTCAGCCTTCGAAGTCATAATTTGTTCTTCTTTTCTGCAAACTTTTTGGACATTTTCTTTCTATAATAATATTAGTAAATAACAATTTGGAGGAATCAAGATGAAGAAAATCATTGCAACTACTGCGTTTCTTGTTGTTCTGGCATTTAGCAGCTCAGCACTTGCTGCTGGAAGTGATGTCGCCCATTGTGCCCAAATGGGAGAAAAGGGAATTTCACAAAAAGCCAAGGAAATGACTAAGGGCGTTTCCGAATGTGCTACTATGCCTGATTGCCCAATGAATAATTAGGATTACAAACGTAAAAGCCAGAGAACCACTTCCTGGCTTTTACTGTTTACAGTAACCACATTTTAGGGGTAATACCTACCAGTGCTTTTTTTAATTCTCCATATCTCATTGTGCCTTCCGACATTAGTTACAATAAAATAATGGGCTTCCATTTCCCAACCAAGATGGAAAGTGCATCGTGTACTTTACAATATTCAGGTTTTATTTTCATCTTAACCTCCAATATTAGGGTATATTCAGGTTCGTCAGGAGATATTGTATCTAATACACTGAATTACGCATCTGTCACATTTTTAGAAATGATATTAGAAAAAGGTGCATATGTTATTCAAGACCTTCCTGATACCTATAATGGCTATGTTTATGTATTAGAAGGAAGTGGCACATTCGGAGAAAATCAAGTCGAAGCCACGCCACCGCAATAGCCTCTTGAAAATTAAACTCTTGCTACCCTTTAGTCTAAGTGCAATTTTTACAAACAATAAATTTCACCTTGTGACAGCAAGTAATAATGTAAGAGAATGTTATTAATAGGCGATTCCTACACGTGATTGGACATAATCGCTACTTTCTATCTGACGATAAGTAAATTCTGCTGTATCAGAAACTGATATTTTCATACCACCTTCTGGCAAAAAATTACGTTCAATTCGATATTGACCTTCCCTTTCTCCATCTGGTAAATATGTAGGACATACAATCGTCCAATCGAGTGTTGATTGTTTCAGCATATCGTAAACTTTATGATGTTCTTCTGCTGCACGGGTTGATTTACGTTTTGATTCACTTGACTGATAACGGATTACGGTTGGCGTAGTTCTACTTTGTAAGATCCCTGCGGTTCCTATCGTGATAATTCGTTTTATACCTTCGTTTTCCATTGCTTTGATAATTAGTGGCATACTTTCTGATAGAGTGGTTGTGCCATCAGTATTTAGTGCACTAATAACTACATCAATCCCATGCATTGCACGTACTATATCATTTTTATTTAAAACATTCCCTTGAATAATGGTTAAATTTTCACTATTTATTTGAAGCTTCTCTGGAGTGCGAACTAATACAGTAACATGATGTCTATCATGAAGGGCATAAGTTACTATTTGACTTCCAACTCGTCCAGTTGCACCTAAAATTAAAATATTCAAAAGTATAATCCTCCTTATTACGAATACAAATATTACAATACACTATAAAAGCTATTATTTCGTCTTTTACAGCACTCTTCAACTAAAGGCAGGTTAGCTTAAGTACACTTGTTCACAAACTTCATTTCATCTTAACACAATCTTCCATTACAAATTTTAGTGTTAATTTCCGCATGAAACGCTGTATATCCATAAAAAAAAGAGTGACAAATTCATATACAATTTGGCACCCTTTTTAAGTTATATTTTTAATGTTTGTGATAGGTAACGGAACTTTAAGAATAAGTTAACCTTATACTAAAGCCTCTTTTGTACCTATTACCATGGGCTGTAAAAAACCTCTCCAATGTTTACTTGCCAAATGGTTGTCCCTTTTTATCCGTCCACGGTTTCCCGGTGTTCTTAGCTATCGTTAACCCCACTATTAGTCTTGTGTCTGCGACAATCATGAACAATGCTGTCCCAATTGCAAGATGGACAACAGCCCATGGGATGCTGATATTGGTTATAATCGTGAGGATGCCACTTATTATCTGTATTACTACCATAGTAGCAGCAAGGAGTAACCGCACCTTCAATCCCTGACCCCAATTATTCAGATAAGCCTTAAACATTAGCAAAATAGTATATGCTGCCGTAATGACTGCCAATATTCGGTGCCCAGTTTGGAGGATTTCGGGTGTTGTTACAGGCAGCAGTGTTTCTCTACAATCCAGCCAGCCACATACCAGACCATAATATTCATGTTTAATAAATGCACCAAATCCCATGGTTAATAAAAGCAGGATGATCAATACATTTAACTGAAATACGATATTTAATTTCCTGTTATCACTTAATTTCGTTTCAATTCGAGTATGAGATTCAGTCCGATAAATCCACAACAAGACCAGCATGAACAGCATGGCTACAAGGAGATGAACAGTAATAATAATTGTCGGTAAATCCAGCACGACAACCACTGCTCCCGCTAATATCTGTAAAGTTAGTAAACTGATAAGCCAATTTCCTGCAGTTTGGAGTATTTTGTTGTTCTTATTCCGTTTGATTAGCACAAAGAGCGTCCCTACTAAAATGGCGAGCAGAAGACCTATGGCTCGATGCGCAAATTCTATCAATGTCTCATTTTCTAAAATAGGAATAACCTCTCCATTGCATAAAGGCCATTCTGGCCCGCATCCCATCCCCGATTCCGAAGAAGCAACATATCCTCCGAAAACAATTAGTATGTAGGTAAGTAAAACTGAGATAATAGCTGCTAGTTTTATAATATTCCCTCCAATCAGTAAGCTTTTAACCAAAGTTTACCAACAATTGAAAACTTTCAAAGTGAATCTAATCACTACTTTCTGTTTTTTCTAAAAATTCAATAATAAAATAAACAGCAATCCATGATTGCTGCCGTTGGAAATGAATAGAGATAAAAATACCTTCTATATATAATGTACGACAGTCTGAATACATTTTACGAACTTAAAATTATGTTTAACAAAACAAAAAGAGATGGAGACCATCCCTTTTTAACTTTCATACAATTATTTAATCGTAAACCCCATTGTCACTTATCTAATTTCCCCCATGACCCAGTTGGTTCTCGCACCTGTCACTCCCGTACTTGGACACTTTCCGCCGCCTCCTGTCAAGTCAGCCACAATCGTTTCTACAAGGGGTTGATGGACGTGCTGCGGTGCCTCATAGTTCCATTGCTCTGTTCCACTTGCAGTCGTCAAAACAATCGAATCATTACCAAAAGTGGAAAAAGTAATTTTTCCATTACTGCCAACGATTTCATTCACATCCACATCATCAAATGCAGAAAAACACCAATTTCCTACGCCGTGAATTCTAGATTCAAATTGATAGGTACCTGTAACGATATCCTCCGCATGATAATAGCCTGCTTGATTCGATGCAAAACCCTTAACCTCTTTAATTGGCCCCAGCAAAAAATCTAATAGATCAAGCGTATGACTGGCTAAATCAAAAAACAGTCCCCCTCCAGACAATTCAGGTTGAAGCCTCCACGGGAGATTTTGTAAGTCCTTCACATCTTCTGAGGCTTTTTGATATTGTGTCGTTGAGACGAAACGAACGTCTCCAATCTCTTTATTTTCCAACAGCTCTTTTACTTTTACAAATCGAGGCAATGCCCTGCGGTAGTAAGCAACATATAATGGAACGTGAGCCCCCTCGCAGGCATCGATCATTTCCTTGCATTCATCAAAATTGAGTGCCATTGGCTTTTCAACATAAACAGGTTTTCCTGCCTTCGCAGCTTTCATTGTATATTCTTTATGTGAACCCGGTGGTGTCGCAATATAGATTGCATCAACATTTGGATCGTTAATAAGTGCGTCAGCATCATCGTACCATTTCGGGACATGATGTCTTATTGCATAGTCTTTTGCAAGTTCACCAGTTCTACGCATAACGGCAACTAACTCTGAATTTTTTATTTTTTGGAATGCAGGCCCACTTTTCACTTCCGTCACATCACCACATCCAATAATGCCCCAGCGAACTTTGTTAAATTTCACGGCAAAAATCTCCTTCCTTTTTCATCCAGCTTAGCCTTTCATATGTGGGGATTCAGGATTCATCTCCATAAACTCGAGCCAATTTCCATCAGGATCTACTACCCAGAATTGGTAATTCAGAGCCCTGCCTTGAGAAATTTCAACTTCTAAAGAAACTCCCTTTTTCTTCAATTGATCCGCTGCTTCATGGATATCATCGACCTCGAAGCAGATGTGGTCTGCTCTGTTCTTAACCCCCTCAGCACCTCCATAAAATAATTCAATGAAACACTCATCCGCTACTTTTACATAGACAATCCACGGTTCACCATTTGGATGATTCAATTCAAACGCTTTCTTAAAACCAAGCTTATTGCAATAAAAGTCCAATGAGCGTTCCATATCTACTACATGAAAACCTTTATGATTAATCCCTTTAATCATTTTTTCTCCCACCTTTACATTTTTTTATACTAAAACAGCCGCTACCTGTTCATAATTAATTATTTCACTTCTTTATAAAGGTTGATTTCTGTGCTTTCTCTCAATCTCCTCAACTTTGGAACAAATTTCATGATATGTTCACTTTTATTGTGTTGATTGATAACCTCTTCATTCTCCCATTCTTCAATCGTTGTAAGAATGGATGGATCATGGATATCTTCATGAAGAGTATACATCATGCATCCTTTTTCTTTTCTGGTTTCTGTCACAACTTCTCTAGCAAGAGTTAAATATTCTTCAAGATTTACCCCCGGTTTAAGCTTTGCCTTGCAAACTACTCTAATCATTTTAGTAGCTCCTTTTCTTTTGTTAATGACCAATATTTAAAAAACTAGACCTTCAAGACCATCATTTCATTTTAAGTAAATGCTCATTCACTTTTTAGTTAACCACATAACGATACACGTGTACCACTATATGATTATTTTAAGTATAAAAAATGTTTAATTACCATGTCAATAGATTGGTTTTTAAAATTATTGTCAATTTTTCCGTGTCAAATTTGTGAACTAAAAGTCACGTTATTGACCTGATTGGTAATAATAATCCAGTTAATACTTTATTTTAATTACTTGGTTTGCTAATATAAATATATAGTTATTAAAAATAACCAGGGTACTTTAGGGGGATTTGTGAATGGATACAGAAAATAAATTATGCAGCAAAGTTGAAGAATGCTATCATATACTAGGAAAAAAGTGGGTTGGCCTTGTCATTCACGCATTAATGGAGGAGCCAAAAAGATTTAGTGAAATCCATACCTTTATACCAGACTTAAGTAAAAGAGTATTAAATGAACGGATGAAAGAGCTCGAGGACAATGGAATTGTATTGCGAAATGTAATTGCAGACCGTCCTGTACGGACCGAATATTCTTTAACCAAAAAAGGGACAGAACTTGGACAATCGCTCAAAGCTTTAGAAGCATGGGCAGATAAATGGTTATGAATTAAAACCTCTCTAATTTAATACTGGTTTACTTGTGAGGTGCAAAACGGTAAATCGCAGATCAAATCAAATCCTTCACTGTCAAAAATGCTTAGAGATGCTATTATTTCTAAGCCTTTTTTAAATTTTATTTTCACGAAACCACCCGTAAGTTGTACAAGTTCATTAGATGCTAAAACGAGTTTGTTAAATAAGCGGAAAAATTCCTCTTAGTTAGAAAATAGCACTAAAAATGGCTTAAATAGACGGAAGATTTCCGACTATTTACTTGAAAAACGTGGAAATGGGCAATTTTGCTTAGCTTAATCGGAAAATCTCCGCTTATTTTATATGTCACTAGTTAACCATTTGAGGTTAAGACTTTAGTATGGTTACGGGATTGTTAGAGACTCTCTATTTGTACAGGCTGTCCTGTCCGTGCGGATTGATAAATAGCTAATATGATTTTTAGTGGTTTTAATCCCTCTTCACCATTTACAAGCGGTTCTCTATCTTCCTGTATAGCATTTATCATATCGATAAACTGCAAACGATGAGAAGCGCCATCAAGTGCTGCAGGGTTAACAGACGCATGATCGAAATCTCCCCCATTATGCTTTTCAATACCAGCTAAGTTAATAGCTTCACTTTCATTATTTGGATTTCTTAGATAATGCTTCATTAATTGATCATTCTCAATCACTGCTGTACCTGTTGTTCCGATAATCTCCAAGCGGGCTGACAAGCCTGGATAAGCAGCTGTAGTTCCAACAATGGTTCCTAACCCGCCATTTTTAAATTTCACTGTGGCAACAGCCACATCCTCCACTTCAATTCCTTCATGAGCCAATATGGCTATATGCGCGTATACACTTTCTACCTCACCCATGAAATACTGAAATAAATCTATCGTATGAATGGATTGATTGATTAAGACGCCGCCCCCATCCATTTTCAATGTCCCTCTCCACTTACTAGTATCATAGTAGCTTTGAGGACGATACCAATTCACAGCGGCTTGCCCAAGGACCATTTTTCCAAATCGTCCTGAATCAATATCATCTTTAATCTTCACAGCCGATGCATCAAAACGATGTTGTGAAATAATACTTAGTTTAACATGATGTTCACGGCATACATCGATCATTTGCTGCGCTTTCTCAAGGGAAATATCCATTGGCTTTTCAACGATTACATGCTTGCCTGCCCGTGCAGCCTCTATTGCCATATCAGCGTGAGTACCGCTTGGTGTAATAATCGATACAATATCAATATCTTTTCTCTTTAGCATTTCTTGATAATCTGTATACCAATCTGCACCTGCTTTTTCCGCAAGTGATTTTGCTTTTTCCTCCTTACGAGAGTAAATAGCAACCACTTTTGCTCCTTCAATCGCTGAAATTTGCTCATAATGCGTTGTACTAATGAGACCAGTTCCAACAATAGCAAACCCAAATTCCGTTTTCATTACAACCGCTCTCCTTCAGAATTAACTCTCTATTTATTTTCGTTATCATATTTATTAACATTCGTATTTAACAAAGTTATCATCCATAATAATTAACCACAATGTGGTACAATTGTATCGTATTGTGGTTAATTAAAGTATAATTTATAATTAAAGAACCTGTCAATTATTCTTTCTTCATAATTTTGTTATTATTACTATATGTATTTATGTCTTTACACTATTTGCTGGAATTAAATTAGGCTATTATGTTTGAAAGGAAGGAGGAATTATCTTGAACATCGATGACCAAAATCAAAATAAGACATCCAGTATCCAGGTTATTACACGTGCGGCTAATATACTGCGGACACTTAGAGAGCACCCAAAAGGATTAAGCCTTACACAGATTGCAAGAGAAGTGGACCTGGCAAGGTCAACTGTCCAAAGAATTGTAGCCGCACTAGAACAAGAAAACCTAGTAACACCTGCTTCTGCTAACAGAGGATTTCGCCTTGGGCCTGAGATTGCAAGGCTTGCTGGCGCTGTACATAGTGATTTAAGAGAAGAAATTAGACCATTTTTAATCCAGCTTTCAAATATGATCAATGAAACGGTCGACCTATCTGTATTAGATAACGGTAAGGTACTATTTGTTGATCAAATTATCGCGGCTCATCCCCTGCAGGCAACATCACAGCCTGGTGCCTCTTTTCCATTGCATTGCACAGCAAACGGAAAAGCCATTCTCGCTTCACTGCCTTTAACTGAAGTTGAAAACCTGCTGCCGCAACAGCTTAAACAGTATACAGATAAAACGATTACGAATCGGGATGAATTGTTAAAGGAGCTAGAAACGGCCAGAAGAGATGGAGTTGCTTTTTCAAGAGAAGAGCATATTGAAGGAATATGTGCAGTCGGGGCTGTTGTAGTAGATCGATTGGGCAATCGGAGTGCAGTCTCCATTCCACTCCCATCTACACGTTTTTATGGGAATGAGGATAAGCTCGTTACTGCCCTTATCAAAACATGTCAAAATATTAATCGACACTTCGAATAAAGGATATAAGGAAAGGCGCTGGAATATTTCCAAGCGCCTTCCTTCATTATTATACTGCTACTGGTGATAATTTCTTTGCAGCTTCTTTTACTTTTTCTAATCCTGCAGCAATAATCGCTTCAGCTTGAGCTGGCATTGCTGCATGCCCTTCAATAATAACTTCGTCAATGATTTCCATACCGAATACAAGACCAACAACGTTTTTAATATAAGTAGCAGACATTTCCATTGGTGCTGCTTCAGGTGTTGAATAAACGCCGCCGCGTGCACTTAGGATAATTGCTTTTTTGTGTGTCATTAATTGGACAGCTTGACCATTTTCATCGTACTTGAAAGTGAAACCAGCTTGGTATACATAATCAATGAACGTTTGTAATGGTGCTGGGATTGTTAAGTTCCATAATGGGAATGCGAATACCACTAAGTCAGCAGCTGTAAGAGCATCCATTGCTTTTTGTTTTGCAGCTAGAAGACGTTTTTCTAGATCCGTCATTTCCTCGCCTGATTCAACTTTACCAAATGCATTGAATAAATCTTGACCAAAGTAAGGCATATCTTCAGCAAAAACATCGAAAGTTGTGACATTCACACCCTCTAAGTTTTCCATAAAAGTTTCATACATTTTACTTGATACAGCATCTGAAGCTGGACGGTTGTTTGCTTTTACTACTAAAACATTCATATATATAACTCTCCTTTTTATCTCGGAATTTACTATTTTTAAATCATTTATCTCGAATTAATAATATATTAATCTAGTACTCTAGTCAATAGAACCGCCATAGTAGATATTTCCTGTTTTAGAAAGTAAATAACTAATAAAAAAGTCTGATGGAATGACCCCATCAGACTTTTTTATTCATTTAAATTTTATTGATTCGCTTTTTTTACCCATTCTGCAACTGTTACTGTACGCTTTGCTTGATGTTTTACAGCAGCTTGTACATCTTCAATCATTTTACCGTCCTGACCTACTGTAACGCTTGTTCCATATGGATTACCTCCAGCTCCGAATGTTACTGGATCCGTATAACCAGGAGCCGCTACAATGGCACCCCAATGATACATGGTTGTGTAAAGTGATAAAATCGTTGCTTCTTGACCACCGTGAGGGTTTTGTGCGGAAGTCATTGCGCTTACAACTTTATTCATTAGCTTGCCATTAAACCAAAGACCGCCAGTTGTGTCTAAGAATTGCTTCATTTGAGCTGGCATGTTACCAAAGCGGGTAGGCACACTGAAAATAATCGCATCTGCCCATTCTAGGTCATCCAATTTAACCTCTGGTACATCTTTGGTTGCATCTACATGTGCTTTCCAACCGGGATTCCCTTCAATGGCTGATTGTGGAGCAAGTTCAGGTACTTTTAATACTTTTACTTCAGCACCCGCTTCCTTTGCACCTTCCTCGGCCCATTTTGATAATTGATAATTTGTGCCACCCATGCTGTAATAAATCACCGCTAATTTTACATTTGTCATTTTTTCTTCCTCCTTTTCAGTTGCATTTCCAAATAAACGAGACAAGAAACCCATTTGTAACACCTCCTATTATTTCTCTCTTTTAAAATTCCATTCAGTCTTAAGCCGTTCTTTTTTTCTCCGTTGAGTCTTCCCTTTAAGTTATATTATTTCGTTATATAATGCTTTCGATACCAATTTGCTGCTGCTTCTACTTCTTGACTGGTTAATTGATGACCTCTATTTTCCCAATGGAGTTCTACCTTCGCATTTGCCTTTTCTAATAATGACTGAAGCTCTGTTGATTCCATTGGAGAACAAATCGGGTCATTCGTCCCCGCTGCAATAAATACTGATTTTCCAGTTAAATCAGGAAGTTCCATTCCTTTTCGAGGCACCATTGGATGATGAAGAATTGCACCCTTTAATGCATGCTGATAGTGAAATAATAAACTCGCAGCAATATTTGCTCCATTCGAGTAGCCGATGGCGAGAATATTATCGCGGTCAAAATCATACTTTTCAGCGGCTTCATCTAGAAACTCGTTCAATTCCTTTGTTCGAAAAATTAAATCTTCCTCATCAAATACACCTTCAGCTAATCTGCGGAAGAAACGAGGCATGCCATTTTCTAAAACATTCCCACGAACGCTTAGTACGTTTGCCTCATCATCAATCATTCCTGCAAGCGGAAGCAGGTCTAGTTCATTGCCTCCTGTTCCATGCAGCATAAGAAAAGTTGGTTTTGTTGGATTTTGTCCCTTATTGAATATATGTTTCATTATTGATCTCCCTCTATTAAGAAATTCTCCAAAGTGTTCACCTAGAGATTATTTAGGTCTTTCTATTTCAAAAATCTCACCGATTTTGGCGTAATTATTACCGGCCAATCTGCTAACAGCTGCTAATCCCCTAGGATCAATTCTTCCTTTATCATATAGGTCATTTTCGATATGAAACTGAACAATTCTCCCTATTAAAAGATCACAACCCGGTGAATCCACTCCACCTAATTCAAGGGAATGCTCTAAAAGGCATTCCATTCGAATTTTGGCTTCTTTTACACCAGGTACAGAGACTTTGACACTTTCCACTGGCGTTAATTGAGCCATTTCTATTTCACTTTGATGAGGAGGCAGACTTGCTGCAGTTTGATTGATCTTTTCAACATTCTGTTCATCTACGATGTGAATCACAAATTCTTTTGACTCGTTGATATTTCTCGTTGTATCTTTGTACTGCCCCTCTCTTCGCTGAATCGATAACGAAATCATCGGGGGATTTGAAGAAACAATATTAAAATAACTAAAAGGTGCACCATTTAAACTTCCATCCTTCGAAAGCGTGGTAACAAAAGCAATCGGTCTTGGAATAATACTGCCGATTAGAAATTTATAATTTTCTCTTTCAGACAATGAGGCCGGATCAATTGAAAGCATGACATCATTCCTTTTCGAATAATTAATCTAATTCTCTAACTTTAAAAGGCAGCAACCCGCGTTCAATTTGTTCTCTGTGTTGTTCATACTGTGCAGGCAGCATTAATTTTTCTCCCATTGTCGCTACGGACTCATCATGGGCAAAGCCTGGAGGATCAGTGGCAATTTCAAATAAGATTTCCCCATGTTCTCTAAAATAAATCGCATTGAAATAGTTTCGATCCTGTACAGGAGTGACACCGTAACCATTGGCGGCAACATACTTTTGCCATTCCAGTTGATCGTCATCATCGCTTGCACGCCATGCGATATGATGTACAGTACCCACACCCATTTGTCCCCGTCCAATCGTAGTTAATTTTAGGTCAATGACATTTCCGATATCAGCCGAAGACCGGTAACGGGCGAAATCTCCTTCTTTTCCAACGAATTCAAGCCCCATAACTTTTTCTAACAAATCTGCCGTTTTACTAGGCTGTGATGATAATAGAGTGGTCCCGCCAAACCCTTTGATGGCAACTTCTGGTGTAACGCCGTTAAAGTTCCAATTATTCACTTCTCCTTCTTCTCTTTCAACAATTTCAAGGTGAAGACCATGTGGATCATCGAATTCCAAATATTGCTCACCGAATCGTTCCATTTTAGTAAATGGTATTTTAAACTTTTCTAATCTATTTTCCCAAAATACCATGGAACCTTTAGGAACAACATATGAGGTGACTCCTACTTGACCGTCACCGATTGTTCCCGGACGGGCTCCAGCCCAAGGAAAGAAGGTGATGATGGTTCCAGGTTTTCCTCCTTCATCTCCGAAATAGAGGTGATAGGTACCAGGGTCATCAAAATTTACCGTTTGTTTCACTAGGCGCAATCCTAAAACACCTGCATAAAAGTCAACATTCTCCTGTGGATGACCAACAATAGCAGTAATATGATGAATACCCATTGTTTTCTTACTCATTTTAAAACACTCCTTTTTATATTATGGTGTCTTATTTTTATTTAAATTATCGATAAAACCCCTAAATTAAGATTCTCTAATCCGAGATATATTAGAATAAAAAAGCATCTAATGCATATTGACCTGGTCCAATTAGTGCTATACCAATTACCACTGCTATTAATGTCAGGTTATATTCATATCCATTTTGTGTTGCCCAATAACCATTAGCAGCATGAACCTTTATAATCGCCATTACCATTGTAGCTGCAATCATGATTCCTGCAAGGGGTGTAAGAAGTCCTAATGTAAACAATAATCCCCCCATTAATTCTGCTAATCCTGCCATAAGGGCCATCATCACACCTGGTTTCATACCAAGGGATTCCATCCAGCCACCTGTACCCTTTAAGCCGTAACCGCCAAACCAGCCAAATAATTTCTGTGCGCCGTGAGCCATGAATGACACACCAATTACTACCCTTATAATTAATAATCCAATACTCATCATTTTATTTTCCTCCTGCTTTCTATTTATCTCGATTTCGAGATATCAACTAAAAAAATATACATCACACTCTGTTACTAACCTTTTTTAAGGAGTCGACTAACAACTGTGATTCATTATCTGTTAAATCAGCAAAAATTGAATCAATCATGTCTTGATACTTCGGCATGATGCTTTCCATCATCTCAATTCCTTCAGCCGTTAAGGTTATATGAATAACCCGCCTGTCTTCTCTACAGTCATTTCTTTTTAGTATCCCTTTTTTTTCAAGTTTATCAATAACATACGTCATCGAACCGCTAGAGATCAGGATTTTACTTCCAATTTGCTGAATGGTTTGTTTTCCTTTGTGGAATAGCACTTCTAAAACAGAGAACTCGGTAATACTAAGTTTATTTTTGGACATTTCATCTCTTATTCTTTCCTGAATGGCTTTTGAGGTTTGCATTAACAGTAAAAATGGCTGGTTTGTACATTTCCTTTCCATGTTTACACCTCCTGTTTTAAATATCCTTATTGAATACGTTATTTACTCGATATTATTGCAAATGCAGAAACACTTCCTCTATTGAGCTTCTTCAGTAAAGCTATGGACTTCATCAAGTTGAAATATACGCATGTAACGTGGCAAAAAGCTACGTATTTCCTCTTCATTAAACCCTACTTGTAGTCTCTTTTCATCAAGGATTAACGGTTTCCTTAATACCCCGGGATTTTCTTTAATGATTGCATATAATTCACGGAGTGAAAGAGAATCAATATTTATATTTAACTTCTGAAATGCTTTTGACTTAGTTGAGATAATTTCATCGGTGCCATCCTCTGTGAAGTGAAGAATATTCTTAATCTCATCTAATGTAAGCTTTTCAGAAAGGATATTTCTTTCCTTATAAGGAATTTGATGTTCATCAAACCAAGCTTTTGCTTTTCGGCATGAAGCACAACTAGGTGTATTATATAAAGTTACCATTATTAACACTCCCTTATATTTTTTAGTCCATTTCACTTCTATCCAACCAGCGTTCCCTTTTATCTCAGCTCAAGTTATCTTGAAACAAATTATCTCGAATTGAAGATACCTTTATTATATACCAACTACTTCATAAGTCAACCGTAAATAATAAAATAATGGTGCAGCTTATATAAAGAAAAAAATTACCATAAATAATAGCGCCAATGTTCCCTATCCTATAAAGGTAAATATAATTTGGAGGTAATTTCATGGCACAATTAAGAGATATTATGACAGCAAATATTGTTACTGTTAACGAAACACAGACCGTACAGGAAGCTGCAGCGTTAATGAGCCAATATAATATTGGAGCTATCCCAGTAGTAAATAACAACAGGCAAATGGTTGGAATTGTAACGGATCGTGATATTACCCTTCGTACGACAGCACAAGGAGAAAATGCACAAACACCAGTATCTCAAGTTATGACTGCACAACAAATCGTACAAGGTACACCTGATATGGATGTTCATCAAGCTGCGAACATTATGGCACAGCAGCAAATTCGCCGTTTGCCGGTAATCGAAAATGGACAAATAGTAGGGATGGTTGCTTTAGGTGACCTAGCAGTACAAAATCAATTTGCAAACGAGGCAGAACAGGCGTTACAAAGTATTTCAACTCCTTCAGCACCGCAACAGTAGCAGGAGTTACTTTTATTACCATAAAATAATTATTAGCACAGACCCAGGCCTTGGTCTGTGCTAACATTTTTTATAGTAGAAGTGCATCACAGGTCTTTAGTCAATCAATAAATTCACCTAATGAACACCTTCCTCCAAATTTTGCTTTAATGGTGAAAAGTCACAATTACTCTCCATATTGATATTCCCAACTATTAGCTAAAAGCGCTTAATTCCAGACCCATCCTTTTATTTTCGTACCCGATAGATATAGTAATCGTTTGGTGTTTCTAAATTATTTAGGAGCATTCCGACATAATCCCACGTAACTTTAATTGATTTATTTACTCATGTTTACTATAATACAATTAGGTTACTTAAAGTATACATGTTACTTTTTATATAAAACTATTTTAGAAGTGAGGTAAGGGACATGAATATGTTAGAATCAAAAGTAATACAAACTAGATTTGAAAAAGAAATTTTTATAGAAGAAACATCAAATATTAGCATTAATGAGTTTCGTAATCTTGATAATAATGATCCTTTTTATGAATTTATGATTGGTTTGGATCTAATTCGGATTAGGGATCATGAATATTATGGAACGAAGAAAAGTTACGTAAATATAAGAATTTCTGAAGATTTACAATCTCTTTTCATAGTAGAGCCTGATGTTCAAAGTATTTTTGCCATCAAAAATGAGAAGGAAAAAGAAGCAGCCATTGAATTAATTCAGTATTTATTTGTTGATTCACCAACTTTTAAACAAGCAGTTACTGAAATGATAAGTAACTTAAAGAAGGAAAATATCGTTAATGGATTTGAAGTCAAAGAAGCAAAGACTAAACTGGCTGTGCTGGAAAGATTATTAAACGTCAGTGATGAAGATATGCATTTTACGATTAGAATGGAAAATATAGCTTAGGAATAAAAAGGGAGAGAAGCCTTATAAATGGCTTCTCTCCTGTCAGTAATAGTGCACTTTCACCTTCGATATTATTTCGATATACTTCAAGTGGTGACAGGCACCATTAATTAGCACCCATGCTGATAAATAGACGGAGAAATTCCGCTTAATTAGTAATTATCATAAAAAAAAGCTTAAATAGACGGAGATATTCCGCCTATTGATTCGAAAAACATGAAAATTGATGAAATTTCTTTGCATAACCGGAAAACCTCCGCTTATTTTTTTTGCTGCTTTTTTATTTGAATTGTTGATTACATAGGACCCGTTTGGAGATGAAACTCTTTTTGCGGGATAAAGGATTCATTCCAGGCTACCTGCCCAAAAAATCATTATTCATAAAGGTCGATGAAAGACAAATCAGAAGTTTCCTCATTAATAAAATGACTCAGTCCAATAGTGAACTGAGTCTTTTTCATATAAAACTATGCACCAGTAGTGGTTACCTTTTTTCAACTCTTCCATCCGCATAGCGTGCGAATCTTCCTGATTCACGCTTATTTACAGGATCAGGACGGTCCCATGGCCAGCCTCCAAATTGTGTATTTTGATAATCCTTGAATGCATCGCGAATTTCCTGCTCAGTATTCATGACAAACGGTCCATAGGATATGACAGGTTCTTGTATTGGCTCACCCTCCAGGAGCAGCATATAACTCTCAGAAGATCCATTTGTAATCGTAACTTCCTGATCACCAGCGAGCTTTACACGATGGTTCGTTTCAATCGCTGTTTCGTCAATATTTAGTGTATCTCCCTGATAATAGTATAAATTTCTTGTCATTGTCGCTGAAACTGCGGGCAGGACGAAGACTGCTTCTGGCATCATATGAATAACGCAGATTCCCACATGATGATTTTTATCGTTTGCCCAAGAAGCAGCGTTTGGTTCTAAACTAGACTGGCCCATCACATTTCCGGCGATCAGTCTTACGGTCGTTTTCTGTCCATTTGTATCAGCCGATTGTACTTCCGGTATATCCTCAGCCCATAACATTTTATATTCAGGATCAGCGAATTTATCTTTTACAGGTAAATTCAGCCATATCTGAAAGAATTCAAGTGGATTGCCTTTGTCCTGATGGACGAGAGGAAACATTTCAGAATGCTGGCTGCCCTTTCCTGCTGTCATCCATTGAACATCCCCATTCCCAAATCTTCCTGTGGACCCATATGAGTCAAAATGATCAATCAAACCTTCAAGAACGACAGTTACCGTTTCAAAACCTCTGTGGGGATGTACAGGAAATCCCGGAACCGTTTTGCCATGATACATTCTAAAACCATCACGCAACGTAAAATCCTCACCAAGATTTCTGCCTTCCAATGAAGCGTTAGGACCCTGCTGATCATTTCCTGAAGGATATGCATCTTTATGATGCACGGTCATAAGGAACGGGTCTTCTGTCTCCCATGGAAATCCTAATTTTTGTATTTTCATGATTTTACTATTCATTCCTATTCCTCTCCTTTAAAAACCATCCAATTGTGAAATAATTCCTATTATTCCTTGATGAATTCCTTTGTACTTCTTACTGTATCAATTGGACGAACTAATTTTTCTATTTCTTCACGTTTTGGCTCTAAGAATGGAGGTAAAGATAATTTTTCTCCCAGCGTTTCATAAGGTTCATCTCCCATGAAACCAGGGCCATCCGTAGCGAACTCAAATAATATTTGCGGTGCAACTCTTGCGTATAATGACTCAAAAAAGTGACGATTTACATAACCGGATGTTTGGAATCCAAAACCACTCAACCGTTCAATCCATTCCTCTAAAACAGCACGATCCTCTACACGTAATGCTGCATGGTGAACCGTACCAAATCCTTGTCGGGCTTCAGGAAGAACCGCATTATATTCTACAATGACTGAGGCACCATTTCCGCCTTCTCCCACTTCAAATAAGTGGAAGGAACCATCTTTATCTGTCTCTTTAAATAATAGAACCTTTTCCATCATTTCTTTAAAATAATCAAAGTTCGCAATACGAACAAAAACAGGACCTAAACCCGTAATGGCATATTCCAGTGGAATTGGACCTTTTTGCCATGGTGTGCCAGATTCCACGCCTTTATTGAATTCATCTGAAATCAATTGATATTGTTGATCATCAAAGTCAACGAAAGAAAGAGTTTTCTTGCCAAATTGTTCTTTGATTCCAGTATGTTTAACTTCTAGACGATCAAAACGTTTTACCCAATAGTCTAACGCAGCATCACTTGGTACACGGAACGATGTCTTTGAAATCTCGTTTGTACCGTGTACGCCTTTCGGAATCCCGGGGAAGTCAAAGAATGTCATGTCTGTGCCTGCACTGCCTTTATCATCTGCAAAGAATAAATGATAGGTTTGAATATCATCTTGATTGACCGTTTTCTTAACTAATCGCATACCTAAAACATAAGTGAAAAATTCATAGTTCTTTTCTGCACTGCTAGTAATTGCTGTTATATGGTGTATTCCTTTTAAATGGTTCATTCCATATTCCTCCAAGTGTTTAATTTAAGATTAATGGACGTAACTTTTCTTCGATTTCTTTTCGATTTGGTTCTAAAAATGATGGAAGTGATAGTTTTTCTCCCATTGTTTCCATTGGTTCATCTGTCGCAAATCCTGGTGTATCTGTTGATAATTCAAATAAGATTCCATTGGGTTCCCTAAAATATAGTGCTTTGAAGTAATACCGCTCCACTTTCCCTGAATTCGGTAACCTGTATTCTTTCAAACGCTCTGCCCATTGATCATATTCTTCCTCATTCGGAACACGGAAGGCAACATGGTGAACACCTCCACGACCTAATCGGACTCTTGGCAATTCAGGTCTTGTTTCAATATGAACCTCAGCACCGCTGCCTCCTTCGCCAGTTGCATAAACCGATATATCAGGATAATCCCCTTCAAGTGACGGATAGGAACCGACAAATCGAAAACCCATAACTTCTGTTAATACACCAATAGTTGGTTCTGCAATTGCCACTGTAAGGGTTACAGGTCCTAAACCAATAATGGCATGTTCCAACGGAATGTCATCTCGTTGCCAAGGAACCCCTGCTCTCACACCTTTTTCACCGTTATCAGATACAAGTACTATCCGAGTCCCCTCGAAATCTCTGAAAGCCAATGTATCACGACTTGCTCTTTTTTGAATATCATCATGTTCAATCCCAAATTGGTTAAAACGTTCTTTCCAAAATAACAATGATTCCGAATTTCTAACTCTAAGTGATACAGTAGAAATATCTGAAGTTCCCCTATATGTTTTCCCCAGATGAGGAATGTCAAAGAACGTAACTTCAGTTCCTGGGGTTCCTTCACCATCAGCATAGAAAAGATGATAGGATTCTGTATTATCCTGGTTTACAGTTTTCTTTACCAATCTCATTCCTAAAATTTTTGTATAAAATTCATAATTCTTTTCCGCTTTCCCTGTTAAAATTGATACATGATGTAGTCCTAAGAGTTCCATCTCTTAATCATTCCTGTCATAATAGTAACAATCATAGTTTCTTCATGTGCTGTTAATGTTGTTTATCTCGAATTCGAGATAATTTATAAAAAAAATGAGAGTATAAACTTTATTCATCAATTGCTTTAGGTGTTTGCTTTACTATTAGAAAGGGCAGATTATTGCATTTCCTCTCCATTATTTCACCCCCTAAAGAATCTTAAATTAAAATATCTTGGATTAAAATATCTCGAATATAGTGTAATATTAATACCTATAAACCTTTTTGTCAATAACACTTTTATTTTATTGAATTAAAATGCATTTATAGATATTTCCAAATATGCAGTCCAATTCGCGAATTGGACTGCTTTTTAATCAGATTACTATTATTTTGATATGCGTTTTTGCAATTCTTCTCTTTCTGCTTCATATCCTGGCTTACCAAGGAGTGCAAACATGTTTTTCTTATAAGCTTCTACACCCGGCTGGTCAAAATAGATAGCTTTTGTATTCTGCCAAGTTGGGTTTGTTTTATGTAAGGGCGTTAACTCTGAGATAACACCCTTCTTTTATTAGACAGTTTTCCAATCAGTAGCAAATTTTTCAAGTCCCTGATCTGTTAACGGATGCTTTGATAGTTGCTCAATAACCTTAAATGGAATGGTTGCGATATGAGCTCCAGCCAATGCAACACGGGTTACATGGTCCGGATGACGAACAGATGCTGCAATGATTTGTGAATCTAGATTTTGAACACGGAACATTTGAGCAATTTTTGCGACAAGTTCTACTCCATCTTCATTAATATCATCCAAGCGTCCTAAGAATGGAGAAACATACGTAGCTCCTGCACGTGCAGCAAGTAATGCCTGATTGACACTAAAAATTAAGGTAACATTGGTTTTAACTCCTTTTTTAGTTAAATAGCGGCAAGTCTCTAGTCCGTCAAGTGTCATTGGAACTTTGATGGTAATATTCTTATCACCGCCGTTAATTTTAATCAGCTCGTCTGCTTCCGCAATCATTTGCTCAGCTGTTAAAGCATTTGGTGTTACTTCGGCAGAAACTGATTCAACCTCCGGAACGGCATTTAAGATTTCTGCGATACGGTCTTCGAATTTCACGCCTTCTTTAGCAACGAGTGAAGGGTTAGTTGTTACACCTGATAATACGCCAATTTTATATGCCTTTTTAATTTCCTCTAAGTTTGCAGTATCGATAAAAAATTTCATGATGTTTTTCCTCCAATTTTTTTATGGTTTTATTAAAGATAAATGTTGATTTTTCTCATGAAAATCCTTATTAAGGACGAATCTCACTGGGAGCTCTCCTGATTTGTCCTTCATCTCGCTTATGAAGGACGAATCTCATTGGGAACTCTCCTGATTTGTCCTTCATCTCGCTTATGAAGGACGAATCTCTTTGCGAGCTCTCCTGATTTGTCCTTCATCTCGCTTATGAAGGACGAATCTCTTTGCGAGCTCTCCTGATTTGTCCTTCATCCCGCTTATGAAGGACGAATCTCGTTGGGAACTCTCCTGATTTGTCCTTCATCCCGCTTATGAAGGACGAATCTCAATATGAACTCTCCTGATTTGTCCTTCATCATACTTTTAGACAGCTGTTCTATTAATCAAAAATGAAATTTTACATAAGTTAAATTTATTAATTTTTTTCGACAGCATGTCCGCCAAATTCATTTCTTAATGCAGCTACAACCTTTCCTGTAAAGGTATCATCTTCCAGGGAGCGATAACGCATTAATAATGACATAGCAATGACGGGTGTTGCTGTTTTGAGGTCTAATGCGGCCTCTACAGTCCATTTTCCTTCACCAGAGGAATGCATAATCCCTTTAATTTCATCCAAATTTGGATATTTTGAGAATGCATTTTCTGTTAATTCCATCAGCCATGAACGAATAACGGATCCATTATTCCAAACTCTTGCCACCTGTTCATAATCAAAATCGAATTCACTTTTTTCCAGTACTTCAAATCCTTCTCCAATAGCAGCCATCATGGCATATTCGATTCCATTATGAACCATCTTTAAGAAATGCCCGCTGCCTGCTTTACCGGCATATAAGAAGCCATTTTCAACAGCTGTATCTTTGAACAGGGGTTGTACGACTTCCCATGCCTCTGGGTCTCCGCCGATCATATAACAAGCACCATTTCGCGCACCCTCCATACCGCCTGAAGTACCCGCATCCATAAAGCTTACGCCTACTTCCTTTAATTCATTGTAGCGTTGAATTGATTCCTTATAGTGAGAATTACCTGCTTCAACGACAATATCTCCTTTTTCCAAAAACGGCAGGATTTCACCGATTACGGAATCAACCACTGCATGCGGGACCATAATCCATATAACCCTTGGATGATCCAAAGACTGAA
This sequence comes from Bacillus sp. EB106-08-02-XG196, assembly GCF_013396335.1. Taxonomy (GTDB): domain Bacteria; phylum Bacillota; class Bacilli; order Bacillales; family Cytobacillaceae; genus Neobacillus. The sequence continues at coordinate 151,805 of NZ_JABWSY010000014.1, forward strand.
TGAGTTCTTTATAACTTGATACACCTGTTGCTCCATATTGCTTCATATTATCTACTGCATTTGGATTCACATCAAATGCTATCACTTCGTGATGGTGATCCAATAAATTTTGTCCTAAATTCATCCCCATTTTCCCTAAACCAATAAGTCCAACCTTCATTATATTTCCCTCCAACAGCTTGATTATTATTTCGTAAAATACCTCTTGTATATATTCTGCTGAATGCTGACTAAACAATTCCCAACTTGTTTAGTTCCGTAATACCTTTTCCTTATTTTCTTGAAGTTTTTCATCCAGCCACCATGTAAAGCCATTTTCCAAAAGTAATAAATCAGCGGCAGCAGGACCATAAGAACCTGACTGATATTCAGTGAGCGGTACTAGATTTTCCTTAAATGCATCTAATATCGGCTGCACCCATTCCCATGACAAATCAACTTCTTTCCAATGAGCAAAGAAGGTGGAATCTCCATTCATTGCATCATTAATTAGTCTTTCATACGCTTCAGGGACCCCTAAGCTTATTTGGTCATTCGATAAATGGATCCTTACAGGTTCAACCTTTCCATTATTTAATGGGTTTTTGCTGTTTAATTGGATAGAAATATTTTCATCTGGGTTGATTTCGATGATTAATAAGTTAGGATTTATTTGATTATTTTTATACGAAAGGTTTTCCTGATTTTTAAATTCAATGACAATTCGGGTGGATTTTTCTTTCATTCTTTTTCCTGTGCGAATGTAAAAGGGAACCCCGGTCCAGGATGGATGATCCATCCACAACCTTGCAGCAACAAAGGTATCCGTAGTGGAAGCAGAAGCAACGCCTGGCTCCTCTTGATAGCTCGGGACTTTCTCTCCATTTACTTCTCCTGAAATGTATTGGCCGCGTACAATATCGTAATGAACATTTTCTTTCATTACGGAACGAAGTGACTCCATGACCTTCCGTTTCTCTCTTCTAACTTCTGCTGCGTTTATTTCTTTTGGTGTATCCATAGCGGTCATCATTAGCATTTGCAGCATATGGTTTTGAAACATATCACGGATTGCCCCAGCCTGATCGTAGTATCCAGCTCTTTTTTCAACCCCAACCGTTTCACTCGCGGTAATTTGAACATTTGCTATATGTTCTTTATTCCACAAGGACCGCAGAATCGGATTTGCAAAAGACAAAGCTTCAAGGTTCTGAACCATCGGTTTGCCTAAGTAGTGGTCAATTCGAAAAATTTCCTCTTCGACAAAGACACGACTTAGTTTTTCATTTAGGTCATGTGCAGATTGGAGGTCATGACCAAAGGGCTTTTCAATGATCAAGCGTTTCCAGCCCGTGGTCTCACCTAATCCACTCTTATTGATGTTAAGGGCAATCGTATCAAAAAATTCTGGTGCAACCGAAAGATAAAACATGCGATTTTCTTCTAAATGAAATTCCTTTTCTTGCTTCTCTACTAACTGTAGTAATGCTTTATAATCTTCTTGACGATTCACATCCAATTTACTATAGCGGAAGTAATCTAAAAATCCTCCCATAGCAGCAGCCTCATGTTCTAGACGCCGAGAAAACTCCAAAATGGATTCTTTCACTTTCTCTTGAAAATCAGCATGTGAAAGTTCCCCTCTTCCAAGCCCAATTATAGATATGGACTTTGGTAATTTCTGATCAACATATAAGTTGTAGAGAGCTTTTTCTTTTCGCTAGATCCCCTGTGGCTCCAAATATGACAAAAGTCATTGATTCCATTCCTCTTCCCCCATGTTCGTAATCTATTTTCTCTACTATTTATCTTCGGACTTTCGTTACAAGTTTGTTATCCATAATGGTAATAACAGCATCCGCCATACCGACAAATAATCCATTATCCACCACACCAGGCAGGAGGTTCAGATTTTTCTCTAATACTTCTGGCTGATTAATTTCTTGAAAGCTGCTGTCGATCATATAGTTACCATTATCGGTAAGAAAAGGAGTTCCTCCACTATTCCTGAGCGTTGGTTTACCTCCAAGCTCTCGAATGTATTTCATGGTCATTTCATATCCAAATGGCACCACTTCGATTGGCAGTGGAAAAGTACCTAATGTTTCAACATACTTTTGAGAATCAGCAACGACGATAAAAGTTTTCGCTGCCTTCGCGATAATTTTCTCTCTTAGAAGGGCTCCGCCTCCCCCTTTTATGAGATGTAATTCTGGGTTCACCTCATCAGCCCCATCAATCGCTACATCAATTTGATCAATCTCATGGAACGAAACAAGCGGGATGCCGAGCTCTATTGCTAATTTTTCTGTCTGCTTAGAGGATGGGACCCCTTTTATGGACAATCCTTGCTCGACCAATTCGCCAAGCTTAGAAATGAAATAATAGACAGTAGACCCTGTACCAAGTCCCACGATCATTCCGTCTTTTATATACTCTACAGCTTTTTCTCCAACTTCCTTTTTTTCAATCATGCCTTTATCCCCCTTTTACGCTGGATATCTCATGATTAATTTGTCCATTGTCTTCTAACTTGTTCCCTTGCCATCTGTAAGATTTGTTTTTCTGGTGTGTCTTTGCTTACAATGACATTCGTTTGATAGTTTTTTCCTTCGAAATTAAGTTTTACAGTTACTTCAATCATAAAGTTCACTCCTTAATGGTTTTTAAAATGATCTTTCTTGTAGTTGCTTTTATTAAAGGGTTATTTATTGTTATTCAAGTTACTTTATGTAACCATATTACATCTTCCTTTTTAGAATCGTCAAGAATTTTATCTCGAATTAAAGATATTAATATTTAAAATGCATAAAGCTTCAATTCTAAAACTAATGTTAAAATTTATATATAATAGAAAGAATACCTTTACAGGAGTGATAAAGTTGAAAATATATGTTGATGCAGATGCTTGTCCGGTTAAGGATATAATTATCACTGAGAGTAGGAATGCTGACATTCCTGTTGTCCTTGTTACTAGCTTATCTCATTTTTCTAATGCAGAACAACCATCAGGCGTAGAAACCATTTATGTGGATTCTGGAGCAGATGCTGCGGATTATCGGATTATGAAGTTAGCTGGAAAAGGAGATATAATCGTTACGCAGGATTATGGTCTCGCTTCGCTTGGTTTAGCAAAAGGGTGTACGGTTCTACATCATACTGGGTATAGCTATACAAATGAAAACATTGACCAATTATTACAATCACGTTATTTGAGTGCAATGGCTCGAAAAAGCGGAAAACGTACAAAGGGGCCAAAACCATTTACAGCCGAAGATAAGGAGAAATTTAGGGAGCTTTTTAAAAGGGCGATTTTATGTTAATAAATCAGCCCCTTTCAATTTGAGAAGTTGGGAAGAAGTTTAGGATTAATTAATCAATCCTAAAAAGTTTTTCCCAATGATATATTCCTTCTGGTCATCAGGAAGTTGAAGTGAATCAATCCAGCCTTTCTTTGACGAATAATCATATTCATTAAACTTCTTCATCCCATACGGGCCGTCGCAGCCAAAAAGAACTTTTCGATAGCCTAAAGATTCGACTGCTTGCTTTACAAGAGATGCATTTAGATAATCGCTTGATGTATCGACAAATACATTGGGTTGATCCTTCACATAATTCCATAGTTTCTTCCAAAAAGGCAGGCCGGCGTGAGCATAAATCAATTTAAGGTTAGGGTAATTTTCAGGTAAATATTTATAAGAGTCTTTTTCTGATGATAAATGAATAATCATAGGTTTACCTTTTGATTCACACAAAGCGGCAACTGGATCAAGTGACTTAATACTATATTCATGCATGAACGGATGAGCTTTCACTCCAATAAAACCAGGTTTAGTAAGATATGATTCTACTTCTTCCATTGATTCAGGAATCATTGGGTTTACGGCTGCCCATCCTAGAAACCGGTCTGGAAATCTATCAATGGCAGCAGCAACAAGATCATTCCTCGGCTTGGTAAAAATCTTGTAGGAATGGCCATAAAGATTGAAAAAGCCATCCTTCACTAGACCATCATAAATTTTGAGTCCAATTTGCGGAGCATTAAGTATTAGAAATCGGAAAAACCGTTGTAAATTATGTTGATAAGTACTTTCCACTTCAAACATGGTTTCGTTCATGGGAGCAATGAGCGCTGTTTTCGTTACATTATTTTCATTCATACCCTCTAGCATTTTGTCTAGAGTCAACATGGTTTCATCCACATGAAAATGGCAATCAACAATCATTTAAGTACTCCCCTTCGAATAACTATCTTATTTCTGTTATCAACTACTTAACTGTATTACCTTGTTAAATACATATTCTGCTTAGGCCTAGAATATCCTTTACATCATTCTGATAAAACACTATCGGATAACGAAAAACACTATCAGATAGCGGAATTTACTCTCGGATAGCAGGACTTACTCTTAGAGGCTAAAATAATCCCATTGATTCGGATATTGAAAAAGATTAATCTGTTCTTATGGATATTTTTTTGACTGCGAGGTACCAAATTTTGAACTATACACTCTGTTTTTTACAAAAGGAAAATGATGTCTTGATGTTATTACGTGCAAAGGAACCTAATAAGGGAAAATGGAATGGTGTCGGTGGAAAGATTGAGCACGATGAAACACCTTATGAAGGATGTACACGAGAAGTATTAGAGGAAACGGGATTACTGCTTAAGAAGCCAATTTTCAGAGGCATGATAGCATTGAACGGGGTTGAATGCATATATGTATTTGCCAGCAATGACTTCGAAGGCGATCTTCTTTCTTCTGATGAAGGAATCCTTGAATGGAAGAAACTCGAGTGGATCTTATCCTCGAAGGATGTGGTGGAGAATATCCCATTTTTTATTGAGGACGTTTTAAATTTTACGAGGGAACCGAAAGTGTACGACTGTAGCTATTCAGACAGTGGAGAATTAACCGGATTTCAAGTTAAATTATTTCAATCTTTTTAGGCTTAGTGAGCGGGATAAAGGATTTTCACAACCGGCTTTGTATGCAATTTCTATTGTTTCTCTAGGTTATCGGAACTACTTAGGGTTTAACACTGCGTTTTTCACTATTGCTACCCGTTAATTTAACTAATCGAGTAACCTTCTATTTATAAATAAGTACACAATTGTTAATAAAACCAACATAGCAATTATTAGAACCGTTTTCTCGTAAGGATATTCAATAAAACTATGGATAACTACTAACAAACCTAACGGTAGGAAAAAAACTCCTCCTGCTACCTTACCTAATAAATCCTTATTTTTAATCATTTTTTCATTGAATCCAGCTAACAGCCACGTTTGTTTTTTCACAGCTACTAAGTATGATACAAGTAAAAGGACTATACCAATAATCAATAATCCGTAGTCCACCTCTACACCTCCCAAATGCCTGACACTTTTTATACGAATCACAAAATAGTGGGAAACAAATGCTTCCCACTGTTTTTAACGTTATTCAGATGGTGTTTTCATTAGTTGTTTTGAAAAGTTAACTGATCTAATTTCACTAACAAATGTAGAGCCTAATAGCAATACACCACCAAGCATTTGAACAATTGTCATTTGTTCTTGCAGGATAATTGCAGAAATCAATATAGCCACAAATGGATCGACATAACTTAGCATAGCTATACTCTGTCCTTTCAACCCTTCCATACCAGAGAAAAATAACCAGAACCCAATCCCTGTATTGATAATCCCTAAAATTAAAATAAAAGGAATGGAAGAGCTTGATACTTCAAAGATACCAAAGCTGGAAGTCAAGAAAACATATGGCATTAGAAGTAAAGTAGCTGTTCCAAGCTGAATGATGGCCAGCTCTAACTTTCCCATATCTTTAATAAATTTATTTAAAAGCAATAACGCAGCATAAAATGCAGCTGCGATTAATCCAAAGGAAAGCCCAAGTATATCATCTGATTTAGATGCACTCACGCCTTCTCCTACAATCATTAACATACTTGAGATCGCTACACCTATACACACAATTTTCTTGATAGATAATTGTTCCCGAAGTACAAATGGAGAAAGAATCATCACAAACACAGGTGCAAAGTAATAACCTAGCGTTGCATTGGCAATTGTCGTATGGTCATACGATTGATAAAGAAAAATCCAATTTCCTCCCAATGCAATACCTGAAAGAATCAGAAATAAAGCATTAGATTTAACTAAATTCCATGATATTTTTTTCTTACTCATGAAGAATATTAACAATAAAAATAAGCTTCCTATGAAACTGCTTAGTAAAGCTCTTTCACTCGAAGATAGATCAATGTGTCGAACAACTAAACCAATTGTACCGAAAATCATCATTGATAATATAAACTGAATTTTAGATTTCATCGTCTACTCCTAAGAATCTGTGAAACAACTTATATTTCGCAGATTCTTAACCTGTCTTTTTGTATAAAATGATGAGTCTGGTTCTTTTTCTAAAATATCACTCACAAAAAACATCGTTAAACACCTTTTCCTTTCCTAACTTGAATAATTAATAGTAAAAATATATCATAATCACATACATTACAAAAACGAATGTTTATCATGATATATATGACAAAACCAGATGGAGTGAGGAAAGAGATATGAATATCCAAAAATATATGGCATTTGTCAAAGTAGTAGAATTGGGTAGTTTTACAAAAGCTGCCGAAATATTGGACTATTCACAGTCTGGGATTAGCCGTATGATTAACGATTTAGAAAAGGAATGGGGGATTTTCCTTTTTGAAAGAGGACGTGCCGGTATCAATTTAACCTCGGATGGTTTAAAGTTACTGCCCCAATTAAAGCGAATTTGCAATGAGTATGAAATCTTAATGAAGCAGATCGAAGACTTAAATAATTTGGAATCTGGGATGATTCGTATTGGGACATTTTCCAGCGTAGCATCTCATTGGCTCCCTAACATTATAAAAATTTTTAAGCAGGATTTTCCAAAGATAGATTTTGAATTTCTGCTTGGTGATTATACTGAAATTGAGAGCTGGATCCTAAATGGGCGTGTTGACTTCGGATTTTTGCGGCTCCCGACAAAAGCAGAACTTGAAACAATCTTTTTGGAACAAGACCGTTTGCTGGTAGTGATTCCACAAAATCATCCTCTTGCTAATTGCGAAAAGTTTCCCATCAACGACTTATTGAACAGTCCGTTTATGCTGTTGGAAAAGGGGGCAAAAGCAGAAATCTCCGAAATTTTTGAGAGACACCATATTTCACCGAATGTTAATTTTACAACATGGGATGACTATGCCATTATGTCTATGGTGGAAAATGGGCTAGGAATCAGTATATTACCAGAATTGATATTGCAGCGTATTCCTCACAAAATTATAGCGAAAGAGCTTGAGGTTCCTGCTTTTAGAAATATTGGTGTTGCTATGAGAGAACAAAAATCACTTTCCCTTGCGTCCAAGAAATTTTTAGAATATTTATCATATAGGAACAGAGAGTGATTGAGTATGATGGATCAAATTGTTAAACACACATGACAGCCTGTTTGAAATATTTCAAATCATGGGTTCGCACCTATACGTTGGTCCGAACCTTTTATGATACTGAAGAAAATATTCAGACTGGCAACAATGCATGTTTTTAAACATATACTCACTAAATCCTTAGCAAACGAATGTATAAAAAAGAATTCCTAATTGTTTCTGTAGATCCTTCTTGCACCCTACATCGTTACATCAATAAAAAAAGCATTACCATTTTTCTAGTAATGCACCTGTTCGTAATATAAGGTTAGCCTGATATTTAAAATGTATCTGTCCTTTTCTGTTACCATCTATGACCCAGCTATTTTTTCTCCACTCGGCTGGCTGCTGTCGGCGTCCGGTTCGACAGTGATGCCGATTTGATCAAAAGTCTGCCCTTCTGCGAGCTGGTAGGTCAGTATTCCGGATCCGTTTTCGTCTGGCTTGAATATGCCGCCATTTTCCCTCGTGCCGTTTTTCAGCAACCAAACCTGGTAAACCTGTGAACCTTCGACGCCGGGCAATTCGTGAACCTGCACCACCAAATTTTTCTTTAATCCCTGTTGGACAATATAGGCGATGCCATTTGTTCCCGGGTGGTTTTGATTGGCTGCTTTTAAGGGAATGGCCGTTAAAATTTCAATGGGTATATTTTCGGCATGACGATTTTTTTCCTGTACATTCGCTATTCCAAGGCCAATAATCGCGAGCAACAAGACGGCCACTATACTGGTTGAAACTAGAGTGAACTGGCTTCTGAGTATCATGGCAAGCTTGCTCATCTTAGCCATGAATGTTTCCGTACCGCTTTTCCCTTTGTGATCAAAAACAAATCCCAGCACCTCGCCTTTTAGCGATTCAGGCACCTCGATTTCGGTATAATCAAACGGCAAAGCATTCCAGGCCTGGGACAATTCCTGATATTCTTTCTTACACTCCGTACAATTCTTTAAATGTTCAACAAAGGCCATGTGTTCGCTCTCCTTGAGCTCATTTGCTATATATGGAATTAAATGATCACAATCCCTTCTCATTTTTTATATCCTCCAGTTCCAGATGCTTCCTCAATCCTTTAAGAGCCTGATGAAGCCTGCTTTTAATCGTGCCAAGCGGCTCTTGTTCCAGCTTGGCAATCTCTGAAAGAGAATACCCTTTCCAATAAAGCAAATCGATTAATTTTCTTTGCGTCGTCGGCAATTTGTTTTTCGCTTTCGCAATATCACTCTTATTTACTCGTTGCTCGATTGCATTGGCAGGGTCGGCGATCTCTTCATGTTCCTCTTGATGGTGCTGCGTCTGCCTCTTCTCTTTGCGGAGGTAGTCAATGCAAATATTGCGGGTAATCGTAAGGAGCCAATTTACAAAGCTGCCTTGAGAGGGATCGTAATGGCAATTTGTTGTCCATAGCCTCAAAAAGACCAACTGAATAATCTCTTTCGTCTTATCCTCATTCCCATTGCAAAACTTCATAACGAAGCTGTAAACAAGATTTATATATCGATCATAAAGCTCCTCTAATGCGTGACCGTGTTTTTCGTTTACCAATCTCATTAATTCCGCATCGTGTTTTTCTTTCATGTGGCACTCCCTGCTATTGGATAAAAATATATTGCCATTACACTATTTTTAAAGTTAGGATGGGAACGACCGCGACTGATCGTTCCCTGGGCAGGCTTATTCAAATTCTGTTTCGCTGTTTACGACAAACCATACATCTTTTACTCCTTGTCCGTTTACATCCCCTTCTTGCTGGTCTTTTGCAAAATAATAGAGAGGAAAGCCTTTATACGTGACCTGCTTCTCCCCGTTGTCTTCTCTTGTGATCGTATCGAAATCCTTTTTATCAAAACCTTCCGGGACGGAGAAATCCTCCTGGGTAAATGCCGGCCAGTTTGCCAGACAGTCTCCGCTGCAATTGCTTTTTCCTGGTTCGTCCTTTTTAAAATAATACAGAGCCCTTCCCTGTGAATCCACTAGGTACTCTCCAGCTTTCTCATTCTCCAAAAGCTGGAGGCTGTCAGCCAGTGCTTGTTCCGTTTGAGCTTGATCGAGTTGATCTTTCTCTGTTTTTTCCTCCGTGCTTTTTCCGCAGGCAGCCAAAGCAAAAATAATCGAAAGTATCGCGAGGGTAAGAATTCCTTTTTTCATGTATGTTCCTCCCATTTTTGAAAGATTTGGTGAGATTCTTCCGTTCTTAAATAATCAATAAATTGCTGTGCCTCTTTTTTCTGATCGGTGATTTTCGTCAGGACGATTGGCGTTCCACGATAGAGCTTTTCTTCATTGGGCAGCTCGACCAGGTCGGTCACATCCTGGAGCCGGTAATGCCACGATTCATAGGTAATCCATGCGTCCAGGCTGGAATTCGATTTCCATCGTTCAATGGCTTCGGCACTCGACTTCACAGAAAGGTTAATATTTTGGGAAATGCCTTCAATCAGCCCTTTTCTGCCTGCCAGGTCTTCCCACAAGCCAAGCTGGCCGGCCCCATTCACATCGATTATTTTTACTCCTTTTTTCGTCAAATCCTCCAGACTTACAATCTTCTTAGGATTTCCTTTCCTCACCAATATTCCTGCGGCACGCGGGTAAAGCTCCGTACGTGATGTAGTGTCGATCATTTCGGGGTGGTTAAAGATGAAGTCCTGCAGCATATACTCGGAGCCACCGAAAATAATATCTACATCTTGCTTTGCCTGGCCGATCCAATTGTCCTCTGGTCCGGCTGTTACTTCCACCTTAATTCCCGTTTCAGCTGAAAAATGTTCAGCCGCTTCCTTAATCGGTCCAAGTGGTCCGCCCGGTCCGTACACTCGGATGACATGATTACTTTGGCTAGAATTGGGTGTCGCCTGGAACGCTGGCTTACGGTCCATTTTTGCATAGGCTGAAAATCCGGCAGCCATAATGACAAAGAGTAGTAGAGCTGATAGGAACACGGTCTTCTTCATGATTCTTCCTCCATTTCATACATGATTTTTATCAGTACTATTAAAGGAAACGAAGGGAGGCTGTAAACGGTTTGATTGTAATTGCAAAATAGTTAGAAAGTTTCATAAATCTATTGAAAATCAGTCTGGTGAAGAATAAATAAAGGTGACCGGGGTAGACCGGGGGGACGGTTCTGATGGCTTTTTTTGACCGGGGTTGGCAACCCATGGGAACCGTCCCCGCGGGTTTTCCTTCAAACATTGTTTCGTTCATGGGAGCAATGAGCGCTGTTTTTGTTACATTATTTTCATCCATACCCTCTAGCATTTTATCTAGAGTCAACATGGTTTCATCCACATGAAAATGGCAATCAACAATCATTTGAAAACTCCCCTTCGAGAAACTATATTATTCTGTTATCAACTTTAAGGGCTGGAACTTCAGCTGGATAAGGTTATAAGTTATTCCTTTTTATCAAATCATCTAAATTGTCAACAAGATCATTTATGTCACTTAATAGTGTTATGGTATTGTTGCTTAGAATCGTGATTATGTTTTCTTCCATCTTGACTGGGAGATATTTGCATGTTTTTTGTGCGATCTTAATTAACTTCTTTTCTCCAGGGTGTGGCAACTCGTTAATCGCAAATAAGATATCGAAGTAACTTGCAAGTAACGCAGCAACCCTATGATTGACACTTATGTAGTCTTTTCTTTTTAGAGCTTTCTCGATTTGACAATAGTAGGATGTAACACTGTCTCGTAATAAAGGGTAATTTTTGTTAAGGATATTTTCTTTTAATTCTTTTGGAAAGGTTACGTTAATTTTATCCTGTAGTTTCTTTAATTGACCATTTTGATCATATAGTATTTTGGAATTTAAATAATTACTCCAAAAGCATGTAGTGTAACCGACCTGAGCCTGGAAATTCACTACCGTTTTCATAAGTTCGTTTTCAATCCAAGCATAATTTCTATATATGATTTCTATACCAATATTGGGTTCATTTAGCGTTCCATCATCTTCTGTTTCCCAATACTGGTTATTAATCTCCATATAATCCGAAAAAGGTTCTAACAATTTTTTTCGAGTGCTGGTAGGGATTTCTTGAACACTATAAATATACAAATCTATATCAGAATGTTCATCTTGGGTATTTGTTGAAAGAGAGCCAGAGAGTACAACACCTTCCACTTCTTCTAACTGTGAAAATACAGACGAAATCTTCATAATCATGTCATTAATAGTGTTCATTTTGGATTTCTTCCCATCTATTTTTTATTTTTCGTATTGCCCCAAATTATAGGATATTTATGGGATATAAGCCATTTTTATATTGGTGAATTGCTACCTTTAAAACAAAAATAAAAAAAAGACCTAAAAGGACATGATCAAAAAAGTTTTTTGTAAAAAAATAACCAAGATTTACTTTGAATAATTTTTTTAAAGTAAATATTGGTACTTATGAATGATTTCATTTTGATGGTTTTACTAAATCCTTATTCTTCCGATTTTTAACTTCTTCCATTTTGGCATAAAAGCTTTCTTCTACATCGATTCCAAAATAATTATAAAATTTCAGCATGTAAGCGAGACAATCTGCCAATTCCTTGCCTAAATTTTCTTTAATCTGATTCTTTGCTAACTCAAATGCCTGATCTTCTTCCATGCCATTTTGAACATTTTTAGTAGTAAGATTAAAGGCCTTTCGCAGCTCCTCCGCTACTTCGGCAACCTCCGTCGTTAGCAGCATGTAATTATTTAACAGAGAATCTCTGCTCTGGGCATAGCTCTCCTCAGAAATTTCCCATCCCATTTCTTTTTGATACTGTTTTGCAAAAGTTTGTATCTCTTTCATGTTAATCCCTTCCGTCCTTTGACCGCTTAATTTGTTAATCAAACGTTTGATTAGTTTTGAAGACCTATTGTACCAAGGCCTCGAACCCCTTAATCAAACGTTTGATTAGTTTACCACCCGATTTAATTAAACGTTTGATTAGTTTTTTTCATACATCATTTCAGCATTAAAACACTTTTTCTAAAATTAGTAATAATAGAAATTTTATCATTTTAACTTCTTAAACTCCACTGGTAGCGAAATGGAAGAACCAAATGATCTTGTTTAATCATATTTATTAAAATTGCTCTACCTCTACATACTGCCATGCCTTATCATATGCTTCTTTTTCTTGAAGGGCGTCCCAAATCGTAACCCCTCCCACGAGGTTAATATGTTTGACTAAGTCTCGTATAAATTGTCTTTTCTTGTTTATTTTAATTATATTTTCATTTCCTTCAAGTTCTTCAATATTTGAGAGCACTTCTAGTATTGCTTCTAGAGCGACCTTATAATAGTCTGAGACAATCAGTCGGGCTAATAATAGAGAAAGAACTAAAGCCTTCAGGCTCTAGTTCTTTAGCTGAATTTCTGAATGATAATGTCTACTTTTGGGATTGCAACGCACAGCTACCGCGATGTTAAGCAATTCCTTGTTGTTGTTGTTTTTGTTTGGCTGCTATTTCTTGTTTTTTGATGTCTAATCGAAGTAAGACCGAGACAAGGAATGCGACGATAATTAATGCTGTAAATACATAGAAAACTGGGATGTAGCTTTCTGTTTTTTCTCTAATTTGTGTTACTAATAGTGGACCTAAAATGCCGCCTAACGACCATGTTGTTAATAAATAGCCGTGAATGGCACCGAGTTGCTTGGTTCCAAATAAATCTCCGATGAATGCAGGGAGGTTTGAGAAGCCGCCGCCATAACAGCTCACAACAATTAAAATTAGTGCTTGGAACAATAACACATTTGTTATATTCGGAAGTATTACAAAGGCGATTAATTGCAGGATAAAGAACGTCATGAATACAGTATTTCGACCGATATAATCGGAAATGGCTGCCCAGCCAAGTCTTCCGCCGCCGTTAAAAATCCCCATGATCCCTACCATCGCAGCTGCTCCAGCTGCTGATAATCCAACGACTTCTTGAGCCATAGGAGAAGCGACAGAAATCATCATAATACCAGCGGTGGTATTAATGAGCATCATTGTCCATAGCATCCAAAAACGCTTTGTTTTCACAGCTTGTTTTGCAGTTAATTGAGACAAATCTTTTTTTACGACTTTTTTACCAGCTGCAATATCTTTTTTCAACCCATGTGGCATCCAGCCTTCAGGTGGGGGTGCGATATAGGAAGCGCCTAGTACCATAAGAATAAAATAACTGATCCCTAAAATATAAAAATTCATTTGAATGCCGATTGATTCCATGAGGCTAGCTGCCACCGGAGCTGTAATCAGTGCTCCCGTACCAAAGCCCAAGACGGCCATACCAGTGGCTAACCCTCTACGGTCAGGGAACCATTTAACAAGTGTCGACACTGGTGAAATGTAGCCAAGACCCATTCCTAACCCACTTGCTAATCCATAGGTAAGAAGGAAAAGAGTGAGGGAATCAATCGCAACGGCAACACCGGCACCAGCTTGGCCAGCTCCAAAAAGGATCGCTGCAAGGATCGCTGATTTTCTTGGACCATTTCGTTCAACAAAATTGCCAAAGAAAGCTGCTGCAATCCCTGCAAGTGCCATCATAATCGTAAAGGATAACGTAATTCCTGCCTTTGACCAGCCCATTGCATCATGAATCGGATTTGTATAGACACTGTATGCGTATGCAGCACCAATGGAAAGGTGGATTGCAATGGCAGATAAAGCGATCAACCACCTATTTTTACTAGTTTTCATATGTTTCCTCCTTCAATTATTGATAGTTTTAAAACATCTCGGCTCATGAATAGAAAGGGAGACCTTTCTATTCATGAGCCGTCGCAGATTCCTACTAGTCTTCTATTGTAGATAAATCACCTGTTGGAAGGTTCAGCTCCCAAGCCTTTAACACTCTTCTCATGATTTTACCGCTTCTCGTTTTTGGCAATTTATCTTTAAATTCAATTTCTCTTGGAGCAGCATGTGCCGCCAATCCTTTTTTTACAAAGTTACGGATTTCTTCTTGAAGTTCAGCGCTTTGCTCATATCCGTCTCGTAACGCAATAAATGCTTTAATAATTTCCCCGCGTACAGGATCTGGTATGCCAATGACCCCAGCCTCAGCTATAGCTGGGTGTTCAACAAGCTTGCTCTCGATTTCAAAAGGGCCGACACGTTCACCTGATGTCATGATGACATCGTCGATACGTCCTTGGAACCAGAAATATCCTTCTTCATCCATGTAAGCCGAGTCTCCCGAAACATACCAATCTCCTCGAAGAAAATAAGATTCATACTTTTCCTTGTTATTCCAGATTGCTCTCATCATTGATGGCCAGCCTTTTTTGATTGCTAGATTGCCCATTGTGTTTGGAGGCAGGACGTCCCCTTCGTCATCGACAATCGCAGCTTCGACCCCTGGAATTGGTTTTCCCATGGAACCTGGTTTCATTTCCATGGAAGGATAGTTACAGATGAGTTGGGCTCCTGTTTCTGTCATCCACCATGTATCATGGATTCTCAAGTTCATGACTTTCATTCCCCAACGGATTACTTCAGGATTAAGCGGCTCACCTACACTTACGACATGTCGCAATGAAGAAAGATTATAGTTTTTAATAGGATCATCTCCAGCTCCCATTAACATCCGGAAAGCTGTTGGAGCACTATACCATACGGTTACGTTATAATTTTCGAGAGTCTGATACCAATCCGAAGCGCTAAATCGTCCACCGCGGATGACGTTTGACACACCCGCAAGCCAAGGTGCAAAAACTCCATATGTGGTTCCTGTTACCCAGCCCGGGTCTGCGGTACACCAGTAGACATCATCGTCTTTTAGATCGAGGACCCATTTAGCAGTTTGGTATTGTTGGATCATTGCGTTGTGTACGTGTAAGACGCCTTTAGGCTTTCCTGTTGAACCGGACGTATAATGAAGGATCATTCCATCCTCACGATCCACCCATTCAACATCGAGCGTATGGCTTGCTTGTTCAAAGTTTTTAGTAAAGTCAATGTACGTTTCATCTTCTTTTACCTCATCTCCAACGATAACAACTTTCTCCAGATTAGGAAGTTCGTTAACTGGGACACGTTTGAGCAATTCAGAGGTTGTGACAAGGACTTTTGCTCCGCTGTCTTCAAGGCGATCCTTTACAGCCCCTTCCATAAAAGCTTCAAATAATGGCCCAACTATGGCACCAAGCTTTATGGTTCCTAGTAAAACGAAATAGAGTTCGGGAGAGCGAGGCATAAAGATGAACACTCGATCACCCTTGTTTACGCCAATATTTTTTAAAACATTTCCAGCTTTATTTGAGTAATCTCTCATATCTTTATAGGTATATTGTTCTTTTCTGTATTGGTCTGAATAATAGAGAGCCACTTTGTTGGCTTTTTCTGTCATGGCGTGGCGGTCGATTGCTTCATGCGCGATGTTAACAAGGCCGGTTGTGTGCCAAGAAAAATTCTGTTCTACTTGAGACCATTGGAATGAGTTGTACACTTCAACATAATTTTTTAAGTTGTAAGTATCCTTTTTTGCAGAAAGAGTTTGTGCTGTCATAGTGAATATCTCCTTTTAATTTTTATTGTTTTTTTGTTCATTGGAGCGCTTTCATTTTCGTTGTATAATAAAAAAGAGATTAGGAAAGTATTGGTAAGGTTTTCATGATTCCCTTTCCTAATATTTTGATAATTCCATCTATTCTAAAAAATATATAGTAGATTGATTGCTTTGTCACAAAAAAGTGACAAAGAATAATATTGCATGACAGAATACAAATAAATGCGATAAAACCAAAAAATGGATAATAATTTTAAAAATGGGGGGAGAAATCATGGATAGAAATGTTGTTCATCAATTTTCGAAATTCATTGAAGATTGGGTTCCAGCAGAGGCTTCTATTGCCATTGCAGGTGGAGATAGGTATGTATCATACATCCCTGGGAGTCATGATATTCATATTACACAAGGTCAGCCGATTCCTTTGGGGAGTATTACGGAGCGTGTCTATTTACAGAAACGTAGAGTTGAATCGATGGTTGATGAATCCGTTTTCGGTATTCCTTATTATGGAGTTGGCTACCCGCTTGAGGATGCAGAAACAGGTCTTAGCGGGGCTTTAACCGTTATTCTGCCGCCTGAATATTCGTTTAAAAAGCACAAAACGCTTTCTTTTATCATCGGTAGAAAAGATGACCTGTGGATTCCGATCCCAATTGAACAGGTGATGTTTATAGAAAGTAAAGACAAGAAAACATTCATTTATACAGAGGATGGCTGTTATCATTCAAAATTTCCACTTAAAACACTTGAACAACGAATACCAGACACGTTTATTCGAATTCATCGCTCTTATATTGTAAATATTTCTTCGATTAAACACATCTCGCGTGACCTGATATCCAATTTAGAGGTCACATTAAAAGGATCAGAGGGTACCGTTCTTCCGGTAAGCCAGAGCTACGTCCAGCGAGTTCGGAAAAACTTAGGATTTTGAGGTGCGGTGTCTAGTGCAGTATATAGATAAAAAGCACCATAAATAGAGTAGGCGCATGAAAAATTTCATACGCCTCTCGCAGGTGCGTACGTGCGTAATTCCTGGGTGGTGCCAAATTTTTTTAAGCTATAAAACGAATAAATGATAGTAAATGCTGCTACGGTGTTACTTCTACTTATCTTTTTTCATCAGTTCCACGAGCTCAGTGTAACCAAAACCCTCGGCATATGTAAGAGCAGACATCGTTCTTACACGGTAGTTTAATTTAAGGAATAAGGATCTTTTCCATAATCATTACATCAACAAAGCGACCATCTAATTTCCCTTGGTTTTTAAATACTCCGACTTCTCTAAAACCATTTTTTTTGTAAAGCCCCTGACCCAAGTTATTGAAAGGAAAAGTAAAAAGAACAATTTTATTAAAGTCATTCTTAATCGCTGTACATTCAATTTCTTTTAATAATGATGAACCGACACCCTTTCCTCGGTAATCCCTCCTTATGTAAATGGATAAATCAGCTACACCGGCATAGGCGCTCCTATTCGAATAGGCATTTAAAGAAGCCCAACCAACAATTTCATCATTATCCTCGATTACTAAAACCGCAAAACGTTCGTTATGGTTGTTAAACCATTCTGTCATGTACTCAATATCTTTTTGGTTTTCCTCCAACGTTGCAATCCTGTCTTCAATTCCTTGGTTGTAAATATTTAATATCGCTCCCAGATCATTTAGTGAAGCCAACCTTGTTTTAAATCCTGCTTCCATATTCTTTCCCCCTACCTTCATCTGTTTAAAATGATTATATAAGAAAATTTTCCAATTTGAAAGAAAATAAGTTGCAATTTGCAAGTATTTTGTATATAAATAAATCAGAGGTGAAAATAATGGAAAACGTAAGAGAGTTATTCCAAGTGATGACCAGGCGTTTTGGTCTTTTAAATAAAAATTGCTGTCAAATAGGTGAAACCGAGATATCCCTTGTACAGAGTCACATCCTTTATGAAATTCTCAGGAATGATAAACCTTCGATGCAACAGGTCGCTGATACTCTAGGAATGGATATAACCACTTTTAGCCGCCAAATCCAAACACTAATAAAGATGGAGCTGGTTAAAAAATCTCCTCTACCTGAGGATCGGCGTGTCTCACAACTTACTCTAACTACACAAGGAAATTATACTGCTGCGAAGATTGATGCAGAAATGAACCAATATCTTAAAGAAGTATTTTCAAATATGAGTGAATTTGAACGAGAAATGGTAATCAAATCAGTCAAATTACTAAACGAAGCAATGTCAAAATCAACTGTTTGCTGTAAACCATTATTTTGAGCAAGAATCTCTTGCTCTTTTATAAAAAACAAATACTTGCAATTTACAACTAAAGGGAGCTGGTTATATGTTTTTCAATGAAATGCAATTAAAAGTTTATTATGAAATGAAAAAGGAAGAAATGAAGAAGGCAATTTCGGCAAGCAAATTTTCTAAATCTAGCGAAAAGGAGAGTTTATTCAAAAGGGTCTTCCATGCGTTTAGAAATTTCAACTCACAAAAAAGGTACCTTAATGCAAAACCAAGTTGCTGTGATATGCAAATCCAACCAGTATGCTGTGAACATTGAAATGGGAAAGTCGGAACTATGTATAGAATTTTTGTTAATCAATAAGGGGGTTGCTTATGTGGTCAGAAGTGTTTCATAGTTTTTTGTCAATTGCATTTGAACTAACACTATTGTTCGTTGGAATCTCTTTTCTAATCAACCTAATACAGGGTTTCATTCCTTATAAAAAGATGGAGCACATGATGGAAAAAAGCCATCCATTAGTAAGCGCACTAGTTGCTTTAGGATTTGCATTTATCACACCATTTTGTTCATGCTCAACCATTCCGGTTGTAGTTAATTTACTCAATAAAAAGGTCAGATTTGGGATTGTAATGATTTTCTTATTCTCTTCTCCTGTTCTTGATCCAACCATCATCACACTAATGACAGCCGTACTCGGAGTAAAAGTCGCCATTGCTTACACAGTCATAACTTCCCTCCTTTCCGTAATGATTGGTTTTACTTTAGAAAAGTTTGGTTTTGTAGAACAGATAAAAAATGTTGTAGTAAAGGGATATCAAGAACCAAATAAGAAATTTCAATTTAAGGCTGCATTCTTTGAAACACTGCAGCTAATGAAAAGTGTCTATCCTTATCTGCTAATCGGCGCTTTCATAGGCGCATTCATTCATGGAGCAGTTCCAACTAGCTGGATATCTTCTCTTATGGGGGGTGATAAGTGGTGGCTTGTTCCTATTGCTGCTATCATTGGAATTCCACTTTATATTAGACTTTCAACCATGATTCCAATCTCGCAAATTATGATTGCCAAAGGGATGGCTTTGGGTCCAGTAATGGCACTGATGATTAGCTCAGCAGGCGCAAGTTTACCTGAATTAACGTTATTAAATAGCATTTTTAAAAAGAAACTTGTATTTGCTTTCGTAGGTTCAGTCTTTACGATGTCAACAATATCTGGATTTTTATTCTACATTATTTAAGGAGGATATAATAATGAGTATTTTAAAAAATCTGTTTGGAAAAAAAGAAAGTTCTTGCTGCAATGTTAAAATTGAGGAAGTTAAAGAAGAGGTTAAAACACAGGAAGAACAAGAAAATAATTGCTGTAAATAATTTATTACACTCTCAATCGAAGTAAATAACCAAAATAAATTTAGGAGGAAACCATAATGAAATACGCACATGTTGGTCTTAATGTTACAAAACTTGAACAATCCATCGAGTTTTACAGCAAACTATTCGGGGCTGAACCAGTTAAAGTAAAGTCCGATTATGCGAAGTTCCTTCTTGAAACACCAGGACTAAACTTTACACTTAATCTGCGTGATGAAGTAAGTGGAAATCAGGTTGGACACTTCGGCATTCAAGTTGAAAGCACGGAAGAAGTTATGGCGCATAAGAACAGACTTGCAGAAAACGGTATTCCTACACATTTCGAAGAAATTAACACAACATGTTGTTATGCCCTCCAAGATAAATTCTGGGTTAATGATCCTGATGGAAATGAGTGGGAGTTTTTCTACACAAAAGCAGATGTGGATGTTGTCAATGAAAACGATTCTGCTTGTTGCACTCCTGACCCGGAGGCTGAAAAAGTGGAGTGCTGCTCCACGCCAACACAAACCAAAAACCCTAACAGCTGTTGTTCTTAAACTAATACCTCAAATAGATTGAAAGGGTCTCAAATTATGAGACCCTTTTCTACATGAATTTTGGTTTTAACAACAGTTACTTTCATTTCCTACTAACACGAGCCCATTAGCCTCTTTGCTGAAATCAAGAGTAAGGTTTTCAATATGTGACTCGATGCTAGGATCGATTGCCACTTTTATTTCATTTATAGTTACTACTTTATCATTATCTTCTGAACCATCCAGGCTCAGCCCAACTCTTGGCTGCCCTCAGGATATTCCCGAAAAATAGACACGGATGTTTTTCGCATCGTTTTCTTGAAGTAATTGCTTTATAACATCACGAGCTTGATCTGTTATATTCATTATCCATCACCTTTCAAAAATATTACTTCATTATCTTACTTGTTTTTTCTCAATAAGGAAATAAAAAAAATCTTACTCCATAAATCAATTAATAAACTTATTTAACTGTTCAATTCTTGTTTTTTCTTCACTCATTAAAGGAAGAATTGCACATTTATCGGTTAATTCTTTGGTCACCTTTTGAATCCACGCTATTTCAGCTTGTGCTCTACCTTTTAATACAGGATCATTCGTTTTAGTAGCATATAAACTTTGATTAATTACCCACCATTTTGGGACAATATCTGCACGTTTCAAATCCTCTTGTAAACGGCTTGCTTCTAAAACTGGTGTTGCTTCAGCCAATGTCACAATAACCACACTAGTTTCTTTCGGATTTCTTAATCGAGGAAGCAACATTTTCACACTCTCTGGTATCTCTCCAGTTGATCGAGCTAATTCCTTATGATATGACTGAGCAGCATCTAAAAGGAGCAATGTGTGTCCGGTTGGTGCAGTATCAATCACTACAATTTCATCTTCAGATTTTGCAACCACTTCTGCAAAGGCACGAAAAACGGCAATCTCTTCTGTACAAGGTGAGTTTAAATCTTCTTGAATATAAGCAATTGCTTCCTCATCAAGTTCGTTACTTACTTTCGTTAAAACTTCTGATTTGTAAGCCTCGACTTCTTCTTTTGGATTAATACGGCTGATGGATAATTTGTCATTTAGTTGAGTATCTTGAAAAACAAACTCCAGATGCGCTGCTGGGTCTGTAGTAGTTAAATGTACCTTATGACCTTTCTCAACCAATCCAATGGCAATAGCAGAAGCCATCGTTGTCTTTCCGACTCCACCTTTGCCCATCGTAAAAATCACTCTAGTATCGTTTACTGAAAAGTCTTCAATCACTTTATTTAATCCAGGCAGAGTAATCGTTTGACTTTCAACCTCTAATGGTATGGCAGGCATTGTATATTGTTTAAATAAATAACGCAGGTTCTTAACACCTGTTAAAGAATACGAAACAAACGGTAATGAATAGATGACAACTTGTTTTAAATCATCTGGAATTTGTTTAATCGCCTTCCGTTGTTGTTGATAAAACGAAGATGAAATTCTATCTTCTGGTAAAAAGGATTGCATTAATCCATTCATAATCAAAGCTTGGTTGGCAATACCGATTTCTTTCAATTCTTTTGATGCACGACTTGCTTCTAACAAAGATGATTCATCAGGTCTTGCCACAAGAATTAATGTAGTTTTAGATGGATCAGCAAGTGCATCCATTGTTAATGAATAAATCTGCCTTTTTTCAGATAACCCAGAAAGAGGACCGAGACAAGAAGCACCATGTGTGCTTTCCTCTAAAAATCCACTCCATGCAGTCGGCAGCTGCAGTAGTCGAAGTGTATGTCCTGTTGGAGCCGTATCAAAGATAATATGTTCATATGCGTCAACAATTGAAGAATCTGCTAGTAAATTTGTAAATTCATCAAATGCAGCAATTTCTACGGTACACGCCCCAGACAATTGCTCTTCCATTGTTGCAACAACTGCATCTGGGAGCTTGCCACGATATGGACCAATAATTCTGTCACGATAAGCTCTTGCTGCTTCTTCAGGGTCAAGATTACAAGCATAAAGATTGGGTATATTCTGAATTGCCATTGGAGTATTTGTTAGCCCAACTTCTAATACATCCTGTAAATTTGAAGCAGGATCAGTACTAACAAGTAACACTTTTTTTCCTTCATCTGCTAAATTTACTGCTGTAGCACATGCAGTTGAAGTTTTCCCTACCCCGCCTTTTCCAGTAAAGAATAAGAATTTTGTTTTACTTATATATTTGGTATCGAAAGATTGAAACATGATTTTCACTTCTTTCTATTTCAATGGATTAAGTTCAATTTTTAAACCAGCCTTAGGTTTGACAATCAATTCCTCAGCATGGATACCAAACCATTCGGCAAGTTCTTCGTTAGTCGGATAGGTACCTATCTTAGCAATATTGCCCTCGACTAAGGTCACCGGAAGTGAGTCCGGACCTTTTTCATGAAGAATTTTGTTAACTTCTTTATTCTCAACAAATATTCCAGGTTCCGTTCCAAGGTTATAACGTTTAATGTCATACCCCTTTTTCTCTAATAAAAAGATTGCAGTTGCCACTCTTGTTAATTCAGGATCAACACTCGGACCGCAAACACCTGTGGGACAACACAAGGCTGGATCAAAGATTTCTACTTTACTCATAAAAACACTCTCCTAATGGAAATGATATAAGCAATTGGTTATATAAATAATAAAATTAGAGCCAAGAGTCTAAAACTCTTGGCTATTAATTTCTCTTTACTCACCAGTTTCAGCAAAACGTTTAATGCGACCACTGATTTCATCACGGACACGTTGGAAGAATGCCCATTTTTCTTCGTCTGTTCCTTGAGCCTTTGCCGGGTCATCAAACCCCCAATGAACTCGCTTTACCTTTGGCGGTGTGATCGGACACTTATCAGCAGCGTCTCCACAAAGAGTGACAACTAAATCAGCATTGTTCAAATACTCAGGGTCGATAATATCTGAAGTATGAGTTGAAATATCAACTCCAGCTTCTTTCATCGCTTTTACTGCATTCGGGTTTAATCCATGAGCTTCGATACCAGCACTGCGTACTTCCCACTCATCACCTAAATGTTTTTTTGCCCATCCTTCTGCCATTTGGCTGCGGCAAGAGTTTCCTGTACATAAAAAATAGAGTTTTTTCTTTGTCATGATGAATGCTCCTTTTTGTTTTAAATTTTGCTTAAATGATTAACAACCATATATAGAGACCAACCAACGTAATGAATAAAGTTGGTATGGTTAAAACAATACCCGTTTTAAAATAGGTTCCCCAAGAAATCTTAACTCCTTTTTGCGATAAAACATGTAACCATAACAAAGTGGCAAGAGATCCGATAGGGGTTATTTTTGGACCTAAATCAGAGCCAATCACATTTGCGTATATAAGTGCTTCTCTTATTACACCTGTTGTATTGGTATCAGCAATGGCCAAAGCATCAATCATCACAGTTGGCATGTTATTCATAATGGAAGATAGAATAGCAGCAATAAAACCCATTCCAATGGTTGCTACAAATAATCCTTGATCGGCTGTCACTTGGATTAGGTCAGCTAAGACATTGGTTAATCCCACATTTCTTAAGCCATACACCACCACATACATTCCGATTGAGAAAAATACAATCGCCCATGGTGCTCCTTTAATGACCTTTTTTGTTTCAACTGCGCGGCTTCTTCTTCCCATAAATAAGAAGAATATAGCCACTATACCTGCAATGATGGATACGGGAATATTTAAAAATTCACTTATAAAGTATCCTGCTAATAATATGGAGAGGACAAACCATGAAAGTCGAAACATTTTTTGATCCCGAATGGCTTCGGCAGGTTTCTTTAGATTATTTAGATCATATTTTTTAGGTATGTTCCTTCTAAAGTAAAGATATAAGACTAAAATACTTGCCACTAAAGCAAATAAATTTGGAACAAACATCCTTGATGCAAACTCTGCAAATCCGATTCCGAAAAAGTCAGCAGAAACGATATTTACAAGATTACTCACAACTAGTGGTAATGAAGTTGTATCTGCAATAAAACCACTTGCAATAATGAACGGAAAAACCATTTTTTCTTCGAACTTTAAATTTCGTACCATCGCTAAGACGATTGGTGTAAGGATAAGTGCAGCTCCATCATTTGCGAAGAATGCTGCCACGAGAGCACCAAGTATGCTTACATAAACAAACATTTTAATTCCATTGCCTTTCGCAGCTCTTGCCATGTGAAGTGCTGACCATTCAAAGAACCCAATTTCATCCAATATCAAGGAAATAATGATGATAGCAATAAATGAAAAGGTCGCATTCCATACAATTTTGGTTACTTCGAGAACGTCTTGAAAGTCAACCACTCCAACAATTAAAGCAAGAATGGCTCCTCCACATGCGGACCAGCCAATGGATAAGTTTCTAGGTTGCCATATAACAAGAATAAGCGTAATTAAAAAAATGAATGATGCGAGTATCGTAGATACCAATATTTAAACCTCCAATTATTCACATGAAATTCGTAATCCTTGCTCTTCCAATTCCTTTAATCTAAAATCTTGGTTTGGAAGGTGTTGCAATAAATCTTGAACCAATGAAAAGTATTCACTATCTTTATTTAAAGAGTAGATGATCCATTGTCCTCTCCTTGTTTCCCTAACCAGCCCAGCATCTTTTAACTTACGAACATGTTGACTGACGGCTGGCTGACTAGTTTTAAATATTTCTACAAATTCACAAACACAAGCATCATGATTATCCAGAATTTTAATCATGGTTAAACGCGTTTTATCCCCTAACAATTTAAAGATGTTAGAAATCCGCTCTATTTCTACAGTTGATTTTGTTTCCGACATACATCCCCCTCCTCAGCGTCTCATATAAGTAAATAATAATATCCTTATAATAATGGTAAGTAAAATAAACTATAAGATATTTTTCGTTAAACCCTTAATTATTATGCAAGCTGAACATCCGTAACGGATAGAACTTTATATAAATGAACACTTATATAATAATTCACTTATATATAGAATTCAAGTAATAGAATGTAAAGATATTGTTAAGAATTAAAAACACCAACGGAAATGATACTGCCAAAACATACATCAGTTAATTGCCAGAAGCACCTTACTAAATCCTTGTTTCTTTGATTTTTAATTTCTTCCATTTTAGCGTAAAAGCTTTCGCATTTGACAGCTAAATTTGTTCATCAAACGTTTGATTAGTTTTCAAGACCTGTTGTACCAAGGCCTCACACCAGTTAATCAAACGTTTGATTAGTTTACCACCCGATTTAATTAAACGTTTGATTAGTTTTCTGAACCATTTTTACCAAGCCTTCCAGCCATTTTGTTAACTTTAGATTAGTTATAGCCTCAAGCAAGGGAAGGTTGTATTAAAATCTGATATTAATAATAGTATTTTGGAATTAGGAGTTTCATTTTCGCCCCTAAATCTGCTAAAAGAATCTAATCGAAAAAAATGATATTATTATGATTATAGATATCATTAGGAGGCTATCATGAAAAAACTTGTAAAAGTAGTTGCTGCAATTATTGAAAATGAAAATAATGAAATCTTATGTGCACTAAGATCACCAGAAATGTCAATTCCGAATATGTGGGAGTTTCCAGGTGGGAAAGTGGAAGCAAATGAAGATATTTACTCAGCACTTGAAAGAGAAATAGATGAGGAATTGGATTGCAAGATTGAAACAGCAACAGGAATTTTCAACGACAACACACATGAATACGAAACATTTATCATTAATTTGATATCAATTAAATGTAAAGTTATCGAAGGTACGCCAACTCCGAGTGAGCATTCAAAGTTAATCTGGTTAAAAAGAGAAAATCTTGAATCTCTCAAGTGGGCACCAGCGGATATTCCAGCAGTGGAACAGTTAATTCAAGAAAAATAGTCTTCTCAAATGAGAAGACTAAACTTTTTTTGTAAACTCTGTATATAAACTTGCCGGCACTTCATTTTCTAATTCCATCCATACCGTAATTGGCTTATCCCCTTCAAATTCAACCGAATTCCCTTTGCCAATATAAATATAGGGCTCCGTCTTACCATCAATCTCTTTATACTTACGAATGAACAAGTGAAGATTGACACCGCGTTGTTTATTAAAAATTATATTTTTCCCTCTTTCAGACTGTTGGGTGGTACTATTTACTGATTGCCATTGGAATTTTAGAGGACTAATAAATTTATCTTTGTAATTAATACTTTCTTTAACATCCTCTTCTTTATGTAAATCAATAAATAGAAAATACTCATTCCCATTTGCTAACAATCCTGACCCTCTAAAGGAACTATGGATTTTACGATAGTTAGAAAGTAAAGCTGCATCCACCATTTGATATTGCTCATAAAGTTTAAAATGTGGAACACCGTAGTACTCTGCCTTAAATTCCTTTTCATATCGGAAAATACCGTAAGTAATAATATCTTCGATAAACTTCCTGTAATCTTCACTTTCCAATAGTTCTTTAAAAACTGGGGACTTAATAAGTCTGCCATCTTTATATTGAACTAACTTCGGCTTATTCTTTATTTGAACACTATCATAATAGTTTTGATTCAAACACTCAAAAGCATGTAGAACACTATCATCATCAACTTCAGTTATCATCTTTAAGATTTGTTTCTTTGCCATTTCTAGATTTATTTCGTCATGTTCAATTAAATAACGAATGATTACAAACTCATAAATTCGCTTAAGTGGAAGCTTGCTTGACAGTTCTTTTAAAGTCCCTTCAAACGCCTCATTTTGTAAAAGCTCTTTTAAATAATCATCCTTCTCCACCTTGGCAACAAATTGTATGTATGTTTTTTCCCGATCAATGAATTTAATAGGATCAGGAGCTCCATCATATTTCAAATAATCCAATAGTAAGAATGGTATCCGGCCTTGATTGAGTTTCTTAAATTCAAAGTACTCTTCCTTAAGGTACTTCATCGAATTAAAGTTTTCACTATCAATCTGAGTCAATATTCTCTCCTGGGTTATTTTATCCATTTGGATATGTGTACACCCAGGTATATTAGCAAATCCTGTTGCAACTGCTACCTTCAAACTTTCCTTATCATAATAACGACTTCCGTTTAATGCTAGTGCTATTAGGAATGTTTTGTTATGGTTTCCAATAAAATCAAGAACAGTCAAGAAAGTCTTTTCTGCATGCTTACGTAATCCCCTACCAAGTTGCTGAATAAATACAATGGGTGAATTAGTTGGCCTTAACATTAGTACTGTATTAACAGAAGGAATATCAACACCTTCATTAAAGATATCAACTGTAAAGATGAATTCTAGTTGGTCATGGTCATTTTCTAATTGATTAATAAAACGTCCACGTGTTTCGGGTGAATCTCCACCGTGTAAGCAAACGCTTTGATAACCCCTTTTATTAAATTCACTAGCCATATACTGAGCATGTTCGATACTGGCGCAGAAACCTAGGCCCTTCCTTTTTTCACCGTCATGACCATAGAAATCCATCTTCTCAATAATAAAATCAACGCGTTCGTTAACCTTTAACCTTTTTGTGATTTCAGAAATATCATCAATGTTCACATCACTCAAATCTATACCTTCAATATCTGTAATTCCAAAGTAGTGAAAAGGAATAACTAGCTCGTCCTCAAGCGCCTCATGCAAGCGGACCTCGATTGCCACATTATTATCAAAAAGGTCAAAGACATTATAACCGTCACTGCGCTCTGGCGTCGCAGTCATCCCTAAAGTGAATTTAGGTTCAAAGTAGTCCAATACAGCTTGATAAGTCGGGCTAGTTGCATGATGCGCTTCATCAATGACCATATATTCAAATTCATCTCTTTTAAATTCATGAAAACATTTAGATATGGTTTGAATGGTAGCAAATACATAATCCACATTTTTTTGTTTATGGTTACCTGTAAGCAGACCAAAGGTTATCCCCTCATTTGGTAATAGAAGTTCAAAGGTTTCCTTGGCCTTTTTCAAGATTTCTTCTCTATGAACAATAAATAGAAGTCTCTTGGGTTTAAAGCTTTTCACATCGAATGCAGACATATAGGTTTTACCCGTACCGGTTGCTGCAATGACTAGTGCCTTTTTCTCCCCAAAATTCCTCAGTCTCTCTAAATTCTCTGTTGCTCGTCTTTGCATTCTATTTGGGACAATGTATTTTTTATTTTCATAAATCAAGCTTCGTGATTGCTTTGTATCCTTAAAGCTCTTAAGAAATTCTTCATATCTATTAATAAAGTCTTGATCTGCAACCTCACTCATATTCCAAAGATAATCATATTCCTTTAAAACATCCTGGATAAATCGGCCATTCTCTTTAGTGATTATTTCTACATTCCATTCGATGTTGCTTTTCAATGCACTTTGGGTAATATTCGAGGAACCAATAATCACCTTATAGCTATCACTATACTCAAAAATGTATGCCTTCGTATGGAACCCGATCTCTTTATCCGTAACAAAAACCTTTAAATCCACATTATTAAACTCTTTAATCTTTTCCAATGCCTTTGCATCAGTGAAATTAAGATAAGTGGAAGTAATGATTTTTCCTTTGACTCCCTTTTCTTCAGCTTCCTTTAAAGGATCAAGTAAAAGTTGCAGCCCGCTATAGTTAATAAAAGCAACGCTAAAATAAAAACGCTCACACTCGTTCATGGATCTCACTAATTCTCTTAATAAATTCCCTTTATCGGAATTCACAATTAACTTCTTTTCGACCGTATCCATCGATTTTCCCCTGACTGTATAATTAACACCCAACTACTTAATGTAAGTATTTGGATATATTAAAATTGTACAATATATGGGAAGAAATAAAAAGATCCTCTATCCAGGATGAATACATTTATAAATAATACCTAACAAGCTTAGTTGAACTCGCTCCACTTGGTGTATCGTGAATAATTTCAAAACGAAATACTCCCAGTGAAACCATAGCGTTCGTGACTGCAGGCATTCGATTCTCTAATTTAAGACTTTTATGATTTTCCCCCGACTTTAAATCTATTGAAGTGAATCCATCCGCCTTTGCTTGATTTAATCTACCAATTATATATTCTCTAATTTTATCCGTTAATCCAGGATTTTTTACCGACCTTTGCATGTTTATCGATCCTCCTATCAATTGGTTTTTCCTATTATTAGAGAAGTTGATTGCAAATTCTTTGATTCTTTTTATTTCATCGGAACCCTCATCTGCATTTTCTAACAGATATCCCACCTGCCAAAAATACATATCAATTAGTTTCATTGGTGGGTAGAACGTTCCGTCTCGCTTAAAGGAATGTTGACTTTTTTCAAAGTCTTCCTTATTCTGATTGTAAAAATCAACTAACTCTATTAGAGCAGCTTCAGTAAATTGCTGGTTGATGCCATGCAGCTTTAACCCATCCCTTAAATACCTGTCATATGCAGGTACGTTTCCATACACACCTAGTAAAATTTTAGAAGCTAACGTATCTGTAACCGTAATAGTTTTATCTTGACCATTGATTTGAGATATATTTTTTATGTATGCATTGGACGTTTCATTTATCAAAGTATCAATACCTTCAACACTCATCTTATTTATACTTCTTTGGGATTTACTATCGAAGTACTTATGATATTGAGGATTCCTAACAACATCCTTTAAAAAGTATTCATGGATTCGATAATCCTTTTGTAGTAAAAATGATCCCCCTCGTAGCATTCCAAAACTTGCGAGATAAAATGCCAAATGGAGACAGCCATGATCAATAGTTGTATCATCGTCTATTGCTTTATAATTGTTATAGAAAAAATTAAAACAATGTTCCCAGGACTTAAACCTATGATGTTTATCCAACATCGATAGTTTATGATATTTGGAAGTAACTTCAAAAATCATATTCTTCACCTCTTTCTAACTCCTTCATCAAAAGACTTCTTCTTTATTTGCTTCCTGCATTACCTTTACCTATAGATTATTTATTTGCCAATCAATCTCCATACTCCCAATCTCCCTCAAAAACTGGTTAACTTTAGAAAATGGCCGGCTGCCATAGAAGCCATTATGGGCAGATAATGGGCTTGGGTTAGGAGATTTAATAATAAAGTGATGGGATCCGGTAATCAATTGTTGCTTTTGCTTTGCGAAATTACCCCACAGGATGAAAATGACAGGTGTCTCCCTTTAATTCAATATTTCTATAACTCTATTGGTAAATAACTCCCAACCGAGACCTTATTTACAACTTTTTTTGCTCTATTTATGATAAGGTTCACCGTAGTTATTTAAGAGGCAAAAAATAAGGCATTGGAATACATTATCCAATGCCTTATTAGGTCATATTAATTTTATACTCACCTACAAATTACCAGTAATAACAATTATTCCTTACTATTCTAATATTCAAAGATTAAATCTTCTTTTATTGTATCTTTCTAATCAATTAGCTCTGTCATAGGAGCCTCACTAAAAAAGGATTTCCTAAATTATTGTAGTTTTTTGTTCTAAGTCTTCATACTTGATAGAGTACTTCTTAGTAAAAGTATCCACTATATTAAAATCACTCTTATTAAAATTGAATTATGCATAGTTCGTATACTTACCATTTTCTTGATGAACACCTGTGTATCTTACACCGTGATAACCAATTTCCACACAACAGTCTCGAATAAAATTTGGTAGTAAATAAACTTCTTTAAACTGTTTTGTATCCATATTTTTTTCATCGAAAAACCCCTGAAATTCATGAAAGAAATCCATATTGAGTAAAGTCAACTCACTTTTATTCTTAAATGTCCCAACATCAATCACTTCATCATAGGTAGGGTGCAATTCGAGTTGAAGAACTTTTGGGTCATCCGTGCAATATAATACTGATGTCCTAATTAAATTGTACCTCCCATGTGAAGCCCTGCCTTGTGGTGGGTTCCAAAGACCCTCCTTATCATAAACTTTGGTATCAACTTTTCTCGTTCTACCTCTATAAAGGAATTATTCTTAATAAGTGTAATAAAATCTTTCTCTTTATAGTGACTTTTCAAAACCATGTAGATTTTTTGTCCAACAAGATTATTAAAAGCAAGGATTGGAAATTTGATTAGATAATCCCTAAAATCTGCCAAGTCCGACTTGCTTAATTGGGTATCATACAGTTCGGAAAATTCCGAAAACCACTCATAACCTAGCCCCCAAAAATGATCGATTTCCGCTTGAGAATACACTTCATCATCAAGCTCAAATATCCCCCCATCAGGATTGTGTTTTGGGTGGGCTTCTTCCTTCCCATAACGCCATTTCTGACATTGAAGCAACTTGGTCATCTCTTGATGGAGTTCCTCAGGTATACCATTATCATATAGAAACTCCTCTACGCTCATTCCTACGTTTTTACTTATTTGCTCGTCTGCATCTTCACCTTTGTTAAAAGCGTATATATAATGGTCCATTTCTTGACCTTCGTAATTAAAACACCCTTTAATTTCACTTGAAATTAATTCTCCCACTTCAGACAACGAGTCACTTACTTCATTGAAGTAGACTGCTGAAATATACCCATCTCCCTCGTCTATTGTTGCTTACAAATGAGACATTCGTATTCATCATCTGGATCTACTTCCTCTTCCATTGTTTCTAATTCAAGATTATCTATTTTAAATCTTCTTAGTAGATCATTTATGATTTCAACACATTGTTTACAAATTGCCTCTCCAATGTTCGTCACTTTTCTACCAGCTTCTTAAGGTCACAGTGTTAATTGCCTAAATATTTTCGCTCTTTTCTCCTGTATTGTTTATTTTGTGTTGGTTTTCGTACCGTATAACTTCACTAAGTGCTTCTTTCTTTAAATCTAACTCTGCTGTTAATTTTTGAATAATCTGTGGTATATCAGCTAAACTTGTCTCAATTTCCTTTGCTTTATCTTCTATCTTTTCAAACATAGCTTCTCTTTCTTCTCGTATTTTTTCTTCTGCTAATTCAAATGCAGCTTCACGATCTTCTGGTTCGCCCGTATGATATAAATCAAATTCTTCAGCGATTCTTGAAACATCTAATTTAAAAGTAACAATCTCAGCAAGATGTTGATTTAGAAACTGAATCTTATCTGAAAGCAAAGACAAATACTGACTAATAGGTGTCATATCCACTTTATCTTCAAAATCTTTCACTACCTCAAAAATTAGCTCCTCAATTCCATACCAAAGATTTTGGAAGGTATCCCATTTCTCTTCTGAGATAGAACCGTGAAATGAATCCATAATTTTGATATCACCTTTATAGCCGACCTCCATCCAAGTAAATAATGAATCGTCGAATTCCTTTACTAGGATTTCTGCGTCTTGCAAGTTCTCCTTCATGAATTCATTAACAATATTATAGTAAGAAGTACTATATCTAATGGAATCACTTATAACTTCTTCGACTAATACATTATTTATTCTAGCAACAATTGCTTTGTCATGTATAATGACTCCCGCCTCAAAATTACTTCTACTTTCATCCGAGAAATTTGCTGATCCAATATAAGCAATATTATTAGTAGAGATGATTTTAGCATGATTATTAAAATTAAAATAAGTAAAAACGTCACACTTGAAACCCACTGGATTAAGGACACTGCAATAGTGTTCAATATTCTCAAGTGCTTTCTGTGCAGGGGTTTTATATACTTTCCTCTTTGGCACATAATAGGTTTCAAACCGACCTGGAATATTTGTAACAACATTTAAGGTAACATCTTCATTTAACTTTTTTAAACTATCTATAAGTTGAGAATCGTTCTGGGAGATGTTGTATGTAACAACATTGACGTGTGTTGCATGTTTAAAGTCATCGAGAACTGCTTGATAACCTATTTCATTTTTACTAAGATTCAATACTCCGTTGTTAATTGTTAACTCCTTCATTTCCCCAAAACCCCTTTTGCATGTTTTCTCACAATTAAATAATATTCCAAATAATATTACCATAATAAGGATTATAGATATACTTTCTTGTATTAAACAAGACTTTCAAACTTATATCTTGATACTTGAATTGTTAGTCTTCTGAACATAAAAAATTGAAACTGTTTCACAAAAAATATAAATCCCGATTACAATTTTCTTGCCATCTCTGACCTTTTTTCAAATTGTCTTGCATATACGTAGGATTAGAAAGTAATCGTAATGTTAATAATTGGAAGTGGGTTATCTAAAATTGATTATTAACAAAGGGAGGATAAAATGGGGATTTTGTGGGAGACCATGACCACTAGTGAAAAAGATTTATTTATTGCAAAAGATGTTCTTGAGTTCAAATGTTTTACTAGAGATGGAGGAACTGATTGGTACAATGGACAATATTCACTGGGACACTGGAGATATAGCACCCGTTTAGAAGATGCACTAGATATGTTCAAGAGGGTTATGGGTGAAGACAGACACGCCCATATTATTATGGGAAGAGACAAGTATGAGTGTCATGTCATCAGAGAAGGTCTAGAGTCAATAATGGTGAATTTAACTAGTAACTCACTTCAAGATTTATTTTGTCTTATTGCCATACATCTTAAAGGAAATACAGTACAAACAAAATAAAAAAACGTGTCAAAATGACACGTTTTTTTAAGCAAGCACTTTTGCATCACCATACCCAGTAAAGTGGATATGAGTATAATTAACACCAAAACTTTTCATTTTGTGAGTGATTAATCTTTCTAAGTTTTCGTCACATGTAGTAAAGAATAATTGGTCTATAAACCTATTATTTTTGTTTGATTCAGAGAGTTCCGTACGAAGAAGATCAACAAATGATAATATATTTAAGTCATCCATAGTCTGGATTGGATCATCTAAAAAGAAGCACTTAAATAAGTTTTCTTTTTGCCCCATTGATACAGTTATAAAGATGGCTAATGCCATGACAGATAGTTGTCCAGCACTTAGGATATTTGTAGCTGATATTTCTTCATCATTAATATTTGCATTTAAACTTGCCATTTGATTGGTTTTACCATCGATTAATAAATTTATATCTTGAATATTGGTGTGTCTGTTTATACGTCTATATATCTTTTGAAGAGGGACTTTTATGTCTTCCACCATTTTCTTGTCCCACTGATTTCTAATATTCTTCATCTTTGTTAATATTTGTTTTAGCTTCTTCAATTCACCCATTTTTTGAAGGTATTCCTTTTCACTTGCTTTATAACTACTCTCTAATATTTGTAATTGATTTCTTTTTGACCTTAGGTTTTTATCAGTCTCTATTCGGAGTATCCACAAATCTAAGTAAGAGATTTTACTTATTATATCTACATGATTGATTTCTTCTATCGGTATAATAATTGGGTATCCCTCTTTTAATTTTTGATACGAATTGATAAACATATGTATATAATTAATTTTCCTACTAATATCTAACGCCTTATAATCGATCTTCTTCAGAACTTTATTGTTTTTATCCAGCATTCCAAACAGCTCTTGGTCTTCATTTATTAAATTACTAAGGAAGGTTTCTTCAAATGCTATAAATTCATCTGTCTTAATTAATTCATTCTCTAGGAGACGTTTTTTTTCTTCTACAATTTCCTCATTAATTTTCTGGAAATCTAACTTTAAATGAATACAATTATTCTTAAATTCATTTGTAACATTAAAACTTTTTAACAAATTATCTAAGTTATTAATATTTGTCCCTATAAAATCCTTTATATAATCAAAAAACGTTTGGTAGATTGAATGTAAACTTTGCTGATATCTATCTACTGTTAATTGAAGTTCATTCCGTTTGTTATCAATTTCACCTAATATATCTTTAGCAACTCTAGATAGTTCAACATCTTTATCTGAAAACTTTTCGTTGCTCCCACATAATGGGCATTTCTTGTTCCCTTCATTTCTATGACTTTCAAATCCTACTTTATTATCAACTAAAACTCTTAATGATTTTAACTGTTCATCAGCTGTATTAAATCCCTTTAATTGTGAATCAAGTGTATGATATTCCTTTAACCTAATGTCTATTGATTGAAATTTTTGAAACCGTTCTGTGTCTATTCCCTTTATTTTCGAACTTATATCTTTAAGGATTTTTATCCCGTCTATTGATGGTTTTGAGACATTTGATAGTTCTCTTTGATGTAATAGATATGCCTGTTTCTCTTCTACAATATCATTTGAATCTTTCCCTTGTATACTCTTTATATCCACCTTATTTACCTGATATGGTTGATAGATTCTTGATATAAATTCGTCATATCGGTTCAGTTTATCTAAGTATGTTTTTAACTGGTTAGCAACCTTAAACCCACTATGTTTTTCTTGCAATATTTTTATATTTTGAATATAGGTTTTTTGCCTTTTTAATTTAATTACTTTTTCCTCAAAATTCTCGTCTGATTCAATGATTGAGATAGGTTTTATCTCATCCTCATAATATTTTTGTATAGGGTAAATTTGTGGCTTAATATCGTTACTTACATTATTTTGTTCAGCTTGAAGTAGATCATTTAATTCTTTAAAAGCTTCATCATATTTTTCTTTTTTCTTTTCGAAATCGATTATTAACTCAGCCTTTACTTTTGTTTCTACTTGCTCAATAATCCCTTTGTGTTTTTTATCTTTCTTATCTCCATCTAAATTATTAATAATCTTCTCGATGTCTTTTGTTCCACCAAAGAAAGAAGAAAATAAATGATAAATATTTTCTCGACTTTTTTCATAAATTCGTAAATTCTTCTCATAGGAGCATGTATAGCGTTCATAAAAATCCTTTGCAATTGGCTCATCTAAAACATAGTCAATGGTTTTCAGTTGAGTAATTTCTTCATCATTAATATAAAAATCACTATTCTCGGTGTCAAAAGCTAGACTTTCATCAGTAGAATTAAATATTCTCTTAACCTTATAATCTGCACCTTTATAAATAAATTCTATTTTCACCACAACATCTCCATTTTGTCCGTTATGGCGAATTAAACCTTTTTTCACTTTTAAATTTCTTTTTTCATTTCTTGCATCATAATCTTCTTTTAACCTATGAATTGTTCCTGTAAAACACCATTCGAAAGCATCTAATAAAGAAGTCTTTCCGTATCCATTCGAGCCACTTAATAGAATTAATCCACTATTATCTTTATTTCCATTAAAAAATGTAAATGTCTTTTCCTCATATCCTCTAAAATTTTTTATATAAATTTCTTTAATTAAAAATCCTTTACTCATTTTGTGCCTCCCCTGCATTTAGAGACATTAAAATATTGTTTAATGTATCATCATCAATTGTATCCTTTAAAAGTGCATTATAAAGACTTTCATTCACCACTTCTTTGACCTTCATAGTTAAGGAATTAATTTGAGTTTGTTTTAAGGTAAGATGAACATCCAAAGGAAACGATGGTAAAATTGACAGCTCATTTTCAAAATTATCACTTGATGTGTTTAAAAAAATCTTCCTAGATGTATACTTACTCCTCTCATAACCTAGCATTTTATTAAACTCTTTTTGATTTTTTTTGGTTTCAAACGGACAAAGTAGAACTAGGTTAATATTATATTTAATAGGATCCCTATTTGATAGAAATTGAATAAAGGTTAAAATTTTATTATCTATTTCCTCTAATTCTTTAGAAGTAAATAGATTTTCTTTCTCTTCTATGATGTAAACCTCATTATTATTAGCACTTACAAATACATGTTTAAATGGTAAAATTATTACATCCTTGCTTTCTCTTTTACCTTCTTTATTTATATATGAACTATTTTTAATATAAGTTTTCTCGTAATAACCATTATTAATGAAATGTTTGATTACATCATTTAACTTCACTCTTCTTGATCCCCTTTAACATGGCATTTATCTTTAAAGATATTATTTACATTACTGCAATCCCATAATCTCTCTGTGGCGAGGCAACCTAGACACTGAATGTGAAAATGCTCATCCCCAGGTTGGGCATAGATATGCCTATATACTTCTTCTGGCGGTGAGGTAAAATCTACTTCATAACTTAGGGCTTTTGATGAACTGATTTCGTCAATGTTATGGTGCTTTACATACCAAACATCCGGTCTAAGCGATGTTTCTTTTAATCTTGGTAACATATATGACATTGACGTAAATACATCACTATTGAAGCTCCCTATTAAAACCCCGCTTCCTCTCTGTTCATCAGGATAGGTAAATAACCATCCATTATCATTTATATCAAACCACTCATCCAATCTTACTTCTTTACCTGACTCTAGGTAATAAAAAAGTATCTTAGCCAAATTAGCCATGGTCTGCTTGATTGAGTTGCTTGCTTCTAAAAAGCATTCATACTCTATAATTGAATCCATAACTATTTCCTGACTAAAATCATTTGGGGTAACTGTCTGCAAAAATGAGTATCTATAATCAGCAGTCTCAAACTTCTCTTCTATAAACGGAATAATGACTTTTACGTAAATTTCAGAATAAGATTCTTTGATTTCATTTGAATAAAAAGGATGGATGTTTCTAATATTTTCATTTACGAGCACATTAATAATTCCTTTAACATAATCAATGATTTTGAGTTTATAGAAATCTCTCGGCACTTCAACCTCATTTACAAAATAAGAGTTTAATGATTCAAGAGTAAATCCTATTTCATTCCCGCTATCTTGAATAAGTTTACTTACTGCTGAAGCATAAAGACGATCTGGGGTGTGACTTGGTTGTAGCATTTGATAACGTCTTGACAATTCATGTTTTAATTTATTTGTAATAGCAGCATGATTCTCAGTCTTTTCGAAAGTAGTTAGTTTTGAAAATTTGATTCTGTTTTCGATACTATCCAACCCTATATCTTTAATAGTGTTGATAATACTTTCAAGCTTCTTATTCTCGGAATTCATAGCAGCTTCTAGAACTTTATTTATCGATTTTACAGGGGACATATCGTAAAAGAATATTGCTGCTTTTAGTTCTATTTTATCCTCTTCTTTTTCAAGGAATTTTAAATAAGTAAAATATAACCTTAACACAGCACCGTAATATGTAGAGTTCGATGTTTGGGAATCGTGATGTTTCATCTGAGCAAGCCGAATAAACCCTCTCCCATTACTTTCGTAATACTTCACATAATCTTCTATTGTCTCTACTTTATAAATTGCATTACAAGGATTATCCTTAAATGGATCTTGTTCCGTACCATCGTATAGAATATGTAATAATGTCAGCTCAAATTGATAAAAGTAACCGCTTATTGATCTGAAAGCATCTCTATCTATATTTAACTCATGTAAATCATTAACTGCTCTATCTATGTTGATCAATACCTTTCATACCTCCCTCTATCAATCTATTAATTCAATTTTACAATATGTGACAAAAAGAAACAATTTCCAAACCAAAATATTCCATTATAAAGATAATTTCGATTTTCATCATGTATAAAAAAAATACACTTATCCCAATTTGGGTGATCTTTAGTAAACCAGAATCAATAAACTTATTCTCCAGTTTCTTTGAATCCATTTTTAATAATTAAGTTGTTTCAATTGTAGTGAAGCCTTTTGACTTGTTTACCTCAGCTTGTATTCTAAAAGACTTAAAAAAACTCTTCTTATTATAAGCATATTGATCTAACACTCGAAGAAAAACAGGTAAATGTAAAGTTGGTATAGTTAATAACTCATATGTATATGCAAACGAAATAGATAATTCTTTGAGGCTTAATTTTTTTGATTTATGACTAAAGGTAAATAGTCTCACTCCTTCTAGGACCAAAGTCCTGCGTATTAATTCAATAACATTTTTCATTTGCGTATTTTGGTGGTGTTGTTTTAAGTTAATAAGCTACTTAGAATAAAGAGTAAGGAGAGTGAATTTATGAAAAAAGAAGACATCTTTTATCTTGCAGAGAAAAATGGAGTGGAACTAACTGATAGTCAATTTAGAAGATATGTGCGATACGGTCTTATTTCTTCAGAAAGAAGTAGTGAAGGGAAAGGGAAAGGTGTTAAAGGGTATTATCCTCTTAACTCTCTCGAAATAATTACTTGTTATTGATTTATTATATAGTCCAGAAATTGACGATATTAGGTGTCCGTATTTTGACGGAATATCTGTCCAAAATT
>NZ_JABWSY010000015.1 GCF_013396335.1 Bacillus sp. EB106-08-02-XG196
ATACGTGGACATTATACTCGTCTACATCCGGACAGGCAATACCGTCAACTATCGGTAATTTATGGTTGGCAAAAACAGAATAGGACTATCTTCTTGTTATATCATTCAACAATATACAATAATAGACAAATTACTTGGTAATAATACATCTTGATACTGAATGTATAAGAATGCATAAAAGGACAGCTAAATTACCAGCTGCCCTTTTGACCTAAATATTTGGTAAGAGAAAAGAGTGCCTTGTAGCTTTCACAGGTCTCATTACTACCAATCTATTTGATCCGTGTTTTTACATTCTGAAATAAAGAACTAGAGTACCGTACCACTCAAAACTAACTATCTGAGCGAAACACTTTATGATTTTCCTTCCAGATTAAACAAACTAAATAGATAACTAAACTGAGAAAAATTAGAATAAATGCAACAAAATTATTAACAAACTGATAAAAAGAGAATGTAATGAAAGTAACCAATATACTTAATATTGAAATCACGTTAAGATGTGATATTTTCATATTCAGCCCATAAAGATTCGGATGAACATTTAAGAACCTTTTAGTAATTTTTTCTCTTTTTAAGGATTCCAGTTCATAATACATGTAAACTTCCT
This sequence comes from Bacillus sp. EB106-08-02-XG196, assembly GCF_013396335.1. GTDB lineage: Bacteria > Bacillota > Bacilli > Bacillales > Cytobacillaceae > Neobacillus. The sequence continues at coordinate 611 of NZ_JABWSY010000015.1, forward strand.
CTACTGATGTACTATCTTCTAGAGCAGTTAAGAGTACATAATTATTATCAGTAACCCTCATAATTTCCCACTTTTCGTTTTCAAGCGTGACATAAAACGTTTTCTTAATAGCAAATTTTCCAACTAAATATTTTATCAATACATATATAACTATTAAAATGATGAATAAAATAAATACAATATACACAAGTAAACCTACAATAGATAATAGAAATGACTTTTTATTTATTAAGAGGTCATTTGAAAATAAAAGAATGTTCGGAAATAGAAAGTATACGGTAAATCCAATGCCAAAAATGAATGACATCCCAAATAGATTACTAATATCAATTAAAAGTGTTTTACTTTTCGCTAGTAGCTTTTTTTCAACTAAAGTAACGTCCATACTGTCTATTGTGAATTTTGCAACTAGAATAACTAAAATGACATAAATACCCCAACTATGATTTTTTAAAATCTCAATAAACAATTCAATATTCATAATGTAAACACCTTATACTATTTATTTTATGTCAAAAGAAATTAGCGAATAGTCTCTGAAACTATTCGCACAAATAAAAATTTAGCAATTAATCTCTTTTAATGTTTTTCCATTAGGTAATTTCCATGAAGTTAGTCCATTTGAACTTCTACCAAGAACAATAGATGAAGCAGTTGAAGCGCTAGTAAATTCATAATCCTCTGTCAGAACAAGATAGTTTCCATGCATAACCAATATTTTCTGATTTAAAAGCTTACTTCTTAATTCTGTATAACCCACGCTGAAAGAATTTGAAACCTCTGTTGAACATTTAGCTCCTTTCATTACCATGAAACCATTCTCTATTGGCTGTCCAGAAGCAAAAACCCCTTTTAATGTTTCAATATAAAAGTGCTGTTCAACACTTTCTTCAATTGTTTTTTTATTCAGATTCCATGTCTTCATTAATAAATCAATTAATTGTTTTTGTCTTCTTTCTACTACCTTAGGAGTCCATTCATTCATTTGGACTACTTGAGAAGTTAATGCAAATGAAGTGACACCACCGGATGATTGAAAATAAGATATCTTTTTCTTTTCAAAATCGTAATTTCTAGCCTGAGAATTTTTTGACCTTGTTAGCAAGACTAGGTTTCCAAGCTTATGAACATACTCTTCTGGTTTATCAAAGGACATTAACCAGTTACTACCCTCTTTTGGGGTTTGTGGCAATACATGCTCCACTGTAATAACAGCGTGATTATAAAATGGTTGTCCGTCAGTTAATAGTGAATCCAAACGCAATAATATGTACCTTTTTGCCGTATCCTTTAAATTAATATAGACATCACCATTTAATAGATCTAATACTTCTTTTCGGTCGTCTGGTGAAATTTCTAAAGTTGACATCTCTGAAAAAACGTCTACATCACGATCCATTTCTTTTAAAATCGATGCATATTTTGACATTCTCCAATTGTAATTTCTTCGCAGAATCATACTTGTTGCAGCAAAGGCCTCCAGGCGGCCAAGGAATTCCTCAATATTTTCAACCTTATGACGATGGTACCACATAGCTATTGGCACCCAGTCTACATTGTCAATTCGATTCATTAAGCTTAATAACTTTAACACTTTTGGATTGTTATGGTAATGAGTTTGGTAGTCAACAATATTTAAATAAATTTCACTATATGGAATCAAATAATCATCAATGAAATTTTTTCCGTTAATTTTCGAAAAAATTTCATCATATTCATCCTTTAAGTTTGCACCACCTTTACGCATTTGGATAATCATTCGAATATGTTCAAAAAGTTTATTAAAACGATCACGCCCTAGGGCGACTTCTACCTCTTCCCATTTCATGGAATAATCATCTTGTTTTCCTTCAGGTAAATCACCAATTGCACGGGCTTTAATGATGTCACTAGACATTAAATCCAATCCACGATCATTTAACACTGTAAATATACGGAATGCAGAGTCAAAATTTGGTGTTGAAACAACTACAATATAGCATAGTCCAGCTATAACACCAGGCAGAGTCTTAACTATTGATGGATCCAAGTTGTTAAATCTATCGATAAAATACATAACATTATCTCGTATACATTTTTGACTGTCAGTTTTTGTTCCAGTATCTTCTCTAAGTTTTGTTGTACCTCCGTCTTCTTGAATAAAATTCTGAAAAAATGGCTGATCTCTTTTTCTAAGTTCTATCCTAAATTGATCCTTTGTTTGTAACAAACGGTTACCTTCTTGAGCGATCATTATTTTTATATTTTTAGCATATTCCTCACCTAAATAATCACGCAAAACTGATAATAAAATAGTTAAAGTTGTTAATCTTTGTTGTCCATCTAGAACTTCAGAGTTATTTCTTTCTTTTTTAACTAATACAATACTACCTAGGAAATACGGTTCTTCTACCCTTGAAATTGTATCTTCGGTAATTGCGTGGTGTTCTATAAAGTCAAGTAGGTCATCTAATAAATCACCAGCCTCGTCAGTCGTCCATGAATATGGCCGTTGAACTGTAGGAATAGTAAATAAAAAATCATCAGAGAAAACTTTGTAGAGCGGCATTTCTTCCGCATTAAGTGTCTTATTCATGCCAGTCATCCTTTTTTAAATTCTTTTACTAAATTATACCATGTTATCTTTTGTCAAACACTTTTTGATTTTCAGTTTACCACGAGGATAAAAAGCAAATAGCTTATTAACATCTCTAGTGATTGTTTTTCTCAATAAAAAAGGGCTACTTAGAATAAGCTGCCCATTGTATGATTCATCTATTGTATTAATGATTTCCTGATGCTCTAGCCTTCCGTTCAAAGTGTACATGAAGTCTGTATTCACATATTTCTCTTGTCCATTGGAATAAAGTTGCTTCATGTTCTTTGTTTACATCAAGATTTACTTGAAATTCTCCATTTTCAAAGGAAGTTAATCCTTTTGAGCTGCCACTCCATTTTGTCATTGGCATCGTAGCTATTAGTTTACTGACACCGTTTTCATCATAATTCCATAATTTTTTTGCACTTTTATCGGAAAAATCAATTCTTTTTCGATGTTCTTTTTCCATTAGATAATGATGAAAGAACGGTGCTGTTTCTCTTGATGAAATGGGACCATACCACTTTGACTTACCACGTTCAAGCATAGAGAGTAAAACGACCATCTTATAACTTTTTGTCATACTTGTCTTTTCAACTTCTACAAACCAATTTTCATAACGGTCAAATAGTTCAATCTCGTATACAAGTAATTCTTCAGCCCATTTAAGGAAACCTACATAGGAATTAAATTCTTGTTTATAATGTTTAGACTCTGACGCACCCTTTAAATGTAATTCTAGATAAGTAGGTCTTCTTCCCAGTTCCCTTTTTAAATCCACGTAGTCATTGAATAACTTTTCTCTTCTAGGTTGTCTCTTTCTGATCATTTCTTTAAGAAGGTCTATAACATTTACATCTAAATCAATCTCATAAAAACTAGGTAATGTTGGTTGAATGTTTCTAGCTTTACCTTCACTCGTTTGTGTATCAAATAAGCTTAATTTTATATCAGCATTGCGGTAGTTTCCAATTAAGTCTATGATGACGCACTTTTCCTTATTTGAATGCAGTCGAAGTCCACGGCCAACTTGTTGAGTAAAAACGGTCAATGATTCCGTCGGTCTGACAAATAAAAGCGTGTCTACGGCTGGAATATCGACGCCTTCATTGAAAAGGTCAACCGTGAAAATAATATCCAATTCACCTTTTGCCAGCTGCGAAATGGCCAGATTTCTACTGATTCCAGTCTGTTGAGAATGGAGACTAACCGTATGATAGCCATGTTTATTAAAATAGTTTGATAAATAGTCAGCTTGTTTAATGGACGAACAAAATCCCAGTGTTCTGTTCTGCTTTTTATCTTCCCACGCTTTTAGTATCTCTTGGGCTAGGTCTTCTCTTAATTGAACTTGCAGTAATTCCTCTTCTGCATACCGATTTCCCAGCCACGTTATTTGACTATAGTCTGTGTCATCATAGACCCCGTAATAGGTAAAGGGTGCTAACCAATGCCGGTTAATCGCTTCCAAGAAATCTAATCTGAATGCAACGTTTCCATCACAAAGCGCATATACATCCTTATTGTCATTGCGATCAGGTGTCGCTGTTATCCCTAGTAAAAATTTAGGTTGAAAATAATCTAAGGCACGTTTATATGAATCCGCTGCAGCATGATGGAATTCATCCACAATAATTAAATCAAATTCATCCGCTCTAAACCGCTCAAGATGCTTCTTAATACTCAATGTATAGATTGAAGCAAATATCGCATCTGCTCCACCTTCTTTTATCTTGCCATTGTATATGCCATATTGCTTTTCAGGCATAATTCTTTTAAAAGAATCTCTTGCTTGATTGAGAATCTCCTCACGATGAGCAATAGAAAGAATCTTTTTAAAGTTTTGTGCAAAAAATCCAGCCAAATAGGTTTTTCCCAGTCCAGTAGCCATCACAACAAGAGCTTTATTGTATTCTTCTTCTAATGTTTTATTTAACTCTTCAAGTGCCTCAATTTGCGCAAATCGAGGCAGTATCTCTCCATAAGTAGCCGTAGGTTCTAATACGACTTCAGGCTTTTCAGGACTATTCTTTTTTGCAGGAAGCATTAATTCTTGTTCCTCAAGTTCCGTCCATTTTCGAACTAGATTTGGATGTTTAAGATGATACTTATCATAATTAGTTCGGTACTCCTCAAGGGTTTCTTTATTTAAAGGGACGGTTTGATCCGAGTAGAAAATATCAAGAAATTCCTTTAGCGCTTCATCGAAAACTTCTTTTTCATTACTCACAGAAATATTCCATTCGATGCCTTGATTCAAAGCAGAACTTGAAAGATTGGAAGAACCGATAAAAAGAACATCATGTTCATTCGATTGAAAAAGATATGCTTTTGGATGAAATGAAACACCATTACTTTTCCATAGTCGTATGCTGCTACGTTCATCAAGTGAAAGCAGTTCTTCAAGAGCCTCTGGTTGAGTAATGTACAAATAATCACCTGTACAAACCTTAATATCCGCACCATTTTGTACAGCTTTCTTCAAGGCCTCTTTAATAAATTTGACTCCAGATTTCATGACAAATGAGGACAAAATACAGACTGTATCCGCCCCTTTTATTTTGTCATTTAAATGTGATCCAAGGTCTCTTGTAATCAGCTGTACCTTACTCATCCTCAACCTCAATTAAAAAGATTTTATCTTTAAATCCACCACGCTTCTCTGCCTTTTCCTGCCGAACCTGTTCCAGCTGTTCAATGTTCGTTCCATGACATTTTGCAAGAGCATGGATAATTTCCAAAAGGTCGGCTAACTCTTCAACCGCATCCTTATCATTTTCTGAATGTATGTATTCATTAAGCTCCTCAAAGCATTTTGTTTTTAATTCTTTTATGTATTCTTCATTCTCTAAAATTCTTGTAGTGAATTTTTTTTCTGTCTTTTCAATAATCTCAGGAATACGATCTCTTACTAATTTGTTATAAATAGGCATTTAACGTTTCCTCCATTTTGCTTGTATATACCCTTATTATGACGAAACGGATAATTATTTACATTCTTGGAAATTGTTATGTTTTATAATGTTGAAATATAAACAGCAGAGTTCTTTTTTAAGATACTCTGCTGTTTTCTAGAATACTGTTCGATCCCGGTGGTCGGGGTCGATATAGGATAAAAGTTATTGAGTTTATAAGGTTTTGTAAGGGTGGTGTGTAAAATTTGTGTATAATGTTTTGGGTGTGTAAAAGTCTTAAAATGCTTTATGTTATCTTACATCAAGCCGCCCATAAATCCTATAAGATGTAACATCTTTTACATAATTAGATAAAGTAGCGTTATATAAGGATTTTCGGGAACTTTGAGAGTAACATCTTTCATGACTATTTATGCCTTTTTTCGGGATTGCGTTACCCTTTTGAGACCCCCTTGGTCATCAATATTCATTACTAAAAAATATTTAAAACCACAAATGCATTTATTAACTCGTACTGTTGCATTAATAACAATTAAATTCATTTCATTTATTTTTTAACTTTGTACTACTTAAATGGCTGTTCAATACAGCTTCAACAATTCTTTTTAGTATAGGGATTATTGTTTTCCCATTCTTTTTTGTACCATTCTCTTTGCTCTTGTTTCGTCATTAAGGCAAATTTAGAGTAAATGAATACAGTTGAATTACCATATTTGAATTCTTTCATTCTAAATATGATTAGATAAAACGGTTTATATCCATGAGAGGATAAACTAGTAAGTAATTTTAACAGCTTTAAATCTTGACTATTGCCATGGAATAGGAACAGCCTTTCCGTCTTTTTAAGCCACTAATGACAAAGAGAGAGCCACTTTATTGTCGCCTTCTCCCTCCCTAACTTCAAGAGAATCTCCACTTTCTTGTGAAATCTGTAAAGGGTAATTATGCAAAGCTTAGCATAATTACCCTTGTTAGGTTCTCCAAGAACATGGTAGCTCTTCTTAATGATAGGGGATAGGGACAACGGCAGCACATTGGTATTACGTTTCGCAATTAACCGAAGCTGAGAATAGCATGATCAAGATAGGTCATTTCAAAATTATTATTCAACTAGAAAATTTCTATATTTAACTTGCCCGAATTCTTGACATAAGACCACTATTCTTCATTTGTCCCTCTAGTAGCCTGAATTGTTTCTCCACCATGTTTCGTTACTCTTGGCCTAGTAGAAATTTTAAGTGGTCTAGTTGTTATACTTTTTTCAGTTGCTCTGGTCGCCCACAAAAATCCTTCACCAGGAGTTAAAGCACTCATATCAGCAGGCTTAAGGTTTGATAGTTGTGTAATCGACTTTTGAACATGCTTTAACCATTGAGGACTGTTAAACTTATGTAGCAACACAATAGAGCTTAACTCAATAATTTCGTTTGGTAAACTTGGAGGATCCTGACTAGCAATCATTATGCTTACTCCTTTATGTCTCATCTCTCGAATTGCTGTTACAATGTTTCCTGTTAGGTCTTTATTGTCCATGTACTTGTGCGCTTCATCAAATACAATGAACTTGTTAAAATGAGTTCCATTTACTCTTTTAACAGCCGAAAAGATATTTAGCATAATAACAAATAAACCTAGAGCTTCATCCTTTACTATGAACTCATCTCTTAAATCAACAACAATTAGTCGTCCAGGCTTGAGACAATCTCTAAGCATAAAACTATCATCAATATACTCTCTTGCAAAACTTAGTTTTTGGCGTGATAAAGCTTTCTGAGAATTAGTTAATAGCTCAGATGCCTCCACACTTTCAGCTATTCCATCAATAGTAATATTTTTTCTATGCTCCTTCATTATAGCCTTTAATTGCTTTATATAAGCTGAATCATTGCCTACAGCCCCAAGAATGAACAGCCAATCCTGAACATTTAGTTCTTTGGAATTAAAAGCTATGGGTAATACTTCTATCGAAGGATACTCTGCTTTTCGTTCAGCAACTTTATCCTGCGGAGTAAGGATAATTATATCTTCTATGTTATTCGGGTCTGCTCCATATCTCTCCTTTAGTTTTCTTAGTTCAGCATTTTTATTGTTTGGATAAATCATGGAAGTGAACTCTGGAGCATAGTCCATACTTTCACTGTAATGAAAAATAACACCAGAAAGTGGAGCCGGTAATTCATTAACATTGCTAAACTGTTTTAAAACCATCTCTGAAATAGTACCAATAGTATAACTTTTGCCATAACCTTGCACCCCAAATAAGCTTATTGTATTCGTTTCACTTAAGTCAATTGCAATTTTATTACCGCGAAGACTTTCTCCTAATATTCCGTACTGTTCACTAGGAGTGCTTTTGCCAATCAAAGTGTCATAAGAAGGAGTCGTGTGTGAAACACCAGGAAGCTCTTCACCTTCTGATCTTTCATAAATTATTGGAGTTTCTTCCTTTTTCTTAACATATGCCTCAGAATTAGTATTTGTTTTACTACCAACCTCCTCGGAACTTGAAACTTTGTCATTCTCCGATTTAGGGTCTTCTTTATCCTCAGTAGCTACTGATACTTTAGTTATAATCTTCTGTGTAAAAGAATCTAAGGATGAGTTCTTGCCAACAGCAGAACTAAGGTCTGCATCAAATTCATTATCCATCAACCTTCTCGTGTTCAAGTCCGAATCTGGGTCCAGTATTTCTTCGATTAGCTTGCCTCCAATAGTAAAAAAGGTCAAATCAGGATCTACCTCTTCTTTGTGGTGCTTTCGTTTTGCAGCAAAGTTGTATATTAAACCAAGTTGCTTAAATTTAAGTTTAAATCCTTCATCCAAATGCTGTAAGAAATCTATATAGCTTTCGTAAGCATTTTCATTTAAATATTCATACCTATAAGCTCTTTGAATATAAAAACTCAAAAGAGATTTAAGCTCTTTATTCTTAATTTCCCTGTCCAGTCTGTCAGCTGAAAGATGATAGTCGGAATCAAAGTGCACTCTTAACGCTTCGATTGTATTTTCAATCTGGTCACGCATTTTAATCTTCAAATCTTCACTTTCAGTTTCACCAAGAGATTTTCTGCATTTAACTTCAATAACAGTAATGGTAATCTCTTTTTTACCTGGGTTAATTGAAACCAATAGATTGTCTGCTCTACTTTTGCTTTGACTTGGTAAGCTTTCAAAAAGGTTTTGATGCAAATCTATAGGTATTAAGAAAGCTTCTTCTAATAAGCGTTTCTTTTGCAATACGCGTTTCGTAAAAGCAGAACCAATTACTTCAAAAGCTTTATTCTTAGATGAGTTTAATTGAAGAACAAGCGAGCTACTTACAGCCCTTAAATCTTCAAGTAAAATTTTAATTTTCTTTACATCTTGTGAATTGTGTATGTCTAGATTAAACTCCTCAAAATGAGGACCAAGCAACCCTAAAATTTCTGATGTAGGTCTTGTTGTCAGATAAGATGATATTCCTAAAAGTTCTTCTCCTGGTACATAGTCTAGCAAAAATGGAATTCTACCATTCTTTGATGGCTGATCAAATATTTGTGGCCCTAAATATTTATCAAATGTTATTACCCAATCTGAATAATCATGTAAATGTGTAAGTAATACCTTATCGCTATCACTAAGTCTTATTTGAACTGATGGTATGGATTCCGTATTTTTTGCTGCTAAAGCACCTGCAATGAAGGATTGGATATTATCAAAAAGTGCTATACCAAGTTTACCTGAGCCTGAGTATCCAATTGGCAATTCATTACCACAAATAAACCTGTTCCATTTAACCTCATTTCCTTTTTCATACATAGTAATGGTTGATTCAGTAATCAGACCATTTAAATAAAAATTCCGTTCGTTTTTATATGGTTTCACTAGTTCAATGGTTATAGGAAATGGACTAACCAAGAAACTTAAATGTGCCGTAAACTTAGAAGGCCATCTCATGTAATCTGAAATATTGTTAATTGAGAATCGTAGTTTTGGAAACAGCCTGTTTTGCGATGGCTGAGAAAAAACTTCCGCCTTCTCTGATACGTTGAATTCAGGATTAAGTAAGTTATGCAATGCCTCACCATGCTCTATAATTCTGTCATCGCCCTTAAAAACTCTTATCTCATACTTTACTTCTTTTAGAGACTGATCTTCTTCTAATTCAACAAGAGCATCAGCAAACACATATGCATCTCCAGCATTAATAAGGTTGATAATAAGTTTATCGGTATAAGGATGTTGAGCCAAATAATTTTTGATATGTCGAACAACTAATTTTTGACTTATATCTGTCTCAACATAATTATCCTTTGTAACATTAAATAATTGCCGAAAATAATGCTTCAATTGCCTTGAAACAGAAGTTATTCGGTTGTTAAGTTCCTCAACTAAGTTTAAATATAAGCCCCAACCGTATGCTAACTCACCAGAATAATAATAACTTTTAAAGGAAAATGGTTCCACTAAAACTAATGGATTGTTCTCTGGTGATAATTGTCCCTCAAAAAATATTTCAAGGTTTTTCGTCCAAGCCCCTTTATAACTAGGATGTTCACTAGTCTTTTGCTCCCACTCATTAAAAACCTCCAATAACTCTAATGTCCAAGCTAATCTTAATGGGTGCAATGGAGTCAACAATACTGCTTCGGTAGGTTGACCACCTGGTAACTCTGTTTTAATACGGACAATATCTAAAAACTGCAATTGGGTAAGAAAACGTTGAATCCTAGTTTTCTCTTCGCCACTTAATTCATCACTAGAAGCTTGCTTTCTCAGGACAGAAGTCCACTCCGTAAGTTTTTCAAGGTACTCTTTTATTATAGAATAGTGCCTAAATAAGTCAGCTGTTTCAAAAACTCCATTATTGTCTTCATTTGACCCTTGAATCGCAGTAAAGATTTCCCTTCTTAGTTTGAGAATTGAATTGGGAGCTATGCTTGTTAAGTCACTTTTAACAAAACTAATCTTATCAAATCCTATTGCTACTGAATTATTTATCAGAGAACCTTTTACATAACCTAATGAACTGCTGTTTTCAAGGAATATATTCTCAATTATTCTAAGCTTAGAAGACAGGTTTACCTGGTAATTGTGGCTTTGGGAATAGTTAATGTAAAAGGTAGATGTGTGCTTTGAAATATCACTTAACCATAGATTAGATGTGTCAGAAGGAACTGGAATATCTGATTCTGCATCTGCTTTTATTTTTTCGATGCGATATTTAAAGTAAGCTTGTAGAACATTATTTAACTTGTCCCTTCTTTGATTATTATCTTGGTCTACCACTTCCTCCACAATATAATCAAAGTCTTCTGAGTCACAAGTGATTTTATACGGGAAATTGCTTTTCGGTGTTTTTTTATCCTCATTTAGAGCTTCTTTCCATGTATTTTGAATATTTGTATCTTTAAAATCATCATCGTCATTTAAAACATTTCCATGTCCATCTTCAGCTATTATTTTGAAAAAATAGGAACCTTCTTCAATCATATTTGAATTTAAGTCCACAGTTGCTTCTCTATATGTTCTATTTGATGTAGAGTTTTTTAACTTCCGCAGCACAGATATCTCTTCACCAGCACCACCATCAACAGACATAAGGATAACTTTGAAGTATTGTAAGTCTGATATGTCTTTAGGATTAGGGTTAGTACTAAATCTTATTGTGACTTTAGCTGTCTTATTTTCTTCAACAAACAGAACCTTACGACCTTCTTCAACCTTAAAGTTCTTTGACCTAATATCCTCGGTAAATAGCTTTATACGAGAGAAATCTAATTCTGGTATTTTCCAATGCATAAAATTTAAGTTTGGATATTTCTTAAAAATCAAAAGACATATTATATCTGTATTCCTTGCTTCTTTTTCTTTCTTAATAAAATCTACCAATTCTTTTTGAAGTGTATTCGGTTCCAATGGTAGCTCCGCTATTCTATCATAAAGTGGTTTGCTGAAAGAGCTAAGCAGTGATATGCTTTTAAGGTTAAAATTTAACCTCGAACGAATTTTCTCTTCTTCTACAATAAGGTGTTCATCAGGTATTAGATTGAGCAAATAAATGTTGTTACCAACTGCCTGCCTTGAATACCCTTCCTCTTCTAAAGCCAATAAATATTTAATGATAGAAACCATTGTTATTTGTATTGAGTCAAGATATTGCAAGATCTCATGTTTTATTAGATGTGTATACTCACCTGGAATACTAGCAATTAGTTCCTCTTTTAACTTATGCTCAATACCTTCTAGGGAAATCTCTTTAAATGTTGCATTGCCATAGGAATCTTCGGCTGCTGTTCGACTATTAGAAGGTATTAAAACTAATAGTGGAGCTTCCTGCTTGTTCCTTAACTCTATAAGTTTTGTGGCTGAAATATACTTATTGCTTCCATTATTCTTTTCAGAAATAATGAATGTATGAATTGTGGGATATTTATCATGGAGAATATCCCATAGAAATTCTAATTCAGTTACACCTAGACCTGTAATTTTCATACAATGTCCTGGCCTAGCACTTTCGAAGTCGCTTTTATATAGCTTAATAATCATCTGAATAATTCTTTTATAGTAAGTATTCATCTTCTACCACCCACACTTTACTATATTTTGAATTCATAACGCGGCCTAATTCTTTGAAGAATATAAGCATCGCTCTGATCGTTATAGAATCCGATTTGCCTTAGCTTCATTTTGAACGTTTCCATGTTTTCTTTGAATGCCAAATGAGTCTGTAAATCAGAATTCTCAAACCTACTTTCACTTAAACCATTAATCACCAAGCCATATCTTTCACGAATTCTCGAAATTAATTCTTCAATTGATAGACTTCTTGTTTGAAATTCACTACCTTTTGATTCCAATACCAGTATTTGAACAAGCGTCTCCAAAAGACGAGTTCCAAGCACAAACCTTCTGGGGTTTTTGCGGCTTCTAGTTTGAGCCATAAAACCTCTTTCATTATTTTTTTGGGAAAGATTATCAATCAACTGAATGTGATATTTGTATTGATATACTCCCCTTACTTTTAAAATCACTTCTATGTATTTGTCGAAGTAGGTGTCTTCATATTTCACCATGTCTTCAATAAGGAATTTGTCTTCTTCAAGTGAGTTATAGAAATTGTCCCAATGAGTTTCAAAATATACGTCAAAATCAGCAGGCTTCTCCTGTAAAACCTTTAATGCCTTGAACAGGTTGTCAGAATTATTCTTGTCCAACTTTAATCTACGAAGTACAGCATTAATTTGAAAAGTAGATTTTACATAGTCATAAATCTTGTTATTTAGACTTTCCGCATCATCAGAAGCTATTTTAGCCACCTTGCTTTCGTAGTTATCGGTTGTATCCAAAACTATGTGCCAATCATCTTCAATTTCTGTAGTTCCATTTTCTATAATCCTAGGCAAAAAATGTATAAGTTTTTGGATATACAAAGAGAGATTAAATGAAATAATAGTCTTTAAGTAGTCGATCAAAACATTTCTAGGAATTAATCTTTTATATGCAAGAAGTCTTCGTACGTCATCGCAAAACAGTTCAGCTTGTTTTTGAAGTATCGGACGAATCTGATTCAAAGATGATTTACTCTGTAAAAACCCCGGTTTCACCTCTTTAACAATGTTTAATATACCTGAGCTATCTACATCCAATCCATTACCAAAGTCAATCTTATTAGTAGTCTGATCCCAGCCTTCCATTAAGAAACTCTTTAAATCTTCCTTTACTGTCGGATTGGCTCCAAGCATCAAATAAACCTGGTCAGCAGTATTATAATCCCGGGTATTCGCAGCGTTTCTTACTCGATAACTTTCAAGATGAATAGGTCTTAATGAAGATATTTTTTCTTTGTCTGCATTCCCTCTAAATACCATATTAACAAGGTTACTTCTTATCCAAAGCTCTACAGCTTCAGGGTAGTCACTATATCCTTTGATAGAGCCTTCGCTTTCAAGCTTTCGAAATACGCTTTTCAGGTTATCGATATCAATGAACGATTTGCTACCTGCACGAGCTCGCTGCTTAGGTCTAATCCCATTATGTTTCAAAAGCATAAATAAGTTTACTAAGGTATTATCTATATTTACTGCCTTTGCGTCCGCCGCAAAGATCAGTTCATTTCTAAAAAGGCTTTCTTCTTTGTTTAATTTTATGGCCATAGTTACACCTCCATTTTCTGAATTTGAACATAGTTTTGCCCGCCCACACTTATTCTAAAGAATTCTATGTTATCCTTAGTAACAACCACCTCACTGTAACTTAAATTCTTCAGAAGGTTTTTGAAGATGATTAATTCAACAAATTTCCCTCTAAGATCATTTAGTGATGGACTAAACCCCTGTTGTATGAAGAATAGCATCTCATATAAATCAAGTGATATAGTAAGTTTTATATGTTTTTCTTTTTTATGTCTGAATATCAGGCTATCTGGTTCATACTCAAGGTAATTCAGCAAGTGCTTTGATCTATTGACAAAGAGTTCAAAGTCATTCAAATTAAATAAACGGAATGATTTACTTAATGGATCTTTAATTTCTGTTGAGGATAAAACTAGGTATTCTTTGTAAATCCCTGGATTATCACAACCCTCATTTAACGATATCGCTCTTGAAATACTTATTTTGGTATGATTGTCTATATCGCCATCGTCCAGCACTTTCGCAAGTTTGAATACCGAATGATAAGGTAAGCGAAGTAAGTAGGAAGGTAGTTGCGAAGTTTCTTCCTGACTGTTGTCTTTGACATCCCCATTTTGAACGCTTAGAAGCTCTGCTTTTCCTTCAAAGTATTGATGACGAATAAAACTCTTTTGAATCATTATTATCCGTGCAACTTCATTGTCATTTTGTTCATAAGCAGGCTTTATTCTTTCAGTAGAGTTAAAGTCATCTAATAAGGAAATTTCTCTTTCAGCAAACTCTAAATAATGTTTCGTTAGATGCTTGCCAAAGAACAAATCCCTATCCAGATCAGGAACAGCCACTTCCCCTATATCTGTTTCTCTTAGTAACTTGATAAGCCTATCTTGATTGCCAGAATCTTCAACTAGTCGATTCGTAATATTAAAATAGTAATACTGCCAGTAATTTTCAGGAGCATTGCTATTTTGTGTATACAGCGACTCTATATCATTACAGACATGGTCACGAGTTATGGTGTAGGCTATAAACGAACGCAGGTCTCTTATTGTAATATGAAGCTCTCTTTTGAGACTTGCCGTTTTCAAAAGCCACTCCATTCGAGTTATTACTTCTTCACCGCAAGCGGTATCATTAAATGAATCCACATTGTATTTAATAAAGCATTTGTGTGCTACCGGACACTCTTCACATTTACCCCATAATTCCTTGCTAGTTAAGGCTTTTACTTGTTGTCTAAACAAACTATGAATACCATCACTTTCAGCTACTACTGACCGCAAGTTAAGATTAATAATCATTAACCCTTCTGGAAGCTCATAATGCCCTTCATTATAAAAATAGTCTTCAATATGGTGGTTAAGTCTTTTGTGTTGTTTTGTAGTTTTTAGGAATTCAACCAAGCGCCCTTCATTAATAGCAATAATTCTACCTTCTTTAGCATTGCTATAATTAACCATGTTTTCGAATGGTCGGAAAAAGCGTTCCAATACTTCATTGTTAGCACAATCCTCTTCATCTTGTGAACCGTCATAGTTACTTTCAAATACAGTACTGTTAATTTCAAAGCGAGCACCATTTTTGTTGTTAAAGCGTTTTAGGTTAGAGATGTTTTTATCTTCTTCAATCTTTCGTATAAAAGCAGTTTTGCCATCGCCCGCATTTCCTGTTATAATAACTAATTTATACTTTCCATCTAAAATAGCAGGAAGTAAATGTTTATCAAGCTTAGTTGGTGTATAAGTTGATTCATCAAGAACGTTACTCGAAAAACTTGCCCTGGTTCCAGAATTTCCATACTTAGACTGACTATACAAAGAATTAATATAATTTACCACATCAACTTGCTTCTCAATTTCCACTATTGGTTTTTCTTTCTCTGCTTTCTTCTCCAAAACACCTTCTTCCCCAATGGAAAGAAGGGCATCTAACATTTCTTTTGCATCCTTGAATCTATTATCTCCTCTAGAGCTAATCGCTTTCATAATAAACGCTTCAAATTCCTCAGATAGACGATCTTCTATGGTTCTCGGAGGTAGAGGGTCTTTGCTAATTAAAGGTAATTTACCTGGAGCCCAAGGGTGTTGCTTACAGATTAGCTCATAAAGTGTAATGCCTAAAGCAAATGTATCGGCTGACCTATCCCAGTCTACTTTGTAATTATCAGTTATTAAATCAGGAGCAAGAAAAGGGTTTGTTCCAACAAAATCCTTATTGTCTTCAGCAAATGAGGCTACGTTGAAGTCAATTAATACAAAACGTTCCTGATTATCCCAGATAATATTATGAGGTTTAATGTCTCTATGCAATATTGGTTTGGGCATATTTTGCATGGAAACCAATGCACTTAGTATATCTTTTGCTACTTGATATACACGGTAAATGGGAAGGCGTGCATCAGTACGAGTATACATGCTGAGGTTTTCGCCATCTAGATATTCCATGACCGTAAAGAATTGCCCAGTCGGTAAAACATCATTCCAAACAAACTTGACAATGTTATTATGATTTAGGTCTTTTAGGGCATTGTATTCGTCTTTCACCGATTGTGCATTTACACTTTCATGGAAGAGCTTCATTGCAAAGTATTTTTCCTGTATACTATGCTTTACTTTAAATACTTTAGAATAACCTCCCTTGCCCAATATTTCATGTATAACGTAAGCCCCAACACGGTCTCCTTCTTTCAAATCATGAACATCTTTCACGTTAGGTCTTTCAGTATTCTTTTCAGTTACTTTAAGGCCAGTTTGTGATCCATTGACAGCTTCGTTGATGAATTGTGCTAATTCTCCAATGTTGTCAATGCGTTTTAGGTCGTCTGTTAATATGGTCTTATGGCACAATTCATCTAACCATTTCGGTAAAGCATTGTTAATATTACTTGGTAATTTATAATCAGGGATTCGCCCTCCAAGTTTATCTAGATCGTAAGGTGTATTAAATGGCTCTTCGCCAGTAAATAACCAATAGATTAACACCCCAAGAGAATAAATATCAGAAGAGCGAGATGCATCACCCTCCGTAAGCTCTAACGGATGATACGGAGTGGCATTGATCTCGTTGATGGTTGCCATAACAGTATAGCCCTGCTTGTAATGATCGGTAAAATAAGACTTTCCAAAATTACCCAAGTAAGCATAACCGCTGCTCATGTATACATTATCTGGGTTTATATCCCTATGGTAAATGTTTTCTTTATGGGCTTCTTCTAGTGCTGCCATTAAATTCCGAATAATGCTGATTTTTTCCTGAAATGTGAACGTCTTCGAACGTGCTTCTGCTCGTAGGGAATTTTCGTCTAGAAAATCTGAAATCTCATAAAATAGATGATTTTCTTCATCTATTTTAAACTCTACATTTAAGATGAACGGCTTTGCCTTGATTTTATGTAAAGCTTTGTATTGATTTTTTATGATTTCTTCTCTTTTGAGAAGTTCATCAGGAGATAATCCTGAAACCTGTAATGAAAACTCTTTTACTCTTTTACGAATAGAAGTAGTAACTCCCTTAGGCTTTACTAAATACTCAGTAAAATTCGGTTCTTGTTGAAGTACTTCTATAATTTCATAACCTTCTACTTCACGTTTTTCGTTTGGAGCCTTCTTGCTTTGTTTACCTATTAAAAACTCCACAATGTCTTTCCGAATATCAGCTATGGCACCGTCCACCTTGCCAACCTTACAAGGGTTAGTAATGAATTCAACCAACTTCTCGTTGAGCTGAAAAGTCAGTTTTCCTGCTTCTTGCCAAAGCGAAGGTGTATAGGTATTGGGAAAAGACAAGGTGACCATATTTTGCACCCAGGCTTTACCCCATTCAAATTCATTATCTTTAAGTTTAGAGGCAAGTATTGCTGTTTTTTGACGGCCGTTTTTTAAGGGGTTGGGTTTTCTCCTATCATTCAAATACCAATAGCTGTCATCTCCTTCAATTCTACCTTTCCAATCTTTGTTTTCTATATTATAAATGGCATGGGGAGCCACTACAATCAAGTCATATTCCCAATATTGTGTTCTGCTGTTACGTGGATTTGTAGAAGCAATTTCCACATTAGGTATAAGATAATAATTGTCCGGTAGATTCGCTTCCAAATATTCTAGCAAACGTACTTCCCCTGCATTTACAACTGCTTCAAAGTAAGGTGGTTTAACTATTTTAGCCATGATTCAACCTCCTTTTCAACTAAGTCAATTGCTTGGTTTTCTTTACATAAAGCTTCAAACATCATAGTCTGAGACTGCTTAACCGATTTGTCAATTTGGTCCATACGACTTCCCGAAAGGACTGGAACAGGTAGTTTTTTTAATAATTCTTGTATAGGCCGACAAAGCTTTGTTCCAGATTGTGTTTTTCTTATAAGTCTGAACCCGTAATCTGTAGATAGCCAACAAAACAAATATCCCGAAGGAACTTTCCCGTTGGTTTTCATCCTTATAAACTCTCCAGAGATTAGTTGGCCTTCCAGTTCCTCATTCCCAAAAACTACTCTACAAAAAGTCTCACCTTCTCCAAGAGTTCCAACCCCTGCAATAATTACCTCACCATATTCGACTAAACTATCTGCCTTCACAAATTTAGGAGCAAGTAATTTTCCTTTCTTTCTAATATCAAAAATATCAGATTGGTTAATTAGTTTAATTGCATTAGGACTATTTAACTCTAGTCTCTTAAAAGAACCTGAGGAAAAAAACTGTTTTTCGTCTAAACATTCAGATAGCGTTAACCAATTTCCCTTCTTAACTCTGTTCTCTAAATTTTCTACTCTTTTTGAATAATTAAAAGCATTTAATGACAGTGTCGAAATTTCATGTAAGCTTCTTTTAAAGACTGCTATTGGCCTTTCACTGCTATGGTTTCCAAAATACTCATAATCCAATGTAGTTAAATCATCTAATCCAGAGTCAGTCTTTATATCAGTTTGAGCCTTATCAAACAAATTATTAGCCTCCACCCTTAAGTTGGAAGCCTCTAAAATCAAGTTGTGAATTTCTTTTTGTATTGTTTCGGGTAAGTTGGGGATCGGTAAATCACTAAGCATATCCTCTGAAATATAAGGTTGAACTCCACCAGCCGCTAATCTCCATAGTAGACTTTCCCCATATTTTGAAGACAAAAAAGCATAGATATATCCTGAAATATCCAAGTCCTTGGGGACAATACGGATAATATTGTCCGAGCCCATTGCGTCAAGTTTTTCAAACTCTGAATTAATATATGCCGTTTGTCCTATTGCTCCAACACGTCCAGTTACAATCATTCCTTTTTTTAAAAAAGAAGGTCCATCATAGCCAAACCGTTTTGAATTGTACTTACATCCATTAAATGGATTTTGTTTTACTATATCCGTATTACTTAGGTATGGGTATCCATATTTATCTTTAGTATAAATTCTCTTGCTTCTTCCTGCTGTAAAAATCTTTTCCGTAATGTCACCAAGATTATAATAAGGCATTTTTCTCAACTTCTTGAGATATATTGTTCCTATAGATAAATGATAACTGCTGTCAAATCTCATACTTGAACCGATCTCTTTGAACTCTAGTTTAAGAGTTTTCATATTTTATCACCAGTTAAAAATTTTTTATAAGCTTCCGTGATCTTTGGAAGATCATCGTCAAGTTGCTTTAGCTTTTCTCTTCTTACCTTTAATTCTGCTTTTCCGTCTTTTTTATATACCAAGTATGGCGTTTCTTCATTAAAAAGCAATTCAGCTCCATCTTCATCACGCATGTAAATAGGATTTCCTCTTCGGTCTTTACCCAGTTTTTCAGCAATTGCCATAAATATATCGTAATCCTCTACACCGCCTTGTGCTAACTGCCGTTCTACTTCAGTCTTTTTTTGTAAGAACAACAATGAGGCTTGTACGCCTACCTGAGGCAAAAATGCTTCTACAGCTAAATCTATTGAAGCCATTACCTTAAATTTATCTAATATCCATTCTCTTACTGGTAAAGTATTAGGGTTACTCAGAATTCCATCTGGCAATACTATGGCCATTTTACCGCCTTCTTTTAAGAAATTGTAACAAGCTTCAATAAACAATATTTCTGGAGCATCGCTATAAGCTCCAAGTTGATAAATTAAAGTTCCATCTTCTCTGTATATTGTACTTTTATCCACCTTTACTTTAGCTCCAAATGGAGGGTTAGTAAATACCATATCAAACTTCCCGCGGGCATCGCTACCATAAGCATTTTCTAGATCTTTAATTGACTCCAAACTTTTGTTAATGGAAACGTTAATCTTTTCAATTTCTTCGGGGTAATCCCAGTTAGGATAGGCTAGAGAATTCACATGAAAAATATTGGCGTGGCCGTCACCTGCCATTACCATATTCATTCTTGCTGCCTTTTTCAGGTCTGGATCAAAGTCAAAGCCAAAGATGCTACACTCGGCATATTTCCTTACTCTTTCATTTACCTCAAATGAGTTAAATTTTTCTTCCAAAAGTGGTCCTTCTAAACCAGGATATAGTCCCTGTGTAATTTGCTTTCGAACATGATCTAGCACCATCACCAAGAACCCGCCCGAACCACATGCTGGATCCAAAACACGGTCATTTTCTGACGGATTAAGGATTTCCACCATAGCTTTCACAATGTTCCTTGGGGTGAAAAATTGCCCAGCTTCCTGTTTAAGGGTATTGCTTACAATTGTTTCATAGGCCATTCCTTTCACATCCACAGAAGCATCTAGGAATGAATACTTTGCTAGTTCACCAGCTATAAATGCTAATCCTTTATCTGTAAGTCCAATTGCTTCGTTACCGTCAAATACTTCCGAAAAGACTTCATCGGTTTTAAGTTCTTCAAACAAGCCTTTGATTCTAAGGGCTACGGCTTTTCTGCCTTCTTCGGTATTTTGTTCTTTTACACCCACCCAAAACTTTCTGCGATAGCTTTCACCTTTTTCACCACATATAAATCTTCTTTTTTCATCATAAAGCTTACAGAAAATAAGGTTTAATAATTGCCAAAATGCATCCTTCTTACGCCCTTCGTTCCCATATATGTAATCGTGGGAACGTTTAAATACCTTAATAAGTGAATCACCTGCTGCGACCCTACCAGAAGATCGATCAGGCCTGTCTAAATCTTCAATAGTTTCACCTTGCCCTGGGAAGTCGGCTAAATCAACAAATTCGTAGTCATAGCCCAGTGCATCATCCTCTTTTTGTAAATAAAAAAAACTATGACCATTTGTCCACAATCCAAATACACAACTTTCCACAGCACCCATTGCATTTTCTAGAGTTGCTGCCAATCCCTTTTTCTTGTCAGTTTCTTTTACTTTATCATCCTGAACAATACAGATCCGTATGATATGTTCCTGTTCATGTAATTTACCTTTTTCGAAAACCACCAGCTCTACTCTTTGTTTTTTAGACTTTCCTGTATCAGGATCGATGTATTCAATCTTAAAATCTCTTTCCATATCTCCTAGGTCAAAACCATACTCTTCATTGAGCATAAGAATAACCGACTGAAGGTTAGTTTCTTGTGCTTTAACTTTTTTGATTTCATCTGTGAGAATGCAAACCAATTGATCGTCTTCTAATACAATATTTACTTGCTCCATTTTTTTATTAGTACTCATAATAACTATCATTCCTTTTGCTGTGCTCAGCGCACAAAATAAATGAGAATATTCTCATTCCTTACTTTTTCTTCAAAGTTACTGTCAAATCTGCCACATAATCTATTAATATAAGTATGCTATTTCATATAACTAGTTCATTCAAAAATCAGTATACCTTATTCACTATGATCAAAACTGCACCAAGGAATACAACTCATCCTTAGATTCCTGATCAACACCTATGTATCTTAAAGTAATTTTCTGTGAGCTATGATTGAAAACATCCATAATTAAGCCTATATTATATCTACTAGCCTTATAGGTCCAAAACCCCCAGCTCTTCCTTAGGCTATGGGTGCCAAAGTTCTCTATTCCTGTAGCATTAGCAGCTTCTTTTAAAACTCTATAAGCCTGAGTAACACTAATGGCCTGATTCTCACCCTTTTTACTTTGAAACAAAAAATCATCATTAGATAATTTTTCATTTTTTACATAGGGCTTTAAAACCTTCTTTATTTCTTGATTAAGCTTGATCTTCTTTTCCTTTCCAGTTTTCCTCTCTCTAAGAATAAAGTAGTCCTTAAAGTTCAATCTATCAGTGAAGATATCTCTTACCCTTACTCCTACTACATCTGAAATTCTTAGACCAGTATTCAGTTGAAATTTTGCTAAAAGGAAGTCACGCCCTGATTTTCCTTTGAGGTAAGTCAAAAAAACATTTATCTTTTTTTTATCTTTGATAGGCTCTACAGTCACACCAACACCCCCCTATAAAAATGTATTATTTCTTAATTATAGCACTGAAAACATTACATTTGAATAATAATTAAAGAGAATTTTCGATATTTGTTGCAGTAATCCTATTGTCAAAAGCTTTGAGATATTTATTCCAATGTAATCTTTTATTCAAGAGATTACATATACCCACCCCCGTTGATAATTGGACAAAAACTCATCTCTTTGATCAAATTCAAATACTTTTTCTAATTGTTCTTCAAGAAACTCTCCCATTCAGATCCAGGTAAGTTTGCATACCCCATTTTAGTAGCAACCCAAGTAAAGAAACCTTCCCCTGGTCTTTAAGTATCATGATAGAAAACGTGCCTGTCACACCCCGAATAATCTTGTTACAAAAAATGTTTCACAACCCTTTGACCATACTATTCCTTTATTATAGAATGGACAAATCCACCTTATTTCAAGTCCCTTTCTGTCTGCTATAGATAGATTTACACCATATTAATTTTTCAAGCAAGTCTGTTTATTTCTATTACTTCCACTTCAATATAAAAATTAAGAAGCCTCGGCAGCACCAGGCTTCTTAATTTGTTTTAACTTAGAATTCTAAATTTACCTTACTTAATTAGTTCATGACTATTCATATCCATTTTGGAATAACTAGACTTCAATAACTTTGATAAATATTCATGTGCTATACCCCTCTGTAATATCTCATGATAAAACTGATTCTCAAATCCTCTTAAACAGCCATAACAGCTTGTATCTTCACCGCATCCACATGTCCCTACCACTTTCAATTTAGCATTTTCTAACACACCACGTAGATTCTGAGATATTTTCTTAGCATGCCCAGCACCACCTGGTACATCATCGTACAAGATAATAGAGGTATTCGTTACATCTACTCCATCTGCTCGATATAAGCAGCCGCCGATTTCGCTTCTTGCAACACCTAATTCAATGCTGGCACCCTCCATTACTGCATAAAGTAGAGATGGCCAGAAGCTTTTCTGATTAAATGTTTGAGACAGTAAGGGCAACCTAATCTCTACAACATCAGTGATAAAATCATGGCCTAAGTGAATATTATGCAGATAGGTGTTTTCACACGTTTTACCAAGCTTGTTTTTATGTTCCACTTTCTTCTCATTCGACTTCTTAGTCTTGGTCAATTTCGTTTGGGTAATATAGCCGCATCGCTACAAAGTGAATACCCCAATCCCCCGCCATTATTTACGATGACCAATTTGCCTCTAGAAGAATATTTAACTTCGAACTTATGTGTTCCTATTTTGATAACTTCCTGTGTCGACTCGGTTAGTTCTAATTCTTCATCCACATAATTATCAAACTTGACTCGAGAAGGTAATGGTTTCGCTTTACGTCTTTCTCCAGGATTTCCAGGCAAATCGTCTGCCTTTGTAGAAAATCCAAATACAGGCTGGAGGTAATAATAATAGTTTAATGGTTCATGGCAGCATTCTATTTCTTTGTCCTCATACGATGTACCCAAATCGACATGATAAGCATATAAGCGGCCGCAACCCTTACAAATGGCATACTGTTGTACAGGCCAGCTTTTCATCTTATTCATGTTCAAGGCATAAGGTTTCCAAACCTTCTTATTAGCTACGATTTCTGAGCCAGGTGCAAATTCTGATATTGCTAGTTTTAAATCTCGCGAAATATTGATGACTTTGGCATTTTCCCCATTATGAAGAATATCTAAATTTACCACATCCACTGGGAATCCATATTTAGGCAATACATTACTGGAAGACAAAAAGCTCAAAACATCCTTCTTCAGATACGTATTTTGTATTTTTAAGATATTGTCACTTGGTTTCCGTTCCAAATCTAGTCTTTTTTTCAATTCTTCCAGTTCATCAATAATTTCTTTCACATTCGATTCCGCAATAATTAAGGCTCCCTCTTCATCCTTAAGAAGATAGTCAACCCATTTCCAATTTTCAAGATCAACAAAAGCCTGCAAAGATTTTGATTTAGGAACGATATATTCTAATGCAATTTTCAGGTCTTCTGGTTGTTGACTTAACAATTCTTTTAATAATTGAACTGCACTCTTTCCACCTTCGCCAGAAATATTAAGAAAATTATCAACCTTCCCATAATATGTTTGATACTTTCTAAAAAACCAAGCAAACACAACGGAGAACACGTGCCGCAGCACGATTTTTTCATTGTTCATTCCAATATAAGGTGCCTTAATCATCCCGCCAATAATATTTTCAGGGAATTGGTAGTAGGTAAGGTCATGTGAACGTCGTTTAGCATAAGTCAATGAAAATGCAGTTGATTCAGTCCTTCTACCCGCACGTCCTGCCCTCTGTATATAATTTGCCGTTTCCGGTGGCACATTCCGCATAAATACTGCTTCAAGCTGTCCAACATCCACACCCATTTCAAATGTAGTAGAGCAGCTTAAAACATTCACTTCTCCCCGTTCAAAACGATTCTGTAATCTAGAGGCAAATTCACTTGTTAACTGTGCAGTATGTTCATTTGCAATGAGAGGCAATGGTTTCATCTTTGTATAAAGATCTTTAAAATAAGTAAACCTGCTCATTTCGTCGTTATGTTCAACTAATGTTCCTTCACACCGGAATGTTGGGCAAATACCTCTCAAATTATTTGAATGAATGCTTCCGCATTTATTGCAAATATATAAATTCTCTGGTTTTAGCACTTGCCATTTTTTATAATTCAGTTTTAAAACTGTTCCTTCTTTTGCAAGTGGTGTTTCAGAAATATATCCATCTTTAACCCAGAAACCTTTATATAGTTTTCCAGTGAGAAGTTCTTTTAACAGACTCCTCGCTTTTTCAGATGCTTCCACCTTTGAGTATCCCTTCGCCCTAAACATTTTTTGAATGAAATCAAGTCTTTTATTGTTTAGTTTTTCCCTCGGTAACCAACCGACAATATTATTACCTTGTACACTTTTTTCTGATTCCAATTTAAAATATACTTCCTTGTTTCTTGGTGCAAAGGTTTGATCTGTTATAGAAACTAAATCTGGGAAAGTAATAGCATTCAAGTCTCTTAACGAATTAAATAAAGTCTTATACAATTCCCATAATTCATCATTGGTAAGACCTAAATCTGCATTAATCCCTAGACTGTTCATATTCAATTTTGACCATTTATCCGGCTTTTCCGGGACAAAAGAAATTAATCCCAAACCTTCTAGACCGATCTGACGTTCTGTGTTCATGAATTCTTTAATGAGTACAGTCTGGATTTGTTTTTGTTTCTCAATATCGTCTAGGCCGTTTTCAAATAGCCCCTTTTGTTTCCCATACTTTACAACAGCATTGGCCAAACTATCAATTCGAATATCATCGTACTCTTGAAGATTTCCTAGTTCATGGATAATCGCATTTCTCCATAAAATATTGCTATACTTCGTCTGGAGAAATGAGGCAAAAAAAGCGGCCTCTTGTCGGCTATCTGAAAAAACTAACAGCTTACGACCCAATAAATCTTCATCGATTTCTTCACTTTCTCCAAACAAATCATCTTCCGGTACCTGCTGTTTATTTGGTGGAATACATTGATATAAAGACCTAGTCAAAACTTCTGTTGCTGGATCATCAGCCGTTCTAAATTGTTTTACAATATTCTTTGAATGGTTACCACACTTCAAGCAAGTATTGACTGTGTACTCAGGCATTTTTATTTTCAGTATTTTTATGAATTTTTCTTTTGGAAAATCGCAGCAATGAGATCGCTTCACTTTTCCATCCGGTTCGATATGACCACAAGCAGTGCATAAAATATATTCATCACTGTCGATTGAAATACCTCCGCCTTCAACAATAGATTCATCACCATCTATTGATGTAACATCAATCTCCTCTTCCGCTGTATTTAGCATGTAATATTCCTGTTTTCTTTTCACTAAACCCTCAATATCCACATCAGCATCTGCATGAATGAGTGTTTCGTTTTCTGTCCGTCCAGTGACATACTCTTGACCACATCTTTGACAGTTTGCAAGCTCAAAGGTGGCCACTGTGTGCCCGTCTTTTAATCGATGTGTTTTCTTCCTGTCCAAGAACAGTCTTCTATTCTTGTAAAGCGATACATAGGCACCTTCCAAGGCTTTTGCAAACACATGATATCTTGCTGGTAATAATGGCATTGAATCATCATCTTCTTTGGCCATCGCACATAAATTTACAATTTCTACAATCGCTCCTAACTTTTCTGATTTTGATAGATTCTCATCCTGAAAAAATAAATTGGTTACATCGCTTAGCAACTGCGGCTTTTTTTGGAGAATTTCTTGGAGTTGCATGACATTTATATCATCTTTTAGCAGATCAAATAATTCTGTATTGCTTTTGTTTTTTCCTAACTGTAAGTATTCAAAGCTTTTTCTTTTTACACCATGAATTTTTCGTTGTGTTAGATTGACTCTCTTAGATTCAATAATATCTTCTGGATAAAATGGTTCGTGAAATAAATCGGATGCAAATTTGGCAACTTCTTTAAATGCATCTTTACCACCACCTAAGGTAGCACTGGTGGCAATACAGGTTAATTTTTGTTTTTGATTTTTTGAAATTCTTTCCTTTAATTTTTGTAAAAGCATCGAAATCTCTGTGCCTTTTGCACCATTATAGGTGTGGGCCTCATCTAACACGATAAACTTCCAATTTTCTGCATATCTTTGGTCAAAAAACACATTATCATTCGGACGCAAAAGCAAGTACTCTAGCATTGCATAATTAGTCAATAATATATGCGGTGGCGTTTCTCTCATTTTTTCCCGAGAAATCAATTCATTTGGAATCGGTTCAATGTCCGGATTCGTTTTGGCAAATAGCTCCTCCGCTTTCTTTTGCGTTTCTTCCGTTTCACCCGTATACCTTCCAAATGTAATATCTGGATAATCTTTTAAAATCCCTCTTAATCTTGCTATCTGATCATTGGCAAGGGCATTCATTGGATATAATAACAACGCCCTTATACCATTAGTTAATTTTCCAGCCTCTTTTTCTCTCATTAACTCATTGATGATTGGCAGTAAAAAACACTCTGTTTTACCGCTGCCCGTACCTGTAGCCACGATGATATTGTTTCCTTCAACTACCTTTTTAATTGCGGTTTCCTGGTGGATATAAAGTGTTCTATCAAGCGGAAAGTACTTTTTCAATGCATGAAACTCTTTTGACACTATGCCTTCGTCCATTAGACCTCTCAAGCTTTTTCCAGTAATAAAAGGCTGTGTGATTTCAATAAATGGTCCTTTAACAAACTTACCTTCTTCCGAAAGCTGATTCCTAGCCTGACTCATTAAATCTTTATCTTGAAAGAAAAACATTGAACTTAAATATTCCACATACTCTTGTTTTATTTTCTTCGTTGTAGTAATTGGATTTAAACCCATGAGAATCCCCTTTCTACTTGCATATATAATTCAATGATGATTGCATCTCTATAGTATAATTTTCCGCATTTTTCAATGGTGTATTGTAATAATTTACTAAACTCTTCATTATCTTGCATTAAACCGTTTCTAATGAAAGAAGCATATAAGGCAATTTGGCCTATATAATAACCTAATTCATCGTCGTTCCTACGTTTAGCTATAGCCTCGAAGGCATTAATAAATTGTTCCTTTAATTCTCTGTTACAAGGCAAATTGATTACATATTCCAGTTTTCCTTGTATTTGCGTAGAGGTCCTTGTTTGATCCTTCCATTCAACAAGCAATTGAATCCTGGTTTTTCCAAAGATCTTTGTCTCCTGAACAACATGTTCACGTTGAAACTCTCTTAGAAAATCAGCGGTGTTTTTCATCATATTTTTGGGGCGTTGCAAACAATTAGATACATACTGAAAATAATCCGCAATATAAGTGCTCTTTCCTAGATTTTCATCGGTTAGAAAAGTAGCATCTGAGTCACCTTCACCAAATAGATCTTCCTCTTCCCTCAAGACTTCAATCCCTGAAATACCTGCCCAATTAAGTCCCCTTGCTTTGTTATCGGATTGAATGAGATTGATGAATCCAGCCATATCTTCATCGATGTCCCCAAGCAGCATTAATTGATGTTCATTTAATCTTGTCGTGGATGTTAAATTATTGCAGTAAAATTTATGAAGTAATTCTTTCTTATATTTATTTGTGAACTCGCTTTCTAGAATATATTTCATTGCTTCTTTTCCAAAGCTTGAAAACAATTCAAAAAGGGAAGCAAACATTTCGTTTACTCTAGAAGCATCTTCTTCCTCTGAAAAGAATCTGTCATGTAAGATATAAGCATGTGCCAAAAGATTGATATCTTCTGGTACTCTTACTTGGATACTTCTAATCTCTGCTTCAATTTTAGTTAATCTTTTAGGGATTAACTCTTTTTTCATAAATCTACTTCTCAAAATTTGATACAATATCCTCTCCATATCACAGGAAAAATCGCGCTCTCCCTTGACCTCAAACTTCCTTTTTTGAAAATCTCTTAATGAACATACTTCCGACTCATCTTCTTCTGAAAATAAATCATCAGATTCTTTCTGGATTAGATATTTATAAACACCATCTTCAAGTTCCTTTGTATCAATATGCATCTGACAACTTTTATCTTCAATAATGAAATGATATGGTTTTAACCAAGGTTTTAAAAAGTTTAACATCACGATTTCTCGCCCGCGACGTGTTCCCTTCTCACTCCATGAGAGCAAAATACCGTTCTCATCCTGCGTGTGGTGAGCATTCTTTATCACCACTTCATCTTGAAAACGTGCTACCATGAAGCTTGATACGATTACATCATCTGAATCAACTAATGTTATTTGAATCTGATAATCTATCTCCACAGCCGATTGTTGAATTTCAAATAGATAAGAATTCAAAGGAACCCTCAATCCATCCTTGTTTTTGATTGGTATGGTATTACTAAGAACAACTTCCTTATCTGGTCCAATTAAATCTACTTTAAAATTTGCAATATCATAATAAGGACCAAAATCAAAGGCAAACAATAAATAAGGATCCGTCGCATTATTAAAATCCAGCAGAGTCAGGTTATAAACTTTACTTGATAATTCGATTATTTCATTCTCTAACCCAATGATCCCCCACGAAACAGGGTAAATGCTCTTTTTTATGGATGTGGAAAAAATATGTTCATTGAAAGTATATCTATATTCACCGATTAGGAAACGATCTTTTTCGTTTACCTTAAATCGATGAACTAGGTACTCTTCATACTGGATTTCTGATACTTTATCTGCGTTGTAGATCTCCAGTTCCACTTTTTTACTGGTCATTAATGTTTGAATCGTATTTTCGTAACCCTTGTACTGGGATGGCCAATACTCATACTTATCTACTTGAAACCTTCCGTAAGGGACATATTCTATAATAAACCTTCCATTCATTCCTGATCGGCTTGATAGTTTAATATCATATTCACCATAGCCATCTTTTGTTATATATGAGCAAAGTAGAATTACTTCATCATTAGATGGAACTAATTGATTCGATTTACTAATAACACCGATAGCTGACTTATGCATTATTTCTAAATGCCACCCTCCTTCAACATTCTTCGGTACTTTAATATATGGTAGTTTAATATAAGCTCTAGAGTTTTCCTGATTAAATAAAGTTTCTCCTCCGGCAATAGTAGGCTTATTTTCCGTATTTACGCGAATGGTAAATCCAGTGCACTCAAGTGCTTTCACAGTCGATAAATCAACTTTATAAACGTTATAAGAGGTCCAAGACGGAATCTTTGGAAGTTCGATAATTGATAAAGCTTCTATTCCAGTTATCCGAATGTTGCTATCCAATAAGAGAATGACTGGATGATTAGGTAAGGTATCTGATTTGATACCATTACCGTTTTGAAAAAAGGCAATATAGTTATGTGTAACTCCATTAAACTCCCATTTAGAAATTTGATTGTCATCAATTTTTAGAGTTATGGTGTATGTTTTTGCTGGTCGTAATGTCACAATTTTTTCCTCAGATACCAAGACACCACTTCTCTTAAAAAAATCCGCTTTTACGTGATTTATTGTTTCATCACTTGAGATTTCCCACATTATATAAGAATCATAACAATCCTTAGCAATGATTCTTGGTAATTCACAATATATACCTACTCCGTCTAAGTCTATTTTTATTTTAGGTGCAGTTATTTGAACATTACTTCTAGCCTGGATATTTTTCTTATTCTTTGGCTTTTCCTTCCATAACGATATGTTTTCTATCATTCGGAGATAGTTTCCGCTTTCCAACTCCTCATCACTATCAATAAAATCACTCAGAATTAGTTTTCTAGTATTCTGAATAAAACTGTATGAATCCCTTTTATTTGATAACTTAATATATCGTTTGACAGGCATTTCAGATTTATTTCTCAAATAGTATAAATAATCATCCACGTCAAAATCATCATAAAATGTATCATTCACAGTATTACTAATGGCTGCAAAATAACTATCATATGCATTTATCGGAATACCAGCATGACACAAAATTGGTGTAACATATGCAAACCCTTCTTCACCTTCATTTTCAAATTTATTTAAGTTGTATTTATCTACTACCCTTGAAAATGCATAATAAAGTTCCATTCTTCTGTGGTAGGATAAATCTCCAGTATATTTTTCAATAGGCTGCCAGAATTTTCGGTTATCATACTCATACACCGCACAAAAAACAAGGAATACTGCGAGAGATTCCCTGTATCTATCAAATATCTGTTGACTTACATTATTCTCATATAATACTGTGATCAATGATGCAAGATGCTTGAAATCTTCTTTTGATAGGGGTAAGTCACCGATTAAACTGAAATTTGGTATCTGTGCAGTAAACGTTTCATTCATTGATTTTAGGGTACTGTCTTCAGTTAATAACTTCATATAAAATCACTCCTAAATAAAGTGCTGTCTTAGCTCAACCTTTAGTCACTTATATTGAAATTCTGGAAATATACTTACAATATTCGCTAAGATAGGACAATTATCCTCCCAATCGCTTGATTTTAATATCTTTAAATAGTTTCGTTATGGCTTTTAGCCCATTTCTGAAGTGACTCCTAAAAAAAACGAGCATTCCTCCCTCTGGAGAAATGCATCTACTTGGTCAATCATCATAACAGTTCTATTTTTGATTACTACTACAAACACACAGAAGAGCATCTTTGTTCATTTACATGATACAAGATTTCTTCTGATTTTTTGGTAGCTCTTAGTCAAACAAAGAAATCTAGGAAGACCCATTTTTGGTGATAGTTCCTTTGACTTATACTAAATTTGTTCTAGTAGTCACAAGCTTTTGCTACTTTGGTTATATGTTTAAATTCATTTAATAATATAGTAGCTGTCCACAATTACCCTATCTAGTCTGCTATATTCCACTATTATGTCCCTAGTGATATTACAGCAACCTTGGCTCACTATCACTCATCAACACATCTTTTCTTTCAGATTGGTCTTTAGTGCAGAGGCCATTAATGAATGCTGGAAAAGATTTTAGAAAAACCGTTAAGATAGTCATTTCACCCACTCCTCCCACATAAAAAAGTGCCGGTGCCTTCCAAAATTCGGAAGGTACCTGGCACTTTTATCTGTATGAAAGTGGATGCTATGCAATCCCTCCCTTGCCTATCTATTCAGATTAATTCTAAAAACGAACAGATCATTAAGATCCCTTTATCATGGACCTTGGAGACGCTTCTACTGAACTACTTTTTATTAATTTGAACAGTGAGAACCATCCCATGGTACATTCACCTCTCACGCGAAAAATATCCCGCTATTGCTGGGATACCCCCGGAATCCTTCTTCATGTCACGAAACGAGACCACCTCCATTCCTCTATAAAACTCGAAGTCTAGTAAAGATTCATGACAGTTCAACGGCTTTTGATGAAAGGTTTTTTCATAAAATTGAATGGCTTCCTCCTCACTAAGGGCAAAGATAAAGACAAAATCCCTCTGGTTCATCTTTAATGAGTAAACTCGAACCTTATTGATTCCTAATACATTGGTTCGAATCATTTCTGCCACTTGCTGGTGGTTTGCTAGATCAAAATTTAATTTGGAAATGTCATCCTCTAAAGAAACTTTCTTCTCTTCTTGTAAATGGTGAATATAATGGGCCAATGAAGAATCTTCATATAGAAAACAATCAAAGTAAGCGTCATTTATTAACACCATCTACCACCCTATTCTCTGTTTTTATCCTTTGGGTCCTCGATTTTTCCTGTATGCTCGTTGTAATCCACAAACGCTGACCCCACTGGACCATTTCGATTTTTCGATACAATGATCTCAAGGGAAGGATTCTTAGTTTCCTTGTCATAATAGGATTCACGATACAGAAACAAAATGACATCGGCATCCTGTTCCACACTACCTGATTCCCGAATATCAGACATCATCGGCTTTTTATCTGCTCTCGATTCTACCGATCGATTAAGCTGTGCCAAACATATTACGGGGCAATCAAAGTCTTTTGCCATTGTTTTAAGTGATTTGGATATTTCCGTTACTTGTTGATGGGAATTCCCTCCGTACACTTGACTTGAAGAGATCAATGTTAAGTAATCAATAAAAATGACCGGTTTCTTGAATGGAAATTGGTGGATCATTTTCCTCGTTTTCGCTCTAATTTCGGCAATACTTTGCCCAGCTCCATCAAAAATTTGTATATTGGTTTTAGCTAGTTGACCGAGAACATCGGACCAGGAATTCTTTTGGTCTTGATTCAGCATCCTTTTCAAATCTCGCATTTTTCTTCGGTTAATGTTTCCAGTCGAAGCAATGAGTCGAGAGGTTATCAGCTTTTCCGGCATTTCCAAAGAAAATAGCAACGGTAGGAACCCGGCCCAGCCCGACATTTTGGCGAAATGAAGCATAACATCCGTTTTTCCCATGGAGGGTCTTGCTGCCAGAATGGTTACTTCTCCATTCTGAAAACCCCCGGTCATCACATCGAGCTTTAGGATCCCTGTTGTGGCTGTATTCAGAACGATTGGGTCTTCCCAAGGTGCCTCATACATATCTGCCAATGCCTGTGTTAAGGAGGTATGATCCTTCATTTTACATTGATTAATTTTATCCAGTTCGGTGGTAATTTTCGAAATCTCCCAATCGCTCACTGCTGCCACTGTTAAGATATTCCTTTTTTCTCGCTCCTTCCACGAAGAAAGAATGAGCTCCTCCGTAGACTCGAATTTCTCAAGATTCGCGTATGATAACAGTTCAGACAGATAGGACATTCCACCAAAGAACTCAAGGTCAAGCAAAGATGCCAAGGAGATTAAATCATTATTCTCGAACCGTCCCTCTGGAGTTCCTAAACTAAAGATGATTCAAAAATGTTCATTTCCAATGTGTAGAAAAATAAAGACATGGTAGCACCTGCAAAATGCCAGATGCTACCATGTAGGAAATTGATGCTATAATAATTTACACACTATACCGTTATAGTATTGAGTTCTTTTAACTGATAGGAAGTACTTTCAGTTGTAACTGCATTTATTAGTTCAATCAAACTGTAATGATGCGTGAAGAATACGATTTGTGTGTGTTTGGATAGTTCCAGTAGTACTTTTAATGTTTCCTTGGACCTTTCGTCATCAAAGTGGACGAGAATGTCATCCAATATGAAAGGGATTGGTTCATTGTCTTTTACATACTGTTCGATGCTTGCAATTCGTAGGGCGAGGTATAACTGATCGGTTGTACCATCAATCATACCTGAAACTTCTACCTTTTCATCCTGATTGCGAACCCCCATGATAATGGGTTGGTCTTTTTTGTCATAGTCGACGGTTAATCCATCAAAGGATCCTAATGTTAGTCGATTAAAAATTTCGCTTGCCCGATTTAGGATGGTGCTTTGATTGTTTTCGCGATAGTATTCTATCCCTTTTTGTAACAAGACTGAAGCTAACTTATAATTGATGTATTCATCGGTGTACTCTGCAATGGCTGCTAGCTTACTTTGTTTTTTTCCACTGCTTTTACCGTTGCATAGTTTGTCCCTTCAATTTTTTCGGTGTACTCATTTTTTACAACACCATGTGCTTGTTCCATTTCAGATCGAGCTTTATCCAATTTTTCCAATTCTTCTAGAACTTCTTCAAGATCAATATCAAGCGTATCCTTATTTGCAAGACCCGCCTCTACCAACAGGTCATCCAGCATTTGACCGTTACCCAGTTCGACAATCTGTACTTCTAACTGCTCAATTTTGTCATTCCACTTACACTTTTCTTTATAGTCAGACTCGATTTTTTCTAACTCTTCAATAGAATCGCAACACGCTTGCTCTACATTTGGGGGTTATACAAACATCCATTAAATCCCCGGTTGCTCACAAAATTCAACCTGCTCCAGATATTAATATTTTTTCTTATTGCTATATTCTCCTCTTTCCTTAAGTGTTCAAGGTATTTATAGGGTGGATTCATGATATAAGCTACTCGTGCATAGCCTTCTCTCAGCAGTGTCCCTTGAATGGATTCTCCGTCCACATACACATAGGCTAGCAATCTTCCGTAAGCATCTCTTGTGTTTCCTTCTTCTAACTCTATTGTTATTTCTCCACTATTAGCTAACTCCTGATTCCGAAGAAACGCTTCCTTAGCATAGAATTGTACACATGTTTTGGGATTTTTCGATTCCGGTGTATCAATCAATAAATATCGGACTGTTTCCAGTTTACCGTTAACCATTCCTCTAATGGTATCTCCATCGATGATTTCTACTAACCTTATGGGGACTTTTCTTACTTGATTTTCGGTTACGGGAAGGGCGTTCTCTACCACATGTTCTTCTTTCTCTATTGGGTATGAATAAAATGCTAAACAAGCAGCTGCTGCGATCATGGCAATGCCTCTCGTTTCTTTTCTCATGGCTAATCCCTCCCTTCCTACATTCAGCACTCCCGCGAAAAATATCCCGCTATCTCCGGAAAACTCTCGAATTCCCTCCTCATGTCTCGAAATGAAATTACTTCATTTCCTCTATAAAACTCGAAATCTAGTAAAGATTCATGACAATTCATTGGATTTTGATGGAATGTTTTTACATAAAACTTGATAGCCTCTTCCTCACTAAAGGCAAAGATAAAGACAAAATCCCTTTGGTTCACTTTTAGTGAGTAGACTCGAATTTTATTAAAGCATAATTCATTGTTTCGAATCATTTCCGCCACTTTCTGGTGATTGGCTTGATCAAAATCTAGTTTGGAAATGTCATCATCTAATGAAATGATCTTCTCTGTCAGTAAATAGTGAATGTAATGGGCCAATGAAGATTCTTCATATAGAAAACTGTCCTGGTAAGCGTCCTTTATTAACATGTCCTTCCACCCTATTCAATGAATTTTTCAACCTATCTGCTCTACGTTCTTAGATGGCTAATAGAAGATTATGCACTTGGCATACTCCCTTCCTTTTCTTCCTCTATTCCTCCCGTACTCTGGTTGTAATTCACAAATGTGGATCCAACCGGTCCATTCCTGTTTTTCGATACAATGATTTCGAGCGAATCATTGTTTGTTTCCTTGTCATAATAGGATTCACGATACAGGAACATAATGACATCGGCATCCTGTTCCACACTGCCTGATTCCCGAATATCAGACATCATTGGCCGTTTGTCTGCCCTTGATTCAACCGATCGATTAAGCTGTGCCAAACAAATGACAGGGCAATCAAAATCCTTCGCCATTGTTTTAAGTGATTTAGATATTTCCGTTACTTGTTGATGGGAATTCCCTCCGTAACCTTGACTGGAGCGGATCAATGTTAAGTAATCGATAAAAATGACCGGTTTATTGTGTGGGTATTGATGCATCATTTTTCGGGTTTTCGCTCTCATTTCGGCCACCGTTTGTCCTGCTCCATCAAATAGTTGCATATTGGTTTCAGCTAGATGACCAATCACATCTGACCAGATATTCTTCTGGTCTTGGTTAAGCATTCTTTTCGGATCTCGCATTTTTCTACGGTTAAAATTCCCCGCGGCTGCAATAAGACGAGAAGTGATCAGTTTTTCAGGCATCTCCAAAGAAAATACGAGCGGCAGAAATCCAGCCAAACCCGACATTTTGGCAAAATGAAGCATTGCGTCGGTTTTCCCCATCGATGGTCTCGCAGCTAGAATCGTTACTTCGCCATTCTGAAAGCCTCCGGTCATGGTATCAAGCTTTTGGATGCCTGTTGTAGCCGTATTCAGGAGGATTGGGTCCTCCCAGGGTGCCTCATACACATCTGCCAAAGCCTGTTTTAAGGAGGTGTGATCCTCCATTTTCGATTGGTTGATTTTATCCAATTGTGTAGTAACCTTAGCAATATCCCAATCATTCACAACCGCCCGTGTTAAAATGTTTCTTTTTTCCCGATCCTTCCATTGAGTAAGAATGAGTTTCTCCATATTCTCGAATTTCTCGAGATCACCATACGATTGCAACTCAGCTAGATAGGACATTCCACCGAAGTATTCAAGGTCAGGCAAGGTGCTCAAAGAGATTAAATCAATATTTCTGCCTGACCGGGTGAATTCCAGCATTCTCCGCATTAATTCTTGATGCCGTGTACTTTCCAGCTGTTCAGGCTGAATCACGGTATCCTTTAGTAAGTACTCTGCCTTGATCAAACTTCCTAAAAACGCTTTTTCCGCGATACTCACCAATCTTCACCATCCGTAATATCAAGGTCAAATCCACGTGGAATATATCTCCCGCCAGGAACCGATTCCGTTGCTTTCTTATACTTTGATACAGTCTTTTGGTTCTCTTGATAGTCATCAATTTCTTCTACCGATAGTAAAGATTCATTTTGCCAGTTTTTCAGAATCCCAACTACATAACTCAGCCTTCGTTTGTTATTGGCACTTGCAATATTCAACGCCTTTAGAATCACGGCTTTCGGATGTAAAAAGCCAGAATCATCTAACCAGGATAACAGCTGCTCTTTAGCATTCACGTTTGTATAGCCAAATCCATTTTTATCCCAGAACTCGATAATTTCTTTAACATCTACTTGTTGGTTTTCTTCTTCCTTATCTTCTTGTCTATCTATCGAAGGACCATTAGAAAAGGCAGCTTCTGGAACTTTCCATTGTGGTGCTATGTATGTATTATTTTCATCTAGTTCATTAACTTCCTTGCTGGAGGTAAACTCTTCTTTATTACAAAATGATTCATATAGATTACGGAATTCCATTTTTTGGACCGATTCCAGAACAAATGGTATCAATGAGGAATCTCTCACGTTTTTTAATTCAGATAAAATACAATCCATCATGGGTTTCCCGGCTTTATCAAAGTTAGTGTCGCCCCATGTTTTAATCGCAAGCTCTCTCGTTTCAGGATTGTAGCGAATCAACTGGTGGTGCGTGATGAATCGTTCCATTAACGAATGAACACTTTCAATGGAATAGCCCATATCAAAAGCCATTTGTTTCTTCGTAATCTGATAGATTCCAATTTGAGTAGTACGTGAATTTGTTAAAAGATATAAATAAAAATATCGATCCTCCGGCGTCATCTCCTCAGAAACAATCGGATCCATCCAAAAATCACAGCGCACCTTTCTAAACTTACCCATCCACAACACAACCCTTCATCTCATAAAATACCTTCACCCTCTATATATTGAAAAAAGTAGAAAAAGGACAGGGTCATTTCAAAAAAAGACCATGGGAAGACCATGGGGACGGTTCTATTGGTCTATTTTTAAAACTTTTGATAAGAAAGGGTCTCTAACACGCTTAAAATCTGTAAAAAAATTTGTTGGCAATCAAAAAGTACCAGAATGAATATAGAAAGGTACTCATACAACCTTAAGGGTCCGTGCGCTTTTGGGGATTGGAACATAACAAACATTTATATGTGATACATGGGGAGGAAGTAGCTAATAGGGAAATGGGAAACAAAAAATTCAATATAACCGAATCCAGTGATCTCCAAAACTCAATAATTTCTTTAACAACAACAAGTTCCTCTGTGTTCTGCGACGGATGATCCCTTTTTGATTACGATCAATTATTGGCTGAAAAACTTCTTGTTGTTTTTCTTTTTCTTTTTCTTTCTTCTTTTTCTTCTTCTTGTCCACGTATCGTACAACGAATCGTAAATGTATCGTGTCCAGGTATTTCCTTGCTGAATATAACCTCTCACCTCTAGAATAAATTGAGTCAGTGAGGTATGCCTCACCCCTTAATTTCAAGTAAACACTTGTCAACACTTGTTTCAGAATTGAAGCGAATTTATTTATGGTGGTTACATGAATCAATCGGTGACAAATGGACACTTTCGATCGACTTTGTTAACCTCAAAGCAAAATGGCTTGGAGGCAATCTCCAAGCCATTTTTGGGGTATTTCCATATTTCTAAGATTGATAGGTACATACAGAATCCTGCTAATCCAACAATCTAAGAAGATGTTAATTTAATGAATTCTTCTGCATCTTGTACGCATAATTCCATCCCTTTTTCCCAGAATTCCTCTGAAGTAATATCTTCTCCTAAATGCTTCATAACTAAATCTTCCACAGTCATACTTCCTGAATCGCGAAGTAAGGCTAAATAATCTTTTTCAAATTCTTTTCCTTTTTCCTTTGCCTTTACGTAAATGCCCAATGCAAATAAATATCCAAAAGTATATGGGAAATTATAAAAAGGCGATTGAGTAATATAGTAGTGTGGTGTCCAAACCCAAGAATAAATGGAAGGTTGTTCTAGGGAATCAGCATACGCCTCTTTTATTGATTCTTCCATTAACTGATTTAGTCGATGGGCTGAAACAATACCTCCATTACGTTCCTTGTAAAATCTCTGTTCGAATAAGAACCTCGAATGAATATTCATAAAGTTCATTACACTGCGTTTTAATTTTTCATCGAGTATAAATAGTTTTTCTTCTTTTGAATTTGCCTTTTTCATAGCTGCATCAAAAATAATCATTTCGGCAAAGGTTGAAGCGGTTTCAGCAATACTTAACGGATAACGCTTATTCAACGCATTAACAGACTTCATGGCATGATTATGGAAAGCATGCCCAAGTTCATGCACAAGCGTTAACACATTTAAAAAAGTGCCGCTAAATGTCATAAAAACTCTTGATTTACCTGTGAGTGGAAAGCCAGCACAAAACGGAATAGCGGACTTATTTGGACGATTTTCTGCCTCTATCCAACCTTCATAGAAAGCTTGCTTCACGAAGCCTTCCAATTCGGTTCCAAACTGACTAAAATGTTCCGTAATCAGTGTAGCAGCTTCCTCGAATTTTATCTCTTGATTACTTTTTGTAACGGGAGCCCAAAAGTTATAAGCCTTCATACTAGATCCGCTTATCATTTCAGCTTTTCGCTTCAAGTAATTCGAGAAAGGTTGTTTATATTTACTAATCACTGCCCACATCGTATTCAGCGTTTCTTCCTTCATTCTGTTCTTTTTCAAAGGATCTTCTATGGCACTTTTTATCCCCCGTTGGCTATTTACTTGTATACGAAAGCCAGCAATGTGATTGATTATTTTACTGAATAATTCTTCTTTCTCTTTCCATATAGATTCTAATACATAATGAGCTTCCCTACGGACTTCTTCAATAGGATGCGACCGCAAGTTAATGGCTTGTCCAACTGATAGATTTTCTTCTTTTCCATTAATAAGAATCTTTACGCTAATACCACTTACTAGATCATTATAGAATTGTCCCCAAGCATGGTACCCATCAACCATGAGATCCGAGATTAAATTTAGCTCCTCTTCAGACAAATTCTTATCTGCATTTTCACGCCATTCGTTTAGAATAAATCTATATTCTTTTAATTCTTCGGTCTCTAGTAAACTTTCCCAAACATCTTCCTTTGTATATGTTAATATCTTCTTTACTTTCGATAATTCTTTTTCATAACGAGATTCTTTTTGAGCAATCTTGCCTCGTAAAATAGCTGCATCTTGATCCTTTGGATTTTGTGCAAGGAGACAAGTGATAAACGAAGTAGCTTGCGATACATACAAGCGAATGTTACCGACGTTTTCTATTAAATCTACCACTTTCATTACTTCGTTTGTTGAAAGTGGAGTAATTAATGAATGAACTCTACCTTCTAGGTCAAGAACAAGAGCTTCTAATCGATTGATATGATCTAAAAATTCACTTGATTTTCCTCCACCCATAAAAACCTTATCTAGATTCCAAACTTTCGGATAGATTTTTTTCTCCATTATTTACTTCCCCTAATATGTATGCTTTATAAAAAAACGAACATGCATTCCTATCATAACATATTTTAGAGTTAAAAAATTCGTTCAATGATTTTTTTAGGATCAATGTCTCTTGTTCAACTCTTCTGTCACGTTATTCAAATCATTTTTTTCTTCTATTAATTTGGTAATTCTATTTCTAGAAACATCGATAATTCTGCTTATTCTTGTATAATATTAATAAATCAACAAAAATAGAGTGCTAAAACCTTAAAAGCTTTAGCACTCTATTTATAATGGTATGTTATTTTTCCTCAAAAATTGAACTACTTACTTTTCAAAAGTCCGATCTAAAATTGGTTTAAGCCAATATCCCCTCAATTTTTTCAATAACCTCACTCGTAAGTTCAATTTCAACGGCTTTGACATTTTCTTCTACTTGGCTTGGTCTACTTGCACCAATTAATGCGCTTGAAACATTTGGCTGACGTAAAATCCATGCTAACGCAAGGCTAGGTAGAGTGATTTCTAATTCCTTGGCGATTTTCTCTAACTGGTCCACCTTAGTAAAGGTAGTCTCAGTCAACATCCCCTTCATGAAGTTGTTGATTTCTGCGTTTGAGGCACGGCTATCTTCTGGAATGGTATTTCCTTTATATTTTCCTGTTAAAATCCCCTGAGCAAGAGGAGAAAAGACAACTTGTCCAATCCCATGCTTTGAACTCACCGGAATAACTTCCTTTTCAATATAGCGGTTTAACATGTTATATACAGGCTGGTTCACAACAATTCGATCTAAAAGGAATTTATCAGCCACACGGACTGCCTCTTCAATCTGAGCCGCACTCCATTCACTTACACCAGCATAAAGAATCTTTCCTTGACGGATTAAATCATCAATGGCTCTCAACGTTTCTTCAACTGGCGTTTCTTGATCATAGCGGTGACAGTAAAAAATATCAACATAATCTAAGTTCATTCGCTTCAAGCTCGCATTGGCTTGTTCAATCACATGCTTCCTCGATAAACCGCGATCATTCGGACCTTCACCCATTGGCCAGAACGCTTTTGTCGTAATGACATAGGATTCACGTGGATATTCCTTTAAAGCCCCAGCCATAACCCGTTCACCTTCACCACGCTCGTAAACATTGGCAGAATCAAAGAAGTTAATCCCTAGTTCATATGCTTTATGTATTGTTTTCTCAGCAGTGTTATCTTCAACCGTTTTCCCGTAGGTTAACCAGCTTCCTAAACTAATTTCACTTACCTTTAACCCACTATTCCCTAAACGTCTGTACTTCATCGAAAACATACCTCCCTGGATAATAAGAAAATGACCTTCAGATAAACTATATAAAATTTGGACTATTTTTACAATTATGAAATACTGCAGGATTGGATTAAAAGATGGAAAAGGACAGGTTGATTTATTTTTTAGTAAATAAAAACACTCAAAGCTTTTAGCTTCAAGTGTTCCATTCCAATGTTTTCTAACTTATTGGCGATCTAGGAAGTTGCTTTTTGAATATCCTCTTTATGCTCAGATAAGGAACTAATGCTTGGAATACGAAGTAATTCTTTTAATTCCTCAACATTTTGATGATGATGCTTGGATACAAATTCGGATAATTGACTCATGTTCTCACCTATTCTTTTTTATTTTTTTAATTCTATTTGACTCAAAAAATATGAATAAAATAGACAAAGGGCTCTGAAAAAGGGAGAGAGTTTCTTTGAACGGATTAAAAGTGCCTGCACTCAAGTTAGTATCTAGGAAATTAAGAGCTTTTGCTGAATCAAGCCGATTGTTAATCCGACTGTACCTAGCTCTTATATATATATTTAATGTTACCTCTTGATTCATTCTAAGGAAATCTATTACAAATTTTTCTTTTTCATTTATCACATTATTATTATTTCCTTGTTTTCCAAAAATAGCTTTTAACACTTTAAAAAATACCATTCTAGAACCTCCTTATAATAGGTATTGTCGTAGCAATCCATCCTGACTCAAGTACTGGCTTAATATTTCTTTCATTTTTTATATACTTAAACAAACAATTTCTGTAATTTGGGGGAATTTTCCCTTTTTATTTCATTATCCTGTCTCTTTACTTCAATAATGAACAAGGATCCCTCATCATATGTTTCTTTGAAATCCGTGGTCGCAAATATCCAAATCTATTAATAAAATATTTTTCGAAATCAATATTTTTTAGGGGAACTAATGGTTCAGATTAATAAATATGAATATCAAATATAATTTGACGGAGGCTCAAGATCTAGTTAGCACCAACACCATTCTCGCATGTTCCTTCAATTAATAAGAAAAAAACTCAGATCTATTTCTATAAAGATATCCATTTTTGGGAGTTTTTCACTTAAATAAAAAAATCTCTCTTTTATTGGACTTATCCCTTATAATTAAATATGTTAATAAATTTTGACAAAGGATATTTACTATGGACTTCATTTATATTAATCAAAATGTTTTAGATAACTTGTTTTACATTTTAGTAAGTATTTTTGTTTTCTTCGTTTTAATTGATAATTTTAAAACGCTTAAAAATTATCAAAAAACCCTTATTACAGCATGCATGAGTTTACCAAGTATTTTATGTATGAAATTCCCTATTTATATTGATGAATATTGTGTTCATGATTTAAGGCAAATTCCTTTTTTAATTGGTATACTTTATGGCGGATGGCCTGTCGGGGCTGCCTTGTTGATAATTTCGTTGGCGATTAGATTTTTTATTTATGGATTCAATTCTCTAACTCTTATTGTTTATATCGTGATCTTTATTATAACGGCACTACTTTCAAAAAAGTTCAGCATGTTCAACAGAAAAAATAAGCTTATTTTCTCAGTTCTGTTATCTTTGTGTCTTGGAATACTAACAACTTCTATTGCTGTTATCATATCTGATTCATTTAGGGTGACTGAAGCTTATATGTTTTATTTTATTTTCCTTCCTCCAGTAGTCATGTTTTTCGTTGTATATATAATAGAAATATTAAGTGACGCAATTAGTATAAAGTCAAAAATAGCAAAGCTAGAAAAGATGGAAGTTGTTAGCCAGTTAGCAGCGAGTATT
Source organism: Bacillus sp. EB106-08-02-XG196 (assembly GCF_013396335.1). Lineage (GTDB taxonomy): Bacteria > Bacillota > Bacilli > Bacillales > Cytobacillaceae > Neobacillus. Next base: position 43,854 of record NZ_JABWSY010000015.1, read on the forward strand.
TCCCACGAAGTTAGAAATCCTTTAACAGTTGTAAAGGGGTTTATTGATCTCCTAAAAGCCCCTAACCTTTCTCAAGAAGTTAGAGAACAGTACTTTCAACATGTGGTTAGAGAGCTTAAATCTGCAGAGACAATTATTAGTGAATACTTAGCATATGCAAAACCTGCAACCGAAGATATAGGTATTATTTTAATAGATCGTGAAATAAGAAGTATTATTGAAATGACGAAACCATTGGCTAATATGAAATCGGTGAAGATATCAGAAGAGTTAGTGCCAGGAATTACACGCGGAAATATTCAACATTTCAAGCAATGTTTTTTAAACCTGATTAAAAATAGTATAGAGGCTATGCCAAACGGTGGGGAGCTTAGTTTAGTTACACTCGTAAGTAAATTCGATATCATTATCGAGATAAGCGATAACGGTGTTGGAATGACCAAAGAACAAATAAACCGTTTTGGCGAACCTTATTACAGCACTAAAGAAAAGGGGACTGGATTAGGTTCAATGGTTGTTGTAAAAACAATAGAGACAATGCATGGGAAAATTAAGATAAATAGTGTTTTAAATAAAGGAACAACGATAAGAATAACACTTCCTATTTATACTTCATGAACAAGGTGCCAGGTGCCATCTAGATATTGTATGTTGTAACAAAAACAATTAAAATTCTGAAAATTTTATTTTTATATTCGTAGAATAATAGGAATTTTTAGTGGAATATTCCTATCCTAACACTATAACGAGTTAGGATAGGAATATACGTTCTGGAGCAAGGGGGGTAAAATTAGATGTTAAAGAATAAAGAAGATGTAATAAAACTAATCCGAATCGATGGTAAAATGATGGAAATTATTAAGGTTGCAAGCACACTGAATTTACCTGACTGGTGGATTTGTGCAGGTTTTGTGCGTTCAAAAATATGGGACACCCTGCATGGCTTTAATGAAAGAACTGCGACCCCAGATGTCGATGTCATCTATTTTGATCATAACAACATGGATGAGCATGTTGAAAAGGAACTAGAAAATAAGCTTGTAAGCATGATGCCTACTATCCCTTGGTCCGTGAAAAATCAAGCAAGAATGCACATCATTAATAATCTCCCTCCCTACACTTCTTCTGAGGATGCTATTTCAAGGTTTCCAGAAACTGCGACAGCTCTAGGAGTGAAACTCGACAAGGAGAATCATTTAGTTCTTACTGCTCCCTGGGGATTAGAGGATGTCATCCATTTAGAGGTGAAACCGACTCCCTATTTTACTGAAACAAAAGAACTCGGTGCCATTTACAACGAGCGAATAATAAAAAAGAATTGGAAATCGATTTGGCCAAAGATTAAAGTCCACCAACTCCATTAAGCCGTTTCATCATTGAAATGGCTTGTTTTATACTTCTTATAATATAGACCGCTGTATGTTTTGATTTTTCCAAAATAAAAAATAGCCTAGTCCAAATAAACTAGGCTTTACATTTAAACTTTTAACCTACAACAAAGATATTTGAATCATTCATGTAAATAATGATTCAGAAGACTATTGATGGATTGATTGATTTCACTGATGTTAGGATTTTCTACTTTATTATCGTTCAAGCTATATTTCCTTTTTAGTTGAATAATTCTTTCAACACTTTCATTTAATCTTTGTTCGGAAATTTCACCATTTTCAACAGCCGTTTTTAAAGAGGAAATAATCTTTACAACCTTATTATAGTCATGTCCTATTAAAATAATATCGCTTCCTGCCTTTACTGATTCTACCGCTGCTTTGCCAATATCAAAATGTTCTACAATGGCTCCCATTGTCATATCGTCCGTTATGATTACTCCTGTGAAATTAAGTTGTTTTCTAAGAATGTCCGTCATAACAGCTTTTGACATGGACGCTGGATTGATTTTATCCAATTCAGGCAATAAGATATGTGCGACCATCACAACATCTGCACCGTCATCAATCGCACGTTTAAACGGAATTAACTCTAGTTCTTTCAGTTCCTTAAGGCTTTTATTTACAATTGGGAGTTCCAGATGAGAATCAACCGATGTACCTCCATGTCCAGGAAAATGCTTGATTGTAGGGATGACATTTTGCGACTGAATCCCTTTCATCGTTTGAATGCCAAGTGTACTTACAATTTCCGAATTGTTCCCAAATGATCGATCCCCAATAACAGGGTTATTTGGATTGCTGTTAATATCAAGTACAGGTGCAAAATTGAGATTTAATCCAAATTCTTTTAATTCATAGCCTAAAAGTGATCCGACTTTATAAGAAAACTCAGGATCATTTACGTCTCCAATCTGATTATTTGGAGGAAAGTTTACAAGACCTCCTGGCAATCTTGTTACTTTTCCTCCTTCTTGGTCAACGCTTAAAAAAAGCGGTAGGTTCGAGCTATTTCCAGCCTTCAGTTGATTCACAAGTTGAACGGTTTGTTCCGGAGTTTCAAAATTATTTTTGTAAAAAATAATTCCTCCAACATGGAATTGGCTTATTAAATTTTTTGCGTTTGTATCCAAAGTGGTCCCGAAAATTCCAGCAAGAATCATCTGCCCTATTTTATCTTCTAAGCTCATTTTAGATAGTACTTCTGAAATGGTTTGGTCTTCTTGTTGATTTAGTATTTTTTCAAGCGGTGTATAGAGTGAAATATGGTCAACTTTAGGATTGGGCTCTTGTTCTGTTTTTACTGGTAAAACCCATAATAAATCAGTAGAAGTGGTTCCATGATAAACAAGAATCATTTGGTCATGTGTTGAATCTTTATAGTATCGAATATCATCGGGTTCTCCACCAATTTTCTTAATATCATTAAAAGAAATATTTTGTAGTTCAGAATCATAAGATCGTATATCATTTACAGTCTGATCCACATAGCCGATTGTAGAATGATGACTTTCGTATTCCTCATACCTGCCTTTAGCAGTTTCCGAAATATGGTCTGCTTTTCCCCACTCTTTGGTTACTTCCTTCCATTCTGTTTTTCCGGAAACAAAGGGAATGTTCGGAACCTTCCCTACCTTCGATAAGGTAAATGTTTCTTCTACTAATTTCTCAAGATTTGAATCCACTGTGCTATCGGATGGCTTTGTTATATTTGGGCTTTCTTTAACTGGCGTCTGTTCGCTATCATTTTCTTTGATTGCATCATAAACTCCAATGATTACGGCAAACATTAAAAGTAGAATCGTAAAAATACGTAGCTTATTTCGAGAAGCTCTCTTTCTATTCATATTCCAATTCCCCTTTCTACCTTTATCATTACGCCATAATAACCCTGCTATTCCAAAATGAGACCACCTAAATATAATGAGGGCATTCAGGGTTACTTTTTATCTGAAGCCTGTATAATGATAATTATTAATTTATCTTATAATTGATAAAGTCATTCTAATTTGTGTAACCGAAACACACTCTTATTATTCAACCGATAGAACTTACCGATTATTTCAGGGGCTATGTAAACGGTAACGGTTATCCCGTATTCAAACAACGCATATAAAACAGCAGCGCCTTCTGGTACGACAACGAATTAATAATGAAAAAAAAGCGCCTTCTACCGAAGTAGAAAACACTTGTTATTATGACATATTCTCATGTTATTGTATGTCCTATATAACGTACAAATGTACCGGTCGTCTGTGTTTAGCACCTATGTTTTATATGTTAGTCTATGGTTAGTGTATCATTCAACAAGCTCATCCTCAATAAAGTGCATCCGCTTCATGACCTTTCCTTCCTTACTTTTATCATAAACATTGTACTCTTTTTGTGGTTCAACATCTGACCAAATGATCGATGCAATAAGATCATGTTTATGATGTTCCATCCGGTCCGTATTCATGTAACTTTCATCAGGCTGCCAGTCTCTTGGCAAATCGTCACTTTCCCTATAGAAGGACATATAAAAAATCCTATTTTTTCCTTCTATTACGTTCATATCACCTTCAACTGGATGATTCTTAATGTATTTTTCAACTAATTCTTTCAAATCTTTTAAATCTTTTGGTGGATTCAGAATCATGTAATGCTTTCTAAGAGTCACCACTTCTTCATCCTTATTACCAACGACCTGTTCTGTATTGGCAATTTCGAAAATCTTTGTTTCCCCGCTTGATTCCTCATTCTTTGTACATCCAATTATGTAGAATGAAATGAAGAATGTACCAATCATCAAAACTAGTATTTTTAAATTAACTTTAATTGCTCAATTCCCCCTCGAATGGTATATCCATTTCCATTAAACTAACAAAGGGTTTATATTCTCCATCATATTCATTATAATGCTGTAAGACAAACCAAGCACGAAATCCTGCTAAGTTAACATACATTTTCTCCACATCTGGCTTGTCTAACCCAAAGTGATCATATAAACGAACATGCATGACACCTTTAAAGTGATTGTTCTCTACTGAAAAATCTTTTACCGATATTCTATTCCCCCATGTATCATTTACAGTAATGGTAAGTCCGCCTATTCTATCATCCCAGCTGCTAAACGTTGGGTAAGAAGCATTATCCTGTATATTTTGATAAAAATTATTCGTTGCTTTTGTACTTTTATCAAACCGAAGTGCTGCCAAATTGCCTCCATTTTTCTTTAGCTCATCAACTAAAGCATTTTTAACAAATTCAACATAGGATTTTGTTGTTTCATGCTCACTAGCTTTTTTCGTTAAAGTCTGATTACTATAATCTGAACCCGTTCCCTCCTCAAAATGATCAATCATATCTAAGATCACATCTTCCATTTCACCCGTAGAAAATAAGTCTGTTGACATCATCTCGAACTCATCAAATAGTATACCTGGGAAATGTGATTCAAGTAATTGAAGATGGAACATCCAGCTAATGTCCGTCATTTCATCTCCTGTAAAATCATCCGTTTTCATATCATTCGCTACATTTCCATTTTCATCATAGCCTTCTGGTCTATCTGATTGAAATATGACTAAATTGGATAAATCAGTGGTCAATGGTCTTGGATCCTCATTATCAAAAATTCCATCTCCATCACTATCTTTTTGGTCAGGTAAACTGGTTGGAAAGAATCCTTCAAAATGAATCGTAATGCCAAAAAACTCAAAAGTGAATGTTCTGAGTGGACCCATTTCTTGCCCATCGGATAATCCATCTCCGTCAGTATCTTTCATGCCAGGATTCGTGTAGATGATTCCGTATGGTGTTTTCATTCCTTCTATTTCATAAGTATCGGATAAGCCATCCCCATCTGAATCTAGCTCTCCATCACCTGGATCATCTCTATTAACATCAAGCTTATTGGAGGAGTCCGTTTCCTTATTCCAAAGCTCCAGCCATTTTTTCTTATCAACAATCATATATTCACTAAGCTGAGTAGTTTCTATACTAATTGTATTCTTACTTGTATCTAACACAGAGGTAAGGCTTTCAAACATTTCCTTCTCCTCATTATACCAAATGACGCCTAAATCTTGTTCCGATGTGTCCCCAAGCTGTGCTTCATCATAAGTAAAGATAATGCTTGCTTTATCAAATTCTGATTGAGTATTGATCCTTACAGGAGAACCAATGAGACCGTATAAATTAGCTGTTTTCATATTGCCTTTGTTTGTTGTAATTCTAGTCGTTTTATTCACATTATTCGTTGCATTAAAACTAACTTCTACACTAGTAATCTCTGATTTTTCCGGCTGATTAAAGGATTGACGAATCGTTTGCTTGTGGAGTTCTTGTGAATCCGTGACCCCGTCATTATCACTGTCTGCAGCATTCGGATTGGTCTTTAAGGCCAATTCATCTCCATCACTTAATCCATCACTATCTGAATCATCCTTAGTAGGTAATGAATCAAACTGTTGTACTTCAAACCCGTCCGTTAAACTATCTTGGTCGGAATCTTTCTTAATCAAAGTTGTTTGATGAACCTGCTCATCTTTATTCTTCAGGCCGTCTCCATCACTATCTTCATCTGCATCACTGATGCCATTTTGATCTGTATCAGATTTTGTTGGGGAAATAGTTGATTTTATCTCATATTCAATATTGTCCTCTAATCCATCTCCATCTGTATCCTTTTTATATGGATTCATTCCCTCTTGGAATTCTATTCCATCTGTTATCGTGTCACCGTCCGTGTCAGTAGTAGATTCAAAGAATTCTGTGTTTAATGTATAGCCTGCTTTTTCAAGTCCGTGTAATACTTGTTTATATGCATTTTCATAGGACTTTGCTGCAGGAATACCTAGATCTTTATCAAGAAACTCATTAGCTTTTTCAGTCATTTTCACAGCGTTATTCAAATGAGCATTTATTTTATTTCCATTCTGATCCAATTGATCTGAGATATCTTTTAAGATGCCGATCGCATTTTTATTGACAATTTTACCCGTTAAATAAAAATTAAAGAGTATATCAGCTAGTAATACTTCCGTTGGTTCATTAAAATCGTTATTTGTTGCATAGCCCCATAGATAGATAGTTAACTTATGTTTGATATCCAAGAGCAGATCACTTTTAAGAGCCACCTCTTTTATATACTCTTCTTGAACGGCTTGTTCATATTGGTTAATCAATTGTTCAAACATTTCAAGTTCATTCATCTCTGTTTGCTTTAAGTCACCGTTCTTAACCAATTCTACCTTCAGATTATCTAGTGTATTAGCATCTAACTTAGCATTCTTTTCTTTTATAACTGTTACGAAACGCTTTAATTCATTTATTGCAACCTTGTCATAGATTAATCCATCTCTGGTATCCTCATAGAATTCATATTCACTTAACCACTGTTTTACATTTTCCTCACTAGATATCTTTTGTTGTCCTTGATTAGCATCGTTATTACCCTCGGCCGCCACTGTTTGCCCAATTCCGCCGAAAACAATGGCAGAACTCAATAAATAACTCAACATACTTTTTCCTTTATTTTTCAACATGTAATCTCCTTTATAAAAATATTCATTTAACCCCCAAAAAAAATAACTATATTGAGAGAAACTGCATGCATTTACTATGGTGGGTACATATAAAACTTAATTGGTTTAATGATCGAAGCATACGGTATAGTGCTTCCCATCCGAAAAAACTGTCAAAATCCTTGATATTATGGCATTAAATCACCTCCTTCTATAAATATTAATCTATCAACGGTTTTCCACGTTGGAGTGCGTCTAGCTCCTTTGATTTTTTTCGTTCATAGCATTAACCATAGCCAATAATTAACTTATTTTAATTTTAATTTGTTTTTTTTAGGATTATAAGGTAAAGATTTCCTATATTGTATAATTTTATATGGAACTTCAGATTACCCTTTTCTATGAAAATTATCATAGAAAAATAAGTATCCGCGATTTAAAAAGGCACCTGTGTCACTAGTCGAATTTAGTCACCTCCGACAAGTGCCAGGCACCTCTATTAAAAATGCACCACCCTTTCTACCCTCTATATAGGAAATCGACAAAAGAAACTGGTTAACGTTACGGACAGTTCTTCTAACAAACTGTCATCATCTTTAAGAAACTTTCCTCTTCCCATTGACTTAAGGAGAGGTCTTTGCTATGTTAAGTTTAAGTGAAAAATACATATAAGTAGTAGGTGCCCTTTGGGGAGAATAGGGAATGGAGTGAGAATCTTCAGCGGTCCCACCACTGTAATGGGAAGTTTCATTAGAAATGCCACTGGAGTTATCTCTGGGAAGGCCTGATGAAGTGACGATCCTAAGCCAGGAGACCTGCCTATCTGCTTTGGCTCTTATAGATAATGGAAAAGTCTGTAGTTTATTTGTTAATCAAATAAACTACAGACTTTTTTAGTTGAATAGGGTCTTAAAACGAAAGGAGAAAATAATGAAATTATTACAACAAACGATTGAAAAAATTGAGGGATTGGATCAAGAAATGGTAGTAAAAGCAAGGGCCAGAGTGGACAGTCTTATTAAGCCTCCTAAAAGCTTAGGAAAGTTAGAAGGCCTTGCTATACAATTAGCGGGGATTACAGGAAAGCTCTATCCTGAGATTGATCAGAAAGCGGTTATTGTGATGGCGGGCGATCATGGAGTTTATGAAGAAGGGGTAACAAGTAATCCACAGGAGGTAACTTTTGCACAAACGTTAAATTTTGCAAAAGGATTAACGGGAGTATGTGTGATCGGTAAAGTTACTGGAGCTAAGATTGTTGCAGTAGATGTTGGAATAAAGGGAGAGATCCCAAGTGACGCGGGTGTCATTATTAAAAAAATAAAGAATGGTACAGACAATATGGCAAAGGGTCCTGCTATGACGAGGGAGGAAGCGATAAAATCCATAGAGGTTGGGATAGAAATTGCTCATGAAGAAATAAATAAAGGAGTTAATTTACTTGGTACAGGTGAGATGGGAATTTGCAACACAACTCCTAGTACAGCGATCTTGTCCGTCTTAAAAAATTGTGATCCTTTAGAGATTACTGGAAGAGGTGCTGGGTTAGGTACAGGAGGAATCGAGCATAAAGCAGCTGTAATTAGGAAAGCGATTGAGATCAACAAGCCAGATTGTAAGGATGGAATCGATGTTTTAGCCAAAATTGGCGGACTAGAAATAGGGGGAATGGCAGGTGTTATGCTTGCGGCTGCAGCTAATAGAATTCCTGTTGTAATCGATGGCTATATTTCAACCATATCTGCTTTAATTGCTGCAAGGATTGAACCGAAAGCGAAGGAATATTTCATCACCTCCCATGCTTCTCTAGAACCAGGTGGAAAAATAGCGAGTGAATTGCTAGGAATCGAACCAATGTTACACATGGATATGTGCTTAGGAGAAGGTTCCGGTGCTGCTTTGGCTTTCCCTATTATAGAAGCAGCCTGCTCTATGATGAAAAATATGCCTACCTTTGAGGACGTAGGAATGGAAATATAGTAGTATATAGAAGTAACTGGGACAGTGAACCTGTCCTCCATCCCTTCAATAGTTATATTTATTTATACATACCACAAGGTTCTCCGTAAACGTCAAGTAGCCCCGAAAAACACCACCCATGTAGTATTTCGGGGCTACTTGACGTTTACTTTTATAATAGAAAGGGATAATTGCTCTTTGTTATCTTAAGACAGATACGGCCATTCTAATATAAGTGTGTCTTTTAACCCTTACTGTAATTGAAAGGGTTTGAATATTTTCAGGTAATGCCATACCAGAATATCCAGCATCTCCGATATGAAAAATATCGACTCCTGCTCTCTTTGAGCTCAAAGCGATTGCGCGGTCAGACCATCGAACAGCCTTGACGGCTGCTCCACCTAGGCTCGGTCGCTCTGCCAGGCGCCCCCCCATTTTGAAAGGTCCCTGGCACTAATCTTTCGTTTTATTGCAAACACCCATTAAATCCCCAATTCGTCACGAAGTTCAACCTGCTCCAAATATTGATTTTTTCCCTTTTTGCTTTTCTTTCCTCTTCCCTATATTGTTCAAGGTATTTATAGGGAGGTTTCATGATATAAGCCACTCTAGCATATCCCTCTTTTAGGAGCGTTCCTTGAACCGATTTCCCATCCACATAAACATAGGCTAACAGTCGTCCGTAGGAATCTTTTATGTTTTTCTGTTCAAATTCCAATGTTAGCTTGCCACTCTTTACTAATTCGCTATTCCGTAGTGAGGCAACTTTTGCATAGAGTTGAACACACATATTTGGATTTTTTGATTCCGGTGTATCGATCAATAAATAGCGGACATTTTCTATTTTTCCGTTTACCCATACTTTTATCGTATCACCATCGATAGTTTCGACTAAAGTAACTGGTACTTGATCATCTGGACTAACAAAGTCCTTCCCCTTCAAACCCTCACTTTTTGGATTCTCCATCACCTGAAGGCGGTGCTCTTTTATCGTTTCTTCTTTCAGTGCCGATAATGGATCGAAAGCTAGAAAGGTAGCTGCTGTTATGACGGCTACACCCCCCATCCGTTTTTTCATGAGTATCTCCTCTTTTCTATCAAACCTTCACCACCCCGTGAATAATATCCCGCGATTGCTGGAAAACTCTCACATTCCTTCCTCATGTCCCGAAACGAGATCACCTCATTGCCTCTATAAAACTGAAAATCTAGTAAATGTTCATGGCAGTTTCTTGGTCTTTGAAGAAATGTTTTTGTATAATACTGGATTGCCTCTTCCTCGCTGTGTGCAAAGATAAAAACAAAATCTTTCTGGTTCATCTTTAGTGAGTAGACTCGAACCTTATAAATACCTAATACATTGTTTCGAATCATTTCAGCCACTTTCCGCTATACTCACCAATCTTCACCTGCCGTTATATCAAGGTCAAAACCACGTGGAATATATCTTCCGCTAGGAATCTCTGTTGGTTTCCTTTTGGTTGATAGAGGCTTTTGGTTCTCCTGATAGTAATCAATTTCTTCCACTGTCAGTAATGATTCATTTTCCCAATTCTTCAGGATTCCAACCACATAAGACAGCCTGCGCTTATTATTGGCACATGCAATATTCAACGCCTTTAAAATCACAGCTTTCGGCTGTAAAAAGGTAGAATCATCTAACCAAGATAACAGCTGCTCCTTTGCATTCACGTTTGTAAAACCAAATCCATTGTTGTCCCAAAACTCAATAATTTCTTTAACATCAACAAGTTTTTTGTTATTCTGCAAGAAAAGATCACCATTTGGATTCCTTTCTATTATTGGCTGAGAGACTTCTTGTTGTTTTTCTTTTTCTTCTTCTTTATCTTTTTCTTTTTCTTTTTCTTCTTCTTGTCCCCGTATCGTATTACGATTCGTACACGTATCGTCAAACTCTTCATTTTCAGAAACTAAATATGTATGATTTTCATCTTGATCACTATCTTGCTTGTTGAAAATAAACTCTTCTTTTTTCATAAAAGATTCATATAGGCTGCGGAATTCCTGTTTTTTAATTGATTCCAAAACAAATTGAAGCAATGAGATATCTTTGACATCTTTTAATTCGGATAAAATACAATCCATCATTGGTTTCCCAGCTTTATCAAAGTTAGTTTCTCCCCAGTTTTTTATCGCGAGCTCCCTCGTTTCAGGATTGTAGCGGATCAGTTGGTGATGCATGATAAATCGTTCCATTAACGAATGAACACTTTCAATCGAGTATCCCATATCAAAAGCGATTTGCTTTTTCGTAATCTGATAGATTCCAATTTGCGTCGTACGCTGATTCGTTAAAAGATATAAATAAAAGTACCTGTCCTCTGGTGTCATCTCCTCTGAAACCATTGGATCCATCCAAAAATCAAACCGCACTTTTCTAAACTTTGCCATCCACTACACTGCCTTTCTCCTCGTAAAATGTTTTCATAAACTATATATAGAGAAAGGATGAAAAAGGTCATATGGATTTCATAAACTTGTGAACGTTTTATGACAAAGGATTTTCAAGGTGCCTGCGATCGAATAAACTAGTTATTATCCAAAATAAAAAACACTCACAAATAGAGATCAATCACCATTTGTTTGTGTTTTTAGTTAAGGTTTTATTCCAAATTTTATTGCAGTTCATTAACGAGCTTTTGATAGTAGCACGTAGACAAGTAATCAACGATAGGACTTTACTTGGAGGGGTGGGTATGATTGGTATGGTAAAGACTTCGTTACAAATTATTCAGACGTTATCCAGTAAGGGTAGCGTTACCTTCATTTCAATTCTTAGAAAAAACAAAAAGTAGTCTCAAATTAGACTACCTTTGTAAAATGATATGAAGCTTCCATATTTTTATACGGTTTTCCATGGACCACAATTTGGGATTGGTTATTCCGATATGCCACTCCCAATTTTCTAGCAAACGTAAACTATAATACTAAGAAAAACCGGTTGACTATCCTTTAATTATGTTGATGATGATGTTCATACCCATGTTCTTCGGCATATTTGCGGAAATTTTCTAAATCTTGCATTCCAGTCGAAGTACCGTTTAATGCCTGATTCATACGTTCTAGCAGTACCGTTCTTAACTTTGGATGATAGCCAAAATACTGAGCAATATCAATTGATACATGCGGATAATTCTCTTTAAACTGTTCGGCCATTTTATTCATTCTTTCCATTAAAACTCCCGTAAATAAAAAATAAGGCAGCATGATGATTTTTTTTGCGCCTAATTTAATACAGCGTTCCATCCCATCTTGCACCGTTGGCGTCGTTACCCCCATAAAGGCACTTTCAACAAAAGGGACATTTAATTTCTCCCACAATAATCTGCTAATTTTATAAAAATCACCATTAGCATATGGATCGCTGCCGCCTCGTCCAATTAATAAAATGGCCGTATCCTCATGCTTTTGATCCACATCAAAACCTGCTTCAGCAAGTCTTGTTTTTAAAATTTCAAAAACTTCCTCATGAACACCTATCGTTTGGCCATAGGTAAATATAACATCCGGGAAATGCTCTTTAGCATGTTCAATTTCTGCAGGAATGTGCAGTTTTGAGTGTCCTGCATGTAATAAGATGATAGGAATTACATGGATTTCATCCGCTCCTTGTTCAACACACAGCTGAATCCCATCTTCAATATTTGGTGATGCAAATTCTAAAAAACATGTTTCTACTAAAAGGTTTGGATCAATGTATTCTTTCATTTGCCCGACAAATTCGCGAACTTCTATATTCCCTGCCTCCACCCTGCTGCCATGCCCAACAAATAATACAGCTTTTTTCATTGGTCCATTACCTTTCTTGTATTTATCAATTCCTTTCATTCGATTTTCGCTTCGTTTCCGCACACCGTGCTCCATTGAATAAATGATCGCCTCTTGTTCAACTGCTTCATGAACAATATCACGTGCAGTTTCTTCATGTTGAACCGAATACCATGTCCCTTTTGGGTAATCAATTACGACGCATTTATCTTTACAGCGGCCGTTACAGCGTGTTCGCGATGTATGAATATGCTCATCCAAACGGTTTTTACGGATTTCATCACGAATTTGCTGTGTAACCTCTTCAGCTCCTGCTCCCATACAGGTTGCCCCATTGCAAATGAGTAAGTGACGCTGCATTTGCGTTAAATTCCATGTTGTCATAAAGTTACCTCCCCCTTTTGCCTCATCATGAACCCTTTATAGAACGAAACTTAGTCATTTAACTTCACTGGCTCCCAACTTATGATCGCTGCATAGAATGGGTAACGGTACACATAATGGCCATCCTCCATTACAATAAAGCGTTCAAGTGATGCTTTCACATGTGCCATATCAAATCGGGGTGTTAAGATTTTTTTGCTTTGTGCTTCATATAATTGCTGCAATGTATCATAACGATACTCACGTTCCAGCTTGATCATTTCACAATTTGCATAAATCCCTAACTGATACAGCATATTGATAATGGTAATATAATCACGACGCGGATATTTAATGTCATAACGAAACTGCTCATCTAAAATAGTGTAATGTGGCTGAATAGGTCCTGTTGTTAAACCAATGATGGCACTCTTTTTGGCAAGCCTGTTCATTTTTTTCAGCGCTGCATTGATTTCATACATACGGTAAAAGCAGTTCACTCCAATAACCACATCATGCGGCTCAATTTGCGCTTCCTCCCATTTACTATGAACGAACTGAACTGGTGCATCATTTTCAAAGTATTGTTTTAAGTAGGCAAGCACACTTTCAGAACCATCTACTAACGTTAAACTTTTGACATCCTGACTGAGTTGGAAGGTATAGTTGCCCCATCCCGGCCCAATTTCAATACAAGTTGAATATTGCTGGACATGCGGTTTCATTTTTTCGAAAATTCTTTTCGCATAGTCATCTGTTTGCTTGTATGTTTTCTTCTTAATGGACTGGGCCCAAAATGCTTCTTCCAGCTCATCATTGACCATACGTTCCGGCATCTTGCCATACCAATCTAACATGCCTTCTTTCCAAAGCTTTTCAAAATCAAATTGTAAAGGTGATTCTTTTATCATTGAACTATCTTCCTCAACTGTCGTGCCATGTACAGACCTCCTTATAGCCAAGTTGTTTTTTCAGCAAATGGTGTACGCTTTTTCGCGGAAGTGATTTCTTCTGCAGGATAACCAATACATAACGTCCCTACCAATTGCTCTCCATCGGAGGCACCAATAAAATCATGTAATACTGTATCATGCACTAAGCCCACACCGCGTGTACGCCATACCATGCCTAAACCCAGATGTTCGGCCATTAACCACATCGACATAATCGCACTGCTGACTGCAAAGGTATTATCTTTTGTTGCACCTTCATCAGCTTCGACAATCGAAGAAGTCACCACAATGATAAGCGGTGTCTTTGTGACAGCTTCCATTGAGCTTTCCACTAAATGTGGTTTTGTTGGGAATCGTTTTTGTAAATAATCGAGTGCCACCTGCTCATATCGTTTTAAGCTCTCGCCCTGTAATACATAGAAATGCCAGGGCTCACGCATACGGTCATTTGGTGCATACGTTGCCGCTTCTAATAACGTCTCAATTTTGGCACGTTCCACTTCGCGTGCTTCAAATTGGCGAATCGCACGGCGTTTTTTTAATGCTTCTAACATAATTCATGCTCCTTTTCTATAAACCAGGCAATTTGATCACGTAAGCTAACCACTTCACCAACTAAAATCATTGATGGATTAGAGATACGATGTATTTGAATATCTTGGGCAATCGTAGAGAGATTGCCAATAATCGTACGCTGGTTTTTGGTTGTGCCCCATTCAATGACGGCAACAGGGGTTGTTTCACTTTTGCCATAGGTTATTAAGCTTTTTGAAATATGCGCGATATTGCCTATGCTCATATAAAAGGCCACCGTATCAATTTGAGCAAGCGCGGACCAATTTAAAAAGTCTTGCTCCTTTTCTGGGCGGCCATGACCTGTAACGATCGCAAAGCTTGCAGCGTGATCACGATGTGTGACAGGAATCCCTGCATAAGCAGGTGCCGCAATCCCCGCTGTAATGCCAGGCACGATTTCAAATGGAATATCGGCTTGCCGTAAAATTGCGGCTTCTTCTCCACCACGTCCAAAGACAAATGGGTCACCGCCTTTTAATCGTAGAACCTGCTTGCCAAGATTGGCTTGTTCCACTAGCACACGATGAATTTCATCTTGAATCAGTCCATGCCTGCCTGGTTCTTTTCCACAATAAATCAGCTCGGCATCAGGTTTCGCATGTTTTAATAAATCAGCATTCACCAGACGGTCATATAAAATCACATCTGCTTGCTGAATGCACTCTAATCCACGAATCGTCAATAGTTTTGGGTCACCAGGACCAGCTCCTACAATATATACAAATCCGCTCACCGTTTTTCTCCTATATGCTGCTGCAGCCACGCTTCACATTTTTGTTTTTCACCTTGCTCGATCCATTGTAACAACTGTGGATCCAGGAGCTCTGCTAATAGCTGTTTTTTCGCCTCGCCCGAAGATACCTGTAAAATTCGCTGACGTGCATCCTTTAAAAACGAAACATACTGCGCGTAACGTACTCCAAATTGCTCTTCTAAATCCATCTTTATTTGGCGTGTCAGACCTGGACTTGCTCCAGACGTCGATACTGTCAAAACGAAATCACCACGGCGAACGACTGCTGGGTTTATGAAATCAACACGTCCTTTTGCATCCGCACGGCTGAGTAATTGCCAATGCTGGGCTCCTTCTTCCACTGCATTGTTTACCTCTTCGTCATTTGTAACGGCGAAAATCAGTGCTGCATCATCTAAATCAGCAGGTTCAAATGCTTTTTCTTTCCATGTCACAAGGCCTTCATTGATATAGTGCTGCAATTTTTCGGTTACCGCTGGGCTTATCACTGTCACCAGCGCATTTGTTGGCAGCAGCGCCTCCACCTTTTGACGTGCAACATGTCCGCCTCCAACAATAACAACCTTTTTATAGTCAATATTCATTAATAGTGGGAAATAATTCATTTTTAACCTCCAAACATGCTGTCAGCCAATTTTTCACAAGCTGTGGATTAGAAGCAAAATGAAAGTGTGTATAGCCAGCAACAATATTTTTATGTAGATAACCTTCCTGCTGAGCACGAAAACGGCCTTTACTAAAATAAGCTGGTGATGTATGCTCCCCCTCATACGTTGAGTAATGGAACTCATGCCCTTTTGCCTGCTCCTCTTCATTGATTAGAAAATTGCCGGGAACACCTGTAATTTCCCGGTATCCAAGTGCCGCTAATTTATCCTGCATCCGTACACGTCCTGGAATGATCCCGAGCATCGGGAATACCTGTCCTTGGCAATTCACAATTTCCTCTGTTAAATACATAAAACCGCCGCATTCCGCTAATGTTGGCAGCCCTCGCTTAAGCGCGGCTCTTATTGATTGCTTCGTTTCTTCATTTTTCGCCAAGCTTTCTGCAAATTCTTCCGGGAAACCGCCGCCGATATACAGCCCCTGCGCTTTTTCTGGAACTTCCTCATTTTGTAATGGAGAGAAATAATGTAATGTGGCACCATATGCACGGAGTAATTCTAAATTTTCTTCATAATAGAAGTTAAAAGCGGCATCCTTTGCAACTGCAATATGTACTTCTTGACTTTGCGGCTCTGCATCAAAAATAGATGCAGTGACGTCCAATGATTGTGTTTTTGTAATTTCCAGCAGCTGTTCAATATCCACTGTTTCTTCGATCGCTTCTGCAAGACTATCAAAATAGGAATCTAGATCACCACGTTCAATGGCTGGCACTAAACCCAGATGACGGCTTGGCATCATTGGTACTGCTCCTTTCGGCAAATAACCAATGACGGGAATTCCGCATTCTTGTTCAATCGCTGCTTTGACAATTTCAAAATGGCTTTTACTTCCTAATTGATTGGCAATAACACCAACAATATTTGAATTTTCATCTAACAGTTGAAATCCTTTGACAATCGCAGCCGCACTTCTTGCCATACTTGCCGCATTGACAATTAAAATGACGGGGCTTTTTGTAATCTCACTAATATGAGCAGCAGATCCTTCTTTTGATAATGGCGATTTGCCATCATAAAAGCCCATGACTCCTTCAATAATAGCGGCATCTGCATCTTGGCTCGCTCTAGCGACAATGGCACGAACTGTTTCATGGGACATCATGAAACTATCAATATTACGAGAAGGGCGTTGTGTAACAGCAGTATGATATGTTGGGTCAATATAATCTGGGCCGCATTTAAAGCCCTGGACTGTTAAACCACGCTTCATAAGCGCACGCATGATGCCGATTGTAAACGTTGTTTTTCCAACACCGCTTCCAGTGCCGGCTAGAACAAATCGATTCATCGTTCTTCCTCCTCAAAGTTGACACGTGCAATGGATATAGTCACATTTCCGCTTTTCTTTTTCTCCAGCAGTAACTCTTTCGCATTCGCATAACGCAATGCGGCCGGCTCACTGACCCCATATGCACCTGTATATTTAAAAACTGTTTCCGATGGGTTTTGCATCGGTATTTCATTTAGCTCGTCAGGTGTGTACGTTACAAACGGCCAGTTATGTTTAGCCGTTAATTCAAGCAGGCCTGTTTCGTTTTTCTTTAAATCGATGGTCGCAACTGCTTTGACACTTTTTTTACTTAAACACAGCTCCGCTAATGTTTCATCTATGAATTGTTCAATCTCTGCCATTGCCGTACCACGATTACAGCCAATGCCAAGTACAATTGATTTTGGGCGATACATAACTCCGTTCTCGAGCAGCACATCTTCATGTTCCTCAATTAAACGATCTGTAATAAGCAGTGCCGCTTGTGGCTTTGCCATGATCGCTTCATTTATGGTAGGGTAAACTTTCAAATTGTCTGGCATTGAGCGATCGTACATCCACCAATTTTTTTCTCCCGTTTCCTGCACAATCGCAACATGCTCTTCATTGACAACCGATGCACTAACAGGTGTTAATTTTTCTTCACTCTCCCACATCCACCCAAATTGGGCGCCAAATAAATCCACGGGAATCGTTTTTTGAACATCTGACGCGGTTGTAACAACGGGTGCAGCACCAATCGCATTGGCAAATTCATGGGTTAAGGCATTGGCACCGCCAATATGCCCCGATAATACGCTGACGACATACTGACCTTTATCATCCACCACTAACACTGCAGGATCTTTCATTTTATCAATCAAAAGCGGAGCAATCATACGGACGACAGCACCGAGGGAAATGATACAAATGATTCCTTTATACTGCTGGAACAAAGCGGGCAATAGCAGGCGAACCGTCCCATCAAATAACTGAATTTTGCGTGTGTCTTCGTCGCCCTGCTCGAATTTCTTCATATAATAAAGGTCCGCATACGGAAATTTTTCCGCGTAGCTTCTTGCATGTGCCACCCCATGTTTCGTTATGGCAACGAGAGCATATGGTTTGCGCTTTTCTATCACAGGAATTTCACCTTCACGTAAACTAATCATTCTCCTTCACACCTTTGCGGAAGCCATGAGTAAAGGTTTTGTCATATAGCTTCGAACGATAATTTTTTTCATGGATATGCGGGTCTAATGCCCAGCCTGCAAGAATCATCGCATGCTTGCGAATACCATTGACACGCATTGCTTCATCTAATTCAGCCAGTGTTGTCCGCACAATTTTTTGGTCTGGCCACGAAGCACGCTGCACAACCGCAACGGGTGTATCGTCTGTCCAGCCTGCATCCTGCAATTCTTTGGTAATTTTCTTTGTTAATGTCGCACTTAAAAACATGGCAATCGTACAGTGATGGCTTGCCAGTGCCTGTAATTTTTCACGCTCAGGCACTGGTGTTCGTCCTTCAGCACGTGTTAAGATAAGCGTTTGGGTTAAATCAGGAATCGTCAATTCTGCTCCAACTGCTGCTGCAGATGCAAAAACAGAACTTACACCTGGAACAACTTCATAGCTAATCTCATGCTGCTTCAGCAGTGCCACTTGCTCCATCGTTGCCCCGTACATCGCCGGGTCGCCTGTATGTAAACGTACTACCTTTTTACCTGCATGAACACGCTCGACAATACAATCCACCATTTCCTGAAGATGCATCCCTGCTGTGCGGATAATTTCGGCCGACTCCTTTGCTTCCGCTACTAACGTTTCGCTTACAAGTGAATCAGTATACATCACAACATCCGCTTCTTTTAATAGCTTTAAACCTTTCACCGTGATTAAATCCGGATCTCCCGGACCTGCACCGATAATCCAAATTTTCTTCATTATTTGCGCACCACCATACATGACAAGTAATTTAATTCTGCACCTCGAAGTTCATTAATGTTCCAAATGACCTCTTCATCAGATGTAACTTTTGTAACGACATGTGCTTTTTCTAATAAATTCATTTCCTCCAGTAGATCAAGCATTGCGTCTATAACTTTTGCTACTTTGATAAAGACGATCGCATCGTGGTTTTCAATTACTCGGCGCATTTCTTCCATATCCTCTGTAGCAGGAATCATGGCGACATGGTCATCACCATCAGCCAAAGCAATCCCTAAGCGATTAACAGAACCATTAAACGAAGAAATACCCGCTACCGTTTCAATCGGGACATCAGGGTACATCGATTTCATTACGTTCATTAAATGAATAAATGTGCTGAACAGCATTGGATCCCCTTCAGTCACAAAAGCTACATCTTTTCCTTGAACTAAAAAGCTATAAATAGCTTCCACTGATTTTGTCCACTCAGCTCTTAGTGTATCTTCATCTTTTGTCATGGGGAATACTAAACCAAGCATCTCTTTTTCTGCCGGGTTAATATACACTTCAACAATACGATGGGCATAAGATTTACTGCCCTTTAATTTTTTTGGATAAGCAATGACCGGGCTTTCCTGCAATCTGCGAAATGCTTTTACTGTGATTAATTCTGGATCTCCCGGCCCAACACCTAGTCCAAATAAGGTTCCCATTCTCATTATTCATTTCCTTTCTTTGCTGTCACAATATAGATTGGATTTAACGGTTCAAAACGCGTTAAATTTAAGATTGGTTTACTCTTTGAAATTTGTGCCTGTAATATCGATACTTCACAGCCTAATGCTTTTAGATGCCGCAGCGCTTCTGCCAGATTTTCAATCGTTGCAATATTCATAACAAGGCGTCCATTTGGCTGTAAGCGTGAAATACATGTTTGCAATAAATGCTCCATATTTCCACCGTTGCCGCCAATAAAAATCGCATGCGGATCTGGAAATTCTTCCAGACGGTCAGGTGCCTTCCCCAGCACTGCAACAAAATCTGTACGATGTTTTAATTGATTTTCCAGGCAGTTTTCAAGGTCACCCTCATTTTTTTCAATTGCATACACGGCACCTTCTCGAGCTATTTTTGCTGCTTCAATTGCTACAGAACCAGTACAAGTCCCAATATCCCAAACAATACTATTTTCTTTAAGACCTAACTCCTGCAGACAAAGAGTTCGAATTTCTCTTTTAGTAATTAAACCTTTATCTGGTTTTCGCTGAAAAAATGCATTATCCGGGATGCCAAGAGGGGTGCGTTCGACTAACTCACGCTGTTTTAAAATCACAACATTTAATGGAAAAAAGGAAGTTTGCTCCATTTCGTCCAATGTGAAGGAGCGGCAGCGCTCGTTTTTACCTTGTAAATTTTCAGCAACAAAGGCATCATATTCTGTCATGCCGAAACGCTTTAAATATTTTGCAATTGCCTGCGGTGAATTCGTTTCATCGGTTAAAACAGCAATTTTCTTACGCCCATCAATTCTTTGTGCAAACCCTTTAATGGAGCGGCCGTGCAAGCTGACAATATACGCATCCTGCCAGCTTTCCTTCATTTTAGAAAAAGCGAGCTGTACCGAGCTGGTATAAGGATAAATCTCTAACGGCAGCTTCTTCGCAAGTACACTGCCAAGTCCATAAAACAGTGGATCACCGGACACTAATATAACGGCATTCTGTGTTTCTTGCTGTAATTCAGCTGTTAACGCCGACAAACCACCTTTGATAACTTTTTTCTCTTTTTTAAATTCTGGGAAAAATTGCAAATGGCGCTCTCCGCCTACAAGTACATCGCATTCATTGATCCACTGTGTATATTGGGGGAGCAATCCTTCCGCGCCATTATCCCCTATACCAATCATCTTCATCCAATTTGTCAATATTCTCAGCCTTTCCTAAACAGTCACCATTCATGGCATACAAGGTTGTCGACACTTTCATGTCAGTATTCATATGATTCAATGCATAGTAGCAGCAGTTTTTGCAAAGTGCTGCAAAAAATTCCTCGTTTCCCTGAAGCATTTCACCAACCTGTGAAGCCGTATTCGCCTGTAAAATTTCTCGCTGCGTCTTCTCATCAACACCCACTTTATTGGCAATGCCTGCTAAAAACTCAAAGCTTATTGGTGCGCTTTTTGAGTGAACCATCATAACGCCTTGGGCTACTTTTGAGAACTTCCCCATCATCCCTACTAACGAGACTCTCGGAATCTTCTTCCGTGCAATATTCTTTAACGTAAAACCGACAAAATCGCCCATTTCGATAAATGCTTCTTCTGGTAAATGAGGATACTGCTGCATTGCATATTTTTCACTGCGTCCGCCCGTTGTAATGACTAAATGCTCACATCCTGATTCTTTTGCTACATTGATTGCTTGTACGATACTTGCCATATAAGCAGAACTTGAAAATGGAACCACAGTTCCCCGTGTACCTAATATCGAAATTCCGCCAATAATGCCTAAACGTCCATTCAATGTTTTTTCAGCAATCTCTTCACCATCTGGTACGGAAATGACCACTTCAATTCCACAATCCAATTTATATTTTTCAATTGCTTCTTGTATAACACCACATATCATTTTACGCGGTACAGGGTTTATCGCTGCTTGACCTACCGGTACAGGAAGTCCCGCTTTTGTCACTCGCCCTACACCAACCCCGCCATCTAAATGGATACCTTTTTCTTTTGAATAACCAACGGTACTTTGAATTCGTGCCTGGTGTGTAGCATCAGGATCATCCCCGGCATCTTTAATCGTTTCACACATTACCCTGCCTTCTGATACTTCAAATGCGGTTACTTTAAATGTTGCATACTGGCCAACCGGTAAGTAAATCGTGACTTCATCAGGTACCTTTCCCACGACAAGAGCCTGTAGTGCTGCCTTTGTCATCGCTGTTGCACAAGCTCCTGTCGTATAGCCGTGGCGCATTTGTGAAGGGTCTTTTTTATTTCGTTTCTTTTGCTCGTTCATCCGCCATAATCGAAATGGCATTAAGTGCAGCGACTGTCACTGTACTGCCACCCTTTCTCCCAACGTTCGTAATAAATGGAATCCCTTCCAGCACTGCTAACTCCGCTTTCGACTCTGCTGCTGATACAAAGCCGACTGGCATTCCAATAATTAAATCCGGTTTTGCCACACCTTCTTTGATCAAACGAATTAACTCCAGCAAGGCGGTTGGCGCATTGCCGATGGCATAGATCCCTCCTTCATGTAAACGCGTTGCTTTTTGCATGGAAATAATCGCACGTGTTGTTCC
Source organism: Bacillus sp. EB106-08-02-XG196 (assembly GCF_013396335.1). Lineage (GTDB taxonomy): Bacteria > Bacillota > Bacilli > Bacillales > Cytobacillaceae > Neobacillus. Next base: position 66,310 of record NZ_JABWSY010000015.1, read on the forward strand.
TTCTGCCTTCGCTTCCTTTGAGACATCTTCATCGGCAATATAACAATGTAAATCCCCGCCATGCTTTTGGAATCGTTTCCGTCCAGAACCGCTTTCGATCATTTGTACATCCGCAACTACATGACGGCCCGCTAAAATGGATTGAACCCCCGCCTCAATGGCATCAGGTGTAAAAATCATGCTTCGTCCTAACTCAAAGTCTGCTGAAGCGTGAATCACCCGCCGAACCACCAGCCATTGCTCATCAGTAAATGAATGTTCGCCCATTTCTTCTTTAATAATGGCGAAACTGTAATCATAAATCTTGTCTGGATCTACCGTAACGGGTATAAATTTTGTATTAAAGTTCATGTTTGCCAAGAATAAAACCTCCCAATAGTTGAGTTACTTCTTCAAAAGAAGTACAAAAATTTTCATATTCAATCGCTGGCCGTTTTATTAAAATAACAGGAATCCCTAATTGCAGAGCAGCTGTCATTTTTTCATCTACAGATCCCACTTTGCCGCTTTCTTTTGTAATCATTAGAGTCACATTGTATTGCTCACATAGTGCCTTATTTAATGATTCCGAAAATGGGCCCTGGATCGCAATAATGTCCTTTTGTTTAATACCTAACTGATTGCACTTTTCCATGTTCCCTATATTTGGAAGCATTCTGCAAATAAGCCGGATTTCATCACGCATTAAATATTTCGTAAATATTTCTAACGTTTTGCTGCCAGTTGTTAACATGATCGTTCCTTTATGAGATTGAGCTAATTTGGCTGCCTCTTCATAGCTTTCAACCTCTTTAATTAATGGAGAACTAAACTGTTCTTCTGGCCTTTCATAACGAATATAAGGAATATCACAAGCTTTTGCTGCTACCATTGCAGTTTTCGACGCTTCTTCCGCATATGGATGGCTGGCATCGATGACACTGGTCATCATTTGCTTCTGAATAATCTCCATCATGTCTTCCACTGATAACCGACCCACTTGATAAGGAATATGGTGGGCTTTTAAACTTTCGGCAGCAGATTCTGTGACTACTGTTGCTAATAAAGGATAGCCTTGATTTTGCAATTGAATGGCTAGTGCTCTCGCATCACTTGTGCCTGCTAAAAATAAAATCATGTGTTCCTCCTAATCTCCACATGGTGCCGGCTCGACCTCAATTTTGGAGCTCATATCCTGATAGTTAAAATACTGAATTCTTTTCACTCGTTTAAAATATTTAAAAAGGCGTTCATTTGGATGGGCATTTTGTTTGTACTCTTCTATAATTTTCGTTAATAACGGCAGCAGTTGATCTGGTTCAATTCCTTCTGCTACTGGCTGTGCAGCATGGGCTGTACGGCCAACCGGCTTTGCGCCAATAAATAAATCAAATTTTTTCTTGCGGTAAACGATCCCAATATCATCGAATACTGCCCGATAACAGGCCATACCGCAGCCGTTGAAACCAATATGTAATTCTTTTGGAAGCTTTAAGCCCCCCAATTTTGCTCCTATTTCTTCTGCATATGGAATTGATTCTGCTTTTTCACCGTTGCAAAAATCACAAGCTTTTACATTTAAAACATCGCCCACAGGCATGACGATTAAATGATTTTGTTCAAGCTTTTCAACAATCGATTCAGGCTGTTCTGTTGGAATCTTTAATAAAAAACGATGATCCGGTGTATATTCCATGGTGCCTGTCTCGCCAATGGTTTCTGCTAATACGCGCATTTGCTCAGGCTTAATAAATTTATTGGCAACACCAGGTGAAACAGCAAATTCAAATATATTTTCGATCTGCTGCTGAACAAAATGCGGATAGTCTATTTCCGATTTAGTCACCATGGATAAAGCCTTTATGGCCAAATCTAATGAGCTGGCTTCTTGTTTAATTCTTTGAATTGGCTCATAACCAGATTGTGCTTCCCCTGTTTCTTGATTTAATGCCCATGGTTCAGCTTCCTTTTTTAAACGCTGATGCGGTTTTAAGCTTTGCTTCTCTTCCCCTAACGTATATTTACGCTGATAACCTCGAGGGGTAATGATTTTATTGTCATAAAAGAAAGTTGAAGAATTCCCGATAATAACCGTTGTCAGCATTCCTATATCATGTTCAAGCATTTCAGCCAGTGTGGTCAGCACTACATTTTGATTTTCACGATAGGCACTTTTCACAAGTCCCACCGGTGTTTCAGGAGAACGATATTTTAATAGAATATTTTGTGCCTCTACAATTTGGCGTGTCCGTCGACCGCTTTTCGGATTATATAAAGCTATAACGAAATCCGCCATCGCAGCTGCTTCAATGCGCTTTTCTATTACGGTCCAAGGCGTTAAATGGTCACTGAGACTTATTGTGCAGGAATCATGCATGACAGGCGCACCCAATAAACTTGCACAAGAATTAATGGCTGAAATACCTGGAACAATTTCTACCGCAATTCCTTCTTTTTCAGTCCAGCCCTTCTCAATCAGCACTTCATACACTAATCCAGCCATACCATAAACGCCTGAATCTCCGCTGGAAATCACAGAGACAATATGACCTGCTTCAGCTTTCTTTACTGCATCCTGTGCACGTGACACTTCTTCTGTCATACCCGTACTGACAATGGATTTTGCTGTTACGAAAGGTTCAATTAGCTCCACATATGTTTTATAGCCAATAATACTATCACTTTGCTGCAATGCCACTACAGCTCGATTTGTAATATGCTCACGATCACCGGGACCGAAGCCAACAACAAAAATTTTTCCCTTTTTCATAGACTTACCTCCAAATAAAAAATGCCTGCACTCCTTTTAAAAGGAATACAGGCATGTGAAATGGCAGTATAAAAAAAGCATACTGAAACACAAAAACAATAGGTATCATTGTCCCGCCTATACTTCTCCCTCCGAAAAGCAAGTGTCGTTTAAATAAGCAGGTTTCCTGACTTAAGCTTCTTTTTACTCTTACACCTTCCCGATTTCTCAGTGGCATTGTAATTTCATCAGCTCTTACAGTAGCGGGGGCTGTACTAGACTTTCACTAGTTTCCCTTTTACCTCACAAATGTGAGCACTCATTTAAAGTATTTATTAAATTTTTTATAACTATACCATATAATCTCGAAAGTTAACAAACTATTTCTTTTGAAAATTTAATAAACGCTCCTTCTTATGGTGAAATGGTGCTTTCAAAAAATTACGCATCAATAAACCGAGATCATTCATCAGAGTTCCACCTTAAACTTGAATGCTGGTCCCATTTATACATGATTCCATCATTTCAAACAGTTCTGCTTTTGACCTCGGATACTTTTTATTGGATAAATTCGTTCTTTGTAATTTTTCAAACACTTCCATAATCCAAGGTTTATGTAAATGGCTTGTTTCGAGTATTTCTCTTTTATTAAAAACCTCAACTGGTTTTCCTTGAGCTAGCAAATGCCCATTGTTTAAGATGATGACCTCATCTGCCCACTCATAAGCTAGGTCTACATTATGTGTAGACAATAGAATCGTCCGGTTTCGATGATGAATCTTTTCCAATAGATCCAACATTCTTTTTGAATAGTAAGGATCAAGCCCAGCTGTTGGTTCATCTAAAACCATTAATTCAGGATCGATAGCAACAATTCCTGCAATTGCTACCCTTTTTTTCTGTCCGATACTTAAAAAGTGAGGGGGCTTATCTTTAAGCGGCTCCGTTTCTGTTAATGTGATGACTTCCTTTACACGTCTTTCTACTTCTTCGGTGGTTAGATTTAAATTTTTTGGACCGAACTTAATATCTTCATAGACAGTAGATGAAAATAGCTGGGTTTCAGAATTTTGGAACACAATACCGACTTGCTGCCTTAATTGCTGAATCTCTTTCTTTTTATAGGTCAACTTCTTTCCATTGTATAAAATGCAGCCATTTGTTGGCTTTAAAATACCGTTCAAAAGAAGAAATAGTGTCGATTTCCCAGCGCCATTGTTCCCTAATAATGCGATCTTCTTCCCTTTTTCAATGGAAAGATTTATTTGATCCAATGCCATCGTTCCATCTGCATATTGATAAGAAACTTGTTCTAACGTTACTATTAGTTCACTCACTCTACATACTTCCTTTTCATTGTTCTTTCATTATTTTGTCATAATTTCTATCAAGAAAAGTGTTACAAACGAAATAAAAATAATGACAAAATGCCCTCGCCTATAGCCCAAGGATAAATCCACATCATACAAATGTTCATCTCCACCTCGACTATCAATTGTAATTTGAAGCTCTTTTGCTGCGTGCATCGATTTTATGAAAAGGCTGACAATAAGTTGTGCTACGCTAGAAAACCAGCTTCTATAATTTTGATAGCCTAGCCTGCTAGATTGTGCAATATAAATTTCATTCATCTTTTCCAATAAAACAAAGATAAATCGATATGTAATCCCGATTAATTCTACAAAAACGGTGGGGAGTTTTACTTTTTTTAATATCCACATTAATTGATTAAGAGGAGTTGATAAAACAAGAAAATATAAACAGCTCACACTTGCTAATATCGTTGTAGCTAGTTCGTATGATTGTTGGATACTATTTGATCTAATATAGATTTGCCATGATCCTATTTTAGCCATCCAAAGCACCTCTAGATCTTCTAGATAAATAGGTGCAATGGAAAATATTATGGCAACCAAGCTTGTCATTAAGAAAACAAAAGGGACGAAAAGAAGTTTCAAATATGCCATAAACGGGATTTTCGCCTTGAATAGTATCAAAATACTCATTACAGTAAAGGTAAAACAAGACACCGAAATATTTTTTGAAAGAATGGTAAAAAAGAGAAAGATCAGCGCAAAGCTGACCTTCTCAACGGGATGAACATCTTTTAATCCGCTGATATAAGCATAATCATCAATTTTTATCATAGTATTCACTTCATCCTGCTATTGTTTGGATGAAGAATACTTTTTTCTAGCTTTTCCATATCCAATGACATAACCGATGATGATGGCTCCGAGAGCGGCTTGTAACGAGAATAGTAAACTTTCAATCTCTCCACTTGGTGGTTCCCATATGGCATTAAACCAAGGCTCATAGTCAGGTGCTACTTCGGTAATCACTTCCTCCGCTTGCCCGTCTGCCCCACCAAATTCAGCATTTTTTAAAAAAATTAAAGGAATAATTGCTAATAGAATCACGAATAAAAATAATACTAAATTTCTCATGTTACCTTACCTCCTTCAGTGTAGGTAATTGATTTAATTCTGTCATATTATATTTTTGGAGTAAGTTCATCACAATAACCGTAAGTAAGCCTTCACTAATCGCTAAAGGTACTTGTGTAAAAGCAAAGATACTAGCAAACTTTACAAATGAAGCCATAAATCCACCTATCTCAGCAGGGAAAGCTAGAGCTAATTGAACCGATGTCACTAAATATGTCCCCAAATCCCCTAACATTGCAGCTAAAAAGACTGAAACGGCGACGGATACATTCATTTTTCTTCCACACTTGTATATTCCGTAAGAAAGTAAAGGTCCAACGACAGCCATTGAAAATGCATTCGCGCCTAAAGTAGTAATTCCACCATGTGCTAACAATAGTGATTGAAATAAAAGGACTATTGTTCCTAAAACACTCATCGCCGTTGGACCAAATAAAATTGACCCCAATCCTACACCCGTTGGATGGGAACAACTACCTGTCACTGAAGGAATTTTCAACGCAGATAATACGAATGCAAATGCACCAGACAGACCTAGGATTGATTTCAGTTCAGGATTTTCTTTTAATTTCTTCGTAATCGATCGTATTCCAACGGCAACAAATGGAATGGTGATCCCCCACCAAAAAACAGCCCAACCCAATGGTAGAAATCCTTCCATAATATGCATCGCATAGGCTGGACGATAAGAATTCGTCCAAAAATAGCTTGTTAAACCTAACAGTACAACAAATGAAAACCATAATGATCTTTTTTTCACTTTAAACTTACCTCCATCGTTAAAATAGTAACCAAACTAAAAAGAGCATTTAAACCTGTTGGGTTTAAATGCTCACAAAAAACACTGGTATGTTCTGCTTTATTCATAAAAAAAGCATACTTCCGTCTCCGTAAACACATCCCTATATCCCGTAGGTCACGTCGTACTTTCTAAACAGGCAGGTCTCCTGACTTACCATCGATGCTCCTTGCGTCTTCCCGCTTTAAAATAAAGCAGTGACATTGTGCAAGTCGCTCCGGATTACAGTGGCGGGTACCGTGTCGGACTTTCACCGAACTTCCCTATTAAGCTATACATTCTTACATGCATAACACCTGTTTAAAATATGTATATGATTTTCTTTATAGTATATTAACAGACGCTTCTTGTCTACCATATTTTCTTGAAACACCTACTATTAGTGTAACAACAGGAAAACCATCCCCTTTAAAAGCTTTCTCAGTGATAGGGACACCATAAGGTAAAGTCTCCTCTATCAGAATCGGTGTTACATCACCAATTATTCAAACAAAATATCCCTGATTAAATATAGGAAGTCTATATAAAAATTCCTGTCACTATTCGAAATTTGTCGCATTCGAGAAGTGACAGGCACCTTTATGACTACGAATCAAAAGTCAGCGGTTGTTCATGCTAATTAACCCAAGTATTTATGGTATAGCGACTTTGCTTCAGTAATATCCTTTGTTCCATGCACTAAAACCCTTCCGTCTTTAAAAATGACTAATCGGTGAGTATCCACTGTATAAGATAATAGGTAAGGATTTCGCTGTACCGTTCCCCTTTGATTCATGAATAGTTTTTCTAAAGCTTCCAAATTACGTACAACAGGAACGGAAGGTCGTATCTGGACAGAATCTCTTCCACAAAGTACAGCTGACTTTGTTTGATTTTCAAAGGATAAAAATGGATAAGAGCGTTTTACGCCACAAGTAGGGCAATCCTCATTTTTCAGTTTATCTACATTTATGGAAGTATAATGATTTTTCCATAAATCAAAAGAAACCAGTTTGTTTCTTAATGAATCCCAATCACCAACCAAAATTTTTAATGCTTCACTTATTTGAAGAGAAACAACCATGTTAACCGCTGGATTAATAATTCCTGCTGTATCACACGTTAATCCTCCTAGCGGAACGGTTTCTAGTATACAAGATAGGCAAGGCGTTTTTTCTGGAATAATGGTGTAGGATATTCCGTAGCTTCCAACGCAAGCACCGTAGATCCATGGGACTCCAACCTTTTGTGAAACATCGTTTATGATCATTCTTGTTTCGAAATTATCAGTGGCATCAATGATAAGATTCACATTTTCAGCCCACGTTTCAAGCTCTGCGACTGAGGCATCCGCAATGATTGCCTCAATGTCCACAGTAGAGTTAATGTCTGTTAAGCGATTTTTAGCAGCGATTACTTTTGGAATTCGATTTTTGGCATCATCCTCTGTATATAATTGCTGCCGCTGTAAATTAGACCATTCTACATAATCACGATCCACAATGGTTAGTTTACCAATCCCAGCACGGACGAGTGCTTCGGCACTTGCTGTTCCAAGTGCCCCAGCTCCTATTATGAGTACATGCTTATTGAAAATTCGTTGTTGTCCCTCTTTACCAATAGGTGAAAATAGTTCTTGTCGTGAGTACCGATTATTCACCCGATACTCATTCCTTCCTTTGGACTGCTTGCTGCAGCATATCTCTTTTTCTCGATTCGGCCGGCTTCATAGCCTAATCGTCCAGCTTCAATCGCTAATTTCATTGCTTTTGCCATTTTTACCGGATCCTTGGCTGCTGATACAGCCGTATTTAATAACACACCATCGGCTCCTATTTCCATAGCCAATGCAGCATCAGCTGGTGAGCCAATACCAGCATCCACGATAACAGGAACAACCGCTTGTTCAATAATAAAGCTAAGGTTGACAGGATTGATGATACCTTGACCAGAACCTATCGGCGAGGCCCCTGGCATGATCGCATGACAGCCTGCTTCTTGAAGTTTCCTAGCCAAAACTACATCGTCGGAGGTATAGGGGAGGACAATAAAGCCTTCCTTCACCAATTCTTCCGTTGCCTTTAGGGTTTCAATCGGGTCAGGAAGTAAGGTTTTATCACAGCCGATCACTTCCACTTTAATCATATCGCATAGGCCTGAAGCTTTTGCTAGTTTTGCGATCCGGACAGCCTCTGCTGCTGTTTTCGCTCCTGCAGTATTTGGCAGCAACCTATATTTATTGGTATCCAGCTGTTCTAAAAAATTCGGCTGGCTTGCTTCAAAAATATTCATTCGTCTAACCGCAAATGTGAGAATTTCTGCTTCAGAAACTTCCACCGCTTCCTTCTGGATGTCAAAGCTTGGATACTTTCCCGTTCCAAGTAACAAACGAGATTGAAAGGATAATGAACCGATTTTTAACATATCAACCGCCTCCTACAAAATGGACTATTTCGATTCGATCTTTATCTGATAATCTAGTACTTTGGTGTTCTACCTTGTTTACGATTTCACCGTTTACTTCCACAATAACGACCCTATTATGGATTTCATAATGTTTCAGAACATCGGAAATAAATACTACATGTTCTGGTAATTGGATTAACTCCCCATTTAATATTACCCTCATGTTATACCTCCTATTGTTTCTTTGGGTCTTTCTAAGTGAAAAGCTGAGAGTAGATCCTCATCTAGCAAACTGCCTGCTACTAAATCAGCTACTAGTTTCCCTGTCATAGGGCTTAATAAAATCCCATTTCTAAAATGCCCAGCAGCTACAAATAACCCCTTCCATCTTGGATGCTCACCAATATAAGGAAGTCCATCTCCTGTCTGAGGTCGAATTCCAGACCATACTCGCTCCCATGCAGCATCCTTAATCTCCGGAACCAGTTGAGTGGCTCTTTCTATTAATCTTGCGATACCCTTAGGTGTAACGGAGCTATCATATGTATTTTCAATCATGGTCGCACCGATATAAATTTCCCCATTCCGTTTTGGTACGAGGTAACATCGTTTATCTGAAAAAATCGTTGTGTTGATCATCGGCTTTTCCGTCCTAACCGAAAAGCATTCGCCTTTCACTGGAAACACGCTAATATCAATTCCTGATTCACGCATTAATTTTGCAGACCAAGCTCCAGTGGCAACGACAACTTGATCACAGTTTACGATTCCATTGGTGGTTATAACGCCTCTCACCTGACTGTTTTCAAATTTAAAAGAAAGGACCTCCGTATTTTGGCGTATTTCCGCCCCAAAATGGACAGCTGCTTTTGCAAAAGCTTGTGTTAACTTTGCTGGCTGCACATGACCATCATTTGGGAGGTACATCCCACCAGCTAAACTGGGTGACAGGGATGGCTCCATTTCTCTTAATTCCTTTGTATCCAGCCATTTTATTGCTGGATCCCATTTTCTTTGAAAGGTGACCTGTTTTTTTACTGCTAATGCGATTTCTTCGGATTCTGCAATTTTTAACATTCCTTTATTCACATACTCGATATCGACTCCGCTGAATTCAAATAACTCACTAGAGAGATCAGAAAACATCTTCTGACTTTTTAAAGCCATCTGGAATAAGGGGCCGTCTTGTTCCAGCTCCGCTTGTGCTGCCAGCATTCCCGCAGCTGCACTTGAAGCTTGACAAGCCAATTGATTCTTCTCAATTATGATTACTTTTCTTCCTATCTTTGATAGCTGATAGGCAATCGAGGCTCCGTTAATTCCTCCTCCGATTATGGCAACATCAAATGAATTTTCCAATTTATCCACCTCCATGATTTAATGCCTTACGATAAGCCTTTACTGCCAATAATGGGTCACGCGCATCTAAAACACCTGACATGACAGCAATCCCTATTGCCCCTTCCTTTAGAACCTGCTCCGTATTATCAGATGTGATCCCTCCAATGGCAATCACATCAATATCTAAATTTGAAAGCATTTTTAATTCCTCAAGACCTTTTGGATTCTTACCTGGTTTTGATTGAGAATGGAAAACATGTCCGTATAGAACGTAATCTGCACCCTTCTCTTTTGCTTTTAGACCTTCCTGATAGGAATGGATAGAACTCCCTATCCTAAGTTGAGGAAAGTTTTCTTTTACACTGGCTGTATCTAAACTATGAAAGGCTAATTGAACGCCTCTGGCCCCTGTTACGAGTGCAACATCTGCCCGGTCATTAATCATGATCTTTGATAGTGGTATGTTATTTTTTGTTAAAAGTTCGACGGTTTGAAATAATTCCCTAGCACTTTTTTGTTTTTCTCGTATATGAATTGCCGTTATATATGGATGAATATCACTTACAATTTCCCCTAACTGTTCGATTGCCATTTTACCATTGGATATAATATGTAACTCGTTCCCTTTAACACTCGTTAATATACAAGTCCCTCCTATTTGAAGATTCTACTGTTCTATGAAATCAAGGAAACAACAAAAAACCACTTCCTATAGTAAGAAAGTGGTCGAAAAATTTGAAATAAAAGCATTCGCTCTCCAAATATCGAATTTCCCACTTCCCTACGCTGGTATAACCCAGATCAGGTTCATAGAGTCCCGAAGTAGCACTTCAATCTCAGCCTTTTAAAAAGGCACCTCTAGCGGATTTGATTCATCTATTCATTTGAAATAATTACACTACATGGATAATATTAGCACGTTGATTAGAAATGTCAATTTTCTGATTTTGTTTATTCGTGGGAATAACAAGAGAAAAAAAGGTGCAAGGGCCCATCAAAGGGATACCCCTAGCACTTTTCTTGTAAAACCGTTGCTAATTTTTGGTTACTATTTAAGAGATCGTCTAACATAGCCAGTACCATATTTTATGATTCTAGGCTTGCTCCCTCTAAATCATCATTTTAACCAGAAAATTGACAGCCAACAAAGGTGTTCCCTCATACCTCTGATAAAAATAAACCAGTCATGAAAATAAATCTAGTTTTTATTTTAGCAACAGGAGAATTTAAGACTTGGTTGAAATCCGATACAATCCAATCGGTTTGGGCGCGCTTTTGGAGAGGTTGCCCTTGTCAGTTTCGGTACAAAATGCGTCGATAAAGCGGTAAAATTAACGAAAGGCGTAAAGATAGTTGAAGAAGCTGACGGAGTTAGAGTTGTTGACACTCTCTCTTGTCAACGTAATCACACCTTATTTCATTTTTTTTATTAAGCCTAAACCTTCCAATAAATATACTGGTAATGAATTCCAAACTGAAGGCGAAGCATTAATTAATATAGCTAGAAATTAAGGACTAACCTCGATTGGTTAGTCCTTTTTAGAAAAATGCAACCGAAATTTGGAAGTAGCTTGACACTTGTACCGAAAAAAAGTGGGATGCTATTCGATCCCTCCCTTTCCTAGCTATTGATTAATTCTAAAAACGAACAGATCGTTAAGATCCCTTTATCAAAGTTTTCTAAGTTAAAATGTTCATTCGGAGCATGGAGATTTTCATCTGGCAAGCCGAATCCCATTAAGACAACAGGAGAATTTAAGGTATGGCTGAAATCCGATACAATCGGAATGGAGCCCCCTTCTCTTTTATAAACAGATGCTTTTCCATAAACCTTTTCATAGGCTTCAGCCGCTTTTTGGATCATCGGACTATCGATTGGGGTTAAGAATGGATTACCTGTATCTTGAAGTGTTACTTTTACTGTGCATCCTTTTGGTGCTTGTTCTTCTAAATGCTTTTTGATTAAGCCCTGGATTTTTTCGGGATTTTGATTATTGACTAGACGGCAAGTGATTTTGGCATGTGCCTCGTTTGGAATTACGGTTTTTGTACCTTCCCCCTGAAATCCGCCCCATATGCCGTTTAATTCTAATGTTGGCCGAGAACTGATTTTTTCAGGATATGGATAATTTGTTTCCCCTCCCGTTATCTTGTTGAATAAAAGAGACTGGTATATCATTTTCCCTAATTTCATTAAGGAAATATATCCCTTTGAATTAAAATCCCAAAGATGTTGAGCCAAAGGTTTATTTTGTATTTTATAAGTTACAAATCCATACAAGTATGCGCAATGTACAAATGATAGTTAGATACCTTCTTTATTGAATAGAAACAACGAAATTAAGAAAACTATTTGAGTACTAACTAAAGTGGAAGTATTTAATAAATAATGAGACTTCTTGGACTTGTACTTGTATTAGCTTTAGCACTTACTGGATGTAATCAAACTGACACAAAAAAACAACAAATCAGTGGTAACACAACATATGACGTATCTAATGTATCTGACAAAACTAACAACGGTAAAGCGGTTGGTAAAGAATATGGTGGTAAAGGAACTGGATATGGACAAGTTAAGAAGATTGAAGGTCAAGTTCCTCCACCTATAATTGAACCTCCGTTGGGAGCAGAGGTTCAGCTTGAAAAGTTTACTGAGGAGACTCTAAGTAGAGGAGTTACTAAGGTAGAGTATGTTCCTGATTACTGGGTAGGTGGAGATATGATTCTTATCCATTTTGAAGGCTATAGCCTAGAGTATTTCATGGATTGGACTGAATAATTCAAGGTGGAGGCTAAGGCTCAGGAGCTTTATGGTAGCAAGTTTAATGAGATGAGTTACATGGTCACTGACACAGAGAATATACTTCAGATTTATTATTATCAAGAGTAGTTTCTACGTAAAGTAATAAGCAGCCTCCGGGTTGCTTTTATTTTTTTCCCGTGGTCCACACAAGAAAAAGTGACCAATTCAGACACTCGTGTTTATCTCTGACATTAGTTTTCTATTACTCATAATCAGATATAAAGTATTCACACCCTTTTACATCTACATAGTAAGGAGACATTATTTGGTATGTTTTTCGATCATTTGGTGCTAAACCTTCATTTCCAACTGCATAAGTATAATTTGTATCAATCAACGTTTAGAGTCTAATGAAACGTTTGAAGCCTATGGAGAATTTATTGTGGACCATGCTATCAGTCCAAATAAGAGCTAAAATGATAAAAAAAAAGAGTCCTGATCTGATCAGGACTCCCAAAGCAAATTGAATTAAGGTGTAACTCCAAGTTCTCTTAAAATATCATCTAATCTTTTACTCTTCACATTATCTGCAGGTTTTGGCGTGTTTTCTACATCTGGATTTACTTTTAAGTAGTTGGTTTTGACAAATCCGATGTCTGTTGCATTAACAATACCATCAAAGTTAATATCTGCTTCGCGTTTATTTGTGCCCCAAGCTTCTTGAATCGCCAGTGCATCGTAAATGTCGATTACTTGGTCTTGGTTTACATCACCTGCTACTGCTTCTTTGTTGTCAATGTACATATTTTGCCCATACCACACACCGTTGCGTAAGAAGCCAACTTTTTGATTTTTTTGTATCGTAATAAAGTGCCCGGGTAGGTGTACTTCTTTGGTAAATAGTTGATCGGTTAACGGAAGCTTAGTCACAAGGAACTCTGGTTGGAATCTGCTATTTATAGTTGCATCGTAGACTTTACCCATAGCATCGGAAAAGATTACTTTAGCCCCAGCTTGAACCCAATCTTTTTTACCCCAGACTATAACTTGACCAGATACATACTTTCTAAAACCTTCTGCTGTAAGATAGCCAAATGCTTCAGAGAACGTAGGGGTGACGTTCCAAGAAAATGGTGCAAAGAAGAGATTGGTTGATGTGCCCGCTTCATTCACATAAGAAACATTTGCATTAAATCCTGCTACTGTAGTGTATGCAGTATCTTTCACCCTAATAGTTACGTCTACAGCAGGGATTTTGCCAGAAACTTCTTTCGTAGATGCTACATCTAGTTTGATCGATGGTTTTCCATTCGTATAGGTAACGGTTACTGTTCCTTCACCAAACTCACTTAATGCTGCATTGGGTTTTGCCTCAACCACTTCTAGTTGAGTGCCAAATTTAGGAACATAATAGTCATAGTCTAACAAATTCCAAGTGGCTGACTTTAATTTTTGTACATTGTCCAGTGTGAGGGTAGTGGTAATCGTTTCCCCTAATGCGATCGATTTTTGTTTACTGGTTCCATAAGCAAATGGAGTACCTTCTTTAACAAAGTAGTAGGCTTTCATTCCACCTATGTTCCCACCTCCATCAAATCCATCCATCTTAAAGCTTAGGACCGGAGTTTTTTCATCCATCAGTATTTCTTCTTTCCATTTTCCCGCTGTGTCCATACGGACAGGGTGGGGTAATGGACTGTTCCGGTACCACTCGAGCCAGTTTTTGGATTGGTCAACTGCCATCCCTGCTTGTTTTGCCGCTTCAATTTCTTTGTCATAGATTTGCACTTCAAATGGATAAGTAGTTTGACCTGGTTTGTACTCAAGGATCGGAGACTCTTGATCCAATGAGCTTGTAAAAGTAGGTAGATCAATATCTACTAATAGATCGAAGGATTTGGTAAGAACTTTGTCAGCCTCAGTAGTCGTAATCGTTTTCAGTTGGTATTGCCCCGGTTTTGCTTGTACTGTTTCTGTGGAGATTCCATCGACTGTAAACGGATAGTAGTTTCCATTAAACAAAACTAGTGCATAGTTTGTATCGATGTTTTTTCCAACCAGATTGTGTCGTCCAACGAAACCAAGCTCTTGCCCCGATTTCCAGTCTACTAAGATCATGTCCATGGTTTTCATCGGTGTTTTCAAGTTCATTAGCGCATAAACCAAAGAATGTGTATTAAATTTACCATAGTGATCATAGCGATAGTAGGCTGGGGAAAAGATATTACTATCTCCGATATCCAGTGTTTTGAAGTTGTCTTCCGCTGTACGAACACTAAATGGAATCCGATATTGCTCGGTTTGATCCTCTTGGTTGGTCACTAAGAGGTAACCTTCGTAAATTCCTTCAGCAGCAGCTTTAGGTACTTCGATGGTAACATGTAGACTTTCGGTAGAAGCTGGATCCACTGTTAAGGTTGGGTGGAATTTCACTTGTACCTGGTTGGCTACGGCATCTAGGCTACCTTTCACCGCTTGGAACTGAACGTTCAAATTGAAATTCTTTACTTTATCAGTTAGGTTTTGAAATTTCAACTTTTTGGTAACGCTAAGATCTTCACCTGCATAATGAGTGCCAAACGCAATGCCACCTGTTTTTTCTTTGATAGTAGTGATTACATCAGCGTTAGGAACTAGGGTCGTATCCTGTACTTGAATCTTCATCCCCGTATGAACGGCTTGATAAGGATCCACGCGTCCTGCTCCCACTTCAAATACACTGTAGGAACCATTCAGTGGATCAGCGGTGTTCATCATGATTGTTTTTACATCTTCAGGCTGTAACGTTGGATTGACTTGTAATAAGAGTGCTGCTACACCAGCCGCATTTGGCGTCGCCATGGAAGTACCTGAGAAACGAGCATACGCATATTTGTAATCGGTTGGTGCGTCATGGTTCCCGATGTAAGCGGGTACAGAAGACATCACACTGACTCCAGGAGCGGTGACTTCTGGCTTGATGTCATAGGTTCTTTTGGCTGGTCCACGAGAACTGAAATCAGCTAGGGTGTCCCCTTGTGTTTTGGTTACAGTTAAATTACTAAATGTGAAGGATTTATTTCCTGCAGTTAGTTGCTCATTCACCTTGAGTCCATCCTCTTGAGTAAGAGAGAAAGTAGGAATAAAGTTTTGATCTTCTCCCAAGTAAGTAGGAATATGGCCCGGTACGTTGTTATACATTAAGACAGCCGCCGCGCCATGTTGTTTCGCAAACTTCACTTTATCTGTAAATGCATATGTTCCCCGAGCAACGAAAGCGATTTTGCCATTCACATCTTTGCCCGTGTAATTCGCGTTACCACCAAGACCTACGTCTACTAGATCTAAACTTTTTCCTTCTAGAGTAGATAGGTTATCAGTGAAGGATTTCGCCATGTTACGCAGTTCCAGCCCACTGAGTGTTCCGATCGCCCCTTTCATGGACGAATTAGAAATGGATACATCACTGGCTCCAACGGTGAGAGCGAGTGCAGCAGTTCCAGGAGAGCCGAGAGTGTAAGAGTTAAGTCCTGAGTTACCCGCAGCCACCACGGCAGTGACATCACTTAATACCGCATAGTTCACGGCTGTACTCGTTGGAAAGTATGGATCGTTAATTCCTGCTCCCAAGGAAAGGTTAATGACATCCATGCCATCGGCAACGGCTCGGTCGATCCCCGCCAATACGGCTTCCGAAGTACCGCTACCATATGGTCCAAGGACACGGTACACATAGAGGTCAGCATCTGGAGCGACTCCTTTGACAGAGACTTCACTATCGTTTTTAGCTTGACCGACGATGATTCCAGATACGTGAGTCCCATGCTCCGTGTAGTAGGAGATTCCGCTATTGAATTCCGGGTCAACTGACTTTTTCCAATCTGCGTAGGTGGTTTCCATCGGATCGTTGTCATTATCGACAAAGTCATAGCCACCTTTGAAGGCATCTTTTAGATCAGGATGATTGTAGTCGACCCCTGAATCGATGACCCCTACTTTTACGCCTTTCCCTGTGATTCCTTCCGCATGAAGCTTGTCTACTCCTACAAAGGGAACACTAGCCGATTGCGTCGAAGCGTTATTAGATTCTTCCTGTGCGATGGAAGGGGGCTCTACCGTAAAGGTGATATTTTTGTGTACGGATTGGACCACTTCCGATTTCATCAACGCCTCTACTTGGTTCGCAGCAAGGGTAAGAGCCACCCCGTTATAAGAAGTTTTGTAGGAACGGGTGATTTTATAAGAAGGTTCTGCACTTTTGACTTCTGAAGAAGAAGTGGCAGCAGGTAAGATTTTTTCCAGATCACTTTGGAATGTGGAATGTTCTTGATCTACCTGTTCGTTGGCTTCATGTTTGGTTACTTTTTTGCCTTTCAGAGCGGCCTCTAATACAGCTACTTTTCCTGGCTTGGACTTAAATTGTACGATAACAGAAATATCTTTGTCTGATTTCAGATCTTCATCTGAAAATCCCTGCAAGCCATAGTTTTCTGTCATCTCGAGTTGGTTTAAGGCCGCTTGTTGTTCTGGGGTGAGCGATGCTAAGATTTGTTCCGCTGATTTACCAGTTGCACCCGAAACATGTCCGTTCCCAAACTGGACGGATAGGAAAAGTAAACCCAATGATAAAGCAATGGCAGTTGAAGTCTTCGATGTTTTACTATACCAACGATATTTTCTCTCTTTCATAGGCTCCCTCTTTCTTGCTAAGAATTTGTAAAGATCGTAACGAAATTATTGTATTATAAGCGTAAAAAGCGATAGAACTGAGAAATTGCGCTTTAACAATTTTGATTTCAACAAAATTCCTCCTACATTTTTCAATTTGGCATTAGAGCCATCTTGCCCGAGAATATTATTTCTTCTAAATCACATCCCCTTCCCTTCTGTCTGAAAATTATTGCAATTCACATTGTACCTACTCCTTAAAACAGCGTCAATTGGGGGATTTCCATGCGATTCCATTGACCCATTCATCTAAAAAATATTTTAAATACGTGTCAATAAAGCACGAAAACCTGTGAAAAATAGCATATTTTTAAGGTGTATGGGTGAAATTTTGTAATAAATTATCAAGTTATGAATGCAATACATTTTAACCTCGGGGGAAAAACTGAAAATTAAAATCATTCTATCAATTCTTACGATTTTAATAGAATCAAATCGATAGATAGTACTAGGGACTCGTATCGTGGAATAGAAGTTTAACCAGGACATTTGTACCAAAATCACCATTCATGATTAATAGAACTAACTGTCTATGAATGCTGCTTTACTCTGAATGTAGATTACAATTAAGGGAAATTCTAAAAATCAATTAGTGCTACGAGGATTTAGGGTGAAGTACTTTATGTATCAAATACTTTAATCATTGCATGTGTAAACAAAATTTCAGTAAGTGATGGGTAGTCGTTGCACCACCTGGTTCAACTGGCACTTCGATCTTATTAGCAAGGGCCTCAAAGCCAGAACAAGAACCATTTGTTGGTAATCAAACTGGTGGAAGAGTCTGGTTATTACTTCAGGATTTTTAGATGTTGTTTCATCGCTACATGCAACTAATAACATTAAAGAAAGCAACACAATAATATATTTCAAATTTCCCACCCCTTTAGATTCCCCTTCTCATAGATCTTTATTTCTTTTACAGCCCAATCCAATATTTCAAAGAAATTCTTTCTAGCATCCTCGGTTTTTAATTTTTCCCATGAAAATGAAGGCCGTTTGTTTAAACTATTATCTGTGAGTTCAACACCCAATAATTCCTTTAATTTAGATTGAAACTCCATTCTCTTTTCCAACTCTGAGAACGGTGGATGAAACTTCAAATGCTGAAATTGAAGTTCAAATGCACCATAGGTCCACATACAAAATAAGTTATGACTATTTACACCTTCATATAAAAAGAAAATCGAGCCACTTTTTTGACCCTGGCCATACCATATACGATAAGTGCCGCTTGAAAGATGATTGAAAATATCCTGGTAGACCTCTCTTGCCTCATTGCCTAGTTTATTACTAATCTCATTCATAAAAAGTTCTTCATTCCATTGGTGTTTTGAAGCTGGCTTCTTCGTTAGTTTTGCATTGGTGGTTAAACCAATCACCTGCGGTACAAGTGTTTTGAAATTATTGTCTACATTTAAGAATTGTCTAATTTCAATACCAAGGACCTCCGATTTTGTCATCTGGTCATTCATAAACTCAATAATTCTTCTTAATTCCTCTGGAATCTCACCTGCTACAAATACCATTCGGATTACACCATTACGCAGATTCTCCTGAACCTTGGACCAAAATTCTTCAATGTCCGCCTCGTCTTCTGCTTCTATGCCAAGGAAGTCGTTCAGAACCTGAATCGAATCTTTCCCATCTTTTACATACTTTTCTGTAAAAGCATTTTGGATGAACTCAATTGGCCAGTACTTGGTGGCGTTTGCTGCATAATCCATCATCTGCCCCACCACTTCTCTTCGAATTCGGGTATCCGAGCTCCGCTTTACCTCAATAAATGTGGGTATACAGTCCTGATCAATGAAGAAATGATCAATGCGCCATTGGGAAGTTCCATTCATTCCCGAAGGTATCCCAAACTCTCTAGCAAGCGGTATCCATCTTCTCGGGTTTTCCCGATTCATTTGATCACCCGCAAGGAGATCAGGATAGCTATCTAGTAGTTCTTGAAGAATCTCCTCAGAGTCATAAGAAGTTTCCTCCATTTTCACTAACGTGTTATCTTCTTTGATAATAAAAATGCTGCCATTATGCATCAACCTGACCTCCGGAACCTATTATTCAAAAACGAATAAAACTTGCCTCGCAGTACGATACAAAAAAGCAGAGATCGCCATTTATTTAATGGCTCTGTTAAATAAGGCTGTTGATTTGAGCACCAGTAACCAGCGAAAGTGAAATAATCGGAGACTTTCCGGTTAAATGCGGAATGGAGCCTGTTTCGGGGGAAATAAGGGGAGGTTTTCCGGTTATGCAAAGCAAAATCCTCCATTTGCATGTTTTCGGGTCAATAAGCGGAATCTCTCCGTTTATTTAAGCTATTTTTTACTAATATTTACTAATTAAGCGAAATTTCTCCGTCTAATATGATTCTAAACCCGAATGAAATAAAAATCGTCAGCTGCTATGAAAGTGCCACTTGTGAACAAATCATTTATTAATTTAATAAAAACCAATTAATTGTTCAGATTGATCGAGATAGAAAGACCGTTCAGTATTTAGATTTACGAAAAAACGAAATAATATAAATAAGATTTTTATAGGGACTGTCTGATAAGTGCCTAAAATAAGCAAGTGGTGAAAAACGGACCATTTTTCTCCACTTGCTTTTTGGATTTCTGGGTCATCAAGCTGGTTTGAATGCTGGCTCTATAAGATAATCAGTCTATTACGCTTTTATTTCTTAATTATATCCTCACCCTGCCAGTCCCTAAATAATCTACCTCTGATAGTGTTACGAGGAATCACAAGTGTTAATGACTTAGACTATTACCTTTTTTGGTTATTGATTGTATTGTTAACTAAGTTTTGAGTTGCGTCTCGAGACGACTCTGCGGCATTTTCAATAGCTGGCTGCACGTAGTTTAAAGCTGATTGATTTATGTTTTTAAATATTTTCATTTTATTTTCAGGATTTCGATTACTTTCCTTCATTGTCTATTCCTCCATTGTTTTTCTTTCATCTTTTATTCTTTGATGTATGTTGAAAAATATACAGAACAACTCCCTTTTCTTTTTTGCACTAACCTCCCAGTTAGTGACAAAGCGTCACTACATATTACAGAAACGCAATCCGTTAGTTAAAAATCCTGCTTACTTATCTCAGTAAATATTAACTGAGTCATAGTGGAACAATAGTTAAAGCAATATACTTGAGAAGGAGTTAAAAATGCTAAAACAAAACATCTTATTTAACCTTGATGACACATTATCATACTGTAATAGATATTTTAGCCTAGTTATAGACGAGTTCGCTGACCAAATGATGGTGTGGTTTGACTCGATTACCGAGGAAGATATAAAACAAAAACAGCTTCAACTTGATCTTGCAGCAATAAGTGAGCACGGTCTAAAGTCTGAGCGGTTTCCCGAGTCATTTGTTGGTACCTATAAATACTATTGTGACTTAACAGGGAGGGAAAAGAAAAAAGATGAAATTCAATATTTAAGAAAGTGTGGTTTTAAGGTGTTCGAGATCCCTGTTGAACCTATTCCGTACATGAATGAAACTTTACAACGCTTAAAAAAAGAGGGACATGAATTATATTTGCACACAGGAGGAGATGAGGCTAATCAACGCAGAAAAATTTCCCAGTTAGAATTGACTACTTTTTTTGAACATCGCATTTTTATTTCGGAACATAAAGATACAACAGCTTTATCCGATATTTTAAA
Source organism: Bacillus sp. EB106-08-02-XG196 (assembly GCF_013396335.1). Lineage (GTDB taxonomy): Bacteria > Bacillota > Bacilli > Bacillales > Cytobacillaceae > Neobacillus. The sequence continues at coordinate 87,141 of NZ_JABWSY010000015.1, forward strand.
AACCATTAAGGCTGATCCCAATGTAACATGGATGGATGGAAATTCATTAAGAACGGATATTGTCCCAGCACTGGAAATGGATATCCATGCCATATACATTCCGGCAGAAAACGAATGGAAATATAACATGGTTGAAGTAAACGTTGAGCATAGTAGTGATTTTATAACAGTAGATTCACTACAGGAAGTTCCTGATGTAATTTATAACCGTATCCAAGATCAAATGATGTAAGTGAATAGAATAAGAGCAAGGTTTAGTACACCCCACTTTTCTTGAAAGTGGAAAAACTTCTTACCTCCCCTTGGTTAGTAGTTGGAAGATCGGCTTTTTTCTTTAACTTTGTGACTTTAACAGGGGCTGCCTGACAAGTGCCTAAAATATGCAAGTGGAGAAAAACGGACTATTTTTCTCCACTTGCTATTTGGTTTCTTATAAATCAGATTAAACAACGGAGCTCCTATTGATGTTATTCAAAGTTTACTAGGTCACGAAAAAAGTGAGACCACTAGGATTTATGCACAGCTAAGTGGAAGCATTAGAAGAGAATGTTTATCGAAAATATTTTTAAAAATGGAAAGGCAACGGACTCCGCTGCCATTTTACTATTGCACCCGTTCGTAATATAAGGTTAGCCATTTTTCTGGTTGACCTTTTTTCATATGGTCTTATGATAACGGTAGTCGGGGTAGAACGTCGCACCCGTGGGAATTAATCCCGTTAGCTAAACTGTTCACCCCCTACTTGTATAAACATGTTTCAGGCTGGTTGGGACACGGATCCCGTTTAACAAGCGAACCTATGTCATTATAAGAAGCCTTAGGGAATACCGACAATTGTTAACTACAGAGGAGGAGATTTGATTATGAATCCAGTCATTGGTCTGGATGTTTCAAAAGGTGAAAGTCAGGTTCAAGCATTTTTAGATAAAGGCAAACCATATCGTAAGAGCTTTAGTATCAAACACAATACTGATGGTTTAAGTAGTTTATTAGAGTTCCTTCATGAAGTAGCGAGTTCAGCTGGTGGTCATCAACCTTCGGTCTATAACATCCCGTTTCACAAACCCTTTTAAGATTACAAACCAATCAATGGAATGCTTTTGATCCTATATCTGTTCGGTAATGAGCACCATTAAAAGATACCTTTTCTACTGACTGGTAAGCTAATTCTCGTGCTTCTTTGAGCGTTTCTCCAACAGCAGTCACTCCTAGAACACGGCCGCCACTGGTGATGATTTCGCCATCCTTTTCAGCGGTTCCCGCATGAAAAATAATTGATGGATTAACGACTTGATTCAATCCATAAATGACTTCACCTTTTTCGTAAGGTCCGGGATACCCAGTGGAAGACATAATCACGCAAACTGCCGCCTTGTCTTTCCATTTCACCTCTATATTTTCTAATTCCCCGGTGAGGCTGGCAGTCACAATGTCAACTAAATCTGTTTCTAATAAAGGAAGCACAACCTGGGTTTCCGGATCGCCAAACCGTGCATTATACTCAATGACTTTTGGCCCTTCTTTTGTCAGCATCAAACCTGTATAGAGAATTCCCTCATAAGGCACTCCTTCTGCAACCATCGCTTCGGCGGTTGGTTGGACGATTGTCTCAATAATCCGCTCAGTTATGGAGGAATCAATATGCGACAAAGGAGCGTACGTTCCCATACCGCCTGTATTAGGTCCCTTGTCACCATCATACACTGGCTTATGGTCCTGTGATGGCACCATTGGTTTCACAGTAGACCCATTCACAAAAGAGAGCAGGGTCATCTCTTCCCCCTCGAGAAATTCCTCAATAACCACCCTCACCCCTGCCGCACCAAACGTAACATCTTTCATCATACTTTTAAGTGCGTCCTCAGCTTCTTCTAAGCTTTTTGCCACAACAACACCTTTTCCTGCAGCTAGACCATCCGCCTTTATCACAATGGGTGCCCCTTCGCTGCGAACATAGTCTAGTGCCTCTTCATAGTTTGTAAATGCCGCATATTTCGCAGTTGGAATCTGATACTTTATCATTAATTCCTTAGCGAACGCCTTACTTCCCTCAATCAGTGCCGCTTCCTTTGATGGGCCATAGACCGCTAATCTGTGCTCTTTAAAATAATTTACAATTCCCAATGAAAGTGGCTCTTCTGGTCCTACAAAAGTAAGATCGATTTGTTCTTTTTTTGCAAAATCTGCTAATTTCTCTATTTCTGAAACAGCAATCGAAACGCATTCAGCTAATTCTGCAATTCCAGGATTGCCAGGAGCACAATACAATTTCTTTATTTTAGGACTTTGAGACAGTTTCCAAACAATAGCATGTTCACGGCCGCCTCCCCCTACAACTAACACCTTCATTTCGTCTTACCCTCCTAGTGCTTAAAATGTCTTATGCCCGTAAACACCATGGCGATTCCATGTTTATTTGCTGCTTCAATCGAATCTTCGTCTCGAATTGACCCACCTGGTTGAATGATGGCAGTAATACCTGCTTTCGCCGCTTCCTCGACGGTATCCGACATCGGGAAGAAGGCATCAGAAGCTAGGAAAGAACCGGCTGCTTTTGCTCCCGCTTGCTCAATGGCAATCTTCGCCGAACCTACCCGATTCATTTGACCAGCACCAACACCGATTGTTTGAAAATCCTTTGTCAGCACAATAGCATTGGACTTTACATGCTTCACTACTTTCCATGCAAAAAGAAGCTGTTCCAACTCTTCTTCCGAAGGTTTTCTTTCGGTTACCACTCGAAGATCCTCCGAACGAATTTGCTTTACATCTTCTTCTTGAATTAATACTCCTCCTGAAACAGAAGAAAGCAGCCATTCTGGTTCTGTTTCTATTCTTACATCACCAATTCGAAGTAGGCGAAGGTTTTTCTTTTCCTTCAACACGGCCAATGCCTCTTCATCAAAATCAGGTGCCATAATAATTTCAAGGAATATTTCTTTCATCTTCTCCGCTGTTGGCCTATCAATTTTACGGTTAGCGGCAATGATCCCTCCGAAGATGGAAACTGGATCAGATTCATAAGCCTTTTGATAAGCATCATAGATCGTTTTTCCGATACCCACTCCGCATGGATTTGTATGTTTCACCGCCACCACAGCCGGCTGATCAAATTCTTTTACTAATTTTAAAGCCGCATCGGCATCATTGATATTATTGTATGACAATTCTTTTCCGTGTAATTGTTCAGTGGTGGACAATGTTCCGGACTTTGCTAATGGGTTACGATAAAACGCCGCTTTTTGATGAGGGTTCTCTCCGTATCGCAGATCTTGGGCTTTCTCGAATGTAACGGTGTATTGGTCCGGCCATTCTTCCCCTATTTGCTTCGTTAAATAATTTGAAATTAAGGAATCATAAGCAGCAGTATGACGGAATACCTTCGCTGCCAAGCGTCTTTTCGTTTCAATAGTGACACCGCCATTTTTCATTTCATTCAAGATGGCAGGGTAATCCAAAGTATCTACTACAACCGTAACGAAGGCATGATTTTTAGCTGATGAACGCAGCATGGTCGGACCGCCAATATCAATGTTTTCAATCGCTTCTTCATATGTGACATTTTGTTTTGAGATGGTTTCTCTAAAGGGATATAAATTCACCACAACTAAATCAATCGGCTGAATGCCCAGTTCCTCGATTTGCTTTCGATGTTCTTCCTTATCCCTTATCGCTAAAAGACCGCTATGAATATTGGGGTGAAGGGTTTTCACCCGTCCATCTAATATTTCCGGGAAACCAGTAACCTCCGATATCCCTGTTACCTTCACGCCTTTTTCAGCCAACATTTTGGCTGTACCGCCCGTTGAGATAATTTCGACTCCAAGGGCTTGTAATTCCAGTGCAAATTCCAAGATTCCGGTTTTATCTGACACACTTATCAAGGCCCTTTTCAATTTGCTGCCTCCTTATTCGCAAGACTTTGGATCACTTCCGGTAACAAGCTATGCTCCTGCTCTTGAATCTTTTTTGTTAAGGTTTCTCTTGTCTCATCTAAATCGATTGTAATGGCTCGCTGTGCAATAACAGGACCTGTATCCATTCCCTCATCTACATAATGGACGGTAACACCCGTCACCTTTACCCCATAATCGAGGGCTTGGCCAATGGCATCTTTTCCTGCGAAAGCGGGTAATAAGGATGGGTGTATGTTAATGATTTTTCTACCATAAGCATTGAGTAAAACATGACCCAGCAGTCGCATATAGCCAGCCAACACGATAAACTCCACATGCCTTTGGGTTAACTTTTCAAGAATCTCTTCTTCATAAGCTTGTTTGTTAGGATAATCCTTCGCATTAAAAGTAAACACCGGGATTGAATGATCTTTTGCTTTCTGGACTGCTAGGGCTTGAGGGCGGTCACTGACTAGTAAAGCGACTTGAACGTTCGTAATTTTTTTAGACTGGATGGCTTCCAAAATCGCTGTAAAATTAGAACCTGTACCAGAAGCAAAAACCGCAATCTTCATACTTACTCCTTTTTAAATACGACTTCTTCGGTTCCTTTTTGGACTGTACCAATTTCAAACGCATCTTCACCTAACGATTGTAGGTGCTCCAAAATTTCACGTGAGTCTGCAGAATCAACGAGTAGAATCATCCCGATTCCCATATTAAAAGTTCGGAACATATCATAATCGGATATTTTGCCTGTTGCTTGTATAAAGGAAAAAATGGGTGGGATCTTCCATGATCCATCCCTTATCTCTGCCTGTAAGCCTTCGGGTAAAATGCGTGGAATGTTATCGTAAAAGCCCCCGCCTGTCACATGTACCAGACCAGAGACAGGATATTTCCGCACCGTTGAAAGGACCGATTTTACGTAAATTTTCGTCGGTTCGAGTAACACGCCCCCCAATTCAGCTCCCAATTGATCCAAATAATCACCTAAGGACAGCTTAGCATCCTCCAAAAGAACTTTTCGGACAAGTGAAAACCCATTGCTATGTATACCACTTGAAGCTAATCCAATCAGTACCTGACCTTCCTTGACTTTGGATCCATCAATCACATGTTTTTGATCGACGATCCCAACTGTAAAACCAGCGATATCATATTCCTCGTCCTGATACATCCCCGGCATCTCGGCTGTTTCGCCGCCAATGAGTGAACACCCTGCCTGCAGGCAGCCATCTGCTATTCCTTTCACGATCGATTCAATTTTTTCGGGGATGATTTTACCACAGGCTAGATAGTCTAGAAAAAAAAGCGGCTCTGCCCCTTGGACGATGATATCATTTACACACATGGCAACTGCATCAATCCCGATGGTATCGTGCTTGTCCATAGCAAAGGCTATTTTCAATTTGGTCCCAACACCATCTGTACCAGAAACAAAAACCGGCTCTTCCATCCCCGTTAAGTCTGGTTTAAAAAGAGCCCCAAAACCTCCTAATCCAGTTAATACTTCAGGACGGAAGGTTTTTTTCACATGTTTTTTCATTCTTTCAACCGCTTCATTGCCCGCATCTATATTGACTCCTGCTTGGCGGTACGCATCGCTCATTTGTTTCCCTCCTTACGGTAAACTTGCAGAGATTTCCTGCGTGTTGATTTTTTTTAATAATCCCGAACGCATAATGTCTGGGATGGCATTTCTCCATGCCCTATCCAATTCAGCAACCGGCTGAGAAATCACGTTCTTACCATGATGTGTAATCGATAATTCCGTCCCTTTAACCATGCCGATTTCTTTTATTGGTACCTCGAGCTGTTTCGCCATTTCCTTTATCCTTTCACCATATTCCGGTGAGACCGAAATAATAATACGAGATTGAGATTCACTAAAAAGATTAAAGTCTGATCGAAGTTCTTCCGTTAAATGAATGACCGCTCCCAGCTTCCCACCAATACAGCTTTCCGCTAGAGCAACTGCGATACCGCCTTCGGCCGTATCGTGGGCGGAATCCACCAATCCTTCTTGAATGATCTTTAGGGTAAAAACTTGAATATTCTTTTCTAACTCTAGGTTTAACTGCGGTGGTCGCCCTTCCATTTTTCCTGTCACCATTTTTTGGTATTCTGAACCACCTATCTCTTCCTTGGTTTCCCCCATTAAAAAGATTAAATCTCCCTCTTTTTTAAATTCCTGAGTCGTTATATGATTGGTATCTCTTATTAAACCCACCATTCCAATGGTCGGTGTCGGAAAGATCGCTTCTCCTTTTGTCTCATTATAAAGACTGACATTCCCGCCAATAACTGGCGTATTAAGCTGACGGCACGCTTCACTTATGCCATCAGCTGCCTTTTCAAACTGCCAGAAGATTTCCGGTTTTTCCGGACTGCCAAAGTTTAAGTTATCGGTAATCGCTAAAGGCTCTGCACCGGAACAAACGACATTTCGGGCTGCTTCTGCAACAGCAATCGCTCCCCCAACGAACGGATCAAGATAAACATATCTTCCATTACAATCTGTCGTCATCGCCAATGCTTTCCTTGTGCCGCGGATGGCAACGACCGCAGCATCTGATCCAGGTATGACCGCTGTATTGGTTCTCACCATATAGTCATATTGTTTATACACCCATTCTTTGCTGGCAATCGTAGGGGATGCTAGCAGCTGCTTTAAAACGGTATTATAGTCATTTGGTTCTTCTATTGTTTGAGCAGGGTCTAATGATGAATATTGTGCGTAATAAGGAGCCTCTTTAGAAGTCTTACAATAGACCGGCGCATCTTCTGCCAGCTTGTCTGCCGGGATTTCCGCCACCACCTCTCCTTTGTGAAGTAAACGAAGTTGGTTATCATCTGTTACCCGGCCAATCACAGCAGAGTGAAGTCCCCATTTGTCAAAAATCTTTTTTACTTCTTCTTCTTTTCCTTTTTTCGCAACCACCAGCATTCTCTCTTGTGATTCTGAGAGCATCATTTCGTAGGCACTCATTCCTTTTTCGCGTTGTGGAACAAGATCAAGATCCAATTCAACGCCATTTCCCGCTTTACTTGCCATTTCGGAGCTGGAGCTCGTTAATCCTGCTGCCCCCATATCCTGTATCCCTACCACATGGCCAGAAGCTATCAATTCGAGAGTCGCTTCCAGCAGCAATTTTTCCATAAAAGGATCGCCCACTTGAACAGCCGGACGCTTTGCTTCGGAATTCTCACTCAACTCTTCTGATGCAAAGGTCGCTCCATGAATGCCGTCTCTTCCAGTAGCGGCGCCAACATAAATAACGGGGTTACCAATCCCTTTCGCCACGCCTTTTTGAATTTGATTATGATCGATTAACCCCACACACATAGCATTAACAAGGGGATTTCCTTCATAAGAAGAATCAAAGTAGATCTCGCCGCCAACCGTAGGAATGCCCATACAATTCCCATATCCAGCAATACCGGCGACCACATTTTCAAATATATATTTGGTTTTTGGATTATCAAGTTCGCCAAATCTTAATGAGTTCAATAGCGCAATCGGTCGCGCACCCATGGAAAAAACATCACGAATAATCCCTCCAACACCTGTAGCAGCCCCTTGATAAGGTTCAATGGCCGATGGATGATTGTGGCTTTCAATTTTAAACACGACTGCTTGTTGATCTCCAATATCGACAATCCCCGCTCCTTCACCAGGACCTTGGAGAACATGAGGGCCGGAAGTCGGAAAACGCTTGAGGACTACCTTCGAATTTTTATAGCTGCAATGCTCGGACCACATCACACTAAAGATACCCGTTTCGGTATAATTCGGTTTCCGCCCGAGAATCTCGATAACTTTATCAAACTCTTCGTCCGTCAATCCCATTTCCCGATATACCTTCTGCTCCACAATTTGTTCAGGAGTTGGTTCTTTAAGCTGTGCCATGTTGTTTCCTCCAGTAGCTTAAAATCGATGAAAACATACGTTTTCCGTCATCTGTTCCCAGCCACTTATGAACGGCACGTTCCGGGTGGGGCATTAATCCTAAAACATTGCCTCTCTCATTGATTACCCCAGCAATTTCAGAAATCGATCCATTTGGATTCGTCCCTTTATACCTGAATACGATTTGATTGTTGTTTTCTAACTGATTCAGCGTTTCTTGATCACAATAATAATTTCCATCACCATGGGCAATAGGGATACGGATCATTTCGCCTTCCTGATAGTCTAATGTGAATGGAGTTTGGTTGTTTTCTACTATTAGATCAATGGTGTCACAATGAAATTTCAAACGTTGATTTCTTCTTAATGCACCTGGCAAAAGATTCGCTTCGGTCAATATTTGAAATCCATTGCAGACACCGAGAATCAATTTCCCCTCCTCCGCTGCGATTTTCACCTGCTCCATAGCAGGAGACAGACTCGCTACAGCCCCTGGCCGCAAATAATCGCCATAGGAGAATCCTCCAGGAACAAGAATCGCATCATATTTTGATAGATCCGTTTCTAGATGCCATACATATTCGACAGACTGTTCAATCGTATCTAAAACTGCTTTATACATATCCACATCGCAGTTTGAACCCGGAAAAACCAGTACAGCAAAATTCAACTTAATCCCTCCTATCCTTCCTGGTTGTTAAGATCAAACCTATAGTCTTCAATCACGGTATTAGCTAACAGCTTCTCACACATATCCCTTACTCGTTCTTCTACTGCCTTTTGATCATCATTATTAATCACAAGCTCCATGTATTTCCCTATCCGTACCTCTCCAACCTCATCATAGCCAAGAGAATGCAGCGACTCGTGAACTGCATTCCCTTGTGGGTCTAACACACTCTCTCTTAATGTTACATACACCGTTGCTTTAAACATTGACACTACCCCCGATTCTTCGTAAGATTTCCTGATATGCTTCCTCGACATTACCCAAATCCCGTCTAAACCGATCTTTATCTAATTTTTTCTTTGTATGGGCATCCCAAAATCGACACGTATCAGGGGAGATTTCATCCGCTAAGATGATATCTCCAGCTGGAATTTTACCGAATTCCAATTTAAAATCAACTAAGATAATATCTTTGTTTAATAGAAATTCGTTCAAGATTTCATTGATTTTCAAAGCTTGGTTTCGAATGTCTGCTAATTCTTCCTCTGTTGCTAGGCGAAGAATGGCGATGTGATCATGGTTAATCAAAGGGTCCCCTAGTTCATCATTTTTATAGTAGAATTCCATTATCGTTTGAGGGAGTTCCTTCCCTTCCTCCCATCCAAGCCTTTTTGCAAGTGATCCTGCCGCAATGTTTCGAACCACCACCTCAATGGGGATAATCTCCACTTGCTGGACAATCTGTTCGGTTGATGAGATTTTTTTTATAAAATGATTGTCCAACCCTTTTTCTTTCAACAAACTAAGAAAAATGGCACTAATCTCGTTATTTAACGTTCCTTTTCCGGCAATTTGTCCTTTTTTCTCGCCATTGAAGGCAGTGGCGTCATCTTTATATTCAATCCAATACGTTCCTGACTCGGATGTTTTAAATACCTTTTTCGCTTTACCTTCATAAAGCATTTCTAATTTTTCCATTATAATTCTCCTTTACTCAATCTTACCGAACAAACTTTCCTCCTAAAATCAGACCAACTTTTTTTACTACTGATTTTAAGTTATCCTGAATGTCAATCCTTTACTTTTATTAACTAACAAAATTTTATCAGTACACGCTGACTACTAGAAAATGAATATAAAAGGATAGAAATTTTTCTTTCGCCAAAAATAAGGAAATGAACATCACGGGAGGCAGACAAAATGGATTCAGAAATGAAGGAGAAATGCGGGGTATTTGGTGTTTTTAATCACCCCAAAGCAGCCCATTTAACCTATTATGGACTTCATGCACTTCAACACCGCGGACAGGAGAGTGCAGGAATTGTGGCTGCTGATGGGAAATCATTCAGGCATCACAGAGGAATGGGATTAGTTACGCAGGTATTTACCCGTGAGACCCTTGATGGATTAACCGGAAATATGGCCATTGGCCATGTCCGTTATTCAACATCTGGTGCAAGTTTATTACAAAACGCTCAGCCCCTCGTCTTTAAATACAGTGAGGGTGATTTGGCCGTTGCCCATAACGGGAATCTTGTGAATGCCAATATCGAACGGAAAGTGCTCCAGCAACAAGGGGCCATCTTTCAGACAACAACGGATACAGAAATTATCGCCCACCTTATCGCTCGTTCAAGTAAAAAATATTTTAATCAAGCTGGACCTGAAGTTCTTAAGCGGATTGACGGATCATTCGCTTTACTAATTATGACAGAAAAACAAATGCTCGTTGCCCTGGATCGTCACGGATTACGCCCCCTTAGCCTCGGAAAAATTGGCGAATCTATTGTCGCAGCTTCCGAAACATGTGCGTTAAATGCGGTAGATGCTACGTTCTGGAGAGACGTTGAACCGGGTGAATGGCTTCTCATTGATGAAAAGGGGGTTCAAACAGGAAGATTTGCTGAAAAAGGCGAGGTTTCCCTTTGTTCTTTTGAATTTGTTTATTTTGCAAGACCGGATAGCGTGATTCATGGAAGAAGTGTCTTAACCATCCGGAAAGAGTTAGGCCAAATTCTAGCAAAAGAACATCCAGCACCAGCAGATGTTGTGGTCGCCGTGCCAGAATCTAGTGTTCCTGCAGCGATGGGGTATGCACAACAATCAGGAATTCCTTATGAAATGGGGATCATCAAAAACCCTTATGCGGGCCGTTCCTTTATTGAACCAACCCAGGAATTGCGCGACCTGGCAGTTCGTCTAAAATTAAGCGCAGTACGAGAAATTCTCGAGAATAAGAGAGTTGTGCTGGTTGATGATTCAATTGTTCGGGGAACGACAAGTAAACGCATTGTTCAATTGATTCGTCAAGCAGGTGCCAAAGAGGTCCACGTACGAATCAGCTCCCCTATGGTAAAAAATCCTTGTTTTTATGGAGTGGATATGCCTACAAAAGAAGAACTATTTGCTAATAAACATGAACAAGAACAAGCAATGGGGAAAGTGATCGGAGCAGATTCATTAGCTTTTTTAAGTACGGAAGGGTTATTAGAGGCGGTTGATGTAGATTTAGCAGACACCAGCAGCCGCTGTATCGCCTGCTTTAGCGGGGCATATCCAACTAACTTGTATTTGAAGTGAAAAATGCCAATGTGTGACCATGGGGACGGTTCTAGAGGTCCATTTTGTCTAACTTGTACCATAGGAACCGTCCCTCTGGACACCAAATTCGAATTTAGACCCATTTCCTTTAAGAAGATGTATAATGGAATACGAAATTATCTGAATGACGGAGGTTAGGATGAAGTTTTTTATAAAGTTAAATACCATCAGTGCCTTATACGCCTTAGCGCTGTTTATTGCCATCGAACTCATTATAAATGTTTCTCATATTAGTCAAGTATATGGCTTTGAATGGGATCATGTTTACATTGTCATTGCTGTTATTAATGTTATTGGACTACTTCTTGCGACCTTTATCTTTTTTAGCATAACAAAAAAGTGGATGTCAGGCAGAAAACACCATCATTGGACACTTATTCTGTGGGTACCTTATTTTATTGTGTTATTCTACTTTTTCACTGTCTTCGTTCCTCTTAATACAGGAGTGATCCTTTTTCCTAGATTTAGTCTTTTAATTTTTGGGTCTGCCTTGCTGTTTCCGGTCTACATATTATTTATTAATGTCATTGCTTCACCTATAAGTACGGACGAGCGGAATTCCACTATCAGAAGGCAATATATTAAGTGAATTTTCAAGGAAAAATGCTTGGAGCCTATCATGACTCCAAGCATTCTTATAAGACAACGGTTTATCCGCTGCCTCATGATAATTTTCCCTATACTATTTCAGCAGCATTGATCTCGGTAGATTTATTGAATTCTTTTCTTCTGAAAGTGATTTTCCAGCATCATTCCAATTGTCAATAATCATTTCAAGTTCTTTTATCTCACCAAAATGGCGTTCAAAGAAAATAACATCTTAGTTATTATTTCTTCAAAAATAAATTCCCCCTTTTCATTTCATTACTCAACAGGAACTGTTTCTAAACTCTCTACATTTACAGTTTCTGGTTTAAAATCGTACGTTTTCTTACCCCATACTTTAAAAACTTTTAATATGATTAAATAAATTGGAATCGGTGCTAATAGCAAAAGGATTCCATTACTCATAGATAATGCACCAGAAGCAATTGCCATAATCGTAGCAACTGTCACATAACTAGGCATCATTGCAATATTCATCAAACCTAATTCGACTGCTGTAGAAGTTTTTAAAGAAGGATCAATAATTCTCACAAGAGCAATACCGCTTGGTACGGTTCCAGTGGCAGTACCGTATAAACCAAGGGTTCTTTCAAAATCATTTTCTCCGCCAAGTCTTTGGCCAAAATAAATGCATATAATTACTGTTAAAATCGTGATCACAATAGCCTCAATAATGATCGGAACCATCCATTCACTTAACACACTAAGTGGTACAGCCATAAATGATGCAACCACTAAATAATCTGTTGTCCATCCGGTAATCTTGGATTGGAACGTATTATCGAGCATATGGTCTATCCGTAGTTTTTTCATGATGAATTTAATCAGATACCCAGACAACATTCCGAATATAAATAGCATACTGCTAAAAGTTGGGCCAACACCAGGAATGAATGAAATGACCTTCGCCATACCCAAAGCTAACATAAAACAGAGGCCGATAATCGCAAAATGAAAAGTCATTGTATCCATATTTCCGCTAAATATTGTCTCATTTCCTAATGATTGACGCTTTTCATCTTTTACATAATAGCCTCTTTCAACAAAACCATCGATTCCCGATTTGCTCAAGTTTTTGGCTAATCCTTTTTTTATACCATATCTCGCTAAGGGGACACCAACGAAAAAACAAACTAAAAATCCAATTGCTGCAAATGTAATTCCCACGGTAGCAGCGTTTACAATTCCATATTGTTGCTCCATAATCCCACCAAAAACAGCAGATTGTCCTGGACCTTGTGCAAAAGCAAATGGAATGAGTAACCCGTAGACTGGATCCATCCCAAAGAAACCGCCAATCCCCAAGATGAGAATAGCGCCAACAGCAGGAGTAAGGGCATATAAAATATTCCAAAGAAAACCTAAACCTAAAGAACCTTTTGCAATACTTTTTCCGGCAGAGCTTGAAGAGCTTGACTTGGGATTACTGGTCAATCCAATGGAAATAAACGTAATAGTAAATAAGAAACTTACTATATTTACATACATTGCTGAGTCAGTAGATGTTATAAGTCCCGTATTCATGAGAACCAAGCCTAGTAGACCAGCAATAACACTCGCAGGAACTATCATTTTTCTAATAAATGGAACCTTTGTCCGAATGATCATACCAATACAGATCATTATACTAGCTATCCCAAAAGCTATCATAAAGCTCAAAGAAATCTCCTCCTTTTTATCTAACAGAAACGCTTTCGATAACTTTAATACGAGTGAATCGCTTTTAGTCTAAAAAGAAAAGGAGATTTACAAAATGCGAATTCTCCTCTTTTCGTTTTATTGTTTTAATAGAAACTAAGTAGTTTTTACTGTTTTTTGCCCATAGACAGGCTCACCATTAATATAGGTAGATTGAATGGAAACATCTTTTATATCCAGAGGATTAATCATTGTTGGATCCTCCTCTAGCACGACAAAATCTGCCTTCTTCCCCATTTCGATACTTCCTGAATGATCCTCATCAAAAATAAATTTTGCTCCATAAATGGTCATCGATTTTAAGGCTGTGACGACATCAATTCGCTGTTCAGGCCCCAAAACATGACCTTCTCTCGTGATTCGATTAACTGCTGCCCAAACGGAGAACAGCGGTGAAATGGGAGTAATAGGACAATCCGAATGCAAGGCAAACAAAAGATTGTGTTCCACTGCTTCTGCTAATGGACTGATTCGTCTTCCACGCTTTGGACCTAAGAAAATCCTTTCATGTCTATCTCCCCAATAATAAACATGATTGATGAAAAAGGAGCCAGCTACACCAAGTTCTCCCATTCTAGCGATATCTTCAGTTGTCGCCGATTGAACATGTTCAATCCGATGGCGGTGGTCGGTACGAGGATGCTGCTTCAATGCATATTCATACGCATCTAAAATAGATCCAATCGCACGATCACCGTTTCCATGTGTCGTCATTCGATAACCTCGACGGTGAAGATTTAAAACTTCTTCATTCAAAAATTCCTGTGGATGTATAAAATCTCCATAAACATCTGGATTTTGATAATACGGTTCCCGTAATGCACCAGTTAAGCCTTGAATCGAACCATCTTGGAACATTTTGGCACTATCTAATTTAGCCCAGCCGCCAGATCTAGCTTGGATTTCAATATCCAATTGTTCAGACGTATACCCTCCATATGGAGCTCCGTCACTTAAGAGATAGTGCATCATCATTAATTGCATACGCATTGGATTCACACGAAGTTTTGATGCCTGAAGATGTGCTTCAAAATCATCAAGTCCAATGATGGCTGCATCTGAATTAGTTGTAATTCCCTGTGCAACATAGTCTTTAGATATTTTCTCTAAGATACGAACCAGTTCCCCAACTGTTGGTTTAGGGATAAGACTACTAATTGGTTGTTGAGCACCAGGTTCATATAACACTCCGTTTAGTCGACCTTTCTCATCCCGGCCATAATGGCCGCCTTGCGGGTCTGAAATAGTATCCTGCAACCCAGCCATTTGAATAGCCAGTGTGTTTGCGTACGCCAAATGACCTGAAGCATGAGAGATGAAAACTGGATTATTAGGTGTTACTTGATCAAGGTCTACTCTTGTTAGATGGCGTTTTTCATAAATTAATGTATCATCATAACCAAATCCTTGAATCCACTCTCCATTTTGTGTTTCTTTTGCTTTTTTACCAATAGTATCTAGAATGTCTTTGATAGATTTATTAGGCGGTGTACTGCAATTCACCATGTCCCTTGTCTGACCATACATCAACATATGATTATGGGTATCGATAAAACCAGGTAATAACGCTGCTCCGTCTAAATCAACCACATTCGTCTGTTGAGTTATTTCAACTTCATCTTTTGGGGGTTCTGCTGTTTCCCAGATTCCAACTATTTTTCCTTGTGATACCGCTACAGATCCTGCTCGGCGATTGTTGTGATCCAAAGTTAGTACCTTTCCATTTTTAAATAAAAGATCTACTTTCATTTACTATCACTCCTTTTTAATAAAAAGGAAGAGTTTAGTATTAACCACCTAAACTCCTCTTGTTAGCTCTAAACTATTACGATGGTCCAAGTGTGCGTCTTTCCGTTTTGATACTAGTAAGTCGGAACTTTGAATGCGTTTACATTTACTTCCAAAGCACAATTCGAAAAGAATGTTTTGTAGGAATCCATTAGAAGTTCTCTAATTTTTTTAAGAGAGGTCAATTGCTGGAGTATGACTGAGTGTAAGTGGTGGAGTCTTGATACAGCAGCTAGAATAATGGAGCTATTTTTAATTTCCTTTGGCACCCCAATCTTTATTTTTTCACATCCATTCTTTTAAGATAGAGATTTTCATCCTTCGGATTAGAATTTCGCTAATCCCAACGTCGGAATGTCCGTACCAGATGAAGGGACAAAAAACTCATAATTCGATTTAAACACATATATTCCAAATTTTCAATATATTCAAAATAGGTTTATTTAATAAAATTCATAATAATTCTTATTCATTTAATTCATAAATAGGATTCTAGTGAATTTTTCTATTTAATTTTAATGCTAAGTATGGACGAGCGGAATTCCACTATCGGCAGGCAATATAGTAAGTGAATTCTCAAGGAAAAATGCTTGGAGCATATCATGACTCCAAGCATTTTTATATAACAATTTTTAATGAAAATAGAGCCTTCTCCTTCTACATAAACACCATCATTTTAACCATAAAATTGAAGCTAACATAGGTGTTTCCCCATTCCTCTGCTAAAAATAAACCAGTCAAGAAAATAAATCAGGTTTTTCTTTTAGTAAATGTTCTAGCAAGTCTGTCATTTTTACGGTGTCACATACCCTTACTGTTGCATCGCCAAATTGTCCTTTGTACATAACTTTATTTTTCAGAAAAACATCTTCAACTCGATCGTATTTTTCAGAGGTATGCCCAAAATGTCTTCTTTGCGGTATGGAAATTTCCGTTTTATCCGGTAATATGGTGTAAAGCATTTCGTGCTCAGCAGTCAATCGACCTGGTATATCAAGCCATTCCTCGACTCCATGAATATATGTACATCTACGTAAATCGACTCCTATTAACAAGATGGCTGCCTTCTGGTCGAGTAATTTCCCCCAACTCGATTCACGTGCACAAGGTGTGTCGAATTGTTCATTACCCGCAATAAATTCATGTGCTTCTTTTCCCAGGGCTGCTACGGAATGCGTTGGATGCCATGACCGAACAACACCCGGACGTTTTCGAAACAGTTCCGTTAATAATCCAACACAAGATGGTGAGTCATTGACATCAAATCGAGGATTCTCCGCTTTAATATACGACCATGTATGGGTAGGAAAAACCAAAAGACCATTTTTCATATATTCTGAAAGTGCATCAAGGACAGTATCGGCCCCACCCTCTACTTGTCCAATACTTTTCATTGATGAATGAACAAGTAATGTTCCATTTTCGTCGATTCCCAATTCTTTCAGATGCTTTACTAAATCTTGTTTCTTGTACATCACATTCAACCTTTCAATCTTTACATACACCAAAAGAATACCATATTAGGATTATTTGTCTATGTTTCCTAGACTTTTGATTATTGACTAGAAAGCTGGTGACATTGACATGTGTGGCAAATCAGAAGGAAGATTTTATGTATCCTTTAGTTGACATTACGGATACACTTCTTTTGACCGCACTGCAATTTTCCTTGAAAGATAAAGGTTTGGTGAGTAAAATACTACCTTTTCAATCAATAAAATCACAAAAAATGCGAAAAATGATAGCCTTTGATTACTTGTTTAAGTCTATGGTTAATCTTTTCCTTCCTTATGTTTCTTTCCTTTTGATTATCGGACCATTCTTTCATATCTTCATGTTCTGGATGGTTTACATCTGCCATAATTCGTAGATATTCTTCATAGCCTCCTTCTCCTCCTACATCTTCAGGAGGTCTCTCGCCGATTCCTTCAACAAATGTTGCACGAAACTCATTTGATTTTACGATTTTTTCCAAAGTTATCGTATGTTCCCAGGAGTCTCCAAAATCGTATTCATATACGACTTCACCATAGGTTGGAAAGATTTCTTCAAGAGCAACTAATCGCTCCTGACGAATCTCAAATTCATCAAAATTCAAATATTCCATCGTCTCGGGGTCATCATCCATCACAATTTTAAGGTCCTTCCTTTTCGCTCTTTCCACAACAAATTCATGTAAATGAGCGTTCTGCCAATCAAAAACGGTTTGAATAATATTATGTAGATGTCTAAACGAATAAGTGGAAGGCACTAAAACTTGTCGCCATATTTCATGACACTCTAGCTTGATTTTTATTTTCAGTTGATAGAGGTCGATTGCAAGAACATCCTCCACAACTTCATGATGACCTTCCTGCCCATAAATAAGGCTGAGACATTCGAGCATTTTTTCAATCGGATAAAACCCTGGATTGTTTCCAGATAATTGGATAAATCTACCGGTTATCATGCTAATATATCGTTGAATTCTTATCTTTTTATCTAAATATTCTTGCGTAAACTCAATTTCACGTACCGCATTATTCATCTTTCCTACTATGCTTTTACTAGCTGTTTTCGAAAATGTAATAGCACCCGCTTTTTCCATATATGCTTCAATGACTTCTTTACGGATACCTTCCATACGTAAAGCCGTAATGATTGCCTCAGGAATTAATTCATTTATTTTGGAAAAATCCTTTTTACTTGGTCTGTAGATAACGATTGAATACCTTGTTTCATTATTCATCAAAACAATCACTTTTTTTCTATCAATCGTGGCAAAGTTAGCGTGCCATGCCATGAAGCTATTAGGAAACTGCTCATGTCCTTCTGGAGGATGCAGCTCACTATTCTTTATTCCAAGCTGATCAAGCAAGGCTTTCGTACATTGGATTAACATTTATCTCACCCTCTTAAGTTCATATATAAATATGTTTCATCAACGATTTAAAAGTCTTGTCATATAACCGCTTGATTACATCTAATGCATCTTAATCTATTTCTTTTTCAATACTCTCTTGTTCTTCAATTATCCATTTTTACTCTGATTGTATCACAAAATGAAATGAGATTATTTAGACACCGCTTTTCATACTTTGCATCGTAATTTAATTTACTATTGATTAGGAATTTCTCACTCAACAGTTGATTGTTATATATACCTTTAATGACTCACAGCAAAAAAGAGGGATGCTATGCAATCCCTCTTTGCCTATCTATTCAGATCAATTCCAAAAATGAACAAATTGTTAAGATCCCTTTGTCAAAGTTTTCTAAGTTAAAGTGTTCATTCGGAGCATGGAGATTTTCATCCGGCAAGCCGAATCCCATTAAGACAACAGGAGAATTTAGGGTATGGTTGAAATCCGATACAATCGGAATGGAACCCCCTTCTCTTTTATAAACAGGTGCTTTTCCATAAACTTGTTCGTAGGCTTCAGCCGCTTTTTGAATCATCGGATGATCGATTGGGGTTAGGAATGGATTACCTGTATCTTGAAGTGTTACCTTTACACTGCATCCTTTTGGTGCTTTTTCTTCTAAATGCTTTTTGATTGAGCCCTGGATTTTTTCTGGGTTTTGATTATTAACTAGACGGCAGGTGATTTTTGCATGTGCCTCGTTCGGAATGACGGTTTTTGTACCCTCCCCCTGAAATCCGCCCCATATGCCGTTTAATTCTAGAGTTGGTCGAGAACTGATTTTCTCAGGGTATGGGTAATTTGTTTCTCCCCCCGTTAATTCTGTTAGACCCAACTGTTTTTTTAGCTTTTCTTCATCAAAGCCTAGTGCTTTAATTTGTTCCTTCTCAAATTCTGTCAATTCTAAAACATCATCATAGAACTGATCCACATTTACCTTTCCGTTTGCATCATGAAGAGTAGAAAGCAGCTGCACTAATAAATGGTTAGCGTTCTGAACTCCCCCGCCGAACATGCCAGAATGCAAATCCGTATTTGCCGTTTGAAGGGAAACCTCAAGAGCACAAAGACCTCTTAGAGAATATGTAATCGCAGGAACTCCTCTATCCCACATATCAGAATCGGATATGACCACTACATCACAAGCTAATTTTTCCTTATTTTCGGCTAAAAACTGCGGAAGATGAGGACTACCGATTTCTTCTTCTCCTTCGATGCAAAATTTTAGGTTTACTGGTAATTTGTTTTCTACTTTCAGTAGTGCTTCGACCGCTTTAATATGTAAGAATGTCTGCCCTTTGTCGTCTGTTGCCCCTCTGGCAAAGATTTTTTCATCTCGGATGTCTGGTTCAAACGGAGGGGTTTCCCATAAGTTAATCGGGTCAACGGGCTGTACGTCATAATGACCGTATACTAATACAGTCGGGGCATCTTTCTGATGAAGCCAGTCTGCATAAATAATCGGATGTCCTTTTGTTTGTACGATTTCAACGTGTTCCATTCCAATGTTTTGTAACTTATTGGCGATCCAGGAAGCTGCTTTTTGCATGTCCTCTTTATGCTCTGATAAGGAACTAATGCTTGGAATACGAAGTAATTCTTTTAATTCCTCAACATTTTGATGATGATGCTTGGATACAAAATCAGATAATTGACTCATGTTCTCACCTATTCTTTTTTATTTTCACTTCTATTTTACACAAAAATGAGGAAGTAGACCATGGGGACGGTTCTAGCGGTCCTTTTTGTCTAACTTGCACCATGAGCACCGACTTAAAAGAATAAAAAGTGCCAGGCAACCTCATTTTTAGGGATGTGCCTGGCACTAGGTATTGCTTGAATTATATTAGGTTTCTATTTAGTTAATGCGCAGGGACTTCCTTTTAATTGGTTGTAGCCTTGTCTGTTATTTTGTATAAGTGTTGGATGAACATAGTGGCCATGCCTTGTGTTAAGGTATAAACTCAAAGTAGGTTAGGAATTTCTTAGATTGAATTAAGTATATTATTGAGGAGTCTCATTGGAGAGGTTTAATGATTTTTTAGTTTATAGATTTCCCTAGAATGCTCTGAAATCATTTGGTCATAGTATTCGAGGTCATGTTTTGTTGCCATTGTCGCCTTTATTTCTTTAACCTCCTCGAAAACGGAATCTAGTTTTTTTTCAATTGCGGTCGCTCTTCCGTTTATTTCAGTAACTTTTTCATTTGTTTCAGAAATTTTCCCATCCATTACGATTATTTTTCTATCCATTTCAACTATTTTTCCATCCATTTCAACTATTTTCCCATCTATTTCGACTATTTTTCTATCCATTTCAACTATTTTTCCATTTAAATCAGCAACTTTTACATTTGTTGCGGCAACAGTGTTAATTAATTGATGCAATAACTCACCCTGTCTTTTCTGTTCTGCTAAAATTAAATTAAGCGTTTTTTCCACTTTTCCTCACCTCCTTCTTTTATTAGATTTTATTATAGCAGATTTATGTTGAGAATTGTCGATGAAATGGATTGAAGTGAATCCTCCAACCATTGATCAAGTTTTCCTTAGAAGCTTTGCTCCACCATTTCTCGTTAAACATCAAATCGTGTGCAGAATACCAAAAAAAATCCCCTTATCCACTTTTGGATTTGGGGATTTTTATTATAAAAACCATGGAGACGGTTCGACCTTTGATTTGAAAAATTGAAACCAGCAGGCTTATTCCGTTGGCAATTCGTTAAAGAATGCAACATCCTCAATCGGAAGACGTGTCGTAGGATGTCCAGGTTTTGTTGCTTTTCCGATTGCAATGAGCATAACCGGCACTAACTGCTCAGAAATCCCAAAAGCTTCAACAAACTTTGCTTTATCGTAGCCACCCATTGGAACCGTGTCGTAACCTTTGGATCGCGCGACAAGCATAAGCTGCATCGAGATAAGGCCACCATCAGTATATACAATTTGGCGAGCCACTTCAGGCTGTAATGTGGAATACATACCGACCGTACGTTCGATGAATGATTTAGCCGTATCAGCTGGCATAAAGCCTGCTTCTACTGCCTGTCCATAAATTTTTTCAGCCTTCTCATAGCTTTTTGTATCACCAAGGACTGCTATAACAGCAGAAGCTTCGACTACTTGTTGTTGGTTAAACGCAATTGGCAATAGCGTTTCCTTCAACTCCGGTTTATCGATGACTAGAAAACGCCACGGCTGGAGGTTCGATGACGAAGGAGCCAATGTTGCTAGCTCCAGTATTTCGGTCATTTCCTCGCGGGATATCCGCACTGATGGATCAAAGGTACGAACAGATCGACGTTCACGAATAACATCCAAGAACATTTGCTGCTCGAGTTTTTCTAAAGTTTGAGAGTTTGCCACAATAATTCCTCCTATCAATGAAAGTATACTTTATCTCAACTACGCACATTTTTAGGAAAATTCTTATAAAGTATAAGCTTCTTTGCGCATATTGTTTTTTGATACTAAATTACCTTACTCAAATCAAGCCGAATTGTCAAAAATAATAGATTCGTAACTTTAACCATAAATAAAAAAGCGAATGATACTATTCAAGTACCATTCGCTTACTCTTTTCAATAGGATGGTGCCAGGCACTTTGATCCTTGAGAACCGTCCCAATGGAAACATATCCCTAATTTCCCATTAAGTTTTCAAATATAACAGAGATATTCCATTCCATCATCCCAATATAAGAATCTCCTTCTTCACCTGGTTTTCCTAGAGAGTCTGTAAATAATGTCCCGCCAATTGGAACACCCGTTTCTGTTGAAACCATTTCCATACTGCGAGGGTCGATACTCGTTTCTACAAATAATACTGGAATTTCTTGTTCATTAATTAAATCAACAATTTGCTTTACTTGTTGGGGTGTTCCTTGATTTTCTGCATTGATTTCCCAAATGTAACCTGCCTCAAATTCGTATGCAGCACTAAAATATTTAAAAGCGCCCTCACTTGTAACTAAAAAACGCTTTTCCTTAGGAATTTTATTGAAGCTTTCTAACGCTTCTTGATGAAGTTTTTCTAATTTCAAAATATATTCTTTAGCGTTTTTTTCGTAAATATTTGCATTCTCTGAATCTATTTCAATCAGGGCATCTCTTGCATTTTCTGCATACTTAATTCCGTTTCGAATATCAAGCCATGCATGTGGGTCTTCTTCACCTTCATTTCCTTCTGATGTTAAAAATTTAGGATCTACTCCTTCACTTAGTCTAAAAACAGGCGCATCCTCACCAGACTTTCCCGCAGTTTGGATAAGTTTCTCAAACCAAGAGTTACCCGCTTCAAGATTTAATCCATTATAAAAAACGATATCTGCATCTGTTGTTTTTTGAATATCTAATGGTAGTGGGTCATATTCATGCGGATTAGATCCTACTTTAGCTAAACTATGAATCTCTATTTGATCGCCACCGATATTTTTTACGATATCATAAAGAATGGAGTAAGTCGTAACCACCTGTAACTTATCCTCTTTAGGTTCTTTTCCTGCTTCACTACCTGTCTCCTTACTTACACCACATCCTGCCAGAATGACAATTGCCAAAAGACTTGTTATGACTAATTGTAAAATATATTTCATTGCTATTCCTCCTAAATTTTTATGAAAGGGCTTGTTTTTTCCTTCGTGCATTTAAGAAACGCCATAAGATACCTTGGTTTGGTGAAAAACAAAAGGCTAATAGAAAAAGGGCTGTTGAAACTAAAACAATGGTTGCTCCTGAAGCTAAGTTGTAAGTGAAGCTAAAGTATAACCCCACAACCGATGCAATTACTCCTAAACTTGCTGAAAGGTAAATCATTACCCATAATCGATTGGTTAATAAGTAGGCTGTTGCTGCTGGTGTGATCAGCATGGCCACTACCAATATAATTCCCACCGTTTGTAGAGAAGCAACCGTAACCATTGTCAGCAGCGTCATTAAAAAATAATGGATAATTTTAATTGGTAGTCCGTACGCTTCTGCCATGGTTGGATCAAAAGAAGTCACAAGCAGTTCTTTGTAGAACAAATAAATCGAAATTAACACAAATATTCCTATTCCCAGTGTAGTCCACATATCTGAAGGTCGGACTGCTAATACATTCCCAAACAAGATGTGATAAAGGTCCGTACTACTTTTCATAAGAGTGATTAGAATAATCCCTAATGCAAAAGCAGCCGTAAACATAATTCCAATGGAAATATCATTTTTGATACGACTATTTTGGCTGACAAAACCGATTGACATTGCGGTCAAAACACCTGAAATAACGGCTCCAGCAAAGAAATTGATTCCAAGCATGTAAGCAATTGCCACCCCTGGAAGAACAGCATGAGAAATGGCGTCACCCATTAGTGCCATTCCTCTTAAAATGATAAAACAGCCCACTACTCCACAAATAATTCCAACCATTATAGAGGTTAAAAGAGCTTTTTGTAAAAATCCGTATTGAATCACAGCCTCAATAAAAGTCATTTAAATCTTCACCCCCAATCCATCCAGAAACGAAAATTGTCCAGAATACGCTTTAGCCAAAACCTCTGCATTTAAAACCTGAGTTATATCTCCAAAACCAATAAGTTCTTTATTTAACAGAACAAGTTGGTCAAAATAATCACTGACTTTACTTAGATCATGATGAACAACCAGAATCGTTTTGCCACTATTCTTTAATTCTTTCAATATAGTCATAATGGTTTCTTCACTTGATACATCTATACCCACAAAAGGCTCATCCAGAAAGAGCATTTCAGATTCTTGAGCAAGTGCTCTTGCTAAAAAAACTCGTTGTTGCTGTCCCCCTGAAAGTTCTCCGATTTGACGCTTACTAAATTCTGCAATACCAACCCTTTGTAAACATTGTAGCGCCCATTCTTTTTCTGACTTTTTTGGTCTTTTGAATAAACCTAGTTTTGGATACGTTCCGAGTAAGACAGTATCTAAAACAGTGATTGGAAAATCCCAGTCAATATTGCTCCTTTGCGGGACATAGGCAACGGATTTTCTTAGCTCATGAAAACTTTTTCCGTATATTTGAATTTCGCCGTTATCTTTCGGGATAAGGTTTAACAATGCCTTTAATAGCGTTGATTTCCCAGCTCCATTCGGACCAATAATCCCAACTAATTTACCTGGTTCAATTGAAAAACTGACATTTTTCACCGCTTCATTTCCATGGTAGGACACAAACAAACTTTTCACTGAAAGCGCTGAATTCATTCATAATCATCTCCTTCATATCTAGTGTTTTCATTTGTATAAAAATGTTTACTTAGCGCAACTTTTAATTAAAAAAATAACGTGGAATTTTACCACATTTTACTTTAATCATATATATGTCATAACTTTAAAAAAGTTTACCTTAGGAAACATTTTAATCCTCAGGAAAAAACATGTCAATTAAAAATTGCTTTCACGAGCTAAAAAATCCCCTTATCGATTTTTTGTAACGGGTTCCGCTTTAAGGTGCCTATCATATAAATGACAATGAAAATGGCTTGCAAACTGACATCAGTTTTGCAAGCCATTTCTAATTTTTTGCTAAGCTTTCTCCCAATTGGTTTTCTTTCCACATAATTGTAATACCGAAGCCAATGACCATAATAACAGCAGCGAAAAGATAAGGATAGTCGATGTTTACGTCAAATAAAATTCCACCCATCGCTGGGCCACCGATATTACCTAGGCTCGTATAGGTTGAGTTCATACCAGCAACAAATCCTTGCTCTTTCTCGGCAGCTTTTGATAAAAAAGTCGTCAATGCCGGGCGAAGCAAGTCAAATGCGAGGAAGATGAAGCAAGTTACTGCCAGCACAGCCAAAAAGCTAGAGATTACAGTAGACGCCACTGCCAATATTGCACCTATAATTAAACATAATTGGATCAGTTTCTTCTCACCAAGTATATCTACCATTTTTCCAAACATAAATACTTGGATTACAACTCCGAAGATTGAGCTGATTGTAATAATAGCGGCAATCTCCTTCGGCGTGAAGCCAAATTTATGATCAGAAAATAGGCTGAAAACAGTTTCATATGCTGATAAACCGAAAGCAAGTACAAATACAATGATAAAGGCAGTAAAGTAACGTGGATTAAATGATCTTTTGAAATCGCCTATAAAGTTTGTTTGCTTTGTATTAGCAGAAGTTTCTGCAAGCTGTTCCTTTGTTAGCGGCTCTTTTAAAATAAATATTGATGAAATGCATGCTAAAAAGGCAATGCCTGCTGCAAAGAAGAAAGGCATACGTATACCGTATTCTGCAATAAAGCCACCCATGGCAGGTCCGATAATATAGCCAGTACTAATGGCGGCAGAAATATAGCCTATCGCTTTTGACCGTTCCTGAACAAATGTAATATCTGCAACATATGCAGTAACACCTGGCATAATAAAGGCGGCACTAATTCCCCCTAGAATCCTTGATAGATAAAGCACTGATACATTCGTACCTAAACCAAAGATAAGTTCTGAAACACCAAAAAGAAACAAGCCGATTATGATGATTTTCTTTCTGCCATAATGATCAACCCAACGTCCTGCGAGCGGTGATATAAGTAATTGTGCCACAGCATGTACGGCGACAAGATAGCCCATCGTTTTTCCCGATAAATGCATGATATTCATAAAAGACGGCATAACGGGGACGATAAGACCTATACCTAGATATGCAATGAATAGATTACTTAAAAGAATAATTAATACCAACTTTTGTTCTTTAATTGTTTTCTTCATCTATAATCACCTCTTTCTGTATAATCATTGATGTGAAATACCTCTCTTCAATACTTGCTTTAGAAGGTTTTGTTCAATAAATAATTAAGGAGCTCATGATTATCCGACTGCATAATCATGAGCTCCTTGTATCACTACAGAACAAATAAATGCTTAGAAACTGCACAAAATAAAATTCTATCTGCTTTGATTCTTTATAATGAATATGATTCTCCGTCTTCAGGTACTAAAACATTCGAGGAGATTCCTTTTTCATTTATAAAGCTTTTTAATTCTTCTTTTGATAATGTCCAATGATTGACAGCTTCCATATGGACAGAAATGATTTTTGCATGTGGAGCAGCTTTATAAACTTCATAAATGTCATCTTTCCCCATAATTAGAGAACCACCTTCAGAAAGTTGAACATCCCCGCCGTTGACAACAATGATTTCTGGTTTGTGTGTTTCAATTACTTCCTGAACAGCTTCATACCAAACAGTATCTCCAGCTACATATAAAGTCTTCTCATTTGAGTGTTTGAAGACAACGCCGCACACTAGTCCAGTAGCCTTTAGGATTTCTCCTCTTCCATGCTCGCCTTTTGTTTTAATTAATTGGATTCCTTCAAATACTGTATTCTCTTGTAAAACCTCTACATTTTGGAAGCCTGCATTTCGAAGTTCAGTCGCATCTTCTTCATTTTGGGAAAATATTTTAATCTCTTTGGGCAGCGATTCTTTCGCAGCATCATCCCAATGGTCATAATGTAGATGAGTGACAATAACAGCATCAACATTATGAATGATATCGTCAATGGATATTGGTAAACTAACTAAAGGATTATTTGAGTTGTTTTGTCTTAATGAAGGGAAAGGCGGGTAAGTCCCTTTTTCTGATAACATTGGATCGATCAAAAACTTCTTTCCCGCATATTCAACGACAATTGTTGCATTACGAATTTGATGGATATTCATATATATTAACCCCTTTAGCTTTTGAATTTTCATTAGAACAATGTATAGTCTACACTATGGACATATGACAGATACATAGATTAAGTAAAGTCTTTTGGCGGTTTGACTTTATTTATGAAAGGAGTTAAATAAATGATAGATAACACAGATATGCATATTTTGAAGGAACTAACTAAGAACAGTCGGATTACAATGAAAGAATTGGGAGAAAAAGTCCATTTGACTGGACCGGCTACTTCAGCTAGGGTGGCGAAATTACAGGACAATGGGATTATTGAGGGGTACACCATTAAAGTGAATCAAGTAAAAATGGGGTATCTTGTTCACGCAATTATACATATTTATACGAAAAGCACGAATCATCAACCTTATCTGTCGTTTATAAAAGAACAAGATCAATTCGTCATAAACAACTACAAAGTCAGTGGAGAAAGTTGTTATCTTCTCGAATGTAAATTCCCAGACAATGGAATATTAGATGAATTCTTGACAGGTTTGAGCAATTTGGTGAACTACAAATTATCCATTGTTATTAACAAATAGTGCATCAATAAACATGCGAGGTTGTGAAGGGATACTCTTAAACAAATGGAGGCATTAATCCAAGATGGATCCATGCCCCCATTAGCTTAAGTTTGTAACTCCCGAAGTCGGTGGGGAAAAGTTAGAAATCAATAAAAGAAATCACTCAGTATAGTGAACTGAGCCAATTCTTTTAGATCCTTTTATTTAGATTGCTTCCTAAAAATCATGCCAAAGGTTAAGATTTCATAGCTATTTTTAAGAATAAATCCATAATTTTGTTTGTGGTCGATTATGATATCATCTTCTAGATGGTTCATCACCAATGGGTCAAGTAAGATTGTAATTCCATCAACTTGAAAAATCTCCTCATCCTTTACCTGCTCAACCTGAGCAAGTTCGTACACATACGTGGCACCTCAACCAGTTGTTCTGATTTCATTCAGCTTAATGGTCGGCGCTTCACCCAGTACATTTTTCAGCTGCTGCTTTGCATCTATCGTAAGAGTAACCTTCATTATTATCACCTCTATTTACTAATACCTTACACTTATCAAGTTAAACAAGAAATAGGATCCAGTCAAGCTGCCGGTTAGTCTACACAATCGTTCCGTCATACTATTCCTAACATAATATTTAGTTTCTTTTATTGGAGATGCGGGTATTAAAAAAAGAACGTAAACGCAAAAAAAGGGTCCAAGCCATTCACTTGGTATACCCTCTTTTGCTCTATGGGTGTTGCATGTTACTCATTGTTAATAATCACTTTTATCGCACGTTCCTTCGATGCATTAGCAAATACCTCATAAGCTTCTAAAATATCATTTAGCTTAAAGCGGTGCGTAATTAGCTTTTTAGGTTCTAATTGGTTGGCGGCAACTGATTTAAGAAGCATTGGAGTTGAATTTGTACTTACTAGTCCTGTCGTTAGAGTAATATTTTGAATCCATAGTTTTTCTAAATGAAGCTCCACGCTTTTCCCGTGAACCCCAACGTTTGCAATATTTCCTCCAGGCTTGACGACTTCCTGGCAGATATCAAACGTAGCTGGAATACCAACTGCTTCTATGACGACGTCTACACCTTTTCCTTCTGTAAGTTCCATTATTCTTTGAACAGCATTTCCATCCGCACTATTGACTATTTCGGTAGCTCCGAATTTTCTAGCTATATCAAGACGATTACTGTCGAGATCCACCATAATAATCCTAGATGGAGAATAAAATTGAGAAGTTAACAAGGCGGATAAGCCTACTGGACCTGCTCCAATAATCGCAATGGTATCACCAGGTTTCACTCTTCCATTAAGGACGCCAATTTCAAATCCTGTAGGGAGGATATCACTTAACATAACCATCGCTTCCTCATCAGCTCCGGAAGGAATTGGATACATACTTGTATCCGCATAAGGAATTCTCACATATTCAGCCTGTGTTCCATCAATCGTATGGCCAAGAATCCAGCCGCCATCTTCACAGTGAGCGTATAAGCCTTTTTTACAATTTTGACATTTTCCACAAGAGGTTATACATGAAATCAATACCTTGTCGCCTGGTTTGAAATTTTGCACCCCTGGTCCTATTTCCTCAATGATTCCAATACCTTCATGTCCTAATATCCTGCCATCTGCAACGGTAGGTACGTCCCCTTTCAAAATATGTAGATCCGTGCCACAGATAGTAGTCTTTAATACCTTAACAATTGCATCATTTGGTTTTTGGACAGTTGGCTTAGGAGCATCTGCCCATTCCTTGTTTCCTGGTCCGCGATAAATTAGAGCTTTCATAGTCATAAGATTTGTTTCAACTTTTTCTTCAACTACCTTGTAACTCATCATTACCCCTCCGCTTGTTTAATAGACTTCCCCTAAAAAGTCCATTAAATTAATTTTCCCGACATCCCCACATCGGTAATACGGTAAAAATGTAAACCCTTCCAAAAACCTCCTCAGCAAAACGTAATATAACCCGTAAGTAAATTATACCTAATAAAGCGGCAGTATAATCTGATAATTTTGACAATTATGTTACAATAATTTTCCTGGTCTTTCTTTATCTTTTGCACTGTTAAAACTGAATGTTGATTTCACTGTGTTTAGAAAATAAGCGGAGAATTTCCGTTTAAATTGGAAAATATCCATTTTCACCTTAAAAATAAGCGGATTTTTAAAACATCTAGGAATCTACATTGCTTCCCTATCATTTGGACAGAAGTATTCCTCCGATTTTAATCTCTTCCAGTAAGGAGAAGTCTTATAACTACTAGTTATGACATTCAAAATCTGTGAAAATAGGAAAAATCCCTGCCTTTCCTTTAGGCATGGATTTTCAACTTGTTAAATGAGTTTATCGTTTATTTCAAATCATTAAATATCTTCGATAATAACACTCTATTGGGATCCTGGCTAAGCTCCCACATCATCGCACCACCGAGGCTATTCGCCTTGATGAAGGAGGTTTTATATCCGATTGATTCTGTGTCATCATAGCTGATAAATTGCGAGCCATTGAACAGCCATGGGACTTTGGAATCTGGTTCCCAATATCGAGTGAATCCATTTTTGTTTACATAGTTCGCTTCTAAATTCGCATAACTCAAGGCTGATCCGCTACCCGTAAAGGATTGGTATAGCCCGTTATTATGATTCGTCACCTGGTTATAGGCTCTGCCGTAGAAGGGAATCCCCATAATGAGTTTATTCGCGGGCACTCCTTGATTGAGAAATAGGCGACTGGTATCCTGTACACTCCACTCCCAGGAGAAGCCTGATTCGGGATCACGGTATAAAGGAGCATTCATCCCTGTTATGCCGTCCCAGGAACCGTGAATATCATACGTCATCAGCTGAATGTAATCCACATACTGGTGAATCAAGTTCAGTTCTGTATTGGCAGCATAGGAGCTGCCTGCTCCAGCGGCAATGGTTAACAAATACGTTTTCCCATCCTTTGCACTTTGAGCATCCAATGTTTCTCTTATTTTTTTCAAAAGAAGCGTAAAATTCTGCTTATCCTCAGGTCGATTAATATTGTCTGCCTCTCCCCCGCCTACTGGATATTCCCAATCCAAATCCACGCCGTCAAATCCATATTTTAATAGGAATTGCAGGGCGCTTTCAGCAAAGATTGTTCTTGACTGCTCTGTCAGAGCTACATCCGAGAACCTTTCCGACCATGTCCAGCCGCCAACAGAAATTAATGTCTTTAAATGGGGATATTGCTGTTTCAGCTTGGTTAGTTGATAAAAATTTCCCTTGTAAGGCTGATCAGCCGTATCACCTGAAAATGGTTTTTCCACATCGGCCCAGGAGTCCCCTAAGGCAATTTTTCCATCTGAAGAAATGTTGGCAAATGCATAGTTAAGATGGGTAAGGGCACTTGCATCAATATCAGCAACTTGGAAATTTGAATATGTCGACCAGCCAGTGAAATATCCGACTTTTTTATAGGCAGCTGGCTCAGGAGTAACTGTATTTTTCACCAAAACAGTTTTGGAAACCTGCGCCGTTTGATTGGCCGTATCGTAGACAATCACCTTTAACGTTTGACTGCCATCCGGCACCCATGGATCGGTAGCCCAATTCATACTATATGGCGCTGACGTTCGCGCTCCAATTAAATATCCGCCATTATTGCTGTAAAACTCGACCTTGCTGATTCCTTTATCATCACTTGCACTGACAGACAAAGTAACCGTTCCACCTATTGTCTGACCATCACTTGCAATCGGAGAAACCTGAATGCTGCCAACCTGCGGGGGCTGGTCGACGGCCGGTGCGGATGTGGAAACAGTGATCGTATTACTAGCTGGAGAAATATTTCCACTTGCATCGCGTGCTTTTACAAAGAAACTATAAGAAGTAGATGGACTTAGATTCCCCGCGGAATAAGAGTTTGTAGTCGTATTTCCGATATAGGTATTATTCCGGTAAACATCGTACTCTTTCACGCCAACATTATCCGTAGAACTCGTCCAAGTTAATGAAACCGTGGAAGCCGTTATGGCTGCTGCCTTCAAATTCGTTGGTGCAGTAGGCGACGTTCGATCTCTTTTAGCTGCTTCTGTAACAGTGAAATTACTTGTAAGGCTGATAAACACTAACAAGAAAACGATAAAGATTTTATAGCCGTTTTGTAATCGTGGTTTCATGGCAATTCCTGCCTCTCCTATTAAAATAGCAAATTATCTATTCTTCATTTTAATAGGAGGACACGGGAATCGTGTACTGGAAAATAGTAGTAAATTTCAGCCTAGTCCCAATTCACTGATTAAAGAGTCTGTCAACTAGTAATGATTGTCTTTAGGTTGAATTTATTTTTCATCTAAACACCCATTAAATCCCCAGTTCGTCACAAATTTGAACCTGCTCCAAATATTCAATTTTTGCCTTTTCGCTAGATTTTCCTCCTTCCTGAAGTGTTCCAGGTATCTATAGGGTGGATTTATGATATAAGCCACTCGTGCGTATCCCTCTTTTAGCAGCGTTCCTTGGACCGATACCCCATTTACATAAACATAGGCTAACAGTCGACCGTAGGTATCTCTTGTGTTTCCCTGTTCAAACTCCAAAGTTATCTTTCCGCTTTTAACCAGCTCGCTATTTCGTAAGAACGCGTCCTTTGCATAGAGCTGAACACATGATTTTGGATTTTTTGACTCCGGTGTATCAATCAATAAATAGCGCACCGTTTCCTTTTTTCCGTTCAAATGGACTTTAATCGTATCTCCGTCAATGATATTGATTAAAGTAATGGGTACGTTACTTACTTGTTCTTCAGTTACCTGAACGGTGTTCTCTTGTGCTGTATCTTCTATTAGTGATGTTAATGGATAGATTGATATAAAGGCAGCTGCTGCGACTATAGCGATCGATCCTGTTTGTTTTCTCATGAATATTTCCCCCTCCCCATTCCATTTACTAACTGGCAATCTTTTTTATATCTTCCATTGGTTATATATGGGTTTAGGAAGGAATGGGACAGGGTGGTTATTAATATTATTGAATAAATAAATGGGACGCGCCCTCTGCCTTTTTATAGAAAGGTAGGTCGCGTCCCATTTTCAGAGTTAAAATAGTTCTAGAAAATCCATTTCGATTTAAAGATTTTCTACATCAAAAGTATTTCCACCTTCAATCGTGCCAGTCTCAAATCCTTTTGTAAACCAGCGTTTCCGCTGCTTAGAAGTCCCATGGGTAAAGCTATCCGGAACGACATAGCCCTGAGCCTTCCTCTGAATGGTATCATCTCCAACCGCATGTGCAGCATTCATAGCCTCATCAAGGTCGCCTTTTTCGAGGTAGCCCTTCCCTTGTGCATGATTCGCCCACACACCTGCCAAGTAGTCTGCCTGTAATTCAAACCGAACTGAAAACTCATTAGAACGCCTTTCTTGCGGCGATACTTGTCCTCCAGTATTCAACAGTGTTTGAACATGGTGTCCAACTTCATGGGCGATCACATACGCCATCGCAAAATCGCCAGGTGCCTGGAAACGTTGTTTCAGATCCTCATAAAAACCTAAATCAATATAAAGCTTATGGTCACCGGGGCAATAAAACGGTCCAACAGCGGAGCTAGCTTCTCCACACGCGGACTGGACTCCACCGCTAAACAATACAAGCTTCGGTTCTTCGTAATCCAGTCCCTTTTTCTCAAATTCAGCAGACCAGACATCCTCTGTATCTGCAAGGACAACGGAAACAAAATCCGCAAGTTCCTCCTCTTGCTGCGTTACATTCATTGGCGGGGGTGGATTGGCGCCATTATTGGCTGGCGTGTTCCCGATTAGATCCCCTGGGTTTCCTCCAAGCAGGGCAAAAAGTAAAATGACAATCACACTGCCAATTCCGCCACCAATGACGGTTTTGCCGCCCATTCCCATTCCTCTTCGATCTTCAACATTTGCACTCTGCCGTCTTCCTTTCCACTTCATGCTTTTACCTCCCCGAAATATAAAGAGTTCCATTATGTTATACCCAAATAGAACATGATCTATTTCACGTGACCGTGGGGACGGTTCTTTTGGTCCAATTTTAGAATGGGCATTGTGTAGAGGCCAGGCTGAATGGAAGGGTAAGAAGTACTTCATACCAGTTAATAAAGTTGTCAAATCAACATTTTAAGTCTGATAATTTTTCTCCCGTAATCATTTCGTATAGGACTGCCGAATTTTCTTTATCTAATTGAGCATATTTACTTTCAGCATCTATAACAAGTTCTACTTTTTCCTTATTTGGGCTTATCCAAAGCTTATATAACACTGCTTTCGCTTCAATGTTAGGATCTTTGTATTGAAATCCAAACCTGTAATCAGGAGGACGTACCATAGACACTTTTGGATTTTCCCAATCAATATCAGATAAAATCTCTTTCACTTTTTTAACTTGCTCATAATTAATAATTTCTTTAAAGTCCTCATATTGATTTTCATTCCCCATATACTTTTGGACTTCTATCCTTTGTTCCTCATCTTCCTTTTTAACATGAAGGGTCTGATTCTTTTCCTTCGCTTCTGTTACCCATTTATCAAGTGATAAATAAATAATACCGGCTACGAAACATCCTATACCCAGAACCGTAAATAGAACCTGACCAAGATGTTCATCAAGCAAAAATCCGGCAAAAATGGGTCCGAATGCACTGCCAACGATCCACTGAAGACTTGCTGCCCCCATATAAGTACCACGTAAATGTTCAGGTGCAATATTGGCTACAAATGTCATTTGTACCGGGGATAAGAGCATTTCCCCTAATGTGTATATTCCATAGATTATGATAAGGACTAAAAGGATACTCCAGTAGGAAAAATGGAGCTTTGTAAAAAATATTGGCAGCCACCCTACTGCAAGCAGCCCAAAACCAAATAAAACCGAACCATATAGCATGACCTTTCCTAGTTTGCGCTTACTTGCCCATCTCGATATCGCAAATTGGAAGAAAACGACCAGTGCTCCGTTAAATGCCATTAAATAGGGATATGGATTTTGGGCATCGGAAAGTGCCGGCAATTGTTGATCAAAATGCAAAGGAAGCATCCCTTCTGTTTGTGAAAATCCCATTGAAATCACAATTCCCGTAATAATATAGAATAATAAAATTTTATCTTTGACGAGCACCGTAAAAATAGAGGGCAGTTTCTCTACTTCATCCATTTCCTTCGTATCTTTCTTTCGTTCACTTTTCGGTAATGTTTCTGAAAGTAAGAGCGCTAAAAAAAGGGAATAAACAAAAACGGATGAAGCAGCAATGATAAAGATGACTGTTTTTGATAAAAACACAATGGAAGCACCAAGCAAAGGACCGATGGCTGCTCCAATATTGTGGCCCATTCTCAGCAAACCATATGCTTCCGTTCTTCCCTCTTCATCTGTCACATCAGCGACCATGGCTGATGCCGCAGGATGAAAAAGTGAATTAAACAAGCCGAAAAAACTCGATATCAATAAGAAAGGATAGAAACCATCGAAAAAAATAAACCCCAGCATAACCAATCCATTTCCAACCATTGAAACAATCATAATAGGTTTCCTGCCATATTGATCCGCAAGCTTTCCTCCGATTAAAGAACCAAGCACTCCGGCAATTGGCCCCATCGCCATCACCACACCAACTTGCCAAAAATGATCCACCTTATCACTCATATATAAGGCGAAAAAAGGCATTAACATCATCATCGCAATACCATTAATCGATTCACCGATGAAACGAATCCAAATATTACGATCCATGTTTCGATAAGCCTGTAAAGTCATTTTCAATTCTTTTTCCTCATTTCTATCTGACATCCATTTTGGCAGTCTTAAATTTTCAAAACATTAGAAAAGCACAATCGCACTAGTCTCTTTTAAGAAATAATCGGCGAATGCACGCCATTTTAGCATGTATGTAAAGAAATTCCTATAAAAAATTAATAATTTTTAAGTTCCTTGACCAAGTAATTCCACATCTAAAGCGTGCTTCCTAATCATGAAGTGAGTAAAACTACTGCAACTGGGCAGTATATGTTTAGGTAAATTTACATTCATATTTAGCATATTGGCTATTATTCAATGAGGAAGTGAATAGATGAATAACGGTAACGAAAGAAATAACTTTGGTGAAAATGTAGAAGAGATTGACAACAACCAAGCTGATCGTACTGCTAATGTAGGTACCAGTGACTTTGGTGAAACAACAGGAACTTTAACTGATGCCGTTTCGGGTGCTATGATAGGTGCTCCATTTGGACTTGTTGGTACTGTTATAGGCGGTGTTGCAGGCGGTGTTATTGGTAATCTGATGGTGGAGTCAACTGAAACTGGTAACAATATAGATTCAAATAATCGTGATGTAAAAAGTAATACTAGCTCTAAAAATATGTAGATATGTTTCATTTTGTATAATTGGACTGCTATTACAGCAGTCCTTTTATTCATTTCAATCCAAATTTACTCCCTACCCAATTTATTCTGTCCATTTTTTTATTAACTTTTGATATTTATTATGTCCATCTGTTAAACCAACAAGTTCAAACGCATTGTTCTTATAAAAGTTATTTAGCTTTTTATTTCCAGCCACACAATCTAATTTTAGATACTCTGTTCCACCTACGTTGTTCTGGACCCAATCCAGGATACTTTTCCCCATCCCTCTTTTCATATATGAAGAGGTAACAGCAAGTCTATGTAAATATACCGATTTAGAGGCGGGATCGTCACCCCAAATATTCCTATCCCATTCACTTTGTTTAGATAAAAGCGTAAATGTTGCCACGATTTCGTTATCTTTCATAACAATATACGTTTTTTCATTAAATATGTCCTGTTTAATCTCTTCATCTTGGTTACCTTCTAATAGAAACCTCCACTGGTTTATCTCATTATCCTTGATCCACTGTGCTGTCTGTTTTAACAGTTTAATAATTTTGCTGCCCTCTTCATTCGCAGCCAATCTAATAGTAAAACCCTCACCATAATTCAAGTTCATTTTTTCCTCCTCATTGATTTTAGCTTGAATTGGTAAATAAATCTGTACCTCTTCAACACCATTACCGATAGGATGATAGGTCTCGATAATATAAGAATCGGGATCTCTTTGATAACCTGGTTCTCTGCCCAATTCAATAAATTTAAATGAAGTTCTCCCACATTTGATATATCCCCTCTAGTAGTTACGTAACTTTTATTTGTCTCAATATAATCCATTCCTGATGGTACTTCATTTATTTTCTCATTCACAATCAACCCTGCATAAAAATGACCTATCAAATGTTCCTCATCCTTTTTAGGTTCAAATAATGCAATTTCGGTCTCGGTTGAATTTACGATTTCCTTTCTTCGACTTATAAGTTGCTTTGAAAGCAGGGGTACTATATGACCAAAGTTAACAAACTCCCCACTACCTTTTAAGCCAACAAGCTTAAATTCTTTTTTCACCATTATACATGACATATTAACCTCTCCAATTCAAAAAAATAATCTATCATATTCTATTTTTTATTTATTCAATAAAAAAACCTTACTTCCTGCATTGGAGTAAGGTTTTCTGTGGCTATGGTTGACCAGGATGACCATGGTCAGATTCACAATACTGTCACAACATCTAACAAATCACCCTGTCCTTTTGCACCCTATTTCCATATATAGAGGGTAGAAAAGGTGGTGCATTTTTTTGAATTTGAAATCTGGCAGAATTGAAGGGTTTGAAGAGTATTCCCAGTTTAAAAGTGTGAAAGAGTTTAACACACATGTGGAGATGTGGTTAGCGGTGAAGAAGCATGAGTTCTCGAAGGGTGAGCTTGTCGGATTAAAACGTCTGCTTCGTTTTTCTGCAAAAGTTCCTGGGGTTTGTAATGCAAAGATTGGGACTCTGTTAAAAGCAATTAATGAAGAATATCAAGGGAACGGAATCTCCCGCTCTACTTTTAAACGGATGATCATCAAAGCGAAGGATTTAGGAATCCTCACGATCTATGAAACAGAACGAAAAAATGGTTCACAGTCTTCAAACCTTTATAGCTTTAATCGTTTCCCACAATGTGAACCACCCAAGGCGAAAAAATTGGACCAGCCTATAGAAACTAATAATCTTTTAAAAACTAATAAACAAAAGAATAATAAACGTAACGAAGCGCCGATTGAACTCGATCACACTTTTGTTAGTGATAAAGTTCCTCAAGCTTTTGTTCAATCTGTAAAATACTTCTTTTCTGATTCGAAAACGATTGAAGAATACTGGCATATGGTCCAAATCGCTACTTTTCGATTTGAATATGATCAAAATACAGATACATTCTTAGTATCGCGATTCAGTCCTTTAAGCAGCTGATCTGTAAACTGAAATCTACCAAGCAGGTAGTAAAACCGATTGCCTTCTTTTATGGTATTTTAACCAACAAAATAAAAGAATTCTATCTCTAACAATTGTTTGAAAATCAATGTGCGAGTATGCCGTTTCGTTATTTGCCCAGTACAGGAGAAGTCATGTACTTGATTGGCTATACAGTGAATCATGAGTATCCCTAGCATAAAGCTAGGGGTTTGAAAGAATAATCTTAAAAAGCACTATTGCAACCAAAAGTCCTGATAATACAACAAGCCGAAGCTATCAGCTTCCGTGATTATTTTTCATGATGATTACTTTCTGTGGACCTTAAAGGAATTGTTTTCATTCGAGTCCTTCAAAGGCATTCCTTAAACGTTTTCTTACACATTAAAGACGCCATATACATCTGCCTGAATATGAACTTTTAAACAGTTAATTTTGTTGTAAGCTATAGTCTTCGATATCAGTAAAAATATGGTTTGATTTTCTTCCACGAATTTTGAAATGGAATCATGATTCAAGAAACTAGACTTATTGGAGTAGCTTTCATCCTTATTAATAACTTGAACAGCTTTTCGCTCGGCTTGTATCGAATCATTAAAAAAAAAGAGAGTTGGTTATGTGAATAGACCCAATACTTATATTCAAAAGAGGGTAATTATGATTAATTTTAGACAATACCATACTCTCGTACCTTTTACTCCGCTTTTAGGATCATCATTGTCCCTATTGTACGTCTCAAGGATTTTCAATCTCTTAGAATAAACAAAGGTGAGACATGCTTTCCTTATTCTTGATTATACTAGTGCTCCAATTACTAAAAGTGAACAAACTCCTCAGTTGTCCACTCATCTTGGAGTGTCTCTGCCAGTAAGTTAATTTATTATTAAAAACGATGCAAAAATTATTTTCATTCATTTATTTTTTCTTTTTTTAATTTTTTATAAGGCGTTTTTGAACTGGAGAAATGAAAGGATAATTCTTCGGTAAAACCAGCAGGCTGGCAAGTGAACCAAGGGCTAATATGGCAAAGGCAATCCCCCAGCCGAGTGTTTCATCCGGGATAATACTTAAAGTGAAACCAAAGACACTAGGAGAAATAATTGTGATACTGTAACCAAGTACCTGCTGGAGCCCTAATGCTAAACCTAAGGTGTTTTCATCGCTTAATTCACTAATGGCCACTGAATAGATTGGAGAATCTCCGACAACCGTAATCCCATAAATAATCCCAATGACTATCACAAGAAAGAAGGGGATGGATGAAATCCATCCAAAAATAAGTGAGCAAAATAAACCAATTAACAGCAGTGGTTTAAGCGCTTTTACTCTGCCGATTTTGTCAGAAAGCTCCCCTCCATACCATGTGCCTAGTGCACCAATCACAATAAATATACCTGCCCAGAGGTTCCCAATTTGTTGGGCCTCATCAAATGAAAATCCATGTTTGATTGATGTATAGACCATAAATGGTCCTACCCATCCCCAAAAAGCATACAGTTCCCACATATGACCCGCATAAGCCAAATTCATAGCAACTAGCTTTTTATTGGCAAAAAGTGACTTAAAAAGCTTATATGACATGATAGGAGGTGTAGACGGCATTTTTGGATTCACTTTATAAAGTACCATTATGATAGCTGCCAAATAGGCTGCGGTTGACGTAGCGATAACAACCTCTCTCCAGCCATACATAGAAATGATTGGTGCGGCGAATAATAATGAACTTCCTGAGCCAACTACTAAAGCACCCACATAAATACCAAATGTTTTTCCTCGCGTTTCGGGTGCATAAAGACCAGATAAAAATTTTAAACCAGGCACATAGATGCCTCCTAAACCAATTCCAGCAATGATTCGAAAGATTAACCCACTCCAAAATCCCTTGGCAATTAGTCCGAATAAGAGGCCACTCGTTCCAGCTATGAGTGCAGAGAAAATAAAAATATACCGTGGATTTATGCGATCTGACAGATAACCAAATAAAAACACAGAGATAACATAGCCAAATTGGAAAGAAGACAGAATCACACCTGACTGACCTGATGTAAGTCCCCATTCTTCTTTTACCAATGGAAGGATAGCTGAATAATTAAACCAGATTAACATCGTCAAAAATTGGGCAAAAGAAACTAGGAGCAATGGGAACAAAGAAACCTTTTTCATATTTCCCCCTTTACACCAAAAAAGTTTGATAAAACATCACCCTTAAGATGAATGACTCAATCATTCTTTTATTTTATAATTACTAGGTAAGAAGAAAGCAAGATAATTTTGTCATTATCTTGCTTTTGTTTATTAAATATTTACTTTTTCTTTCGTTTCTGAATTTAGTACAATTAAACCGTCTACCGCACGTTGTCCTTTTCCTTTTGGCAAAACAAGTAATGGATTGATCTCTACCTCACGAAGATACGCTTGATGATCAGCAGCAAAATGCGAAAGTCTTACAAGAGCATCCACTAGAGCTTCTTGATCAGCTTCAGGTTTTCCTCTATAGCCTGATAGCAATTTAGAAAGTTTCGTTTCGGCAATCATTTCCCTTGCGTCTTGATGACTGATAGGTGCAAGCCTTAAACTAACATCTTGAAGTAACTCTACCAACACCCCTCCTGATCCAACCATTACGACTGGTCCAAACATCGGGTCTACTTTCGCCCCTGCGATTACCTCGACACCATCCTGCACCATTTCTTCTACAACCACGCCATTGATAATGGCGTCAGGATGTTTGAAAGAAACGGAAACCATAATATCATGATAAGCCTTTTCAACTTCCTTGCTGCTTTTTAAGTTTAATTTCACACCGCCCGCATCCGATTTATGTGGAATATCAGGCGATTCGATTTTTAATACAACAGGATAGCCAATTTTATCGGCAGTTTGTGCTGCTTCAACCGCTGAATTGACTAATGTTTTTTGAGGAAACTTCAATCCATACTCCGATAACAGCATTTGACTTTCCCGTTCGGTTAAAACACCTGTTTTATTCACAAGTATGTCGTTCTTCTTAATCAATGGTTTCGATTGTGCCTTTTCTTCATCTCTATCAATGTATTGGCTGTATTGAATGACATTTCTAATGGCTTTAAATGTAGGAATCGCACCTGTTAAAAGTGGAATTCCCTTTTCTCGTAGCATTGCCCCTACTTTTTTATCCGCTCCACCTGAATTAGGAGTAAATAATAGAATTGGTTTTTTATTTTTACTATAGCAATCTTGAATACTTTCAACTATTACTTGCGTCGTTTTATTATTTTTTAAAGCGCTTTCGGTAATTTCCATTTGTGAGACCGCAATCAGATCTACCTGATCATCCTCTGCAATGGCATTTAAGCATGCACTATATAAACGTTTATCCAATGCTGCATTTCCTGTTGTATCCAACGGATTACCTAAAGCACCAAACTCAGGAAGAACGTCTTTTAATTTCACCTGTGTAGTTTCATGAAAATCAGTAAAACGAATGCCCAGTTCCTCACCTAGATCAGCGTACATTCCTGCTTCACCGCCAGATGTCGTGGTAATCGCTACCCCATTTCCATTTGGACGAGCTCCGTTGGAAAATAAAAGGACGGTTTCAATTAATTCATCTACATCACTTACTCGAATAATGCCTTTTTGTTTAAACATCGTTTCAATTACTTTATCACTGCCTGTCATACTGCCAGTATGTGCAACAGCTGCTTGAGCAGCTTTCTCTGATTTTCCAACCTTTACGAGTATAATAGGCTTCTTGTTTTTAAAAGCAATTTCTGCTGCTCTCTTAAATCTATCAGGGTCTTTAATTCCTTCAATAAAGGCCATGATAACATCGGTTGAAGGATCGTTTGCCAAATATTCAATATAGTGGCTGCTATTGACGACCATTTCATTTCCACTAGAGATGAGTGTACTGATGCCTGCACCGCGTGTCCCTAATTCGCCTGCAATAGCATGCATAAGACCACCGCTTTGAAAGACGCCGCCGATATTCCCTTTCTTTAAGCCTTCTGGGAAGAAAAATCCATAAGCTGAAAAATGATTGGCTGAGCTGATGAGACCAAGACAGTTTGGACCAGCAACCGCTAAATTGTTGTAAGTGGCAAACTGAATTAACTCCTCCGATTTTTCCTTTCCTGCTCCCTCTCCTTCACCAAAGCCGCTCG
Organism: Bacillus sp. EB106-08-02-XG196; assembly: GCF_013396335.1. GTDB lineage: Bacteria > Bacillota > Bacilli > Bacillales > Cytobacillaceae > Neobacillus. The sequence goes on from NZ_JABWSY010000015.1 coordinate 128,876, forward strand.
AAATGACAACCGCCCCTTTTGCACCTTTTGCTGAGGCTTCTTTGAGAGTAGATAATACATGATCACTGGGAATACTAATATAGACTGAATCAATAGTTTCCGGCAATGAACCAATACTTGGATAACATGTTTGCCCGTGAACCTCTGTATATTTCGCGTTAACAAAATAAATCTTTCCTGTATAACCAATCTCCTTTAAATTCTCATACGCTAGTGTAGCTCTATTTTTATTAGGAGATATTCCAACTATTGCGATTGATTTTGGCTTAAACAGCATATCTAAATTAAATTCCTTCATAGCTATCCTCCTACCGCCTTTTATCCAATCTCTTAAAATCCTCCATTTGCTTTTTCTAAAAATTTCTTTAGACCGTCCCTGCGAATGGATTCTCCTACTTCAGCTACCCCCTCAGGCTTATTTAAGAAGAACATGGCGATAGCAGCTTCTAAGTTATAATCCAATGATTCTTTAATATTCATCATTTCATAGATTTTATTAATCGTCACTTTTGTAATTTTTAATGCGGATGGTGGGATTTTTGCCATTCTTTCACCTAAATTGACGGCCTCATCCATCAAACGTTCTTGCGGAACGACACGATTAAATATACCGATGCGATGGCCTTCTTGAGCGTCCACCGAATCTCCAGTAAACAAAAGCTCCTTAGCTTTTCTCATCCCAACTATCCATGGCATCATTAGCGTTGGAGGTGCGGCACCAAAGCGAATTTCAGGTTCACCGATTATGGCAGTATCTGCCGCAACGGCCACGTCACATGCAAAAACCCAATCTGCTGCACCGCCTAGAGCATAACCATCTACTGCTGCAATAACAGGTTTTTTCAAATCCCAGATTTTAAGCGAAACTTTTAAAAGTGTTTCTAAATGCTCTCTCCAAACCTCTGCTGGTTCTTCCCCAATTGGATTGGGCATAGAATATACTTCCTTTAAATCTACCCCTGAGGAGAAATTGCCATTTGCACCTGTTAGGACAACCGCTTTTACTTCCTTATTATTTTCTAATTCATCTAATGCATTCCAAACATCTTTGGTTAACTGCTCAGTGATGGCATTTATTTGCTTAGGACGATTTAAACTGATGATCCCAACATTTCCTTTTACTTCACATAAAACTGTTTCATAAGTTTTTTTCACCTTTACTTCTGTCATTTTCACACACACCTTTATTTTTTATTGTGTTTCTATTATTTATTAATGCAAAAATCATGCCAACTTGATAAACTCCGAATCTATCACATCTTGCAAGAAACCTAATTCATTTATTAAATCAGCAATTCACTTTTTGATTCATTTTTTAATTCATTTTATAAAAATAAGTCAATAGCTATTTTTTTGATCGGGATTCCATAAGGACACGGAATAGGCGGGCTATTTTCATATGCCTTTACTCCTAATTCATGAGCCTTACTTTGATAATCATCTTGATTGAGAGGATGAAGCTGAAGTTGGGCTAGTTTAACAAAAAATAAGGGTGCAGCGACTTCATTTCTATTATCATGATAATAAATACTGCTCCCCGAAACGCATGACAAACAATCTGTGCATTTACTAACAGTTAAATAGTTTTCGTTGATAGCTGAAGGAGTTGTTCCGGTTAATGGTTGATGGAAAAGTTTCTTTTCTTTGATGGTCTCGGTGACAAATGACCTGTCTACCATTAAATCTTGAAGGATTGGCATCTTTTCTAATGGACCGATGGTCATTCCGGTCTTCACTTTTGTCATGCAAGCCATGCGTGCTGTTCCATTGACAGAGATTCCGCACAAACCGCAATGCTTGTAACGGCACCCATAGCGGATTGCTAATGTTGGGTCAACATCTTGCTTTATTTGCTGTAAAGCTTCCAGTATAGTAGAGCGGCCGCTATCGATATCCACACAAAACGTTTCGTCCCAGGTCTTATTTTCCGCGTTTCGCTTAATGGTTAAGGTTATGGTTTCCATCACATGTTCTCCCTTTTTGAAGTGATGAATTCGCCCTGTTTTAATTGAATGACGATATTTTTGACAGTTTGATTGACCTCTTTACTTGGAAAATCTTCACGATAATGACTCCCTCTGGATTCATTCCTGGCCAGTGCACTTAATAGAATACTTCTGGCAGTTATCAACATAAATCTCAATTCAATTGCTTCTACTATTAACTGGAAATACCTAGGTTCCCAACTGATTTGCAGATTGTTGGCTTTCTCTTCAATCTCGTTGATTAAGTTTAAACCAATTTCTAGACCATTCTTATCCCTAATGATACCTGCATACGTCCATATGACTTTCCCAAGATCTTGTTTTAATTTTAAGGGTGAAAACACCCTCTTTTGTTTTGTAACAAAGGTTTTAAAGTTTTCTTTTTCTTCTTCTAACCAACCTCTAGAAGGCTTTGAATATCGCTCCTGGCTCTTGGCTAATTCCTTTCCAACTAACCTTCCAAAAACCAATCCATCAAAAAGGGACATGGAACCCATTCTCCCTCCGCCATGAACACCTCCTGCTGTCTCGCCTGCTGCAATTAGTCCTGACACATTGGTATTGCCCTTATCATCAATTAATATGCCTCCCATTATATAATGTTGGGTGGGCAGAACTTCAAAAGGCTCCTGCCACTGATATGCCTTTGTTCCATAAGCTATCTTTAGAGGTTCAAGGGAACCAATGGCTTTCCAATTCCTCCATGATTCAAGACCCCCTTCATGTTTTAAGTTTTCAGTCGGATCAAGCCATATCCCTCCATGAGGAGAAGCGTTTCCTCTCTTAATCTCTAAAGCAATTATTTTACTCACTTCTTCACGGGTTTTTTTAGGCAAATCGCTGCAAATGACTTTTCCATGTCCATTTTTTAAAACTCCGTATGGACCTGCAGCAGAGGTATCGCCTAACTCCAATCCCATCATTCCATTCGGATATACAACCCCAAAAGGCATAAATTGAATTTGCTCCATATCAATTAACTCGGCGCCGGCGATTAAACCTAAAGCATAGCCGTCCCCTGTTGCACTTCTCATATTATCCGTATGGGGACTGTAAAGCATTCCACCTCCACCACATGCCAAAATGACCTTTGGTGATAGAAGGACCAACCAATCTCCCTCTTTCCAGTCATAGAGAAGAATTCCGACTGCCCTTCTTTGTTGTACAAGTACTTTACACACAATTATTTCTTCCAATATATCAATTTGCAATTTCAATAATTGATTGCGCAGTATATTGGATAAGTGAATTCCTCTTTGAACAGATATTAATGTTCTTGCTTCAGAATGTCCTGCAGGAGTAATCTTTTTTAGCTGACCCTGTTGGATATCAAAAAGATGCCCCCATGATTGCACTAAAGAATGAACATCAGCACTATCATTAATCAATGTTTTTACTAATTCATGTTGATTTAATTCATGCCCTGACTTTAATATATCAGTAATTAAATCTTCTTTTTTCGATCCTAGTGTACTGATTATTCCCCCTGAAATTCGCGTGTTTCCCCAGCCCAATGCTTCTTTTGAAACAAGACATACGTTTGCACCAGAATGTGAGGCAGCTAAACAAGCCATCATACCGGCCACCCCACTCCCAACACAAATCACATCATAGTTTATTATTTTCATAGATTAAATTCCAAGATAGCTCTCTCTAATGGTTTCACTCTCCATTAATTCTTCTGCTCTTCCTTCAGCTACTATTCTTCCGTTGCTTAACATGTAAGCTCTATCAGCAATTTTTAAAGTTTGCCTAACATTTTGTTCGATAATTAAAACAGTAATGCCCAAATTTCTTAATTCCTCTACAATCTCGAAAATCTTTTTAATTAATAGTGGTGCAAGCCCCAGGGTAGGTTCATCTAAAATAATAATTTCCGGCATCGCCATCAGCCCTCTGCCAATCGCGCACATTTGTTGTTCTCCTCCAGACATCGTACTAGCCAATTGATGTTCTCTTTCTTTAAGACGAGGAAATAGATCGAATACCCTCTCTATATTTTCCTTTAAATGAGAGCGGGCTCTTTTCGTATAAGCTCCCATTTCTAAGTTTTCTTTTACTGTAAGAAATGGAAAGAGCTGACGGCCTTCAGGCACTTGAACAATTCCCTTTTCTACTCTTTGATGCGGAGAGATATTATTTAGTAATTGATCATGGAAAAAAATCTCTCCCTCCACACGATCCAAAATACCTGAGATGGACTTGACAATTGTTGATTTCCCAGCAGCATTAGCGCCTAATAAGGCAACTATTTCTCCTGTTTTCACAACCATATTGGCATCTCTCACTGCTTGTAAATCACCATAGTAACATTGCAGGTTTGTTATCTTTAACAATTTAATCACTCCCTAAATAGGCATCGATTACTTTTTGGTTGGAGGAAACTTCCGCTGCTGTTCCTTCAGCAAGTTTTTCACCATAACAGAGGACAACAACCCGTTCTGAAAGGGACATTAAGGCATGCATGTTATGTTCAATTAACAGAATCGTCAACCCCTTTTTGTGCAAGGTTTTGACAATGTCCATCATTTCTTTTGTTTCATCATCATTCAATCCTCCCATGACTTCATCAAGCATAATCACTTCAGGATCGGTGGCAATTGCACGTGCGACTTCAAGACGTTTTCGATTCCCAATTGGCAGGGAATTTGCATGTACATCCCTAAATGGCGTTAGACCTACCAGTTCGATATATTCATTTGCTTTTTCCCTGGCTTTTGTTACATTACTTTCCTTATTTAAGGCACCAACCATCACATTTTCAAGAACGGAAAGACCACCGAATGGTTTTACTATTTGAAATGTTCTGGAAATTCCGTTTTTACTAATTTGATGGGAACTCAAATTGGTAATATCCTTTCCCTTGAAATACACTTCTCCTTCTGTTGGTTTTAGAAAACCTGTCATCATATTAAATAAGGTTGTTTTTCCAGCACCATTTGGGCCAATTACTCCGATTAAATCATTTTTATTGATTGAGATATCTACATCTTTAATTGCCCAGTTACCGCCGAACCTTTTCCCTAGGTTTTTTACTTCAAGCAATGTCTTCTTTTGCGTCATTCGACTTCACACCTTTCCATCCAGATAACTTTATGTTTTTGAACCCTTTCACCTCAGCTAATCCTTTAGGCTGGTATAAAACGACTATCAGCAATATTAATCCAAATAAGAAGAGGTGAAGTCCTGCAATATCTGCAGTATATCCTCGTAGCAGCAGTTCTAATGGTGTGAGGATAATGGCACCAATAACGGGTCCTTGCGGCAGGTTCATCCCGCCGACAATCGCGATCATGGCAATTTTTATTGAGATGGAAAGAGCTAAAATGTTTGCAGGTTCAATAAATAAAATATATTGTACTAAAAATGTTCCACATATCGCTGTTAGAAAAGCACTTAAACCTGTAGCAAATAATTTTAAATATTTAATATTTATTCCCAATGAGCTTGCCGCATCTGGATCCTCTCGCATAGCGATGAGATAATAACCGATTTTAGAATTTTTGATGTAAGAGGAAATCAAAAACACAACGAACATAAAGATAAAACTTAAAATGGCATAGGTTTTAGGATTTTCAAAAATAAAATTACCAATTCCAATTTCAAATGGAATTTGGATACCCATTGAACCATTTGTTATCTCTCTTAATTGGGTTGTTGAAATAAATACTAATTCCGCAAAGGCAATCGTTGCCAAGGTATAAAAAGGTCCTTTTAATCTAAAGCAAAGTACTCCAATTAGAAGGGCAAATAATGCTGCGATTATCCCGCCAATAATCATTCCAAACCAAGGGGATATTCCAAAATTGATGAAGAGCAAGGATGATGTATACGCTCCAACTCCTAAAAATCCTGCATGGCCTAATGAAAATTGTCCAGCATAGCCTCCAGAAATATTCCAGGCGCTGGCAATTGCTCCCCAAAGAAAGGTCATGGTAATAATATCAAGTATAAAACCCCCTTGAACAAAAATTGTTAACACAAGCAACAGAAAGAAGAAATAATAAATTTTGGGAAGGTTCGATAATTGATTCTTCATATCTACAACTCCTCTGCTCCAATTTGGCCAAAGAATCCTTGTGGTCTAAAGACCAATAATAGGATAAAGACTGTAAAATACACGGCTTGTTTCCAACCTGGGTCAATATAGTAAGCACTGATTGTTTCAATTACTCCTATAATTAACCCTCCTAATAAAGCACCTGGAATACTTCCTAAGCCCCCCATAACCACTACAACAAAGGTCATTAACACAAAATTTACGCCAATTGTTGGAAACACAGGGTACATCGGCATGAGAAGGGCAGCACTTAACCCAGTTAAGGCAGTACCAATTGCAAAAGTAAAGGCATAAATCTTTTTAATATCAACCCCCATAAGAGTAGATGACATTCGATTCTGAGTCGTTGCTCTGATGGCTTTACCCAGCATTGTCCTTTTTAAAAACAAAAACATGAAAGCACTTACAATCATAGAAATGATAAAGGCAATCAGCTGTGGAACGCCGATTAAGATCCCGCTTCCTATTTCAACAGACTTTGTTGTCATCGACGTTTGGACACGGAGAAAATTACCACTAAATATCATTAAGGCTCCACTTGACAACATCATACTCAGACCAACCGTTACAAATATTTGGGTGACATGTTCAGCACCAATCAATCTCTTGATTAAGGTTTGGTTAAGTATCCAGCCAATAACGAACATTAGAGGTGTAACAATTAAGATGGCATAGTATGGTCCAATTTGCAGGGTAGAATATAGAAAGAAAACCATATACATTCCTAACATGACTAACTCACCATGGGCAAAATTGACAATCCTCATAACTCCGAAGATTAAGGTAAGACCAATTGCCATTAGGGCGTATACCCCACCTAATAAAATACCTCCTAAAATCAATTGAATAATCATTCTCAAACCTCCTTAGTAATGGAATGAATAAGGGTCTATAACTTTATAGACCCTTAGCTTATTAATTTGACAACGGGATACGAATTGGCTCCGTAATTGCATATTTATCAGGCCATACCAGTTTAAATTTTCCATCTTGCCATTGCATAATCACAGCCTTAGCGCGGTTGTTTTGACCACCATGTTCCTCAGCAGCACCATTGAATTTAACTCCTACTCCATTAGGCAGTCCGCCTTCAGGGATATCAATATTTTGCAAGGCTTCTTTTATGCCTTTAGAGTCCAAGGACTTCGCATGTGGAAGTGCTTCGTGAAATAATACCCAGGCCGCATTCACTGCTCTCCAGGTTAATCCGGTCGGTTCTGTGCCTTTTAATTCCATCCATCTCTTCTGAAAGTCTTCTTGAATATTTTTTGCATCGTCTGAAAGAATGTCCTCATTTGGCTGGGCAGGTGCTTCTGCGACGAAAATACCATTTGAATCCTCCCCTAGCTTTGAGGCAAAATCAGATAGTGCATAACCTGCTGAAGTACCAACAATTGCCTTCGGCTTAAAATCTAGTTGTTTTGATTGCTGGACAAACAATATAGCGTCATTTATATAGGAGGTGGCAAATACTATATCCGGATTTAATTTTTTATATTTATGGATCGTAGAGGATAAATCATTTGTTGTAGAGTTATAACTATCAATAGAAAGGATCTCAAAGCCATATTCATTTGCATAGTGTTCAACCGATTTCGCAATCGATGTGCCGAAAGATGATTCTTCATGCATAACAACAACCTTTAATTTACTAGAATCAATCCCTAATTTAGGTGCAAGTACCTCATTAGCAAAATCAGTAGCGGCTTTCCCTTGCATGGATGCTGATTCGGTTACACGGAAAAGATTTTTAAATCCTCTTGACGTAATTTCATCAGATACTGCGTTTGCTTCCACATACACGACATTATTTCTTTCGGAAAACTGGGTGGCAGCCATTGAGATTCCGCTAGAATAAGATCCTAGTATAGCAGGGACTTTTTCATTCACTATTAATCTCTTAGCCTCATTGGCTGCAGCTGTTGCATCAGGTGCATCTGCTTTTACTAATTTAATCTTTTTTCCATCGACTCCACCTTGTTCATTCACCATATCTGCAACAACTTGGACTGCGTCAAAAGAATCATTACCCAATAACGCCAGAGGTCCAGTTAACGGAAATAAAACCCCAATTCTTACTGAATCGCTTGATGCACCTCCGCCATTCCCACCTGAGCTTTGAGAGGAACAAGCCGCCATCACTAATACAAAACAAATTAGTATCAACCCAAAACTTGCTTTCCTAAATCCCTTCATTCCTTTTCCCCCTTAATATTTGTTAATGAGCATTTTTAGATCACCAATGTCTAAAGATTTACTCTATGAACCAATGTGTTAATAACATGTCATTCAAGCATCTTGATGTAAAAAGTTAGGAAACATTGTCTCACTCATGACAGGCTATTTCAGGAGCCTTTTTAATAGTTTCCCAGAATTACTTTTAGGAAATTCCTCAAGAAATTCAATTACACTTGGACATTTAAAAATAGCTAGATGTTTTCTTAAATAGGCTTTAACCTCATTTTCACTCACATAATGTCCGGGCTTTGGGGAAACGAAAGCTTTAATAATTTCTCCTCCTTCCTCGTCTGGGATGCCAACAACAGCTGCTTCCATAATTTTTGGGTGTTCCAATAACACCTCTTCAACCTCTCTTGGCGATACAACAAATCCTAAAGTTTGAATAATATCCCTCCTCCGATCCACAAGGAAAAAATTCCCACTTATATCTTTGTATCCTAGGTCACCTGTAAAAAACCATCCATTCTTTGAACTCTCCAATTGGCGAATAAAATCTTTATAATAACTTTTCATTACAGAATTGGAGCGAACTGCTATCTCTCCTACCTGACCTGGCGGCAACTCTGCCCCAGTTTCATCGATGATTTGAACTTCATGGTTGGCAATACATTTCCCTATAGATCCTGATTTCCGATATATATTTTCAGGGAGTTCCACAATAAATGAAGCGGTTGTCTCCGTTAAACCATATGAATCTAATAATTCCACACCGAAATATTTTTCGAACTCTTTTTTCAGATGACTAGAAGAAACACTTCCACCTGTTATCGCATATCTCAAATGGTGGGTTACAGGGATCTTCATTGTGTTTATATAAGAATTAAGCTTGTAATACACATTTGGGGTGCTCATTAATACTGTTGGTTTATGTGTTTCCAAACCCCAAATGATCTCTGAATCTATTTCATTTTCTAGCAGAATTAATGTAGCATTACACCAAATGACAAAATTCATCGCCATTACTTGACCGTATACATAAACCATAGGCAATCCAGAGAGAATCCTATCTTCAGAAGAAAATTTGATTGCTTGTTTAATCGGGTTCATTTTGGCTGTAATATTCTCATGAGTAAGGACGACACCTTTTGGAACACCTGTTGTTCCCGATGTATAAAAAATGGCTGCCACATCCTCTTCTGTATTGCTCACAGGGGTTTTTTGATATTTAGGATTGTTCGAAGTTCTCATCATATAGGATGTAAATAAATTTTTGTCATTGAAGTTAGCGCTTACAATAATATGTTCTAAATATGGGAAATCACTGACCTCCAGTTTGTCTTGCAATTCCTCTTTTTCAGCAATCAAAATGCGTGCTTCAGAATGATTTAAGACATATTTGACTTCTTTGCTTTTTAATAAACAATGGACGGGAACACAGGCTGCACCTGTTTTTAATATCGCATAATAAGCAATAATAAAATGAATATTATTAGGAAGCATAAGAGCGATTCGATCACCTGAAGTTACATTATATTTCTGAATAAGATCATTTGCTAGATAATTGGATATCTCCTCAATCCATTTATAGGAGTACATCGAATTCCTGGTAATGATTGCTGCTTTGTTTGGATTTTTCATTGCGGCTGTTTTCAGCCAGTCACCAATTTTAAGCATCATTTTAATCACACCTTTTAGGCTATTTGTCTATCTAAATTGCAAGAAGCATGCCAAAGAATAAATGCCTTTACAACAAGTAGTTTATTTCTAAAACTTTAAAAGATTAATGCAAATGAATTATTTAATGAATTAAACTGAATTATTTGATTTATTAAAGTGAGCTGGATTTATTAGATAAAAAGATCTCCGTATTTTTTTTCATATTTTCTCAGCTTTCTAAAATACGTAGATTGGCTCATTCCTAAAGCCGCAGCAGCTTTATAGGTGCTTCCGTATTTTTGATAATACGAAAGAATCTCCTGGGCTTCAAACTCTATCGATTTTTTTGTGAGCATAGATCTATTTTCTACATTTGGGATAAATGGATAATTAGAACCTTCAAGAATATTCTCAGGCAAATTTTCTACCGAAATTACGTCCTCGATTGTGGTAACAACTAATCTTTCAATAACATTCTGTAATTCACGTACATTTCCCGGCCACCGATATTCAATTAATTTCTTTAATGCATGTTGGCTAATCTGTTTTTCTATACCATACATCTCACTATATTTCTTTATAAAAAATTGGATTAATGGAAGGATATCCTCCATTCTTTCCCTTAATGGCGGCACTGTTATCGGGACAACATTTAAGCGATAAAATAAGTCTTGTCTGAATTTCCCATCCCTGACTAAATTTTCAACATTTTTATTCGTGGCTGCGATTACTCTTACATCTACTTCAATTGGAGTTGAACTCCCGATTCTGGTAATTGTTTTACTTTGCAGAAAGTGTAATAACTTTACTTGTGTAGCTTGGGACATCTCTCCAACCTCATCTAAAAATAGCGTTCCATTGCTCGCCATTTCTATATGACCTTTTTTTCCATCCTTTTTTGCACCAGTAAAAGCCCCAGACGTATATCCGAACAATTCCGACTCTAGAAGTGATTCAGATATGGCACCACAATTGATTTCAATAAAAGGACCATTAGACCTATAGCCATTCTGATGAATAAAGCGAGACAAGACGTTTTTCCCTACACCAGACTCCCCTAAAATTAAAACCGTTGAATTTACATTGGCGATTCTTTTTCCAAGGTTAAATGCTTCCTCTATGTTTTTACTCCTTGAAGTAATCGCATCAATTCTTTTCTCAGTGATTAACCCTTCTGATTCCATATGATAATCCTGTTTATTGACAGGTACATTTCCTTCAAGTTTATTTGTAATATCTTTTATGTTACATACAACACATGCAACATCATTATCTTCATTGAAAACAGGGATTCCAGTCACACGAATTAACCTTGTTGAACCTGTTACTTCCTCGTCAACTACCCGCATTCCTTTTTCCAATGCTTTTTTGGCCGTTACGGTTGAAAAACCTTTCAAATCAAAGAATTCATCGATGTTTTTCCCTATTAACTCTTTTTGTGAATACCCATAAAAACGAGAAAATGCTTCATTGACTTTTAAGAACCTTCCTTCTCCATCAATCACATAAAGCGGATCATAACAAAATTCAAAAATCGTTTCAAAAACTTGAAGCAAAATAGTTGATTCATGACTCCTCATTTTCCTGATACCACCTCTCAACAAAATAATATATGGAAGATTTATTTAAGAAGATAAATAAGTCTCTAAACCGTATTTGTGTATTTTTTTTAATATGGTTGTATGACTTACATCAAGGATATCAGCTGTTTTGCGTGCAGATTTATACTGCTTTAGCGCTTGTTCAACAATACTTTTTTCATAGGATTGAAGTAAATCCTTTAATGAATGAGAAAACTGTGTATGTTTTGCTGGAGTGATAGGCACCAAAGAAATATCTTTTGGCCTTATAGCATTGGATGTTGAAAAATGGATTGCTCGCGAAATCACATTTTTCAGTTCCATCGTATTTCCTGGCCATTCATAGCTCTGTAATAGCCTGATTGTATCTGGGTGAAGAAATTTTTTATTATAAATAAAAGATTGATTATAATCATTCACAAAATAATTAGCTAATGAGTGAATATCCTCTTTTCGATTTCTTAACGGAGGGATATGAATTGGCAAAACACTAATTAAATAATAAAGTTCAAAAAGAAACTTCCTATCCTTCACTAACGGCAGTAAATCCATTTTTGAAGAGGCAATAATTCTGCACATTACCTTCGTATCACTACAATCTCCAACTCTTCTAAAGCTTCTGTTTTTGATCACCTCCAAGAGCAGTGATTGCGAAAATAGTGATAGTTCTGAAATCTCTTCTAAATGAATCGTTCCATCTTTTGTCTTTTCCAGCAGTCCAGGTTCCTCTCTACCCTTTCCAAATAGTTCCACATTAAATAATTCATCAGGGAGATAAGAACAATTAATAGTTACAAAAGGCAGCTCTTGAGCCTCGTTTTTTAACACATGAATGGTCTCAGCTATTAATTCCTTCTCAGTACCTTCTTCACCATAGAGCAATACGTCTGAATTACTTTTTGCAATTGATTTAGCTTTTTCTATAAATGTCAGCATCTCTCTATCTTTATACAGTGACAGGTTTTGATTTAAATTTTTTCTCAATGACAAAAACACCTCTTTATAATGTGGTAACAAATCGTTCCAGTGGAAATGATTTTGGATTGTTTTTTTATTTACTTTTTATTTACTAGCTTCGCTTTAACTCTTAATATTTAGAATGTAAAGAATATTCCGAAAGGGGAAATGACAAATATGAGTCAAAAAGCTGCTATCCAGCAAAATGGAATTAACGTACCTGCCTTACAAATTTTTAAAGAGGATATTGCTAAGAATCCCGCGAATGGCATGATTGATTATAAGGTAAACTTAAAATGGCTTGGCGGTACGAAATCCAAAGTATCTTCTACTGGAATCACTTTGGGCAACCAAAAGATAGAAAGGAATTTTTCCTTCATCATTGATGAACCTGAACAGCTTTTGGGTGAAAACACAAATCCAACACCGCAAGAATACTTGCTAGGCGGAATGGGCGGTTGTATTCTTGTAGGCTATTCAGTTGGAGCCTCTGTATTAGGTATTACCCTTGAAAAACTTGAAGTTGATCTTGAAGCTGGGCTAGATTTGAGAGGTTTTCTAGAAGCAAATCCCGATTCTCCAATTGGTTTCAAAGATGTAAAATATACAATCCGGGTTAAAGGAAATGGGACAAAAGAACAATTTGAGTATATTCATAATAAGGTAATTCAAACCTCTCCAAATAGAGCGACAGTTGCTAATGAAATTGATGTATTATGTGATTTAGTGGTAGAAGAATAGAAACGCTTAACTAGTAAAAATATTCAGAAATTAATAAATAAAATAAGAGTGTTGATCAATCAACACTCTTTATTTACTATTCTTCTACATTCACAATCGTTCTTCCTCTAAATTGTCCTTTAAGAATAGTTTTTAAATTTTCCGGCAATTCTTCTAAAGATATTTCTTGACCTATAGTAGATGAGAGTGTGTCCGGCTTCCAATCATTCGCTATTTTTTCCCAAATTTTCAACCTTTTTTCCATCGGACAAAAAACAGAATCAATACCAAGGAGATTGATTCCCCTCAATATAAAAGGAAAAACGGTAGTGTTTAACTTACTTCCTCCTGTTAATCCACTAACAGCTACTGATCCATTATAGTGGATATGAGATAAAACCGAAACAAGCGTTTCCCCTCCGACAGGATCAACTGCGCCAGCCCATCGCTGTTTTTCCAACGGCCGCACTGATTCATGTGTTAATTCGCTTCGGGATATAACCTCCTTAGCTCCTAGAAAACGCAAGTAGTCATATTCACTCTCTTTTCCAGTACTAGCAACGACATAATATTTAAGCTTAGAAAGAATGGCAACCGCTATACTTCCTACACCTCCCGTAGCACCTGTGACTAAAACTGGGCCTTTATCGGGGGTCAGTCCATTCTCTTGTAACCGATAAATAGATAGTGCTGCTGTAAAACCTGCCGTTCCATAAGCCATCGCTTCTTTAAAAGAAAGATTACTAGGTAACGGAACCAACCATTCAGATGGAATAGAGGCATACTCACTGTACCCACCGTAATGGGAAACACCGATACCATAACTTGTCGCAATGACCTTATCCCCCTTTTTAAAAGCTGGAGATTTGGAATTTACCACCGTTCCAGCCATATCGATTCCTGGAATAAAGGGATAGGATTGGACAATCTTACCGTTTGGTATACTGGCTAATCCATCCTTATAATTAATGCTTGAATAAGCAACTCGAATGATGACATCACTCTCAGGCAAATCTTCCATTTCTATTCTTTTGATCTGAGCAGTGAATTGATCATTCACTTTATCTACCATGAAAGCCTTAAAGGAGGTAATCATAATTTCACTTCTTCCTTCATGTTATAATCAAAGCAAACTTGATAAAGAGCAACAATTTCATCCTCTATTGGTACTTTTGGATTATTAGCAGGGCTTCCGCTAGCTAAAGCATCCTTCGCCATTTTATGAACTACTTGGTCCAATTCCTTTTTGTTAATCCCCCACTGCTTCATGTTTGGGATCTTTAATTGGACACACAGTTTTTTCACTTCTTTAACAAATGTCCTTGCAATTTCATTATTTGGAAGCCCTTTCAATTCAGGTTTAATAAAAAGACCAATTTGTGCTAGTTTATCTACACATTCCTCTTGACTAAACTCTAATACTGCAGGCAAAAGCATGGCATTGGAAACTCCATGCGGAACATGAAAAAGAGCACCTATCGGTCTTGACATACCATGAACTAAGCATACAGATGCGTTAGAAAAAGCAATCCCTGCCTTCCAAGCTCCCAAAGACATCTTTTCTCTTGCTTCAATGTCTGATCCGTTATCATACGCCTGCTGGATACTTTCAAAGATTAATTGAATAGCAGAAAGAGCTAGCGTATCAGTAAATGGGTGTGAGCGACGGGAAATATATGCCTCAATGGCATGTGTAAGTGCATCAACACCAGTAGCAGCGGTTACATGTTTTGGTGATGAAATGGTAAGTAATGGATCTACAATCGAAACATCTGGCAAAAGGGCAGGCTGTTTGATCATCATTTTTACATCATTTTTTGTATCCGTTATGACTGTAACATCTGTTGCTTCTGACCCAGTCCCCGCAGTAGTTGGTATAGCAATTAGGGGCACCGATCCGTTTTTTGCTATTCTTTTGTTTCCAGAATAATCGCTGATTTCGCCCCCATTTTTAGCAAGAACCGCAACTGCTTTTGCAGCATCAATACAACTTCCGCCTCCTAATGCAATAATAAGATCACACTCAGCTTGTCGATATACATAAAGAGCCTCGCGTACATACACGTCCGTTGGCTCTGTTTCCACATCCAAGTATGTTGCGTAGGTTACCCCAGATTGATTCAACAAATCCTTGCATCGATCAACATAGCCTAAATCATTCATAATCTTATCGCTAATGATCAGGGCCTTAGTTCCTTGATCACATGATGCTTCTCCGACCTTTTGAAAAGAATCTCTTCCATAAAATGTGGCTTTTGGCATGTAAACACTAGAAAAGGAATGCATTCTATACTCCCCCTACTCATTTTTAAAATTTATGGATAGTCTTATCATCCAATTTATCAAGTGCAATAAAGACTTCTTCATTCCGATCCCATCGAAAATAAGAAAGGATATCCCCCATTCCCAATTTATCTAAACTAGGATACCTCCATTTAGGTGATCGGTCTTTATCTACTAAAACAGACCTTACACCTTCATAAAAATCATCGTTATCCATAAAATTCATACTTAAGGCAAACTCCATTTTAAAACAATCCGCAAGTGTTTTTTCTTTACCTTCCAATAATTGAATTAGAGTAACTTTTAACGAGATGGGAGATTTTGATAACAGAATCTCTTTCACTTCCTTAGCCCAATGATCATCATTATCCATTGTAATGCTGTAATCTATTGAAGCGAGAATTTTCTCCATCGTGTCAAATTGAAAATGCTGTTTGATTTTTTCCTGTGAAAATGAAAGCGACGACAAATTCATCTCACATGGTTTGTAATATTTTTCTATTAAATTATTAAGCTCAGTTTTCGCTCCTAATAATGTCCATTTTTTTGATAGTATTTCTGAAATTAATGCGGGCCAATCTGCACTACTTATATAATAATCTGCGGCACCTGTGTATAGCACATCCTCTGCCTTCATGATACTGGATGTTAATGCTAAGTAACGACCCGTGCAGCCTGGCATCTGATTTAGAAAATAACTTGCACCAACGTCTGGAAAAAATCCGATATTCATTTCAGGCATTGCCCATTTTGTATTTTCGGTAACGATACGATGACTGCCGCCAATGGAGAGACCAACCCCTCCGCCCATCACAATTCCGTCCATATAGACCAGCACGGGCTTAGAGTAGCGATGGATCATCAAATCCATTTGATATTCAATGGAAAAGAATTCAGCTGCTACTTCCTTTCCATTTTTATCTTTCAAATCATAGAAAGCCCGCATATCACCACCGGCGCAAAGTCCTTTCTTCCCTTCCCCTGTAATGCAGACGAAAGCAACTTCTGGGTCCTCTTGCCAGTTCTGTAATTGTTCATATATGATTTTTACCATCTCTACATTTAATGAGTTAAGAACCTTTGGACGATTTAGTCGAATGAAGCCAACATTATTTACTATCTCGGTAAGAACACTTGAATCCACTTTAATGAACAACTCCTATCATTTATTCCTATAGTTGCAGGAAGGAGCCGGTTCTCCTTAAACAGAAACACCTTCCTGCAAGACCTATTAATAACGGGCAGTTAACATTTTCTTACGTGTATAAAAATTCACACCATCTTTTCCATTTGCATGGAGATCACCATAAAAGGAATCTTTATAACCTGAAAACGGAAAAAATGCCATTGGCGCTGGTACTCCAAGGTTGACGCCAAGCATTCCAGCATCGATTTCATTACGGAAGGTACGAACAGCTTTCGCACTATCCGTATACAGACAAGCACCATTAGCAAAATCAGATTGATTGGCAATTTCGATTGCTTCCTCAAGTGTTTCTACTCGTACAATAGAGAGAACAGGTGCAAAGATTTCATCCTTCCAAATTTGCATTTCGGGATTAACCTGATCAAAAATCGTCGGCCCAACGAAATAACCCCCTTCATCGACATGATCATTTCTTCCATCCCTTATTAATTTTGCCCCTTCCTTTTCACCAATTTCAATATACTCTATGGTCCTTTCTTTATGGGAATCACGGATTACTGGTCCTAGAGATACACTTTTATCTAACCCATTCCCCATTTTTATCTGATCCGCCGCTTTCTTTAATCTGCTTGTTAATTCATCGGCAATATCACCGACAGCTACAACTACCGAACAAGCCATACAGCGCTCCCCTGCTGAACCAAACGAAGCGCTAATAATATTATTAACCGCATTATCCAGATCTGCATCAGGCATAACAATGGAATGATTTTTTGCCCCGGCCAAGGCTTGAACACGCTTTCTATTTGCAGCAGCTTCTTTATACACATATTCAGCTACCGGCTGAGATCCCACAAATGAAACTGCTTTTATTTGTTTGTTTCTTAAAATACCATTTACAATTTCACGCGCACCATGCACGATATTTAATACTCCATCTGGCAGCCCAGCCTCGGAAAAAAGCTCGGCAAGACGGTTAGCTAAGATAGGGGTTCTTTCTGAAGGTTTAAGGATAAAGGTATTTCCACATGCAATCGCAAGTGGAAACATCCAGCAAGGTACCATCATCGGGAAGTTAAAAGGGGTAATTCCCCCAACCACTCCTATTGGATACCGATACATACCAGACTCAATGCCGCTTGCAATATCTGGAAGTTGTTCACCCATCATCAATGTCGGTGC
The DNA here is from genome assembly GCF_013396335.1 of Bacillus sp. EB106-08-02-XG196. Taxonomy (GTDB): domain Bacteria; phylum Bacillota; class Bacilli; order Bacillales; family Cytobacillaceae; genus Neobacillus. The sequence goes on from NZ_JABWSY010000015.1 coordinate 146,627, forward strand.
ACCTGCAGCAAATTCTACACATTCAATTCCCCGCTGTACTTCACCATAAGCATCATCATATGTTTTTCCATTTTCTTGGGTAATTAGCTTCGCTAGATCCTCCCAATTTTCAATTAAAAGCTGCTGATATTTAAAAAGAATCCGTGCCCTGCGTGGTACAGGTGTTTTCCCCCAGCTTTTAAAAGCACTGCTGGCACTTTCAACTGCTATTTCTAAATCTTTTTCTGTCGATAGTGGAACTTTTGCGATTACTTCCCCAGTAGCAGGATTAAAAACGAGCTCTACTTTACCTGTTTCAGACGGGACCCATTTACCACCAATATAATTCTTTAAGGTATTTGTTTCTGTCACAGTTTTCATTTTTTCAATCCCCTCACATTTATTAATCTACGATTAGGCACAACGATTATAAAAACACACCTTAGAGATGGCTCTACCAATATTATTAAAAACAAAAAACTTTCCGTTATTTATCTATGAAGTTCGGTTTTCTTTTTTCAACGAAGGCCGTTACGCCTTCTTTCATATCATCTGTATTAAACAATTTCCCAAATAGGCCAGCTTCTAGATCCAATCCTTCTTCCAACTCCACCTTTGTACCTTTTGTCACCGCATAAAGTGCAGCGGCCACTGATTTTGCACTTCTTTCATTTGCAATTTTATTGGCAAGCTTAATGGCTTCATCCATTAGAAATTCACTTGGACATGATCGATTTACTAGACCAATTCTCTCAGCCTCAGGTCCCTTGATAAAATCACCTGTTAATATTAGTTCTATGGCCTTGGCTTTATTCGTTAGTCTTGGTAACCGCTGTGTGCCACCGAATCCTGGGATAAGCCCTAAGTTTACCTCTGGCTGTCCCAACAATGCATCATCGGCAGCTATTCTCATATGACATGCCATTGCTAATTCCAATCCTCCTCCTAAGCAAGCTCCATTTATTGCAGCAATAATGGGGATCTCCATCTTTTCAATTTCACTAAATAATGCCTGTGCTCTTTTAGCCATTTCTTCCCCGGTTTGAGAATTACCAATTGCAGGAACAAATTCCTTTATATCAGCTCCTGCAATAAAAAATTTCCCTTCACCCGAAATAATAACTACTTTAATCCGACTATCCTCTTGGTTAATAAAGTGAATACATTCCTTTAAACCATTAATCGTATGCGAATTTAATGCATTAGCTGGAGGATTGTCTACAAAAATAAAAGCAATATTGTTTTCCACCTTTAATTTTACGTTTGAAAATTTTTTTCCCACTCCCACTGTCATTAAAACCACTCCTATTCTTTGAATATACTTACTCTTTTTTACGCATCACTTAAGATCATTATGGTAAAAAGAATATCCTCCAAATAAATCTGGAAGATTATTATACTTATTTCTTTGCAAGTTTTATACCAACTAAGGAAGTGCAAAATACACGCAATAGTACAACTAATCTAGTTCTTCAATTCATTCAAATTGACTTATTTTAAGTCAACTTGAATTAAAAAAATCTATGCTAAGAGTTCATCGAAGGGTGAGATTCAAATTCTCCTAATTCTTCCACCCTATGATAATTTGGGTAAGCACTTTTACAATATACTTTTGACAAAACAAATAAGAAAGGTTTAGTAACTTTTGAAAGCCTACTGCGAGTAGACATCCTTCACTTGATAATCCCAATCCATTTACTTCAGTCTTTCACCGGTTGCATGTGCTGAAGTTAATAGGTAAAACGATTTAAGTCTTAAAGGCTTTACCATAATGTTAGAGTAGATGCCATTAGCTGTTCACAATACTGTAACAACTTCTCACAAATCACCCTGTCCTTTTGAACCCTATTTCCATATATAGAGGGTAGAAAAGGTGGTGCATTTTTTTGAATTTGAAATCTGGCAGAATTGAAGGGTTTGAAGAGTATTCCCAGTTTAAAAGTGTGAAAGAGTTTAACACATATGTGGAGATGTGGTTAGCGGTGAAGAAGCATGAGTTCTCGAAGGGTGAGCTTGTCGGATTAAAACGTCTGCTTCGTTTTTCTGCAAAAGTTCCTGGGGTTTGTAATGCAAAGATTGGGACTCTGTTAAAAGCAATTAATGAAGAATATCAAGGGAACGGAATCTCCCGCTCTACTTTTAAACGGATGATCATCAAAGCGAAGGATTTAGGAATCCTCACGATCTATGAAGCAGAACGAAAAAATGGTTCACAGTCTTCAAACCTTTATAGCTTTAATCGTTTCCCACAATGTGAACCACCCAAGGCAAAAAAATTGTACCAGCCTAAAGAAACTAATAATCTTTTAAAAACTAATAAACAAAAGAGTAATAAACGTAACGAAGCGCGTATTGAACTCGATCACACTTTTGTTAGTGATAAAGTTCCACAAGCATTTATCCAGCTTGTAAAATACTTCTTCTCTGATGCGAAAACAATTGAAGAATACTGGCATATGGTACAAATTGCTGCATTTCGATTTGAATGTGACCAGCACGCAGGGGACGTTCTCACTCTCATCATTCAATCCTTTAAGCAGCTTATCTGTAAACTGAAATCTACCAAAACCGTAGTAAAACCGATTGCCTTCTTTTACGGAATTGTCACCAACAAATTAAAAGAAATCTTTCTTCATCAATTATTTGAAGTTCGTGAAAGTAAGCCGATACACTTTGTGCTCCAATCAGGCGAGGTCATGTACTATGATTGGCTACATAGTGAATCATAATTTTGGGTTGTACTTTTTCACGAACCGCGCTACTTAATTACATACTTCTCACCTTTTTCATCAAAAGTGTGCTTAAAGTCAAACGCAAAAGAAGTGGGGCCATGCTTTAAATAAAAGTTATATCTTTTAAAAGCCTCCTGCCAAGAGACATCCTTAACCTTCTCTGTCCACCATACAACATATGAAAGGTGTTTCTCTGGATAAGACTCTATCCATTTGCTCCTATCTCTCATGGCTTGGCTGTGCTGACCTGAGTAGGAAAAACGATATAGGCCATGAAGGCTTTTCCATACAGTCAGTGTAAGAACGGGGAAACCATCCCCTTTTTTAGCTTCCTCGGGGATAGCGACTCCAAAAGGGGAAAACTCCTCTATTAGCTGCCCTGTTTTAGCAGCCTGTCGCATTACTTGGTGTCCCACTTCATAAAACTCACGAGATGCCGGGTGATCATAATGATGTTTAAGCATGCCCACCGTATAAATCGAAACGAAAGCCATATGTATCCCTCCATTTAAAGACCATCGAAGACCATCGGGACGGTTCTTTTGGTCTTTTTTCTATCAAATGACCGTGAGAACCGTCCCTGTGGTCCATGTGGTATTCCACTTTTAAATTTACAATAAATTCTACACAGTCAATTAACTCTTCCTATGTTATTATATAATAGTTGATTTTTTTCAGGAGGAAACCTTTCATGTTTGATGTGAATACATCCTTTATTAAAGAACAAGGTGAGATGATAAAGTCTCCCATATGTAACATCGATCTACAATATGATGAATTGTCTTCTTTTATACAAGACAATGGAGGAAATCATGCTTCTCATTTGATTTTCTTAAAAGATAAAGAGATTTTTTGGACGAAAGAGCGAGATGTACTTATTGTATATAAACGCATTGCAAATAAATTAATGGTTTTAGGTGATCCAATTGGAGCTGAAGCAAAAATTCAGGAATCCATAAAAGATTTCTGTGAATATAGCAAAAGCAAAGGCTTTAAACCTGTTTTCTATCAAATAAGTCCACAGTATATGCACTTTTATCATGATTCAGGTTTTCGCTTCCTCAAGGTTGGTGAAGTGGGGTTAGTGAATCTCCAACAATTTTCTTTAGAAGGAAAACAAGGAGCAAAATTACGAACAAAATTGAATAAATTTACGCGAAATTCTTTTACAGTTAGCGTAGTCCACCCCCCTTATTCAACTCACATGCTTTCCGAATTAAAGCTTATTTCCGATTCCTGGTTAGGCAGTCAGAAGGAAAAAGGGTTTTCAGTCGTCTCTTTTAGCAAAGAATATGTTTCGCGTTTCCCTATCGCACTTTTACACAACCCTGCAGGTGAACCCATTGCCTTTGCTACGTTAGCAACTGATCATAAAAATACGGTTACCATTGACCTGATGAGAAAATATTCAGATACCCCTTATGGAACCATGGATGTATTATTTATTCATATTTTTCAGTGGGCAAAAAACAACGGATATCAAAACTGCAGTTTAGGTATGTCTCCATTATCAAATGTAGGAAACTGCAAACATTCATTTACAGGTGAAAAACTAATTCGCCTAGCCTACCTTTACGGGAATTCCTTCTACAATTTTAAAGGTCTAAAAGAATTTAAAAGTAAATTTACCACCGAATGGGAACCAAAATATTTAGCTTACAAAAAAACCTTTCTGCCGGTAACTTTTGGACAACTGCTTTTTTTGATCAACTATAAACGTAGTTTAATAGATCATAAGAAAAGAAAAAATAATTCTATTAAAAATGCTATCACAAAATGGCGTTTTGAATGACCATAATGAGAGGCTTTAATGATGCTCGTAAACGTAAGTAAAGATCTATTTCTTAAATTTATTAAATACAGTATTGTGGGCTGCTTAAGCGTGCTCATTTATTTTCTGTCTGTTTTCGTTTTGGTTGAACTTTTTGACAAAGATCCTATTTTCGCATCAACACTTTCCTTTATCATCATGACTTACATCTCATTTCTATTAAACAAAAAGTATACCTTTGGCAGCAACTTCTCCTACAATCAATTGTGGCGTTTTCTCGTTGTTTCTGCCATTGGTTTCACCTTAAATTTTGGTATCATGTATCTAGTAGTAAGTATCCTTTCACTTCACTATGTAATCGGTGAGCTAATCACAACATTGATCATTCCCATCATCAACTTCATATTGAATAACTATTGGACATTTAAATAGTAGGAAAAAGTGTCAGGCCGTGGTGCCTGACACTTTTATTTAGATAAAAATAATTAATTGGTTGGATAATACCAGGCAATTTCCCCTGCTTATTCAAATAAAGATATTTGTTTAGGTCCATCTTAATAAAATAAAACAACAGGTCTCCATTTTTGGGAGACCTGTAATAATTGCTATCATGACCGTGAGGACGGTTCTCATGGATATATAAAAGACCTCCAGAACCGTCCCCATGGTCACAGCCTTATAAATGAATCGGTCCTTCAGGTCCAACCGGGATTCCTAGTAGGTACCAGATGACTACAAGAATGATCCAGAAGATTCCAAAGAATAATGTGTATGGGAATAGTGCTGAAATTAATGTTCCTAGACCAATTTTATTATCAAATTTCTTGGCGAATGATAATAACAATACAAGGTATGGAAGCATTGGTGTTATTGGGTTTGTAATCGAATCACCCACTCGGTAAATGGCTTGTGTAAATGCAGGATGATAATCCAAATACATAAACATTGGCACGAATATTGGTGCTAGAATAGCCCATTTTGCGGAAGCACTGCCTATTAATAGATTGACAAAAGCGACAAAAATAATAAACAGAACAATTAACGGAACACCCGTAAATCCAATATTATTAAGGAAATTAGCTCCTTTTATCGCGATGATTGGACCTAGGTTACTCGACGCGAAGAAGGCAAGCAATTGAGCTGCAGCGAACACCAACACAATGTATGGTCCCATTGTACTCATCGCCTTGCCGACCATATCTCCGAAATCCTTCGAAGTTTTAATACTATTTGAGCCAATTCCATAGAAAAGGCCGGGAATGAAGAAAAAGATCGTTAACAGTGGTACGATTCCAGTAATTAACGGTGAACCATCAATGATTGATCCCGTTTCTGGGTTTCGTAGAATGCCGTTTTCAGGAATAATCAATGCTAGTATTGCGATTAAGAACACGAGTGCAGGAATCCCCGCCCATTTTAAACCACGATTTTCTTCAGGCGTGATCGACTCCATCTTCTCGATATCACCTGTATAAGTACCGAAACGTGGGATCGTAAACTTATTCGTTACCCATAATGAAACAAATAACAACACAATCGTTGAAACTGCGATGAAATAATAGTTCATAGCAGGGTTAGCTGAATAATCAGGATTTACAGTTTGGGCAGCAGGTCCTGTGAAGCCTGCTACAAGCGTATCTGACATTCCAATAATAAGGTTAGCGGCAAATGCCCCTAAGGTGGAAGCGTAAGCGACTACTAAACCAACTAATGGATGATAACCAAAAGCCATCAATACCGATGCCGCAAGCGGCGGCAAGACAACGGGTCCTGCATCACCAGCAGCATTCCCGATTATTGCAATTAATATAATACTTGGTATGATGACTTTCTTAGGAGTTGTCATAACAGCGCGCTTCATTAATGTTGCAAAGAAGCCGCTTTGTTCAGCAAGGCCAATCCCAATCATCATGACAAGTACCATGCCAAGCGGTGGGAACGCACTGAAATTGGTGACCATTTTTGTTAGGATTTCAACTAATCCTTCACTGTCTAGAAGATTATTAACAACCACCTTTTCTCCTGTAACAGGGTGAATGGCTGAAACATGAAACAATGATGCTACATAAGATGTCAGCAACGTAATTCCGCAAAGAATAAAAAACAATACGATTGGATCAGGTAATTTATTACCCGCGTATTCAATGGAATCAAGCATTCTATCAAAAAATGATTTAGACTTTTTCTTTGTGTGTTGTTTCATCTTAATCCTCCTCGATGTTGATTAATCTTTTGTTAGTGTTAAGGCAGTAAAGACGTGAAATTTTAATCCATCCTTTAACGCAGCTTCATCGATATCAAATTTTGGATGATGATGTGGATAGGTGATGCCTTTTTCTTTATTCCCCGCTCCAATCATGACAAAACATCCTGGTCTTTCGTCGCTGAAAGCAGAAAAATCCTCTCCTCCAAGCATTGGGTCAATCCAATCAAGACTACGTTCAGGGAAATGTTCCTCAATCATATTCGCTACCCTTTCCGTAACTTCGATGTCATTCACGACAGAATTATAGCCATATGTGTAATTTACAGTTGCAACAGCACCGTTTGATTTAGCAATCCCTTCGGCGATGTCTGTAATTCGGTTCTTAATCAGTTCACGTGTAGACTGTGAAAATACTCTTACGGAACCACCAATTTCAACACAGTCCGGGATGACATTAAGCGCTTGTCCACCAGCCTGAAATTTCGTAACGGAAACGACCGCCGAATCAAGTGGAGCGACTGAGCGAGAAATAATATGATTGAGTCCAGTTACAATTTGTGCACCTGTTGATAGAGGATCAATGGTTAATTCAGGTGTTGAGGAATGTCCACCTTTTCCCTGGACAGTGATTTCAAATATATCACTATTCGATGAGATAGCCCCTTTCCTAATACCAATTGATCCGAATGGAATGGTCGTCATTAGGTGAATGCCTATTACTTCGTCCACACCTTCAAGAACCCCAGCAGCAACCATTTCTTTCGCTCCACCAGGAGGCAATTCTTCTGCATGTTGAAAAATAAAAACAACCTCACCGCTTAATGATTGTTTCTGTTCAATTAATATTTTCGCTGCACCGAGCAGCATTGAAGTATGACCATCATGTCCGCATGCATGCATGACACCATCATTTGCTGATGCAAACGACAATTCCGTCGCTTCCTGTATTGGCAGTGCATCCATATCTGCACGAATGGCAATGACCTTTCCAGGTTTAGAACCCTTTAACCTTGCAACCACGCTAGTTTTGGTAGGTCTTGATAATTCTAAACTTCCAAAGCTCTCGAGTACATCATAGACATATTGGGCTGTATTATACTCTTGAAAAGATAATTCTGGATGCTTATGCAGGTATCGTCGCCATTCGACCACGTCTTCAATAACCTCTTCTATACGATTCAAAACATTTATATTTTCCATTTATATTCACTCCTATTTAACGAATAATTAACGTCATTGCGTTAATGCTTTACTATACTATAATAAATTTTTAAGGAATTTTCAATAAAATAAAAAAAAATAGCTATGAAAAGCTATTTTTTGAATGAAAACTATATAGTTTCAAAGGTCTTCCCTTATCACTGCTTTTGGTTTCGCCTACTTCCTCGACCAATCCAGTCTTACGGAGACCAAGGAGAATCCGCTGTGAATTGCGGAAGCTCATCCCAAGCTCCATTGCAATATCTCGTGAAGTGAACGTATCCCACTGTTTTTGTTCCACATAACTTCTCAATTTATTGTATAGTTGTACGCTGATTTGAACCTCACTTAGCTTATGGACTAATTCAGGCTGATCACTTTCACTTAAATAAGACACGATTTCTTTATTGCTTCTGTATTCTTCCACGATACCCTGTTCATCAACAATCACAATCATATTTTGATGTGCGGTCCTAGACCGCTGAACTGCCTTTCTGGCATTATATTCAGCCTTAAGAACCGAATCACCAAACCCCACTCCCGCTGCAATAGGCTGTTTCCATTGATCATGCATTTTTTGAATGGTTTCCTGAAGGATATTGATATGATTTGTTACATCTCCCCTCGAACTAAATATCATGTAATCGCCCTTGCCAGCTTTTTGAAAAGAACCATTCAGTTGGCGGCTAATTCGAAGCAAGGCTTCTTCCATTTTCAATTCTGCCGATTGGATATCATAGAGCAATTCTTCCTTTACCCGCTCTATGTCTGGTTTCTCTGCTTCAATAAAACAAATAGCAACCTGCGTATTTTGATAATATTGTGCTTTTGCTTTTTCAGAAAGTGATAATAGGGTTTGTTTTATTCCAAGTCTAGTAATCGTCATCCATGAAACCGGTATTCCTTTCTGCTCTAGCTGCTCTTTCACGTTTGGATAACAGGTGAGTACACCGTCAACTTCTCCCTTTTCCCAAAGCTGGATATGATACCTATAGATTTCCTGCTCATTCACATCTGCCGGGAATTGTTGAATCCGCAGGTCTTTAATAGGAGGATCTAGCTGTCTCACCTCAGAAGTATTGATCGCATCAGGAAGGTCAATGCTTATCTGTTTAAAACCCTCTTTTTTTTGTAAAAGGAGACTGATTAGCGAATGATAAAACCCGGTCTCCCAAGATAATATGCCATGAAGACTATCATTTTCACCGATTACACCCTTTGCAATCGCATATGGAATCGGGCCGGAAAAAAGCCAGGCATCCACATCTTTTCTATGCTGTAACACAATCTCTTTCGTTTCAATTGCCTGTTTATAAGGTAATGGGAGAAACACTATATTTTTCTCAAACTCCCTGGCAACCTCCAAAATACGCTCAATCGAAAGTTCTGGTCCTACCACTCCGACCTTATACACTAGAATCACCTTGCCTCTTATTTGATAGATATTATAAAAAGCATAGCACAAAAATGACCGCGGGTGACCATGGGGACGGTTCTTTTGGTCTAAATTTGAGAACCGTAGTGTGGCAAGTCTATGAGTGACCGCTCATTATTCTTTTAGCTATTCTGATAAAAAACAATCAATTCTACGTAAAAAACGTACATTTATCAAGATTACTCCTGCATTATTCGGAGTATATTACACGATTACTAAGATAGAAGCAGTATTTGGGTGATAAAGTTACTCTTAAGGTGTTATATCACAGATTTTGTCGAATAATCATGTTTGAGTACAGACTATGATTATTGTTATGATTAGGACATTAGTTCACTAATTATGGATTTGTTTATTGCAAGGAGCATCCTTGTGAAATCTATCACAAAAGGAGTTGATACTGTTGAGATCTGATAACGCTACAGTTCAGAATCGCAACAAAGAGTTGAGTGATGATTACTCATTGGATAGAGTACCTCTTAACAAAAGAAACATGGGTTGGTTAAGCATAACAAATATCACATTTGGAATTGCTACGGCCATCTTTTATTTTCAAATGGGAAGTGTTATGGCTCTACAATTTGGCGCCATCAATGCGATTATTTCCGCTGTATATGCGATCATTGTTGCCGGTATTCTTGGAACCTTCATTGCCTATTTATCGGCAAAATCAGGAATGAACGTCAATTTATTATCAAGGGGTGGCGGATTTGGCTATATTGGCGCCTCCTTGACCTCCATTATTTATGCCACTAATTTTATTATGTACTGTGCGCTTGAAGGCTTAATCTTAGTTGCGGCCGTACACGAATTCTTTCCTCTTATTCCAAAATGGGGTTTAATTCTTTTCTTTGGTATCATCGTCATTCCATTAAATTGGTTTGGAATCAAGCAATTGGATAAATTACAAAAATGGTCATTACCGCTTTTTGGCATTTTCCTAATCGCAGCCATTGTTGTAGCTGCAATCAAACCGTCTGTTTATGATGGAAGTTTTTGGTTGTATTTGCCAGAAAATGTTCAGGTTGGCGGAACTGCCCTTTTACTTTGTATTGGAATGCAACACGGAATTATGGGATTAACACCACTACTAGCTTCTGATTATGCTCGTTTCCTTAAGCCGAAGGATCTTAAAATTGGAATATTTGCCATTGGATTTATCCCGCAGATCTTTTGTTTCGGAGTGATGGGGGGGCTTGGAATTTGGTTCGGTGTTCGTCTCGGGGAACCGAATCCTGGAATCTATATCGTTCTACTCCTTGGTGGGTGGGGAGCTTTATTTACCATGATCACTCAAATAAGAATTAATGTGACAAATATCTATAGTGGTTCCTTGTCACTATCCAATTTTTTCGAAAATGTTTTTAAATTTAAACCAGGGAGACGCTTTTGGGTTGTCGTTACTGGGGTATCAGCCATTGTCTTAATGCTTGGGGACATTGTGAATCACCTTGAAACCGTTTTGACTTTCCAAGGAGTTTTCTTATTGTCCTGGGCAGCTATTCTTGTTACAGATGCTGTTTTTGTTAAGAAAATCTTAAAGATTGGTCCTGGATATTATGAAGCGAGACAACAGAATTTGCACAAATGGAATCCTGTCGGTGTTGGCTCATTACTAATCGCAAGTAGTCTCGGCACGGTTGCTGCATTAGGATTTATGGGAACATTCCTGCAAAGTACTGCAGCATTTTTCGCAGCTATCCTTGCCTCTATTTTAACGATTATCTTGGCTATTTCTACAAAAGGAAAATATTATATAAAAGAAGAAAACAATGATATTGCAAAAGAAGAATATATTGCATGACTATTTTAACCCTCTACTAATGAACGTAGAGGGTTTGCTTAGAAATTTTTTCAGAATAAAAATCAACAACTCATGTTAAAACCAATAATTAACATTTTTATTTAAAGCTTTACTTCTACCTCCGTTCCATCCTTCAATTTTGTTTCAACAAGGATAACTCCCCTATTCTTAGAAAGTCCCTGCAGCAACGGCTTCAAATCTTTACTTTCAATTTCCGGGAAGATGAATGTGCTGCCACCCTTTTCAATTGCCTTATTTATTAAGCGAATCATTCTTTTTGATGTAATAATCAAACTAACCAAATATAAAACACCATAGGGAATGGGAATAGAGAATCGCATATTCTTTTCCTTCACCTTTACTCTAAACATACTCTACTCAATCACCACAAAAACTTTATCACCATTTGCCGAAGTGATGTTTACAATCTCTCCATCCAATTCGTTTTCAATTGCTTCGATGAGCAGGTCAACGTTAATATCTTTTACATATTTTTCTGCCTCAGGTATTTTTTCAGCAATATTTGTACCTACTTTTAAAACAGCCTTTACCAGATTAATAGGTAAATTCACATTTACATTATCACCATCTTCGGAGGTCACACGAATCTTTAACATTTTATTTCCATATGAGGCTTCTTTTTTTGTTGTCACTAGCTCTGGTTGATCTTTACCTTGTAGGATAGTAATTAGTTCACTTGCTTTTTCCTTATCAATCTTTCCTTGCTCCACCAGCGTTAAGACTCTCGAAATTTCGTCCTTCATTCTACTTCCCCCTCTTTTAATAACTGAATGGCTTTCTCTGCCGTAATTTCGCCTTTTTCTAATAACGATACAATTTTTTTCTTATCCACTTCTGGTTTCTTTTGAGAGGAATATCCCAGAGTAGAGATGATTTCATCTAATTTTCCTCTGACAGTCGGATAGGATATTCCGAGCTCCTTCTCGACCTCTTTGATATTTCCACGACATTTAAGAAAAATCTCAACAAAATGCAGCTGTTCCTGACCGAGAGCCGCCAGTCTTGAAACTTCAAATTCATTTTCTATCGTTGTCTGGCAATGGTTACAGTGCAGCTTGGTAATTTTAAGCGCCTTCATGCAAACGGGACAATTAGTGAGTAAAGGATACGCCATACTGTTCTCCTTTCTTCCATTTAATCCTATCATACACCATATCCTTTAACTTTCAAATGAGGTGTTTAAAATTATTTATAAAATTTTATAATTTTATTCAATATATTAATTTACTTATTGAATAAATTAATTTACTGAGTATTTAAGTTAAAATAAAAACAGACTCATTGAAGAGTCTGTCTTTGTGTCTTGAAAGGGATATGAGCCGTGGAGTGTTTCACATGGTGTAATAAAAAAAGCCATAAGAACCGTCCCCACGGTCACACGGTTTCTTACTCCTGAAGTTTCACTCGTACATTTCTTCGCCTTTTTCCATCTGCTTCACCCTCTGTTTGGCGGTTGTGCTTAATGAAAAAGGAGAGGATCAGTCCTATTAAGGAAAGAATGGAAACGACCATAAAGGCGATGTTCGCTCCGTGTATATCTGGATAGGCAATGTCAGGAACCTGTTTTGCTGTTTCCGCTGTTGTTGTCATGACCGTAACAAGAATGGCGGTTCCTACCGAAGCGGCAATCATTTTCATCGTATTATCCATAGCCGCCCCATGGGGAATTAATCGTTTTGGCAGCTGATTCAAGGCAGCTGTTGCGACCGGCATCATTACCATAGAAAGACCCAGCATTCGAATCCCATAGAGGACAGTAATGTAGGTCAACGTAGTCGATGGGCTTAAAGTCGTAAACGCAAACGAAGCAACACTCATGATCGTTAATCCAATCATCACGAGCCATCTTGCCCCGACTTTATCAAATATTCTTCCAACAATTGGTGACATAATCCCACTAATCACTGCGCCAGGTAATAAAGCAAGCCCCGCCTCAAAGGCAGAAAACTCCCTCATATTCTGCATAAAGAGTGGAATGATTGTTTCAGCTCCGATTAAGCCCATAAAGCTGATCATTCCTATTGCTACGGAAAAAGGAAATATTGAAAACGTAAAAACACGGAATTCCAGCATCGGATGCTTTAGTCTTAATTGGCGGAAAATAAATACAAGCAGTGATACACCGCCAAGTGTGAGTGTTATTAGTGTTGCAGGATGAGACCAACCGTAATTTCCTGCACTCGTAAATCCATAAAGGAGACCGCCAAAACCGAATGACGATAATAGGATTGAGATGATATCCACCTTTGGCTTGGAAATCTCAGTGACATTTTTCAAGAAAAAGTATGCGACAACAATATCGATTAGAGCAATAGGCAAAATAATAAAAAATAACACTCTCCATGAATATTGCGATGTCACCCATCCTGACAAAGCTGGTCCGATGGCTGGTGCAAAGGATATTACAAGGCCGACAAGACCCATTGCTGCCCCGCGCTTATTGACCGGGAAGATGAGTAAAAATACGGTTGTCATTAATGGCAGCATCACTCCCGCTCCCATTGACTGTATGACTCTTCCCATAAGAAGAATTTCAAAATTAGGAGCGATCCCACTGACAACCGTTCCCACTGCGAAAACACTCATTGCAGTGATAAATAACTGTCTTGTGGTAAACTTTTCTAATAAAAAGGCACTGATTGGAATCATGATCCCATTCACCAACATAAAGACGGTGGTCAGCCATTGTGCACTATTAGCGGTAACGCTCATTTCATCCATAATTGGAGGGATAGCTGTTATCATCAGCGTTTGATTCAATATCGCGATAAAAGCCCCTGCAAGTAAAAGGCCAACGATCATCGTTTGCTTATTTCCTGAACTCTCCATTCATCCAACTCCCTATTTAAAAATATACTGTTACAGATTACATTGTTTTCCTGCTAAATTCCAATGAAAGGTTCTACAGAAGCTTCATGCCTAATAAAAAGGTCTTTTAAAGATAGATAACTTGATGGAATGATATCAGTTTCCAGAACAAAAAAACACTCACAAATATTGATATATCAACATTTGTGGTGTTTTATTGTTTTTATATTATACTTTTGGCTGCCGTCTTTACTCTAGTTTCATAGTATTTAAATTTAACCATTGATATGATTCCAATGATCGGACCGATGCTTAATAGGATAAAAACAAATCTCCATCCTAACAATGTTTGAAAGATTGGAATTAGGTTTATTGACAAGATTGTAATTAGAAAACCTATACACATTTGCAAGGTAAGGGCCGTCCCGATATAGTCCGCTTCAGCAAACTCTGTAACACCAACAGAAAATTGTGCAGAATCCGCGATGACCGACGCTCCCCAGATAATGGAAACAAGAACCGTCAGCCAAATGAAACCACCAAAAGTAAAACCAATCAATATCGCACAAATAGCGCTAACCGCCATACAAATAATCGTTAAATTCGCCCTTCCTATCTTATCCGCCACTATCCCACCTGCTATACACCCAATTCCCCCCGCAATTCCAATAGCAGAAAAAGAAGCAAACATACTAAGCCATGGGTCTAAATTTGGTGCGGACCGCAAAAAACTTGCAGACAAAAAAGCTGGAAGCCATGTCCACATGGCATATAACTCCCACATATGCCCAAAATATCCATAATTCGCTAACATGACTGGTTTATTCTTTAGTACCTTTCCAAATACAGAAAAAGACCAAGAACTATTTTTAGAAACCAATCGAATATCAGGTAATAGGTAGAAAATAAAAATAGCTGCTATCATTGCTAAAGTCGAACTAATCGTGAGTACCCATCGACTATCCATATTTATCGTGAAAATGGATATAAAGTGCGGCAATGAGGAGCCTAATGTTAAAGCAGCGATTAAAATGCCTGTTGCCAATCCTCGTTGTTTAGGAAACCAGTGTGCAATCATTTTTACTGAAGTTGGATATACACCCGCTAAGGTTACACCTGTTAATATTCTCAGTAATATACCGATCCACGCTTGATCAACGATAATCAAGAACCCATTTAGGAACGCACCCGACAGCGCTGAGATCGCAAACAATCTCCTAATATTAAAACGATCAGATAACCCAAAATATGAACTTAAAAATGCACCAATCACAAATCCAATGGGAATGGCTGCGGACAGCAATGCACCTTGGGTCGGGGATAGACTCCAGCTTTTTTTCAGTTCGGGGGCAATAACGGAGGCATTAAACCACAGACTTAAACAAAAAATGACTGCTATTCCAATAATCGTTAACGCCAGCCAGCGATTCTTTATCATCATTCACAAAACCTCCCAAAGGACTAAAATTTGAAGTTTGGTCTTCATCAACTTCATGATTACGCCTAAATAAATGCTCCAACCTCTATCATCAGAGCTTGGAGCCTTCATTTAATTTGAAACTGCATTTTTGCTAATGTTGTTGGTTTGGTGAATAATTACAGCTGCGATACCCTGAATGATTGTCTTTACAATCACTTGACCTAGGATGGCGAATGGAACGGCCTCCCATGGCAGGAATCCTGCACCGAGCGGGCTAAGTCCGATGACAACGAAAATCGCAGAATCTAGTATTCCGCCAACAATACCACTATATAGGACCCGTAAGCTCATTGGCAGGTTCAAACGTGTATAAATCTCGGTATCGGTTGTTTCTGCAATCATAAAAGAAATCGCAGATGCCATTACGATAATTAATGTGTCCCCTAATAAGAACGAAACGATTGCCGATAATATAAGTGCTAAACCGATAAACATATAGGTTTTCTTTCTTCCGTATTTATTTTGAACCAAGTCACGGAAGATAAATGTTGCTCCAATCAGTAATGTGCCCATTGGTACAATAAAGACTCCTAATTGCATTGGTGCAAATGCCGCTGTTATAACATTTGCTGCAATGATTGAAATTAAATACAACAAAATTCTCATGATGCCCTCTCCCTTTGATTTTTTATCCGCAGAATATCCTAATTGACCCGTTAAAATAGAAAACACAGTACCTCTAAGAGAAGTACTGCTTCGCCTTAGTTTTTTTACCGAGGGGTGCTAGAACCTCCACCGCAGGATGCGGAATTTTATTTATGTGAAATTTAGTTTACTATTTTTTTAGACTTCTGTCTAGATAGGTTTATCCTGAAAACCGTGGGGACGGTTCTCGCGGTCATTTTTTTGTTTAACATGTACCATAAGAACCGTCCCTATGGACACAAAATGAAATATATTAGACTATGTATATATATTGTATATGTAAACATTTTATTGTATAATTATACCGGGTTGGATGATAATTGTGGCCATCATAGTATTTAGCGTAGGTGGGGCTGATACGAATTAAATCAAGAGCTAGTTAGCTCTTTTTTTATTGTGTTAAATATTAATTAAGCCTGTTTTTTGTAATCAACTACAAAGCCATTGTTTTAGTCTTTGGATGTTCTTGTACAACTATCGCACCCGTTAATAAAGTTAATTACTTGCTATTTTTAAGTAATGAGTATACGTATGTATCGTATGCTACACCATTTTGATACATATAGTCCCTCAAAACTCCCTCTTTTTGAAAACCAATTTTAAGCAGCAAATTGTTGGATGCTTCATTATCAATAAATACAACCGCGCCTATACGATTTAAACTCATAATATCAAAGCCATATGAAAGAACTTTAGATACTGCTTCCGAAGTGTAACCTTTCCTCCAATGCTCTGGATGGATTTCGTACCCTATTTCTGCTCGTTTATGTTTAGGCAACCAAGCATTAAAGCCAATTGTTCCAATTATCCCTTTGGTCCCTTTTCGTTCAATCCCCCAACGTATACCTCTTTTTTCATTGTAATTTTTTGAAAAGAAATCAACAAACTTTTCTGCTTGTTCTATACTCTCTAATGTATCTTGTCCATAAAAACGTGTTACATCGATGTTAGAAAAACAATCGAATATGCCTTCTACATCTTCTCTTGTTATTTCTCTTAATACTAGCCTGTCTGTCTCTAATATAGGAAACATTTAATAATCTCCCCCTTTTTTATTTCAACAACTAACAATTCTTTTTAAACGGTAAAAATCCCTTTATAAACTGGATTCCTTATTGCACTTAACTCCCACATTAGTGTTAGCTAAACAAGGTAAACGTCATACAATTCCAATGCTTTGTATCAAGGACTGAGGCTGTGATATAATTCAAAGTTGATTTTTGTGTAGGGTTGATCATTCATAGGCGGAGAATTTCCGCCTATTTTAGAAAAGGAAGATTAAGAAGCAGATTTAAGCGGAGATATTCCGGTTAACTAGTCAAATAAGACAAAATCCAATGATTTTGGATACCATAAGCGGAAAAACTCCGCTTATTATGAAGGAAATATGGGGATTTCCCAATTTAAGCGGAAATTCTCCGCTTATTTTCCAAACACGGTAAAATCAACATTCTGCTTTAACACAGCCACCTTTTAAATAATTTTGCGAATAGAACTTACCTCTAGATTGCACAAAAGGCCCGATTAGCTCCTATCCGCTAGTCGGGCCTTGTCACGCGCAAACTTCCGATTTCCCCTAAAAAAACGCCCCCTTGGTCCCCTACTTCACGATCTTCTCATAAAATTTTAATCTTTGCTGTGCATTCTCTTTTATGATAATATCTACTCCACTGTCTACGAATGGTTCCACATTTTTTCCTTGAATCACCTTCATGGCTGTTTCAACACTTAAATATCCCATATCATAAGGGTTTTGGGCCATGGTACCAGGAACGGTATCATCTGAAATAAGTTCAAGCATTTCGGTAAGTCCATCCGGCCCAATGACAGGTATCGAGAGTCCTTGTTTCTTTATCTCCTTGATTACTGGTAACGCGATGGTGTCATGTGTAGTCACGACACCTTTAATATCGGGCTGGTCACGCAGAAGCTCTGTTACCAAACTTTGAATTCTTTTGGGATCATCCGGTATTCCTGATTTTACAAATGCGATTTTGATTCCTGCGTTTTGTAAAGCAATGGTAGCACCTTCGATCCGCTCTTTAAAAACTGAGAAAGACAAATCCCCTGCGATAATGGCAATCTTATTCCCTGGCTGCATCTGTGAGGCTAAAAAGGCTCCGGCTTTTTTACCTAAATCCAAATTATCGGTTCCGATATACGCTGTTTTGTTGATAAGTGGAAGATCGGAATCGACTAACAAAATCGGAACATCCGTAAACGTTTCTAATGCATGGCTTACAGGTGCACTTGCACTGATTGGTGCTGTAATGATCACATCAGGCTTTTCTTTGTACGCCTTCATTAATATATCTGCTTGTTCTTCAGCAGTTGATTTAATAGGCACAATCACCTTTCCATCGATGTCAAAGTCTTTAAACCCTTTTTCTACTCCAGCCTTCATAATTTTCCAGTATTCTGAGTTTCCTTCTTTTAACACCACGACCACAGTCGGCTTTTTATCAGCTAGTGTTACGGAAATAAAACCTAGAACCAAGACAGAAATAACAGCACCAATAACCAAATAAATTTTCCCTTTCTTTAACACGGCATCCTTCCCCCTCTCTTCCGTTAAAGAATGTACCTACGCGTTGGTTAAGCTGGGAATGATCGGAAATCGAGCAGAGAAAGTGGTTCCTCCATCACCCGTTTCAATTTCAATTTTGGCATCATGCCGTTTTGCTACACTGTAACAAATGGCTAACCCCAAACCTGTTCCTGTTTCCTTTGTCGTAAAGAATGGTGTCCCTACTTTTGGCAGTACTTCCGGACTAATTCCTTTGCCTTCATCTTTTATTTGCAGGACCACAGTCTTTTTGTCTTTATACGTTTTAATAGTCAAATTCCCATTAGAAGTCATGGCATCCAATCCATTTAAAGCTATATTCAAGATGAGCTGGCGGATTTCTTTCTCGTCCAGCGAAATGTCAGGACATTCTCCTAATTCAAGCATAAGCTGTTTATTCGAACGTAAGGCTTCCGCTTGAATTAGCGGAGATAAAGCTTCAATAATAATGTTCAAGTTTTGATTCCTTTTGACGCTGATTTTATTTTTTGCTAGATTCAAAAATTCTGTGATAATCGAGTTTGCTCGGTTCAATTCTTCTAACATTAAATCGATGATATCAGGTGATAATTTATCGACTTTATTCCTTGTTAATTGTAAAAATCCTTGAACGGTTGTCATGGGGTTCCTGATCTCATGGGCAATACCAGCTGCCATCTCACCGATTAAATTTAATCGGTCTAGGCGGTACATTTCATTCTCGAGATGGACCCTTTCTGTAATATCATTCAATACGACGAGCGTACATGGTTCGGAATCGATATCAATCATCTCCGTGGATAATAATCCTGAGCGGACTTCCCCGTTTTTCGTCTCATATCTGATTTTCTTGTTTAGAATCTTTTTATTTAAATCAATAGACTTCCCTGTTGCTTCATCGATAAAATGCTGACTATTAATTTTTTGTTGGATCAACTCGTCACAGTTATAACCGGTGGATTTTGTCCAGCTTGCATTGATGTCGATAAATGTCAGATCCTTCTGAGATAAAATCGCCTTTAATAAGGGGCTCGATTCAAAGATTTTTCGAAACCTTTCTTGGGAACGGAACAGATGATCGGTAATCTTTTTTCGTTCCTCAATCTCTTTTTGCAGTTTCTCATTCGATCTGGTCAGATCAAGTGTCCGCTCTTCAACGATATGTTCCAAATTATGAAATCTCTGTCTTTTCACTTCTTCTATTTGCTTTCTTTCTGTTACATCACGTATGGTACAAACAAAAATCTGTTCGTCTTCGATCATGGTTGAAGCAATTAACAGATCACCATAGAAGCAGCTTTTATCCTTTTTACAAGCAACGACTTCAATAATCATTCCTACCGATTGTCTAATCATAGAAAGGAATAAGGTTGAGTCACCTAACACTTCCTCCTCCCATTTAGGAAAAAGCTTCTGAACGTTTTTTTCCACCAATTCCATTGGGTGGTAGCCAAACATAGTAATGACGGCCGGATTCACAGTAAGAATACAACCTTGTTTATCGAAAGTGACAATGGTATCGGTTATCGTTTCACTAATAGCTCTTGATAATGCTTCTGTCCGACGTAAATTTAGAGTGGTTCTATCCAGCCTTTTGTTGACTTTATTCAGCTCAAGTAAATGTCCTAGATCTGTTTGGATGATCGTTTCTTGATGATTTTGGTGGATTTTGACAAACTGTTCAATTTTCTTTTTCAATGTTTCTGGCTGAAAGGGTTTAAAAATATAATCGATCGCACCTACAGAGTATCCTTGATGAACATGTTCCATATCTTGACTAATCGCTGTAATAAAAATAATAGGGATATTTTTTGTTTTCTCTCTGGCCTTTATAAGCTCGGCAGTTTCAAATCCATTAAGTCCCGGCATTTGTACGTCTAGTAAAATTACTGCAAAATCATGTTGCAGCATGCATTTTAACGCTTCTTTTCCAGAATGGGCGCTAATCAGATTGTAGTTTGGTGAAGTGAGCACTGCTTCTAGTGCCAGAAGGTTTTCTGGATGATCATCCACCATTAAAATATTCACTTTTTGAGCATTCGTATTATTTAACTTTTTGATAGATTCTTTCGGTTCCATCAAATTCTCCGTATTTGTTTTCATGACGTGTGAATTTAACCCCCTCTCTTTTTCCTAAGCCAAGAAACCCTGAGGCACTAAGGCTTTCATATATTAATTGATGAACATCATTTTGAAGATTCTTATTAAAATAGATGAGAACATTTCGGCATATAATCATATCAAACTCGTTAAAAGAATGGTCTGATACCACATTATGCTGAGCAAAGATCAAATTTTTCTTAAGAAATGGGTGGAAACAAACTTTATCGTCAATGGCTTTATAATATTCAGAAAAGGACTGTTTCCCACCTGCTTCAAAATAGTTTTTGGTAAAGAGCTTCATTCCTTCTAACGGAAAGGTACCCTGTTTTGCTTTTTCGAGAATATTCTTATTGATATCGGTTGCATAGATTCTTGTTTTATCATAGATCCCTTCTTCATGAAGGAGAATCGCCATTGAATATACTTCCTCACCAGAAGAACAGCCAACATGCCAGATTTTAATAGAAGGCTGATTCTTTAATAAAGGAACAACTTTTGTCCGAATACTCTTGAAAAAGGATGGATCCCGAAACATCTCCGTAACATTAATTGAAAAATCGGAAAGTAACTTCGCCATCACACTTGGTTCACGAAGGATTTTTTCCTGCAGGGCTGATATACTTGATAGTCTCTCAATTTGAACGCGATGGTTAATCCTCCTTTGGATGAAAGGAAGGGCATAATTTCTAAAATCATACCCATAATATCGAAACATAGCCTCTAGTAATAATTCAATTTCAATCCTCTCAATTTCTTCAGCCTGTACTAGATTATTAGATTCATGCTTAGTTTTCTGTGCGATTTCTAACCCCGGTAACAAAAAATGTGACATTTGTTACCAGGATCCACCTCCTTTACGTGATTTTTATAATTGAAAGTCCATATCTTTTCAAAATCTTTCCTTCTATCGTTGTCATATTACATTCATTCTTTTTTTGATATAAAGCTGTGAAGACATGCATGGCATCAATATATTGTTATGATTTTTCTTTAACAGATTCGAGCTCCTTCGTGAACAGCCAAACTTGCATTAACGAGAACAGCTGGTCTAAGTTCAATGGCTTACTGATATAATCGGTAGCTCCTGCCTCCAGGCATTCTTCTCTGCTGTGCTTCATCGCCTTTGCTGTAAGGGCGATGATCGGAATCGTTTCAAATATGCTTATCTTACGAATATGTTGAATTGCTTCAAACCCATCCATCTCTGGCATCATAATATCCATTAAAATCAGGTCGGTATTAGGATGGGCCTTTAAAACTTCCAACGCTTCCCTGCCATTTTCGGCAACCAAAATATCCATATCATGATTTTCAAGCGCAATCGTTAAGGCATATACATTTCGTATATCATCATCGACGATAAGAACTTTCTTATTTTTCAGGACCGATTTCCCATGTGTGATCATTGGCTCTTTCTTTAGAACTTGATCATTCTTCGTATTCACTAAATAGTTTTCTTCCAAACTGACGGCAGCTTCCGTTTGTGCCGAAGATATTTTTCCTATTTTGCTATTCATTTGTGTGTTTGGCAAATATAGTGTAAATGTACTTCCATTCCTAATTTCACTTGAAACTTCTATAAATCCGCCCAATAACTGAGCAAGTTCCCTGCAAATTGAAAGACCTAAACCTGTACCGCCATATTTTCTGCTTGTCGTCCCGTCTGCTTGTTTGAATGCATCAAAAATCGTCTCTTGTTTTTCTTTCTCAATTCCAATTCCCGTATCTATTACGGAAAAAGCAAACATTTGATCAAGTTGTTGTTCTTCCCCTCTATTACCGGTGATGTTTTTCATTACACTCCGAATTTGTAATGAGACACTGCCACTTTCCGTAAATTTAAACGCATTGGCTAGAAGATTTTTTAAGATTTGCTGCAGTCGTTGTTCATCCGTAAAGAACGTTACTGGCAATGCTTTGTCCAATACGATTGAAAAATGAACTTTCTTCTTATTGGCAATCGGTGAAAATTGACGATAGATCATATCTCTCAACTGATTCAATTCTACCTCTTTTGATATCACGTCTAGTTTACCAGACTCTACTTTGGCCAAGTCTAATATATCATTGATTAAATTCAATAAATCATTACCGGAAGAGTAAATGGTTTTAATATATTCCTCCTGTTTATATGTCAGATTCCCTTCTCCATTTTCAGAAAGGATTTGTGCTAGAATGAGCAAACTATTCAAAGGCGTTCTTAGTTCATGGGACATATTTGCTAGAAACTCAGATTTATATTTAGAACTAACTAGCAGCTGCTGTGCTTTTTCTTCAAGCGCCGCACTGACCTCTTGTATTTCGAAGTTCTTTTGTTTAGACGCTTCATACTCTTCTTCTAGTTTTTCATTTGTCGTCCTTAACTCCTCTTGCTGCATTTGGAGTTCCTCTGATTGCGCTTGCAGTTCTTCTGTCAGGGCTTGGGATTCCTGCAATAATTGTTCTACCTTCATATGGTTGATAATACTATTAATCTTAATACCTAAATTGTTATTCACTTTTTCAAGCAGCTTTATTTGAATAGGGTTTAACGACTCAAATGAGGCAAGCTCAATTACCGCAAGTACTTGATCTTCAAATAAAACTGGTAAAATCATAATCGTTTTAGGAGAAGCTTCTCCTAGACCTGAACCGATTTTCAGATAATCGTCGGGAACTTGGTTTAAATGGATAGGGCGCTTTGTAAGTGCGCATTGCCCAATTAATCCCTCTCCTAACCGAAATTGCTTTCGTTCTTGCTCGAAGGCTTTAGAGGCAAAGGAAGACATTCTTGTTAAATACTGATCACTTTTGTTTACTTCCTTTAAATAGAAGACACCATAGCTCGCTCCCACCATTGGTACTAGCTTTGTGATTAACATATGTGCTAGCATCTGCACATTTTCTACTTCCGGATACAATGTTGCAATTTCAGCAATTTTTGTATTCAGCCAGCTCGACTCTTTTGCTTCTTCTATTAATTGCTTCTCGATTCTGCTATGTTTCTCAAGTGCTTTGGCCATTTTATTAAAGGCGACAGCGATTTCACTCAGTTCCCCTCTTGAGGTAATGTCAATACGTGGCAATGTATCAAAATCACTCGCTGCTGCCTGTTTCATTACGTCCGTTACCTTGTTAAGGTTGTTACTGGTGCTTTTTATGATCCATATAGCTAAACTTATACCGATGATTAAGCCGATCACGAGGTAAATGTAAATATTTTCAACTGCCCAATTATAGGTATCTTTGGAACGTACGAGTTCATTCTTCATCCCTTGTTCTTGTAAGCCATGAAGCAGTTCTGCCAATTGATCCATTCTTTGACTGATTAATTCAGATTCAGTCAAAAAAGTTGAAGTAGGTTTAGCGTCAGGATTGATTTTCCTATCCGTCAACGCTAGCTGACCCATATTTCGGTGGTTTTCATGTAAGATTTTAAGTTTACCAAGGAGTTCCTGAGATTTCTCATGGGTGTCCTTTTTCTCTAGTGCGTCAATTGCAACTTGTAAATTTGAATTCGAATTTTCCCATACATTCAACAAGTCTGAATTGACTTCCCCTCCACGATCCTTCAATATCGTATTCAATACGTTTGATACGATTGAAGTTTCTTCTTTAATCGTGGAAGCAATTTCAATTCTCTCATTTAAATCAATAATCACAACGTTCATTTTAACTGTCGATTCTTCAAGCATGTTCATTAACATAATAACGATAATCGTAATGAACAAAAGCAATGATCCTATGCTCGTATAAAGCTTCGTTCGAAATCTCATAACTCCTCCTAATTAACCAGTATTCAATGGATCATATTGATAGATTCCTAAATTAGATAAACTAGTGAAAATTTTCCCACTATTTATCATACTTTAAATTCCTTTCCGAAACAATGGAAACAATAGGACCATGGGGACGGTTCTTTCGGTCCAACCTTAGGAAAGCAACAAGTGCCAGGTACCAACCAAAATACTGGATGATGCCTGGCACTTTTGTTTATATTATCAGCCATTCTTACCGGTTCTCGTCACTTCCTAAACCTCTATGCCTGAAATTCCAACACCGCCAGGTCCAGCATGAGTTGAAATCATTGCTCCTGCCTGAATCCATATTACATAATTGAAACCATTTTCATTTGCAATTTCACTCATCCGCTGCTTGATTCTTTCATCAAGGCCGATTGAGTATAGCAAGTAAAGCTGCCCTCTATCAATATCGTATTGATCAAAATAATCCCGCATGAGTTTTTCTGAAACTGCATCCATACTCCCGCGATATTTTTTTGTTGAAGTTAGATTTCCATCAATTAATTCAATTCGCGGCTTTATTTTCAACAGTGCCCCTCCGAGATAAGCTAGATTACTAACTCGTCCACCTGCTCTTAAAAAATCTAAGCTGCCGGGGACGAAAGCTAGTCTTGATTTAGGAACCACTGATTTGATCTGCTCTACTAAGTGTTCAGGGTCAATATTAGGGTCATTCTCCAATAAGGTAACACCATACATCACAATTGCTGTTAATCCGCCTGTAACGTTCAAAGCATCAATGAGAAAAATATCATTCAAATCTTCCGTGGCAATGATTGCATTTTGGAAGGAAGAAGATGCCTTCGAAGTATAACCAATATGTACAATGATGCAATCAGGATTATCATTTTTGATCTTTGTAAAAAATTCTAGAAATTCATGGGAATTGGTGGATGTTGTCGAGGGTATTTTCTTTGTCTGTTCGTAATAGTCATAAATCTCCGTTACAGGTAACGAACCGTCTAGGTAATCCTTTCCATCCATGATTACGTGCATCGGGACCACTTGAACATTATGTTTTTCAGCTAATTCTTCTGGTAAGTCCGCACCACTCTCTGTCGTTAAAATAATTCTTCTCATCCATATCCCCCACTCCAATATAAAAGCCATTACCAATTCATTCTGCATTTCTATTCTACTCTACTATACATGAAAAATGGCTGTATCTATCCTTAAAAAGAAAAATAAAAGTTAAAAGATTTACAGAACCTTAACATCAACAAAGCAGCCTCTTAACAATGATTTATTATTCTATTATTAGTGGGGATAGCATGTGTGGCTATCATGGTATTTGGCGTAGGTGGAGCCTTTACTTGCAGATTATTTTTACATATTCAAACGTTTATAAAAAGGAGTGTTCTACTTGAAAAAACAATTAGTTCGGTACAAGGGTAAGAAATATTTTCTTCTCCACCATTACTCCTCAGATTATTGTGAAATCCAAGATCCTTATTCTCAATTTACCATTCTCCTAGTCCATTATTCCGAGCTTTCTATAATGAAAAATTAATTAGCTGCTGTTGATCATTTGAAGCGTTATTATAACGCTTCTCAGATTGTCGAGAAAGGGTATCTTTCTCGGCAATTTTTTATTTTATCAGAGTCTAACCTACGATTTTCAAAAAATTCGTGCCTGCTCAATGGCCTGTTGATTTCCACTCCAGGTGCTTCGCTTTCCGCGGGCGTGCCGGG